>NZ_LT821259.1:737247-2623581 GCF_900169535.1 Cohnella massiliensis
GCGCGCAAGAAGCGCACCCGGTGCGCTACATGAAGCCTGGCGCGGGCGGATTGCGCGCAAGAAGCGCCCCCGGTGCGCTACATGAAGCCTGGCGCGGGCGGATTGCGCGCAAGAAGCGCCCCCGGTGCGCTACATGAAGCCTGGCGCGGGCGGATTGCGCGCAAGAAGCGCCCCCGGTGCGCTACATGAAGCCTGGCGCGGGCGGATTGCGCGCAAGAAGCGCACCCAGTGCGCTACATGAAGCCTGGCGCGGGCGGATTGCGCGCAAGAAGCGCACCCGGTGCGCTACATGCAGCCTGACGCGGGCGGATTGCGCGCAAGAAGCGCACCCGGTGCGCTACATGCAGCCTGACGCGGGCGGATTGCGCGCAAGAAGCGCACCCGGTGCGCTACATGTAGCCAGGCGCGGGCGGATTGCGCGCAAGAAGCGCCCCCGATGCGCTACATGTAGCCTGGCGCGGGCGGATTGCGCGCAAGAAGCGCCCCCGGTGCGCTACATGAAGCCTGGCGCGGGCGGATTGCGCGCAAGAAGCGCACCCGGTGCGCTACATGCAGCCTGGCGCAGGCGGATTGCGCGCAAGAAGCGCCCCCGGTGCGCTACATGTGGCCGAACGCGGCAATTTGGACTTTTCCCCACTTTTTCGGGACGGAAGCCCAAGCGTTTCGTTCGGGTAAGATGTTACGATGTTCGTAAATCGTTCAAGGGAGTGAGCAAGGGTGTCGCTGCGGGAGCAAGCTCTTAGGGTACGCCAGCAAATGATCCGGGATCATGCCGGCGAGTGGGGAATGGATATTCATCAATGGGATTGGGTTCCGGGCGTCGGGGTCATCGCCATGCTGGAGCATTCCGAATCGGATCGCCAGCCGGAAGCAATGGCTTATTTGCGAGACTGGGTGGAAAAAAACAAGGAAAAGGCCAGCCGGGCCCCGGTTGTGAACGCGGTGGCTCCCTATGCCGTTTTTCCGGCGTTGTATCGGGAATACGGTGCGGAGTGGTATCGCGACGAAGCGGTCAGAGTGGCGGAATGGCTCGTAGCGGCGGCGCCGCGCACGAGGGAAGGCGCGTTCGAGCATACCGTAACGGAAAATGCGGCGTTTCCCGAACAGGTGTGGGCGGATACCGTCTTTATGGCCGTATTGTTTCTGGCTCGAACGGCTTCGCTTGCGAGGCGTCCGGACTTCGCCGAGGAGGCGCAACGGCAAGTCTTGTTGCACCTCAGACTGCTTGAGGACGAGGACAGCGGCGTTCTGTTCCACGGGTGGAATTGCGGCACCGCCGACCATATGTCGGCCGCGCGATGGACGAGGGCCAACGCCTGGGTAGCGGCGGGCGTGCCGCTTATTCTGAAGGAAATCGAACCGCTCGTTGCCGTCTCGGCGGAGCTCAAGACACGGTACGGCAGGCTGATGGAAGGGCTGGTCCGCTTTCAACGGGAAGACGGCTTGTGGAGCACGGTGATGGATCGTCCCGATTTTTACCGGGAAACATCCGGCAGCGCGGGGATCGGCTACGGCTTGTGGAAAGCGATGGATGCGGGTTTAATCGAAGCGAATGACCGTTATCGGACGTCGGCAGAGCGAACGTTAAAAGCCGTAATGGCCCAAATCGACGAAAGCGGCATCGTGCGCGGCGTATCGGGAGGCACTCCGGTTATGCCCAGCATCGAAGCCTACAACGAGATTCCGACCTATCCGACGCTGTACGGACAAGGTCTTGCGCTGATGCTCCTGTCGGAGGCCATGCGCAGAGGGATTTCCGTCTGAACGAACGTCAGGCCGTCGGCAGATGGCATAATGCCTGGCCGATTTCGCTTGCGGGGGATCCGTCTCATCCGTCGATCCGGGTCTTTGCCGCTCGGAGGAGGGGGAATACCCGGTTGCCGGCGGGCCGGAGCCTCCTATGTGCCGCGCCGGCCCGACGCCTTCGAGCGGTATTGCAAGGGCGTAAGCCCGATTTCTTTTTTGAAAAGGTGGAAAAAATGCGACAAATCCCCGAAGCCCGTGCGGCTGGCGACTTCCATGACGGGCAGGGAGGTGCCGGCGAGGTAGGCTTTGGCTTTGTTCAGCCGGTACTCGGCCAAAAATTGCTTGACGGTGTGTCCCGTCTTTTGCTTGAAAAGGGCGAAAAGACGGGAGCGCGACACGGGGAAACGTTCCAGCAAGTCGTCGATGCGCAACGGTTCGTCGTAATGCGCGACGAGGTACGACAGAACGTCCCCGATCAACCGTTCGTCTTCCGTCTTGCCGGTTTCGAGTGCGCCGGCGTCGTCCTTTAAATCGATCGCGAGCAGCAAAAATTCGGACAGGCATCGGAGCGCGGCCAGTTCGCGCTTCGGCTGCCTGTCCCGAAGACAGGACGCAAGCTCCTCCAGCAGCGAACAAGCCCGGTCCAAACGGGGCAGCGAAAGAAAATAATGGCCCGCCTCCATCCCCGGGGCCGTGAGCAGAGCGTCGATGCCGCCTTCGGCCGCCGGACATGCCTGGTTCAGAAGCTTCATATAAGATTCGCCGACGGACAGCACGTACCGTTTCACGGGCTGCCCCGGCGCGGAGTGCGGATGATGAATGACCTGCGGTCGAATGACGGTGAGCGTCCCGGCATGCAAAGGGTACAGGCGGTCGCCCGCCGTGTACGAACCCGAGCCCTCCAGCAGCAAATAAAACTCGAACCCGTCGTGAAAATGGAGCCGGCTCCGCCCGATCGGGCCGTTTCTCAGCTCGCAACGAACGGGATATTCGGCCAGAAAGCGGTCGGTGAATTCGTCCCGCTGAAAGAAAAGCGCCGGATCTCGCGTCATGGTCGCACCCCCCTCAAATCTAAATTTAAGCGCTCTCAATACGAAAAATCAACTTAAATTACATCCGCCCGGGCGATGCGCGAGAGAGCCGCTTTTCGATGGGCCCTCCCCCGAGACGGCTGGGCAGGCTTGTCCGGACATGCAGGCCAAAGGGCGGCCAAGCGAAGGCCATCGCCCGAGAATCCGGTTTCAAGGATTCGGTCTGGCGGAAGGGGGGCCGCCGCTGACCGGCGAGGACAAAAAAGCCGCCCCGCCGGCCAGCGCTGCCGGAAGGGCGGCCCTGCCGCTTTACACGGCCGCTTCGCGCTTTTTGAAAAACGTCTTCAACGCGTTGTAGATTTCGCCTTTTTCCTTGATGACGTAATACAGAAACTGCTGATGGTCCATGTGCTTGTAGGCCGACATCAGCGTGCTGGAGCGGTTGTACTGGTTCACTTCGCCGTAGCCGAAAATGTTGGCGCGGTTCAGCATTTCCTTGATCAGCCGCACGCAGCGCTCGTTGTCGCTCGTCAGATTGTCGCCGTCGGAAAAATGAAACGGATAAATGTTGTAGCGCGACGGGGGATAACGGCTGTCGATGATCTCGAGCGCCTTGATATAGGCGGAGGAGCAGATCGTGCCGCCGCTTTCGCCGCGGGTGAAAAATTCCTCCTCGGTCACTTCCTTCGCTTCCGTATGGTGCGCGATGAAAACGAGCTCTACTTTTTCGTATTGGCGCCTCAGAAACCTCGTCATCCAGAAAAAGAACGAGCGCGCGCAATATTTTTCGAAGGATCCCATCGATCCGGACGTGTCCATCATGGCGAGGATGACGGCGTTGTTTTGCGGCTTGACGATCTCCTCCCACGTTTTGAAGCGCAGGTCGTCCGGCGAGATGCCGTGAATTTCCTTGCGGCCTTCGCGCGAATTGCGGCGCAGATTTTCCAGAATCGTTCGCTTTTTGTCGATGTTGGACATGATGCCCTTCCGCCTGACGTCGGTAAAACGAACCTCCTGCACCTCGATCTGCTCTTTTTCTTTCTGCTTCAAATAAGGAAGCTCCAGCTCCTCGAACAGCAGATTTTCGAGCTCCGCGATCGAGATTTCCGCCTCGACGACGTCTTCTCCGGGCTGGTCGCCGGCGCCTTCGTTTTTGCCGGGAGCGCTGGCCGGATCGGTGCCGAGTACGTCCCCCACCTGGCTGTCCCCGTTTCCTTGGCCTACGTGCTTGCGCTTGTTGTGATTATAAACGAACCGGTATTCGTCCAGACTGCGTATCGGAATTTTAATAATTTGTTTGCCGTCGGACAGTACGATGTTCTCCTCGGACAGCAAGTCGGGCAAATTTTGCTTGATCGCATCCCGAACTTTCTGCTGGTGCCGCGACTGATCCTGGTATCCTTTTCGGTGCAATGACCAGTCTTCGCGGGACAGGATAAAAGCCGGTTCAGCCATGCGTAACACCACCTTTTCCGCCTTGGGCTTTTTTTGTGTGTTATTCAATATATTCGAATGCGCGGAAAGAATGTGTGCGAATTGACCGAAGCTTGGTCCAATTGTGCGACAATTCGGCGTAGCCGCCGGCGCGGTTAGGCACCTGTCGCCCTCCCCATCCATAAACTGCAATAAGGGGGAGTGCGGGATGCGCAAAGGCGGATTCGATCCGGATCGGGCCGTGTTTTTGGCGGCCGTTTGCAGTCAAACCTATGAGCTTTACAAAAACAAGGACGGGAGCTTCGCCGTTCCGCAAGGGTTCCGGCAGGTCGAAATCATCGAGGCGAAGTCCTTCGACCGAAGCAGGGAAAGGTTCGGGTTTATTCTGGAATCGGACCGCGAAATCCTGATCGCGTTTCGCGGCACGATTTCGACTTCCGATTGGGTATCGGACGCGCTGGCCTACCAGGTTCCCTGCCCTTATGCGAAAAACGCCGGACAAACCCATCAAGGCTTCACGCAAATTTACCGCTCGGCGAGAGCGCAAATCGTCGCCGCCTTGAAGCGGCTGCCCCCGGACAAACCGATCTATGCGACCGGCCACAGTCTCGGAGGAGCGCTGGCCACGTTATGCGCGCTCGATCTGGCTTCGCGGAGCGAAGGCCGGCCGCCAACCGTCTACACGTACGGAGCGCCCCGGGTCGGCGACCCCGCTTTCGTGAAGGCGTTCAACGGCAAGGTGAAAACCAGCTTCCGCATCGCCAATCCGTTCGACCCGGTCGCCCAGCTGCCGCCGTTCGTGCTTCGCATGCCGGCAAGCGATAAAACCTACTATTACAATCATGTGCGCAGCGCCTTTATCCTGTCTTTCCAGGCCGGCTCCTTAGCGGCCAATCACGCTCTCGACCGTTACTACGAGCATCTGGCCGGGCTAAGTCCCGATTATGCGCTGGAGCTGTCGCTCGCCAACCCCGGCTTGTGCCCGGAGCCGAAGTCTTGAACCCGCCTTGCGGCGCAAGCGAGGCTTGGTTCCATTTGGCAGAGGCGGCCTCTCCGAGGTATGATGAGGGTACCCGGTTTCGAGCGGAACCGGCAGTTTTCGACGGGGAGGTTTATTCATTGCTGCGGAACTATACGATGATCGGAGCGGCAATCGCGCTGCTGGCGGTCGCCCTCGGCGCTTTCGGCGCGCATGTGCTCGAAGAGCGGCTGTCGGCCGAAGATTTGGATATTTTTGAAACCGGCGTGCGTTATCAAATGTACCATGGGCTTGGAATCTTGATCGCGGCGCTGTTGTCCGAGCGGCTGTCGTCGCCTGGGCTCGTTCGCTGGTCCGCGCGCCTGATGCTTGCGGGGGTCGTTATTTTTTCCGGGAGCTTGTACGTTCTCGTGTTCAGCGGTATTCGCGTGCTGGGAGCCGTCACCCCGATCGGCGGAGTCGCGCTGCTGGCCGGCTGGATTTGCCTTCTTATGGCCGCCCGGAAGAAATAGCGTCGAACGCCCGGGCGGGTCGAGAATTTAGTTGGAAAAGCTTGTTCTGTAAAGCGCCATTTTGTTTTATAATGGAAGCATACATAAGTTGTCATGTTTCCCTCACGGGAGGAAGGATGGCGCCACGTGGACGGATGGTCAGACAATCCGGCTTTCCAAAACGAGTTGCTTCACTCGCTTTATCACAACAGTCCGTTAGCCATTGCCGTCATCGATCGTCTCGGCCGTTTCATGGATATCAATCGGGATCCGGAGAAGATGTTCGGCTACACGACGGCGGAGTTATCCGGCCGATCCTTTTCCGAGCTGCTGGACAGCCAGTCGTACGAAATCACGATGAAAGTGTTCGAGAGGACGCTCGCGGGGGAGAAATGCACGCAAGAAATCCGGGTCATGACCAAAGACGGACACCCGGTCGATTTAAGCATCGATACCGCTCCGCTCACGAGACGGAGCAAGACGGTCGGCATTCTCGTTTTTTTCCAGGATATCAGCGAGCGGAAGCGATCCCTGGAAAAGGTCCGGTTTATGGCGTACAACGACGATATGACGGGCCTTCCGAACCGGCGTTTTTTCACCGCGAGACTCGAGGAAAAGCTGACCGAAGCGTATAAGAAGAACGACCGCCTGGCGGTCTGCTACCTGGATGTCGATCAATTCAAGCTGGTGAACGCTTCGTACGGAAGAGACTTCGGGGACATGCTTCTCATGATGATCGCGGAACGGCTGTCGGGCTTCTTCGGGGAGGCCGGCAATTTGGCGCGGATGGAAGGCGACGAGTTCGCCGGCTTGCTCACGTCGCTCAGGGACGCGGACGATCTGTCCGGCCGGATGGACGAGCTGATGCGATTGTTCGAGAGCCCGTTCGAGCTTGCGGGCGTGCCGCTCCATATTTCGATAAGCATCGGCATTTCCATGATGAACGAAACGATCGACGACGCGGTCGCCCTCCTCAAAAAGGCGGATACCGCGCTTCATCGCGTGAAGGAGAACGGCCGGAACGATTATCTGGTTTTCTCGTCGGAGATCGCCCATACCGCGTTGCATAAGCTGACGCTGCAGCACGAAATCAAGAAAGCACTGCAAAACGGGGAGTTTCTCCTTTATTATCAGCCGCAGTACGACTTGGCAACGGGCCGGATCGTCGGGCTTGAGGCGCTGGTGCGCTGGAAGCATCCCGAGCGCGGTCTCGTCCCTCCGGGCGAGTTCATTCCGGCGGCGGAAGAGAGCGGGCTCATCGTGCCGCTGGGCGAATGGGTGCTGCAGGAGGCGTGCCGCCAGAATAAAAGCTGGCAGGATGCCGGCATGACGCCCATTCCGGTGTCCGTCAATTTGTCGTTTCGCCAATTTATGCAGCGCAATCTCATCCGGAATATTGCCGGCATTTTGAAAAAAACCGAACTGGATCCGAGCTACCTCGAACTGGAAATCACCGAAAGCATTACGATGGACGTCGAACGCGCCTCCTCGTTTTTGCGGGAGCTTGCCGATCTCGGCGTCGGCATCAGCATCGACGATTTCGGAACGGGCTACAGCTCCTTTCATTATTTGCGCAATTTCCCGATCGGCAGCCTGAAGATCGACCGCTCGTTCGTGCGGGACATCCAGCAGGATCCGAGCGACGCGGCCATCGTTTCGGCAATCATCGCGATGGCGCACAACCTGCAGCTGCAAGTCATCGCGGAAGGCGTGGAAACCGAGGAGCAGGTCAAATTCCTCCGAACCCACCGCTGCGACGAAATGCAAGGCTACTTCGGAAGCCCTCCGCTTCCGAAAGAAAGCGTCGAGGAATTGCTTTGGAACCAAAGCGTGCTGCCCATCAAGCATTGATGCCGGCATGCCATCCCGCGAAAAAACGCCGCAGCCTCTTCGACAGGCTGCGGCGTTCGCGCTTTATTCGATAAAATCGTCGATCTCGTTAAGGAAGATCGAATACACTCGTTTTTCATCGACGTGGTATAACGTAATCAATTGCTGCTCGGGATCGAAGTTGACGATGCGGCAAGGCATGTCCAGCTTGACCCCTTTGCCCTTATTGACCCGGACCCGGATCAGCTTGTTCGTCTGAATGTACAAGCGTATCCGCGAGTCGAGCGATTCGGTCGAGAGCGGCGTCTTTTCGGTTTTGTCGGTTTTTGCGGTCTTTGCGCCTTTTTCGGCCGGTTCGATCGCGATTGGCGTTTTATCGACCGTTTTGGCCAATTCCTCCTCGATCTTCATGCCGAGTTGAACCCCGGATTCAATCCGGAAATCCGAAAATTGCCCTCCGTTCAAGCCGCGAAGCAGCTGCTCCAGCGCCGCGCTTCCGGACGAAGCGTGCACGAGGATGTCCACCTTGAAAAGGAAAGATCCGTCCGCGTCCGATTTCCCTTTTGCCATCTTTTTGCTAGCCTCCATCTTACACCCCGATGATAATGTCCGCTCTTAACTATACCACGTTCATGCTGCCTAAAATAGACCCAAGTAGGTATTTAACGGGAGCTTCATAGGGCAAAAGGATCATACGATATCGTGTGGGAATTCGTCCCAACGGCCCATTTTTATCCAAGTTTGACAAACCCGGAGGTGAAATCGAATGATTCGTCTCGTCCCGATCGAAATCGAGGGGCACACGGCTTTGGGGGTCGAGGTGCTGCTGCCGAAAACGACGCTTATCGCGGTGACGGCGGGAGAAGGATATATTATGTGCGGCGCGCTCGATGTCGGCCTGCTCAACGAACGGCTTGCCGATCGCGGCATCGTGGCCGGAAGGGCGGTAGGCGTTCGAACGCTCGAGCAGCTGCTTGACGCTCCGTTGGAGTCGGTTACGCACGAAGCCCGCAACAGAGGGATCGTGCCGGGGATGATCGGCCGCGACGCGGTCTCCCGTCTCGCGAAGGGCAGCGTCGAGCCGCACGGCGCGTAAGTTCAAGGGAGCGATGACCGGTTCGTGGGAATTCCGGACAAAAGCAAAATCGGCTGACCCGATCGGCGGAAACGCTCTGCCGCGGGTCAGCCTTTTTGATGTCGGCCGTTGTTTCAGGACTCGAACAGCCGGCGCAAGCCGGTGTCGTACGGGGCCCTGACGATGCCCTTCTCGGTAATGATGGCGGTGACGAGCTCGTTAGGCGTCACGTCGAAGGCGGGATTGTACACTTTGACGCCTTCCGGGGCGGTGCGTTTGCCGAAGCCGTGCGTGATTTCGTCGGCGCGGCGCTCCTCGATCGGAATATCGGCGCCGGTCGGCGTCGACAGGTCGATCGTCGACATCGGGCACGCCACATAAAACGGAATGTTGTGCGCCTTGGCGAGCACGGCCACGCTGTAGGTGCCGATCTTGTTCGCGACGTCGCCGTTGGCCGCGACGCGGTCGGTGCCGACGATGACGGCCTGCACCCAGCCTTTGGACATGACGTGTCCGGCCATGTTGTCGCAGATGAGCGTCACGTCGACGCCGGCCTGCTGCAGCTCGAACGCCGTCAGGCGCGCGCCCTGCAGCACGGGCCGCGTCTCGTCGGCGAATACTTTCAGCGCGATGCCTTGCTCAAGCGCCAAATAGAAGGGCGCCAGCGCCGTGCCGTATTTGGCGGTCGCAAGCCCGCCGGCATTGCAGTGCGTCAGCACGCCCATGCCGTCCTTGAACAGCGTAAGGGCGTGCTCCCCGATCCGCCGGTTCGTTTCCTCGTCCTCGGCCTGGATTTGCTTCGCTTCGTCGAGCAGCGCGGCGACGGCCTCTTCGGCCGTCAGTCCGGCCTCGGCCAATTCCTCGGCTCTCGCCTTCATCCGGTCGAGCGCCCAGAACAGGTTGACGGCCGTCGGCCGCGACGTGGCGAGATAGTCGGCGTGACGCCGAACCTCGGCCGCCACATCCTTGGCGCTTCCGGAGACGGGGGCCGCGCCGAGCACGATGCCGTAGGCGGCGGAAATGCCGATCGCCGGGGCGCCGCGGACTTTCAGCTCGCGGATCGCTTCCCAAACGTCCTCGGGCGTTTTCAATTTCAAATAGACGGTTTCTTCCGGCAGCAGCCGTTGATCGAGCAGTTCCAGCGCTCCTTCCGCCCAACGGACGGATTGCAGCACTTTGGAGGCTGCGGACAGGTTGTCGGTGCTCATGTCGGTTTCTCCTTTCGGGTTTGCGGCAAGACGCCGCTGCGGACCGGACGCGGCCCTTCGCAAGGCGGGATCTTACAGCCGGCCCGGGGGAGTTCGGGCCGCTCAAGCCGCTCAGGCGTTTACGGCGCGCCGACCGATCGCGACGACGTGTTCGATCGACTCCGCTTTGCGGTTCGTCTTGATCAGTTCCGTGCCGATCGCCAGCGCGATCCGCTGGGCGCGGTTGCGAACGCCCGCATCCGGAATATTGTCGATGTCGATGACGTGGGACAAGCCGTAAATGCGGCGCACCGCTTTGGCGCCGGCGAAGCCGATGCTGTCCCGGAGCAGGCGCAGCATATATTCGTCCTGGTAGCCTTGCGTGCGGGAAATGCGGTCGATGCCGTGCTCGTTCCACAGCGCGCGGAACTTGGCTTCGAACAGCGTCCACACGTCGCGGATCGTGCCGAGCAAATATTCGCGGCTGTCTTTGCGGGCGGCCTCGTCTTGGCTCCAATGTTCCTGGCCGGCGAAGTTCAGCAGCAAGTTCGCGATGACGGCGCCGACGTCGAAGCCGATCGGGCCGTAATAAGCGAACTCGGGATCGATCACCTTCGTCGACTCCGGCGTGACGAAGATGCTGCCGGTGTGCAGGTCGCCGTGAAGCAGCGCCTGCGCCTGGGTCAGAAACTTCTCGCGGAGGACGGCCACTTCCAGATGAAGCGCCTTGTCCTGCCAGATCGCTTCCGCGGCGTCGCGCAGATGGGGCTCGATGCTGTTGTTGGGCGAATCGTAATAAGGATCGTCGAAAATCAGATCCTCGGTAATTTTGCACAAGTCCGGGTTAATGAACGAGCCGACCGCGCGCTTTTTCTCCTGTTGGTTGAAGCCCAGGTCGGAAGTGAAAAACAGCGTGCGGGCCATAAATTCGGAAATATGCTCCGCAAAGCGCGGGTAGCGTCCGCCCTCGATCAGGCCGCGGCGCATGATGACATGGTCGCTCAAGTCCTCCATGACGGTGAGCGCCAGCTCGTTGTCGTTTTTGTATACTTTGGGAACGAGTCCGGGGGCCAGCTTGCCTTGCAAAATCAGCGCTTCGCCTTCGATGCGGGCGCGGTCCAGCGAGAGGGGCCACGATTCGCCGACGACCTTGGCGTACGGCAGCGCCTGCTTGACGATCAGGCTGCGCCCGGTCGCGGGCTGGGTAATATGAAAGACCAGATTCAAATTGCCGTCGCCGATCTCCCGGCAGACCAGCTCCTCGCCGGTCGGAAACGCCTCCTTGATCGTCTTCGCGATCTCGATCGCCTCGGCTTCGGTTAACGGATGATAATTGCTCATATTTTCACCTCATCGAGAAGTTGGCTGCTTGTCCCGTCGTAGGGTCCATTCGCGTCACTAGTCAGTATAATGCAATTCGGGGGCGGATAAAAGCCGGAAAGCGCAAACGATGCTTAAGCACGGGGGCATATATCGTTTTGGTGCGTTTAAGGTCGGCAATCGAACCGATTCGGCACGCCATGCCTCTAATAAATAGGAACGTTAAAGAATATTTGCCGTTGCGCGAAAGGAGGAGGCATGCTTGCCGGAATATGAACATTTGGAAGACGTCAAACGCGCGCGAAGAGGCGACAACGAGGCCTTTTCAAAATTGGTAAAAGAGATGCAGACTGATTTGTACCGAATGGCCCGCTCATTCATGGAAAACGACGCCGACTGTGCGGATGCGATCCAGGAGGCGATTCTGAGCGCTTATCGAGGGCTGCCGAAACTGAAAGAACCGGCTTATTTCCGGACATGGATGTTTCGGATTTTGCTGCGGGAATGCCATCGGATGCGGAGAAGGATAAAAATTACGGTTCCGTGGACGGAAGCGTTAGCGGGAAAGGAGTACGGGAACGTTCGGGAGCCGGAGATCGATTTATACGTGGCCGTTCGCCAACTGGACGAGTCCCTGCAGACGGTCGTCAGGTTGCACTACTTTATGGATTTGCCATTGGGAGAAATCGCGAAAGTAATGGACGTGCCGGAAGGAACGTTAAAATCGCGGCTGCACCGGGCGCGGAGGCTACTGGCAAAATGGCTCCGGGGACCGGAAGAAAACGCGCCGGCAGGAGAAGTGCCGGGAGGTTCGGCTCTTGAGAAATAGGGATGGGAGGAAATAAACGATGAACTTTAGCGATGTGGAAAGAGCGCTGCGGGCTGTCCGAAATAAAGCAGCCGTATCCGGAGTGCCGGAGACAATCGAACGGAAAATCGACGAGACGCTCCGATCGCTTCCCGAACGGAGAATGAAAGAACGACGCGGATTGGCCTCACGCATTGTGGCAATGTCGTCCGCGGTGGCGATTGCGGTCGGATCGGCGTTGGCCGCCGCTGCATTATCTCCTCAGGCAGAGGCCGCGTTACGCCAATTGCCTTTGGTCGGATCGATTTTTGCCCAAGCCCATGATTGGGGGCTTCGACAAACGGATACTGCCGGACTGACAACAGCCGTTGGACTGACGGATACGTCGAACGGAATCCGTCTCACGCTAGAAAAGGCCGTGTATGATGGCATCCGATTTTCGGCGGCATTTGCCATGAAAACGGCAGATGGACGCAAGGTAGAACCGGCACCGGGAGAATACGGCATCACAATGGATTACGCTTGGAACATAAAAGGAGAAAGCGAGCGTTACGCTGGAAAAGGGAGCGCGGTGGAAGACGAATCGGGAAAGCTTGTAGGATTTATTGATGTAACACCGCCGGAGCGGTTGCCGGATTCGTTCGTCGTCGGCCTTAAAGTTTCGAAAATAGGAGATAGAACGGGCGATTGGTCGTTCTCGTTCCCGATCTCCTCGCTTAAGGAAAACTCGAAAATAATCGAGCCAATAGCGGCTTCTTCCAACCGCCAAATCTCAATTTCAGTCCGAGAAGTGAAGCTGACTCCAATGACGACGGAAATCGAGTTCGATTACAGCCAGCCTTCCGGAGTTAATTTGCCGATCGGCTTCGAACTGATGGACGGGGATGGAATCGCGCTGGAGCTGATCTCTTCCCAATCCGGGATGACGACCGAAGCCGGGAGCGCCGTATCGCGGGGAAGCTGGAAAATTCAGTTCGGTCCCGCACCTGAAAATACGACCAAGCTTTTTTTTCGTCCCTATTTTTATCAAAATGCGCCCAAAGCGGAATACCGCATACGGATGAACGAAATGCCCTCCGAGGACGCTCCGCTCGTCTTGCCCCAAGGAGAGTCAGGAGAATTGCGGATCACCGAGGTTATTTTAGAAGCGGACAAAACGGTCGTACGCTACGATGTTATCGGCTCGAGTCCGCAAGAGCAAGCGAACATGTTGTCGCTTGAAACGGCCGATGGAGCGGACGTACCCCGAAATCCGATGAAAGCGGAGAAAACCCTCGATCCTTTCAAGCGCCGGTATGAAAAGGAATTCGCTCCGGTCCCGAAAGATGCCGAGCTTGTCTTCATTACGCAGCCTGCGAAAACTCGCGAATTCCTGAACGAATTAGAGCTTGAATTCGCTATTCCTGGTTCCGTCTGACAACATCGGTGCCAAGATCAGCGGCTTCGTACCGTCAAATGTGTTATAATGGAAGCTGCACGAAAAACGGCACAGAAAGGAACGACTCCATGGAACGACCGATTGCGCTCAGGGAATGGGCCGTCGCCGTGCGCGCGCTGGAGGAAGGCCGGCAGGCGATCGTGCTGCGCAAGGGAGGAATTGCCGAGGAGACGAAGGAGTTCCGGCTGGAAAGCCCGGAATTTTATCTTTTTCCTTCCTATGAACATCAGCGCCCCGAACTGGTAAAGCCGGAATTCCGGGATGCGGTCGAAGCGACGCGCGCGGAAGCGGCCGCGAACCCCGGAAGGGTTCGGTTGACCTCCTACGCCGAGGCGGCGGAGGATTACGAAGTGACGGACGCAAAGACGCTGGAACGGCTGAATGAGCTGCACATATGGACGGCAGACTATGCGGAGGAACGGCTGAAGTGGAAAAAAACGAAGCCGCTGCACGTGCTGCTGCTGCGAGTTTTCAAGTTCGACGAACCGATCGAAATCCCCGAAAGCGACAGCTACGGCGGCTGCAAGTCGTGGCTGCGCCTGGAGGAAGAGATCGCGCAACGGACGCGCAAGCCGGTTTTGGACGATCGGCAATTCGCGAACCAAGCGGAGCTTCTGTCGCGCGCTGTTCGGGGCTGAGCGACGGATCTTGCCGCATTCCGGGTTTATTCCGCAAAAAGCGGGCAGGCCCGGTTTGCTTTTTTCATCGCCTTTTCATAAAATGGTGGTTGAGAATCATTGAGAATCAAATTAAAATAATTATAAATAAGGATCGGCAGCAGGTGGCATGGCTGGAAGCGAAGCGGTCAACCGCAGCTTGTCGCATCTGAATTCTGGAGGGAATCGCACAATGTCCAGCTTGTTCGAAATCCGTGGTCTGAAATCGACCATTGAAGGCAAAGAAATTTTGAAAGGTCTCGACCTGAGCATTCAAGGCGGGGAAGTTCACGCCATCATGGGACCGAACGGCACCGGCAAAAGCACGCTCGCTTCCTCTATTATGGGACACCCCAAATACGAAGTGACCGAAGGCGAAGTGTTTCTCGAAGGCGAAGACGTTCTGGAAATGGCGGTGGACGAGCGCGCCCGCGCCGGCCTGTTCCTCGCGATGCAATATCCGAGCGAAATTACCGGCGTGACGAATTCCGACTTCCTGCGCAGCGCGATCAACGCCCGCCGCGAGGAAGGCAGCGAGATTTCGCTGATCAAGTTCATCCGTCTGATGGAAGGCAAAATGAAAGAGCTGGAAATGAATCCCGAGTTCATGCACCGTTATTTGAACGAAGGTTTTTCCGGCGGCGAGAAGAAGCGGAATGAAATTTTGCAAATGATGATGCTTGAGCCCAAGCTCGTTATTCTGGACGAAATCGACTCGGGTCTTGACATCGACGCGCTGAAAATCGTTGCCGCGGGCGTCAACGCGATGCGTACGGCGGAGCGCAGCTTCCTGATCATCACGCACTATCAGCGTTTGCTTAACTACATCAAGCCGGATTTCGTGCACGTCATGATGCAAGGCCGCATCGTGAAGTCGGGCGGGCCGGAATTGGCCGAGCGTCTGGAAGCCGAAGGCTACGACTGGGTCAAAGAAGAGCTGGGAATCGTCGACGAGACGGTTGGCCAAGCGTAAGAGGATAAGGGAGGCTAGCAATCATGAGTACACCGACCACCTCTTTCGGCCGCGAGGCGGCAGCCGCTCTCGCCCGCAGCAAGAACGAGCCGGCATGGCTCGTCGCCTGGAGGGAAGAAGCGGGGCAATGGGCGACGGAGCTTGAGCTTCCGAAACCGGAGAAAACGCCGATCCAGCGGTGGAGCCTGGATTCGCACGGCGCCTATCGGCCGGGCAATCCCGTGGCCGACTTCTCGCAACTGCCGAAAGCAATCGCGGATCTGCTTCCGGAGCAAATGCCGGAAGCGTTGATCGTTCAGCATAATTCTTCCGTCGTGTATACGCGTCTGTCCGAAGAGCTCAAGGCGAAGGGCGTCGTGCTTTCCAGCCTGGAAGAAGCCGCGAAGACGCACGAAGAGATCGTCGGCAAGCATCTGATGACCGCGTACAAGCGCGACGAACACAAATTGGCGGCGCAGCACGGCGCGCTGTGGAACGGCGGGGTGTTTCTGTACGTTCCCCGGAACGTGGAGATCGACAGTCCGATCCAGGCGCTTGTTTACGCGGACGACGCGGAAGCGACGCTCGCTCCGCATATTTTGATCGTGGCCGACGCGAACAGCCGGGTCTCGTTCGTGGAACAGCTGTTCAGTTCGCTCGGCGAGGCTTCGGGCACGCTGCTTCATAACGGAGCGGTCGAAGTGTTCGCCAAGGGGGGCGCGAATGTCCGTTACGCGGCTGTGCATCATATGGAACAGGCGGCGATCGACGTGTCTTACCGGCGCGCGGTCGTGGATAACGACGCCCGCATCGAATGGATCGTAGGCGATTTGCACAGCGGCAACACGCTGACGGATACGAAGTCGATCCTGCAAGGGAACGGCTCTTCTTCGGACGCCAAGATCATTACCGTGGGCACGGGAAATCAGCGGATGAGCGTCACGACGCAGGCGGTTCACTTCGGCCGCTCCTCCGAAAGCGACATGATTACCCGCGCGGTCATGAAAGACGAAGCGACGGCGATTATCAACGGCATTACGAAAATCGAGAAAGCCGCCACGAAAGCGAACGGGCAGCAAACGGAAAAAGTGCTCATGCTCAGCCCGAAGGCGCGCGGAGACGCGAATCCGATTTTGCTGATCGACGAAGACGACGTCAAAGCCGGCCACGCGGCAAGCGTAGGCCAGGTCAATCCGGAGCAGGTGTACTACCTGATGTCCCGCGGCATCTCCAAGCAGGAGGCGGAACGGCTGATCATCCATGGGTTCCTCGATCCGGTCGTTTCGGAAATCCCGCTCGAAGGGCTGCGTGAAGACCTCCACCGGATTCTGGAAAGGAAGCTGGGCTAAATGGACGTTAACGCGCTTAAAGCCGAATTCCCGATCTTGCACCAAAACGTGAACGATCATCCGCTCGTGTATCTCGACAATGCGGCCACCTCGCAAAAGCCCCGCAGCGTCATCGAAGCGGTGAAACGTTATTACGAATGGGATAACGCCAACGTTCACCGGGGCGTCCATACGCTCGGTTCCCGGGCGACGGACGCTTACGAAGGAGCGCGGGAAAAGGTCGCCCGATTTCTGAACGCCGCTTCCGCGCGCGAAATCATTTTCAATCGCGGAACGACGGCGGGCCTCAACCTTGTCGCCTCCGGCTACGCCCGGCAGACGCTCAAGGAAGGCGACGAAATCGTCATCACCCCGATGGAGCATCACAGCAACCTCATTCCGTGGCAGCAGGCGGCCAAGGCGACGGGCGCGACGCTCAAATATATTCCGCTCCAGCCGGACGGCACGATTTCGCTCGCGGACGTGGAAAGCACGATAACCGCGCGCACGAAGATCGTTTCCGTCACGTACGTTTCGAACGTGCTGGGTACGGTCAATCCGATCGCCAAAATCGCCGAGATCGCCCACCGGAACGGAGCCGTGATCGTCGTCGACGGCGCCCAAAGCGCGCCTCATCTGAAGGTTGACGTTCGGGCGCTCGATGTTGATTTTTATGCGTTTTCCGGCCATAAAATGTGCGCCCCGACCGGAATCGGCGCGCTTTACGGAAAGGCGCAGCTGCTGGAGCGGATGGAGCCGGTGGAATACGGCGGGGAAATGATCGATTTCGTCGACCTTTACGAATCGACGTGGAAGGAGCTTCCGTGGAAATTCGAAGGCGGGACTCCGATCATCGCCGGGGCGGTCGGACTCGGGGCGGCGATCGATTTTCTCGAGTCGGTCGGGCTGGACGCCATCGACAAGCACGAAAAGCAGTTGACCCGCTATGCGATCGAGCGGCTTTCCGCCATCGACGGCATTTCGATCTACGGGCCTCGCGAGGAACGCGCGGGACTCGTTACGTTTAATCTTGGCGACATTCATCCCCATGACGTTGCGACCGTATTGGATACGGAAGGCATCGCCATCCGGGCCGGACACCATTGCTGCCAGCCGCTGATGCGCTGGCTCGAAGTCAGCGCGACGGCAAGGGCGAGCTTTTACCTGTACAATACCGAACAGGATGTCGACCGTCTGGCCGACGCTCTGGTCAAAACAAAGGAGTTTTTCGGCTATGAACCTTGACGACCTGTATCGCCGCGTCATCATGGATCATTATAAAAATCCCCGCAACCGCGGAACGATGGACGACGAGTCCGTCACGGTGAACCTTAACAATCCGACTTGCGGGGACCGCATCAGCTTGCAAATGCAAATCGAGGACGGGATCGTGCGCAACGCCCGTTTTACCGGAGAAGGCTGCTCGATCAGCATGTCGTCGGCTTCGATGATGACTGAAGCGGTCAAAGGGCGGACGACGGCCGAGGCGCTGGAGCTGGCCGAGAAGTTCTCGTCCCTGATGAAAGGCGAAGAAGTCGATTTCGGGGACGACGAGGAGATCGAGGCGCTGTCCGGAGTGAACAAATTCCCGGCCCGCATCAAATGCGCGACGCTGGCCTGGAACGCTTTGCGCAAAGGCGTCGAGCACGGACAGGGCCGGCACGAGGGTATAGAAGAATAAGGCATGCTCGTTTTCAATAACCATTTTTAACAAGGAGGTTGATCGTCATGGCGAAACAAATGCCCGAGTTGGAAGATTACAAGTACGGGTTCCGCGACGAGCATAAAGCGGTGTTCGAATCCGGCAAAGGGCTGACCCCCGAAGTCGTCCGCACGATTTCGGAAATCAAGGGCGAACCGGAATGGATGCTGAACTTCCGCCTCAAGTCGCTGGAGCAGTTCAACAAGATGGCGCTTCCGCGCTGGGGCGGCGATTTGGACGATCTCGATTTCAACGATATTCAATACTACGTAAGACCTTCCGAAAAGCAAGGGAAAACCTGGGAGGAAGTGCCGGAAGAAATCAAGGCGACGTTCGACAAGCTGGGCATCCCGGAAGCCGAACAGAAATTCCTCGCCGGCGTGTCCGCTCAGTACGAGTCCGAGGTCGTCTACCACTCGATGCAGGAAGATCTCGAAAAGCAGGGCGTTATTTTCACGGATACGGATACCGCGCTGCGCGAGCATCCGGAAATTTTCAAGGAATATTTCGGCACCGTCGTTCCGGCCGCCGACAATAAGTTCGCCGCGCTGAACAGCGCGGTATGGTCGGGCGGCAGCTTCATTTACGTCCCGAAAGGCGTCAAATGCGAAATTCCGCTGCAGGCGTACTTCCGGATCAACTCCGAAAACATGGGCCAGTTCGAACGCACGCTGATCATCGCCGACGAAGGCAGCTTCGTTCACTACGTCGAAGGCTGCACGGCGCCGATCTACAGCACGAACTCGCTGCACAGCGCCGTCGTCGAGATCATCGCGAAGAAGGACGCGCGCGTCCGTTACACGACGATCCAAAACTGGGCGCCGAACATTTACAACCTCGTCACGAAGCGCGCCGTCGCCGAAGAGAACGCGACGATGGAATGGGTCGACGGCAACATCGGCTCCAAGCTGACGATGAAATACCCGGCCGTCATTCTGAAAGGCCGCGGCGCCAAAGGCATGGTGCTCTCCATCGCCGTAGCAGGCAAAGGCCAGCACCAGGATGCGGGCGCGAAGATGATCCACCTGGCGCCGGAAACGACGTCGACGATCGTCTCCAAGTCGATTTCCAAGCACGGCGGCAAAGTCACCTACCGCGGTTTGGCGTCGTTCGGACGCAACGCGGAAGGCGCGAAGTCGAACATCAAATGCGACACGCTCATCCTCGACAACCAGTCGACGAGCGACACGATTCCGTACAACGAAATCCTGAACGACAACGTGACGCTGGAGCACGAAGCGACCGTTTCCAAGGTATCCGAGGACCAGCTCTTCTACCTGATGAGCCGCGGCCTTTCGGAAGCGGAAGCGACGCAGATGATCGTCATGGGCTTCATTGAGCCGTTCACAAAGGAGCTGCCGATGGAGTACGCGGTCGAAATGAACCGCCTGATCAAGTTCGAAATGGAAGGCAGCATCGGGTAAGCCTGAACAAACGCAAAAAAACGATCCGCGGATTTGTGCCGCGGATCGTTTTTTTTGCGTAAAGGGCCGTGATCTCCGTCAGAGCGCCGGCGCCGCGCCGGTTATCCGGCAAACCGCACGAACTCCGGCGAGACCGGCTTTCCGGCCGCGTTTCGGTGCCGAAACCGGACGACGGCTTGCAGGACGGGCCGAACGTAAACGTAGTCCCGGTCCTCTCCCGTGCGAATCGCTTTGGACACCCCGTAAAACGCTTGGCGAAACGGAGGCTGGATGCCGAGCTCGATGACGCCCGCGTCCCGGCCGTTCTCCTGCGCCAGCCAGCCGAACTGGTTTTTGCGGTAGCCGACGATGGATACCGTGGCATATTTGTAATTGATAATTTTAAGCCAATTCCGGCCGTTCTCGCTGTCATAGAGGCTTTCTTTTCGCTTCGCCACGATGCCTTCCAGATCGATGCTTCGAATCGCCTCGAACAAAGCCGTCCCGGCTCCGTCGACGGTCGGGATGCGGCCAAAGAACCGGTTCTCCCCGAGCACCTCCGATAGCAGCGCTTTGCGCTCCGTAAGCGGCCATGCGCGCACGTCTTCGCCCTTGTAGCGCAAAATATCGAACACGAAGTAACGGACCGGCCTTCCTACGGAAGCTTCGCGAATGCTCATCGGTTTTTTCATTCGGAGTCGTTTCACGATTTCTTCCAGCTCGACCATGCCCGTGTCCGGATTGATCGAGGCGACTTCTCCGTCCAATACCGTATCCGTGCCGTCGTCGATCGGGACGAAATGGAGCTCGGGGTATTGGCGAGTCACATCGAACCGGTTGCGCGTATAGAGCTTGACCATCCGGTTTTCCATCGATAAGATAAGCCGCCGGCCGTCGATTTTCGGCTCGAACAAGTAACGGTCGTCGTCGAAAGGCCGTTCGCACGGTTCAAGCGGCATCGGGGGAATAAACATACCTGTACACCATCCGTATATCGCGATAATATATCGATTGTAGCACTCCGAACAACGGCGCGGGTCAGGTAAATCTTTGAAAGCGGCAGCTTCGGATTTCGACTTCAGGTTCGTTCCGTGACTTCGGCAAAAACCTCGTCCAAATACCGAACGGATACTTCCTCCGCTTCGGTTCGTAGTTCAAGGCCTTGAATTTGGCTTCGCAGCGTCCGATACAGCCCGATGGTCGCCTGAAGCGCTTTATAGCAGCTGGCGGTATGATGGCGCGGAACGGTTTCGGCGAGCTCGCGGGCGTACGCGGCCGCCAGCGTTTCGAGTTTGCGCACGCCTCTCGGCATCTGCCCCGCGGCCCGCGCCATCAAAGGCCCGAGGACGGCTCCGCGCATGTAGGCGAGATGATCGATCAGCTCGTACAACTCCCCGCGTCCCAGCTTGGCGGCGCCGTAATGGACCCAAACCCAGAACCGGTCCTCGATCCACTGAGGATCGAGCTGCGGCGGGGAGGGCTCGGTTAGACGGAGCGCCTGCGAGGCTGCCTCGTCCCGCTCCCAAAGGACGAGGGGATTTTCGATCCGGTCCGTCTTCCTTTAATGTCGATACGGCGCCCTCGATAAAACGGTCAAAAATCGGAAGCGTCAAAGCCTTTCACTCCTCATGATAGGACCCGCAAAAGCGGGTATTACGCCAACTTAACACGAAGGTCCGCAACCGTCAATCCTAAAATCCGTTCGCGGGCGGCTCGGCCGGCTCCGGCCGGGCCAGCGGATTCCACGGTCCCGTTTGGTGCCCTTTCCACTCCGTGCCGTCCTCGTACACTTCTTTTTTCCAGATGGGGACCGTCTGCTTAAGCCTCTCGATCGCAAATCGGCTCGCTTCATAGCCATGCGCGCGGTGCGGGGAAGAGACGGCGATGACGACGCTTGCTTCGCCGATGCCGACCGGACCGATGCGATGGTGAATCGCGCAAAGCGTTCCCGGCCAGCGCTCGCCGATTTCGTCGCCGATCCGCCGCATTTCCCGGACGGCCATCGGCACGTAAGCCTCGTATTCGAGCAGCACCGTTCGCTGGCCGGCGGTCCATTCCCGGGTCGTGCCGACAAACACGACAGAAGCGCCGTGATCGGGATGGGCGACGAGGGACAAAACCGCGTCGGGTTCCAGCTTGTCCTGCAGGATCGCATATCGCTCCGACGTTCGGGCGACGTCCGACTCATCCCGAGAACCGGCATCCTCTCCTCCCGACACGGGAGGAAGCAGAGCCAATTCGTCTTCCGACGTTATCCTCGCGTCGTCCGCGGCAAACTCCTGGTTGCGTGCCATAAACGAAATCGCGACGAGATCGGCGTGATCGGGATATTTCTCGCTGATCGTTCGTTTCAGATCCCTGACCGTCATTTCGGAAGTTTCGGATTCCAGAATCAGCATTCTTGCATCGAATCGTTCGGCAAGGCCGGCGAACAAGGAAACGCGCCAGCGAATTGATTGTTCCATGTCAGTCATCCTTCCGTTCGGCGATAGATCATCCTTTGCTCAAGCATACCATAACGCCCCGGAAAATGTTATGCTAGGAATAATGGCGAGAACTATTGCAGGATGGAAGTCTGGAGGGATGGACGGATGTCTGATTTGATCGACCGGTTTGGAAGAAAACATACGTATTTGCGGATATCCGTCACGGACCGGTGCAATTTGCGATGCCTGTACTGCATGCCGGAGGAAGGCATGCAGTTTATGAACCAGGACCGGCTGCTGACTTACCCTCAGATTGCCGAAATCGTATCGACGGCGGCCCGAATGGGGATATCCAAGCTTCGGATCACGGGAGGCGAGCCGCTCGTTCGGCCCAACCTTCACGAGTTGATCGGCGAGCTGTCGGCGATTCCCGGCATCGAGGAGATTGCGTTGACGACCAACGGCATGCTGCTCGCGCCGCAAGCGCAAAAGCTGAAGGAAGCCGGCCTCAGCCGCGTCAATATCAGCCTGGATACGATGGACGCTTCGCGGTTTCGATTCATCGCCCGCCGGGGAGAATTGAAACGAGTCGTCGAAGGCATCGAGGCCGCGGGAAAAGCGGGACTCGCCCCGATCAAGCTGAACTGCGTCCTGCTTAAAGGCATCAACGAGGACGAGATCGGGTCTTTTTTGCGGTTAAGCTACGAACAGCCGCTTCACGTGCGGTTTATCGAATATATGCCGATCGGCCATGACGATGCGAACTGGCGAAATTCCTACTTGCCGCTCACCCGCGTTCTGGAGGAAGCGGAACGACTCGGGTTCAAGCTTCAGGCCGAGCCGGCTCCCGTCGGAAGCGGCCCGTCGGAAAATTGGCGGATCGAAGGAGGAGCGGGCTCTTTCGGTCTGATTCATCCGATCAGCGATCATTTTTGCAAAAGCTGCAATCGGCTGAGACTGACGGCGGACGGGCATATTAAGCCTTGCCTATACTGGATGGACGAACTGAACGTGCGGGAAGCGCTCGGCTCGAGCGAGGCGATGGAGGCTTTGTTCAGGCGGGCGATGCAGATCAAGCCGGAAAATCACGAAATGGCTGCGCTGCTTGCGGGTGAGGCGCAGTCGCACGTGCCTACGGAAAGACGGATGTCGCAAATTGGCGGCTGACGGGCTTGGGCTGGGAGGGAGAACGATCGAACGGGATGCGAAGGTTACGCTGATTCACACGAACGATCTTCACAGCCACCTGGAAGAGGCTGCGAGGATCGCTTCCTATATAAAAGAAATTCGCGGCCGAATCGAGCCGGATCGGCTCCTGCTGATCGATTGCGGCGACTATTTGGACCGCGTTCGCCCGGAGACGGAAGGCACGAACGGGGCCGTCAATCGGGCGCTGCTCGAGCGGCTGGGCTACGACGCGGTGACGCTCGGCAACAACGAGGGCATTACGTGGACCCGGGAGCAGTTGGACGGCATGTTCGACTCGGCTCCGTTTCCGGTCGTGTGCGCGAATTTGAAATGGGCCGAAACCGGGAGCGAGCCCTCCTGGATGATCCCGTTCATGCTCGCGGAGAAGGACGGCCTGAAAATCGGCCTGCTCGGCCTTACGGCCGCTTTTAACGATTATTACCGGCTATTGGGCTGGGAGGCGGACGATCCGATCGAAACGGCCGCCCGCCTCGTGCCCGAACTGCGAAAGCGGGCGGATGTCGTCGTCGTCATCTCCCATCTCGGTTTATGGATGGACGAACGACTCGCCGCGGCCGTCGACGGAATCGATCTCATCCTGGGCTCCCACACGCACCATTTGCTGGAAACGCCGCTCACGATCGGCCGAACGACGGTATGCGCGGCAGGCAAGTTCGGGTTCCACATCGGGATCGTTCAAATCGAGAAAAACGCAGCGACGGGACAGATCGGCATTCGGGGGCGCTGCATCCCGACCGCCGACCTTCCGCCCGATTCCGATGCGGAAGCGATCGTTCGGTCGTTTCGCGAGCAGGCGGATGCGGCCATGAACGGCGTTGTCGCCCATCTCGCCCGCCCGCTTCCGTCCGATCCTGCCCGCGAGAATCCGCTCGGCACGCTGCTTGCCGCCGCGCTCCGCAAGTCGACCGGGGCGGAAATCGGCTTGACCAACGCCGGGCAATTGCTCGAGGGCCTGTCGGCGGGTGCGGTAACGAAAGGCGACATTCACCGCATCTGTCCCTCGCCGATCAATCCGTGCCTCATCATGCTGAGAGGCGACGCTTTGCGCCGGGCGCTCGAGGAAAGCCTGCTGCCGGAATTTATCGATCTTCGGTTTCAGGGCTTCGGCTTCCGCGGCAAGCAGCTCGGCACGCTTTGCTTCGACGGGATGGAGGTGTACGCGGACGAAACGCGGCCGCCTTACGAGCGGGTGGGCGAGGTGCTCGTAGGCGGAATTCCGTTGGAGGACGGGCGCGAGTACGCCGTGGGTACGCTGGATATGTTTACGTTCGGAGTCGGCTACAAAGGGCTGAAGGAAGGCCGCGTGGTGCGTTATTTTCTTCCGGAATTCATTCGGGACCTTTTGAGCGACGCGCTTAACGACGCGGATGCGCTCGCCGACTGCAACGCGCCGCGCTGGCACCTGAAAACGGAACAGGGCGCTTCATAACCGAAAACCTCGGACGCAAGCCGGCGGGAATCGTCGTTTTCGTGCCTCCGCAGGGAGAAAACCGGACTTTGCCGATGGGCAAGGCCCGGTTTTTTAATCAAAACTATACAATTTTCGACATAGCTCTTGCCGTCTTTTCTGAAATCTCTTACATTAAAATGAGTTAAAAGATTTGGACTGGAAACGCAACGAATGGAAGGAGGAGAATTGAAGAATGCGCATGATGCCGATCACGCTTTGCAGACCCGGCATGAAGCTGGGCAAGAAAATCTACTCAGACGAAGGCATCGTGCTGTTGGCGGAAGAAGTCGAATTGACGGAAACTCTGATTCGGAAATTGGCTCAGAATGGAATAAATTACCTGTACATACAAGATCCGGAAACGGAAGGCATCGAAATTCCCGACCTGTTGAACGAGGAGACGCAAAAACAGGCGCTGTCGACGATTCGGAACGTTTTTCGCGATTATATCGATCAACCCGGCCGGCGAAACGTCGGCATGTATCCGTATATCGGGCGCAACGTCCGCAATGTGATGCAATCGGTGCTGGACGATTTGATGCGCAACAAAGACGCGATGATCATGCTGATGAATTTGCATACGGTGGACCATTACTTGTACATGCACTCCTTGAACGTGTGCGTGTATTCGACGCTGCTCGGCATCGCGCACGGGTATAACACGGACGAGCTGTTCACGCTCGGGGTAGGCGCTCTCCTGCACGACGTCGGCAAGACGCAAATTTCGATGCAGGTGCTGCTGAAACCGGGAAAGCTGTCTGACGCAGAATACGAGGAAATGAAGCGTCATACCGAACGGGGATTTTATTTGCTCAAGGACGAGCCGAACATTTCGCTTATTGCGGCCCATTGCGCGTTTCAGCATCACGAACGGATGAACGGAACGGGTTATCCTCGCGGATTGAAGGGCGAAGAAATCCACGATTACGCGAAATGGATCGGCATTGTCGACTCGTTCGACGCCATGACGACGAACCGGGTTTACAAACAGGCGATGCTGCCGCATCAGGCGGTGGAGTCGCTGTTTTCGGGAAGCGGCACGTTGTACGATACGGAGAAGCTGTGCGTTTTCCGCGACAAGGTGGCGACCTATCCGGTCGGCATGACCGTACAGCTGAGCACCGGCGAAACGGCGGTCGTGGTGGACATTAACTCGGCCAGCATGCAGCGTCCGGTCGTCCGGGTCGTGGCGAACGAGGCGGGAGAAGAGCTCAAGGCGCCTTACGATCTCGACCTGTCCAAGCAGTTGTCCGTGATGATTACAAAAGTAAATCCGGGCCCTATCGAAGTGAATTGATTCGGAAGGGACGGCGTTTTTCGGCCCTTGGAAGCGATCCGTTCCGGGGGCTTTGTTTGCTTTCCGAAACACTGACCGCTAAAATATACATGAAATGAATCGTTACGACAGGAGTTTTATGAATATGCATGGCTTTCCAGCCCAGGCAGCGCCGGCTCCGTTCGCGCCGCCTTCTCATTTTTTGCCGATTTCGCCCCAGTACGATCCGTGGGATCCGATTCGCTCGCTGCAGCGGCACGGCCGCCATGTGCTGACGAGCGTAGAGTTTACGGCCACCCACTTATGCAACATGCGCTGCGAGCATTGCGCGGTCGGCGACAGCCTGACCATGACCGAACTGCCGCATTTGCCGCTCGATCTGATCTTTCGCAGGCTTGACGAAGCGGAGCACTTGGAGACGATCAGTCTCACCGGAGGAGAGCCGACCTTCCGCAAGGAGACGGTCGACAACATCCTGCTGCCGCTGCTCAAATATGCCCGCTCGCGCGGCATCCGATCGCAATTGAATTCCAACGTGACGCTGGATTACGAGCGGTACGAGCGAATCGCTCCCTATCTCGACGTGATGCACATATCGTTCAACTACACCGCCGCGGAAGATTTTCACCGGGTCGGCTTTGCGCGTTCCGGCCGCAAGGTCGGAGCCGACGCTTCCTCCAGAATGTACGAGCGAATGATGGAGAACGCGCGCAAGCTTGCGGAGGGCGGCTTGTTCGTATCCGCGGAATCGATGATCAACTTCCGAACGCACGACAAGATGAACGAAATCCATCGGCTGATCGTCGAAATGGGTTGTCTTCGCCACGAAGTGCATCCGATGTACCCGAGCTCTTTCGCAAGCAATCTTCCGGTCATCTCGAAGGAACAAATGATGGAGACGATCTCGGGACTGCTTGATGTCCGCGACCCCGGCATCTGGATGCTGTTCGGCACGCTGCCCTTTTACGCCTGCAGCGACGACGCTAAGGAACGGGCGCTGCTGCGCCGGCTTCGCGAAGAGCCCAACGTAACCGTCCGCAACGATCCGGACGGCCGAAACCGCGTCAACGTCAATTTATTTACCGGCGACGTATACGTCACCGATTTCGCTTCGATTCCTTCCTTCGGCAACGTGCGGACCGAGAAACTCGATGCCGTCTTCGACCGCTGGCAAGCCCACCGACTGCAAAGGGAAGTCAACTGTCACTGCCCGGCGGCCGGCTGCTGCGGCCCTAACTTGCTCGTGCGCGATATGTATTACCGGGGAGTCGATTTTACGAAACGCGCTGCCCGGGTGTAAATCGGGCCCGATTCGGTGCGATCATAAAGTTTCAATTCATGGAAGAGAGCGGGATTTCATTGGAGAATACCGATTTTTTATGGGGGTCTATCGTCTGGAATCTGGTTATCGTGGCGTTTTTGGTGTTCCTTAACGGTTTTTTCGTCGCCGCGGAATTCTCCCTTGTCAAGGTGCGGCAATCCCGGTTGACCCAATTGGTCAATGAAGGCAACCTGAAAGCCCGATACGCTCTGAAAGTCAACCGCAAGCTGGATGCCTACCTGTCCGCGACCCAGCTTGGCATCACCCTGGCTTCCCTCGGGCTCGGCTGGACCGGCGAACCCGCGATCGCCGAGCTCATCGTTGAGCCGCTGCTCTACCAACTGCATGTGACGAACGAAGCGGTCATCCATACCGTATCCGGCATTATCGCGTTTATCGTCATCACGTTCGCGCATATCGTGCTCGGGGAGCTGGCGCCGAAGTCGCTCGCGATTCAAAAGTCGGAGGGCGTATCGCTTTGGCTCTCCTGGCCGCTTTTGATGTTTTACAGGCTGTTCATGCCCGTGATCTGGGTGCTGAACGGCGCGGCCAACAGCCTGCTGAGCTTGTTCGGCGTCCGGCCGGCCAGCGAGCACGAAGCGGCCCATACCGAAGAAGAAATCCGGATTTTGATGAACGAAAGCGCAAAAAGCGGCATTATCGACAAAGAGGAAATGACGCTGTTCGACAACGTCTTCGAATTCGCCGACCGCGTCGCTCGCGAAATCATGCTTCCGCGGACCGATATGGATTGCATGTTTATCAACCAGCCCTTCCGCGAAAATTTGAAGCTGGCTTATGCCGCCCGCCATACCCGGTATCCCGTCGCCATCGAAGACAAGGATCAGATCATCGGGTTCGTGCATATCGCCGATTTGTTCACGGCGGATCCCGACGAAGAACACGATTTGCGGGAGTTTTTGCGCCCGATTTTGAGCGTGCCGGAGTCGATGGAAATCAGCAAAGTGCTCAAGTTGATGCAGAAGCGCAAGTCGCAGCTCGCGGTCGTCATCGACGAATACGGCGGTACGGCGGGGATGCTGACCGCCGAAACGATTCTCGAGGAAATCGTCGGCGAAATCCACGACGAATTCGACGACGAGCCGCCGAGCGTTCTCGTGCGCGGGGAGATCACTTCCGTCGAGGGACGGATGCTGATCGAAGACGTCAACGATATGTTCGGGATCGAAATCGAGGACGACGAGGTGGATTCGATCGGCGGCTGGCTGTTCAAAACGCTCGAGGGCAACATCGCGAAAGGCCGGAAAATCGAGTTTTCCGGATACATGTTCGAAGTGTCGCAGACGAAAGGCCATCGCGTCCAACGCGTTCACATTTACAAGCGGAGAACGGGCGCACTCGAAAAAATCGCGCCGGATCCGGCGCAGGAGCCGAAATAGAGGGGATTTTAGCGATAACTGCCGCATGTTGCGGCAGTTTTTGTTTTTTCGCTAACGGGACTTTATTTTCGCCGGACGGGCAAGTCGAATGGGCTATGATCATATATTCAGGGAGAAGGTTAATGGTCCTAAAGGAGGATGCGACGTGTACGACGGACAGTGGCGAGATTGGCACCCTTACGTAGGCCAGTGCGATCCGTGCCCGCCCATTAAAACGAAATGGTATGTCGTTCCGCCCAATCAGTTCATCCCGTTTCAGCCGATGAATTTGCCTCAATTCCCGCTCGACGAAGCGCTTCGCAAAGGGACGCTGTGGCCGGCGTTGTACAGTCCCTACCCTTCGAGGCGCACGAAAAAGGCGTAAAAGGAGGAGCGTACATCATGCCGGAAGAAAAAGCGGAAACAAGACCCGCGCGCGGAGACGAACAGTACCGGAAGGAACTGGAAGAGCTGCAGAAGGTCGACTTCGCCCTCGTGGAGCTGTCGCTTTATTTGGACACACACCCGGCCGACATGCAGGCGATCCAGCAATTCAATCAGTTGGCGCAGCGGCGCAGCCAAATCGCCCACGCCTTCGAATTGAAGTACGGGCCGCTCATGCAGTTCGGCCACAGCTTTACGCGCTACCCGTGGCAGTGGAACGACACACCCTGGCCTTGGCAGGTATAAGGAGGGAAGCCGATGTGGATTTATGAAAAAAAACTGCAGTATCCCGTCAAAGTGAGCAAATGCGATCCGCGGATGGCCCGTTATCTGATCGAGCAGTACGGCGGGGCGGACGGCGAGCTTTCGGCGGCCCTCCGGTACTTGAACCAGCGCTATTCGATCCCGGACCGGGTCATCGGGCTGCTGACCGACATCGGCACGGAGGAATTCGCCCATCTCGAAATGATCGCCACGATGGTTTACAAGCTGACGAAGGACGCGACGCCGGAGATGCTGGAGGCGGCCGGGCTGGGCCCGCACTTCGTCAATCACGACAACGCGCTGTTTTACGAGAACGCGAGCGGGGTGCCGTGGACGGCGGCGTACATTCAGGCAAAGGGCGACCCGATCGCGGACCTCTACGAGGATATCGCGGCCGAGGAGAAGGCGCGGGCGACCTATCAATGGCTGATCGACATGACCGACGACGTCGATTTGCAGGACGGGCTCAGGTTTCTGCGGGAGCGGGAAATCGTGCACTCGTTGCGGTTCAGGGAAGCGGTGGAAATCATCAAGGCGGACCGGGGGCAGAAAAAGGTGTTTTGAAGGAAACTCGGGGCAAGGCACGGGCCGGGAGCCGTTTCGGGGCTTCCGGCCTGCCGGCGTTTCCCTTTTTTTCGAGCATTCGCGCAACCGCTACCAATTTGGTTCGCTGGACGAAAAGCGAAAAAAAGTGACGAACATGACAAGAACGATGACAACTTGTAACTATTGGGCGTCCTCTCTTTTCCTTAGAATAAATCTGTTCACCCGCAGGGGGAAATCAGGAAGAGGAGAGAGGAAAGGCGAACATGATCGAGAAACGCGTTTGGAGCCTGTCAGCCGTTGTCCTGACTGCATGTGCGCTCCTGAGCGCCTGTTCGGGAGTCGAGGAGAATCCAAATACGGAGGGGCGAGGCGTGACGACGATTACGAAGGAAGACGGCGAGCAAATCAGGCTCTCCGGCGAAGCGGAGATTCCCGAAGGGTTCCCCGCGGATGTGCCGATTCCGGCGAACGTAGCCGTCACATCGTCCATCAGCGGCGACGATACCGCCACGGTATCGATCGAAACGGAGATGCCCTTCGAGGAAGCCGTAGCTTTATATTACGGTTATGCGCAGGAAGCCGGCTATTCGGAAGCTTACAAGATGGAGGAAGCCGATTTCTTCAATTATTCGGGCCGCAAGGACAACGAGCAATTCGTCGTGACGCTTCAGCTCGATCTGGAGGACAACAAGACCGTAACCGGCATTCTGGTTTACGGAAAAACGGAAAATTAGGATGGCAGGAGGGGCGGCCGTTGCTGCCCCTCTTGTTGCTGTAACGACGATTTCTTTCCCTTTCCTGCCGGCAAATGGTTTAGGTGCCGGCCGGCCGGGCACTCTAAGCAGAGAAAATGGTTTGGTTTATTCCACCGACGAAGGAACGTGAAACGATGAGCGGAAAAACCGGTTCCGAGGACCGAAACATGCGTTTGTTCGTGGCCCTGCCGCTGGCGCCGCGCATTGCCGAAGAACTGAGCCGCTGGACGCAAGCGCAGCGGGAGCGGCTTCCGTTTCGAAAATGGACGCATCCGAACGACTACCATATTACGCTGCAGTTTCTCGGAGAAACGTCCGCGGCCAAGGCCGACCGACTCCGCGAGGCCTTACGAGGAATCAAAGCCGACCCCATCCCGTTGACGCTGGACGGAGCCGGGACGTTCGGCCCGCGCCGGGCCCCGCGCGTCCTGTGGGCCGCGTTGTCGGGAAATACGCATGCGTTGGCTTCGCTTCACGAGCAAGTGATCCGATCGACAAGCCCGCTCGGCTTCGTTCCCGAAGACCGGCCCTTCGCTTCGCATATTACGCTTGCGCGGAATTTTCGCGGAGCCGACGACGGGATGCCGGAAGACGCGCTCGTCTCCGCGCCCGCCGGCTTGACCTGGAAGGCCGACCGCTTCGCGCTCATGCGCACCCGACTCGGTTCTTCGCCGATGTACGAGACGGTCAAGGAGTTTCCGTTGCGCGAATGAAAGAGAGCGGGCGGACGCGCTCGCCGCCGAGCCTATCGCAAATAAAGATCCGTATTCGCGGGAATATTGGGAAGAAGCGGCTCTTTTCGTAACGGGGCTGTCACACCTTCATGACATTATTGTGCCTTTTTTTACAAATCGTCGATGTTGCGCTTGAAAATATGGTACTCTTGTAAGGTGACCATTACATGCAAGGGGGTAGCAACGTCGATGAGAATCGCCGATGCGGGAAAAGAATCGATGAAGCCGTCTCAAGTGCTTCCGTTTCGGGAGCTGCAAAATATTTTTTTCCAAACGATTAAAACGGGAATTATCAAATCCAATCTGATCGCGATGCTGGCGGGCCTAAGCATGGCCCTGTATGTGAACGACGTCCGCTTTCTCGACAAAATCGGGGAAATCGTGCTCGCGATCGTCGGATCCGCGCTCGTCATCGGCGCCGCCGGCGCCTTTAACAACGTGTACGACCGGGACATCGACTTCATGATGGAGCGGACCCGGGGACGCCCGACCGTGACCGGCCAGATCAAAACGCGATCCGCGCTGCTGCTCGGGATCGGCATGGCCGTCGTCGGAATGCTCGCCCTGTACGTCGCTTCGCCGCTTGCCGCGCTGTTCGGGTTTTTGGGACTGTTCCTGTACGTCTTTCCGTATACAATGTGGACAAAGCGCCGCACGATCTACAATACGGAGGTCGGCAGCCTGTCGGGAGCGATGCCTCCCCTGATCGGCTGGACCGCCATTTCGTCCGATCTGCTCCAGCCCGGGGCGCTGGCGATGTTCGTCGTGATGCTGCTTTGGCAAATGCCCCACTTTTACGCGATCGCCATTCGCCGCCACGACGAGTACAAAGCGGCGAACGTGCCGATGCTGCCGGTCGTCAAAGGGATGCGCCGCACCTATCTGCAAACGAACGTCTATCTGGCTTTGCTTGTCCTCTCCAGCCTGTTGTTCGTCCCGGTCAGCTCGTTTCTCGCGATCGCGGCATTCCTGCTCAGCGCCGGATGGCTCGTGCTCAGCATCGTCGGCAACCGGAAATGGGACTCGGCCAAATGGGCGAAGCTGATGTTCGTTTATTCGCTGAATCATCTTACGCTGCTGTTCGTTCTTGTCATCGGCTATTCGTTGATCATGTCGTTGTTCTAATATCGAGCTTGAATTTCGATCCTCCGGCGGGGAAAGCCGGGGGATTTTTTGACATTAAAGAAAGTATATCGGTTTCGGTTTTAAGGTTGAATTGGTAAAATAGCGGTATGGAAGCGAACATCCTGAAGCGAATCTTTTTTGACGAGAACCGGCACTGGGAACGATTCGTGGAAAAGAACGGTTCCCGAGTCCGTGCCTGCGTGTTAAAAGAAGTGGAGAAGTTCCGGAAATGCGGAGACCCTCGGAACGGCTTTAAGCTAATGGTTTGCGAAGGCTGCCATGACCTGAAAGTGGTGCCGTATCGTTGTAAGGGGCGATTCTGCACCACCTGCTCCTGCGGAGAGACGGAGGAGTGGAGCCGGCTCTTGCTGGATGACGTGCTGCAGGTTCATCATCGTCACGTCGTATTTACGATTGACGAGGGGCTGTGGGATGTTTTTTTGGTGCACCGTGATTTGCTGAAGAGCTACGTGGACGAAGCGGTGCGAGTGGTACAGGCGTATTTTCAGAAGAAGCGGAAAGTGACGCCGGGGATCATCGCCGGATTACATACGTTTGGCTCGAGACTGAACTTCAATCCCCATGTGCACATGCTGGTGACCATGGGAGGGATGAATACAAGGGAGAAGTGTGTCTGCAAGAAGGGAAATTGCAGGTGAAGTATGCCCGTTGCCGGACGACGCATGCCTGTTTGGAGAGGATGATTGACCATCTCACCAGTATCGAAGAAACGAAAGCCAGACAAAAAGAAAAAGCCCAATCCGCTTACGAACGGGCAAGTTAAGTACATCTGTCTAAGCTGTCTGGAAGCGGAACTCATTCCGTTAAAGGTGGTACGTGACTTTGACCGAATGGATGGGGGAGATCCGTCGGTACCGCCCCAATTCAGATGTGAATCCTGTGGGGGAACGATGTACCCGGAGCATTACAAAGGCGTTCACGGGTACGAATACCACATTTCGGATATCCTCCAAACCCAAAAGGACCGTCAGGGAGATCTTCCCTGACGGTTTTTCTTAGTGCGCCACGCATGACGCGCAGCTAGGCGGTGAAAGTCCGCTATGGGGGCTGGCAGTTGCCAACCATTAGCCAAGAGCAAGGGTGTCCATCGCGAGGTGGAATCTGAAGGAAGCTGGAGGCAAAGTCCCGACCCGAGGAACACGAATCGCATCAGGCATCCAAAGTGGGACGAGTCTGCTAAACAAGACAAAATCCAATAAACTGCACGGACACGAGGATGTAAATACGGCGGGTACATGGGATGAAAGCGACGCGTCTTACCGTGGGAGGTCTCACGGACGCATGAAGCGGATGAGCGAGATGCGGTTGAAACAAGATTTATCGTGAGAAGTCAGCAGAGACCATATTAGTAACGCGACAAGCGTTATGAAGGGTTGAACCTAAGGAGGTGTTAGTCAATGAAAGTTACCAAAGTCGGGACAAAAGAAAGCAGAATACCTTGCTGTAGCAAGGGCTGCCCGCAAAGAGATAGTGCGGAACACGAAGGGTATGCGGGAGCGCTTACCGACAAGCGGATAACTGAAAACAACAACACCAACACCAACAGCCGAGGGGACAAGCTACTAGAGCAAATCTTGAGCCGGGAGAATCTGAACAATGCCTACAAGCAAGTGAAGAGGAACAAAGGCGCACACGGCGTCGATGGGATGGAAGTAGAGGAATTGCTACAATATCTCAAAGACAACGGAGATGAACTCGTAAAGCTTGTTCTGGACGGAAAATATCGTCCAAATCCGGTCCGCAGGGTGGAGATCCCCAAGGACAACGGGAAGATGCGAACGCTGGGCATACCGACCGCAGTGGACAGAATGCTGCAGCAAGCCGTGGCACAGGTGCTACAACCCATCTTCGAACCCCAATTTGCTGAAACCAGCTATGGATTCAGACCCAAGAGAAGCGCGCACGATGCCTTAAGGAAATGTAAGGCCTACGCAAACGAAGGATACACCTATGTCGTAGACATGGATTTGGAGAAATTCTTCGACACAGTCAATCAAGCGAAGATGATCGAACTGCTGTCCAGAACGATTAAAGACGGCAGAGTCGTATCGCTGATCCACAAATATCTGGCGGCAGGCGCGATCAACAAGGGGAAATTCGAGGAGACAGAGCTGGGACTTGTACAGGGCGGCAATATTAGTCCCCTGTGCAGTAACATCATGCTGAACGAGTTAGACCGCGAACTGGAGCGCAGAGGAATCAAGTTCGTCAGATATGCGGACGATATGCTCCTTTTCGCAAGGACGAAAAGGTCAGCGGCGCGGATGCTGGAACACATTCTGCCATTCATCGAAGGAAAACTGCGACTTCGGGTGAACCGAGAGAAGACAGTGGTGGCCTACATCGGAAAGATCAAATTTCTGGGCTACGGATTCTATCCGTCCAAGGACGGAATTAAATTACGTACCCACGCCAAGAGCATCAGCAAAATGAAAGCGAGAATAAAAGAGCTCACGGCAAGAAGCAATGGGTTTGGATATGACGAGCTGAAATTAAAGCTGAAACAATTCATAACGGGATGGTTGAATTACTTCAAACTCGCGGATATGAAGAGCCTGCTTAAGGTAACCGATCAATGGCTCAGAAGAAGAATACGCATGTACATTTGGAAACGTTGGAAACGCGTACGAACCCGATATGCCATGCTGCGTAAACTCGGAAACGACCACAACACCGCCTTCAAGTTCGCGAGTACAAGAAAAGGCTATTGGCGAACAGCCAAAAGCCCAATCCTGCACACGACTGTAACCGACATACTTCTGGAGAAAGCCGGTTACACAACCTTCTCAGCGTATTTCAAGTCTGTTCGAATATAAACTTAGGAACCGCCGTATACCGAACGGTACGTACGGTGGTGTGGGAGGTCGGCTACTCAACTAATGAGTAGCCTCCTACCCGATTAGGGGAGCCAGGATTTTGGTTGTGGAATATAATCTTCCGTTAAACAAGTTTATGTTAAATTTGTTGACGCATCATGGTGTTTCGATTATAATCACAACATAACTTGGTTTTATATAAGCAATGAGAAAATACATGCATCCTGTTTGTTAATAAAGTTTACTAACCAAGTGTATTTTAAATTGTTTCCAGGGTAGCGTTTTTTTAATTAGTTAATAAAGTTTACAAATTTAATAAAGGCGGATCATTTCATGAATGATTCTATTGGTAACCCTCAGCTTATTCGAAGCATCAACGAAAAATTGGTTTTGGAATTGACCATTCGGAATCGCGGATTATCCCGCGCCGAAATCAGCCGTCTGACTGGGCTAAGTAAGCCAACGGTGTCATCGTCTGTGAAGAATTTGTTGGATCTGGGGCTTGTTCGGGAAATCGGGCCGGGAGGCACCGGTTACGGCCGTAAACCAACTTTGGTCGATTTTATTAGCTCCTACTATTATGTGTGCGGTATCGAGATCGGAGCGGTGCTCGTTCGTCTGGTGGTGGCCGATCTAAGTGGAGAAATCGTTGCAAGAAAAGAAATCCCCATGCCGCAGCAAGTACTGAAACCGGAGTCCTTGCTTCGCTTCTTGCGGGATGAGACGGAAGCCTTGCTCGGGCACAAAGGGATAACTTGGGAAAAAGTCAAATGTATCGCATTCGGGATACCTGCAGTGGTCAACGAGCTCGGGGAAGCATCCATGATCGTTTCGAATTTGCAAGGGCTCGACCCTTTTTTTTCCCGAAATAAGCTGTCTGAATGGTTCCCATGCGATATCCTGCTGGAGAATGACGTAAATTTGGCGGCTTTGGCTGAATATGAAAGAGGCGCCGCCCGCGACAAGGATGTATTTGCCTATCTGTCGGTCGACGCGGGAGTGGGAGCCGGCGTTATGGTGCGAGGCCAACTGCTCAGAGGACTCGGGGGAGTGGCTGGTGAATTCGGCGATATGACGACAGGACAAGGGAGGCGTCTGGAAGACTGCATTTCGGAGAAGGGACTTCTGGAACTAGCTCAAAGGATACTGGAGGAGGATAAAACCGAAAGTACGCTCAGAGGCGTTACGTTGAACCTGGACGTTTTATTTTCTGCCGTGAATGAAGGGGATTCTGTCGCTCGAAAGATCTTTGTCATTTATATAAGAGATGTCGCATACGGGCTTCACAGCCTGTTTACCGTACTTGCCCCGCAGCTCATCATTCTCGGGGGAAGAATCGGCGAACAACCTTATGTGTTGAGGCTGCTTCAGCAGCATATCGCGGAGTACTTTGCGGTCAAGCCTCAGCTTGAGTCGGCCTCGCTCGGAAGAGAGTCGGTGCTTGTGGGGGCAGTTCAGACGGCTGTTGCCCACACGATCGAGTACATCAAGGAAAACATCATATCAAGTTAAACGAGGGATTGGAATTGACGCAGAATTCAGTGTTCGCGGGAGTTGACATCGGCGGAACAAAAGTAATGATGGTTTTGGCTGCTGAAGACGGCAAAATCATTGCAGAAAAGAAGTTTCCGACGGATGCGAGTATGGATCCCGATCGTTTCTTTGCCCGCATCATAGGAGAGTTGGAAGCAGCGGCAGCCGAGAATGGTTTGCCTAAAATGGCAATCGAAGGCATCGGGCTCGGGTTTCCGGGCGTCATTAACGATGATGAAGGCATTTTAAGAAATGCACCGGCTTTTCCGTGGAACGCCCCCAACATTAAGGAGAGTATCCGCAAGTATTTCCAAGGAGAGTTGTATCTCGACAACGATGTAAATGTCGCCGCTCTGGGCGAACATTGGCTTGGAGCGGCGGCAGGGGTGGACGATTTTCTTATGGTCACGGTCGGGACAGGTATCGGAGGGGCGGTTTTTCTTAACGGCGATATTTACCGGGGAGCGACACACGCTGCAGGAGAACTCGGATATTTTATTATCAAAGCTCCGGATTCCGGGGCCGATTCGGCCGAACGGGCGCAAGAACGACCGTTTGAATTCGGCCAATTTGAGAATGTCGCTTCGGGAACGGCAATTGGCCGCCGAGCTCAAGAGCATCTGACCGGTAACGACAAGCCTTCCTTGATCCGGGAGATGGCCGGTTTTGATCTTGAGGCGATCAATGCGCGCCATGTTCTCGATGCCGCCGGTCAAGGGGATTCGGAGGCGCTTAAAATACTGGACAAGCCGCTCACGTATATGGCTATAGGCTTGGCGAACGCCGTATCGCTGCTGAATCCGGCTCTCGTTGTGATGGGAGGTGGTGTTGCGGAAGCAGGGGAGGTGTACTTGGAAGCGATTTGCGAGAAAATGAAACATTTTACGCCCATTCCGGCTGCCGTAGTTTCGGCTAAGCTTGGAAATCGTGCCGGCGCGCTCGGAGCGTTGGCGGGCGTCCTCGAGAAATGCCGAAAGCATGTCATGAAAAAATCGATGCAGGAGGTACATTCATGAAAGCAAAAGCATGGTTTTCGATTGCAAGCTCCGTATTGGCGGTAAGTCTGTTGACAGCCGGATGTTCGTCCGGTTCGAACGTTGGAGGAAGTGAAAGTGGCGGGCAGAAGAAAGAAGTCGTCATTTGGGACTGGACCGATCCGTATAAAACGGAAATCAGCGGACCGATGGATACGGTCATTGCCGAATACAATAAAGAAAACCCGGATGTAGAGCTAAAAATCGAGAAAATTACAAACGATAGCATTCGGACCAAACTGCTTGCCGCCATTTCGGCTAACAACCTGCCAGATGCTGCGTTTCTCGACGGACAATGGTTGGCGGAATTTCAATCGACCGGCATTCTCGCGGCATTGAACAATTATACGGACGAATGGGGACAATCGGACGATTTCCCCGAGAAAGTATGGGAATCCGTCGTATTTGACGGTCAAGTCTACGGTATTCCCGGCGACGGCGACGTAAGAACGCTGCTCTACCGGAAGGATTTGCTGGACAAAGTGGGGCTTGAAGCTCCGAAGACGTGGAGCGAATTGGTGACAGCCTCGAAAAAGCTGATGGAGGTCGGCAAATCGGAAGGAATCGAGTACGGCTTTGCCATGAACGGGGGCAATTCTGAGCATACATCGATGCGTTCGCTGCCCTGGATTTGGGATTTGGGCGGAGATTTCGTGGATGGAAGCGGCAAGCCGACACTAACCAGCGAACCGATTGTCAAGACCGTTCAATTTATGTCGGACCTGGTATTGAAAGATAAAGTATCCCCTCCCGACAGCTATATGAAAACAAAAAAAGAGGTTGCCGCCAGCATCGTTAGCGGCCAATCAGCCATGGCTATTGTAGGCTCTTGGGAATGGCGCAGCGACGCTAGCTTCCTGGCCCAGGACAGCCTGAAAGGAAAGCTTGCATCCGCTCCGATTCCGCTTCCGGACGATGCGGTTACGGATGAGCCGGCAACAGCGGTCGGTTATGGAACATGGGTCATCTTCGACAATTCGCAAAATAAAGACGAAGCCTGGAAATGGATCGAGAAAGTAACTTCTCCGGAGCATGAAATCAACATATTCAAAAACGGAACGGGCAACATGCCAATGCGATTGTCGGCTTACAAAGACGAAGCCTTCACGTCCGACCCGATTTTCAAGAGCTTTGTCGACATTATGCCTTATGCTCGTCCGCGTCCGAAAACGGAAACTTACGAAGCACTGTCTCAAGCTTACCGGGATGCGATTCAATTGGTACTTGGCAAGCAAAAACCGGTTCAAGAAGCGCTTGATTATGCGCAAAGTAAAGTCGAATCCCAATAATATTAGCATAAGTAGAGGCGTCGTTCCGGACTGCCGGTCCGGCGCCGTTTATTCAAAGGCTGCTGTATGGAGCGTGAAATATTATTTTAAGTAAGGCGGCAGGACCGAAGGTGTTTGCATCATGTTCTGGGAGGAAGGAAATGGATAATTCAATTTCGCACCGGGGACCGGTGCAGGCCGAGGTGCCCCAAAAAAGACGGAAATGGCAGAAGGAATGGACGATCGGCCTCGCATTTTTGCTTCCGGTACTTCTGTTTATCGGCGTATTTGCTTTCTATCCCACCTTTTACGCCTTATATATGAGTTTTTTCGAAAGCAAGTTTCTTGTCTTCAACCGCAGATTCGTCGGACTGCAAAATTACGTCGAAGTTCTGCGCAGTTCCGCATTCTGGTTATCGATGTGGAAAACAGTTGTCTTTACGTTCTGGTCCGTCATCCTTCAATTTAGCGTCGGGCTGATCCTGGCCCTCATTTTGAAAAAGAAGCTCAGGGTCAATGCGTTCTTGCGAAGCATCATTATCATCCCGTGGGTATTGTCGCCCGTCGTTATCGCGGTCATTTTTCAGTTGTTTTTCATTTCCGATAAAACCGGTCTGCTAAATTACATGCTGATGTCACTCGGGATTTTGTCCGAGCCAATTGCTTGGTTGGGAGTCGACAGTGCGATGGAAATGGTCATTGTGGCCAATCTCTGGTTCGGGATGCCGTTCTCCATGGTCATGCTCCTTGCCGGTTTGCAGTCCGTCCCCGAGGATGTATACGAAGCGGCGATGATCGACGGGGCGAACGGGTTTCAGCAGCTATGTTACATCACATTGCCGCTGCTGAAGCCGACCGTGCTGATCACGCTGATCTGGATCACCACGAGCACGTTCAATGAATTCGACCTTGTCTATGCGCTGACCGCGGGCGGGCCGCTTGAAGCCACCAATCTGCTTGGCATCCAAATGTATAACACGGCGTTCTCTCTCGGTCAATTCGAAAAGGGCTCCGCCATAGCCGTATTGATGTTCCTCGTCAACCTGATTTTGAGCCTGGTCTATTACCGAGTATTGAGAAGGAAGGAGGCATAACCTGGGATGAAAAAAAAGGACCGGATCTGGACATTTGTCGCCTATTTGCCCGTGTTGTTCTGGGCGGCAATTTCGCTCGGGCCACTGCTTTGGATCGCTATGCTGTCACTCAAGCCGGCGGCTGAATGGGGCAGCTTTCCGCCTACCTTTTTCCCTCAAAGTCCGACTTGGGGAAATTACATCAGCGCGATCCAAAATTCTCCGATCGTCACCTATTTCATGAACAGCGTGATCGTAACCGGGGTTTCGCTCGTATTGTCGCTTTTGCTGGGTTCACTTGCCGGCTATGCCCTTGGAAGATTAAAATTCCCGTTTCGGAACACGATTTTTATGGCAATATTTTCTGTTCGGATGATTCCGGCGCTTCTGACCGTCATTCCGCTCTACGTCCTTATGCATGCACTGGGGCTGCTGAATTCGCTGTGGGCCGTTATTCTGGCGTACACGGCTACAGGAATTCCGATGGTCATTTTTGTCATGAAGGATTTCCTCGAAAGTCTGTCCATGGAAATTGAAGAGGCCGCGATGATCGACGGGTGCTCCCGCATGCGCATCTTCTTTACGATTTTGCTTCCTCTAGTCCGGCCAGGTCTTGCGGCCGCGGCAATCCTCGTTTTCGTCCGGACCTGGAACGAGTTCATGATCGCGCTCACCCTTACCTCTTCCGACGAAGTTCGTACGATTCCGGTAGGATTGCGCAACGCGCTAGGCCAACGGATGGGAGAACTGGGGCCGATGGCAGCTTACACAGTCATTGCGGTTATTCCGATCATTATCCTCTTCCTGTTCTTTCAAAGACATTTCGTTAGCGGCCTTTCTCAAGGCTCGTCCAAGTAATGTATTCACACATTTACCCGACTGGAGCTGGTTGGCATGAACACCGTATCCTATCCCCTTAATCACAGCATCGTCACAGAAGCCGCATGGTACAATCCTGTAGAATACGATATTTCCAACATTTCTCTGCTTGCGCAGTTCGATGGCAACGGTGGCGTTTCGAAATACTCGGTTGCCGGGCAATGGTCTCTCTTAACGGAGAAAAGCTGGTTTGCCGCCTGGTCGGTTAACGGCAAACGCCTGCCCTACAGACACCGCAAGCGAATCGAGGTGCTTGGCCGCGGGATGGAAATAGACTACCTCTCCGCTGAAGAACTGGACGGGGTGTCGGTAAGGGTGAAGCAGTATAGCGGAAATGAACGGAATGCGCTTTATATTTGCTTTGAATTTGAAAATCAGGGATCGGAACCGGCCCGGATTTTGCTTCGGCACGGCATGCAGTGGGACCTGAAAGGCTATATGTCCGCAATGGTTGAGAAACATGGAAGTTATCATGCAACCAAGATGAAGGAAGCCTGGAACGAATTGCGCACCGTCTGGGAGGCGGAATTCGGAGCGGATTATTCGGTTCGTCTTGCTTCCAGTCATAGAGCTGAGAGAATCGAACAAGAAGGTCCACGGATGGTTCTCGACTTCGTCGACCTTGCCCGGCCCGGACAAAAGGTTGTCTTTACATTGGGGATTACCGGAGGTATGGAACCTCTGGCCTCCGACGAGCTCGCAGAGGGGGCGGCCGCGGATTGGGAAGCGGCGGAAAGCTACCGGTCGTGGCTGAAAGAATCCTTCTCGGCAAATGGTCAAGAGACTCTGAATTCGCTTGTCGCGGCTTGCCTGAACGTATCGCATTCGTCCTACAAGGTCAGCGGGAAAAAGTTCGCCGCGTTTTATGCCGGGGTCAATTATCAGAGCCCTTCCCGCACCTACTTCCGGGACGGTTACTGGACGTTGCTGCCGCTCTTGCCGTTCAAGCCGGAATGGGTTCGGAACGAGATCGTTACGCTTGCGCATGCAATTTCGAATGACGGTTCGTGTCCGAGCGCGGTTATTTATAACGTGCTTCGGGATCGTTTTGAACAGTTTTGGCCGGACCACTATGATTCGCCATCTTTCTTCGTCATGATGCTGCACGACTACTTGGCCTGGACGCATGACAAAGGGTTGCTTGCGGAAACGGTGAACGGTCGGACCCTTCTTGAATGGGCCGGATTGTGCATGGAAAAATTAAACGGGATTATCGAACGCGAACTTCAATTGCTGGTAAAACCGGACAATCGTCGGGATTGGTGCGACAATGTCGTTCGTCAAGGTGCGGTCGCTTACGATTCACTGCTTTATTTAAGGGCGCGCCAATGCTTTGCGGAAATCATGGTTTATGCGGAAAAATGGACTGCCTCGGGAGATAACGTTTCGACTGAAAGGGAAATTTGGGACGCTAATACGACCAGCCTGACGGTAAAGCTGCACGAACGGTTATGGGACGATGCTGTTGGCTACCGGAACTACGAAAACATCGGGGGAGAAGGGAAACAGGAAAATAATATTTCGGTTGAGCAGGCGCTTGCTCCGGTTTACGGGATCGGTGCGGAACAAGATCAACAGCGTATCCTGGATTTGCTCACCGCCAACCTCGAAACTCGAAACAACGACGAACAGCCCTACGGCGATTGGGGGGTCATGACGGTCTTCCCGCAGTATTCAAACGTCGAACACCTGGTCGAAAAGTCCGCTTACCCTTTACGCTATCATAACGGAAGCGACTGGCCGTATTGGAGCGGAATCCTCGCTTGGGCCAAGTTGCGGCTGTCGCGAAAAGATTGGGAATATCCTCTGACACGATGGTTTACGTACGGATTGGAACGTCAATGGTTGACGCCAGTGGAATATTACGATCCAGTCTATGGTAAAGGTTCCGATCTGCAGGGTTGGAGCGGTATGCCAGCCGCTGCCGTTTTGTATGGCGGACTAGGTCTTATGCCACCGCTAAACGGTAATATCGTTCCGATTGCTCCGCCATGGGGAGAAACTTGCGTGGCGGGTATCCGATACCGCGGCGAAACCTACGACTATAGCGCCAAGGATGGTGTTGTCCGTTTTGTTAAAAGAAACATCTCGGACGTTTGATTCATGAAAAGATTGGCGTTTGCCGAACGTATAACCGCTCATGCGTTTTCTTTCAGCGCACTATTCAAGCTTCGGGGACTCTATTTCACGAACGGACTGGCCGGCGGCGTGTTCAATCCGTACTTGACATTGATTCTTGCCCATCATGGCTTGAACAGCAGCACGGTCGGCTGGATCATGGCTGCGGGAACCTTCGCATCCATTCTCGCACAGCCGGTGTGGGGCTTTATCGTTGACCGTTACGAACGAACGAAGTTCGTGCTGGCACTCAGTATGCTGATCCCGGCCTGCGCAGCCTACTTTTACAATTTGCAGTGGGTTGCGGTCATCAGCGTCGCCTATATCATGTCAATTGTCTTTTCCGCGACTTATGCACCAATAGCGGATGCATATGCGGTGGAAGCGGCGAAAAAATCAAATGCGACATACGGGTCCATTCGAAGCCTTGGCAGTCTTGGAAACGCTTTGGGCGGGTACTTGGGAGGATTGTATCTGTCATGGTTCTCGCTTACATCATTATGGCTCCCGTTCGCCTTCATCAATTTGCTCGGGTTGATCGCGATTCTATTCCTGCCGTCCTCAACGAAGTCAAAGGTAGCGGCTGCTTCATTTACAAACGGCGTTCGGGAGCTTCTGATAAACCGAAGATTTCTTCTCTTTTTGGCCGGATGCTTTATGATCAATCAGACATTGACGGCATTTAATTCCTATTTTACGCTTTCGTTTCAACTGGCCGGCGGCACTTATGCCATGACTGGCGTCGCACTCCTGCTCGCTTCCGCGACGAATGTGCCATCCATGCTGATTGCTTCGCGCTTGTCCGCGAAACTGGGAAGAGAGCGGCTTTTGTTGATTGCGGCGACGGCTTATGTGCTGCGGTGGGGGATCCAATGGGTGTTTCCGTCGTCCGATGTCATGATCGCCATCCAGGTGTTGCATGGGTTGTCGTTCGGATTTTTTTACATCGCAGCCGTGGAGTATGTAGCAAACACTGCAGGTAAAAGGCTGCAGGCAACCGGACAAAGCATTTTCAATATGGTCTTCGTAGGGTTAGCGGGAATTGCAGGTAACTTGCTGAACGGATATTTGCTGGATATCGGCGGTCCTTCACTTATGTATTTTGCTTGTACAGTCAGCGCGTTTTTGGGAGCCGGACTGTTGCTTATCGTGTCGAACATGAGAAGGAACACTTCAGTATAACCTTAAAGATAGCCGAAGAACCGTTTCGAAAATGGACGCATCCGGACGACTGCCATATTACGCTTGCCCGGAATTTTGCCGGAGGCACGGACGGGGTGCCGGACGACGCGCTCGCCGCCGAGCCTATCGCAAATAAAGATCCGTATTCGCGGGAATATTGGGAAGAAGTGGCTCTTTTCGTAACGGGGCTGTCACACCTTCATGACATTATTGTGCCTTTTTTTACAAATCGCCGATGCGGGAAAAGAATCGATGAAGCCGTCTCAAGTGCTTCCGTTTCGGGAGCTGCAAAATATTTTTTTCCAAACGATTAAAACGGGAATTATCAAATCCAATCTGATCGCGATGCTGGCGGGCCTAAGCATGGCCCTGTATGTGAACGACGTCCGCTTTCTCGACAAAATCGGGGAAATCGTGCTCGCGATCGTCGGATCCGCGCTCGTCATCGGCGCCGCCGGCGCCTTTAACAACGTGTACGACCGGGACATCGACTTCATGATGGAGCGGACCCGGGGACGCCCGACCGTGACCGGCCAGATCAAAACGCGATCCGCGCTGCTGCTCGGGATCGGCATGGCCGTCGTCGGAATGCTCGCCCTGTACGTCGCTTCGCCGCTTGCCGCGCTGTTCGGGTTTTTGGGACTGTTCCTGTACGTCTTTCCGTATACAATGTGGACAAAGCGCCGCACGATCTACAATACGGAGGTCGGCAGCCTGTCGGGAGCGATGCCTCCGCGCCGCGAACGTGCCGATGCTGCCGGTCGTCAAAGGGATGCGCCGCACCTATCTGCAAACGAACGTCTATCTGGCTTTGCTTGTCCTCTCCAGCCTGTTGTTCGTCCCGGTCAGCTCGTTTCTCGCGATCGCGGCATTCCTGCTCAGCGCCGGATGGCTCGCGCTCAGCATCGTCGGCAACCGGAAATGGGACTCGGCCAAATGGGCGAAGCTGATGTTCGTTTATTCGCTGAATCATCTTACGCTGTTGTTCGTTCTTGTCATCGGCTATTCCTTGATCATGTCGTTGTTCTGATATCGCAGCTTTGGATTTCGATCCTCCGGCGGGGAAGCCGGGGGATCTTTTTATGTTCCGGCACGGCGCGGCGTTGCGCTCGGCAGACCGCCGGAACGAAAGCATCCTTGTTTTGCGTATTGACAATTTTTCCGGCGCGATGTTACCTTTAATGAACCTGAAAGCGCTGTTATGCATGAGGTGAAGCGATGACAAGATGGAAAAACACGCGCTTCAGGACGAAGCTGTTTCTGTTTTTTATTCTTCTCAGCACCATCCCCTCGTTGTTCATCGGAACGACGGCTTATCGCAAGTCCGCCGAAATGCTGGAGAACCAGACCCGGCAGGATTTGAACGTCATCCTCGGCCAGGTCAACACGGCGATCGAGCGGGCCGCTCGGTCGAGATCGAAATCCGCGACGACGGCATCGGGTTTTCGAAGGAGGCGATGGCGAAGCTGAACGGTCGCCAGGACCGGTTCTTTTTTTAGGAAAACAACAGAAAGTTTGTTGCCAGCGGACGCTGTTTCCCGTCCGACGGATGATTGACGACCCTGCCTTTGAAGACAAGCGTCGAGGAGCCGCCGCCGTCCAAATTGTAGCCGTCGATCGCGCCGTACCGCTCCAGCAATATTTGAATCTCCTCCAGCGTGGCGCCCGAGCTTCCGTTCTCGTCCCGCCCGTCGATGACGAGGAAGAGGAGCTGGTTGTCCTTGTAATTGGCGATGACCGTTCGCGGAGCGCGCGCCGGACTGGATTGCCACTTGGACGGTATTGCCTGGTTGACGCCGTTTTTGCGCAGGATCGGCACGAACGACGCCCCGTACATCGGCTGCAACTTGTCGAGCTGCTCCTGGCTGGAAAACTTGCCGCCGACGAGCTTCAAATTTTTGTTAATGCCGACGAAGAACAGATCGGAATAGCTGGCGGTAAAGCCGCTCGCGTATTCCCCGTCCACGATCGTCGTGCCGATCGGATAACGCTTGCCCCCCGCGTCGGCAAAGCCGCCCGCGTTGATGCCCGCGACGGCGCCGCGCCGCTTGACGGCGGCCAGCGTCGTTTCCGCGCCTCCGAGCTCGTCCTTGCCGAGCGCGAGCTTCATCGCGTCCGCGGACTTGAGCTGCACCTTCAGCGCGTATCCGCTGAACTTTTGCGCCGAGATCGCAAACAGCTGCGCCCGCAGCTTGTCCGACGTCACCGAATCCTTCGGCGTGCCGAGCCGGCTCGTAATCCGCTTGTCGTAAATGGCGGCGGGGCGATTCACCTGCGCCTTGGCCGTCGTCAGCATCGCCTGCATGCTTTCGTTCGTTTTCGCGTACAGTTCGGACACTTTTTTGACGGCGGCCGAGATCGTCTCCGCGGTGCCGGCGGCTTCGTCGAGCTTGTCCGCGACATGCCGCGCTTTCTCGGCGATGGCCGGCGGCGTTTCGGCGCTGATGCGGCCCAAATCGGAAATCCCCAGCGTGACGGAGAAGTCGGAGGCGGCGATCCACCCCATCATGCCGATGAACGGAGCGCACGCGAGCAAGAGCGTCCGGTTCATCTTTTTTACGGGGGACATCATTTCAGCACGTCCAGGTTTTTCTTGAGTTGATCCAGCTGTTTTTTCAGCTCGCTGATTTGCGTGTACAGCTGGTTGCTGTTATCGGTTCTGTCGTTCGCGTTGTCCTGCGTAAACGTCAGCAGCTCGTTCAGCGTATCGACTTTGGCGGAAAGCTTGTCCATTTCGGCGGCGTAGCTCGTCTCGAGTTGTTCAAGCCTGTTTAAGTATTCGGATTGAAGCGCGGCGATTTGGGCGGCGGTTTGCCGTTCCAGATCTTGCGCGACCTGCTGCTTAAGATAACCGGTATACCAGACGGATCCGGCGATTCCGCCTCCGATCAGAACGACCCACAAAATGAGAAAAGGAATGAAAGAGGGCTTGGATGCTCTGCGTTGCGCGGGAACGACGCCTTCTTCGGGCGCGCTCGCCAATTGTTCGGACTTCATAAGGCTTGTTAGTTCACCTCAAAATCTAGGTTGAAATTTCATTCTAGCATAGGGGGGGAGAGGTGTGAAGGCACCATCCGCCTACTACTTTTATCCTTTTTTGGACGCGAAATCGTCTTGAACCGGCAAAAAAGCGAACGAGAGGACCTCGGCTTTCGCCATCGGGCGGAGGCCGAGGTCTTCTTCGCTGGAAAGGCTTTGAAAATCATCCCCTGACGCAGGGGAATTTCCTTTCGTTTCGCGGAGCCTACCGCTTGCCGGCAAGGGCCGGCTTCGAGGCCGCGCCGGCGGCCGAGGCTTGCGGCGCCGCCTCGACCGTTTCTTCCGCGGCGGCTTCCGCCCCGATCGACCGCATCATGGACTTCCCGGTGCGGCTCGCGTCGCCCGATCCCGTCTGTCCCGCGCTCATGCCGCTGCGTCCGGCGCGTTTGCGGGCGTAAAGCCAGAGAGCGTACTCCAGCGGACGCACGATCGCTTGACGGTAGACGGTCCGCTCGCCCGCGCGGATGAACACTTCGCGGGCGGGCTTCGGGTTGACCTCGAGCAGCCAGACGCGCCCGTTTCGGTCGATGGCGAGGTCGAGCGCCAGCTCGCAAAGAGCGCCGTAGGACGTTTCCAGATGGCGGGCGACCTCGATGCCGAGCGTTTCCGCCGTCCGGCGAATTTGCGCCGCCTCCGTTTCGCTGGCGACCCATTGCCGCAGCAGACGGTTCATCGGCGCAGCTTCGCCGCCCCCATGCAAATTGGACGTAATGCTGCGGGCGGGCCCGATGCGCCCGGCGCAGCCGGTCACCTCCCATTCGCCCGAGCCGTTTTTCTGCACGAGCATGCGGTAGTCGTGAACCCGCCCGTTCGGCAGCTTGATATGAAGCCCCTGCTGGGCGATATATTTGTCGCCGGTCGCGCTCCACGTCCGCAGCGTCGTCGCCAATTGCTCGCGCGTGATCCGCTTCGGCTCGATAATCCGGCGCCGATGATCGCGTCCCTGGACGAGCAATTTGCCCCCGGCCCGCTCGATTCGCAAAATTCCGCGGCCGCCGGTGCCGTTGATCGGCTTCAAATAGACGAGCGAAAACTTGCGAAGCAGCTGCAGGACGTCGTCGGACGCTTCGTACAGCCGGGTCGCGGGCAAATGCTTTTGAAAGGCGGACACTTTGGCCAGCGTCCGGTAGACGGTCCATTTGTTGCGCAGCGGCCGGTTCAAAAACGTGAGGTGGCCGTATTTCCGGCGAAAGCTGAGCAGCTTCTCGAAGCGCTTGGAGCGCTGGATCCGGCACCGGTCGTAGATCATGTGGGGGAACCGGACCCACTTGCGCTGCCACGAGCGCGACTCGGGATCGTAAATCATCGCATGAATGCGGTTCGTCCGCTCTTCCACGTCTTCCGGCGTAAAGACGAACACATTCAGGCCGAGCTGCTGGCCGGCGGAGATCATTTTTTCGTAGACGGCGCGTTCTTCCAGCGTTTTTTTATCGTTCAAATACAGCGTCAGGATTCCCAGGACAGGCTGCTTGGCCACGGGCTCACCTCCGGCCGAATCGCGCGCTTGCCGTCAACGATCATCGGGCGATCCCCTCTTTTGTTTGCCGAACGCGCTCATACAGAAATTGGCTGTACTGAAAAATTCGCTCCAGCGATTTTTTGCGAATATGAGGCTCGTCGAACTTCATCGGTTTGGAGTTGGCTTCGAAAAACCAGATATGGCCGGTTTTATCCACCCCCAGATCCATCGACATTTCGCCCATCCGATGCTTGGAGGCGCGCTCGATCTGGCGGGCGAGCAGCAGCGCCGCGACTCTCGCCTTTCCCAGCACTTGCTGCGCTTTTTCTTGACCGAAGACCGATACGAGCAGCTTTTCCGGATCCTCGATTTCTCCGCCGCGGGGCACGTGCGTCGTGATGCTCGTATCCCCCGCCAGCCGGGCGCCGATCCCGGTCACCTCCCACTGCCCGCTGTCGTTTTTCTGAACCAGCGCCCGCAGGTCGAAGGGGCGGTCGTTGTAGGAAGCGAGGGCGATGCCGCGCTGCGCGATATACGGCTCGCCGATCGCGCTGGATTGCGTCCGGATTCGTTCCCACAGCTTCTGGACCGACGAGCATCGGTAGGTCCGGCTTCCTTTTTCGCTTTGAATCTGAAGCCGGAAGGGCAGATGCTTTTCCGGCTGCGTCCGCACGGTCATGATGCCGACGCCCGCCTTGCCGCGAACGGGCTTCAAATAGACGAGCGAATACCGCTTCATCAGAGAGGTCAGCGCCTGGGGCTCCGTCAGCCGCTTCGTCTCCGGAATATAGGGTCTGGCCGTCTTCGATCTGTTCAACCATTGAAACATCGACCATTTATTGAAAAAACGGCGGTTGAACAGCTGGATTTCGGGATGCCGGGCGATGGAGACCAGCTTCCGGCGCACCCGCGGCAGCCGTTCGTCCTCCCGCTGCGGAATTCGGTTATACACGACATGGGGCCGCGGAAAGAGAGCTTTCACCCAGACTTCCCGATCCCGGCGGTACGTGTACCCGAGCACGCGCGGGCGGCTCAGCTTTAAGTTCGACACGGTGACGACGTAGGCCAAATAGCCAAGCGATTCGCCTGCCGCGATCAGATCGGCGAAATTGTGCCGGTTGCCCCGAAAAAGCTGCACGTCGTCGTCGATCGTGAGAATCGCCAGCACCGGCTTGCCTTCCGGGGCCGGCACGAGCTTGGCGCTCATCGTCAATTGCTCGGAGGCTTCGCTCATGCAGAGGGCTCCTCCTTCCGGCGGAATTTGCTAAGGTAAAGGCAGTGGTCCAATATATATTCGAGCGAGGCGCGTCCTTGCTCCCGCAGGGCGGGATGCTTGAAAATCGAGCGGCCCGGCTTGGCGTTCGCCTCGAACATCCAGACGGCGCCGTCCTGGTCGATGCCGATGTCCAGGCCCAGTTCGCCGAGCGTATGGTTGTAGTTGCGTTCGATCGCTTCCGACAATTTGATCGCGACGGCCTTCGCCTCCTGCAGCACTTCGCTCGCCCGGTCTTTGAAGGTGCGGCTGAGCGCCTGTTCGGGCGTCATCAGCGAGCCGCCGTTTTTAATGTGCGTCGTGACGCTTCCGCGCCCGGCTTTTTTCGCGCCGATGCCCGCGACGACCCAGTCGTTGTTGCCGTCCTTGTGCATGTGGAACCGGAAATCGATCGGGCATTTGTCGATCTCGATCAACCGGATGCCCTGCTGCACCACGTAGCCGGACAAACCGCTGCCATGGCGGGCGCGGAGCATCTTGATCAAGCCGGAAAAGGTCGTAAAGCGCAGCAGCACGTTGCCCGATCCCCTCCGGTAGCGCACGAAATAGCCCCGTTTGGGATGGTAGGTCAGACGATAAATCCCGGCGCCCAGACTGCCGCCCGTCGGCTTGTAATAAAGAAAATGATGCTTTTCCAGCAGTTCCCTGATCTGTTCGGGCGTCGGATTGTTGACGGATTCCGGCAGGTGGCGCAGCGCTTCGGGGTCTTTGTCGAGCAGCGAATAGACGTCGGATTTGTTGAAAAAGCTCCAGTTGAAAAAAGGGATTCGCTTTCGAACGAACCGCTCGCGCAGCTGGCCGATCGCGGAGCCGTTTTCGGCTCTTCTGCTCGGCAGCCGATTGTACACGACGTCCGGAAGCGGGACGATTTTGCGAATCCAGCCGCCGCCGCCGTCGAGAAACCATCCGTATACCGTTTCCTGCTGCCAGTTGATATCCTTTGGCGTAAAAGCAAAGAAGTACGCTTTCTTTTGCCCGAGCGCGAGCAGCTGCTTGATAAACCCCGTCCGAACGCCGAACGGCGAGGCGGCGGAACGGACCGAGCTGTCGGTCAAAATTCCGATTAACGGGCCAAGCTGAATTTCCTCGCTGCCGTTTGTCAGATACACGCTGCCCGCTTTCGGGATTCGCACGGACCGCCTTAATCCCGCCGACAGAAACACGTGATTTCCTTTCCGCTTGACGGTGCGGACCTTTGCGGGGACGACGTCCCGGCCGAGCTTGACGTTAATCGATTTTCGTCCGTTCAGCTTGAGCTGCTTCGCGAGAGGGCTGGAAAGCCAGACGATGCGCTCCGGCTGCTGCGTGAAGTGGACGTTACACAAGGTCAAACTCATGAGATACCCTCCCAGATGGTCGAAGCAGGATATATCGGGCGTAAGCGAGCGGACGCTCTGCGGCGGCCTTGGCCGCCTTGCCGCCCGCGCAAGCCATCGCGGCTCTGCCCGGCTTGGAGTTGGCCTCCAAAAACCAGACCCGGCCGGACCGGTCGATGCCGAAATCCAGCCCGAGCTCCGCAAACTTTCCGAACGATTGTTCGAGACTTCGGATGACGACGCCGGCAATCCGGCGCAATTCGAGCAGCAGCGCATCGGATTGCGGTTTGCCGAACCGGGCGGACAGGTATGTCTCCACATGGTGCGGGGACCCGCCTCCGTGCAAATTGGAGGTTACGGTTCCGGAGCGTCCGGTCCGGATCGCCGCGCCCGCGAGCGCCCAGCCGCCTTTGCCGTTTCTTTGCGCCAGAAGCCTCACGTCGAACGGTTCGCCGCCGGCTCCGGTCAGCGAAAGGAACGGTTGAACGATGTAAGCCCGGTCCCCGATCCAGCGGTGAATGCGCTCCAAAGCGACGGATTCGCCGATTCCGCCCAACCGAAACGGGACGTTGCCCGAGGTGCGTCCGCAGATCGTCACGGTGCCGTCATAAGGATCGGAACGAACGATCGCGGCGACCCTGCGGCCTTGCGAACCGTTCGAAGGCTTGAGAAAAACAGCCCCTCCGCAACGATCGAGCCAATCCGCCAGTTTTTTTTTGCCATCGTACAAAGCCGTCGGCGGGAGACAATCGGCAAGCTTGCCTACCCGGGACAGCGCGGCGTAAACTTCGACTTTTCCGGGCAGACGTCCGTTCAGCCGCCGCAGCGGAACGGCATGCTGCAGCCGGTTCATGCCGTCGCGAAACCGCCTGCGCTCCTCGGGCCCGCTCGGCCACGACCGGTCGTACACGAGCGAGGGCGCCCGGCGCTCTTCCCTGTACCAGCCGCCCTCGGGGACCTTCCATTTCCAGGCCTGGATCGATTGCCGTTTCGCATTCCAGGTCCAGGGGGCAAAGGCGTATACGTCCAGCCCGTAACGCGGTGCCGCGCGAGCCAGCTTCCGGATGAAATCGGCTTCGGCGAAGGGCGGGTGGCGGTCCAGCTCGCAGACGAGAACGCCGAGTTCCCCGATCTTTTCCCTGGCGCAAGAGACTTTGTCAAAATCCGGACACAAAACGGGCATATTGAATCATCATCCGCACCGAAGGGCGGATTTTCCCCTCGTTTAATGGTGTGTTATCGTTTTTGGACGGCTTCGAGTTCACTTCCAGCAGCCAGATTCGCCCCCCCGCGTCGAGCGCGAGATCGATGCCCAGCTCCCCGAAGTGCTCCGGGATGTAAGCGTCGATGCCCTTTGCGATTTCCAGCGCCGCCCGGGACAGTCTGGCGGATACGTCTGCTCTGTATGCGGCGGGCAAATTGGATTTGGCGACGGCGTCCCGAACGGTGGCAAGCGTGCCTCCGCGCGCCAGGTTCGATACGTAATGCTGGTTGCCCGCAATGCGGCCCACGATCGACGTAACCGTCCATTTGCCGCTGGAGTTTTTTTGCGTCAACGCCCGGAAATCGATCGGGCGGCCTCCGCTTTCGATCAACTGAAGGCCTTGCTGGATCAAGTAACGCTTCGTTTTCAACTTGGCGGATATCGACGAAAAAAACTTGGCCATACTCGGGTACGTCGCTTTTTTCGTCCCGCCGGCGATTGTGAACGATGCCTGCCATCCTTCCGTTCCGTAACGCGACAACCGGATAATTCCTTTGCCCAGGCTTCCTCTTACCGGCTTCAGAAACAGGACCGGGTAACGGGAGCCCATGCTTTTCAGCATCGCCAGATTGCGCAGCACGTAAGATTCGGGAAGATAGCGCCTGAGCGAGCCGTCGTTCTTCAACGCTTCGAACACTTCGGATTTGTCCAGAAACTTCTCGTTAAACACTTGCGCGCCGTACCGCTGTTTGATTTCCTGCAAAAATCGCTGCACGGCGGGCTGGTTTTCCAGCTTTCGGGTCGTCAGCCGGTTGTTGACGACGTCGGGAGCGGGGAGCGTTCTCCGGTGCCAGCCCGAGCTGTAAATCCAGCCCTCCACGCCGCCGGAGCCCGAAGCGATGGCCGACGGGGTGAAAAAATACACATAAGCGCCCTGATTCCGGCATGCGTCGACAAGTTCCCGGCAGAACATCGTAATGCTTCCGAACGGCTTGTCGGGCTGCTGCGGATAATCTCTGCTGACCAAAACCCCGATCAGCGGACCGAGCGCAAGCGTGCGGGAGCCGGAGCGGTATTGCAGCCGGAGGGGCGTGCCGGAATGGAGCCCCATTCGCCGCGCGAGCGAATGACTGATGCGCAAGCCGTCATATCGCGGTACGGGCACGACGGATACGGACTGCCTGAAAGAGCCGAACTGTAGCGAAAGCTGCTGCTGGGCCGGGATTTTGGCTTGCTTCATCACGGATTCCCCCAGCATCAAAACGTCTTCGGCCAAAATGCCGGAGCTGATGACCTGAACGTCGATTTTCGGGGTGGGCATACTTGGTTCTCCTTCCACCGTGTCGAATGTCTGGGCGTAGGACTCGTAGGCTTCCTTCCCGGGGGCACGCGAGAATACTCCATCATATGAGGACATCTATCTATCGGTGATTGGCCACATCGGCGGAAAAGGACTATACTTATCGTGCGGGTTTGTACGATTTTAAACGTTTTTTTGATGGTCGGGGCGCGCCCGAAGTCTCCGTCGCGAGCGAATGAGCATGTGCGAATAACGGGTAAAAAAGCGGATGCGGACGAATGACGGCGTCGTCGTCCGGCTGCGTCGGAAGGGATGCTCGGATCTACGTTATGAATGCGGATATGACGACTGTATATGACGGCGGCTGGCTTCGGGTCAAAGTCCCGCTGCCGTTCTCCTTGAAATGGGTGAACGCCTATTTGCTTCCGGGGGACGGAGGCTGGACGCTGATCGATCCCGGTTTGCGCTGGCCGGATGCGGAAGCATGCTGGGAGCGGCTGCTCCCGGAGCTTCGCATCGGCTTCGGCGATATTGCGGCCGTCGTCCTGACCCACCACCATCCCGACCATTACGGGCTGGCCGGGTGGTTTCAGGAGCGGACGGGGGCTCCCGTTTATATTTCCGAGGCGGCTTTCCGGGCCGCGCAACGAATGTGGGGGAAGTCCGAGACGTTCTCGGACGAGCTGGTGGAGGCGTTCCTCGCGTTCGGCCTGCCGGACGAGCTTGTGCCGGGCATGCGGGAGCATTTGGGCGGCGTTCGGCGCCAGGTGGTACCGCATCCGGCGGATGTGCGGAAGATCGTTCCCGGCGAGAGGCTTCCCGTCGCGATGGCGGGAACCGAATGGCTGGCGATCGGCGGGGAAGGGCATGGGCCCGGGCACGTTTCCTTTTACGACGCCCGCGGCCGCAGGATGCTGTGCGGGGACCAGGTGCTGCCCGACATCACGCCGAACATCGGCTGGCTTCCCGGAGGCGATCCCGACCCGCTGCTATCGTTTTACGACAGCTTGCGGAAGTTGAGCGGCTACGACGTCGCGACGGCGTTTCCGGGCCATCGGGATCCGTTCTCCGATTTTGCCGGCCGGATCGAGAGCACGCTGCGCCATCACGACCGGAGGCTTTTGGAGATGCGCGGGCTGATTGCCGAAGCCGGGCCGCTCACCCCGTTCGAAGTATGCGAACGGATCTTCGGCGCCCGGCTGCGCGGCAACGCCCATAATTTGCGCTTCGGCCTCGCGGAAACAATCGCCCATCTCGTTCGGCTGGAGCGGGCGGGAGCGCTTTGCCGACAGGCGGCCGAGGGGCCGGAGGGCGCGAACGGCCGGCAAACGGTTCGCTTCGCGATCCGTCCGTGAACCCAAGGCGGGGGCAGCGGCTCCCCCATGACGGCGGCCGTCTACGGCTGCTTCGAGCGCCGATGGTCTCGAACGAAGGGGAGCCGGCCAATGCCTTCTCCCCCTCCGCGCGCCCGCTGCGGAACCAGTTGAGTCGTAGCGACTCATTTGGCCCCTCCGCGCTCGCACTGTGGAACCATCTGAGTCGTAGCGACTCATCTGGCCTCTCCGCGGCGCCTACTGTGGAACCATCTGAGTCGTAGCGACTCATCTGGCCTCTCCGCGGCGCCTACTGTGGAACCATCTGAGTCGTAGCGACTCATCTGGCCTCTCCGCGGCGCCTACTGTGGAACCATCTGAGTCGTAGCGACTCATCTGGCCTCTCCGCGGCGCCTACTGTGGAACCATCTGAGTCGTAGCGACTCATCTGGCCTCTCCGCGGCGCCTACTGTGGAACCAGTTGAGTCGTAGCGACTCATCTGGCCTCTCCGCGGCGCCTACTGTGGAACCAGTTGAGTCGTAGCGACTCATTTGGCCTCTCCGTACGCCCACTGTGGGATCATTTGAGTCGTGGCGGACTCATCTGGCCCCCTCCGCGCGCTCGCTGTGGAACCATTTGAGTCGTGACGACTCATTTGGCCCCTCCGCGCGCTCGCTGTGGGATCATTTGAGTCGTAGCGACTCATCTGGCCCCTCCGCGCGCCCACCGTCGAATCAGTTGAGTCGTAGTTACTCATCTGGCCCCGCCGGACGCATCCAACCGTACTTGGACGAGTTGCTTTGACCCATCTCAACCTATCAATCGTTTATACAAAAGTCGTTCGCCCGGTCGTCAGCTTCCGGAGCCGCCGACACGCATGCGAAAGAAATAGCGCGCAAAAAAAACCGTCCCCCAGGCGGATGCCGGGAAACGGCTTTTTGCTTTATGCGCCGCAGACGGAGCCAGACCCCGCGGATCCGCGATGCCTGCTTGTCGTAAACTCAGTCCGACGAACCGAAATCCGCGGCGGCTTCGCGTTCCGCCTGCTTGCGGTGCGCGATCCGGCTGGAAGCGGCGGCGGCGATCGCTCCTACGATATCGTCCAAAAACGTATGAATTTCCTTGTCGGAGCGATCGTTCAGCTTTTTCAAAATGCCCGGCTTGAGCTTATCCACGTAGCCGAAATTCGTAAAGCCGATGCTCCCGTAGACGTTGACGATGCTGAGGGCGAGCACTTCGTCGCACCCGTACAGGCCTTCGTCGTTCCAGATCATGTTTTGCAAAGGCGGCAGGAGCTTTCCTTCCTCGGCCAGAATATCCAATTGAATGCCGGTCAAAATCGCGTTCTGCACCTCGCGTTTGGACAGAACCGCTTCCACGTTCGCTATGCATTCGTCCAGCGTCAATTCGGGGAAGTATTCCTTTTGAAGGAGCATGACCAGCTGGCCGATTTGTCCCTTGTTCACACCGCGTTTGATCAACCATTCCTCGGTAGCTTGCGCCACTTCTTTGCTGTTCAGGCGGTAGTTGTTCAATTCGGACATTGATGGCACCTCTTCTCGATCCGTTTTCGCAAAGCGGCAGGACAAACCTTTCATATCTTATTCCCAGGGCTCGTATACATAGTACTACAAACGGGGAAAAGGGTGTTAACGAATCCCCCGACTAGGAGGAATTTGGATGAAACGGAAAAAACGAAGAAGCCGTTACGCCAAGCTGCTTGCCGTAGCCGTGCTGATTCCTCTCGCGGCCTGCGGACTGGGCGATCTGGGTTCGCAAAGCTCGAACCCCATCGACCCGCCGCCGGCAGAGCTGGAACGGCAGATGATTCAGGCCGCAGAGGCCGGGCTGCAGGCCCCGACGGGAACGGGCGAGCCGGAAACGCCTGCCGTCGCCCAACCGGAAGGGGAACCCGGCGCGCAAACGGAAACGCCTGCCGATTCCCAAATCGGAGCGCAGGCGGCTTCCGGCAACGGAGCGCCATCCGGGTCCGGAACCTCGCATCCCGCAGCGGCGGAAGCGGCCGGCCAACAAGCGGACGAGCTTACCGTCTATCTGATGGATCGCAACGGTTATTTGGCGCCGATGACGTTAAGCCTTCCGCAAAACGGCGCGGACAAGCGCTCCCAGGAAGAAAAAGCGGCCGCCTGGCTCGTCGAAAAATCCGGTCAAGCCGAGCAGCTGCCGCAAGGATTCGCCCCGATTTTGCCCGAGGGCACGGTTTTCGAATCCATTAAAACCGACGAAGAAACGGGGACCGCAACCGTGAATTTCGCCCAGCCGTTTCCGAAGCTTGCCGCGGACCGCGAGCGAAAAACGGTCGAAGCTATCGTCTGGACGATGACGGAAATTCCCGGCATCCGTCAGGTCAAAATCGAAAGCGGCGGTCAGCCGCTCCGCCAGCTTCCGGCTTCCGGCCTTCCGCTGGCCGAGACCCTCACCCGGAGCTACGGGATCAATCTCGAGCGGACTCCCGGCATTCAGGCCAGCCGATCGATGGCCGTCACGCTTTACTTCTCCGCCCGATCGGAAGAGGGAGAAGGCTACTTCATTCCGGTTACTCGCCTGGTCGAACGCACCGCGGACAAAGGCCGGGCCGCCTTGGAGGAGCTGATCAAAGGGCCGGGCGACCGCGACCATCTGCTGCCCGTCGTAGCCCCGTCCGTTACCGTGGAGGAACTCGCGACGGCGTCCGACCGGATCGACGTTTCGCTTAAGGATGCGGGGTGGGAGCCCGAACAAACGGTATCTGCGGACATGATGCAGGCCGTCGTGCTTACGATTACGGAATCCGCGGGCTCGCGGAAAGTCCATATTTCCATCAACGGCGAGGAATCGCTGGTCGATTCCGCCAAGACGTCCTATTCGGAACCGGTCGGCCGCCCCGAGCGAATCAACGCGCTGACCCGCTAACGTACCGCCCGAAGCTTGGAAGAGCATCGAACGAAAAACGCCCTCGCGGAAAAGGGATTTCGGATTTCGAAAAGCCGTTTTCCGCCGCGCCGAACGGCTGCGCCTTTTCCGATTCAAGGAGGAGGCGCAGTCTGTCTTTTGCCCTCGAAACGCTCCGGCCGGGCGTTCGCCGCGGAACGCGGTTTCCCTAGATTGCCCGCCGGCCGGAAAGCCATACGTTTGAAGCCGCTTCCCGCGTTTGCCTTCCGGCGGTGTGCTTTTGACCGGGGACTTTGGTAAAATGGGAGAGATTTGACGAGAATCAGGAGGAATAACCGATATGCGATCCGACGGAAGGCAACCCCGCGAGCTGCGGCCGTTTGCCGTAACGCTACATCCGAATAAATTTGCCGAGGGCTCGGTGCTCATCGAGATGGGCGATACGAAGGTGCTCTGCACCGCCACGGTAGACGAGAAAGTGCCGCCCTTCATGAAAGGGCAGGGCAAGGGCTGGGTGACGGCCGAATATTCGATGCTGCCCCGCGCGACGCAAACGCGGAACCCGCGGGAAGCGAGCCGGGGGAAATTGACCGGCCGCACGATGGAAATCCAGCGATTGATCGGCCGGGCGCTGCGCTCCGTCGTTCGCCTTGACGCGCTCGGCGAACGAACGATTACGCTGGACTGCGACGTGCTGCAGGCGGACGGCGGAACCCGGACGACCTCGATTACGGGAGCGTTTATCGCGCTCGCTCTCGCCGTACATAAGCTATCCAAGACGGTTTCGTTTGCGACCTATCCGGTTTCCGACTATTTGGCTTCGATCAGCGTCGGACAGCTTCAAGGGCAGACGCTGCTGGACCTGAATTACGAAGAGGACTCCAAGGCCAAGGTGGACATGAACGTGGTCATGACCGGCAACGGTTCGTTCGTGGAGGTGCAGGGGACCGGCGAGGAGGCGCCTTTCTCGCGGGAGGAACTTGACGATTTGCTCGAAGCGGCCGAAGAAGGCATCCGGCAGCTGATCGCGATGCAGCGCGATTCGCTCGGCGAAGCGGGCGCGAGAATCGGGACGGTGCACCTATGATCGGCGCCGGCGGAACGGTCATCGTCGCGACCCGCAACCGGGGCAAGACGCGGGAGTTTCGCGCCGCCTTTGCGCAGCTGGGGCTCGAGACGAAAGATTTGAACGAGCTCGAGCAGGACATTCCGGAGATCGAGGAGACGGGCGCGACCTTTTACGATAACGCGCTGATCAAGGCCCAAGCCGTCGCGAAAGCGACCGGACTGCCGGCGCTGGCCGACGACTCGGGTCTTTGCGTCGACGCGCTCCAAGGCGCGCCGGGCGTTTACTCGGCGCGCTACGCGGGGGAAGGCGCCGGCGACGCCGACAACAACGCGAAGCTGCTGCGGGAACTGGCGGCGGCCGTCGGCGAACGCTCGGCGGATTCCGCCGTTATCGCCGCGGAGGCCGGCGCGTCATTGCCGGAAGGGGCGAGGCTGCTAAGTCCGGCGCGCTTCGTCAGCTCGCTCGTGCTGGCATATCCGGACGGCCGGGTTCGGGCGGCGGCGGAAGGCGAGGTCCGCGGGTTTATCGTCGACCGGCCGGCGGGCGCCGGAGGATTCGGCTACGATCCGCTTTTCTGGCTGCCGGAGCTGGGCAAGACGATGGCCGAAGTGACCGTCGAGGAAAAAAACGCGCTGAGCCACCGCGGCCACGCCCTGCGCAAGCTTCTCGGGCAGCTGCAGCCGGACTCGGGCCGGAACGGGTAAACCGGGACGGCCGCCGCCATGGCCATTTCCGGCTTTTCGCGCGCGTTTTTACACGATCGACACGTTGTATTTCCGCAGCCAGAAATCGAATTGCAGCAAATAGGCGAACAGCTGCGGCGCCGACATCAGCTGGCCGAACCACGGCAGATGGGAGCGCGCGTCGGCCGTCCGGACCAGGCCGCGGATATGCTCCGCGTCGATGAGCGGCAGCAGCGGCGACGACGGGTCGTTCAGCCGCTCCGTCAGGAGCGAGCGAACCGCTTCGAGGTAGGCCGGGTTATGGGTTTTCGGATAGGGGCTTTTTTTCCGGTACAGCACGTCGTCCGGAATCACGCCTTCCAGCGAACGGCGCAAAATGCCTTTTTCGCGCTGTCCCGCCATTTTGAGTTCCCATGGGATGTTGAACACGTATTCGACGAGCCGATGGTCGCAGAAGGGAACCCGCACCTCCAGGCCGGCGGCCATGCTCATCCGGTCTTTGCGGTCGAGCAGCGTCGGCATGAAGCGGGTAATGTTCAAGTACGACATGACGCGCATCCTTGCCGCCGCTTCGTCTTCCCCCGGCAGCTTAGGCACTTCGCCCAGCGCCTGGGCGTACCGGTCTGCGATGTAGTCGAGCGGACGTATGTGGGCTTTAAGCTCGGGCGACAGGACGCTTTCCCGAAGCCCGGCCGACAGCGACCACGGGAAGGTCGAGGCGGTCAGCGCCTCCTGCCGGTGGAACCACGGATAGCCGCCGAACACCTCGTCGGCCGCTTCGCCGGAAATGGCGACGGTGGCGTCCTTTTTGATTTCCCGGCAAAACAAATACAGCGACGCGTCGATGTCCGCCATGCCGGGCACGTCTTTCGCGAGGACGGCCGCTTCCAGCGCTTCGACGAGTTCGGGCGTGTCGAACTGGACGTAATGGTGGTTCGTGCCGAGAAACTCGTTCATTCTCTTGATCCAGGGAGCGTCCGAATTCGGCTGGAAGTCGTGGGCGGTAAAATGCTTGTCGTTATCCACGTAGTCGATCGAGTACGTATGGACCTGGCCTTGCTCCGTTTCCCCGTAATAGCGGACGGCCAGCGCCGTCAGGGCGCTCGAATCGAGTCCGCCCGAGAGCAGGGTGCAGACGGGCACGTCGGAGACGAGCTGCCGCCGCACCGTATCGTCGAGCAGTTCGCCGACCCGCTCGGCCGTCGCCCGCTCGTCTTCCTCATGCGGCCGGCTGGATAGCCGCCAATACGCGGCTATTTTCATGCCGTCGCGGTCGTACGTCAGGCAATGTCCCGGCTTCAGCTCGGACATGCCGCGCCAGACGCCGACTCCCGGCGTGCGCGCCGGGCCGAGGGCGAACAGCTCGGCAAGCCCCTCGCCGTCCACTTCGGCCGGCACGTCCGGATGCGCCAAAATCGCTTTCGGCTCCGATCCGAACAGCAGCCTGCCTTCTTCCCGCCGATAAAAAAGCGGCTTGACGCCAAGCCGGTCCCTCGCCATAAACAGCTTTTCCTCGTCGGTCCGCCAAATCGCGAACGCGAAAATGCCGTTCAATTTGTCCACGCAGGCCGGCCCCCACTCGACGTAGGAGAGCAGCAGCACTTCCGTATCGCAAGTCGTGCGAAAGGAATGTCCCCGCAGCTCGAGTTCCTTTCTCAGCTCCGGCGCATTGTACAGCTCTCCGTTATAGACGATGACGCAGTCGTGATCGTCCGCCGTTCGGGTCGGGCGAATCATCGGCTGGGCGCCGTTCAGCGGGTCCATGACGCTCAGCCGCCGATGGCCGAACGCGCAGCTTCGCGACAGCCACGTGCCGGACGCGTCGGGTCCGCGCAGCTGCAGCGTCTCCGTCATTTTTTCCACGATGTTCGCTTGTTTCGTCAAATCGACCTTCCAATCGATCCAACCGGTAATTCCGCACATAAACATTCATCCTCCCCGTTTCGTCCATCCGGGCACGGACGGTAAAGCTCTAGTCAAACATCCCGATTACACTGTATTCCGCGGGGGCCCGTTTTGACTCTCGACAAGCATGAAAGCCGACGCGTTGGTTACCATAGGGAAGTGAAAGGAGGCTGTCGCGTTGGCAATCGAGCAAAACGACGAAACAATCGGCAAGGAAACGGGCGGTGCAACCGGAGCTGTCGAAAACGCGGACCCGCCCGCGGACGCAAACCGGAAAACGTATTACGTGGCGGTGGGAGCCGGTCAGGTGCTGGAGGATAAAGAAGCGGCCGCTTTCGAATTCGAGATCCGGGCAAGCGACGAGGAAGTGAACGAGCTGCAGGAACTGTTCGGCGAGCTGTCGAGCGCGGACGAGGCGGCGGCGTTTCATTTTCCGTCGGCGCTCAGCGTAAGCGACGAACGCCGAAACGAATTCTACGATTCGCAGCTGCAAAATATTTACGGTTTGCTGCATCGTCTCGGCACGGAGGAAACGAAGCGGCATATCGAGTCGATGGGCATTTTGGAAACGCGACATGAAACGGGAGGAGGAAGCTTCGTGGGAGACAAGTACAAGAAAAACAAAGGCAATCAATATGCCAAGCGCGGGGAAGAATTCGCCGAGCAAACGATTCGCGGCACGAACGACGCTCCGCATCCGGCGCAAAACGCGCCGGCCACGCCGCATAACCGGTAAAAGACAAGAGCAGGCGGGACAAAGACGAAGCGGGCCGCGAGGGCTTCGCTTCTTTTCGTTTTTCCCGATTTGGTTAATCCCTGCATATAGACGGAAACGGCGTTCGTATGCGATTCTAAAAGTCCGGTGATTTAGGTCAGTTGTAACCGTCTCTTCGGCATAAAAAAAGAGGAAAACAACCCAACCAGCGCCGAAATGAGCAGGTCCGACACTGCCTCCATCATCACGGATTTCGGTTTTGGACATGCCAAAACACCGGTTTGTGGTCGCTTTTTCTTAAACCGGCACAGTCTTTTCAGATTTTGAACGATGGCCGTGAGCACCGCCTGCTCTTGCATGCAGTCCAATCCACGGCTCCGTGCGCGGCCCAGGCCATGCGCGACTTTGCTTTCGGCAAACACATGCTCGCACCGCGTCCGCAACTTTTGCAGATGACGGTAAGAACCCATAAGCTGAATTCGTTTGGCTTTGTTTCGAATTTGGATTTCCCGGATTTTGGCCAGCCGTTTGCGTTGTTTCTCCGGATCGTTCGTTTGACGTTTCCAAGCAGGTACATCGTCCAGTGTAAGGTTGCGAAGCGAAACCAGGGGAACAAACCCTTGCTCGACCAACGCTTGCAGATAATCTATCGTACCATAGGATTTATCGGCAGAAAGCGTCCGAATCCGGATTTGCAGATGGTCAAATCGGATCGCGAAGAGCTGCCGCAAGCTCGTTTCACGCTCAGCCGTTCCGGACGCGATGCTCGCTTGCGTAGACCGAATGGCGCCGGATTTGAGATCCGTCCCCTCGTGCACCCGATACCGCAAGTGCGCTTCCTGACCGGTGCTCTTTTGGTATAAGCGGGCATCCGGATCCGTTACGCTGCGGTGGGTCTTGTTCGAGAACGTTTTGCCATGAAAATCTTCATGCGTCGCTTCGTCTTCCAGCAGCCGCTCTTTTTGCGCGGGCGGTGCGGGCGGCTGTCGGTCATCATCGGAATCATGGGCGACACCACCGGTCTCTTCATCTTGCCGGGCCATGCGAGCCAAATAGTCTTCAATCGACTCCACCGGGGCCAGGGTGATTTCTTTCAAGCTGTGAATGGATGCGTTGGCCCGTACCTGGGTGCCGTCGACGCCGACATGCACATCGGGTTGGACCAGTCCCGCGGCGATGCACTGATCGACGACATGTTTCATCAGCTTCTCAAAAACACCGTGCGTTCGCCACAATTTCCGGGTCTTCACCAAGGTCGTCCGATCCGGCAGGGACGGCCGCGATGAGTCCGGGCGCACGACGGATTCGAAATCCAGTCCGCAAAACCACAAATAGCCCGCATGCATGGGCAACAGTTGATACAATTCCCGTTCGGAATGGTTGAACAAATACGAAAGCAGCATCAGTCGAACCATCCGCTCCGGGTCAGCCGCCGGGCGGCCGGTACGTTCCGTATATAGAGGCGCCACCCAATCATGAACGATGGAAAAATCAAGCGCTTCGTTCAGTTGGCGCAGGATGTGCTTTTTCGGCACGAGTTCATCCATATCCACGAATTGGAACATCTGAGGCTGGATAGCCGATGACTTGCGGGCTTTCATACCTAATCACTCTTTCGATAGTCGTGTTACGATATTAATTCGACAAAACCGTGATAAAAGCCTGCTTACGCGGACTTTATCACCGGACTTCTAAACAAACGGGCGTACAGGTTAAATTCGGCATACGTCCGGCATCGTTCTACCGGGGGAGGATTCGGAGCATGCGGACTTACTTGATCGGGCTGCTGCGGTTCAGCTTTATGATCGGAGCGATTCCCGTCATCGTCATCGGATTGTTTTCCTATTACATAGCTTCGTCCGATATCGAAAACAAGGTGAAGGACAGCAACATGCAGTTGCTGCTGCAGACGCAAATGCGCGTCGAACAAATGGTCAAAACGCTGCAAACCGGAGCGCTGCAATTTTCCCAAACTTCGCTCGTCAAACAGGCGCTGGACGAAACCTGGACGCCCCGCGACTTCGTCAAGGTTCGGGAAATGGCAAAGGGACTGAGCAATTTGCAGACGTCGGTCATGGTGCACCAGGCGTATTTCGTCAACCTGGAGCGGGAGTGGCTGGTCGGCTACAACCAGTTCAAGCCGCTGGACGAATATGAGGACCGGAAGGCGATCGAGTCGTTCGCCGCGCATCCGAACAGCCTCTTCTTTGCGTCGGGCGAATCGATCGGAGAGACGGGCGCGAGCTTCGAAACCGGAGAATTCCCCGAAACGGCCGGCCGGCCGGAAACGAATTCGGAAACGCTTGCGATGGTGCAAAAAATACCGCTCATTTCGAACGCCCCGCCAAGAGGGCTGCTCGTTGTCCAATTGCTCAAAAAAGACGTCGAAAGCCTGCTTGCCGACACCGATACGCTCGGCCTGCATTATATGATCGACGGCGAAGGCAACGATTTATTGCAAACGCTTCCAATTAAGGAGCCGAAAAAGGAGATGCTGGCGGAAACCTATCGCGCCATCCATCGCGATATTTGGTCCCGCATTCGCGACGGGCAGATGGCCGAAGGAACGTTCGACGCCCGTCTCGGGGGCGATCCCGTCATCGTCACGTACCGGTCCTCGCCCGGCGGGGATTGGGCTTACGTTTCCGTTTCTTCCGTGTCCGAAATGACGAAGCAGACGAAGGCGATCGCGCTGCTGACGATCGGGGTCTGCCTGCTAATTTTCGCGCTCGTATTCGGACTTGCGTTTTACGGGAGCCGGCGGATGTACATGCCGATTCAGAAACTGCTGGACCTGACCCGCCAACTCGGAGCGGAGCCGGAGGCGCCGGGGGAATCCCGGCGCCAAAACGAAATGCTCCGCATCGAGGACAGCATTCGTTCCCTGTGGACGACGAAAAGCGAGCTTCAGCGCCAGGTCCACAGTCAATTCGGCCATTTGAAGGAGCTGCTCGTCCTGAAGCTGTTTACGGGGCAAATCAAGGCCCAGCATTTCCTTGCCCAGTCGAAGACGTTCGCGTTTCCGGAGGCGTGGAACCGGCTTTTCGTCATGACGGTGCAAATCGATACGCTGCAAAATACGCAATACGGGGAACACGACCGGGAGCTTCTGCTGTTTGCCGTCAGCAATATCGTCTCGGAAATGATCCCCTCCTCCGAAAGGTTCGATCCGGTGCTGCTCGACCAGTCCCAGTCGACGCTGCTCGCCGACCGCTCCGATTCGCCGCAGGAGGGCAAGGAGCGGGCGTACCGGACCGCGGAATCGGTGCAAAAGCAGGTCGAGCATTATTTGAAGCTTACCGTCAGCATCGGCATCAGCCGTCCGTTCGCCGATCTGGCGGACACGGTCAAAGCTTACGGCGAAAGCCTGGCCGCGCTGAAAGGAAGGATGAGCCTCGGCAACGGCATTATCGCCGGGTTCGACGACAGCGGCAAGCGAAGCAGGGAAGAAACCGCGGTTTATTCGCACTTGAAGGTGATGGAGGAGCGGATCGTCCATTATTTGAAAGCCGGAGACGCGGAAAAACGCGACGAGGCGTTCGACGAATATTTGGCCGCCGTTTTCGAAAAGGAAGTGTTTTTCAAAGAGCATGTGCTGCTCCTGCTCCAGCTGGTAGGAAAAATCGTCCAGCTCGTTCAGGAACAAGGCATCGCCGCCGGAAATTGGCTGAACGGCGAGCAAATCGCGCGAAAGCTGCTCACGCTCGGCACCCGTGCCGAGGTCGTGCTGTGGTTCCGGGAGCGATTGTTCGGGCCCGTGTCGGAAATGCTGAGCCAGCAAGCCGAATCGCAATACCAGAGCATCGCAAGCCTTATGCTGAAGTTCGTGCACGAAGGCTACGACAGCGAAATTTCGCTGGAATCGTGCGCGGCGCTTTTGAGCTATCATCCGGTCTATTTGAGCCGCGTGTTCAAAAAAGAAGTCGGCGTCACGTTCAGCGAGTATTTGACGGAATACCGGATGAACAAGGCGAAGGACATGCTGGAAAACACGAAAATGAAAATCGCCGAAATCGGGGAAAAGCTGCAGTACAAAAACACGAGCGCGTTCATTCGCACGTTCAGCAAGACGACGGGAACGACGCCGGGCAAATACCGGGAAAGCCGGCAGCAGCTTTAAGGTTCGGAATTCGGAGCTTCGAGGTTCAAAGCGGCATATCGGGCGGTTAAAAGCTGCGCATCCCTCTTTGTATTCGCTTACAACAACGCCCCGGGGCCAAGAGGTTAAGAGCGGAGGATTTATTGGCATCCGGCTCCGGGCCATAATCGGGACAGACAAGACGAAGGGAGGGAACGACCGTGGCCGGTCAAGCGGGAACGGCTGCCGCCATCCGCAAGGAGAGCGCGGGGAAGCTGTTCAAGGACGTCGTCCGGGACAAATGGCTCTACATGATGCTGCTGCCGGGAGTGCTGTATTTCCTGATTTTCAAGTACGTTCCGATGTACGGTCTCGTCATGGCGTTTCAGGATTTCAGGCCCGGGCTCGGGTTTGCGAACAGCCCGTGGGTCGGCTTGAAGCATTTCGAGCGTCTGTTCGGAGAGCCGCAATTTTGGCGGCTGTTCCGCAACACGCTGCTGCTTGCGATTTACAATCTCGTCTTTTTCTTTCCCGCTCCGATTTTGCTTGCGCTCATGCTGAACGAGGTCCGCCGGGAAAAATTCAAGCGCTTCGTGCAAACGCTCGTTTACATTCCGCACTTCGTTTCATGGGTCGTCGTCGTCGGCATCTGCTACATCCTGTTTACGACGGAAAACGGGGTCGTCAACGAGCTTCTGTACCGGCTTACCGGCGAAAAAATCCCGTTTCTGCTAAGTCCGGAGTGGTTCCGCACCGTCATCGTTTCGCAGCAAATCTGGAAGGAAGTCGGCTGGGGCACGATTATTTTTCTGGCGGCGCTGACCGGAGTCGACATGCAGCTGTACGAAGCGGCCCGGATCGACGGCGCGAGCCGGCTGCGCCAAATCTGGCACGTGACGCTGCCGGCCATCCGCAGCACGATCGTCATCCTGCTCATTCTGCGGCTGGGCAACTTTCTGGACACGGGCTTCGAGCAAATTTTCCTGATGCTGACCGCGACCAACCGCGAAGTCGGCGAAGTGTTCGACACGTTCGTCTATACGAAGGGCCTGACGCAGGGCCAGTACAGCTACAGCGCCGCCGTCGGGATGTTCAAATCCGTCGTGGCTCTCGCGCTCGTCCTGGGCGCCAACTGGACCGCCAAAAAGTTCGGCCAGGAAGGCGTATATTAAGCCGCGTGTCGCGGCCGAAAGGAGGCATTCGCCGTTATGCGGGACCGGACGCCGGGGGGGCGCCTGTTCGACGCCGTCAACTATGCGATTTTGTCCGTCGTCGCTTGCGTTTGCATTCTGCCGTTTATTTACGTATTGGCCGTCTCGTTCACGAGTCCCGAGGAAGTGGCCCGCGGGGGGCTGATCCTGTTTCCCCGGGAATGGTCGCTTGCCGCCTACGAATATATTTTCTCGACCGGCACCTTGACGAACAGCCTGCTGATCACCGTCTACGTGACCGTCGTCGGCACGCTCATCAACCTGATTTTTACGACGACGATGGCGTATCCCTTGTCGAGAACGAGGCTTCGCGGCCGGCAGGGCGTCCTGCTGGGCGTGCTCATTACGATGCTGTTCAGCGGCGGCATGATCCCGACTTATTTCGTTGTCAGCGGGCTCGGCCTGACGAATACGTTATGGTCGCTTATGATCCCGAGCGCCATCAGCGCGTTCAATCTGATCGTGCTCAAAAACTTTTTTCAGCAAATTCCGTCCGAGGTGGAGGATTCGGCGAAAATCGACGGCTGCAACGATGTCGAGGTGTTTTTCCGCATCGCTCTTCCGCTGTCCGGGCCGGCGATCGCGACGTTCGCGCTGTTTTATTCCGTCGATCACTGGAACACGTTTTTCAACGCGGTCCTGTACTTGAACGACAGCTCGAAGTGGACGATTCAGGTATACCTGCGCGAAATCGTCATTTTGGCGCAAAGCAATATCGGCGATTCGTCCCGGCTAGAGGAGATGAACATCCAGCCGCTGACGATCCGGATGGCGGTCGTCGTCTTCGCGACGCTGCCGATTATGCTCGTTTATCCTTTTTTGCAGAAGCATTTCGTCAAAGGCGTTATGCTCGGTTCGGTCAAAGGCTGACCGGCCTACAATTCGAATAGGGGGATTGCGAAATGACAGCAAAACGTTGGTGGATGGGCGTGAGCGCGGCCGTGCTCGCCGCGGGAGTGCTCGCGGGCTGCGCCCGAAGCGAAACCGGGGGGGCCGGAGAGGCGGAAGACGGCGGCCCGCTGGCGGTCAGCATGGCGCTTACGCAGGTCGGGGAAATTCCGGCCAAGGACAACGCCGTCGAAAAGCTGCTCGAGGAGTATACCGAAACGGAGCTCGACATCCAGTGGATCCCGCAGTCCGCCTACGACGAGAAAGTCAGCGTCATGATGGCGTCCAAGGAAATGCCGAAAATCATCAAGCTGAACTACGTGCCGCTCGTCATCAACGCGATCCGGTCGGGCGATTTTTGGGAGATCGGCCCGTACTTGCCGGAGTATCCGAATTTGTCCGCGCAGGACGAGCAGCATTACAAAAACATCTCGGTAGAAGGAAAAATTTACGGCGTGCCGCTGTTTCGCGACATGGGCAGGGCTACCTTCAACTACCGAAAGGATTGGCTGGACAAGCTCGGGCTCGACATTCCGACCAATCCGGACGAGTGGTACGAGGCGCAGAAGGCGTTCGTCACCGGCGATCCGGACGGCAACGGCAAGGACGACACGTACGGTTGGATGCTAGACAAACAGTACAACACGGGCATTTCCGCGCTGCTCACAAGGCTTGCGGTCGCGAACGGCAGCGTCAACAAGTGGGGGATCGTCGACGGCAAGATGACGCCGGATTTTACGCAGCCGGAGTTTTTCGAGGTGCTGAGCATGTTCCGCTGCATGTACGAGGAGAAGCTGATCAATCAGGATTTCGCCGTTCTGGACGGGTCCGAGGTCGGCCTGAAGTTCGATGCGGGAACGGCCGGCTTCGGCAATTCCGTCGCCGGAGCTTTGAAAAGCCAGCATGAGCGGCTGACGAAAGCGGATCCGGACGCCGTCGTCGACAACTCGGGCTTTATCGGCCCGGAAGGCATTCGCCTGGCGGGCGAGCCGGGGCATAACGGCTTCCTGGCGATACCGAAGTCGTCGGTCAAGACGGAAGACGAGCTGAAACGGATTTTGGCCTTCCTTGACGATATGATGAACGAGGACGCGGCGAATTTGCTCGTCCGCGGAATCAAGGACGTGCACTACGCCGACACGGACGACGGAAAGACGGAAATAACCGATTTCGACGCGTTCCAGCTGGAGGTCAAGCCGTACCGCGACAACCTGCTGTACGTGGAAGGGTATAACACGAAGCCGCTCAAAGATACGCCGCAGGGCGAAAAAGGGACGAGAATGGCCAAAGAGAACCTGCAGTACGCGGTGCCGAACGAGGCGCTGACGCTGACGTCGGCGATGTACTCGGAGCGGGGCAACGAGCTGGAGACGATGATCGGCGACGCCATGACCAAGTACATCATGGGCGAGATCGACGAAGCCGGCTGGCAGAAGGAAATCGAGAACTGGCGCAAAGCGGGCGGCGACGAGGTCATCCGGGAGTTCCAGGAATCCTACGACAGCATCCATAAGTGACGGAGAGCGGGCGAGCCGACCGGCGCCGGGAAAAGACGCCCGGCGCCGCACCGGCACGCGTTCGCGGAAGACGCGCGGCGGAAAGCTGCGGACGGGAGGGAAGCGATGTGAACCGGGCCGAATTGCGCGAGAAGGTTGCGGAGTGGACGGATGCCTATGCCGGGCGAATCTATCGTGCCGGCCGGAAGCCGCCGTACGCCGACACCTGGAATTACGAGAACGGCACGATGCTGCATGCGATCTACCGGCTATACCGGCTAACGGGAGACGAACGGCATTTCGGGCTGGTCCGGGAGCAGGTCGACCGTTACGTGACGGAAGACGGCGCGATCCGCACGTACGAACGGACCGATTACAATCTGGATCAGATCAACATGGGCCGGCTGCTGTTTCCGCTGTACGAGCGGACCGGCCGGGAGAAGTACGCGAAGGCGATTCGGCTGCTGGCGCTTCAGCTTGAGAAGCAGCCCCGGACGACGGAGGGCGGGTACTGGCACAAGCGGATTTATCCGCGGCAAATGTGGCTGGACGGGCTGTACATGGCAGGTCCGTTCCGCTGCATGCTCGCGGCCGCGTTCGGATCGGGCCGGCCGGAGGAGTTCGACGATATCGCGATCCAGTTCGAGCTGATGGAGCGTCATGCGCGCGACCCGAAGACGGGCCTGCTTTACCACGGCTGGGACGAATCGAGGGAGCAGGCGTGGGCCGACCGCATCACCGGCTGCTCGCCGCATTTCTGGAGCCGCTCGATCGGCTGGTACATGATGGCGCTCGCGGATTCGCTCGAGCGGTTTCCGGCCGGGCACGCCGGAAAGAGCCGACTTGCCGCGATTTTGGAGCGGCTCGTGTCGGCGGTAACGGTTTACCAGGATGCCGAAACCGGCATGTGGCATCAAATTACGGACGCGGGCGGCCGCGAAGGCAATTACGCCGAAACTTCCGGGACCGCCATGTTCGTCTACGCCATATTGAAAGGAATCCGGCTTGGCGTTGTTCCTTCCGTCTTCGAAGGGACGGCCGAGCGGGGCTTCGCGGGCTTGCTCCGGCATGCGGCGCGCGCCGATGCGGATGGAACGTTCCGCCTCTGCCGCATCAACCGGGTCGCCGGGCTGGGCGGCCATCCGTATCGGGACGGCTCCTTCGCCTACTACGTCGGGGAGCCCGTCGTCTGCGACGATCCGAAAGGGGTCGCGCCTTTCCTGCTGGCCGCGATGGAGCTTGCTTTTTAAATCGGTTCTTGCGATGCCGGGCGCATGCCCGGTTTTGAATCCGCGCAACCCTCGAATGTACCCGAAAATTTCGCCTTCATCGGCTCGTTCGCCGCGCAACTTGCTCATCCGGTCTCCCCCTCTAGCGCTTCGTCCCGCTACGAAGGCGCTGCCGTTCCAATATGCCAAGCGTTTTGCTTGGCATATTGGAACGTTCAAGTTCTTCGCCTTGCCAAAGAGTTTTATGAAAAATAAGGGGAGGCGGAGTGGGATCGCTCAAGCGGATAGAGGCCTATGTTGGATTTTGTCCAATCAAGGGAGCGGAAAACGGGGAAATCGTGATCTAGAGTGGATTTTATCCAACGAGGAGCCTGAAATTGGGGCGAAAACGCGGTAAAGGTCTCGCCAGATTGGACAAAATCCAATCAAGCCAAAAAGGTTTGCGAAAAAGCCGATTTGGGTTGGATAAATTCCAACCAAGCATCGTCGAATCAGCGTCGTTCCGCACCCCCCGCACCCCCCGCACCCCCGTCACTTATTCCCATCTACCGCCGCCGACTACCCCACCCCCCCTCACCCTGCCCCACGGAATCCCACACCGGGTCATGCGAACGGAGTACGTCCTTTATGCATGCGCCACAAACGGGTTCCCGTTTTTTAGGAACCTGTACAAGGACGTTTCGGGGGTCATGACTTTGCGAAAAAAAGAAGGTAAGATGAAAAGCAAGTGTCAGGCCCCGATGATCGTTTCAGCAAGCATCATGGGACAACCGAAACGGTTCGGAAGACCGTTATTTTTATTAACCGACGAACGGAGCGAACGAACTTGATCCCTAAACCGATAACCGGAACGAAAACGATGGTCGTCAGCCCCCATCATCTGGCCTCCGCGGCCGGAGCGCGCATCCTGCAAAAAGGAGGCAACGCCTTCGATGCGGCGGTGGCGGTCAGCGCCTGTCTCGCCGTCGTTTACCCGCATATGACCGGGCTAGGCGGAGACTCCTTTTGGCTGTTGCACGATAGCGGGGAAGGCGGCGTCAGGGCGTACAACGGAAGCGGACGGTCCGGGCGGCTCGTCACGCGGGATACGTTTGCCGGCGAAGACGCCATTCCGCAGCGAGGCGTCCGCAGCGTCGTCACCGTGCCCGGCATGGTCGACGGCTGGGATGCGGTTCACCGCGAATACGGCAGATTGCCCTGGAGCGAGGTGCTGGAGCCGGCCGTCCAGTATGCGGCGGAAGGCTTTCCGGTTTCGCCGGACCAGCACGAAAATACGGTGAGCCGGTTCGCCGTTTTGGCCGCCGAGCCGTTCACGGCGGATATTTTCCTGCCGGGCGGGAGCGTGCCGGCAGCCGGCGCGAAGTGGAAGCAGCCGCAGCTGGCGAAGAGCCTCAAAGAGCTCGCGACGAAAGGCCGCGACGCTTTCTACAAAGGCGATCTGGCGAAGCGCATCGCAGGTTCGCTTAAGGATCGGGGCGGACTGCTGACGCTCGAGGATTTCGAGCGGCATGCCGGCAACTGGGTCGCGCCGGCGAAGGGCTCGTACCGCGGGCACGAGCTGTACCAGCTGCCGCCCAATTCGCAGGGCTTTACCGGCATTATGACGCTGCACATGCTGGAGCGTTTCGATTTGCCGTCCATCGAACACGGCTCCTACGATTATTATCATCTTCTTATCGAGGCGCTGAAATTGTCGTTCAAGGATCGCGACCGGTATTTGAGCGATCCGGAGTTTGCCGAAGTTCCGCTCGAGCGGCTGCTCTCGAAAACGTACGCCGAGGAACTGGCCCGGCAAATCGACCGGGCGCGAGCGCTGGAATACGCCGCCAATCCGATCGGGAGCGACACGGCCTACGCGGCGGTCGTCGACGGAGAAGGGAATGCGGTGTCTTTTATCCAAAGTCTGTATTTCGAATTCGGCTCTGCGGTTACGGCCGGCGATACGGGCATTTTGCTGCAAAACCGGGGCTCCTTCTTCTCGCTCGATCCGAATCACGTCAACCGGCTCGAGCCGAACAAGCGGACGTTCCATACGCTTATGCCGGCGATGGCGTGCCGGGACGGCAAGCCCTATATTCTGTACGGGACGCAGGGCGGGGAGGGTCAGCCGCAAACGCAGACGGCGCTGCTCACCCGGATGATCGACTACGGAATGAACCCGCAGCAGGCCGTATCGGAGCCGCGATGGTTATGGGGACGTTCGTGGGGGGAACCGACTCGGGAGCTGCGGCTGGAAAGCCGGATATCCGAACCGGTCCGGCAGGCGCTCGCAGAGGCGGGCCATCTCGTCCGGACCGTGGAAGCGTACGACGGCGTCGTCGGCCACGCCCATGCGATTCAAATCGACGACAACGGCTTCCGGGTCGGAGGCGCGGATCCCCGGTGCGACGGCGCGGCGATCGGGTGGTGAGCGTAGCGGGGACGATCGCCCGGCTTTTGCGGCCGCGGAGCTTGACGCCTTGCGAGAAAAGCCGGGAGCGCGAGAGGCCCCCGGCTGCTCGCAATGGAAGTACCCGTTACTCGCCGCGTTCGGTCGCGACCTCGCCTTCGGCCGCCTTGGCCGGAGGCTTCTTTTTGCGTTTTTTTGCCTTTGGAGCCGGATGAGAAATGAATGCCTTTGGCCACGTAATAAATGAAGCCAAAGCTGATTCCGATTCCCGCGAAGACATAAAAAAGGTAAAGATTTTCCCGGAATCGGTCCGGGGGGCGAGATCGGCCGTAACAATCGAGGCCGCATTCATTCGGTTCCGAACGTGACGCCCCACTCCTTGAGTTTCTTCCGGTAGGCGATGCTCATTCGGTCGGATTTCAGGTGCAGCTCGGCTTGCAAATCCAGCGGAAGCAGCTCCGGCTTCTGGTTCTCCAGCATGACCCGGTCCTGCTCGAGCAGCGTGTCCTGAAAGCGGATGAACACCTCGTCGTCCACGTCGAACGAGTAATTCCGCTGCTGGAGCATGAACGCCCGGCTGCTCTTCTCGCTTTCCGGCAGGACGATCATGTACAGCCGCATGACTTCGTCCGAGTCGTCGCTGCGTTTCGTAAACGCGACGCAGAACGGCCCGAACACCTCGTAAACGTAAATGCTGTTTACGCCCTTGCCGCGCCCGTCGGGATCGGGCTGGTAGACGACGATTTCGTCCGAGCGGAGAACGCCGTCGATTTCATGCACATGGTAATCGTTGATCTCGGGAAATTGGCTGTCGCCGAGCAGGCCTTCGTGAACGAACATCAAATGGGAGACGTCGAGAAAATTTTCCACCGAACGGGGCGCGGCCGCTTGAAGGTCGTAAGGGCCGATCGGCAAATCCTTGAAGCCGGGCTCCGGCTCCGTGCCGACCAGCGGATGGGCGCCGCTTGGCGTTCCGAGGCATACCCAGACGATGCCCCGGGATTCGACGCACGAATAGGCGATCGCTTTCGCCTTGGCGGGAATTTTTTGCTCCGGCGGCAGTGCCGGAATGCGCACGCAGGCTCCGCAGCCGTCGTACCGCCAGCCGTGGTAAGGGCAGACGAGTTCGTCGTTTTCCACCTTGCCCAGCGACAGCGGGACGCCGCGATGGATGCATAAATCCTTGAAGGCATGAACCCCGCCGCTCGTCCGGAACACGACGATTTTCTCGCCGAAGACGACGGCGGACACGGGGCGTTCCGCCAGATCGGCCGACATGATGACCGGATGCCAGTCGTTCGACAGAGCGTTTTTTTCTTTAAGCATGCGACCACTTCCTTCATTCGCGCGATATAAAAACAGGTTCGGTTTGTGTCAATTTAAATCACATAAGAGGCCTGCGTCAAGGGGCTTCTTCCGAACGCGGTCGAGGAGTTGACATTTGATAGGAAATGCTTAAAAATAAATTCTGATGTTTATGATGCGAGAAATAGGTGGAGTATACATGAGTTATAAATCAGACCGCCCGTCCTTCCAGGAACGGCTGGACCATTTCGTCAGCGTGCTCCGGATGGAAATTTTGAACGGCATCCGCCAGGAGGGAACCTATCTGCCTTCGGAGAGCGCGCTGGCCAAGCAGTTCAACTTGAGCAACAAATCGATCCGGAAAGGGCTCGACCAGCTCGTCGAAGAGCAGCTGATCGTCAAGATCGACAGGGTCGGCAGCATGGTAACGCCCAGGGCGAAAGAGGCGATCACGCTCAATTTCGGCTGTCCGATTTCGCTGCCGACGGATTTTCGCATCGACGAGTTGATTTCGGAATTCAGCCGCCGAAATCCGGGCATACACGTCCGGCGGATTACGCTTAACCATGGAAGCTACGTGCAATCCGCCGAAGAAATGATCGCGAACGGCCTGCTGGACATCGTTACGTTCAACAGCCCGCAATTCCAGGAATGGACCGAACTCGGACTTGCTCCGCTGCTCGAGGAGCTGGAGCCCGACCGGGAGCTGTACCCGATCGCGGAGGAGGCGTTTCAGTTCGAGGGGGCGACCTATGCCAAGCCGGTCTCGTTCTCGCCCGTCGTATTGTGCTATAACAAGGCCCATTTCCGCGAAGCGGGGCTGCACGAGCCGGACAGCTACTGGACGTGGCACGATTTGCAAAACGCCGCCGCCAAGCTGGCCGAAACCCGCGGCCGCCACGGCATTTACTTTTTGCCGACTTCGGAAAACCGGTATTCGGTCTTTCTGCTGCAAGGCATGGGCAACCGGACGAACGCCCCGGGCGGGGCGGTTCCGATCGATTCGAAAGTGATCGAAGGGCTCGATACGCTGAACGGGCTCATCGCGAGCCGCGACGTGTTTCCGAATTATTGGGCGCACGGTAACGACGAAACGGTGCAGCTGTTCGCCGACGGGCAAGTTTCCGTGATCTTGTGCACGTACTTCAACTTGAACGAATTCGCCCACCTGCCGCTGGAATACGATATTTGTCCGCTCCCGAGCCTGCGGCGGGGCGACCCGCAGCGGACGCTGCTGCTGTCGATCGGGGTGTCGCTCGTGCGCCATTCCAACGCGAAGGAAGCGGCCCGGCGGTTCGTCGAGTTTCTGACGTCGGCCGAAGCGCAAAATCTGATCCGCGACCGGACGGTGAGCATTCCCGCGCGGAAGGAGTCGGCGGAACGGCCGCTCGGCGAAGGCTTGAAACGTCCGTCCCGCTACTCCATGTTTCGCGAGATGTTTCCTTCGTTTGCCTACCACCGGGACATCGGGCTGCGAATCGACGACTTGCGGCAACTGACGAAAGGCTTGAAGGAATACTGGTCCGGCATGATCGACGAACCCGAGCTTCACGGCAAGCTCAGGACGCTGTTCGCGCCCGCGAGCGTTCCCGGCGGGGAAGGCCGGGAAGTTCCGTCGGGAGAACGCGGATAATCGGTTCCGGACCGATAGATTCGATCGGATACGGTCAGATGCAATCAGGCACGATAACGTCGCCCCGCAGGCCGGGCTTGAACGGCGGTTCGGGAGAGCGCGCGTCTTCGAACGAAGCGCACGTCTTCCGGGTTGCTCGCCAAGCCGACCGCTTGCGGGGCTATTCTCCGTTCGTGTTCCTCTGTGCCCAAGTACCGCAACTCGGCGTGACAGGCATTCGATCCATTGAAAGTTCTTCTGCTTTGGAGTTCGCTCTTCTGAGCCAATGCCACAGGCGATGTACCCTGACGTTTTCTTCGTATAAAAGAATGTTCAAATTCATCGCCGTTCGAAAGCGCTGAGCAAGCTTGCGGGCGCGGGCGCACGCTCGGACGACGTAAACCATTTCTCCAGCGATATTCCTCGTCCACGCCGATAGTCGGTTCGACCCTCAGCGGATCCATTTGAGTCGTGGTTACTCATCTCGCCGCCACCGCACGCGCGCTAACGATCCATTTGAGTCGTGGTGACTCATCTCGCCGCCACCGCAGAGCGCGCTAACGATTCATTTGAGTCATGGTGACTCATCTCGCCGCCACCGCAGAGCGCGCTAACGATTCATTTGAGTCATGGTGACTCATCTCATCGCCACCGCACGCGCGCTAACGATTCATTTGAGTCATGGTGACTCATCTCATCGCCACCGCACGCGCGCTAACGATCCATTTGAGTCGTGGTGACTCATCTCGCCGCCACCGCACGCGCGCTAACGATCCATTTGAGTCGTGGTGACTCATCTCGCCGCCACCGCACGCGCGCTAACGATCCATTTGAGTCGTGGTGACTCATCTCGCCGCCACCGCAGAGCGCGCTAACGATTCATTTGAGTCATGGTGACTCATCTCATCGCCACCGCACGCGCGCTAACGATCCATTTGAGTCATGGTGACTCATCTCATCGCCTCCGCACGTATGTTAAACATCCGGTTGAGTCCATTTTTCTTCGCGATTCAGAAAGTGGAAGTTTGGCATACATCCTTTTCAAGCTTCGCCTAATCCTGCGTCGCCCAGACTGAAGCCCGGCGGCTTTCGGTCAAAGGGTATAGGGTTCGTTTTCGACGATAAGTAATAGCGCTTACACTCCCCCGGATACGACGATAAAATAGGAAAAATCAATAAAACCTCAAGAATACGTCATTTATGGTTGACGCCTTTTTTGCAGGGTGTGTATAATCAGTACATCAGTAATACATCAAAATTACGGAATCATCTATGCTTGGCTACAAAAGGTAAATCAGTTGTAAATCAGAAATAAATCAGGAGGCGCCTATGCGAGCATTGCAAACCCGAAACGGCGCGGCGGTCATCGCGGATCTGCCCGATCCCGAAATCAAGCCGCAGTACGTAAAGGTCAAAAACGATTTTTCATCCGTCAGCATCGGCACGGAACTTCTGATGATCCGGAAAAATTCGCAATCGTCGCTAGGCTACAGCGCATCCGGCGTCGCGATCGAAGTCGGCGAAGGCGTGACCGGCGTTCGCCCGGGGGACCGGGTAGCGTGCTACGGGACTCCCGCCCACCGCGAAACGATGCTGTCGCCCAAGCACCTGACGGTCCCGATCCCGGACGGCGTGTCGTCCGAAGACGCGGCTTTCGGCGGACTCGGCGCCATCGCGATCCATGCGCTCAGGCAAGCCGGCCTGCAGTTCGGGGAATCGGTCGCGGTCGTGGGCGCCGGCATTTTGGGCCAGTTGATCGCCCGCGTCGCCCATGCGTCGAACTACCGGGTCGTCGGGCTGGAGCCGCTGCAGACGCGGAGAGACAGGCTGCGGGCCGGCGGAATCCGCCACGTCTGCAAGGATGCAGACGAAATGACGGAGACGATCGGCAAGCTTACCGACGGAAAAGGAGCGGATGCCGTGCTCGTATGCGCAAGCAGCCGGAAGGACAATCTGATCGATTCCGCCATCGGCTGGCTGAGGGACCGCGGCAGAGTCGTCATCGTCGGCGATACGGGCTGCGAGTTCGACCGCGATTTGCTGTTCGCGAAGGAGGCCAGCGTGCATATTTCGCGGGCCGGAGGTCCCGGACGCTACGAGGCCGATTACGAGCAGCGCGGCTTCGATTACCCGGTCGGCTACGTCCGCTGGACCGAAGGCCGCAACGTGCAGGCGTTTCTCCGCATGCTGGAGGAAAACCGGATCGAGCTGAATTCGCTCGTGACCGACCGCATCGCGTTCGACGAGCTGCCCGGCATTTATCCCCGTTACGAGCGTTCGCCGCAGGACATGATGGGAGTCGTCGTCCGTTACGGGGGCTGATCGGCCTTGTTCGGAAACGGGTGTTTAACGGAAAACGGATTAGCGGAAAACGAAAACGAGAGGGGATAGCGAAAGTGACGAAAGTGGCGGTCATCGGCTGCGGCGGCATGGGCAACATTCATGCCGACCGCTATCGCTCCATGCCGGGAGCCAAGCTGGTCGGGGTTTGCGACGTAAACGAGGCGGCCGCGTCCGCGCTCGGCGCGGCGGCGGGGGTTCCCTGGTTTCGCACGGCGGCCGAATTGCTCGAAGCGACGAAGCCCGATGCGGCGAGCATTGCGGTCCCGACTTATTTGCACGCCGCGCTCATTAAAGAGGTCGCCGACCGCGGCGTTCATGTCATTTGCGAAAAGCCGCTGGCTTTGACGTCCGAAGAGGCGGAGGAAGCGGTCCGATACTGCGCCGACCGCGGCGTGCGGCTGTTCGTCGGCCATGTGGTGCGTTTTTTTCCGAGCTATGAAAAGCTGGCCGAACAGGTCCGTCCGCTTGGCGGCGAAGCGGGGGGCGTGTATCACGCCAAACGCGCCGGAAGCCATCCCGGGCTCGTGCAGCCCTGGTTCAAGGACGCGGATAAAAGCGGGGGCGTCATTCTCGATCTGATGATTCACGATATCGATTTTATATTGGGAACGTTCGGCGAGGCGGTCGAGGTGTTCGCCTTCAACCGCAAGACAAACGACATCGATTACGCTTCGGCCACGTTCCGTTTCAAGAACGGGACGATCGCCCAGCTCGAAGCGTTCTGGGGGTATCCGGGCGCGTTCCATACGTCGTTCGAATACGCGGCCGCCGGCGGGATCGTCCGCGGCGAGAGCGACAGCTCCGAAAGCTTGCGGGTTCGCCGGTCCGCGCCCCCGGGGTCCGGCTCGGGCTTCGTGGAGACGCCGCAAAGCGTGCTGCTCGAAGACCCTTATTACCGGGAGCTCGCGCATTTTCTGCATTGCATCGAAACCGGCGAGGCGCCGCTCGTAACCGCGTTCGACGCGCTCGAAGCCGTCCGCTGGGCGGAAGCGGCGCTGGAGTCGGCCAGAGAGAAGCGCCCGGTCAAGCCGCGAAAGGAGGAGAAGCCGGCATGAGCAACTTGCGGATCGGGATGATCAGCTTTGCGCACGGCCATGCGTTCGATTATTTGGACGGGCTGCTCGTCATGAAGGACGTCGAAGTGGCGGCCATCGCCGACGACAAGCCGGAGCGGGTGCGGGAGCTGGCCGCCCGTCACGGCATTCCGTATTACGAGGATTATCGCGAGCTGCTCGCCGATCGGGCGATCGACGCCGTAATCATTTGCTCCGAGAACGCCCGGCACGCCGAGCTTGCGATCGCGGCGGCGCGGGCGGGCAAGCATGTGCTGTGCGAGAAGCCGCTGGGCATCTCCGTCGGCGAAATGGAGCGCATGATCGCGGAATGCCGCGATGCGGGCGTCCAGCTGATGACCGCGTTTCCGTGCCGGTTTCTGACGCCGGTCGTGCGCGCGAAGGAAGCGCTCGATCGGGGCGACATCGGCGAGATTCTCGCCTTCAAGGCGACGAACCGGGGGTCTTTCCCCGGCGCGGAATGGTTTTCGGACCCCGCGCTGGCAGGCGGCGGGGCGGTGCTGGACCATACCGTTCACGTGATGGACCTGATGAACTGGTTTACCGGCTCCCGGGTGTCCGGCGTTTACGCTTACGCGGATACGCTGTTCGACCCCGAACGGAAGCGAACGATCGACGACGCGGGCATGGTGCACGTCGAATTCGAAAACGGGGTATTCGCGGTGCTCGATCCGAGCTGGTCCCGCAACCCGGGCTTCCCGACCTGGGGCGACGTAACGATGGAAATCGTCGGCACGAAGGGCGTCATTTCGATCGACGCGTTCAATCAGAAAAACAGCGTCTACAGCCGGTCCCCGGCTCGCGGCAACTGGCAATTCTGGGGCGACGACATGAACGCGCTCATGCTGGAAGCTTTCGCGAAGGCGCTGCGAAACGGAGAACCTGTTCCCGTTACCGGCGAGGACGGCCTCCGCTCGACGATCGTCGCGCTGAAGGCTTACGAGTCCGCGGCGCAAGGCGCTCCCGTCGCGCTGTGAAGGCGGGCAATCATTCCGACAACTGGAGGCAAATCCGATGAACGATAAACAATTGTTCGACCGCATGAGCGAAACGCTCTATTCCGCGGTCATTTCCGATACGCTCGACGAGCTTGGCTACCGCAACCAGGTCATGCGCGAAAACATCAACCCGATCGATCCGAACTGGGTCGTGGCGGGGCGCGCCAAAACGATTCTGTCGGTCGACGTGCACTACTTGCCGGCCGATCCGTACGAGAAGGAAATCGCGGCGGTCGACAGCGTGAAGCCGAATGAAGTCGTCATCGGCTGCACGAACGAGTCGCGCCAGAACGGCCTGTGGGGCGAGCTGCTCTCGACCGCTTCGAAAATGCGGGGGGCGAGGGGAGCGATCGTCGACGGACTGATCCGCGACACGAAAAAAATTCTCGAGCTCGGCTTCCCCGTATTCGCCACGGGCACGAAGCCGGTCGATTCCCAAGGGCGCGGGCTGGTCATCGATTACGATATCCCGGTGCTCTGCGGCGGCGTGCTCGTCCACCCGGGAGATATCGTGTTCGGCGACCGCGACGGCATCGTCGTCATTCCGTCCGCCCTGGCGGACGAAGTGTTCCGGCGCGCGCTGGACAAGGCGACAAGGGAAAACCATACGCGCAACGAGCTGCTGGAGGGCCGCACCCTCCGCGAGGTATACGACAAGTACGGCGTGCTGTAGCAAGGAAAACGGCTGGCATCAACATTCGATCGGCGGCATCTGATCCTGCTGAACAGGAGGCGAAAGGCATGAGGCTGCAGGGAAAGCGGGCGCTTGTCACCGGCGCGGCCCGCGGTATCGGGCTCGGCATCGCCCGCAGGTTTTTGGAGGAGGGCGCGGCCGTCGCGCTTCTCGACCGCAGCGAGGCGGAACTGCAAGAAGCGCTTGCGGAGTGCCGGACGATCGCGGCGGACCGGGTTTCGGCCGAACGCTGCGATCTCCGCGCCGACGCGGACCTGGAGGAGGCCGCCGAGCGCGCGTTCGGGCGGCTCGGCGGCATCGACATCGTCGTCAACAACGCGGGGATCGCGTTTCGCGAGCCGTTTCTCGACATCCCGGCGGAGCATTGGAACGCGGTGTTCGACATTAACGTCCGGGCCGTTTTTCGGCTCGGCCAGCTTGCGGCCAGGCGGATGATCCGGCAAGGGACCGGAGGCGCGATCGTCAACATGAGCTCTAAAAACGGGCTTGCGGCAAGCTCCGAGCTTGCGCATTACAACGCGTCGAAAGCCGCCGTCATCTTGCTGACCGAATCGATGGCGGTGGAGCTTGCGCCGCACGGCATCCGCGTGAACGCCGTCGCGCCGGGCTTCGTCGACACGCCGCTCGACCGCAAGCTGCGCGAGCAGTCGAACCTGCCCGCCTTTTCGGCGCATACGCCGATGAAGCGCGCGGCGACGGTCGAGGAAGTGGCGAACGCGTTTTTGTTTCTGGCGTCGGACGAAGCGTCCTACGTGACGGGGACGACGCTTCGAATCGACGGCGGGCATTTGGCGAACGGAAGCGAGCTGTAGGCCGGCCCGCGCCCAATTCAAAAGGAAAGGGACATCGCGATGCGTTTGAAAAATAAAGTGGCGATCATTACCGGCGCCGGTTCCGGCATCGGCAGAAGCTCGGCGCTGCTGTTCGCCGGCGAAGGCGCGACCGTCGTCGTCGCGGACGCGAACGAGGCCGGCGGCCGCGAGACGGTGGAGGCGGTCAAGGCGGCCGGAGGCGAAGCGCTGCTCGTTCACGGCGACATCGCCGAGCCGGAAGGAGCCGAGGAGATGGCCCGCCGGACGGTCGAGGCGTACGGGCGCATCGACGTGCTGTTCAACAACGCGGGCATCAGCGGGGTCGGCAAGCTGCACGAGGTGGAGCCGCAAGCGTGGGACCGGGTCATGAAGGTCAACGTGCGGGGAGTGTATTTAAGCTGCCGGGCGGTCATTCCGCAAATGCTGGAGCAAAAATCCGGCTCGATTATCAACATGTCGTCAAGCATCGCCGAAATCGGCGTGGCGGAACGGGCATCCTACACCGCCTCGAAAGGCGCGGTGCTGGCGTTGACGAAGGCGATGCAGGTGGATTACGCGCCGTTCGGCATCCGGGTTAACGCGCTGCTGCCGGGAACGATTTTGACGCCGTTCGTCGAAGGGTACCTGAAGCAATCGGCGGACCCGGAAGCGGCGATCGCCTCGATCAAAAAACGGCAGTTGAGCGGCGACCTCGGCCGGCCCGAAGACGTCGCCCGCGCGGCGCTGTTTCTCGCTTCGGACGAATCGTCGTTCGTGCTCGGCTCGCCGCTTTACGTGGACGGAGGGCTCGTCTTCGGCAAAAATGCCTGACGGCACCAGTTATCTAAAGGAGGTTCGTTATTCGACATGAAGCTTTTGAATTATATCGAAAACGGCAGCGGCAAGCCGCGTCTTGGCGTTCGCACCGAAAACGGCGTGCTGGACGTCGCGGCGGCCGCTTCGGCCGCCGGCGCCAAGGTGCCGGTCTCGATGCGCGAAGCGCTGGAAGGCGGCGCGGCGGCTCTTGAGTCGTTCGTAGCCGGTCTTGCGCCCGAAGCCGCGAAGCCCTATCTCAAGGACGAAGCCGACTTGAGCTTCGGGCCTTGCGTAACCGATCCGGGCAAAATCATATGCATCGGGCTCAATTACCGCCGGCACGCGGAAGAGACGAACATGCCGATCCCGGCGTACCCGATCCTGTTCAACAAGTTTAACAATACGCTGAACGGCCACGGGCACGACGTGCCGCTTCCGTGCACGAGCGCCAAAGTGGATTACGAGGCGGAGCTGGGCATCGTCATCGGCAAGACGGCCAAATACGTCGGCGAAGACGAAGCGCTCGATTACGTGTTCGGCTACTGCTCGTCCAACGATCTGTCGGCACGCGACCTGCAGATGCGGACGAGCCAATGGCTGGCCGGCAAATCGTGCGACGGTTTTTCGCCGATCGGGCCTTACCTGGTGACGGCCGACGAGGTCGGCGATCCGAACGACCTTTACATTCGCTGCACGGTCAACGGGGAGCTCCGGCAAAACTCGCATACGTCGGACATGATTTTCGACTGCAAGCAAATCGTCAGCTACGTTTCGCAATGCATGACGCTGTCTCCGGGCGATATCATCTTGACCGGCACGCCCGAGGGCGTCGTCATGGGATATCCCGAAGACAAGCAGGTTTATTTGCGGCCGGGCGACGTCGTCACGGTCGAAATCGAGAAGCTGGGCGCCATCACGAACCGGATGGTCGCGGAACGGGACTAATCCGGCGCCGCGGGCGCTCCGAGCCGTCGCGGTGTTTCCCGAAAAACGCAAAAAGACCGCCGAAACGGCCACGATCGTGCGCTCGCTTGCTTGCGAGTCGCAACTCAAGGCTCGTTCCGGCGGTTTTTTTTCGAAGATCGGCATTCCGCCATTTCGGGCGCGCAGCCTTATCCGCTTAGCTGCTGAAGTAGCTGCTGTGTTTCCTCTTGTAATGTCCGTGACCGTAGGTCGGACGCTGCGGCGGATAGTAGGGGCCTTTCTTGTAATCGCTGCTGCTGTAATGCGCATGGCCGTAAGTCGGGCGCGGCGGAGAATAGGCATGGCCCTTCTTGTAATCGCTGCTGCTGTAACGCCCATGACCGTAAGGCCCGTTGTGGCCGTAATGTCCGTTATGCCCGTAATGCTTCCCGGTTACCGAACCGAGGAGCCGTTTCACCAAGTGTCTGATCATATTCGGACCTCCCGCAGATTAATCGTTGCTTGTTACTAATACGAAAAGAAATCCGCCAGGTTTCGCCATTCGCAGCCTAATTTGCTTCCGAACGGGAACCCCGCCCCTTCGACCGCCGTATGTGAAGGGAGGAGGGATTCGGATGAAGGGCGCGACTTGGCGGCAATGGAGACGCAATTGGATGGATTATCCGCTGCGGCAAGGGTTGAAATGGGCGGGGACGTATCGGATCGAGCAATTTGTCGGCATGGGGAGCTACGGGCAAGCTTACCGCTGCACGGATACGGCGACCGGTTCCGCCGTCCTGCTGAAGCGGGCCAAGCCGAGCAAGGGGGAAGTCGCGCGGAGAATGCTGGAGCGGGAGAGCGAAACGATGCGGCGGCTCGTTCATCCCCAAATTCCGAAATGGCTGGGCGAAGCCGTGCATCGGAACGAAACGGCGCTCGTCATGGAATTCGCGGAAGGCGACACCGTCGAACAGCTGATCATGGAGCGCGGCAAAACGTACGCGCAGCCGGAAGCGCTGCGCGTCGTGCGGGAGCTGCTGCGGCCGCTCAAATCCTTGCATGAAGCCGGCTACGTCCACCGGGACGTGCGCATCCCGAACGTTCTCGTATGCGGAGATCTCGTTCGCCTCATCGACTTCGGTTTGGCGTGCCGAATCGGCGAGCAGACGAGGGACGAAAGGCCGGAAGAAACGAAGGACGGCCAGCCCGCCGGTTTTGCGGACAGCTGGGGACCGGTGAAGCAGCGCATGCGCGTTCCGTGTCCGACGAGCGATTTGTACGGGCTCGGCCATCTCTTTCTGTTCATGATGTACGCTTCATACGAACCCGGCGAAAATCGGGAGGAGCGAAGCTGGGAGGAGGAGCTTGCGCTCGAGCCGGACGTTCGGGCTTTCGTTCGGGGCTTGCTGGAGCACGAATGGCCGTCGGCCGCGGAATGCGAGCGGGAGCTCGACCGAATATTGGAAGGTTGGAATTTCGTCCGCTCGGGTTAGATTTTCGTTCGCAAAGATCGAACGGAAACGGCCGAAGGCGAAACCCGCATCTATCCCCTCCCGGGCGGAAAATCCGTTACGATGGAATTGCCCGAACGGCCGAAAGGCCGATCGGCATTCATTTCGAAAACGTTTTCCGCTTTTTTTATTTCCTGCGGACATAACGGGAGGAGTTTTATGGAACCGGTTGCCCAAAGCCAAACGAAAAGGATAAGATCAAGTCCTTCGAGCCTCATCCCGGATCGTTACCGATTATTTTTGTTCGCGCTTCCATTTCTTTTTTTAGTATTTATTTTCAGCTATTTGCCTTTGTACGGCTGGATTTATGCGTTCTATAATTACCGGCCGGGCTTCGCGCTTTCGGATACCCCGTTCGTCGGGCTGCAGTGGTTCCGCTCGATTTTTTCCAATCCGACGCAGACGCAGGAAGTGATGCGCGTCATGCGCAACACGATGGTCATGAGCCTGCTCGGCATCGCGACCTCGATTTTGCCGGTGCTGTTCGCCGTCTTTTTGTCCGAAATCAAGTCGCAATGGTACAAGAAAACGGTTCAGGTTCTGACGACGCTGCCGAACTTCATCAGTTGGGTGCTCGTTTACGCAATCGCTTTCATGATGTTCAACGTGGACAACGGGCTGATCAACAAAATCATGATCGGGCTCGGCTTTCAGGAGCAGGGCGTCAATTATTTGGCGACGAACAACCATACCTGGCTTTCGATGATCGCCTGGGCGACGTGGAAAGGGCTCGGCTGGGGCGCCATCATGTACATCGCGGCTATCACGTCGATCGACCAGGAGCTGTACGACGCGGCGAAAGTGGACGGAGCGGGGCGGTTTCGGATGATCTGGCACATTACGGTGCCGGGCATTATGCCGACGTACTTCGTGCTGCTGCTGCTGTCGATCGCCAATTTTATCAACAACGGGCTGGAGCAATATTTCGTCTTCCAAAATCCGATGAACAAGAGCCATATCGAAGTGCTCGATCTGTACGTGTACAACATCGGGATGCTGGGCACGAACTTCTCCTTCGCCACCGCCGTCAGCATGCTGAAATCGCTCGTCAGCATCGCGCTGCTCTTTATCGCCAACCGAATGTCCAAAATCGTTCGCGGAGAATCCATCATCTGATTTCAGGAAGCGAGGTTCGACCATGCTCAAGCGAAGATCGGCCGGCGAAATCGCGTTTAACGTGACCAATTATGCCATATTCGGCCTGTTCACGCTCATCTGCATTTTGCCGTTTTACTACTTGTTCATCCAGACGATCAGCGACAACGATCTGAGCGCCAGGGGGCTCGTGACGTTTTACCCGAAAGGCATCCACTTCGAAAACTACCGCAAGGTGCTGCAGCTCGACGGGTTGTCCCAGGCGTTCCTCATATCCGTGCTGCGGACCGTCGTCGGAACGATCGCCACCGTGCTCGGCTCGGCGTTTCTCGGGTTTATTTTTACGAAGCAAAAAATGTGGGGACGCCGGTTCTGGTACCGTTTTCTCGTCGTCACGATGTATTTCAACGCGGGCATCATTCCTTGGTATGTCGTCATGCTGAGGCTGGGAATGACCAACAATTTCTGGGCGTACGTCTTGCCGGCCGTCGTGTCGCCTTTTTACGTCATTTTGGTCAAAACGTTCGTGGAGTCGATCCCGGAAGTGCTGCAGGAATCGGCGGAAATCGACGGGGCCGGCTATTTGACGCTCTTTTTCCGGATCATCCTTCCGCTAATCGTTCCGATTTCCGCGACCATCGCGATTTTCGCGGCCGTCGCCCAGTGGAACTCGTTTATCGACACGGTGTTTCTGATGACGGACAAAACCTATTACACGCTGCAGTTCGTTCTGTACAAATATTTGAACGAAAGCAACTCGCTGGCCGCCATCATTCGCAGCTCCGGCGCGCAAAACATGGATCTGTCGAACATGCAGACGGCCAACTCGATCCGGACGACGGTGTCGATGATCGTCGTGCTCCCGATTTTGCTCGTTTACCCGTTTTTTCAGCGGTATTTCGTCAAAGGCATCATGATCGGAGCGGTAAAAGGCTGATCGGCCGCCTGCCGGCGCGTTCCGCTTTAAGGGAGGTGAGGAACGGACTCTCGCAAGCCGCGTTTTGTAAAAACGTTTCTAAAAAAGGGAGGCAATCCGCTTTGAAATCGATTCGTAAACCGCTGCATTTGCTGATCGTCATGCTGCTCGCCGCGGCTCTCGCCGCTTGTTCGAACGGAAACAACGGGGCATCGCCGTCGCCTTCGTCCCCGTCTTCGTCGTCCCCCGCCGCTTCCGGGTCGGCAGAGGCGTCGGCCGAACCGGAGAGGGAAGAGTATACGATCGACGTCTTCTCGATGCTGGCGAACTTCTCGGGCGAGCAGCAGGGCTGGTTCGCCAAGCTCGTCAAAGACAAGTTCAACCTGAACCTGAATATCATTTCCTCCAACCTCGAAGGGGGCGGAGACGTCAAGTTCGCGGCGATGATGGCGTCCGGCGATTTGGGCGACCTGGTCGTGTTCGGCGACGACGGCCAGAAATATTTGGACGCGATCCAAACGGGCATGCTGCTCGACTGGACAAAGGACGGCCTGCTCGACAAATACGGGCAGAACATGCTGAAATACGCCCCGAAAGCGATCGAGAAAAACAAAGCGAACTTCGGCGGCGGCACCGGCGTGTACGGCATCGGCTTCGACGTCGGCGAAGACAAGGACGGTCCTTCCGAGGCGAAGGAGCTGACGTACCATCCGAACCTGAGGTGGGATCTGTACGACAAAATCGGCCGCCCGGAAATTGCAACGATGGAAGATTATTTGCCGGTGCTGAAGCAGATGCAGGAGCTCGAGCCGAAAAGCGAATCCGGCCGCCCGACGTACGCGTTCTCGATGTGGGCGGACTGGGACGGCAACATGATGATGAACGCCAAGGCGTGGGCGGGGCTGCACGGCTTCGAGGAAACCGACGGCTTCAACCCGGGAGGCTTCTCGCTCATTTCGGCCGACACCGACGAGGTGCAGGGCATCCTGGACGAGGACGGGTACTATCTGCGCGCGTTGAAGCTGTACTTCGACGCGAATCAATTGGGGCTGGTCGATCCGGACTCTCCGACGCAAAAATTCGACGACGTCGTCAACAAAATCAAAGACGGGCAAATTCTGTTCTCCTGGTTCCCGTGGCTCGACGACACGTATAACACGCCGGAGCGGCTCGCGGAAGGAAAAGGCTTCCACCTCGTGCCGTTCAAGGAGGAGCGGACGTATTCCTACGGCTTCGATCCGTACGGCGGCTCGCGCGTCTGGGCGATCGGCGCGAAAGCCGAGCACCCGGAACGGGTCATGGAGTTCCTCGATTGGATGTACAGTCCGGAAGGCTATATGCTGTCGAACTACGGGCCGGAAGGCATGGCCTGGGAGCTCAAGGACGGGAAGCCGGCGCTAACGGAGCTGGGCGCCGCGGCGATGCCTTCCAACGAAACGCCGATCCCGGAGGAATTCGGCGGCGGCAACTGGAAGGACGGGCGCAACCAGATCAACAACACGACGTTTAAAATTACGGCGACCAATCCGGAAACCGGCGAACCTTACGACTGGATGCTGTGGAGCTCGACGCTGGCCAAGGCTCCGGACAAAATGGAGGAAAGCTGGCGCGCGGCGATGGGAGCGCAGACGGCGAAGGAATATTTGGAGAAAAACGATATGCTCGCCGTCGTGAAGCCGATCTTTACCGGCACGGCGCCGGCGGTGATGAGCCCGGAGCTGGAGCAGAAGAAAGGCCAGGTGGCGACGGTCATCAAGCAATATTCGTGGCAAATGATTTTCGCCAAAAACGAGCAGGAATTCGAAAAGCTGAAGCAGGAAATGATCGACAAGGCGAAAGGGCTCGGCTACGACGAAGTGCTGAACTGGAACATCGAACAGAACAAGAAAGTATTCGAATACCGGAAGCAATAGGCCGGGGCCGCAAAGGTATGGAAGGCGCTTACAAAGGTCTTTCATACCTTTGTCCGTACTGGTAGAATGATAGGCAGATGCAAGACAGCGCCATCGGTCGAAGGGAGTGCGGCAGGACGACATGGCGGTTTTACGAATTCCGCATCCTTTCAAAAAAGGCACGCTGCGGCGCACGCTGGTCGTCTATTTGCTGATCGCCTGCTTGTTTCCGCCGGTCTTTTTTTCGCTCTTTACGTATTCTTCGCTGCACTCGGTGCTGACGAACAAAATCCGAAGCGGCATCCAGGCGAGCCTCGAGCAGGAGGCGACGGGCCTCGAAAACGTGCTCGACAACCTGGACTTCGTTTCCAAGCAGTTCGCGCTGGACGGCCGCATTTACGACCTGATGAACGCCTACCTGCAAACGTCCAAAAATTCCGAACGCGCCGAGCTGATGAAGGATATCGAGGACAGCTTCAACGTCGTCAATTTTACGAATCCGGATTTGGGCCTGACCGTTTATTACATGCCGGAAGCCGACGAGCCGATCGTGTTCAACAATTTGGGCGTCCGCGCGGAGTTCGGGATCGAGCGGCTGCCGCTGTTCGTTCCGTACAAGGGGGCGGCGATTTACGGCCCGCATCGAACCCAGTACAAAAACAGCGAAAACATGGTGTTTTCCTCGGTGCGCGAAGTCAATACGGAACGGCATACGGTGTACATTTACCTGGAGTCGAATTACAACTCGTTCCGCCATATTTTGAACAGCGAATGGTACGGGATGAAAGTATCGCACTTTCTCGTGAACGAGCGCGGGGAGGCGCTGTACGTCGACGAGGGCGAAGCGCCCTTCGACCCGCAAGCGCTTTCGTTCGAGCAAACGCGATCCGAGCGGAAGACGTTTTTCGGCCATTACCTGTTCGGCTACGAAAGCGAGCAAGGCTGGAAGCTTGTGACCGCCGTCGATAAAAGCGTTTTCAATCATGAGATCGACGTGTGGATCGGCCGGATGGTGCTGCTGTTCGCGGGATCGATCGTGTTCGCGATCGTGCTGGCCATGCTGATCTGGCGCAAGGTATACGGCTCGATCCGCAAGGTCAACCGCGAGATCGTGCGGATGACCGGAGACCGGGAAGCGCCCGTCCAGCGGCTGCAGGTCGAGGAGTTCGATTTTTTGCTCAACAATTTTCAAACGATGAAAAACACCGTCAACGAGCTGATTGCGGAAATCGGAGAAAGCGAAAGGATGAAGAGCCGGCTCGAGACGGAGAAGGTGCTCAGCCAGATCAATCCCCATTTTCTCCATAACACGCTGAACACGGTGCAATGGGTGGCCCGGTCGAACGGGCAGGACGAGATCGACCGGATCCTGACGCTGCTCGTCCAGGTGCTGCACTACAATATGGGAAAACACAGCCTGATCGTGACGGTCAGGGAAGAAATGGATGCGCTGCGCAATTACATCGAGCTGCAGCGGTACCGGTACGAGGACGAGCTGGATTTCGTGCTGGACGTCGATCCGGAGGCGGAGGCGGTCGAAATTCCCCGTTTTCTGCTTCAGCCCCTCGTGGAAAACGCGATCTATCACGGCAAAAACGAGGAACACGGCGTTATCGCGATCGCCATCCGCCGAACGGAGAAGGAAACGCTGCTGCTGACCGTCACGGACAACGGTCCGGGCATGGACGAGGCGACGATCGGGGCGCTGCTCGAAGCCGGCGGCGAGGGAAGGCCGAAGCGGGGCATGGGCATCGGCCTTCAATACGTCAAGCGGCTGTTGGACAGCTTTTACGGAGCGAAAGACGCCATACGTATCCGGAGCCGGATGGGGGAAGGAACGGTGCTGTCGGTCGAAATTCCGATTCGGAACGGAGGGAAGCTGCATGATCAAGGCATTGGTCGTGGACGACGAGAAGCGGGTGCGTAAAGGCTTCATCTCGCTTGCGGATTGGCAGGCGTACGACATTCAGATCGTGGGGGAAGCCCGGGACGGCAACGGAGCGTTGGAAGCGCTCGGGAAGCAGGACATCGATCTGATGTTCGTCGACATCAGCATGCCCGGCATGTCGGGCTTCGAGCTGATCGAGCAGGTTCGCGTCCGGCACCCGCGCACCCGTTCGGTCGTGCTCACTTGCCATCACGAGTTCGATTACGTTCAGGAGGCGCTTCGGCTCGGAGCGATCGATTACATCGTCAAGACGCTGCTGAACAAAAGCAACGTCAACGAAACGCTGCAGCGGATCGTCAAACGGTTTTCCTGGGAACGGAGGGAACAGGCGGCTTCGGACGAGCAAGCCGGCGTTTTTCGGTCGGCTGCGGCTTTCGTGTCGTTCCGGGCGGAGGCGAAGGCGGAAGAGCTGCTTCAGTGGCTTGCTCCCGGCCGAAAGCCGGAGCGGGCGTTCGACCGGATTTGGCTGCTGCCGCTGGAGGATCGCGATGCCGGGGACTGGCTGAGGGAGCTTCCGGCCCATCTCGCCGAGGAATGGCGCGCGGTTCGCATCGTGTCCGCCGGCCGGCCTTCCGTCAAGGAGGCGGAAGCCGTCATCGGCCGCCATTTGCTTTCCTACCTGTTTTACGGACAGGAAAGGGAGGCGAACGTTCCCGTCCGGCTGGAGGATTTGCAGCCCGTCGCCGAGCCTTCGGAGCAAGCGCTGAACGAAGCGTTCGACGAATGGCTGGAGCTGAGGTGGCTCGTTTACGGAGAGGAGTTCAAGCGCCTCATCCGCAGGATCGAGGAATGGAGGCCGGATCCGGAGCGGATCAGGGCGTTTGGCCGGCGGCTTGTCGCGGATTGGGCGCCGTATTTCGGCTGGGAAGCGGACCGCGGCGCGAGGCTCGAAGCGCTGTCGAACATGCGGAGCTGGAAGGAAGGCAAAAGCTGGCTGGCGGACGCCGCGCTTGGCGTCAGCCAGCGGATGGCCGAGCTCGGTTTTTCCCGGGAAGTGTTCGCCAGCCTCGTCAAATCGCTGCTGTTCATGAAAAGTCGGGCCTGCGCTTCGCTCAACCAGGAGGAGGCCGCCCGCCATGCCGGCATGAGCCGAAGCTATTTCAGCCAATGCTTCAAAAAATTCGCGGGACTGCCGTTCGGCGACGTGCTGCGGAAGCTGCGGCTCGAACGGGCGGCCGAGCTGCTGCGGTCGTCCGATCTGCAGGTAAGCGTCATCGCGAACCGCATCGGCTTCGAGGACGAGAAGCATTTCAGCCGAGTGTTCCGCGAGCATGCGGGCGTCTACCCGACCGAATACCGGGCGGGACGAGGCGCGGGAGGGCGAGACCGATGAGCGGAAGACGGGCTGTTCGGGGCCTGGCCGGCTGCGCGCTGCTGGCCGCATTATGCGCCTGTTCGCTCGGAAGCGGTCCGCAAGGCGGGGACCCGGCAACGCGCGCCGAAGCCGCCGGTCCGCCCGTCACGCTGAACATCGCGCATCTGTATTCGGACGCCCAGCTTCCCGAAGGCGATACGAACGAGGACCATTTTCTCACCCGGTATTTGACGGAGCAAACAGGGGTCACCGTACGCTACGCGTGGGAAGCGATCGACGAAGTGCAATATTGGACGAAATTGGATCTCGCGATTCGCAGCAACGATCTGCCGGACGCCTTCGTGGCGAACCGGGAGCAGTTCCGGCTGCTGACGGAAAGCGGGAGCCTCGAGGATTTGACGGAAACGTACGAAGCGCACGCCTCCGACCTCGTAAAGTCGCTCTACGACTCTACCGGCGGCAAGGCGCTGGAGGACGCGTCGGTGGGGGATCGGCTGTACGGTCTGCCGAACATCGCGATCGAAGCGGACGCGCCGACCTATGTGTGGGTGCGCCAGGATTGGCTGGACCGGCTTCGGCTGCCGGCTCCGAGGACGCTTGGCGACATCGGGCGGATCGCCCGGGCGTTCGTCGCGTCCGACCCGGACGGCAACGGGGAAGCGGACACCGTCGGCATTCCGGTCGATCAGGAGCTTGTGTACGGGGAAAAGACGGGAGTGAACGGACTGAACGGGGTGTTCGCTTCGTTTCGCGCCTTCCCCAAGGAGTGGATTCGGGATAAGGAAGGCAACGTCGTTTACGGCTCCGTCCAGCCGGAAGCGGGAGCCGCGCTCGCCAAGCTGGCCGACTGGTACCGGGAAGGCATCCTGGACCGGGATTTCGCGCTCCGCAAAGATGCGCAGGAGCTCATTGCGACGAATCGGGCCGGCTTGTTTTTCGGCCCGTGGTGGGCGCCTTACTACCCGTTAAGCAAGTCGGTATCCAATGACACGAAAGCCGAATGGAAAGTGTACGCGGCTCCCGTCGATGCGCAGGGCGTTTTCGTCGCGAACCCGGCGCCCGCCACGGACCGGTATCTCGTCGTGCGCAAAGGCTTTCCGAATCCGGAGGCGGCGGTCAAGCTGCTTAATGCGATGACCCGGCTCGAGCGCAGCCTGCTTCCCGAAGACAAGCCGCTGCGCGATATTTCGCAGCAAACCGGTGTACAGCTGCGCAATTACTATCCGTTCAACCTGCTGCTGGACTACCCGGATGCGGTCGTCAAACGGCACGAATGGCTGGTCAAGGCGCTGAACGGGGAAGTCGACCCGGAGGATCTCGATCCCGAGACGAAGCGGTTGTACGACAGCGCCATGCAAGAGCGGGAAGCGCCGCTCAAAAACATGGAGGCGTGGAGCATGACGCAAGCCTACCTGCAGGGCGGCGAGGTGAGCAAGGCGGACAAGGCGTACGTTCCGGGCTTGTTCTACGGGACGACGCCCGCGATGGAACAAAAATGGGAGCGGCTGCAGAAGCTGGAGAAGGACACCTATTTGAAGCTCATCACGGGGGAGCTTCCGCCGGAAGCGTTCGACTTGTTCGTCCTGCAGTGGGAGCGGGAAGGCGGCGAGCAAATCACGCAGGAAGTAGCGGAGGCGGTGGGCGCAAGGTAGCGGGCATCCGCCGCGTGATTGGCCGGGGCGGGGATGTTCGCGGCCGAGAAGCCGCCAAGGAAGCGGGAATCAACTCGAGAAGCCGCAAGAGGCGGGGAAGACGCGGCCGAGAAGCCGCAAAGGAGGCGGGGAGTCGGCCCGAGAAGCCGCGAATCGCGAACGCGCGAAAAAAACGAATGCTCTGCCGATACGGGTTCAAACGTCTGGAAATTTATGAGATAATATAGCGGGAAAGTCAGGTTTTTCGAAGAATGACTCATTCTAATGTAAAGGATGATGTTCGATGTCAGAGCGCACGATTAAATGGGGAATCGCCGGACCCGGGGGCATTTCTTCTTCCTTCGCCAAGGACTTGGCCGGGCTGAGCGATGCAAAGCTGGTCGCCGTCGGTTCCAGGTCTGCGGAAAGGGCGCAAAAGTTCGCCAGCGAATTCGGGGCCGCGCGCGCGTATGGGAGCTACGAGGAGCTTGCGAACGATCCCGAGGTGGAAATCGTTTATGTCGGAACGCTCCATCCCGCCCATAAGGAGAACGCGCTTGCGTTCCTTCGCGCCGGCAAGGCCGTCCTCTGCGAAAAACCGTTCACGATGAACGCGGCGGAAGCCGAAGAAATCATCGCCTGTGCGAAGGAGCATAAGGTGTTTTTGATGGAGGCGATGTGGACGCGGTATTTGCCGGCGATCCGCAAAGTAAGGGAATGGCTGGACGAAGGGAGGATCGGCGAGGTCCGGGCGCTGCGCGCGGATTTCGGGTTCGATTTCGGCTGGAACCCCGGACATCGCCTGCTCGATCCCGCGCTTGGCGGGGGAGCGCTGCTCGACGCGGGCATTTATCCGATTTCGTTCGCGTCGTTCGTCTTCGGCGCCCAGCCGGACAAAATCGCCAGCTCCGTTCATATCGGCGAGACGGGCGTGGACGAACGGTTCGCCTTGCTGTTCGAATACGAGGGCGGCCGAAGCGCGTCGCTCGGCGGGGCCGTGCAGTTGGCGCTGCCGAACGAAGCGTACATATCCGGAACGAAAGGCCATATCCATATTCCGTCGCTGTTTCTGAACACCCGTTCCGCAACCTTGCACGTCAACGGGGAGGAACCGGTCGCGTTTGCCGACGACCGGACGTCGATCGGCTACGCGTTCGAGGCCCGGGAGGCGATGGCCTGCCTGCGCGAAGGGCGGACGGAAAGCGCCGCGATGCCGCTCGACGAGACGCTGGCGATCATGCGGACGCTCGACCGCATTCGCGCGCAGTGGGGCTTGAAATATCCGTTCGAGTAAGGGGAATAGCCCGGGGATAAGGGGATCGCCTGGCGAGAGACGAAAGAATCGGGAGATAGCCTGAGGAAAAGCCGGGCAGACGCCGGAGCCGCTGCATACGCGGTTCCGGCTTTTTTTCGGCGTTTCGGGCATGGGTGCGCCGTTCGGGCCGTGCGAAGCATTTTTCCTGCGATATCTCCCCCTCCCCTCGGGAAGTCGGCTCGGCCTTCATGGGGGCCGCCCGAGTTTCGGCTGCTCATCTTGACCGGCCATACGTTCTTGAGTGCCGCCTATGTCCATGATCCCCGGGAGAGCTGCCATTCCGGACGCCAACAGGCGTTTTTCTTGTTCCGTCATTCGCTAATCCACAGGTCTGAACGTTCTCCATTGGAGGATGAGGATGCGGGCGGGCCAAACCGCATAAAAAAATCCGCTTCCGTCAAGCGGAAAGCGGAAAGTCATTCATCCTGCCATGCTCGGCTAAGCAAGTCGGATTGAAGGAGGAATGAGGCCCTGATTTTTAGTAGCCGCCCCAACCGGCTTTCAGGATAATGACAAGGAGGATAAACAGAACAAGAGCGAATGCAGCACCGCCGCCGTACCCAGCTCCACCAGCATAACTCATCGATATCACCACCGGAACCGTTTTTGTGACTTCCGCCACCTTGTCAATATATGTCGGCAGCCTTGCATGGCAAGTACGCATGCCTACCGCATCCGCAAATCCGCGCATGCCCAAGCGGTCGCGTTGCGGCATGGCGTCCTGCGGTATTGCCCGTGCGGGCGATTGACGCGTTCGGCCGGAACGCCGTTGTCTTTAACGGTTCTCCGCCGATTGCGGCGATTAATCCACAAGGAGCTAGCGCGGCGCAGGCATGACGTAGTACGGTTGCCACAATAGGATACAGTCTATTATCCGTTGCGGAGGGACCGGAAATGTCAAAATGGCCGTTCGATTCTCGTTTTACGCTGACCAGCCCGTTCGGGATGCGGCTGCACCCGGTTTACGGCGTTCCCAGGTTCCATCGCGGCGTCGATCTGGTCGTGGCGCCCGCAAACGGGCCGATCCATGCCTTTACTCCCGGCGAAGTCCTGCATGCGCAGATGGGCGTTCCCGGCAGCGGTTTCGGAAATTACGGCATCGTGGTGGCGATTCGCGACAAATACGGGTATTTGCATTGCTACGCTCATCTTTCGTCGGCAGCGGTCGTCGGGACAGCAGGTCAAGCAAGGCCAGCGGATCGGGAATCAGGGCAATACGGGCGTCGGCACCGGCGCTCATCTTCATTATGAAATCAGGAAAACGTCCGGCCCGTCTTACGGCTATACGCCTACGGAAGCGGGAGTGGTGGAGCCGGCGCAATACTTGGCCGATTATTACGCCCGGGAGCCGAGACCGGACGAGCGGGAGGAGCCGGAAGAGGAGGGCGTCAAAGTCGTCGTTAACGATAAACTCGCCGGCTACGGCCGAGTTATCGACGGTCATGTCTATTTGCCGCTGCGCGAGCTCGGAGCAGCGCTGGGAAAGGCCGTCCATTGGGACCATGAGGCCAAAAAGCCTTATGTCGACGGAAAGGCGGTTGCTGCGTTTAGGATCGCGGACGGAATGGCCTTCGTCGGCGTTCGGGCGGCCGCGGAGCTGCTCGGGGCCGTCGTGTCGTGGCACCCCGGAGCGGAGAAGGTGTTCGTTTATTTGTAGAAAAATCCCCGCCTGGCCTGGGCCGGGCGGGAACGCGTCAAATTTTAAAATCCTTCAGTTTGGAAATGTCGGCTTTGGAGTTGCCCAGTCTAGGTTGAGGCTTGGAAGGCGCCAGATGGCTGGCCAACACATGCAGGTTGTGAGAAATATTTTGCAAATGCTCGATGGCAACGCCAAAGGCAAAAAGGACAATTCCGCCCATCATGCCGCCCGCCCACCAAAAGAAACCGATCCCCCAGCCGTAGTGATCCGCCTGCACGACGCCGACGATGACGGCAAGAATAACCGTCGCAACCGAAAGCCCTTTCAGAATGCTGTCCAAAACGCTCCCTCCATTTCCCTTGCCGGAGAAATCATGTCCTCACATTTTACATGAAACTTCCCGTTTTCGCGATAGTCGGCTATCTTTCCCTCGGGCGCGGGCGTTTTTTTATTCTTGAAAAGGAACGTTTGTTCTCTTATAATAAGAACAAACGTTCTATATGGAGGTAAGCGTAATGGACAAATACATCGGTCGTCGAGTCGAAATTATATACGAAGACAGCAAGGGAACGACCACGAAACGGCTGGTGACGATTTATTCGATCCGCAACGGGAAGGCCCGAGTTTTGGACTGGGGCAAGAAATCGTTCCGGACGCTTAGCGTCAATCGGATTTTGGCGGCTGTTCCTGCGATCGAGGGACGAGCTTCGTGAACGCGGCGATCCGATAAAATGGGCCGCTGACGAAAAAAATCCCGAAACCCTCGATGCGGAGGGGTTCGGGATTTTGCGTTTTATCGGCGTTATTTAAGTAAAACTGGCGTCCCAGGAGGGATTCGAACCCCCGACAACTCGCTTAGAAGGCGAGTGCTCTATCCAACTGAGCTACTGGGACAGCTTGATTATTTTAACATACTGTCGTTCATCTTCTCAAGGGCTTTTGCAAAAAAAGTGCTCAAAATGAGCTTCGGCCCTCTTATAATGGAAATGGACAACCAAAAGAACCCGATGGTACAATGTAGCCCTGTTGGAAAAACGACACAATTGCCATGAGACAATTGGTATAAAAAAGGAGGCCGCGGGATGCCGGCAAAACGATTGGTCGTGGCCGGAACCGGCAGCAGCGTCGGCAAGACGACCGTCACGATCGGGCTAATGGCGGCGCTGCGCCGCATCGGGCTTACGGTTCAAGGCTTTAAATGCGGGCCCGATTATATCGATCCGACCTATCATACATACGTGACGGGCAGGAAATCCCGAAATCTGGACAGCTGGATGTGCGGTCCGGAAGCGGTGAAGGAAATTTACGTTCGCGGGCGCGCGGGCGCGGACATTTCGATCATCGAAGGCGTCATGGGATTGTACGACGGCAAAGACCCGCGCTCGAACGAAGGCAGCGCCGCTCATATCAGCCGGCTGCTCAATGCGCCGGTGCTGCTCGTGGTCGGCTGCCAAAGCGTCGCGCGCAGCGCGGCGGCGATCGTGAAAGGCTTCCAGCTGATGAGCGAGGAAGGAAGCCGGATCGTCGGCGTGTTCGCGAACAAGGTCGGGAGCGAACATCATTTCAGGCTCGTCAAGGAAGCCGTCGAGCAGGAGTGCGGCATTCCGGTGCTGGGCTACATGCTGCGGGAGGAAGGAATCGAGATGCCGGAGCGGCATCTCGGGCTGGTTCCGGCCATCGAGCGCGGCGAGCTGGAGCCGTTGATCGAGCGTTTGTCCGGGCGGATCGCCGCAAACGCCGACCTGGATCGCCTCGTCGAACTCGCGACCGCGCCCGAGCTGGACGTTGCGCCGGATTTGTTCGCGCCGCCCGCAGGCTATGCCGCCTCCGTTCAACCGACGGCCGCGGAGTCCGCCCAAGTCGCGCCGCCCGACGTCCGTGCCGCCGCCGCATCAGCGGCGCCGGCGCTCGCGATCGCTTTGGATTCGGCTTTTCATTTTTACTACCCGGAAAATCTCGAGCTGCTGGAGCGCTTCGGAGCCAGGCTCGTTTATTTTTCGCCGCTCGCGGGAGAGGGCGTGCCGGAAGAGGCCGACGGACTTTACATCGGAGGCGGCTTTCCGGAGGAATTCGCGGCGCAACTGGCCGAGCGGCATGCGGCGAAGGAATCGGTCCGCGCCCGGATCGAAGGCGGCCTTCCGACGCTGGCGGAATGCGGGGGCTATATGTTCCTGACGGAAAGCATCGAAAATACGAGAGGCGAACGATACCCGATGGTCGGCGTCGTTCCCGGACGGGTTCGAATGCAGCCCCGGCTTGCGGCGCTCGGCTACCGCGAGGCGGCCGGCTCGCAAGGGAATTTCCTGCTTGCGCCCAACGAGCGGGCGCGAGGTCACGAGTTCCACTATTCCGTCTACGAGGCGCCGGCGGAGCGGGAGCTCCCCTACGCCTACGAAACGACGGGGATGCGCGGAACGAAGCGCGAAGGCTATCGGCTGCCCCATCTGGTCGCGGGATATACGCATCTGCATTTCGCGTCCAATCCGGACATAGCCCGCCGTTTCGTGCGGGCATGCGGTTCTTATCGCGCGAGCAGGGAGCGGCCGCTTTGAGCGGCGATGCGCGCCATGCCTCCCCGGGCGACGGAATAACGAAGAAACTTCCAAGCGCGGCCGATGCGGATTGTCCGGCTTCCGCCCGCGGATGTATACTGATCGTTAGGCGCGCATTTTCCGTGTGAGGAGACGATCGCATGGTTTTTTTGGCAAAATACATACGCAAATACGGCAAGCCGTTCAGCCTCGCCCTTCTGTTCGTCTCTTGCGAGGCGCTGTGCGACCTGCTGCAGCCCGCCCTCATTTCCCGGGTAATCGACGAAGGCGTCGCGAACCGGGACATGGGCGCCGTTCTGCGGCTGGGCGGATGGATGCTTCTCGTCACGGCGGCGGGAGCCGTTTTCGCTTCGGGACGCAACATCGTGGCGAGCCACGTGTCCCAGCGGTTCTCGGCGGAGCTGCGCGGCGATTTGTTTCGCAAAATTCAAACGCTTTCATTTTCCAACCTCGATCGCTTCGACAAAGCTTCGCTCGTGACAAGGCTGACGAACGATGTGACGCAGGTGCAAAATTTCGCCAACGGCATGATGCGGATTTTCGCCAAAGCCCCGATTCTCGGAATCGGCAGTCTGATCATGGCCGTCCGGCTCAGCCCGTCGCTGTCCTGGGTGTTCGCGGTCGTCGTGCCTGTCGTCGGCCTTTTGATCGCGGTGAATTTAAAAGTCGGCTTTCCCCTGTTCGCGAAGGTTCAAGGAGCTCTGGACCGTCTGAACGGCATGATGCGGGAATATTTGGCCGGCGTCCGGGTCGTGAAGGCGTTCAACCGCTTCGGCTACGAATCGGAGAAGTTCGGCGGCGTCAACGCCGACTATCGCCGGAAATCGGAAACGGCTCTGCGAACGATGGCGGTATTCAATCCGCTTATCGCGCTGACGGTCAACTTCGGCATCGTGGCGGTCATTTGGCTCGGGGGAGTCGGCGTGGGCGAAGGCGGCATGCAAGTCGGACATATCGTCGCTTTCGTCAACTACATGACGCAAATTTTGTTTTCGCTGATGATGATTTCGATGGTGTTCGCGATGTTCGTGCGCGCGAAAGCTTCCGCGTCCCGCATTGGCGAAGTGCTGGCCGAGTCCAACCCGATGAAATGGCGGGAAGGCAAGCGGCCGAAGGACGGAATGGGGAAGGTCGAATTCGACGGCGTCAGCTTTCATTATGGCGAAAATGACGGCGAGCCCGTTCTGAAAAACGTATCGCTTGCGTGCTCGCCCGGCGAAACCGTGGGCATCATCGGTTCCACCGGCGCCGGCAAGACGACGCTCGTTCATTTGATTCCGCGTTTTTACGATTCGGCGGAAGGGGCAGTAAGGCTGGGCGGCGTCGACGTCAAGGAGCTCGATCCCGGGCTGATTCGGGAAAAGGTGGCCATCGTGCCGCAGCGGACCGTCCTTTTTTCGGGGACGATTCTGGACAATATCCGGTTCGGCAACGACAAGGCGTCCATGGAAGAAGTCGAAGCGGCGGCGCGGATCGCGCAAGCGCACGATTTCATCGTCGGAACCCCCGACGGCTACCGGACCCGTCTCGGCCAAGGCGGCGTCAACCTGTCGGGCGGCCAGAAGCAGCGGATCTCGATCGCGAGGGCGCTCGTCCGCAAGCCGGATATTTTAATATTGGACGATTGCACGAGCGCGCTCGACGCGGCGACGGAAGAGCGGCTGAAGGAGGCTTTGCGGGCGTACTCGAAGAGCATCGCCTGTTTCGTCATCGCCCAGCGAATCGCCTCCGTCATGGACGCGGACCGGATCGTCGTCTTGGAAAACGGGGAAATCGCCGGCATCGGCACGCACGCCGGACTGCTTGCGCAAAATCGGATCTATCGGGAAATTTACCGCTCCCAGATCGACAAGGAGATGGACGCCCATGCCTCCGGCGAATGAATCGGGGAGGAGAGAGCCGCCCGCCGCGAACGCGGCCGTCCCTGGCGGTCCCAGGGGCCACGGCGGGTTGCGGGGAGGCCCCGTGCAAAAACCGAAAAACTTCAAAGCGACGGTCGGCCGGCTATGGAGCTATTTCTCCGGCGAGCGGAAACGGCTGGCGGCCGTGCTGGCGTTCGTGCTGTCCGGCTCGGCGCTGGGGCTGCTCGGGCCGTACCTCGTCGGCGTTGCCGTAGACGCGATCGCGAAAGAGGGAGGCGTCGATTTCCGGCTGCTGGATCTGGCGCTGATCGCGTTGATCGTTTCCTACGTGGCGGATGCCGGATTCTCTTTTCTTCAGGGCTGGCTGATGTCCGGCGTTTCCCAGCGGGTCGTGGAACGGCTGCGGGGCGCTCTCTTTGCCAAAATGCACAAGCTGCCGCTCGCCTTTTTCGATACCCGCAGCCACGGCGAAGTGATGAGCCGGCTGTCCAACGACATCGACAACGTGAGCACGACCGTTTCCCAAACGACCGCGCAGCTCATGTCCGGCGTCTTCGCGATCGCCGGGTCTCTCGTCATGATGCTGGCGCTCAGCCCGCTCCTGACGCTCGCGACGCTCGTTACCGTGCCGCTCGTTTTTTTGCTTGCCGGGACGATCGCCAAACGGACGAAGATCCTGTTTAAAGAACAGCAGGCGCAGCTTGGCGCCTTGAACGGGCATATCGAGGAGACCGTCTCCGGGATGCTGGCGGTCAAGGCGTTCAACCGGGAGGAAGACGCCGTTCGCCGGTTCGATCAGGCGAACGCGAAATTGGCCGAAACCGGCATCAAGGCGCAAATCTGGTCGGGCTTTCTGATGCCGCTGCTCGGCGTTATCAACAATATCGGGTTTGCGGCGGTCGCGATCGTCGGGGGCGCTCTTGCGGTCGGGGGCGACGTGTCGGTCGGGGTCATCGCCAGCTTTTTGAGCTATTCCCGGCAATTCGTCCGTCCGCTGAACGAAATCGCGAGCGTCTACAACACGCTGCAAGCCGGCATTGCCGGAGCGGAGCGGGTGCTTGAGGTCATGGACGAGCGGGAGGAGCCGGAAGACAAGGAAGGCGCCCGACAATTGGAGGAGGCGGAAGGACGCGTCGTTTTTGAAAACGTCTCGTTCGGTTACCGTCCGGAAGCCCGGATTCTCGGCGAAATTTCGTTCGAGGTTCCGGCGGGCACGAGCGTCGCCCTGGTCGGGCCCACGGGAGCGGGGAAAACGACGATCGTTCAATTGCTGACAAGGTTTTACGAAGCGACGGAAGGACGCATTCAAATCGACGGGCGCGATATTCGCGACTATACCCGGGACAGCTTGCGGCGAACGTTCGGCATCGTTCTCCAGGATACGTACCTGTTTTCGGGAACGATTCGCGACAATATCAAGTACGGGAAGCCCGAGGCGTCGGACGACGAAATGAAAAGAGCCGCCGCGGCGGCGAATGCGGACGGGTTCATCCGCCGCCTGCCGCTCGGTTACGATACGGAGCTCTCCGAAAACGGCAGCAATTTGAGCCAGGGCGAGCGGCAGCTGCTCGCGATCGCGAGGGTGATGCTGGCCGAGCCTTCGATTTTGATTTTGGACGAAGCGACCAGCAGCATCGACACCCGAACCGAACTGCATATTCAGAACGCGCTGCTGGAAATGATGAAAGGGCGGACGGCGTTTATCATCGCCCACCGGCTCAGCACGATTCGCGACGCGGACCGGATCCTGGTCGTCGACAACGGCCGGATCGTCGAGCAGGGCTCACATGACGATCTTGTCCGCAAGGAGGACGGCATCTACGCCGGCATGTTCGCGAGCCAGTTCAACCTCGCGAAGCCGCCGGCCGGTTGAAACCGCGCGAACCCGGGCCGGCGAAAAATCGAAAAGTTCGCAAAAAGTTTGCATAGCAGGAATTAAGATGCAGCATAATAACCTGTACAACATGGAGGTGATAATCATGGCTGATAACAACCGCAATTCGAATCAACTCGTGATTCAACAAGCGCGGGCGGCACTGGACCAAATGAAATTCGAAATCGCCCAACAACTCGGCATCCAAATTCCGCAAGACGGATACTACGGCAACATGCTGACGAAGGACACCGGTCGCATCGGGGGCAACATCACCCGCCGCCTGGTGGAAATGGCTGAACAGCAGCTTGCTGGCGGCAGCCGTTTCTAATCCGTACCTAACGACAAGGAGCTTGGCCTGCCGGCTGATCGTTCGCCGGCGGGAGAGCTCCTTTCCTTTTTTGTTAATCCGCTTTCGCCGGAACGCCCGCGCCATGAGTCCGTATGGCTCGTAATGCAAAAGGACTAATACTATTTAAATAGTAGAAAAAAAGAATGGCGTCGGAACGAACGATATTGCGTTCTCGCTCCAGGCTGTGCTATTATTTTCTTTGCAGTCCGATTTGCGGGTGTAGTTCAATGGTAGAACGCCAGCTTCCCAAGCTTGAGGCGAGGGTTCGATTCCCTTCACCCGCTCCAATATTGCACCTGTGAAGCCTTGCTTGCAAGGTTTTTTCTTTTTCATGGACAAAAATCGACCAACCCGGCAAGGCATGAGCGGATTTTCCATTTTGGTGGGCGTTCGTGTTATAATGCGGGTGAATCGGTAGAACGCCGGGCGGCCGGCAGGAAGGGGCGCTTCGTGACCGACTCCCACAAAGACAACCTGGTCTTATTCCCCAAGACGTTGGATTATTATCAAATCCAATTGACCCGCATGCTGGAAACGGAACGGTACGGCGATGCCAAGGCGCTGCTCGAATTTCTTCTGCAGTGCGGCGGAGAAGCGGAGAAGCACCACGTCGAATGGCAGGCGCTGCTCGGCTGGCTCGAGGCGGCTTTTCCCGAAGCGGGGGAAGGACGGCTGCCGGACGGCCTGGACGGTTTCGAGGAGGCCGAGGACGACTTGCGCCGCCGACTGAACGAGCGGGCGGAAGCGGATGCGGATTACGTTCCGCGGCTGCTGCGAACGCTGATCGAAACGGACGATCCGGAGCAGCAGATGCTGATGCTCGGCCAATTGTCGCATTTGGACCACCCGGACGTCGAGCCGAGCCTGCTGCGTTTTCTGGAATCGGACGAACGTTACCCGTCCGTCCAGTTCAAAGCGCTGCAGCTGTTGCGCAAATCGGGCTTGACGGGGCCGGTGCGGATCGGAAGGGACGGCGAATGGCTGACCGTCGAGGTCGAAACGACGCCGCTGTCCTACGAGGAATTTCCGGCCTCCGTTCAGCGGGTGCTCGAGCGGGTCCGGATGGCCGCGGAAGTTTCCGACCCGACGCTTTCCTACTTTGCCGAGGAGATGTGGAAGGAATGCGTGCAGGTTGCCTACGGAACGTCCGCATACGCCCGTATGGCAAGCGATGACGATACTTCGTGCGATCTGTGGGCGGCGGCTTTGCACCAGTTTTTGATCGAGAAGCTTCACGGACGGCAGAACGACGAGGATATCCGGGAACAGTACGGAATTACGGACGAGCTCCGCTTTCAATACGAGCAGTCGCTTCGCTGGATGCGGCAGTTCGCGGGCGAACCCGGCCCCGTTTCGTAGGGGTCGAGACGGGGGCGGCTTCGCCGCGATCGGCGCTCGCGCGGGTTGCGGACAATGGTAGAAGTCAAGCCGGTCTTGATATGCTTCAAATAGTTGTATATAATAGAATGGTTTATGTAAATCGGTCGCATTGGAGCGGCAAGTACCTTCGGAGGGGAAAGCAGAAATGTTGAAAACAAACTGGGAAAAAATAGAGAAGAACGTAGGCGTCCTTGAGGTAGAAGTCGAAGCGGAACAGGTAGCCGAGGCCCTTAACAAGGCGTTCAAGAAAGTCGTCAGCAAAATCAACGTTCCGGGCTTCCGCAAAGGCAAAGTGCCGCGCACGATTTTCGAAGCCCGTTTCGGCGTCGAAAGCCTGTATCAGGATGCGATCGACATCTTGCTGCCGAGCGCTTACAGCGAAGCGGTCGAACAAACCGGCATTTACCCGGTAGATCGTCCGGATGTCGACGTCGAGCAATTCGCGAAAGGCCAGCCGTTCAAGTTCAAAGCGAAAGTGACCGTCAAGCCGGAAGTGAAGCTCGGCGAGTACAAGGGCATCGAAGTTTCCGCTCCCGACTTTGAAGTGTCGGACGAAGAAATCGCGCAGGAACTGGAGCGCCTGCAGCAGCGCCATGCCGAGCTGGTCGTCGTGGACGAAGGTCCCGCCCAGCAAGGCGATATCGCCGTTATCGATTTCGAAGGCTTCATGGACGGCGAGCCGTTCGAAGGCGGCAAAGGCGAGCGCCATTCGCTCGAGCTCGGCTCGGGAACGTTCATCCCCGGCTTCGAAGAGCAAGTGGTCGGCCTGAACATCGCCGAAGAGAAAGACGTAAACGTCACGTTCCCGGAAGAATACCACGCGGAGAATCTGGCCGGCAAAGCGGTCGTCTTCAAGGTGAAGCTGCACGAAATCAAGCGCAAAAACCTGCCGGCGCTGGATGACGAATTCGCCAAGGACGTTAGCGAATTCGAAACGCTGGACGAATACAAAGCCGATTTGGCGAGCAAGCTGAAAGAACGCAAAGCCAAAGACGCCGAAGCGGAGAAGGAAAACGAAGTCATCTCCAAAGCTTCCGAAGCCGCGGAAATCGATATCCCGGAAGTCATGATCGACAACGAAGTCGAAAACATGCTGAAGGATTTCGAAAACCGCCTGAAAATGCAAGGCATGAATCTCGACCTGTACTACCAGTTCAGCGGACAGGACGAAGAGGCGCTCAAAGCCCAGATGAAAGCCGATGCCCAAAAGCGGGTTCGCAACAACCTGGTGCTCGAAGCGGTAGCGGAAGCCGAAAATCTCGAAGTGTCCGACGAAGAGCTGAACGAAGAACTGGAAAACCTGTCGAAGATGTACAACCGCCCCGCGGACGAGCTTCGGGCGATCTTTACCTCCAACGGCTACATCGAAACGCTGCAAAGCGATTTGAAAGTGCGCAAAGCGGTTAAGTTCGTCGTAGAGAACAGCAAAACAGCTTAAGAAACGGTTTACCCGCATACCCGACAAGGCACGTGCTCGACGCGTGCCTTGTTTTTCACCTTGCATATAATACATAATAAAGGCGCGAGGCCTTTGCGGCCGCGGCAAACCCGCCAACATGACATTCGAATGGTAACGTGTTAGAATATTACCGATGCTCGAAGTCCACTAAAGAAAAGAGGTTGGATATCATGAACCTGGTGCCAATGGTCATCGAACAAACCAATCGGGGGGAACGCTCGTACGACATCTATTCCCGGCTGCTGAAGGACAGAATTATTTTTCTGGGCAGCGCGATTGATGACGATGTCGCCAACCTCATCATCGCCCAAATGCTGTTTTTGGCGGCGGAGGATCCGGAGAAGGATATCAGTCTTTACATTAATTCGCCCGGCGGATCGGTAACGGCCGGGATGGGTATATATGATACGATGCAGTATATCAAACCGGATGTCAGCACGATCTGCGTCGGCATGGCCGCGAGCATGGGCTCCCTCCTGCTCACGGCCGGAGCCAAAGGCAAGCGCTTCGCCCTGCCGAACAGCGAAATCATGATTCACCAGCCGCTCGGCGGCGTAAGAGGCCAGGCGTCGGACATCAAAATCCACGCGGATTGGATTATCAAGACAAAGGAGAAACTGAATCGTATCTACGTCGACCGTACCGGTCAACCGTACGAGAAAATCGAGAAGGATACGGACAGGGACAACTTTATGAGCGCCGAAGAAGCGCTTGCGTACGGATTGGTCGACAAGGTCATTTCCGCTCCCGTCAGCGGATAAAGGAGGGTAACCATGTTTAAGTACAACGATGAGAAAGGCCAGCTGAAATGTTCGTTCTGCGGCAAGTCCCAAGAGCAGGTACGCAAATTGGTCGCCGGTCCCGGCGTCTATATATGTGACGAATGCATCGAATTGTGCACGGAAATCGTCGAGGAGGAGCTCGGCCACGAGGAAGAGCTCGATCTGAAGGACATTCCGAAGCCGAAAGAAATCTGCGCGATTCTGGATCAATATATCATCGGCCAGGAACAAGCGAAAAAATCGTTGTCCGTTGCCGTGTACAATCACTACAAGCGGATCAACTCCCACAGCAAGATCGAAGACGTCGAGCTGTCCAAGAGCAACATCATGCTTGTCGGTCCGACCGGTTCCGGCAAGACGCTGCTCGCCCAGACGATGGCGAAAATTCTCAACGTTCCGTTTGCGATTGCCGACGCGACTTCCTTGACGGAAGCCGGGTACGTGGGCGAAGACGTCGAAAATATTTTGCTCAAGCTCATTCAGGCAGCGGACTACGACGTGGAAAAGGCCGAGCGCGGCATCATCTACATCGACGAAATCGACAAGGTGGCGCGCAAGTCGGAAAACCCGTCCATCACCCGCGACGTTTCCGGCGAAGGCGTGCAGCAGGCGCTGCTGAAAATTTTGGAGGGCACGGTCGCTTCCGTTCCTCCTCAAGGCGGACGCAAGCACCCGCATCAGGAATTCATCCAGATCGACACGACGAACATCCTGTTCCTTTGCGGCGGGGCATTCGACGGTCTGGAATCGATCATCAAGCGCCGCATCGGCAAGAAGGTCATCGGCTTCAACGCCGGATCCGACGGACAGCGCGAGCTGAAGCCGGGCGAATATTTGTCGCTTGTGCAGCCGGAGGATTTGCTGAAATTCGGCCTGATTCCGGAATTCGTCGGCCGCCTGCCGGTCATTTCTTCGCTGGAGCCGCTGGACGAAGCCGCGCTCGTGCGCATTTTGTCCGAACCGAAAAACGCTTTGGTCAAACAATATCAAAAGCTGCTGGAAATGGATAACGTCAAGCTCGAATTCGAAACCGGGGCGCTCGAGGAAATCGCGAAGGAAGCGATCAAGCGCAACACGGGAGCTCGGGGACTTCGCGCCATTATCGAGAGCATTATGCTTGAGGTGATGTACGAAGTGCCGTCCCGCGACGACGTGACGAGCTGCGTCATTACCGAAAAGGTCGTCCAGGAAAAAATCGCTCCCGAGCTGACGCTCAAGAAAGGCAAGAAAAAAGAAGAAAGCGCGTAAGGTTGTCTCAGAAGCGAGCACAGTCCGCTTACGGCTTTAAGTTTGCCGTATCCACCCTTTACCTACGCCACGGCGCGGGCGGAGGGTGGATTCGGCGTATACGGGGAGATTGGAGAATATGTTCTTACGAACCGAGACGGTGCCCGTTCGCGTGGGGAACCTGACGATCGGCGGAAACAATCAAGTTCTTCTGCAAAGCATGTGCACGACGAAGACGGCGGACGTCAAGGCGACCGTAGCGGAAATCAAGCGGCTGGAGGAAGCCGGCTGTCAATTGGTGCGCGTAACCGTCAACAACAAGGAAGCCGCCGAAGCGATCAAAGCGATCAAACGGGAAATCTCCATTCCGCTCGTCGCGGATATTCATTTCGATTACCGTTTGGCGCTGGCGGCCATCGAGAACGGCATCGACAAGGTCCGGATCAATCCGGGCAATATCGGACGCCGCGAGAAGGTCGAGGCCGTAGTCAAAGCCTGCAAAGAGCGGGGCATTCCGATCCGGATCGGCGTGAACGCCGGTTCGCTGGAAAATCACCTCCTCGAAAAGTACGGCTACCCGACGGCGGAAGCGATGGTGGAGAGCGCCCTTTTTCATATCGGCATTTTGGAAGAACTCGATTTTCACGACATTATCGTTTCCTTGAAAGCGTCGGACGTTCCGATGGCCATCTCCGCCTACATGAAAGCGGCGGAAGTGATCAAATATCCGCTTCACCTGGGGATTACGGAAGCGGGGACGCTGTTTTCCGGCACGGTCAAAAGCTCGGCCGGCCTCGGCGTTCTGCTGAACGCGGGAATCGGCAACACGATGCGCATCAGCCTGAGCGCCGACCCGGTGGAAGAGATCAAAGTCGCCCGCGAACTGCTTAAAACGTTCGGCCTCATTACCGACGCGCCGACGCTCGTTTCGTGCCCGACCTGCGGCCGCCTCGATATCGATTTGTTTTCGGTGGCGAACGAGGTCGAGGAGTATTTGTCCAAGCTGAAAGTTCCGATCAAGGTTTCGGTGCTCGGCTGCGCGGTCAACGGGCCGGGCGAAGCGCGCGAAGCCGATATCGGCATCGCGGGAGCCCGCGGCGAAGGCATGCTGTTCCGCTACGGCGAAATGGTCCGCAAAGTGCCGGAGAGCGAACTCGTCAGCGAACTGAAGCGGGAGATCGACGAAATCGCCCGGGTATACGGCGAAACCGGCGTTATCCCCGGCCGAAAGCATTGAGGGAGCGGCCATGACGAATCGGTCGACGGAAGATGCATTCAAGGCCGGCAAACGCGCGCTCCCGCTGTACGCGCTGCTGATGGCGGGAGTTTTTGCCCTGCTGCTGGCCGCATGCGGGGGCGGCGGCGAATCGCAGGGCTCGGCCCCGGCGAGCGAACATGACCATGCGGAGCATGCCGCGAAGACGGAGAACGGCGATTTGCGGGAGGAAACCGCCTCCCTGGCGGACATGCCGTCTTTTCTGGACGGGCAGGGCGCGCAGGTGAAGCTTTCTTATACGGCCGCCGCGAAGCTTCGGGATACGCTGCAATATATGCCGTGTTATTGCGGCTGCGGCGAGAGCGCGGGCCATAAGAGCAATCTCGACTGCTTTATCGCAGCCGTCCGGGAGGACGGGACCGTCCTGTGGGACGATCACGGCACGCGCTGCGGCGTTTGCCAGCAAATCGCGCTCCAGGCCGCCAAGCTGAAGAGCGAGGGCGCCGCGGATGCCGAAATCCGCCGCTTTGTCGACGAAACGTACGGCCAAGGTCTGGGCAAAGCGACGGACACGCCGTTGCCGCCGTCCGCTTGAAGCCGTCGCTTCATTTTTTTGCAGCGCACAGCGCCTTGCGGAAATTTTCCGCAGGGTGTTTTTTTGTCTGTTTACAAACCGACCATCGGTCTGTTATTATATCGGTGTCAAAGGCGTTTGGCAAACATTGGAGGGGAATCGAGCGAGGTTTCATTTGCAAGCTGAACCGGGGGAGGAAGGGCATGAAAAGGGAATGGAAACGGGAGCAGACGCTCCGGCTTCTGCTGGACACGACCAGCCGGCTGGTGGAGGAGAAAGGCTGCGTCAAGACGACGATGAGCGAAATCATGCGGCATTCGGGACTGTCCAAGGGCGCGATTTTCCACTACGTCAAAAGCAAGGACGAGCTGCTGTCGATGGTGCTGGAGCAGCAGATGGCCGAAACGGACCGTCGGTTTCGCGAGGCGATCGAGAAAGGCGGACCGACGTTCGAAGGACCGATGGGCGAAATCGCGAGCGGCTTGCCGGCCGTCGCGGAGAACAACGTCGCCAACCGGATTTTCCGTTATTTGCTCGGCCGCAGCGACGAGCCGGAAGTCGGGGAATTGGTCGCTCGGTTTTACGATAAAACCGTTCGAACGTCCGTCTCGTGGATCGAAGCCGGACAAAGCCACGGCGTCATTCCGGCTTCGATCGACGCCCGGCGCGCCGCGGAAACGTTCGTGCTGCTGTCGAACGGCCTTCGCATGCGCAGCGGACTCCCGACGAAAGAAGGAGTCCTCGCGCCGGAGGATGTCGCGGCGTTCATTCGCTCGGTGCTGCAGCCCGGCCAGACGAAAGGAGAACGACAAGGATGAACGTTTATTTGTTTTTGCATGTGCTCGGCGCGATTCTGTTCGTCGGAAATATCGTGACCGCGGCTTTTTGGAAGGTGAGGGCGGACGCGAGCGGAGATGTGCGCGCGATCCATCTGACGGCAAGGAACGTGATGCTGGCGGATTACGCCTTCACGATTCCGGGTCTCGCGCTGCTCGTCGTGTCGGGAGCGCTGATGGCCGAACGGGGAGGTTATTCGCTTGCAGGCTTGAATTGGCTGACGTTTTCGCTGCTGCTGTTCGCGCTTACCGGCATCATCTGGCTCGTGGCGCTCATTCCGCTGCAAAAAAAGATGATTCGCGCGAGCGCGGAAGCGCTGCGCGAAGGCGCCGTTACCCCGGCCTATCGGAAGGCGTCCCGCTGCTGGGCCGTTTTCGGCATCGCGGCGACGCTGCTGCCGGTCGTCATTTTATATTTGATGGTTTTTAAAAAAGTCTGAACGAAAACAACTACTCGTGGCGATGTTCCCGGCCAACGTCTACGCAGCCCGCAACAGGCTCAAGCTCGCGGGCAAGCCGGTCATGCCGGTTTTTCCACGGACGGTTTTGCAAATCGTTTTTTTGGGGGCGACTCTGGCCGCGGGGTTCGGAAACGCATAGGGCCCTGCAACTTTCCGATTTCGGATGACTACGCCGAAGGCAAACCGGGCAATACTATCCAGTATAAGCCTTTAATACGTTGTCCAAAAGGCTAGGTTCGGACGGAGAGGAAGGGAGCATATGACGTTAAGCTCGGTTTTAATGCTCGTTCAAGTATTTTTCGCCATCGTGATCGGCATCTATTTCTGGAATCTGCTGCGCAATCAGAAGAGCAACCGGACGGCGGTCGACCGCGAGTCCCGCAAAGAGATGGACAAACTGCGCAAGCTGCGATCGGTTACGCTGACGAAGCCGCTCGCGGAGAAGACGCGGCCGGTGTCGATGGCCGATATCGTCGGCCAGAAGGAAGGCCTCAGGGCGCTCAAAGCCGCTCTGTGCAGCGGCAACCCGCAGCACGTCATCGTCTACGGGCCGCCGGGAGTCGGCAAAACGGCCGCCGCCCGCGTCGTGCTGGAGGAAGCGAAAAAAAACCCGTCCTCCCCGTTCCGGCTAGACGCCAAGTTTACCGAGATCGACGCGACGACCGCGCGATTTGACGAGCGCGGCATCGCCGATCCGCTGATCGGCTCGGTTCACGACCCGATCTACCAGGGCGCGGGAGCGATGGGAGTGGCCGGCATTCCTCAGCCGAAGCCCGGCGCGGTGACGAAGGCGCACGGGGGCATCTTGTTCATCGACGAGATCGGAGAGCTTCATCCGGTGCAGCTGAACAAGCTGCTCAAGGTGCTCGAGGACCGCAAAGTGTTTCTGGAGAGCGCGTACTACCATGCGGAGGACCCGAACATCCCGCTGTACATTCACGACATTTTTCAAAACGGCCTGCCCGCCGATTTCCGCCTCGTCGGGGCGACGACGCGCTCGCCGAACGAACTGCCGCCGGCGCTGAGAAGCCGCTGCATGGAAATTTATTTCCGGCCGCTGCTTCCCGACGAAATCGGCCAGATCGCCGAGAACGCGATCGCCAAAATCGGGTTTCCGCCGCAGCCCGAAGCGGTCGGGGTCGTCAAGCAGTATGCGACGAACGGCCGCGAAGCCGTCAACATCATTCAGCTGGCGGCCGGGCTTGCGCTCTCGGAAAGCCGCGACAGCATTTCCGCGGCCGACGTGGAATGGGTCGTCAACAGCAGCCAGCTGCCGCCGCGTCCGGACCGCAAAATTCCGGGGCAGCCGCAAGTCGGGCTGGTCAACGGGCTGGCCGTGTACGGCCCCAGCATGGGCGCGCTGCTGGAAATCGAGGTGACGGCGATTCCCGCGGCGCCCGGCAAAGGGCAGTTTACGATTACCGGCGTCGTGGACGAGGAAGAGCTGGGCGGAGGCGCGCGCACGCTGCGCCGCAAAAGCATGGCCAAAGGCTCGGTCGAAAATGCGTTTACCGTGCTGAGGCGGCTCGGCCTGAAGCCGGAAAATTTCGACCTGCATATCAATTTCCCGGGCGGCACGCCGGTCGACGGGCCGTCGGCGGGAGTGGCGATGATGGTCGCCATCGCATCCGCCATGTTGAACCGGCCGGTCGACAACAAGCTGGCGATGACCGGCGAGGTCAGCATCCACGGCCGCGTCAAGCCCGTCGGGGGCGTCATCGCCAAGGTGGAGGCCGCGCTGCAGGCCGGGGCGGAAACGGTGCTCATTCCGAAGGAGAACTGGCAGGCGATCTTCGAGGGCCTGCAAGGCGTCGCCGTCGTCCCGGTCGAAACGGTCGACGAGGTGTTCTCGCGCGTGTTCGGCGAGCGGCCGTCCGCCGCGGACGAAACGGAGGCGGCGGATCGCCTGGTCGCCGCCGAAACGCCTTTTGCCGCCGCGCCCGTTTCGGTGCTGCACGCGAACCCCGTCCATCCGGAATCGCCGCGCCCGCAGAGCCAAAGGGAAGGACACGTTCCGCCGTCCGGATCGATCTCGAGGCCGGTTTCGGGATAACCGGGTTCCGGCCGCTGTCGCGCATCGCCGACCTTCATCGGGGCGGCGATGTTTTTGTGTCCATTTTGCGGCGGGCGGTAACATTTGATACAATGACGGAGTATTCAATTTAGCGGTTCACTACAACCCAGGAGGTGCCGGACATGGGTTTGAACAAATCCAGAAGCCGTTCCCTGCCCCTGCTGCCCTTGCGCGGGCTTCTCGTCTACCCCAGTATGGTGCTCCATCTGGACGTAGGCCGCGAGAAGTCGGTCAAGGCGCTGGAACAATGCATGGTCGACGATCACATGATTTTGCTTTGCTCGCAGTCGGAAATCAACATCGAGGAGCCGACTGAAGAAGATATATACCGGGTTGGCACGATCGCGAAAGTCCGGCAAATGCTCAAGCTCCCCAACGGAACGATACGCGTGCTCGTCGAAGGCGTCGTCCGCGCGGAAATCGAGCAATATTTGCCGAACGACCGCTTTTACGAAGTCGTGGCCCGCGAGCTGCACGAGCCGCCCGCCGAGGATTCGGAGCTGGACGCGCTCATGCGGGCCGTGCTCAGCCAATTCGAGAACTACATCAATCTGTCGAAAAAGGTGACCCCAGAGACGCTGGCCGCGGTCTCGGACATCGAGGAGCCCGGGCGGCTCGCGGACGTCATCACGAGCCATCTGTCGCTCAAGATCAAGGACAAACAGGAAATTCTCGAAACGGTCGACGTGCGCGAGCGGCTCGAGAAGCTGCTCGATTTCCTGAACAACGAGCGCGAGGTGCTCGAGCTCGAACGGAAAATCAGCCAGCGAGTCAAGAAGCAAATGGAGAAGACCCAGAAGGAGTATTACCTTCGCGAGCAGATGAAGGCGATCCAGAAGGAGCTCGGCGAGAAGGAAGGCCGGGCGGGAGAAGCCGAGGAGCTTCGCAATCAGATGAAGGAGGCGGAGCTCCCGGAGAAAATCGCGGCCCGGGTCGCGAAGGAAATCGACCGCCTGGAGAAAATGCCCGCCTCGTCGGCCGAAGGCGCCGTTATCCGCACTTATGTCGAGTGGCTGCTGGCGCTTCCGTGGAGCAAGAGCACCGAAGACGACCTCGATTTGGCCAAAGCGGAGGAGCTGCTCGACGAGGAGCATTTCGGCCTCGAGAAGCCGAAGGAGCGGGTGCTCGAGTATTTGGCGGTCCAGCAACTCGTCAAAAAGCTGAAAGGCCCGATCCTGTGCCTGGTCGGCCCTCCCGGCGTCGGCAAAACGTCGCTCGGCCGCTCGATCGCGAAATCGCTCGGCCGCGAATTCGTCCGCATTTCGCTCGGGGGCGTTCGAGACGAAGCGGAAATCCGCGGACACCGCCGCACCTACGTCGGCGCGATGCCGGGCCGGATCATCCAGGGGATGCGCACCGCCGGCACGCAAAATCCGGTGTTTCTGCTCGACGAAATCGATAAAATGGCGATGGATTTCCGCGGGGATCCCGCTTCGGCCATGCTCGAGGTGCTCGATCCGGAGCAAAACGCCACGTTCAGCGACCATTACATCGAGCTGCCGTTCGATTTGTCGAACGTCATGTTCATCACGACGGCGAACGCCGTCCACCACATTCCGCGGCCTTTGCTGGACCGGATGGAAGTGCTCTACATTCCCGGCTACACGGAGCTGGAGAAGCAGGAAATCGCCGGCCGCCACTTGCTTCCGAAGCAGAAGCGGGACCACGGGCTCGGCGAGGAGCAATTGACGATCGAGCCGGAAGCGATGCTTCGCCTGATCCGCGATTACACGCGCGAGTCGGGCGTCCGCAACCTGGAGCAGCAAATCGCTTCGATCTGCCGCAAGGCGGCGAGGCGCATCGTGGCCGATCCTTCGGCCGCGCCGATCGAGGTCGATGCCGATACGCTCAAGGAATGGCTCGGGCCGGCCAAATACCGGTACGGAATGGCCGAGGAGGAAGATCAGATCGGCGCCGTGACGGGGCTGGCGTGGACCGAAGTCGGCGGCGATACGCTCGTCATCGAGGTGACGGTCATGCCGGGCACCGGGAAGCTGACGCTGACGGGCCAATTGGGCGACGTCATGAAGGAATCGGCGCAGGCGGCGTTCAGCTACACCCGGAGCCGGGCGGAGGAGCTGGGGATCGACCCGCAATTCCACGAGAAAAACGACATTCATATTCATATTCCGGAAGGCGCCATTCCGAAGGACGGTCCTTCGGCCGGCATTACGATCGCGACGGCGCTCGTTTCGGCGCTTTCCGGGCGCCGCGTCAACCGCGAGGTGGCGATGACCGGCGAGATTACGCTGCGCGGACGGGTGCTGCCGATCGGCGGCCTCAAGGAAAAGTCCCTTGCCGCTCACCGCGCCGGCATCCAAAAAGTGCTCCTTCCGAAGGATAACGAGCGCGATCTGAAGGACATTCCGGACAGCGTGAAGGAAGCGATGACCTTCATCCCGGTCTCCCATATCGACGAGGTACTGGAGCATGCGCTTTCGGATACGCCGGGCCCGCATCCGTCCGAGGACGAGAACAACCTCGTGGCGGAGAACGCCGCGATCGGAGCTTCAACGAAACCCGACGCGGAGGATATTCCGCCCATCGGCACCCACTGATCGGAGAAGAGCCAGCAAATGAAGATCAAAACAAGCGAATTTATTATCAGCGCCGTTTCGCCCAAGCAATATCCCGAGGACGGCTTGCCGGAGATCGCTCTGGCAGGCCGTTCCAACGTCGGCAAGTCCTCGCTCATCAACCGGATGCTGCTGCGCCGCAACCTGGCGCGGACGAGCTCGCAGCCCGGCAAAACCCAGCAGCTGAACTACTACCTCGTCAATCGGGATCTTTATTTCGTCGACGTGCCCGGTTACGGTTATGCCAAAGTGTCCAAGACGGAGCGCGAAGCGTGGGGGCGCATGATCGAACGCTATATGCGCGAGCGGGAAACGCTCCGGCTCGTCATCCTGCTCGTCGATTTGCGCCATCCGCCGTCGGCCCAGGACTGCTCGATGGCGGAGTGGCTCTCCCATTACGGCATCCCGCTTTGCGTCGTGGCGACGAAAGCGGACAAAGTGAATCGCAGCGCCTGGCCGAAACACACGAAAATCATTCGCGAACATTTGCAATTGTCCAAGTCCGTCCCGTTTATCCTGTTTTCTTCGGAGACGGGAATGGGAAGGGATGAATTATGGAGCCTGATCGAGCAAAAAGCAGATCTAGTCGCAGACTCCCCGGAAAATCCGCAGAACGACCCGCAGGAAAGCGAGGATAACGGGTAATAGGCTGCGCAAATTCCGTTTTATCTCGGTTTTTACGGATATTCAAGGGGAAATCGCGTTTCGGCGGGAGGAAACGGAGGGAAGAATAGCGTATAATTAGGTTAAGGCAAATTGTCAGACACCTTCGTAACAAAACGGAATAGAGGAGATTTTTATGGCTCAACGGGTAGCCACGGAGTATGTCAACGCTAGCCTTACCTTATCGGAAGCCGAGATGCCGGTGTTTTTTGCTTTGTGCGAGGCGCAGCAGCTGCGAATGCAAGTATTTGTTCTGGACAACGGCAATCACGAGGTGGTTCTTGAAGACGGCGACAGCGGCGAAACGATCCGCCTGACCTTTGAGCGTAGCAATGGCAAATTCACCTGCGTTTTATCCTGCAAAGTCGTAAAGCCCAAACTGACCAATGCGTTGCGGAAGCTGGTATCGACCTTTAAGGGAGACGCGGTCGTCAATCGGATTTATTCGAGTTTTACGATGGTCTACCATTACATGAAAGGCATGGTCGTCCGAATCGTCGAGTGCAAGGGCAACGAATTGAAAACGGTGTTCGAGCATCGCGATACCCTCGGCTGGCTCGAAGAACAGTTCAAGCGGCTTACGGTCGAAGAGGAAATTCGCATCGTTCGCCAAGCCGTCAACGAGCTTCTGGACCGCCGCAATCAAGCGACCGGCCTGGCCGAAATTTCCGACATCGACGAGAGACTCAGGCATCACAGCCAGGTTTTGTTCGCTCTCGAAGCATAGATTCCTTTCACAAACAGCGTTGGCGCAAGGCCTGCCGGATGCCGGCGGGCTTTTCTTTTTCCCCTCTACAATATGCAAAAAAACGCTGAAAGTTCAAACCCGCTCTTTGGCGATCCGGCGTTTGTGGCGCCCGATTGCGCCCGGTTGCGACCGCCGGCGGGACGAGCGTTCGAACGGGATTTCGGACCGCAGAAAAAAACAGTTGCAATTAGGGCGAATAGATGGTATTTTTAGTTTCGTTGACAACACAATAGGAACCAGGATTCACTCAGGAATGGATTGCGTGCGAGAATGCAAATACCCTCGAGAAGTGAATGACGTAGGTCCTAGCGGATGAAATCAGCTTCACATTTTATTCCTAGGAAGGGGGAACCGGAAGATGGAATACTCTACTTTCGGAAGACACGTTGCAGTTGACACTTGGGGAGTCGACTTTGATGCCCTGAACAACGTTGAACTTTTGCAATCGCACATGATCGAGGCGGCCGAAGCTTGCGGCGCCACCGTTCTCTCGGTTCAAGCGAAACAATTCGAACCACAAGGCGCGACGGTGCTCGTGATGCTGTCGGAGAGCCACCTGTCCATTCACACGTATCCTGAAAGAGGCTTTGCGGCCATCGATTGCTATACGTGCGGCGAAACGGTCGATCCGCAGCTCGCGATCGACTACATGGTCAGCGTCCTCAAACCGGAACGTTGCTTCGCCAAGAAACTGGTTCGCGGTCTCGGCGAGCTGAAAGTGGAAGAAGCGCCGATCAAGCAAGCCGAGTTGGTGTAAGGCGCGGCAAACGCGATATGAAGCTAATCCGCCATGGGGCGTGCCCCATGGCTTTCCTATTTTCACCCGGAAAAACATGAAAAAATCGGGAATATCGCAAACCGAACTGGACGACAATAAAAGGAAAGCGCGTTCGCAAAGTGTTCATAAATATTGTCGAACAGGCAGTTTAACTGTGATATAATGGGTTACGGAATTTCGAAGCTACTTGATTTTCCGCCGGTTTTTTTTCATCGGGAATATGGCAGAAAGGCAGGTGAATGATCCGTGCATCTGATCGCGGTCGGTCTCAACTATCGTACGGCTCCCGTCGAAGTGCGGGAACGTTTCGCCATATCGGAGCAAGACCTCGCATCGGCGCTTCAGGCGCTCAAGCGGACGACGGGCATTCTGGAAGGCGTCATCGTCGCCACCTGCAACCGGACGGAACTGTATGCGGTCGTGGACCGCCATACGCTGTGCGGTCATTATATCCGGTCCTTTATGGAACAATGGTTCAACATTCCGCGAGCGGAATTCAACCATCATCTATACATGCACGAAGACGAAAGGGCGATCGAGCATCTGTTCCGGGTCGCCTGCGGACTGGACTCGATGGTCATCGGGGAAACCCAGATTCTCGGCCAGGTCAGGGACGCTTTCCTGCTCGCGCAAGAGCAGAAAGCGACCGGAACTTTGTTCAACAAGCTGTTCAAGCAGGCGGTCACCCTCGCAAAACGCGCGCACTCCGAAACGTCCATCGGGGAAAACGCCGTATCGGTCAGCTATGCCGCGGTAGAGCTCGGCAAACGGATTTTCGGCCGCTTTGACAACAAGCGGGTGATGATTCTCGGAGCCGGCAAAATGAGCGAGCTGACGGCGAAGCATTTAAGCGCGAACGGCGCAAAGGAAGTTTGGGTCGTCAACCGCACGCTGGAACGGGCCCGGGAGCTGGCGGCCAAGTTCGACGGCAAGGCGATGGAGATGAACGAAGCCCTGGACCGGCTGCACGAAGCGGATATCGTCATCAGCAGCACCGGCGCGGACCGGTTCGTCCTTACGCGCAAGACGGTGGAGCGGGCGATGGAGAAGCGGAAGAAGAAGCCGCTGTTCCTGATCGATATCGCCGTGCCGCGGGATATCGAGCCGTCCTGCGAAGAGATGGCGAACGTCTATTTGTACGATATCGACGATCTGGAAGGCATCGTCGAAACGAACCTGGCAAAACGCCAAAAGGAAGCCGCCATCATCGAACGGATGATCGCGGAGGAAGAGAACGAATATCTTCACTGGTATGCGACGCTCGGCGTGACGCCGCTCATTCGCGGCTTGCAGGAAAAGACGGCCGCCATCCATCAGGCGACGTTCGAAAGCCTGCTGCGCAAGCTTCCGGAACTGGACGACCGGCAAATCAAGGTCATACGCAAACTGACGAAGAGCATGCTGAATCAAGTCATTCACGATCCGATATTGCGGATCAAGGATATGTCCGCGGACAAGCGCGGCGAGGCCGCGATGAATTTGTTCGTCCAGCTGTTCGATCTGGAGGAAGATGTCGACCGAATCCAGAAGGAAATGAACGCGGAGGAGCGCGCGCGTCTCGACGTTACCGCCCAAGCGGCGGAAGCGAAAACTCCGGAGAAGCACGCGGATCCGTCCTCGCTGCTGGCGCAATTGGCCGGAGCGCTGCGTTAGCAGCCGGTTCGCAATCGATCCGAAGCGGAATGGAAACGGGGAGGCGATGCCCCCATGCTGACAAACGATTGGTTAACGGATGCCGTATTGTATATTTACGCCCTGAGCTTGCTGTTTTTCGTATCGGATGCCGCCTACGGCAAACGGAACGGGAAACGGATAGGAACAGGGCTGCTTGTTTTCGTATGGATTTTGCAGACGGGCTTTCTGCTGGATCTGCTTGTCACCCGGTTTGCTTCCGCCGAGGTGGCGCTAAGGGATTTCGTCTTTTTTATCTCCTGGCTGCTGGTCAGCTTTTCGCTTGCGCTGTTGCGCTTCGTGAGGGCGGAGGTGCTCGTCCTGCTCGTGAACGTAGCGGGCTTCGCGGTGCTGTTTTTGAATTTGCTGGAGCGCCCGCACCGGAAAATCGCCCTCGAATCGTGGGAAGTGGCGAGAAGACTGCTGTACGCGCATATCGGACTCATCACGCTGTCCTTTGCGATACTGACGGTTGCGGCCATTCTCGCCGGCATGTACCTGTTTCTCCACTGGAGGCTGAAAAAGAAAAAGTGGGGCGACGTCATGAACCGGATGCCGAGCCTGGAGGCGATCGACCGCTATTCGTTCCGCACCGTGCTGCTCGGCGTTCCGCTGCTGCTGCTCTCCCTGTCGACCGGGCTTGCGGCGCTGCTGGAGCAAGGGGAGTACGCGCAGCTGCTCGACGCGAAAGTGCTATTGACCGTCGCGACTTCTTGCGTGTATGCCTATTATTTGTTCGCGAGAGGCGCGAGCCACGACGACGCCCCCAGGTCGGCCGTTTGGAATTTGACGGGCTACTTGATTTTGATCGCCGGTGTTTTCGTCAATTCGTTCTCTTCGTTTCATAAATAAGAGGAACGCGTTGCTTCCCGGCGACGTCATAGGCTAAGATGAGAGGTAATCGATTTTGCGTTCGGACGGAGGAAAGCCGGCATGTGGTATCCGGTCATGCTGAACATGCAAGGCAAACGCTGCCTCGTCGCCGGGGGAGGGGCGGTCGCGGAGCGAAAAACCGCGGGCCTGCTCGACGCCGCCGCCGACGTGCGGGTCGTCGGCCCGGCCCTTTCCCCGAAGCTGCGGGAATGGGCGGCCGCGGGCGCGATTCGAGCTTGCGAGCGGCCGGTCGAAGCGGCGGATTTGGACGAGGCGGATTTCGTATTCGCGGCGACGGATCGGCCGGAGACGAACCGGTGGATCGCGGAGCACGCCCGCGCGCGCGGAATCCCGGCAAACGTTGCGAGCGACGGGGAAAGCGGGGATTTTTTGACGCCCGCCGTCGTTCGCCGCGGGGATCTCGTGCTGGCCGTCAGCGCGACCGGCGCCGGGCCCGCGCTGTCGTCGCGGATCGCGAAGGAGCTCGAAGCCCGTTACGGGGCGGAATATGAAGGAATCGCGCGGCTTTTGCGAACGGTCCGCGGCGAAGTCAAATCCGCCGTCGAAGACGCGGCGGAGCGCCGCCGGCTGCTGCGGGCGGCCGTCAGCGACGAGGCGCTCGAGCTATGGCGGCGCTTCGCTGACGGAGAAGAAGAACCGGACGCGGCTTCGCTGCTGCGCCACCTTGAACGGATATCCGAAACCTAATACTTATCGCCTAAGCAACGGGAGGACGCCATGCGCACCATTATCGTCGGCAGCCGTCAAAGCGCGCTCGCCATGACCCAAACCGGACAAACCATCGAACTTCTGAAAGCGGCATCCGCCGCGTCCGGACTTGACTTCGAATTCGAAGTCAAACCGATCGTCACGAAGGGCGACCGCATTCTGGACGTCACGCTCTCCAAAGTCGGGGGCAAGGGCTTGTTCGTCAAAGAGATCGAACAGGCGCTGCTGGACGGCGAAATCGACTGCGCCATCCACAGCATGAAGGATATGCCGTTCGATCTGCCGGAGGGGCTCGTCATCGGGGCCGTGCCGCCGAGAGAAGACCCGCGCGATTGTCTCGTCAATCTGCACGGATATACGGTAGCCACGCTGCCGCAGGGCGCGCGCGTCGGCACGAGCAGCTTGCGCCGCGCCGCGCAGCTGGCCGCCCTTCGGCCCGATCTGCGCATCGAGTCGCTCCGCGGCAATATCGATACCCGGCTGCGCAAGCTGGAAACCGAAGGCCTCGACGCGATCGTGCTGGCCGCGGCGGGACTGCGCCGGATGGGCTGGGGCGAGCGAATCACGGCGTACGTCGAGCCGGACGAATGCCTGCCCGCCGTCGGACAGGGAGCGCTTGCGATCGAATGCCGCGGGGACGACGAGGCGCTGCTGAACTTGCTGTCGCGGCTGAACGATCCGCGAACGGAGCGCGCCGTGCGGGCCGAGAGGCGTTTTCTCGGCAGGCTGAACGGCGGCTGCCAGGTGCCGATCGGCGCCTTTGCGGAAGCCGAGTCCGACCTGCCGGATGCCCGCATCCGCATGACGGGCATGGTGGCTTCGCCCGACGGCGCGACTCTGCTGCGCGCCGAAGCGGACGGCGCCGACCCGTTTGCGGTCGGCGACGACGTCGCGCGGCAGCTGATCGGACGGGGAGCGGACAAGCTGCTGGCGGAAGCGAGGGAATAGGACGATGGGCGTGGGGAAAGTTTACTTGGTCGGAGCGGGCCCCGGCGATCCGAAGCTGATTACGTTGCGCGGGCTGGAAGCGCTGCGGCGCTCCGACGCGATCGTCTACGATCGGCTCGCGGGACCGCAATTGCTCGGGCAGGCGCGGGCCGACGCCGAGCGAATTTACGTGGGCAAACGGCCGGACCGCCACACGATGAAGCAGGAAGAGATCAACCGGCTGCTCGTGAGGCTGGCGCTGGAGGGCAAAACCGTTTGCCGGCTGAAAGGCGGCGATCCGACCGTGTTCGGCCGGGTCGGCGAAGAGGCGGAGCTGCTGAAGCAGAACGGGATCGCCTACGAGATCGTTCCCGGCATCACGTCCGCGATCGCGGTGCCCGCCTATGCCGGCATTCCGGTCACGCACCGCGATCTGGCTTCCTCGTTTTCGATCGTGACCGGCCATGAGAGCCCGGACAAGCTGGACCGCTCGATTTATTGGGATAAAGTGACGAACGCGACCGGCACGCTGCTTTTTCTGATGGGCGTGGCCAAGATCGGCTACATCAGCGAGCAGCTGATCAAGCACGGACGCTCGCCCGATACGCCCGTCGCGCTCGTGCGCTGGGGAACGCGGGCCGAACAGGAGACGCTAGTCGGCACGCTCGAGGATATCGAGCGGAAGGTGAACGAGGCGAACTTCGAGCCGCCGGCCGTTATCGTCGTGGGCGAAGTCGTCCGCCAACGGGAGACGCTGCGCTGGATCGAAGACAAGCCGCTGTTCGGCTGCCGGATTCTCGTGACGCGAGCGAGGTCGCAGGCGAGCGAACTCGCCGACAAAATCGACGAGCTGGGCGGGGAAGCGTACGAGTTTCCGACGATCGAAACCCGGCCGCAGCAGGATCCGGGAAGGGTCGAACGGATCCGGGCGGCGCTTGCGGAAGCGGAAACTTACGACTGGATCATTTTGACGAGCGTCAACGGCGTCGAGTTTTTTTTCCGCTGGCTGGAGGCCAATCGGGTCGATATCCGGAGATTCCACCGGGCGTCGTTCGCCGCGGTCGGCCCGAAAACGGCCGAAGCGCTGCAAGCCCGGGGCATCGTGGCGGACGTGCTGCCCGAAAAGTTTCAGGCGGAGCATTTGCTCGAAAGCTTGAAGAGCAGGCTCGTTTCCGGGCAAAAGGCGCTCCTTCCTCGCGGCGATCTGGCCCGCAAGCAGCTTCCGAAGGAGCTGAAGGCGCTGGGCATCGAAACGGTCGAGCTGGATCTTTACGAAACGGTTTTGCCGGTCGTGCAGGACGAGCTGCTGCCCGAACTGCTGAGGGAGGGCGCCATTCATATCGTGACGTTTACGAGCTCGTCGACGGTGACCAACCTTTTTGCCGCCCTGCTCCAAGCCGGCATCGACGACCCGCTCGCGCTGCTGGAAGGCGTCGAAGCGGCCTGCATCGGCCCGGTCACCGCCATGACGGCGGAGGGACTGGGGCTTAAGGTGACGATCGCGCCAAAGGAAGCGACGATCGACGGGCTCGTTCAAGCGATCGTCGACCGCAGACGGGAGCTGCTTCAGCAGTCCCGAACCATCAACTAGCAGGAGGCGTGTCCATTATGGCTTTTCCGATTCATCGTCACCGCCGGTTGCGGCGCACCGAAGCGCTGCGCAATCTGGTCAGGGAGACGCATTTGCACGTTCACGACCTGATCGCTCCGATTTTCGTCATTCACGGGGAAAACGTCAAAAACGAAATTCCGTCAATGCCGGGCGTTTATCACTGGTCGGTCGACCGGCTCGAAGAAGAAATCCGTTCAATCCAGGAACTCGGCATTCAGGCCGTCCTGCTATTCGGCATTCCTTCGCATAAAGACGACGTCGGCACGGGAGCGTTCGAGGAAAACGGCATCGTACAGCTTGCGACGCGCAAAATCAAGCAAATCGCCCCCGAGCTTGTCGTCATCGCCGATACGTGCCTTTGCGAGTTCACCGATCACGGGCATTGCGGCGTTTTGCGCCATGACGGCGGCAATCATGCCTTCGTCGACAACGACGCGTCTTTGGAGCTGCTCGTGCGCACGGCGGTTTCGCAGGCCGCGGCGGGGGCCGACATCATCGCCCCGTCCAATATGATGGACGGGTTCGTCGCGGCGATTCGCCAAGGCCTCGATGGGGCGGGATTCGACCATATTCCGATTTTGTCGTATGCCGTCAAATATTCGTCCGCCTACTACGGTCCGTTCCGCGAGGCCGCCGACTCGGCGCCCCAGTTCGGGGACCGCAAATCGTATCAGATGGACTGGGCCAACGCGCGGGAAGCGCTGCGGGAAGCCGAGTCGGACGCAGCCGAAGGAGCCGACATGCTGATGGTCAAGCCGGGCCTCGCTTACCTGGACCTCGTGAAGCTTCTGAAGGAACGGTTCGACTTGCCGCTCGCGGTTTACAATGTCAGCGGGGAGTATTCGATGGTCAAGGCGGCCGCGCAAAACGGCTGGATCGACGAAAAGCCGATCGTCCTGGAGACGCTGACCGGCATGAAGCGGGCGGGGGCGGACATGATCATCACGTACCACGCGAAGGACGCGGCCCGCTGGCTGCGGGGGGAGTAAGCCGGAAGGCCCGGCTCTCCCGGCCGCCCGGCAGGGAATCAGGATTTGAGCTTGGAGAGGTTCAGCTTGTATTCGTTGATGCCGAACGAAAGCACGCCTTTGCTTTCGAGCTCTCGCAGCACGTCGGACAGCAGCGCTTTCGTAACGCCCGCCTTCTGGGCGAGCTCGTCGAAATTGAGAGCCACGTGGATGGAAATTTGGAGGCCGTCTCGTTTTCCGTGCTTGTTGGCGAGCTGGATGAGATTTTTAAGGACGCGGGTCCGGCCGTCGAGAAACGTCAAGTCGTTCACGTGTTCGTTCGTCTCGCGCAGCCGGTTGCACAGCTCGCTCAAAATGCCTCGGGTAATGTCGAAATGAGCTTCCAGCAACGCCATGAAATCGTGATAAGAGATTTCGAGCACCAGCGTCGACTCCAGCGTCTGGGCGGAAGCCGAGCGGGGACGTCCGTCCAGCAGGGCGAGCTCCCCGAAGCTGTCGCCGGCCGCGGCGACGGTGAGCACCTTCTCTTCGCCGGAAGAGCTGCGGGTAAACAATTTGACCGAGCCGCTGAGCACGATATAGAACGTGGAGCCGGGCTCTTTTTCGTGAAAAAGCACCGTGCCCGGAGCGTAACTGCGGCTGTTTGCGATTTTGTACACATGTTCGAGCTGCTTGTCGCTAAGGCCGTCGAACAGGGCGACGTTTCTGATCCATTGGATCATCGGGGTTCCTCCGTAATGTCAGTATCCAATCATATCCTGAATAGTTTACCACAGGCTTTTCCAAATCAGATAGTGGGGATGTGCCGAAAATGACCGAAAATAGTCGAATTCGCTCCGATTCGCGCTCGAAGCAAGCGTTCGAAAGAGCCAAGCGCTCGATTCCGGGCGGCGTCAACAGCCCGGTCCGGGCATTCAAATCGGTCGGTTTGACGCCGCTCGTCGTCGAACGCGGCGAAGGCAGCCGCATTTACGATATCGACGGACAGGCGTATGTCGATTACGTCTTGTCGTGGGGGCCGCTGATCGCCGGCCACGCGCATCCCGAAGTCGTCGAAGCGATCAAGCGGACGGCGGAAAAGGGGACGAGCTTCGGCGCTCCGACCGAGCTGGAAACGGAAATGGCGGAGCTCGTGTGCGAGCGGGTGCCGTCGGTCGAGGTCGTTCGGATGGTCAATTCCGGAACCGAGGCGACGATGAGCGCCCTGCGCCTGGCGAGAGGCTACACGCAACGCAGCAAAATTTTGAAATTCGAAGGCTCCTACCACGGCCATGCCGACAGCCTGCTGATCAAGGCCGGCTCGGGCGTCGCGACGCTCGGCCTGCCGGACAGCCCCGGCGTGCCGGAAAGCGTGGCGAGCCATACCGTGACGGTGCCGTATAACGATCTGAATGCCGTCAAGGTCGCGTTCGAGAAGTTCGGCGAGGAGATCGCCGCGGTCATCGTGGAGCCGGTCGCCGGCAACATGGGCGTCGTCCCTCCGCTGCCGGGGTTTCTTGCCGGCCTGCGCGAAGTGACTTCGAAATACGGGGCGCTGCTTATTTTCGACGAAGTGATGACCGGCTTCCGCGTGCATCTGAACTGCGCGCAGGGCCTGTACGGCATTACGCCGGATTTGACGTGTCTCGGCAAGGTGATCGGCGGCGGGCTTCCGGTCGGCGCGTACGGCGGCCGCCGCGACATCATGGAAAAGATGGCGCCGGTCGGGCCGATCTACCAAGCCGGAACGCTGTCGGGCAATCCGCTCGCGATGTCGGCGGGATTGTCCACCTTGAAGCTGTTGAACGAGGCGTCCTACGCGTACATGGAACGGCTTGCGATCCGTCTGCAAAACGGTTTGCAGCAAGCGGCGGCCGATCGCGGCGTCGCCTTGACGATCAATCGGGTCGGCTCGATGGTTTGCCCGTTTTTTACGGACAAGACCGTCATCAACTACGAAGCGGCCAAAGGATCCGATCTGGAGCGGTTTCGCGCCGTATTCGCGCGGCTGCTTGACGCGGGAGTCAATATCCCCCCTTCGCAGTTCGAAGGCTGGTTCCTTTCCATCGCGCATACCGAGGCGGATATCGATTTTACCGTCGAGGCGTTCGCGGCGGCACTGGCGAAAATTTAATTTTTTTTGAAATCCGTCGACACCCCGTGCGTTTTGGCTTCGCTGCCGCGCGCCGGGGTGTTGTTTTTCGTTTCCGCAGGCATGCCCGACTTCGGACAGCATATAGATAACTAATGAGCTGTGCAGGCCCCGTCCTTTTGCGGGGCGCTTTAACCCCGAAAGGAGGACTGAAGTCGTGACGGAATCGTTAAACGGATTGCGATTCGATATTTACGAACGGATTCAACTGTCTGAAGACGCGGCGTCCATCGATCAGCTGGAAGAGATCGAACTCGTTCCCCACATGCAGGCGCTATCCCAGGAGGATCAGGTGCTGCTGAAAGGCCATTTGCTGCTGACGGGCGTTTACCGCTCGCAGGAAGAGCCTTCCGCGCTCAGCCAGCTGGAGCACTGGATTCCCGTGGAAATCTCGCTGCCGCTCAGCCGGGTGCAGAGCCAGGACGAACTTGCCGTCGAGATCGACAATTTCGACGTCGACGTGCTGTCGATCCGTTCGCTGAACGTCACCGGCGTGCTGTCGCTGCGCGGGCTGCAAGTTTCCGCTCCGCAGGCGCCCGTATGGCGGGAAGACGGGTTTACCGTCGTTCACCAGGCTCCGGTCGCCGCGCGCGAGCGGCAGGCCTCGCCGGAAGCGTTCGGAGACGTGACCCCGTACCGGGATCGGACGTATGGCGAGTCGAGCGAGGAAATTTCCCCGTTCGGGGGGAAAGATGCCTACCGGGAGCAAGACTCCGGGCCGATCGGGGAATCCTGGGGGCAGCCGCAGGCCGATGATTCGGCGGATCGGGATTACGGCCAAGCGGAAGCTTTCGCTCAACCGCAAAATTTTTATTATTCGCAATCGCCGCCTTTTGAACCTTCGACGACTTACGATGCGGGGGCGGACAAGGAATACGCGGCGGAGCGGCGCGCGGGACGGGAGAACCCGAACTCTCCGTACGCCGCGGATGCCCGGGATGAGGATGCGGCGCTCTATGGGGCGCCCGATCGATTCGATTTCGCCGGCGTGAAGGACGGCGGCTCGTATCGGGAAGGCTTCCGGACGGAGCTTCAGCCGGAACCGGAAGGAGAGCCGGAACCGGTTTCGGGTTCCAAGGCGAAGCCTGAGCCGTCGTCCGAACCGATCTCGGTTTCCGCGGCGGAACCCGAGCCGCAGCACAAGCCGCATGCCGAACTGCAACTGCAGGCCGAACTGCAGGCTGAACCTCAAGCTGAACCGCAAGCCAATGAACCGCAGGCCGAACCGATTGCCCTTCAGCCGGAGGTTCATCCGCCGCAGCCGCGGGAGCCGAAAATCGCGTTAACGGCGAAGTCGGCCGATTCGGCGAACGCGGAGCCCTCCTATGCGTCGGGTCTCGGCCTGTTGACGCAGTTGGGCGAAAAGGCGTCCAAGCGCGAGCCGGAGCCGGCCGCTTCCGTTTCCGTGCCGGCGGATGAGCCGTCCCTTTCGGCCAAAGCGCCGGAGGCGGGCGACGAAATCGAGTGGACGCGGCTATTCCTGTCCAAAGGCGGCGAGGAACAATCGTTCCGCAAATTGAAGCTTTGCATCGTGCAGCGGGAAGATACGCTCGAAGCGATCGCCGTCAGGTACAACGTTCAGCCTAGAGAGCTGCAATTGTACAATCGGCTCGCCGAGCCTCATGTCGTCGAGGGCCAAGTCATTCATATTCCGTAATTTCGGCCGCTTCGCGGAATCGGGAGTTCCGCGGGGCGGTTTTCATTTTTTCTTCAGAATGCTTTAGTTCATGATTCCAACGGAGTGAAAGAGAAACTTGCGGACAGTGGCGAACCCTGCGAGCATTAGCGGGAACTATGGATACTCTCGGGCGTTTGCCCTCATATTGACTGGAAACGTCCATACGGGTATGATAGGAAAATAAAGACGAGGATAGGGAAGAGTACGCAGTTTACGCCTACAGAGAGCGGTCCCGCTGCATCCGGCAGCGCTGGAAGGGAGCCGCAGGACGGTAGCTTGCGGAAGTCGCCCTGGAGTCTCCCGTTTGAACGATCGCGCAGTAGAACGGGACGGCGGCAGCCGTTAACATGCGCTTGAGTGCCGAGCGGCCGGTGGGCCGAGCGGAATGAAGGTGGTACCACGGAAGCGAACCTTTCGTCCTTTGCGACGGGAGGTTTTTGTATTTTTGTCCCTTATGGAGGTTGTGTCCGACGATGAGCGAGTCCCAAGAAAAAACGACCGTCGAAATGCCGACGACGTACGATCCGAAGTTAGCCGAGCAAAAATGGTACGAAGCCTGGCTTGCCGGCGGGTATTTCCAAGCGGGGAAGCGGCCCGACGCTCCCAAATACACGATCGTGATCCCGCCGCCGAACGTGACGGGCATGCTGCATATCGGCCATGCTCTGGACTTCACGCTGCAGGACATTCTGATCCGTTTCAAGCGGATGCAGGGCTTTGACGCGTTGTGGCTGCCGGGCACCGACCACGCGGGCATCGCCACGCAGACGAAGGTCGAGCAGAAGCTGCGCGAGGAAGGCAAAAGCCGGTACGACCTCGGGCGAGAAGCCTTTTTGGAAAAAGTGTGGGAATGGAAAGAGCTGTATGCCGACACGATCCGCAGCCAATGGGCCAAAATGGGCCTGAGCCTCGATTATTCGCGCGAGCGCTTCACGCTGGACGAGGGCCTGTCGAAAGCGGTGCGCGAAGTGTTCGTCCGTCTCTATGAGAAGGGGCTTATTTACCGCGGGAAACGGATTATCAACTGGGACCCGGCGGCTCGCACCGCCTTGTCCGACATCGAAGTCGAATATAAAGAGGTCAACGGGCACCTTTATCACCTCCGCTATCCGCTGGCGGACGGAAGCGGCCATTTGACGGTGGCGACGACGCGGCCGGAGACGATGCTGGGGGACACGGCCGTCGCCGTTCACCCGGAAGACGAGCGCTACAAGCACCTGATCGGCAAAATGCTGCGGCTCCCGATCGTGAACCGCGAAATTCCGATCGTCGGCGACGAATACGTCGACAAGGAGTTCGGCAGCGGAGCGGTGAAGATTACGCCGGCGCACGATCCGAACGACTTCGAGGTCGGCCAGCGTCACGATTTGCCCCAAATAACGGTCATGGACGAAAGCGGCCGAATGAACGAGTTTGCCGGTCCGTACCAGGGGATGGACCGGGCCGATTGCCGCAAGCAAATCGTCAAGGATTTGCAGGAGCAGGGCGTCTGCGTCCAAATCGAGGACCACGTTCACCAGGTCGGCCACAGCGAGCGTTCGGGCGCCGTCGTCGAGCCGTACTTGTCGACGCAGTGGTTCGTCGCGATGAAGCCGCTGGCGGAGAAGGCGATCGAATCCCAGAAGTCGGGCCAAGGCGTCAACTTCGTGCCGGACCGCTTTGAGAAAATTTACTTGCACTGGATCGAGAACGTGCGAGATTGGTGCATTTCCCGCCAGCTGTGGTGGGGGCACCGCATTCCGGCCTGGTACAACGCCGAAACCGGCGACATGCATGTCGGCATGGAGGCGCCGGAAGGCGCGGACAAGCCGGACAGCGTCTGGAAGCAGGACGAGGACGTGCTCGACACGTGGTTCAGCTCGGCGCTGTGGCCGTTTTCGACGCTCGGCTGGCCGGCCGAAAGCGACGATTTCAAACGCTACTACCCGACCGACGTGCTCGTAACCGGCTACGATATCATCTACTTCTGGGTCGCGCGGATGATTTTTACCGCCCTGGAGTTTACCGATGCCATTCCGTTCAAGGACGTGCTCATTCACGGTCTCGTGCGCGACGCGGAAGGCCGGAAAATGTCCAAATCGCTCGGCAACGGCGTTGACCCGATCGAGGTCATCGAGCAGTACGGCGCCGATGCGATGCGCTTTATGATTTCGACCGGAAGCACGCCGGGACAGGATTTGCGCTTCCGGCTCGAGAAGGTCGAGCAGGCGCGAAACTTCGCCAACAAGATTTGGAACGCTTCGCGCTTCGCGCTCATGAACCTGGAAGGTTTCCGCGCGGAAGACATCGACCTGTCCGGCGAGCTGTCGACGGCCGACCGCTGGATCCTCCACCGGTTCAACGAAACCGCGCGCGACATTACTCGCTTGATGGAAACGTACGAATTCGGCGAGACGGGAAGGCTGCTGTACAACTTCCTGTGGGACGATCTGTGCGATTGGTATATCGAATTCGCGAAGCTGACGCTGTACGGCCAGGATGCCGCCGCGAAGCGGAACACGCAATCGGTGCTCGCCTATGTGCTCGACCGCACGCTGCGGCTGCTGCATCCCTTCATGCCGTACATTTCGGAGGAAATCTGGCAGCACTTGCCGCATGAGCCGGGCGAAACGATCACGCTGGCTACATGGCCGGTCTACGACGCGGGCTTCGAGGCGCCGGAGGCTGTCCGCGAAATGAACCTGCTCATGGACGTTATCCGCGCGGTGCGCAACGTCAGGGCGGAAGTGAACGTGTCCCTCGGGAAAAAAATCGAGCTTCTCGTCAAGCCGACCGGCGAGTCGGAAAGCGAAATATTGCGGCGGAACGAGCCGTATTTGCACCGGTTCTGCAATACGTCGAATCTGACGCTCGACGGCGGGCTTACTCCTCCGGACAAGGCGATGACCGCGATCGTGACGGGGGTCGAGCTCTACTTCCCGCTGGCGGGCCTGATCGATATTGCCCAGGAAATCGCCCGCCTGGAGAAGGAACTGGACCACCTGAACAAGGAAGTCGAACGCGTGGAGAAAAAGCTGGCCAACGAAGGCTATCTCGCCAAGGCGCCGGCCCACGTCGTCGAGCAGGAACGGGCGAAAGGCGAGGATTACCGAGCCAAGCGCGATAAGGTGGTCGCCCGGATCGCCGAGCTTCGGAGCTAACGGAGGAACGTTTCATGAACAGCGAAAACGAAGACAACCTAGAGACGACAGGCGCGTTTCAATCCGCCGGAGAGGCGGTGGCCTGGATTACGGGCTTGATGCCGACGGTCGGCATCAGGCCGGGCCTGGACCGGATGAACCGGCTGCTGGAGTGGCTCGAACATCCGCACCGCCGCCTGAAATTCATCCACGTCGCGGGCACGAACGGGAAAGGCTCGGTTTGCGCCTATTTGACAAGCGTGCTTCGGAGCGCGGGGTACGACGTCGGGACGTTCACGTCGCCGTATATCACGTCGTATTCCAACCGATTTCAATATAACGGCGAGGACATTCCGGACGACGTGCTGCTTCGGCTCGCCAACCGGCTGAAGCCGCTCGCCGACCGGATGGCCGAGACCGAGTGGGGCCCGCTGACGATGTTCGAAGTAACGACCGCGCTGGCGATTCTGTACTACGCAACCGTCTCGTTTCCCGATTTCGTCGTCTGGGAAACGGGCCTCGGCGGACGCCTCGACGTGACGAACGTGGTGACGCCGATCGCGAGCGTCATTACGAACATCGGGCACGATCATATGGATTTGCTCGGCGACAGCCTTGCCGAAATCGCCGCCGAGAAAGCGGGCATTATCAAGGCGGGGGTGCCGGTCATTTCCGCGGCGAGCCAGCCCGAGGCTGTCGAGACGATCCGGCGGACGGCTGCGGCCAAGCAAGCGACGCTTTATTTGCTCGGCGAACGGTTCTCTTACGAAACGATCTCCGTTTCGGAAAACGAACAGCGATTTGCGTTCCATGGCCCGTTCCGCTCCCTTTCCGAGCTGGCGGTGTCGCTGAACGGCGCGCATCAGCAGACGAACGCGGCGGTGGCGTTGATGACGCTGGAAGTGCTGCGGCAATATTACGCGGTTATCGTCGACGACGACCAGTTGCTCGCGGGTCTGCGAAATACGTCCTGGCCCGGCCGGCTGGAAATGGTGTCGCGGCAGCCGCGCATTTTGCTGGACGGCGCTCATAACCCGGAAGGGATGGAGGCGCTGGCGGCCGCTTTGCGGGACGTCTATCCGCACGAGAAATTGAACGTCGTGATCGGGATGATGCCTAACAAGAATCACGAGCAGACGTTGCGGCATATACTACCATTGGTGAATTCCCTCATCGTTACGGAGCCGGATTTCCACAAAAAAATGAAGGCTGCGGACTTGGCCGAAATAGCCGGGCGATTGAAAAAAAGCGGCGACTCGGGACCCGAAACCGTCATCGTCGAACCCGATTGGAAACTCGCTTTGGAAAAGCTGCGTCGGCTTGCCGACGACAGCCCCGATCGCACGCTGTCGGTCGTAACCGGTACGCTGTATTTGATCGCCGATGTCCGTTCGTGGCTGCTCCATCAAACGAATTCTGAAAAAGGCTGGTGAAGCGTCGTTGCGAACGGCAGAACGCGTTCATTTTATAGGGATCGGCGGTTATGGGATGAGCGCCATAGCCAGGGTCATGCTGGAAATGGGGTATGAGGTGACGGGTTCGGACGTCGCCAGGCAAGAGTTGACGGAGAAGCTTGCCGCCAAAGGGGCGCAAATTTTTATCGGGCACCAGCCCGAATACGTCAGGGGCGCCAATCTGGTCGTCTACTCGACGGCGCTGCCCAAAGACAACGTGGAGCGGGTCGAGGCGGAAACGCTCAACATTCCGACGCTGCACCGCGCGCAAATGCTCGCCCGGCTGCTGAACGACCGCAAGGGCGTGGCGGTGGCGGGAGCGCACGGGAAAACGACGACCTCTTCGATGATCGCCCTCGTCATGGAGACGTGCGGCCTGGACCCGACGTACATTATCGGCGGCGAAATCGTCAACGTCGGCACGAACGCCAAAGCCGGCAAGGGCGATTACGTCGTCGCGGAAGCCGATGAAAGCGACGGCTCGTTTTTGCAGTATCGTCCGGCGATCGCGGTCGTGACCAACATCGAGGCCGATCATTTGGAAAATTACGACGGCGACTTCGGCAAGCTTAAGGAAGCTTACACCGAATTTCTCGGCCACGTCCGGCCGGGCGGCTGCGCGGTCGTCTGCGCGGACGACGACGAAGTTCGGTCGATTCTCCCGAAAGTTCCGGCTTCGTCGAGGACGATTACGTACGGAATCGACCGGGAAGCCGATTACTCGGCGGCCGATATCGAGCTCGGCGATCGCTGCGCGAGCTACAGCGTGCTTAAAGACGGCCAAAATCTCGGCACGATCCGATTGTCGGTTCCGGGACGGCACAACGTATACAACTCGCTGGCGACGGTGGCCGTCTGCCTGGAGGCCGGCGTGCCGTTCGAGCGGATTGCGGAAGCCATCGTGCAGTTCCGCGGCGCCAAACGCAGGTTCCAGGTGCTCGGAGACGTGGACGGCGTGCTCGTGATCGACGATTACGCGCACCATCCGACGGAAATCGAAGCGACGATTCTGGCAGCCAAAGCGACGGGCAAACGGATTATCGCCGTTTTTCAGCCTCAGCGCTATTCGCGGACGTTTTTCCTGCTGGACGCGTTCAGCAGAGCGTTCAAGGACGCGGATGAGGTGATCATTACCGATATCTACTCCCCGGCTGGCGAAAAGCGGATCGAAGGCATCCATTCGAAAAAGCTGGTCGAGCTTATCGAGAGCAACAGCAATGCCAACGTCTCCTACGTTCCGACGAAGGAAGAGGCGCGGGACTTGCTCGCTTCGCGCGTCGCGCCGGGCGATCTGGTGCTGACGATGGGCGCGGGCGACATCTGGAAAGCGGCGGACGGGCTTGTCCGGCTGCTTCGGGACCGCCAGGGCGTTTGAGCGTACGGAGCGTAAGCTTTCTCTGCAAGGGAAGGCACGGCCGGATTGCACAGGGGTGCAGACGGCCGTGCCTTGTTTCGTTCAACGAAGAGAGCATTTAGCCATCTCGCTTCCTCCGCACGCGCGCCAACCATCCATTTGAGTCGTGATGACTCATCTCGCCTCGCCAAACGCATGCAGCCGCACGCACTTGAGTAAATATTGCCCATCTCGCCCCCTCCGCACGTACGCCAACGATCCATTTGAGTCATGATGACTCATCTCGACCTGCCAAACGTATGAAGCCGCACGCACTTGAGTAAATATTGCCCATCTCGCCCCTTCCGCACGTACGCCAACGATCCATTTGAGTCGTGATGACTCATCTCGGCCCGCCAAACGCATATTTATGGCGGTCGATGGCGGTGCGATTGCCTTTGGGGGGATACCTTCTATTCCATTTTATAGGAAAAGCCCGTTTGCAAAGCATCAATCTCTCAAAATGAGAGCGTCACTCCTTGCGTTACGCCGTAAATCTCCGCCATTTATGATCCCCGGGAGTTCTCTTAACTCCAAGAACGTTCACAGGCGTAATTCGTATAGGCGACGAATGGGATAACTGACGAATGGGATCCGGTCAGCGTTTAGGGGGTTTCCATATGTTGGATTTCTTCCAACCGGCTTGGTCCGAATCGAGAGAATGACTGGTTATGCTGGATTTTATCCAACGAGGAACGGGGGAATCGAGCTCTTTTCTCAAAAAGGCGTCATTTGGTTGGATGAAATCCAACGTATTCGGCGCTCCCGCAAAAAGAGCCGCTTTTGATTGGAAGAAATCCAATGAAGCTCCGCAATGGGCGTTGAGTTCAGTCGGAGCTTTGCAGGTACGGCGGGATCGTGGGAGTTTTGCAAGTACGACGTGGTTGGGAGGAACTTTGCAGGTCGGCGGTACTGGAGGGAACTTTGCGGGTGCGACGGGCTTGGGCGGAGCTTTGCGAGGTTTTTGCTGCTTGAATTCGAGGTTGTCCATCATATTTTCCGCTTGTCTCTCATAGATTAGGGTGAGAACGAGGGACAAGGGGAGACGGTCGATATGCAGCAAAAGGCGAGAATGACGTTCCGATTCGACGGGACGAGTCCCCGGGAAACGAATCGGGAGCCCGCGGGTGCCGAGCACAGCGAAACGGGAAAAAGGTCTGCGGCAAAACCCGAGGCCGGCGCAAAACCGACTGACGGGAAAAACGCCGATTACGAAGAAAGCACGCCGGCGGCCGACGAGTGGCAAGCCTGGCATAGTCCCTATCAGGACGATATACGCGCTCTGGAGGAAATCATCCGGAATCCGAGGCGGGATTTCGATCGAAAACCGCCGCAGCCCGAAGCGAGGACGGTCGAAGCCGGGAAGGAAAAAGCGAAGCGCGGCGAGCATCCGCACCCGGAGGAGCCCGTTGCGGAAACCGGGAAGCTTTACTCGTTTTCCGCTTATATGCAACCGAAAACGGACGAATCGATTCCCGTCCGCGGCCAAAACATAACCTGGAGCTTCCCTTTCGGGGAACCGCCGACGGTTCGCGGCTACGACGCCGTCGAAAGCGGCGAAGCGCGCGATCCGTGGGAAGAAGGGGAGGAGGACGGCCCCTTCGCGGATACGTGGAACGGCACCCGCTCTCCGGAAAGGACACCGTCCTGGTGGCGAGTGATCGCTTCGGTCGCCGGAGCCTTGCTCACGGGCGGTTTGTTCGGCTATTTGCTGCTGAATTTGTTTGCGGGAGAGCCGTTGTTTCCCGCCGAAGACGAGTATGGCCGCTCGGAAAGCGTCATGGCCCCGCTCGCGTCGGACGGCCCGGCCCCGGCTTCCCCGGCAGGGACGGGGATCGACGCGTCGGGAGCGCCGGCAGCGAATCCCGAGGCGAACGATCCGACCGACGCCGCTGCTCAAGCGGCCGAGGTACCCGGGTTTACTTTCCATATGCTGCAGTACGGCGTTTTTCGCACCGAAGCAAGCATGCAGGAGGCTTTGGCTGCCCTGGATGCGAAAGGGGTGGCGGCCGCCGGGGACACGACGGACGGCTACCGGGTATTCGCCGGGGCGGCGGCAACGAAGGAAGAGGCGGAACTGCTGGCGACGCAGCTCAACGGGACGGACGTCTACATCAAGCCGATCGAGAGCGTCAAGCTCAGCTTTTCCGGGGCGCAGTCGGAGCCGAATTTGCCGGAGTTTCTGGATACAAGCTCGGCGCTGTACTTGAAGCTGATCGGGATGACGTCGGACGCGCTGATGGCGGCGAATCCGCAGCCGTTTTCATCCGGCGATATGCAGACCGTGGAAACGCTGCGAAACGCATGGACGGGGGCGGCCGGCTCCGTCGACGAGTGGGACGCACAATTGAGGCAGCCGGCCAAAACGGCGGCGAACGAGCTGAACGAGGCGCTGAAAAGCCTGGCCGCATATAATGAAAAGCCGGACCGGTCGACGCTGTGGAGCGTGCAATCGTCGGTCATGTCCGCGGTGCTGGCCGACAGGCAGCTTCGGATGACCGTTTCGCTCGAGAGCGGAAGCTGAACTTCGGATGCGCTTCGTCGGAAATGCGTCCGATCCGGCGAAGCTGCCGTTTTACCCAAAAATCGCATATGTCGACCGGGCAGCGAATGAAGAAATCGTTCGCTGCTTTTGGATTTCCTCCGATCGCGGACGGTGCATGAAAACGGGTCTCCCTTATTTTTGGCAAAATGCGAACATATGTGCTATAATGACTGCAACAAGGGTCAGGCGAACGGATTCCCGCGGCATTAGGCCGTTAGTCGCAACGTTCAAAGACTTCCTATTGGAGCATTGTGCGACGGGACGCAGGGCCGTATAATGAATGAATCAGGTGTCAAAAATTGGTGGGAGACGTTGAATCGTGAAGAAAAACGGCTGGATTTTGCTGTTATTCGTGTTTTTGGGCCTGATTGGAGGCGCATTGATCGCCCGCTGGCTGGAACGCGTGCCGGGCTTGTCCTTTTTGACGCGCACCGAGCAAGTAAACCTGTCGCCGTCCGTCGATTTGCTGGTGCTTGATTTCAACCTTCAATTCGGATTGAACGTAAGCCTGCTCAGCATCATCGGCGCGGTGCTGGCTATTTGGCTGTACAGAAGAATGTAACGAAAGCGGGAAAAGCTTATGAACGAGCTTCAATCGGCAAGCGAAGTGACTCTTATTCTGGCATCCGCTTCTCCGCGAAGGCAAGAGCTGATCCGGCTGCTCGGACTGCCGGTCGTCATCCGGCCGAGCGAAACGGACGAAAGCACGCCGCCGGAATGGACGCCGCCCCAAGTAGTCGAGCGGCTGTCGCTGCGCAAGGCGGAGGCCGTCGCGGAGACGCTTCCGCCCGCGGCCGGCGAAGGCAGGCGCATCGTCGTCGGCAGCGATACCGTCGTCGCCCTGAACGGCGAAATCATGGGAAAACCGAAAGACCTGTCCGACGCCGTTGCGATGCTGCGGCGCCTTTCCGGCCGAACGCACGAAGTGTTTACCGGCGTGACGTGCCTCGAACCTGACTGCGGGCGGTCCGCGACCTCTCATCGGGTTACGCGCGTGCGGATGAAGGAGCTTTCCTCCGATCAGATCCGCCGTTACGCGGAAACCGGCGAGCCGATGGACAAGGCCGGGGACTATGACACCACAATGCACCTTGGAGACATTGGTCAGTATCGTGTCATATCTAAGTCGCCAAGCGGAGAGCCGGAAATAATTGTTGGTCACACCGTCAGTAAGGTAACTTTTAGACCGATGAGCGATGAAGAGATTTGGGCGTATGTAAAAACTGGTGATCCTTTAGATAAGGCGGGAAGTTATGGCGTACAAGGGATTGGGGCGGTTTTCATTGAGAAAATTGAGGGGGATTTCTACAGCATTATGGGGTTACCCTTAAACCTGCTTTACCAGATGCTGTTAAAGTTTGGAGTCAGTCCTTTCAAGACTAATTGAAAAGAAGATCGCATTTGAAGGTGCCATAAAAATTGGCACCTTCTTTTCGTTGGGTGGTTTTTTGATCGGTTTATTTTTCATATCAAGTAAAAATTTATTCAAAATCCGACTTGAAATTTAATCAAAATTACTGTAAATAAGGATACCACGCCTTTTTAGAAAAACTTGATGGGATCAGATATTTTGATCGATCTAATCGGTTTCTGGGCAAGTGGGATGGTCACATATGTACATACGGAAGATGAATATTCGGGGGTTAGAGCATTACACGGATTATTTGGAATATTTGACCGACAAACACAAGTGATCTGTTAAGAAGTGTTTACAACATTTTCCGAATTTTCGATAAGAAATCGAATCTGGATTACATTACATAGGAGCTAACTCTTAAGGTAAGGAGGTAAAACAGTCATGAGCAAGCCAAAGCGTAATGTAGATGCTCAATTACACATGTCAGCCACTTACACTAGGCACAGTAAGCCGAAGCGCACCTTCAGTCTCGTCATCAAGGGGATCATGCTCAGCTCGGTTATGTTGAGCAATATCGCAATGGGAGGTGTATCCGCTTTTGCAGCAACTTCACCCGATCTACCCACTCACCCAATCTCTGCTCCAACATCACAACAAATCCAAGTACAAGAGGATGCACTCGTTAAGAATTTACGATTAGCAATCAAAGCCATTGAGGAGATCGGCTGGAGTCAGAAGACCTTGCAAGTGATAGCTGAGAATCTTCATGCTATTGATGACAAATTAACCAATGATATTGGCTACAAGTTCACTTTGGGATTAAAGGACGCAGTCGTTGAGACCAAGCTTGTGATGTCTAAATATGGCGGGGATGGTCTAACGGAGCTTAGGGGAAAAGGGAATTCGATCAACGAGACATTACAAAGCATCGAGATGAAGTTGGGGACGTTAACGCCATCCAATATTGCTTCCCCACCTCCAGTTGATAAAAAAGCTAAGGTTCGGATCGCTTCCGCAGCCGAGAATGAAGTCTCCGTAGTCATCGACGGTCAAGTCCAGGCTTTTCCCCAACCTGCAGTCACAATAAACGGTAGTACAATGGTTCCAATGCGAGCCATATTTGAGAAGTTAGGAGCCGAGATAAAATGGAATGGGGAAACCCGAACCGTCACGGCAACTAAGGGCAACACCGTAATTATCTTAACGCTAGACCGAGACATCGCTATTATCAACGGTAATCCTGTAAAACTGACCGCCAAGGCACAGTCCATCAACGGGAATACGATGGTTCCCCTTCGATTCGTCAGCGAAGCCCTTGGCGCGGCGGTAAAATGGGATGGAGTAACTCGAACAGCTTATATCGATAGCGCAGGAACAAGTGATGCAGGACAGACTCAGCTTGTTGACGGGATCAAGGTAAAGTATGGCAAGCATACGTATGGTAGCCGCGATCAGAGCGAATACGATACCGTTGTTCGTATTGCTGAGAAAGCTCTTGCGGGGTATGATGAATCCAAATTTGGCGGTAGCGATCACGAATATTATCTTGAGTACCTCGACGGAGCCAGATGGTCAGGAAATAAGAAAGATCGATCCGCTCGGAATATCGGTTTGTATTATGCCGAAGCTCAGTTAGGGGATTTGGTTAAAGACGGGGTTTCCAAGGAAGAGATTATTAAAGTCAGGACTCTCGCTTCGATTGCTTACGATTTGCTGGATGGCGCAACCGATCCGAGAGACGGTTCCCCAAGATCGGCTTATGATGCCCTTGCAGCATCTCCGCGCATAACCGATTGCGACAGTGATGCTCAAGTATTCTCTCTAGTGTTCGATATGATGGGGTATAACACGATGATCGGTTCCTCACCTAATCATGCTCAAATGTACGTTGAGATTGATGGTCGTTGGTATTCGATCATTTCCGGTGTGTTCACCAATGCTGGCACAAGTGCAGATATCTCCAATTTTCTTAAAGATCACCCAGATCGGGGTATTCATACCCAGCCGACATATGGACCTCCAATCCTTTATTGAAACCCTTAACTTGAAGACGATGTCCTGAGCGATATCGTCTTTTTAATTTCTCAAAAATTTCTTCTGAGATTTTTTCAACTTTTGGAGAAGGAAATTAAGATGAAATACAGGTATTAACGATAGGACTGATTAATATTCAGTAGAACGAACAACGGATATGGTAAACAGCTTGAGACATGAAGCGTAATCGAAAACAGAGAATTCTTCGACGGGGTATTCCCTCCCATTCTTTGATAATCCCGCCCCTGTGCACCCCACAAAGCCGATTACGCCACCCCAATACCGAGACGATGTCCCACCGACATTGTCTTTTTTCATTTCCCGACATTTCTTACGGAGTTCATTCACGTTTTCGAGATGAATCCCAATCAATTTTACATTTATCAGGAAGATTGAATGCCAACCATCAAGGCATCCCGATCCAATCTAAGATTTCCCAAGGAGGAGAAGAGAGAATGAGGAAGTTGTTTACCATCATGGCTTCACTGGCTCTATGTTTCTCGCTATTCTCGGCATCAGCCTTCGCCGCTGAGCCACCGACAGAAGGAGCATCCAATCTCACCAATCCCACTCCGACCAGTGAGTCCAGTCTACCCACTCAACCCGAGCAATTGACGGACAACAGCCAACGAGTGGTAACGGACGGTCTGTATGTAGACATTTACTACCCGACCGACACTAACACCTTCATCCCCGAGTTCACCCTAGAACTTTGGGACGTACCAACCAACAAGCTGATCAGTTCTGCCACAGGCAACAGCCAGAATTACGAAAACGGGAAGTACAGCCTAATCTTCAATCATCCGGGGTATCGACTTGGAGACGAGCTGGCTTTGATCCTGCGAAAGACGGACGCCATCATCGAGGAGCTGAACTTCAATGGCATCCATCTCAAGCCGAACACTCACTACAAGTTCTCCATCGACCAGTTCACTTATTATGAGGGCGACAATGACGAGCGAGTTTTCCAAGACCTGACCGCAACCAAGCTCAATCCACTGCAAGCATCTCTGGTAACCAACCCGAAAAAGGTAGGTCTATCGCTCAAATCGGAGTCCGGCTCTCCATTGAAGCAGACACCAGTCGAGATCAAGCTCCAAGAGGGTAAAGGTTCCTTCACAACCCAATCCGACAGCAACGGTCTAATCTGGCTCGATACCGACAAGTTGACGTGGAAGTTCCTCGTATCCTCAAAGGGGTTTATTTCTTCTGATGGCTCAAGTAGCGGAGTTGAGGTCGAGTTACCGGCAACAGTAGTCGCAGGAACACAGAAGTCTGCGGTTGTTCTGCCAATCACTTTCAAATCGGCTAAGTCACAATATTCCGACAGCGAGATTTCGGTATCCCTCTCGACCGATGCCAATACCGACTTGAGTAAAGCTTGGTCAGAGTTCGACCTCACCCTAACGGATGCCAATGGGGTATCGAGCACTCACACGCTCAATCTGGACAGCAAGATCATCCAAGGATTAGCTGACGGTCAGTACAAGATCGAAGTTTCTGACGCCAAGTACGCCGATGTCAAGCTCGATTCCGCTTCCCTTTCCGTAAAAGGGGGTAAAGGGGGCATCAAGGGCACGATCCAACCGAAACATGTTCTCGAAATCAGCAAGGACGGCGACCCTTACAACTTCTCAGTAATCAACGTAACCAAGCTCGCTGACAAGCAGTACAAGGGTTCGAAGCCCCAGACCTTCGCCGTAACACCAGGCGAGTCCTACATGATCAAGGACAACGACACAGGTAAAGTAGAGACAGTCGCCATTGACGCGAACGCCCCGACCACCCGAGTCATCTTGGGCGCAGGAGTAGTATTCGGCGGTTCGGTAAGTAGACCGCATACGGGTGACCCGATTATTTATTTGCTTATCTTGTTCGTCATGGCAGCAATGGGAGCGTGTTTAATGATGATGGGGTATTTGAAGACCCGCAAAAAATCGGGACTTACAACCAAAGCGATGAGTCTTTTATTAGCCGCGGCACTCCTTACCTCTGTTTTTTCAGCGGTAATGCCGACAACAGCTTCCGCCGCTGGCTCCGATGCAAACGTTGGCGGAACTGGACCCGCAACTGGTAACGCAACTTCAAGGACTCCAGCAGGAACATTCCAAGTCAGCGACAAGATTGCCGTACTTCAGTTCGGTTTCATCCCGAACAAGGTAAAGTCTAGCGGAGATGGCGTTCTTTCCGCTTCTTCAGGGGTTGCCGATCTTGAAGATCCCTTCAAGTTTAACTACGAAGACCTGATGTACTACATGGCTCCGAGCCAGGTATCCGACACCCTCTGGAGAAAGCAAGGTTCCGGCTTAATCTCCTTCGAACGGGGGCAAGGGGTAAGAACGCTTTACGGCAACAACCCACTCTACCCAAGCATTCAAGCCGAAAATAGCCGAGAAGACCTGATGAAGCGCACCTTGGAGTATGCTGATCTTGCAAGAACTTTGAAGACTGATGGAAGTAACAACTATTTTGAGCAGATCATTGGCGACGTTCTCTACAACATCGACCCGAACAACCCGAACAGGTCATTATCGGGCGAAGGGAACGATCAGGTAATCGGTGACGCTCTGAAGACTATGATCGAGGACTACATCTCCAAGCGTAAAGACGACAGCGAGTTCGATGCCCAAATCATCGGCAGTTTGATGCTCTCGGGGTATCTCGACCTAATCAAGTCTAAGGGAGTCCTGACAGGAGCCGAGTATACCGCCTTCGAGCAGATGATGAAGGACAAGTTCAAGAAAGGTGAACTGATCTTCTTCGCCCAAACGGTAATCGGCATTTCCGTTCAAGACGGAGGCAATCCGCAAGCCAGAGACTATGCCTTCATGCCGTTCCATGACGCAACTGACTGGTATCTCAATACCCGACAATTGGCTCGTCCGACCGACCAAGTCGTGCAGGGGTTGACCGCTAACAAAGAGTTCGAAGCCGTATCCCTTGGAGGTGCAACTACTGCCGAGCAAGGTTCCCTTTCCCCTTACAAGGAAAACGGTAATATTCCATTCTCTTTCCGCACTTATGCGCGAGATTATTACGCCCGTACCCTGAAGCCGGTAACCGACAGCGTACAGATGTCATCTGACTATAAAGTCAACGGATTTGGCGGTTGGGGGTTCCAACCTTGGGGTTATGGGGATGGAGAATCAGAAAACAGACCAGCGATTACCGCTGAACTTAATGTTACTGTGGTCGACCAAGACGGTAATCCGACAAAGGAGTCATTTACTGAACCGATCAAAGGTTGGACTGAGGCAAGTGAAAAGTATTTGGGTGAATTGGAGTCTAATGACGATACAGTTATCATTGGGGGTATGACGGTCGAACATGATGGAAAAACCTATGATCTTGTCCCTAACGAGAACGCGACCTTCAAGTTGATTGACATCAAGGATGAAGAAAATATCAATAAAACACCTTTAACGAAAGATGCCGTTGGTGAGGATGGAGTAATTTCGATTCCTGTTGATACAGATTCGAATACTTGGGAGATTCGGTTAGGTTTTGACACCCCGCTTCCTTCGGAACTCCATACGTATTTAGGTGGCGAAGACACGGTCATTAGTACTGAGGTTGAAAACAAGTATGCGGGAACAGATGAATTCTCGAACGCTCACCTGACCTTGTTCGTCCAAGCGAAAGAAGCTACTCTGAAAGATGAGAAGGTCGAGACCAACCTTGAAGTCCCGCAATGGCGACTGTCGAAGTATTGGGGAGATATTTCCCCATCGGCTAAGAATCCGGCAACCTTCAGTCTCCAGCTTCCGATTGAAACGTTCCGAAACCCGAGTCTTTCGCCTTCCGGGGTAACCTTTAGCTTGCTCAATCCTGATTTGAGTCAGGTACCTTGGGCGATCAGCCGAGCGAAGTTGTTCAACGACACACCGTACCGCAGCTTCTCGCCCTACAACACGTCAGCCAAGTTCAATCTTGCGGGGGATCTGTTAGCCATTAAGGACAACACGACAATCAGCAATAACAAGTTTGCTTCTTGGGTAAACAACATGACCTTGTTCAATAATCGTATCGGTTCGGCAACCGCAGGTTCCTCTGACGGACAAGCAACGGTAACAAAGGATTTCTTGTTCCAATATGGGGTCAATAGCGGGGTTGATCCTTTCCGTTACACCGAGGACAAGCGTGTTCCTGTAGGTTCGAGTTGCAATAAGTTTGGTTGTTGGACTATATGGGGTTGGGAGCCGCGAACCGCCAACGCCACAAGCAATTACGACACGGCTGACTACGATACGACCGTAACCTTCCAGCGTTACATGCCGAAGGATAGCACCGCACCAAAGACCTTTGAAAATGCTTCGGAGTCGGTCAACGGCAAGCATTGGGAGACGAATCAAAGTTCGGACACCTTGAAAGTCAATCCAGAAGTCTTGATGGCGTATGACGATCAGAGCGGCAACACGAGTGTCGCCTTTGTCGCCGGAGATAAACTCCGCCCGATCAAACCTGTCTCGTTCAATGTTGCTCAATTCGTCAACGTCGATGTAAATCCAACCGTAACAGGCATGTCGGTCGCCACTGATTCGAACGCCAAGCAATTAGCAAAGAGTCTCAATGCAGCGGATAAAGAGGTTCTTTACAAAGGCAGCGCGGTAACTACCAACTTCGAGGTCAGGGGTCAACTGGAACTGAAGACCTTCGCGTTGGATATTGGGAATGATGCGTTCAAGAATGCTTGGAATCCAGGCATCTCCTACTCGACCGATGCCATCAACGAAGCTTTTGTATCCCAATACCGGTATTTGTCAAGATAGTTGTCGCGATTCCTTAGGGAAAGTAAATGTTAAGATAGCGATTTTTTTGCAGCCGGAATAAGCGTCACTTTTTCAGGATTCAGCCAGACTTCATCTTTCAGGCTCCAGTCGCGAATGGTGCCAGACCAGCGATTAGGGTTTCTGGCTTTTGCGGCCAAATAAATCTCCTTGCGTTTCTCAAACACTTGGTGTGCTAATCCTTCATGCCGCTGGTTAGGTGTAATAAAATTCAGTCCGCTGTGTCGATGTTGTTCGTTGTACCAGCGAACAAATCGCATGACCCATTCACGCGCCTCTGACAAGGCCTTAAAGCCTTCCGTTGGATAGCCAGGACGGTACTTGCATGTGCGGAAAATCGATTCTGCGTAAGGGTTGTCGTTGCTGACGCGTGGTCGGCTTCGAGAGGGGGTAATGCCCAAACTGTACAGGGTCTCCAGCAACGTGGCCCCCTTCATCGGGCTTCCGTTATCCGAGTGAAGCACAAGCGGCTGCCGACGAATCACGCATTGCTCTCGCACGACCGTACGACGGATCAATTGACTGGCATGCTCGGCAGACTCTTCTTCCCAAATCTCCCAGCCTACAATTTTACGGCTGTACAAATCCAGGATGAGATACAGGTAGAAGAACAACCCCTTCACGGGCCCGGGCAACCAAGTGATATCCCACATCCATACTTCATTCGGGCCGCTCGCAGCGTGGCTGGTGATGGGTTTAGGCGTGCGTTTCTTGCTGCGCCCGCGATGGTGCTGCTGATTGTATTTATGCATCACCCGGTAAAAGCTGGACTCGGAGGCGATGTAGGTTCCTTCATCGGCCAGCGCCGGCACAATCTGGCTTGGCGGCAGGCTCCTGTACGGCGGCTGCTGAAGAACCTCCAGCACCTGCTGCTCTTCTGCATCGCTTAGCTTGTTAGCGGGTGTCGGCCGTTTGGCGTGAGGGCGTCCGTCTACGGTGCCGCCTTGCTTGCGCCAGCGCTGGAGCGTCCGCTGAGTCAGTCCGAGCTCTCGGCAAGCAGCCGCTTCTCTTGCACCGGCGGCAACGGCTTCTTGAATCAGTGTAAGGGCATGCTCGCGATCTGAGGCACTGATCATTCGTCCTCTTGGTCCCCCCAGATCGCTTGGGCCTTTTTTCGCAACACCAACAAGGCGGCGGCTTCGGCGAGCGCTGCTTCTTTGCGCTTTAGCTCTCGATTTAATGCCTTGTTCTCTTGCTCTTTCTCGCGGAGTTCCTTCTGAAGCCTGTTCGCTTGCGAGACGATTCCGCCATTGGCTTGCATACACGCATCGCGCCATGCTTCCACCTGCTCAACAAACAGCCCTTTTGTCCGACAATACTCCGCCAGCTCGATTTCGCTCAAACTTGCGGTTTCGACAACGACAGCGAACTTCTCCTGCGTACTCCAACGTTCGGGCTGTACGTCATCGGCAGGCGTCATACCTTGTGCTTTTGCCGCCTTCTTCCACTTAAATAAAGTCGTCTCCGATAGACCGATTTCCTTAGCAAGCCGACTGACCGGCTCGTTGTACGGGGGCATCATACGCTGTACAATGCTTTGCTTGAATTCTTTGGTTACGGGATTCACGTTCTCCACCTCGTCCTCGTTTCTCCTCACTATATATTCAATTTGGGGGTACGACAACTATTCTGACAGAGGGGGATACGCAACCAAGGACGAAGCTACAGGTAAATGGAAGGCGACTCTGAATGCTGATGGTAAGCTGGTCATCGGGGGTAAAGAGTACGGTGGCAAGCAAGGACAAGTCGTAGCCGAGCAATCGGATGAATCGGTAAAAACTTACGTCTTGGAAGTGCGCGGCGGCAAGTTGGTGGGGGTCAATGGCAATCGCAACTTGAACAACCTGCCGACCGAACTGAAGGAAGCCTTGACTCGGATGCACATCCTCGGTGACGACAACGTCTTTAACACTTTCGAGCGCAGCACTGGTGCAAAGTTGAACGAGGATATCGTAGCGACTCTTGGTAATGCTATAAGGGGGTCGAGCGATCTAGCTGTCGGCAAAGGCTTTTACAACGAAGATTCGACAATCTTGGTCGTAAGAGAGTACACCACCACCTTCGACCTTCCGTCCTACATGACAACGGATAAGGTTCCGATGGAGATTTCCGGTTTGGAAGTCCAGATGGATAAAAACCAGTTCTTCTCCAAAGGGGCGACCGGACATACCTTGCTCCAGTACAAGGTAGGACAAGTCGAGATGATTGCCGATTCCTTCAAGGGTGACTTCGGAGTGAAGAAGTCCACACAGTTTGTAGTACCTAACGGCTCGATTTTGGACAGTTTCTCAAGTCAGTAATGGGTATCCGTCAGGGGTTGTCTTAAGGGGTTTGGCATTGAATCGGATATAGATTTTCTGAGAAGAAGGTGTCGTAAAAATCGGCACCTTCTTTTCTTGCGATGATGTTTCAATCTACGGTATAGTACGACACAACGATTTTTCTAATTCTTTTGCATGGGGGTATTGCTGTGACGGTTCTAACGGAAGCTGATCTACATGACCGTTTTCCTTGGTCAAAGCCGGTTGTCCCGGCTCTATCTGATCAAGATAAGGCAGACGGGTATTTCTGCGACCCACAACCTTGGGACTTCGCTGAGCCGGTATTAAAGCTGATTGAGCAAATGTTTTTGGAGATCGAGTCTTACTTCGCTAACAGAAATGAGCCAGTGGAAATCGCCATCTACGGGATGCAAGAGTTGTTTGGCGAGCTTCAAGTCGAAATGTATTGTCCTCACGCAGATGTTTATGCGATTGTTCGGAGGTACACCAGACTGTCACGAGATTTGTTTCAGGATGAAGACGAATAATGGAGCATCTATTGAAGGTGTCGCTATGCGCGGCACCTTATTTGTTTCTCTGAGGGTGTTTTGATATTAGTGAGGGAGTTGAATGCAGTTTTAAGAGGTATTCGCCCTACTGGTGAAATTCAAATTCACTGGTAGAGGAGTTAGAAAAATGAGCAAAAGAAATGTGGTTTTAGAAAATGTCACTGTCAAAAACGGAGTATTACCTTCCGCAGACGAAGTAGTTGTCAAAGAAAGTGTATTTCCTCCGGGTTTGCGTGAGGTAGTGGAAGAAAAACTGGAAGTAGAGGTTCTTCATGTAGAGCACCCAGATTATGACGGCAAAATTTTCATTGCAAAGCTAACAAGTGTATGGGGCGAGTCAAAGCCGATGTTTTTTCCTCTTGGTGATTTAATCGATAAGAAAAAGAAAGAAAATGTAATAATACAATTGGTAAATCGGACCTTTTTTGATCCAGACAAAGACTTCGAATTTCTTTATGAATATATTAAGTGCTTAATACGCGCGAAATTGTATAAGACATATGACGAGAAGTATCAACAGTATCTTTTTGAAACTGAAGATCTATCCGAGAATGAAGACAGTTTAGAGTACTATAAGCTTCTTGTTGAATACATTGAGGAAAATAGTACGGTATTCCCTAAGCGGAGCAGCGGTTTATTTGAAAAGAATTGGTGTCATGGTGTTTATTTAGATAAACCGGAGCAAGTGAAGAAATTCGGTAAGAATGCTTATGCTGTTATACCTGAACACCTTCGTGAGATATTCCAAATACCGTACACGAATAAGTATGGTGCAGTTCTCGATGATCTTGTAAAAAAGGGCTTGTTGTATTGCGGTGGGGGTAAAAAAGCAAGAAAGGATATTGTGGTTTCGCTTTCCGACAGGGTTTCAATGAAGGCATATGTCTTTACAATTGATCCTTCCGTATTAGTTGAGGAGGGACGCGGAAATGTTTGATTTCAGGTTGAAATTTATCAAGACCCTTAAAACAATAGGCGGAAAAACCCGCCTATTGAAAAAGCTTATACCGATTATGTATTACGTAATAAAGTCTGAACAAATTCAAGGTGTTCTTGATCTCTTTGGAGGGGGTAATAAATTTATTCCGCAGCTAGATCGATTCACAATTCCCATCCGAATATATAATGAGCGAGATGAAGGCATCTCGAATTTGATGGCTTGCATGACGGATGAAAACAAAGCAAGAGCGGTTATTGATCTAGCCTATCGGTTACAAGATGAGTATCGAATTGAAGCGGCTTTTCATAAGGCGCGTGAGATAAGACGTTTAAAGGAGACTCCACCTATCAAATCAGCAGCACTTACACTTATAGTTGCGGAGTTTAGTCGAGCAGCGGATCGAGTTAAGTATTATAAGCCAAATGCGGAACGAGGATTTAAATACGAAAGTCATTTACCCTTCTTGGAGCTGGTTCCAATCATGCGAGATGTAATTATAACCTGTGCCAGCTATGAAGAGCTTTTTGAGTATTACAGTCATCGGTGTGATTTTCTAACCATCCTTGATCCGCCATACGTTGGATCAGACTGTTATGAAGATGAATTCCCCGACGAGAAGCATGAGGAAATGGTCAGACGTATCGTTGACACCAAAATGAAGGTTATCCTTTGTGGGACTGATACTACCATCTATGACTATCTCACAGAAAGAGGATGGCATAAGTATTGTCTTGGAGAGATACCTAGAAGTAATGTTGGTGAGGCGGATGCAGTGCAGGAAGAATTCATTTGGACGAATTTTGAAATTCCGAGTTTCTTACTTTCCAGATTAGATATCCACCCAGTCTACCCAGACAAGCTGGTCAAAATTATGGTTTGAAAAATATAATTGTAGCCCCAATTCGGCTGTTTCCATCCGAGTTGGGGTCTTTTGTATGCAGCACAGCTCGTTCAACAGATTAATTAAGCTTCGATGAAGTACACTTCTGATGATGATGATAATTAGCATCGCAGGATTGATATTCAGATAAAACACACTTGGCAAGAGCGTAGTGGGATCTTTATGACAACAGGATGTCGCAAACCGGCTAGAGAATCGGGTTAAAAGAACACATTGGTGATTATCCACTCTTGATTTGTCGAATGCTTTATAGATTTCTGTCGAAAATTGAGAGGTAAGGTTGCCGTAATCAAGTTGTTTATGGCTCGAATCTTCGTAATCGGCAAAATTCCGTATTTTTTCCGATTTTATCTCTGTGTTCTCCGCGCCCTTCAGAAAGGCTCCGAAATCGCCCTCCTTCCCCCTTCAGGCTTGTCATAGGTCTACCCCGCCATCAAAAGCGTCTTAAACTGGCAACAGGTGGCTCACATCGTGCGTTCGAATGTCGGCTCGAAGTCATTGTTGGCTTTTGGTTTCATTTCTATTTGTGGGGAATGGTTTGAATTTGCTCATTTCAAAGGAGTTGCCGAATTTATTTTGGTGGACTGAATGAAATAGGGATAAACGAAAATGACCACATCCAATAGGCGGATATGGTCATTGCTCATTGCCGGTATGGTATTTCTTAACGTACACCTTAGTTCCATCCTTGTATTTGTCGAAGACGCCGAGCTGATCACCCATTCTCACGGGATGTCCAGAGTTGAGAATGGCTTCTGTTATTTTCTGAAATTGTTCCTTCAGGATGTCGTCGGTTTCATCTGCAGGAGTATCGAAGCCGAATTTCCGCAATTCAATCACCTTCCTTTGAAGTACGGGTTCCCTTAATTTTATCACAAATTTTGATCGAAAGCTCGGTCTGGTGCGACATTTCTGATTCAAGGGGGTTGTTAGGACACTTTTCGTCTGAAGGTTTTTAGAACGAGATGAAGCGGTTTTATAAAAACACTTCAAATGGCTTTTATGCCATGCAGGTCGTATTGATAAACGATGAGCAGCTCAATTCTCAATCTTACTGACAACATGATGTCGCAAACCTATTCTAAAAGCACACTTATAGCCAGTACAGTATCCGACAGTTCAGGACACAGTGACTTAAGAAGGCTCTAAAAACACACTTTTCGAAGTATTGATTTGAGATTGGCTAAATTTCAGGAGTTAACCAAAAGCAAATCGATACTTAAATGCCCGTAATCCGCGTAACTCTCATTTTTCTGCATGGTAAGGAATGGTCGCTCGGTCGCCCTCGCTCCCTTCAGGGGGTCGCCCCTGTTCGCTTCATGTTCGCCTTTCGCTCTGCCCGCCGTATTTTGCCCTCTGCGCCCCTCGCTCCCCGCTTAGGGCTATTGTCCTATTCCCCTCGCACCTAAAATCGAATACAGGTGGCTCACGGCTCGTCACGTGCGGTGGTCGCTTCTCGGTCAATGGTCGGTCGCCCATAATCCAGTCGTATCAAGGGTTTTCGGCTTCTTTGGGTCTATCAAAAAGTTCTTATTTTCGTTAAAAAGGACTTGAATTACTCGCTAAATGACGCTATACTCATAACACAAGTTAAATAGGTAAAAAGTACTAAAAAAGTAAATTAAAGAGAGATTACGAGAGGGGATGAGTGAGCATGTTGGATCAGTTGTTTGTCATCTTTTTTGGAATATTGAGCTTATTTCTAGGATTTCGTTTTTTCACTATTGCAATGGTTGACCTTGGCGAAACTCTGAAAGGACGTGTTTCAGGTGTGTTGGCAGTAGGGTTCTTTATCATCATGCTCGTTACCAAGTATCAGATTGGTTGATTGCAACAGTGAACGTTTTTTGCTCTAAGAGAACACACTAGAAGGGAGGTGAAATCGTGCAGCGTAACGTTCCAATGTTCTACGATCCAGATTCAGATCGCTGGTGTGTTGAACTCGACGGTACAAGCTATGGATTGCATTGTGGAGAAGGCTTCGAGATTTATCTTGGTCAACAAGCCCTCCCTTGTTCGATTGAGATGGATCGTGAGTGGTATTTGATCGTGAATGGAACCAGCTTCAATCTACGTAAATCGAGCCGGTATCGGGTGAATTATTAAGCGAAAGGGGTAAATGGTGTGGCGAGAATTGGTTATCTTCGTGCCAAACGGAAACAAGAGATCGAAGAATTCGAGAGCAAAGCCAAAATTGACAAGACCTTTGTTGACCTGACGAATGAAGTTGGCTTTACGCGTGGCGAAACCCTGAAATTGATGTTAGATCAGATTGAGGCTCGAGACACATTGGTAATTCTTAGTCTGATAGATGTGGCTAACGATGTTCTCGGATTACGTAGCTTTATTGCGACTTTGAAGGAATTGGACGTAGAGTTGGTGGTTCTTAATGAAAATGAACCGGATTTTTTGAATGATCAAGGGTTCGAAGTTCTTTGTTTCATTGATGATTTTCTGAAGAATAAGACGATTTCTCAAACTTCAATGCAGACCAAGATTGGAAGGCGTTCGGAACCATATCCACCGAACTTCCTAGAGGTATATCAAGAATATCGGAGACCGGAAAAAGAGAATAGAATTTCCGGGCTGGAAGCCGCAAAGAAATTGTCGATCAGCTACAATAAGTTCCGCGAGTTGGTCAAGATTTTCGAATTGAAGTTTTAAGTACTGCTTTATAAAGAGAGGGGAAGAGAGAATGCGTGGGGTGATTAGCTTTTCAATTAATCCAACCGAGGAGGAAAAAGCCAAAGCAACAATGCGATCACTTGGAGTTCAATCAAGATGGGGTAAGGAATGGCAGAGCGAAGTGTACTTTGCATCCATTGATGGAAGAATTCCTGATGACGCAGAAGTAGTTAATGTTGAAGGTTGGGCATTTTGCTGTGAGACCAATACAAGAATGATGAAATTAAATCGTGAGGAAAATCTTATTAATGAGTATGAATTAAAGCGGGGGTATCGCGGTATTTTTGATGCAACTCTTCATTCAGGTTCGCGGCGAATTTTGAAATGTGATTCTGAAAGTCAGTTTGAGAAAGTGATGCAGGATGAGGAAAGGATCTCGAAAAGAGCAGAGTTTGAAGAGTTTGACTGGATGTTAACTATCGAGCATGGTGTAAATATCAGGACTTTGATTAGTAAGGCTCTTTCTACGGGACTTAGACGATACGTCAATCGAATAAGGTACTGGATTGAGCAATTTGAAAAGAAAGAACTTATTGAGTTTGTTCTAAAAGATGAGATTCTCATAGAAGAATTTGAACTGAAAGACGAGGATGCAACTTTCACGAGACCCAATGGCGTAGTTGAGCATAACGAAGTCGAACCTATAACTTTTGAACCGAAGAAGTTTTTCGTTGATATTGATGAGAGATTTAAGCGTGTAGTGTGAAAAATTATGGAGGAGGCATTGCAGGATGATAAAAGTGAGTGAAAACGGAAATCCGAATTCGAGACCTATTCCAAAGATCGTGAAGGATTTTGATGGCGTAGAAGTTATTCTCACTATCAACGAAAAGCTAATTGCATGTTGGACAATGTATCAAAACCTACAGCATCTATATGGGGCAGTTTTCCATACAACCTTTGAAAGATTATCATTTCTTATCGACATGACGAACGGTGGAGTATATCGCTACAACAATAAAAAATTTGAATTGTTTAGAGATGGGAGTACACTTTACTTACAAAGAAAGAAAGGTCGTAGAGAGTGGAAGGTAGTCTATGAAGACGAGGTATTTAGCATTTCCCGAGGAAATTGGCTCATGGAAAGTTGCCAAAGATCAGGCAGCAATAATAGCTACAAAGTATTTACAATTCGCAAGGGTATTATCATTCGGGATCACCAATTAATTGTATTATTCCGCGATGGATCTGTTGGATTACTTGGAATCGGTGAGAATAGGCATTATGAAGTCAATCACTTCGATAGGAATACCTATAATAACAGCCCAAATAATTTAGTGTTGGGGACTAAAAAGGAGAATCAGGAACACCGTATCGAAAATCTTGATATTCTATCAATTATCAAATTACCAAATGGCGAGCTAGGTTTTAATTTCTAATCTGTTGGGAGCGAAAAATTGTGCAACATAATAGTTGGAACAGCGAGGCGTCCATACGATTCCTCGCTATATTTACGCCCACTCGTTAGTTTGTTTCATTAAGACCCTCTACAAGAGTATCAAGCCCTCGATCCTCATCCAAATTTCTAGTCCACGACTAGTAGTTCGTCAATTAGTCAACGTCCAATTATTCGTAAAGCCACTGTTCATATTGGTCTACCTCCGCTTCCAACCTTTCAGGGGTTCCGATCTGTTTCTGCTCTTATTTAACCCAAGATCCGGCGAGGAATCGACAATCACCATACTTGAATCTTATCTCAATAAAATTTCCACAGTTAACCAACCCTACAGTGATACTTTAATTGCGAAAGAAATCGGTATTGTCATTTTCTTCACTTAATTTATGATTGTACAGATTGGAAGTGAAGAGATCCCTTTATTCATGTGCAGAATTGGTTCAATGATTTCTCATTATTTGCGGAGGGGTATGGTGTGTAATCAGAAAAAGGAAGGAGTTCTTAATAAATACACTCGATTTATTTTATTACGATACTCAACTTTCTGTATAACGTCACTCAATCTTATTATAACAGTACTCAACCTTTTTAACCTCAAATCAATGTTTTTATAAGGCTTTCGATCATATCAAGTTAGCAGCGTAGAACTGCTTTGTATGGACAGATAACTTTTTGAATGCCACTCATTGTATTTATTACAAAACTCAATGTTTATAGCTCCGAACTCAATGTTTTTATAACACTACTCAATCTTTTAATAAATATTCGATCCGATCCAAATAATCTATCAGTAATGCTCCGAATAAGCAGAGCTTGATACAACTCACTGCCCATGTGGAATCTCCATCCTGAGTGTTGCCCCTCCCAAGGTTGGGGTATGAGCACTAATCTACTTAAAGATGTTTTCCTCGATTATGTAAATTATCCTTGCTTTCCTCAACAATACCGGCAGATCGATTTTATTATAACAGACTTGGCTATCTTCGAGTGACAGGGAGCAAGTACATACCAGTCTGATCTTGTTGGTTCCTTCCTACTTCCTCAAATGCCCTTTTTTCAATTAATCACCTTTATTCAGATTTCAATCCTTGATGGTTTACGAAATTCCCCGAGTAATATTTTTTATCTTAATCGGTACATGAATTTGATTTAGGCAGCTTGAATCTGAGCAACTTTATACTACTTAGGCTTCGGCTACTTGTATTATGTTTTTCGACCATTCCGTTTTGGGCGATTTTTGCTTGCCACGTCTAGGGATTTTCAGAAATTACAAAAAGCCCTGAAGCCTAAAAATCGGTGAAAGTGAGCCACATTTCTAAGTAGGGGGTCGAATCAAGAACAAATAGGTTAATTATGTTCTTTTTAAACGACTTTGTTGGTTTGAATTGGAGCTTTGTATAAAAATTTTAGAAGGAGAGATTGCATATGTCTACAACTAAAACGCAGATTGCTACTAACCTAGAGACTTTGAATGATGGAGTAGCTCAAATTTGGGTTCAGCTTAGTTCATCGAGTTTGACGGATGAAGAACGGCGAGTATTTCTTTTAAAGCTATCGATCGTCAAAATGATCTTCGATTTTCTAAAAGCAATGAAGGATATCTCTGAGAAACAAGCAACATTGGTTACTCTTTGTATGCGCGGCGGTAGATGCACCAGTAAGGACATGCGTGAATTAGGTTTTCGAACGTTGGATCACATGCGTTATGTGCGTAACCAGATGGAGACTTTATTGGAAGCTACCGTTTTGAATACCGATCAAGTTAATCGCTTGTTTAAAACGAATTCTCTTGCCGAGGTGATGGAGATAAAAAATTGGTATGTAACGAACGTTCTGCAAAATAAGCAGTTATTGCGTTTCATTGCTCAAAATTAATCGAAGGGGGTATCACTATGGCGCACAAACAAAATATCTTTCGAGAAGTAATTAGTACTCGGGAAGTCATAATTGAGCAATTGAGAAGAGCCAATCCAAAGGAATATGATCTGGTGAAGCGGAAGCTTGATGCCATAGATGAACTGCTTCGAGACCTTAGATCACTTCACTGGATCAAGCATAAGAAAGCAAAGGAACGTCTTGAATATTATTTGAATCATGCCGACTTGAATTGTAGAACCACAGCTTCCCGTTTTGAAGTCGATAATGTCAATGTAATTGAACAGACAGTCAAGTACGCTTCGGACAAGATCAGACCTTCAGTGGATAGGGCAATAAGTCTTATTACGGGAGCAAAAGATCCTGAATCTATCGACGAAGCCATCGAAGCCTACCGAGAGAGTGCAACCCATCCGGGGACATATGGTTATTTCTTACCAGGCACTTCTCTATATTTACCTGCACCTAAGTATGATCCGAGTTTAAGTTTAAAGGATTGCAGGAAAGAGTTAGCTCGACTTGGGGTATATGCTCATTTTGCAGAGTATGTTTTAACGAAAGACTGTGATCCTGAAAAAATTGCTCATATTTTAGCCCTGCTAAGCACACGAAACGGGAAGAAGTGGGATCGAGATGCGGTGAAACTGTTCTTTAGTGGTGAGTTTACCCTGCAAGGTCAGCATACGATAACCGATCAGTTAAATCAGCTATACGAATGGCTCGAAGAACAGAATCCTTATCGGAACTTAGATTGGGAGGCTGAGTACGATGCCAGTAATGCGGATTAAAACTCTGTTAGAGTACCGCTTCCCTACGCCTGACGAGGTTTATTTCCTTGATGGGGTATTACTCGAGCCTTTAGCTCCCGACCAGATGCTCCAGTTAGCATCATTCCCCTACCGAGACGATCACTTTCTTCGATTGGCGTATTCTGTTTCTTATCCTTCACTTCGTTGTTATGCTGACGAGGGCTACCTTGATATAATCAAGCAGCTTCAGCAAGATGCCAGCGATGAGACGAGTTTAGTTCCAGAAGCCCCGATTCGTTGCCTATTTATTATCACCAATTTGAAATCGCCGCTCTATCAAGTGAGGGAGATCAAATGGCTCAAGGGGACTGATTTCCTTGGCAGTTATGGCATGTATACGATTCACTCTAAACTGGGCTTCAGTGGGGAATTAATGCAGAGAGTAACGACTCAAATTGTCCAGTATAGTTTGGAATCCTGCAATACTTTCGAACGATTGTTGATCGGGTTGATACAGCCTGATAATAGTTGGCAACTTGTGTTGGTCAATATTAATATCTCACCTTCGCTAATGAAAAAGGGTAATTATCTCGTAAGTATGAAGATTCGAGTTTATGACCCGACAATTTTCGTTCAAATGGTTACGGGCGAGTTGAATCCGAATGATATCCCCTGTCAGGAGCTAAAGTCAATTGCAAATGTCGCAGGGAGTTTACTGCACTTCAAGTAGCCGGTATTTTGTAATTTCATGGCGACTTCTGAAGAGATTGCTCTACATTAGGGGACAAATGTCCAAGGAGTGATTCAAGATGAACTCAATTAAAAAGGTATTCCTGATCATCGGCGTACTGATGCTGGCATTCATTGTCTGGAGTCTTGTTTTTAATGATGGAGGGGTTGTAAGAACGGCTTACGATGCGATCTCAAGTCCGATCAACAGCGCATGGCAAACGGTTACTGGTGATCCTGATGCTAAGTTGCTTCCCGATTGGGGCGATACTGGGGTTGATCTCGAGGATAACTTGAATGACCAGAGTGGCGGATTTTAATGGAGTTTTTGAATAATGAGTTGAGAATATTTGATGGATTAAGATGAGAAGTGAGAAATTTTCGTATTAAAATGGAATGACGGAATCAATGGCTTCATTCTTCTGTCTATTCCCATTCATCATTCTCTCTTCCCTTGCCACTCTTGCTTTTATTAGCGAGAGTGGATCTTTTTTATGAGGATGAGCTGCAGAACCAGGGCATAGGGGGCATCAGGGGCGTAGGGTTTGTAAACAGAACTTCAATCGGAATTGAAGTTCTGAATAATTTCTTGATTTACGCATTCGTTCGAGGATACTTTATCGGATTTTGGTATCACTAAAAGCTGTTTTCTGCTTAATCTTTGATCATTCTTGAAGTCGGTTCATTGATTATGATTACGCATAGTTGTAAATCTGCTTATTATTCGGGACTTGTTCATTGATACAGGCAAAGTCCGTATTAAATATCGGTTTTCACAAAGTGCCTTCCCTCTTTCTGGGGTAATGGCACTTTTTCTTTTTAAGGATGACCAGATAATAAGCCGAATGAGTCCAAGTTGTAAAATGTCTATCAATTTTTGGGGTTCATCGGACAATTAATTACTTTTCGAGTTTTCGCCTAAGAAATTTTACGGGTTATGAGTAAAACGCAAGCCCTTCCCCTCTTGCTTTTTGCTCAACCTTTAAATCGGTTCACTTGCGGTTGACTCACCCCCAATTGCAAGTGAAACACAAGTAAAAAGACAGAGACTTTTTGAAGGGAGAAGTGATGTGATTGAGTGTACAAGAAGCTGAACCTGTAGAGAAAAGAAAGCGAAGGCTGATCATCGGCTTGACCCTACTGTTGCTGGTTACTCTGATCGGAGCGTTATTCCTCGTTCCACAGAGAAAGGATAATCAGCCGGTGAACTCAATCGACCCTCCAAAGATGGAGGAACGCGGTTTTGGTGAAGATGGTGAATTGGATATGACAAATGCTAAAACGATCCGAGCCGGAGTTCAGCAAAAAGCGGATGAGTCGATGGTTCGCTTCAAGATCAACACGAATCCGGTTTATTCCAATGGTGAGGTCAATTGGATGATTGAAAACACGGCTCAAAATATGGGGTTGGTGCAAGTCGACATTATGAAAGGCGATCAGGTGATTTATAAGAGCCCCACTTTGAAGCCGAACCAAAAAGTCCAGAGCGATAAAGTCGATTTGAGTAGTTTGAGTGAAGGCTCACATGATGTTTTAGCTGTCTTTTATATCTACGATGAGAAAACAAAGTACTTGCTCGGTAAGACGTCTGTAAAAATCAATCTAACGATTAATGGAGGTTCAGAGGTATGAAAAAACTGATATTCTTGGTCATGTTGTTTACTTTCGCTTTTGCCGGAAGTGCATTTGCAGCAACATACGGAGATTATGAGTACACAGATAATGGGGATGGAACCGTCACGATTACTAACTATTTGGGAACTAATGTAGGTATTGTAATACCCGATCAGATTGGTTCGGTTAACCAAATAATTATTTCAAGTCAGGCATTTGAGAATAAAGGGTTGTATACTGTGGAAATCCCCCAAAGTGTTATTAGCATCGGTTCAAATGCCTTTAGTGGAAATGGTTTGAGTGAAGTTAAGATTTATAATCCCTCGGTTTCCATTGATCCTACAGCTTTTGCTAATACGCAGGCAGTCCCCTCTGATTTGACTATTTACGGATACACGGGATCAACTGCAGAGTCCTTGGCAATGAGCAAAGGTTATACCTTTGTCCCCCTTTCTGCTCCAGTAACCTCAGGTTTTAAGTATACCGACAATATGGATGGGACAGCCACTATTACGGGGTATGAAGGAACAATCCCACTGGATTTGGTGATTCCAGATACGCTTGGTGGTTTAACTGTTGTTGAGATCTCCCCTTCAGCTTTTGCGAGTAAGGGGTTGACCAGTGCCACCATTCCTTCGTCTGTAACCACTATTGGAACTGACGCATTTGCGAATAATGACCCTACATTCAAGATTAAGGGTGAAACAGGAACAGCAGCTGAAGCTTATGCTACTGCAAATGGAATACCTTTTGAACCTGAACCAGTATCTAACGATGTAACTGTAACAGGTAATGTTTATGCAACCGTTCTTGATTTCACTGTTCCGCTTGAAGTGACTTTTGTTATCGATCCAAACCAAGACAAACCCGAAAATAGATTCATTTCTCCAGTATTATCGGTTCAAAACTTGACCAATGCACCTGTTAAATTATCAATTGAAAGTTTTGAGATGAAACAAGAATCCATCGACAAAGGCTTCCAAAGCGTTGCCCCTACTCTCTATTCGGATACTGCATGGTCAAAGTTGAGTAAAGCGGATAGTAAGAAGTTAGCGGTCGGTATTAAGGCAAACAGCAATTGGCAAGCGATTGACAATGCAAGTACCCTTTATGCAAATCGGTTCTCCAATCAAGTAATTGGCACGATTTCAGCTAACGGTAATGCAGATTTTGTCTTTGAAGCCAAACATGGTAATGCCTTCGATAAAGCGGAAATCATTAAGTATACGGTTTCCTTCGTGATTGAACTGGACTAATGAATAGTTGATGTTAATGAATCAATCCCTCTCGTTCGAGAGGGATTGATTCGGTTTTATAGGTCATATTTGATTTTTAATTGTTGATTTCCCTTAAGAGGGTGGGAGGCATGACAAAAAAACTGACCTTATCTATTCTTCTAGTATTATTCCTATCGATTGTATTCAGTTTCTTTGAAGAAATTTCGGTAAATGCTGAAGAGGCTGGTGTGAAGTCGATATGGATTCCTCCTGCCGATATGAAAGCTATGGAGGAGCTTTGGTCGCAGATGGGCGTGGATGGAGATTATTTGACCTTAGATTTTAAGATGGATTCTCATGGAAGCGAATCCGACACTAGACTTCTTGTATATGATCCCCAAGAAGGGGTATTAAAATTTCGAGCTGATATTTTTCAGGCAGCTACCAGCGAGTCCCGATATAAAGCGTTACAAACATTTGTCTCGGCATTACAGGAATCAAGAGTATCTCCTCAAACCCAGCAGAACATAATGGATACAATGACTTCGATGAATCATGATGTTTCTGAAATGTTGATACCGATTGTCATGGAGACAACAACTGCTGATGTGTATACAGCAATGAGGTGGGTTGCCCCGATTTTACCTATTCTACGTGTGATTCTCGGAGTCGGGGCTATCGTTATTACGATCCTGTTGGTCGGTGTAACAATTATTGATTTAGTATACATTGGTTTACCGATAGCACGGGAGTCAATGACGGATAGGAGCGAAAAGAAAGGGAAACGCAAGCCCTCTTTTGTTTCTGACGATGCTTTTGTCGTGGTCAGGGAAGTTGAAGCATCCCTTGAAACTACGAATTCATATAAAAATGCGTATCTTCTGTATTTTAAGAAAAGGCTGTTGACTTATTTTATACTTTCAATCTGCTTACTCTATTTAGTCGCAGGTGAGTTGGGTGGACTCATTGCATGGCTTTTGAGTCTTGGTAAAGGAGTGGTTCAGTAACATCAATGCTTTGTAACGGGTGATCAATGTGTTCACCAGGGGTTGAAAAATATAAAACTTTCTCAGACCGCTTTATTTATAGGGCGGTTTTCTTATTAAAAAAATCGAGTTTCAAACGATGTTGTTCCAGTTTATGATGTGTTTTTTATTCAAGTTTGATTTTAGGAGTTAATTGCAGATCGAATTTACAAGTATCAGAAAGAAAAGTCGATTTGGGAAGGATGAGGATGAATGAGTAATAAAAATGTTGAGGTGTTTGTGACGGTTATCGTAAACGATGAGCCGGCTGATAGATGTGACGAATTGACTTGGTGGCAAAGTTCTACTGGTGTTATGAGGTATGAAGATTTAGCTTGGTGGCAACGAGCTATTATCAAATTTCTCGATGGTATGGGACATGTAGCTTCAAAGTTAGAACGATTAGAATCATGGTCAAATGAGAAGCTGGAGCAACAAACAGGGAAAGCGATGACTAAGCGTAAATAAGCTGATCCAGAATCATCAGAGGGGTTGGTAATATGAAACGAAATAAGTGGACAAAGGGCATAATCATCGGACTGATCATGGTTATTGTCTTTTTAACAGTATCGCCGTATCCCGATGTGCAAGCAGCAGAGTCGGAGAATAGCGGCAGTTCCATGACTCGATCCATGATCGAATTTTTCCGTAAGGATCAAACTCAAATAGATGTGAATCGGGTTTCGAAGGATGAGCTTATGATATATGGAGTCTTTCTTTCCAACTTTTTCGTTCCGGGTAAGACCAAGTTGAAAGATTTGATTGATCCATCGACGGATAAGGATGACACCTTACCTAAGCAGATAAGTAACAAATTTTTCGGTTCAACAGGTAACTATCAGCAGATCATTAATATCAACAATAAATTGTATTCTGCCATTACAGATGTGTTAAAAACGTCAAGATCGTCCTTCGGTTTGTATGCTTCTCCCCCATCGGAAGATGCAAAAGTAATGTCTGGAACGGATTTGTATAACAAACTGGCGGGTGTTGATCAAGATTCGAAGATTTATGGGAATATTTCTTCCCCAGATGGAGTTGTCATGGATTTAAAGGATAAGGCAACAAGGGCTTCCATTCAGGTTTTGTTTTCCTTTGCTCCAGAACTTATATTGGATAAGGAAAAGGGCTTAAGAGCATTTCACTCGTTGTATATTGACGGTCTGGGAAATATTTGGGGCGCTTATAATAATGTCTCTATCGAAGAGTATGTATTAATTCTTCCGTCAGCTTTAAATCCGGTAGTGTTTTCAAAAAACACGAAGAATGGTAAGTTCCCTGTTGCGAATGTTTTTGTTATGGGAGGTATTGTGAAGATCACGGAGGATTTTCTTGCTGACAGTCATTTTATGACTCCGTATTACAATATCAGGGACTACTTTACTACAGGGACAACTGGCGCGGCGAAAATGAATACTAATAATATGTTGAATATCTTTGGACTCCAGTCACCTTCTGCTAAAACGGTTTTAAAGAATAATGGAATTTCCCTTGAGATAGGGGCTATTGGTGAAACGGACACCATTATTGAAAATAGTAATCGTGTAGAGTCGAATCCATATGAAGATATAAAGGGATATTTATCCGAAACCACGGAGTCCACTTTTTCGGATGCCAATTCGTTTATTTTATTTACGATTGACTCCAGCAAGTTTAAAGACGGAAAAAAGTATTTCGATGGAGAGTCATCATTAACAACCGCTCAGAAAGAGTCCTTATCCGATTACTTATTCGGTGGGAGCGTCTTTTCCTTAAATGAACTAGCGGATGATATGTATTACTTTAATGTTACCAATGGGGCAAGTGGAACGGATGAGGGAAGCTGGAATAATGGTAGTGACGATGATCTGATCAAGAGACAGAAATTATTTGCTAAAGAAGTCGATGGGAATTTCACATTCTATAAGCAATCGTATTTCTCGTCTCCGTTTAATCGTTTTTTAAAGCAATATTTTGATAACAATAGTCATGATGTTCAGAAAGGGACAGAGTTCCTAGTTAATTACCTAAAGACACATACGTTAAGCAAGGAAGTTAATCCAGAATCTAACTCGTTTAAAGCTTTAAAGAGTTTTCTCGATTCAGGAAATTTCGGTACAGAAGATCCAAAGGTTATTAACAATGCGTTAAAGCTACTTAAATTTGATGGGAACAATTTTGTTTATAATCTTCTCCCTTCTTCTACTTCCGTTAATTTGAACACATTGGATTCGAATATTTTCAAAAATACTGTTTCACCAACAGGATTTGGGCTAGTGGAGAATGAACGGCGTTTAGGTTTCATTTCATCCGCCATACGAGAAAGTAGCTTTTGGAAGGGATACAGTAAGAGTTTTCCCAACGCTCCATATTTTAAATTTGAAGGGACAGATTTATTCAGTGCAGGCAATGGTGGAGAAATCGTTGGCTATGATGATAATGGTAAGGCAGTAGGTAAAAACGGTCAAAATGCGATCTCCACTTTGTTTTACAATACGATGGTTTATAGAATATTTGGCATGAACAGCACATTCGCATCGCAAATTGATAGTAATAAACTATATGCCGGAGATAAAGTATCAGGGGCATTAGGAGAGTATACGGTTAAGACAGCTGTTATGAATGGTGTCAATAACTACCCAGGCATCTACTGGGGGTATATGGTGCAGTTATTGAACATTCATAAAGACGGAGAAGTCTGGAAAAGCGAACCTTATTCAAATCCTTTGCTTCCTTATATGGTGATCAGCACTTTGGGGGGCAGTTTTAACTTAAATGACGCGCTCAATAACTCTACAGGGGTTGTATCTTCTGAAGAGAGAACGATGGCGGAGATGTCAAAGGATATAATTAAGAAAGTATACGGTCTACTGTCAGACGGACCAAGTCCCTACAGGGATAAACTGGTGAAGTCAGCTCAGGACAGTTGGGTCATCCAGACCCATCGAGCGATAACAGGTTCATGGATCGGGAACATTTTAAGTGTGAGTGCAGGAGGAAATAACTCATACGCTTCAATTGTGGGTTACATCAATTCTCCGAGTCTTTACGATTTACCGCTAACTTCTTGGGTTTTAGATGATTATCTTCACATCTATATGCTTTTGCTGTTGTTTGTTCTGTTCGTTGTCATCCTCATGGTAATAGTTGGACAAAGAAGAGTTGGTGTAGGGGTCTTAATATTATTGTTGATGGCATTTGTTCTGATTTTACCTCAGTTTTTGCTTTCGAATGTGATCAATGTATCGAATGCCGCGGGAGATAAAATTTATTCTGAACGGTTCAATTACTGGGCGATAACCCAGCATCAACAATCCATTTCAACGATCAACTCCAGAAGAGGCGATGAGATAGATTATATCATTGCTCAGAACATGGAAGCTGCAAAAAATGTTTACTCAACCGATGTTGGAGTTCGGGTAAAATGGATGTCACCCAAGAAGGATGACGTGTTTGATAAGATGTTCAATCATAATACTAGCCCACAGGGGCTGATGTCGAATCTCACCATTTTCCGATGGTTGTTTAATTCCTTCTTTACTCAGGTTGAGTATGTATATGACAACCCCTTAGCTACTTATGTGTATCGTCCATATAACGCCATAGCCGCTGAAGCTAAAAATGCTTACGAATCAGTAGAGGTTAATGCTATCGATAGAGAAAAAATATCTAACCAGATTAAAAGTGCCAAGGAAAATCTAAAAGGAGTACCAGATTATCGATTTAAACTGTTTAGCGATGCGAATATTGGTTCCTTATTATCCAAACAGCAACTTCAACTAGTGCAGTCAGTTGGAGCTTATCGAGCACCGGGCACAAATCAAGACTTTATTGACGATTACCGTTATTGGATATTGAACAATGCTGATGTAACGAAGGCGATTTTCCGTAATGATTTTGAAAACAATGTGGGTATCAATACGGACACTTCGAATCCGTATTACAATGCGTTCTCCTTATCTACGGAAAGTCCGTTCTATTATTTCTATAATGTATTCCGGCATCGTTATTCATCCATAGACGGTGGCTTTAAATCGGCGTTGCTATCAAAGGACGTGTTTAAAGTTAACAGTGATAATGCCGAGGTCAATCAAAAACTGAGAGATTTTCTTGATCTTGAGGGGTTATTTACCTATGTTATTCCTTACTTGCAACAAGGAAATCAATACGTTCTTGGGTGGATGAGTATTAATGGCGAGAGCGTAGATGGTTACGATTTTGCCAATGGGGTTGCACCGAGCGATCCAGAATTACTCAAGAAATATGAAGCTGAACTTCGTAAAAAAGAAGATATGAAAAAGGTTTGGAAGCTATATTCACCTTGGGTTGATCAGTTATACGACTTGAATGTGTATAATCAAAAAACACGAATAGCTAACCGAACTACTCTTGTTCCAGATGCTTTAAATCCAGGTGCTTATTTTGAAGTGGGCAGACCAATGATCTTTTCGGAAGCGGATATGGCAGCTAAACATTACAGAGTTTCTGACTTGACTGATATAGAAACTCGAATCCAAGCTACTTTAAAGGCAACTTATAAAGATTTATTGTATCTTTCAAATTATCGTGATTTTGATGACGAGGTATTGATAACATCCGCAGCGATGATCGCAACTTTCAACTTCAATCGAGAATTTTCGGAGTTTAAGTTACTTGGGGAAAGTGTTATGCAATACCCTCAGAATTATGAGCTTAAAAATTTCAACTATGATGCTTTTATGAGATTGATCTTGTTGAATGCGACAGGCGAGCCATTGATGTCGGATAAAGATTTGTATGTCAGAATTATCGACAAAACGTCATTCTTTACGGGACTTGCGCTTTTGGTGAATGATTTACTGGCAGTTATGGCGATCCCAACAGTTAAAATGGTAGTTCTGCTACTTCTTCTGTTCTTAAGTATAGTGATTTGTCTTTCTTGTGTCTTAGTACCGCCAGAACGGGTTGGAAAAGAAATTTTGAAGAGGGTTGGAACACCTTCATTACTCTTTTTTGCAGTGAGTGTTGGTTTTGCGTATCTTGTATCACTTTTTATGGGAGAAGGGCTAACGGGGTATGTAGGTGGACGAACTCCTTCTCTTGGTGTGACTGATCCTTCCATTATGCTATTGTTAATGGCGATTGTGGATCTTGTGTATATCTGGTTGCTTTGGAGATTGATTAAAATTTTATTCAACTCCCTCAAAGTGCATCTCATCAAAACGGTTTTTGCTACTGCTGAATTAGGAATCGGTGCATTTAAGGTTATCTCCAATAAGCTGTCTATGAGTAAAAGCGATACGTTTGGCGGATCAACCACTAAAGGTGGTATTTCGGGAGGGGTAATGTCGGGGAAAGTCGGTTTACTCAGCAAGCTTCGCGGCGGCAAATCCAATGGCAACATGGACTCGAAAATTAGTGATGACGAGAGTTATTCAACTGTTTCTGCTCAGCTTGCCCAGGACTATAAGAACTGGTCGAATAATAAACAGTCAGCAATACACAATGCACAAAGCGACAACTCGAAAATCGCTAATCGTACCGAAGATCAGTCAATTCAAGCTTATATGGATGACTTGGCTTCAAAAAGAGATGAGAAAAAATCAGATGAAAAGCCTAAATCACAAAAAGGAAAGAGCAGCCAGAAGGCTCAAGATGAGTGAATTGAATTCAATTCTATAAAAGCTTCGTGACCGCCTTGGTATCAGGGCGGTTTTATTTTGTTCATTTCCGACAAGTACCACTAATCCCACCAGACTTGCTCCTTGATTTATCAAATATCCCCCCATTTCCTCAGATATTTTTTCAAAATCCCTCTGAGAAGCCTTAAAAACTGCATTGGAAACCGGAGATTTTTTACTACATACAGGGACGGAATTTCAAGGAAAGGAGCCTTAAAATGTGCCAGTCGATCACTCAAATCAAACGTATGGCGTTGAGATCGAGTTCACTCGTATCCAAAGGCATTTTGCCGCCAGGGTCATCGCGGACTTCTTTAACACCAATCCGATCCCGCGAATGGTGTGGGGGTATGAGGTCTACGACATTCGGGATCACTCAGGACGGATCTGGAAAGTCGTTCGAGATGCTTCTATCGAGCCTGAGATGGTGAGCGGGAGTGACATCATCATTGCTGATGATAGCTATCAGTGCGAATTAGTCACTCCGGTATTGAAGTATGCCGATCTCCCTATGCTTCAAGATCTGATCAGAGAATTACGCTCGGCGGGTGCTTCACCCAATAGAAGTTGCGGACTCCACGTCCATGTTGGAGCTGATCAGTTTACTCCGAATCAGTTACGGATTTTATGTAACATCGTCTACGCCAAGCAGGATTTGCTGATGAAAGCCGTACATGTCAGAAGTGTTCGCCAGCGTTATTGTCGGGGTCTTTCTACAGATTTTATTCAAAGGTTAAATCGGACGAAACCCAAGACTCTCGAGAAGTTCAGTGACATCTGGTATTTAGGGGTCACCCAAGGGAGCAGATCGGATCGCTACAATGACTCGCGCTACCGCTGTCTTAACCTACATCCATTACTCAGCGGCAGATTGAAAACCGTGGAGTTCAGATTGTTCAATAGTACCCTACATGCCGGCAAGGTTAAGGCATATATCCAATTGTCACTATTAATTTGTAATCAGGCATTGTCACAAAGAAAGGCTACCAGTCGAGTAACAGTTTCGGAAAATGGCAACGACAAATATACTATGCGAGTTTGGCTCTTGAGGATGGGAGCGATCTCCGATGAATACAAGACCATGCGACACCACTTGTTAAAACCACTTGCAGGTGATTCCGCATGGCGAGATCCATCAAGACGCGATGAACAAGAACCTGTTTTGGCTGAAGTAACGTAATCTTATATTTCTGGAAAGGGTGTTGAAAATGCAGAGGAAGCTCTATGCAGCCTATGGTTCAAATTTACATATCCCTCAAATGAAGCGCAGATGTCCAGATGCTTATGTCATTGGGCAAGGCTTTATTGAAGATTATGAATTGGAATTTCGAGGTGTCGCCAATATCAAACACAGTCCAGGTCAAAACGTGCCAATTGTCCTTTGGAGTATTTCAGAAAAGGACGAAGTCGCGTTGGATCGCTATGAATGGGTTGCAAGCGGTCTGTATCGGAAAGAGATGCTTGAGGTCAATATTGAACTTAGGAAAAAGGGTGAAAGTCAACAACATAAAAAAGTGAACGCGATGGTTTATATCATGAACGTTGATGAATCGAGACCCATCGCACCACCGAGTCCATTTTACTACGAGGTCATCCGAGAAGGTTACATGCATCACGGAATACATCCTCGTCCACTTGCAGTTGCAGCGATTTTGTCGGGAGCCGGTTATCTTGATGAAGAATTATAGGTCGGGTTTGAGTAGAATGGAAATTTCGGACATTTAATGGCTAGCGATGACTTTCTTATTATGATCAGTACCTTAGGAAGGAGTTTTTATGAGTGGAACTTTCAGTTGTAATGACCCAAGGTGTTAAGGAAATCGGATGTCGAGACTGGGACTTGGCGATTGCCCTTCTTTTTCAATTATATCGGCAGCGTGAAGAGTTCATCGTTTTCAAAAATGTGGGTAACAACACGGTTGTTACGGACGGGAACGATAATCACTTGGTGACCGTTGACAATAAGCATCTCTTTTCCGAAGATGTATGGGCGATATACGGTGACGATGGAAAAACGAAATATTATACCTTCTTACTCCCGAGTGAGTACTTATTGTTCGACTTGTCGAATTATGTTGAATAAATGGAACTTATTCGGTATGTGCTTCAGAGTAGCGTATTTCAATAATTCATGGGGGTAAGGTTATTGGAGAAACCGAAGGTTCGCTTGGTCGGTGAAAATGGGAACATCTTCAATCTGCTAGGCATTGCTTCAAGAGCATTAAAGGATGCTGGACTCGATGGTCAAGCAAAAGAAATGAAGGACAGGGTATTGTCCGAAGCACGAAGTTACGACGAAGCACTACGGATCATCATGGCTTATGTAGAGGTCGAATAGTTTGATTCGTTAGTAATGGCTGTAATCCTTCGGGGTTGCAGCTTTTTTATTTTTGAATCAGGTAGTATAACCCTGCAGAAGCCCTTTGCAAAGTCATTGCTAAAATCCACTTTTGCAGCTTTTCTCAGATCAAATTTATTCCTTTTAGATGAATTCTTATAAGTCTAAGGGGATGAGAGATGTGAATGTGAGGAAGAGGAAGTTCTTTAGTGGAGTTGCCCTATCTTTGGTCATTTGCTTAATGTTCAGCCTATTCCCTCTCGGGGCATTTGCTGACAGCGGAACAAGCGTGACGGATGCTGTTTATGGTGATAGTAGTGTCACCGATAGTGTCTATGGAGGAGTTTCGGTCACCAGCGTAGTATACGATTCTGATCCGAGTCATTTTACCTACCAGACTTCTGGTTCTAATGCAACGATCACAGGGTATACGGGACCAGGGGGAGATGTTGTAATTCCTGATACTATTGATGGATATCCTGTTAAATCAATTTTTATTGATGCCTTTAAGGGAAAATCAGAAATCTTTAGTGTGGTTATCCCTGAAGGGGTGACCTATATTTGGAAAGGTGCATTTAGTATGATGCCTAATCTAACAAGCGTAACCATACCTGAGGGTGTCACATCTATAGGGGAAGGAGCTTTTGCTGAGAATAAAAATTTGACCAGTCTAACACTTCCAAGCACTTTAAACGATCTAGGTTTCGGTGCATTTTATGGAACGGGATTAACAAGTATTGAAATACCGCCATATGTGACGAGTATTAGTGAAAATGCATTTGCTTCAACTAAATTGGAGACAGTTGTGATTCCATCAACAGTCACAGATATCGGCACGAGGGCATTCTATTTTTGTTTTAACCTGAAAAGTATTGTCATCGAGAATCCAAACACTGTTATAAGTGATGTTGTTATCGGAACAATACCTCAGCAAACGACTATCGTGGGTCATGTCGGTTCTTTTGCCGAAGAGTATGCAATTGCCAATAACATTAATTTTAAAGACATAACTACTGGCACAGATGTTCCTGAAATCGATAATGGCGGTCAAGATCCGATCTCAAGGTATCATCGCGGGGAAGATGTTATCATAAGCGATTTATTCGAAGACGAAGATTTAGCAACTTATTTTGTTGAGTGGATGTCCTATGAGTGGGGAGAAAAATGGTCGGTAACGGATGTAATCAATAAGGAAGATGTTGAATCGAGGATCATGTGGCTATATACCAATAATGATTTCAGCTTTGTTAGTTTTGGAAATCCTTCAAGCAATATGGGAGTCTCCAGCCTTGAGGGAATGCAGATATTTGACAAAGGACTTTTCAAAAATCCGCGAATTGCAAAGAATATTTACTTCCCGAACAGTAGCTTAACAGATGTTGATCCATTAAGCTTTTTGGAAGATGCCAAAAACATATTTTTAAATGACGGACAGCTTACTAATGTGGATGGGTTAAGCAATCTGCGGACAGTAGACACGCTGAATCTAGGACGGAATAAGTTGACCGATATTAGTGGCTTAACAAGCTTAACTTCAATTGACACGTTGAGGTTAAACGATAACCAACTAACAAACAATGATATGGCAACTTTAACATCAGTGTTCAACAGCGCGAATCCGAATTATGTGGATGCAGCTTATAACTACTTTGTCTTAGGCGATGCGGAGAGCACGCAATTTTTTAATAATCTGATGGAGATTACTTCAGATGTCGCGGCTCGTAGCCCACAGTATAATTTTGAATTCAATCCTACTGGAAATGTAAAGGTCGAATATCGAGACAGAGATACCAATGAATTAATTGATTCAGAAGTATTTACCAATGTCGCTATCATGCAACAACAAACCTACTATGCTAAAGGTATTGAGGGATATTCATTAGATGACGATTCCGAAAAAACAGTATCAGGATTCGGTGCTGTTGAAAGTGCAGTACTAGCACCGAAGTTTTTATTGAGGGGTATTTATGCACCTGACCCTAATACTTCTGTGGACGGTCTTGTTGATTGGAATTCTGTCACCTTTGCAATCGAAGATGAATCGGTATTGACTTATGACGCAGCTAATAAAAAATTAGAAGTGCTGAGTGCTGGCAGCACAGATTTTGATGTCAGTGAAAATGGAATATATCGTGGCACATATTCTGTTGATACAGGATCGTTTGGCAATACTCCGGTTGTATTTTATTACAAGTCCACAGCACCATCAACAACTAATCACACCTTGACCATTCTTGAACCATTAGGTGAAGGATCGGTATTCCCAAATGCAGGAACTTATGAATATCCTGATGGACAAACAGTATCCTTGTCTACTAATAATTCTGTTCCAGGGTATGAATTTGAAAAATGGGTCATCGATGGCGATGACGTTTACTATCCAAATCCATTTGCACTATGGGTTGATGTCGTTATGGATCGAGATCATGTAGCTCAAGCGGTCTTTAAGCCGACTTCTCCAGCGCAGTTTACTTTGAGCGTAAATCAGATCGGGGAAGGTCTTGTCTCCCCTGCAGGGGTAACAAATCATTTTCCGTTAGAGCCGGTAACCTTAACTGCGAGTCCAGCAGCTGGTCACAGATTCGTTAAGTGGGTTGTTAATGGAATTGATTCATACGTCCCTGTGCTGACGATAGCCATGAATAACAATACAACTGCCACCGCTTACTTCGAACCGCTGATTCAGTACACTTTATCGGTTGATCATGTCGGTGAAGGCGATGTCTCCCCTGCAGGGGTATCTAAATTTTATGAGCTACAGACGGTTAACCTGACTGCTAACCCTGCGGACGGATATAAATTCGTAAAATGGCTGGTAAATGGGGAAGAGATTTTGACCGCTAACTTTACAATTACGATGGATCGGGATATCGCGGCGGTTGCTTATTTTGACCTGATAACACCAAACGCACCGAATCAGTTTACTTTAACAGTGAATCAGGTCGGTGAAGGAGCGACGACACCAGGCTCCAGTAACGGAGAGTTGAAGTACGACAAAGATGTAGAAGTCACTTTAAATGCTGATCCATCTGAGGGATATGTATTTGTGAAGTGGATAGTCGATGGGCAAGAATATTCGGATGCTGAAATCACCATTAAAATGGATAAGAATAAAACTGCCACAGCATATTTCGAGCCGATCGCTCTACCGCCAGTAACTAGAGGCGAACTTAAAGTTGAGTTTAGAGATTCAGTAACGAATGAAAAGATTCGAGACGATGAGGTCTTAATGGATTTAGAGCTTGGAGAGCACTCGTATCTTGCCGATGCAGTAATCGGGGTCTACGAACTTGTGGGCGAAGCCCTGAAAAAGGTCGTTCTGACCGTTGCCGAACCAATTCAAAAGATCACTTACTTCTACAGAGAGAAGGTTATTACGCCACCTGCAGATGATGATCCAGTTGAACCGCCTGTAATCTATCCACCAGTAGTTCAGGAACCACCTACACCACCAGTGGTTGAAGAACCTGCTGATCCGCCTGTAGTTGAAGTTCCAGCCGAACCTCCTGTTGTTGAGCAGCCGGAGGAACCTATTAGCAATGAAAAGCCGGTTGTCGAAGATCCAATTGCTGACGAACCTGTAGAAAATGAACCTGTTATCGTTCAAGAGCCGGTAAGTGATGAAGGTTCATCAGAGGATGTTCAGGTTTCAAATGATGTGTCGAAAGTTGAAAAGGCTCCAAAATTGGATCAGGTTCGTATTGTTGCGATTGACGTTGAAACGGATGAAGTCTTGACAGAAGAGATTCTGCGGGATTTACCACTCGGCAAGCATGAGATTTCTGCTCCCGCTATAGAGGGGTATACTCCTTTGAAGCCTTCTGTCCAAAGTGTAATGATTGAGCAAAAGAATCGCCAGTTGGTTGTCGAGTTCAGGTATCAAAAGCTAAAGCAATATGGAACGGTCTTTGGGGTTGTCTTGGACAAAGACGGCAATCCGATGAAAGGTATACAAGTTGAACTGCATTCTAATCCGCGCGTCACGTATACGAATGCCAATGGGGAGTATAAATTTGAGAATGCGGAGCTTGGTCAACATACCGTCATCTTGAAGAATCCTTTCACCAATGAGGAACTTGGAAAGGTTGAGATTGTTGTTTATCAGGGCAGCGAAAAAAAGGATTCCAGGACCGAATCGTTAAAGGATGCAAGCGAGATAAGAACGGTAATTGAATTAAATGAATCGGAAAATACGAGACGGATCGACTTTATCATCGAACCTGTCGAGCCAAAGGACTATATCCCACAAATCCCACAGGAACCGGAGCCGATTGAGCCGAAAAGTAAGCTGCCGATCATCCCGATTGCGACTGCTCCTTTATTGATCATCGTAGTCATTCTTTATTTCCGGCGTAAGAATGTGGTGATCTACGATATTTCGGGTGACGATGATGGAGAAGGTATTATTATCAAGAAATTGCGGGTGAAGGCTAAGCCGGAGACGATTATCGATCTATCTGGCTTAGAAGCATCGAAGGTTCGGATCAAGTTCAAAAATCCGGCATCTTTTAGAGAAGTTGATTTGCTCTTGAAACACGGTGACGAGAAGTTGCCAGTAAGTTTAACTGACGGTCAAGCTCATATTGACGTTACAATTAGTGAAGATTAATTTTGGAAGCACCTCGTAGATCGCGAGGTGCTTTTTCAATACAACGACACTTTATTATTTTTGCAGTTGAATTTCGAGAATTTAAATACTTAGCAGGAGAGGAAGGTGAAGAAGTAATGAGTAATGTAATGAGACAGCTAATAACGGAAAGACAAAGAATCGTTGCACGAGATAAGTTTTCCGAAGAGGATGAGGATGTTTCGTTCCACTTCTTCGATGATGGCACCACTGTCAACATCGGCATCGGTACTGAGGTCGACCCGACAATTCGCCTTACACCTATTGATGATCCTGAACCACCGATTCTTTCCGAACCAGTCGAGCCAGCACATGTAGATGAACCACAGCCCGAATCTGAACAAGCTACTCAAGATCCTGAACCAGCTTCGCTCCATCAGGATGAAGTCAATCTTAAATCCGATCAAGTTATTTCTCCGACTGATGAGATCAAGCCAAATTTAAGCATTATCACCGCCGCGGCGGAGGAACCGACGATTTTGGAGCCAGATAGTTCGTCAATTGATGCTTTGAAGGAACAGATTAGTAAAAGTGCCAAGCTGTTCGAGGACACGAGATCTCATATCAGTTCTCACAAAATCACGGTCAATCAGTCTACCCACTCGATCCACTCTGCTGAGTCAATAGGCTTCCTTGACATTGAAGGAGAATCGGTTGAAGCTCCGCTACTTCCGTTCGATGATGTTGAGAAGTTGGAGGCTGAATATGTTAAGCCAAAGGACAATGTCGGAAGACTGACAATAGACGGTAAGCCAGCAGCCCCTCACCAATCAAGTACCAAGTCTAGAGAGCCTTGGGCAGTCAGAGTCTTTATCGTCGCTCCGATCAAGGGTCTATTCCACGCCTTGTATGATAATGGGATTATGAAAATATCTAAATTTATTGGAGTAATTTTCTTATTTCTATTGCTCAGTGGGATAGCGACGGTTGTTTATAATGCGCATAAAACAGGTCAACCACCACTTGAAATAGCTCTACAACTTTATTCTGATGCAAAGGAATTCGTAAGAGTTGTATACAGTGACATTTCCTCTGCTATCAGGGGTAACTAAGCTCTTCCCATTCCCATATGCGCCTTCCACAGTTCAACACGATTCGGCAACTGCAATAGAGGAAATCCTTTCCTTTTGTCGAATTATTGATGAGTGGGAGGCGATATGAAATGGATATAAACCACAATGATAATATCATTAATAGACTCAGCAATTTGGCGTTGACGGACGAAGCCTTGAATGGAGTAGATTTGTCTTTTCACCTTGTAAGGGTGCAGAAGGAATCTGATTCTTTCTATCAATCCTCGGGTATCCAACTTGCGCCAGATGTTATAAAGTGGGTCAAGAAAAGTATCATCAAAACCTTGCAGGGGTTAAAGGAAGTTGACGATACCGAAAGTAAGGTTTTTCTAGTCGGGAACTATAACCATGAAATCAAGATAAATGACCGTATAGCAAGGTTTGAGTTGTCTGAGAATCTGGGTCTTTTAGATAAAGTTAGAAAGCTGACCACAGCCTTGCGCACTCCAGATCCTGAGTATCCTGAAAAGCATACAAGCTTTCAAATGGTAAAGCTAACCTTAGGTGAGCAAGATGCGTATTTTTGCTATTATCGCGGGGTTAAGAAAAATAGTATGCGTACCTCAAGTAAGAAGATATGGGCAATTAAAAATGCCAATCAATTTATTTTTACTGAGGATACTATGATCGATCTAGGGGGTAACATCGACTTCTTTATTGTCGGAGATTTTATCTTCATTATTAACGTCCGACATTTCGAGTTCGCATTTGATTACCGAGATCATATTAATGAGCAGCGAGATCGGAATCTGACTGAGATTATTTCAATGCCGTTCTTTGACGGTGAGAATTCAAACAAAGGGAAATTCGAGGAATCCTGTAAAAAGTACATCCACTCACGGGGACTAGCTCAAATTAAACGTGACACCTTAACGGCTATTCAGACTAATTTCGAGGCTAGATGTAATGAGCTGTCGCAAATCAAAGCGAACCTTCCTGAGGATCAAGCTGAGCAGGAACGGTATAAGAAGAAGTACAGCATGATTTGGGAATTGTTCGAATATATTGATCTGGATAACCGTAAGATTATTTTTAAAGAGGGTGCTTCCCCCAGGGCGTTATTGCACTTCTTTGCTGATAAAATCGTAAAGTCATTCGTATCTGAAGACTTCAAGGTGGCGATTGCTTACGAAGAATAATTCTTAGGGGGTATGATTGTCCTCTCTGGGAGGGAGAGTAAAATGTGGGGTAAGCGTGAACAGGTCATTTTATGGGCGACAGCATACCTTCCCTTAGTCCTAATCATGGTCTATAGATTCGTTGACAGTAACGATTTCTTTAAGAAAACGGAATGGGCGAAGTGGTTAGCCAAGCATATTGATAAGACGGTCTTTGACGTAATCGTTATTGCGGGGATAATCGTCATATCACTGCTCATCTATCGCTTGGTTGCCATGTGGCTTTTCAGTGACTATGATCGCCAATTAAAGGATAAGGAAATAGGTAAGAGTGTCTCGGTCAGGAAGTATGAACGTTTAAGTGTAAATGACTATTCATTCTTTTTAATGACCTTGCTGTTGCCATTGATATCTATAGATCAAGCTTCGGCTATAAATTTGATGGTGACATTGGCTATTGTAGTGATCGTGATTGTCATATACGTTAAGACGGATTTTATAAGTGTTTGTCCTGTGTTCTTTATGTCGGGTCGACAAGTTTATAAGGCAATTATTTCAGACCAGAGTAAAGAGGCGGAAGCAGCTGATCCGTCAATTCGCCAAGAGGTTATTGTCATAACTCGTGAGAAGTCCATGAATTTGAACAACAAGTTCCGGACGGTAAAGTTAATCAGCAACATCTTTTATTTGTCCAGTAACAGTAATAATGCCGATCCTGATGATGTATGAATTTATAGAACGGTATCCGAGACAGCAGGCAAATGGCTGTCTCTTTTTATGTTAGAATGAAATGAGGGGGTCTCGATTGACATGAAAGCTAAAATGGTATTCTTCATCACAGCACTTCTCGCAGCTGTGGTGATCGCTGTTCTCTGGTAATCGGGGTTAATCGGCTTATGGACGAGTGGTATGGCTCATATTGCCAACAATACGAGGGACTTTACTGATAAGTCAGGTCACTTAATCGATGGCAAGTATTCACTGGAGGTTAACCTGTCTGATTTTGATAGCAACATTGGCAAGGACATCTACACTGATGGCGACCATCGAATCTACGTCTCATGGCTCCAACATACACAGAATGGCGGCTATGATATCGGATTCAGATCAAGCGGACAGTACTCTCTTTCTGGAGCCACACATATTTCGGGGGTTCATCATGAGACGATCAACGATCATTCCTTCACCATGTCAACACCTGCTAAGATGACCGCCGAGTATAAGGGCAAAACCTACGATGCTCAACCAACGGGACAATGCGGAATGAATTACAAGGATGGCGACTGTTTTTCATTCAGCTTCTTTCTCAAGGATGATCCGAATGAAGAGCCCGTAGAAGGTGTTGGCATGGTCAAACTAACCATGACCGACCTGTATAAGAATATTTGGAGTAAGCAATGAGTGGCTGGTAATGGTAACATCCAAAATGGAGGGGATAAAATGCTTATCTTTTCTATAATTGCATTTTCCGCTTTAGCTGTTGCGATGGTGTCTTTAATTATTGCTATCAGTGGGAAACACCGCTATTACTGGATTACCGCTATAGGAATATATATTTTCAGTTTTATAGCAGGGTTTTCGATAGGACAACTAACAGTGGGTCTGACATTCATACCACTAGCATTAGCAATTGGTTTGTCCTTAGGATGGATAAAAAGGAAATCGGATTATGTATTGTCCGTAGGGGTTGGAACGGTTATGGGAGTTATTGTTGTGATGTTTGTTGATGACTATTGGACTTTCTTCCCGTTTTGGATTTTTTCTTAATTTCAATCAAGTAAAGTAACTGACAACAATGAGTGGGATGAAGGGAAAGAACAGTCTGCCTTTTCTGAAATTGCTTCTGGTTCTTTTTCTTACCCTATCAACCCAATGATTTTCGTATAAGCTCCCTAACATTATATAAGAAGAAACTCGGTAAGGCTTCCCCGATAAACTTGGGGTCGCCTTTTTTTTTGATTTGCTTTAGATCTGTAATTACCTTCTTGTTTACGCTAAAGTTACAACAACCCTTTTGGAACAGGAATTCTAAATAAGAATTTTGTCGGAAATGCATCTTCATATGAAGGGTCAGGCGATGTTTAGAGATTCCAAATATTTGCGCACCTAAAGTCTCTACTGGGCAATGTGACTTAAAATCGACAGACCAAAGACAGAATTTTGTTTAATATTACAATGGTTATTTGCGATCACTTTACACGGAGGGACGTCTATCTTTCCACTCATCAATCTCTCTTGGGTCAACATTAAGGACTTCGCAAATATGAAGAGCGATGTTGACTGTTGGCATTGTGATTCCGTGTTCGATGTTTTGATAGTGTTTTAAGGATATATTAACTGCACGACTCACATACTCTTGTGTAAGTCGTTTCTTTTCTCGCGCATCTTTCAATTTCATTAGGGAAACAGCTCCTAGCAGTCGTTTCCCTAATCGTAGCGAATACGCGAACTTTTTATTATAAATAATAATTGGCGTATAATAATACCTAATATTATAATTACAAATATACAGTTATAAATGAAACTAGGAGTTGTATGTGATGAATAGAAAGGTAATCACAATTGTTATCTGTTCTTTAGTAGGGGTAATTCTGCTTCTGGTTTTACCGAGTTTATTTACAGTTCATGCCCCAGGTTATGGAGAGTCAAGCGCACTAGAAGATGCAGCACCTTCAATTATCGTATTGTTATTGATATTTGCAGCACCGATCATCACCTTTATTACGGTTAGGATGGACAGGAAGACAAATCGTGGTATCAACTTATCGGACGATGACAAGAAGAAGTTTGGAGCTATTTTTGTAGAACCGACCGAACGCTATATTTCATCCCTCGGGAACGGTTATCTCATTAACTTTCTTGTAGATGGTGTTATTACAAGCGGATTTTCTATGATAAGTAATAAGCGGGTTTATTTTAAAGGTAAGTGTTTCTATAAAGAAAAGGGTAAACTCAAGAGATCGTTTGAAGAACGAATTGTCGATCTCAAGGATGTAACTGGAACAGGATATACGAGGGTCAATCCAATGTATTTGCTAATATCAGCGGGGGTGACATTACTAGCGGCAATTTCGATGATTATCGTAAACGCCAATTTAGATCAGGATAACATACGTTTATTCTTTATCACTTTGTCGTGTTTAGTTGCGACTAGCGTTGCATTAACTATGTATATCTTGAAGCGCACAAACCTATTTGAGATTTCCTTCGCAGGAGGAAAAATTGCGTTCGATATTAAGTTGTATGATAAGTCGGAGATTGATGACTTTCAAAAACAAATAAGAATAGCAAAAGACAGTATTTTAGAACTGGCGCAATCACAGGTTGCCGCAGCTCAATCAGTTTCTCCAGTGAACTCCAAGTTAGGAGTAGCTGATGAGTTGAAAAAATATGCAGAGTTGCTACAACAAAAGCTCATTACTGTGGAAGAGTACGAGTTAGTGAAAAAGCGTCTCTTGATCGATGAAACTAAGAACTAAGCTAAAGTTAAAGATGAAGTACCAAGGGGTTGAAGTCAGGTGTTTCGGCATCTGACTCAATGATCGTTTGCTAATCTTATTTATAAGGGGAGAAAGAAATGAAGAAATTAATAAGCACGATATTGTTTATTTTAATTGTCTTTTCTGGATATTTACCTGTTTCAAAGGCTGCTGAACAACCACTTGATTTCGTTGATATTAAAGCAGACTTTGGGTTTAAATCTGCTATTTTATATGGGGAGTTTAGCTTTATTGATGGATTTGCGTGGATCGGTGATGCAAAATATGGTCGACAAGCCAGTTTAGTTGATCGAGATGGCAATCTTATATTTAAGAATAAGTTTGTTATGGATGCATTCGGGAGAAGTGATCATATTCATTTTAGTGAAGGGCTATCCAGAGTTGAAGTTAGTAGCAAACCCAAAAAGTGGGCGTATATTGACACTAAGGGCAATGAGGTAATAGTAATTGAAGCCGATAATGTTATGAATTTTCAAGAAGGTTTAGCAGCATTCAAAAAAGATGGTAAGTGGGGATTCATCGATAAAGATGGGGATGTAAGGGTTAGACCGCAATTTGAAGAAATCAGTAATTCCATAAGGGGTATTATAGTCAGTGAATTTGGCTATGGTGGCTTTAAAGATGGTCTAGCTGCTGTGAAAAAGAGCGGAAAATGGGGATTTATCAATTATCGTGGTGATGAGGTAATCCCGTTTAAATATGATTTAGCACTTGATTTTAATGAAGGACTAGCCGCAGTAAAGTTGGATGACAAATGGGGATATATAGATAAAGACGGCAAAGTTGTTATCAAGTCGCAGTTTGCTGAGGCATCAAGCTTCAATGATGGACTTGCTCATATAAGAAAGTTTGGAACGAATAAATATAGCTTTATTGACAAGTCAGGAAAAGAGGTAATTAAACCTAACCCTGAATATGAATATTTTGATGATTTCAGGGAAGGTATGGCGATCATCACGAAAGATGGAATAAATGATCTTTATGGATTCATGGATAGTACGGGGGAAGTAATCGTTAAGCCTAAATATAATGAGGTTAAATCTTTCAGTGAAGGATTGGCGCGTGTTTATGTAGAGGGTAAAGGATATGGGTATATCGATAAGTCGGGGAAAGAAATTATAAAGCCACAATTTACGAGTGCAAGTAGTTTTAAGGATGGTATAGCATTAGTTTCAGTCAGAGTGGATGATAGTCGAGGAGCTTCTACGAGGAAAATTCTAATGAATCCACTCGATAAGCCGGATGTTTGGGCTAAATCTGAAATCGAAGAAGCTATCTCATTAAACTTAGTTCCTATAGAAATGAAATATGGATATAAAAACAATATAACACGAGCCGAGTTTAGTAAGTTAGCTCTTAACCTGTTAACTGTTAAGACAGGTAAGTCAATCGATACTTTACTTCAAGAGAGAGGTGTAACAATTAACTCAAATGCTTTTGACGATACCCAGGATAATATATTATTGGCATCAAATGCTTTAGGTATAGTGAGCGGTAAAAGTAAAGGCATTTTTGACCCAAATGGACTTATTACTCGTCAAGAAGCAGCTGTGATGTTGGCGAGGACTGCCAAAGTCCTTGGTATTCCTGAAAATATAAATAGCTCAGTATTTAGTGACAGCGAATCAATAGCAGATTGGGCAAAGGACGCGGTAAGTTTCGTTTCCGCTGTTGAGGACAATACCAATCATGCGGCGGTTATGGGCAGTACAGGGGGGAATAAGTTTAGCCCATACTCAAATTATCAAAAGCAGCAGGCATTTATCACCATAAAAAGGTTGTTTAACGTAAAGTAACTTTGATTATTTTGAAAAGATAATACGTACAGTATACTAAGATTTTTCGCAGTTATTAGTACTTTACCTGATCATAAATCGTAGACGCGGACATACTCTGGAAAATGATTGCATAATGTCGGACATTCAAGTATATTTAAGCTAATTGAATAATCAAGTTGAAGCGGAAGTACCGCAGATCATTGCCTATGACGGGCGAGGTCTGCGGTTTTTTTTTCGTTTCAATGCAAATTGGAGGTTTATTAAATGAATTGTTGTTCTTTCTGTTCCAATGAAGCCGAGAAGTTGTTTAACCATTTAACTTATGATCTGGGGGCACTTTGCATTGAATGTTACATGAGGCTACACGGATCGTGTGGGGTATGTAGTCAAAGTTTCCTGCCTTCCGAACCTAAGCCGGATATTACGTATCAAGTTCGAGCAAAGTTCATCGGGTTTGGCGAGAAGAATTTAATTGTATGCGACCATTGCTTTGAAGCAGTTCGTAAAGAATTTCCGCAGATGTTTGCTTGAGGGGTATTCAGGGCATCGAGGGTATTGATTTTCAAAAATCGATGCCGTAAGCCAGCAGGTTTTGACAACGATGATTGAATATGTTCAATTTTTCCAATCAGATTAAAGGCAATCTTTCTGAACTTTCGAGTGATATGTGGCATATAAAATAACTTTTGGAGTTGCGGGGTGATCAAAATTACATAGTTTGCAACTCAAATATAAGGAGGAATTTGCAATGCATATTTGGCAAGGTGTGAAAGTTAATAACTCAGGTGAAGTGGTTCCTGTAAATTACGCACTGATTACTTCTAGTAAAGATAGTACAATCAAAAATAATGTCGCTTTATTTGGGGTTGATTGGTTATATCAGACGCTTGGGGTTTCTAAGCAGAATGCTGTTATATTATCATGTCGAAGAGCTTTTAGTGACGAATCATTTGATCATGTGTTCGGTCATGCGGACGCAGAAATTCGCGTGAATTCCGTGTCTAATTTTCATCGGTTACCTGATAAAGGTGATTACTCACGTAAAGAACTTGAAGATATAGCAAATGATTTTGGCAGTACTTTAGTAGCGTATGGATTTGAGAAAGCATTAACTAAGGAACAGATAATTGGATTGGCACAAAATTATAATGTGTTACGAGGTAATGATGAGATCCCTGTTTATTTCTTTAATAAGCCGAGTGATGGTGAAAATTACAGTAAAGGGCTACTTTTCTATCCTAGGGGAAGTCTCAAGCTTAAAGTAGCTGATGAAATCCTTCAGGCAGGTCGATATGTTCGGAGTAAGGAAGGTCATTATATATGGGGTGAGGGTTGGTTTAAGAAGGAAGCTAGTTGAGCTAGATAATATTGGAGGCTTTTTGTTAAAATATTAATGTAGCAAAACGGTAATATCGTACTCAAATTTCGAGTCCGGTATTACCGTTTTTATTTAGATGAAGGATGTAACATTTTCCAAGTTGTTCTCGTCAGTTCCATTAGGGGTTGGTGAGTAGACTTATTTTGACGTAGAAGGATGAGGTGTTCAAATGAGGATGTCGATATCTAAGCATATCGTTTTATTACTCAGTCTGACATTTGGGTTAATGGGGTGCAGCGACATTCAGCATACACCAAATGCTATGCACGAGGATGCTGCATCTTGTAAGGAACCGCCAAGTTCCTTTACATGGGGACAGCAAACCTACACATTGAAAACCATAGGTAGTACGGATTTAGAACCAGGCATGAAGCTCGGTTACCTCGACTGTCAAAATGGGGTTTACACTAAAAAAGGTGAAGGCGAGAATGCGACCTTCAATATTTACTCATACGGAAGTCCATTGGACAGCGATGATCTCCTGTATTTCGGGAAATGGGGTCGAGCCTTATACACACCGGCTGAGGAGAATCCGAAAGTCCAAGTCAAGATAAACGAGTCCATTCAGAATATTGATGAGCAGAAGTATGAATTGAAACCCGAAATTCGAGAAATTAGACTTGATCCGCAGCTTGAAAAGGAGTTACTGGAGAAAAAGGAGCCGATGCAGGGATTATTTGAAACCACGATGGACACGGTCAAGGCTGACGGGGAAATCGACATCCATTTCTCGCTCAAGAACATCTCGGGTAAAGACCTACAGATTAATCATGGCTCGGGACAACAGTATGACATTTGGGTATATAACGACCAAGATGAAGAAGTTTACAGATGGTCTTACAACAAAGCGTTTACACAAGCTTGATTGGACGCGAGTTAAAGAAATCCGGACGATTAGTTTTTGATGAAGTATGGAACCTGCAGGATAACGAGGGAGAGCCGGTTCCCCCAGGAAAATACACGGTAGTGGTTATGGTCATGATCGGGTTAGAGTCGGGGACGATTAGTCAAGATGAACTCATCACAAAGTCAATCATTGAAGTTAATCAGGGGTGACTTAGGCAAGAGTATTGAATGCGGTTGATATGTTAATAAAAACGGCAGTATAGAAACTCAGTTCGAGTCTGTATACTGCCGTTTTTGTGTTTACTTTGAAAATTTCGCGGCATATCTGTTTAGTTCTTTTTAGTCAAGAGTACAAACCATTTTTGGAGCTTGAGCAAGAGATTTTTCATGATAGGTGTACACAAAAATAGAACAAAAGTGAGGCGATCTGAATGAGTACCAGAGCTATCGTCATCGATAGTAGAGTCAATGGTAAAGGATTTTGGGTTTCTGAGGATGGTTACCTTGCTGATCTTGGTGTAACATTGAGGGGTTTATTCTCTAAAGGTAAGAGCATTGAGCAAATCTTTAATGAGCTTGTCCAAATGCGGACAGAGCGCACTCATCAAATTGTAGCTCAGACTGGTTATCCAATGCCGAATATGAATAATAAGTTTTGTATCCTCACACCTGAGCAAGTCGAGGTAGCCAAGAAATCAGGAATCAAGGCATTATGGGATCGGTTTAGAATTGGGGCGGAGTATATTTATCGTATTCGTCAAGATGGCGTCTATGTATCAGGTGGTAGAATTCCAAGACTTCGGAGAGTTAAAGAAAAGGAAACCATACGGGGTTAACGAGCTTACCCACTCTACCCACTCCCCAATCGTTTCCGTTCCTACTTGGCTCTACAATCGATTTTATTGTATCAGCGGTTCGGTTTACAGGGGAAAATCGATTACAAGCCGTTTCACGCTTAAATGGGATAAGCTCTCTTTCATCTTGAACGAAAATGCTCTGCCGGTAACGTGTCCATAAAACTACCCATTGGCGCGTTATAAACACACTTCCCCTGCTCGCTATTTTGTTTACATTACTATAGTAGAAACTCGTTCAGGGCTATCCTTGTCGCCGTTGAAAATTCTCGATGGGGTCGCCCTTCTATTTTGTTGATTATCAAGACAGAAAGGACTGGTTCAAATGAGGTTCCTTCTCTATTTAGAGAACTGTTTCAACAAATGCCATGCTGAAGCTAGAGCTAAAGGTAAGGTATTCCCTTCGCAATATGATAAAGAGGTAGCTGAGGCGAGATTTCGTGCAATCGATTATATCTTGGCATTCATGGGGTCTGCGATTGACCACACCTACCCTTTTCTGCAAGGTGGATTCAAAAACAACTTGCCTGATGAGATGAAAAAATGTTTCGAAGTATTTTGTCGGGAGTACCATGAACATGGCTATTTATCGGGGTTAAGATCAGCGGCTCGTCACATGGGTATACCTACCAATCAACTTCAGATGGTTCTTTATCGTATTGACGGAGTAATGAGATCGCTTGCTCACAAGGCGGTTATGGAAATTATGAAAGCGAAGACCGACCGGGAAATCAAGTTTGCAAAGCATTTCTTCGAGCAGACTGTAGCGAGTAATAAGGAAATGATCTTGAATCTGCGCTAATCAATAACGACTTAAATCTGGCAGTATCGAATTCGCTGGTCGAGTTCAATACTGCCTTTTATTTATTCCTGCGAAAAATAGTTGCTCGAATGACGGAGAGCTTTTTCTACTTTGGCAGTCAGTTTTAGATTAAGAATACTTCTAGTAAGGATGCGGTATGGCGGTTGGTAATAATCCTACTCCCCATCATCGGGGTTTTGTTTAACCTTTCCTAATCCCTTCTCCTTTCAATATAAAGCCATACCGCATCCCCACTTAGCAACACAGTTGAAGCAGCCGCAAACAGGAGGTGTCAAAAGCACACTTCTCCTTCTTTCAGCTCAGTCGGCTCTGTAGCGGTCGTTCTCCCTGTCGGTTTCAGGTTCATTATTTGAGCAAAACGGACACCATTACAACTCGTCATACAATTATCATTATGCGACGAGTTCGTAAAAATCGGTCGCAGTTTGGGGTTCAATTCAAAAAGAACTCGTCGTACATCATGGTTCGCAATCTTGTCGTATAACGTTATCCGAGGAGGTGAAAGGTCTTGAAAATCCATGAAGCGGTCGCTCATTATCTCGAACACCTAGTCGCTGAAGGTAAGTCGGAAAATACGGTCAAAGGTTACGCCATGTGCTTTAAGCGGTTTATGATCTGGTTGGATTCTTCGTGGGGTAACGTTTCGGATATCGAAGACGTCTCACAAACGGTTGTTCGGGACTTCAAATCGTTTCTTGAATCAAGGACTGATCGCAGGACGGGCAAACAACTGGCTCCTAACACGATAAATCAAAACTTAATAGCTCTGAAGTCCTTGTTTGTATTCGTAAAGGGTAAGGGGGTCAACTTTAGATCCGATCCGATCAGTGCTATTAAGCTAAAGCCGATTGCTTCCCAAAATGATTACCGTTGGCTCACGCGACACGAAGTAAACCAGATCCTACACGCGATTGAAATGCTTGAGCGTACTGGTGAAAAGCGAAAGGCTATGTATAAAGCGGTCGTTGCTGTCCTCGTCAATTGTGGATTACGGGTGGAGGAGCTGTCAGGGCTAAGGCTGACCGATGTAGTGATGGATTCGGGGTTGATTGTTGTACGGAGCGGTAAAGGTGGGAAGTATCGGCATGTGCCGTTCAATGTTAAAACCCGCGATATCCTGCAGAAGTGGTTAGCTCATCATGGGGGGAACTCGCCCTTCTTATTCTATTCTCAACGCAGCCAACAACTGTCTGTTCGGGCGATCCAGCACATGATCGAGAAACTGTCCGACCTGACCCAAATCAAATTTACAGTGCATCAGCTTCGCCATACCTACGGTAAACAAGTTGCTAATGAACGAGGGATTGAAGCGGCAGCTACTTTGCTCGGTCACTCCAATATTCAGACGACCAGGCGATACATTCAACCTTCCCTACAGGAATTGCGCGATGCTGTTGAAGGTATTGAATTCGAGTGAGAGCGTGGTTGCAAGATCGACCAATGGGTTTGGTGACGTGAATGTTTATGAAGAACTTGAAAAATACGGAGTTACCTTCGCCGCGGCGGTCTATCTCTGGTCTGATTCAACCGATAAAGCTGATTCTGACCGAGAAATCGCAGCCATGCTCAAGAAGGTATTCCAGTTCAAGTACTCTACAGAAAACATCGTCATCATCGACTCCTATATCGACCGAGCCGGTTCGAGAACTCAATGGGGTCGTCTGATTCGAGATGCCGGCTTAGGTCATTTCCAAGGTGTTCTGCATTTTGGAGATCTGGAGTCATCAATTGATCTCCGAAGTAAGGGGTTATTACTCATCGATGTTAGCCGGTGAGGTAGATGTGTCCTTAAGGGTGGTGTAGGCATTGGCAAAAGGTAACATGGAAATTAAGGAAGTGAGGCAATCCTTTCAAATGGCAATAGCGAAAGTGGAGTCGTTACAGGTAATCGGGGTTGAGCATGGATTATGCGCTCCCCAAGATTTATCGGAGCTTAAATCAGAGATCGATAAGATTCATAAATCACTTGATCTGATGACTTTCAAAGCCAACGGTCATTTCGAGAAATTATCGGAGTTGATGCGTTCCTGCGGCTCAATATGTTGTAAAAAGGTTATGCAGCCCAATTCGCTGATGATGTTTTTTCAATGTAGCTCATGCCCGATCTATCGATTCGAAGAAGCATTTCTAAATGATGATGATTAGGAGTTGAAGCTTATGTCGACTGAATCAACTATTCTGAGAAGACCCGATCATTTCTTGGTGGCGCTTATTATCAACAAACCTACTATGAAGCATGTTCGCACTGTAGTTGGTCAATATAGTGAGCTGCTACCAGAAATCGACTTAATGGATTCCGCTCAAAGTAATTTAGTCTATTTGGAACTGGGTGGCGACTTATTAGTATTCCTACAGAATTGCCTTAAGTCAAAAAACGACTTTGCTCACTTTTATAACTTCTGCCTTGAACAAGGGGTTACGATCAACATGAGTGCGCTCTTTATCGACTTGCATAATCTATGCGACCACTACACGGCTCTGAAGTATAATCCAAAAATCAAAGTTCACCCACAGGTTTATCGGGATGTTGTTCAAACAAGGTATCTTTTAACGAAACGCAGTAAAGAGTTTAACCTTAAAGGGATTTCAACCCCATATCATCATGTTCCCATTGAGTTGGGTGCGTTCTTGCAGAGTGTTCGGGCTGGCTGAGCACTCTGTTTCTTTGAATTGGGGTGAACTCGAGATTTTGAAATAATGTGCAGTTATATTTTGCTGAACGGATATTTTATCGGTATTCGACAGCTTAGCTCATTAATTTCATATCAATACAATTGGGAGTTAAACTCAATTTTTGCAGTTAGCATTTGATATTTCTTACAAACAGCGAAGGGAAAAATAAAAAGTCAAAGTTTGGAGGAGATGTGGATGATCAATGCGTTTTTGGCTAGTTTGGATATGGTAGTGGGAATATTTAGAGCAGCAATGCCTTGCAGATAGTCAAGCTGATATTTTGTATATCAGATGGAGAAGAAATTATTTTTGGAGTTGGATAAAGAGCAAATATACATTAGCTGAGAAGAAGTCTAAGTACTAACGATAACATTTAGTGCCAAGAAGAAGTAAAACCTCTACGGATAGACCAGTTCAGTACGACACTTGAATGCAAGTCGAGAATAGGGTTGGAGGAAAATGAGATGATGTGGAACTATCCATTATGGGAAGTAATTCTTTTCTTCAGTAGTCTTTCAATAATTATGGCTTCATTATGCTTTCTAGGATTTCTGTTGGATATTTCTGAATTTGCAATGATTAATCGAGTAAAAATAATGAATTTTGGGAATAATAAGAAAGTGTTCACTCTAATAGTAGTGTGTGCTGTAGGTCTATCAATCCTAACACTTTGCTTGTTTCCTCATTCGAGCGAGATGTTAGCAGGAATTAATTTTATGAATGTAATAGCTACTGCGTTTGAATGAGTCCTTCCCAATAAGCTTATATCCCAGTTTTCGGTGTATGTGAATAGATATCGGGCAAATTAAACGACATGGTAATCCCAATCACACTTCCCTGAGGTGTGATTTTTATTTGTATTACTCTCCAAGGGGGTATCTCGGCTTTAATGCCCCACTTGACCATTCTACCCACTCATTTCACTCAACCTAAGACAAATATGGTAATATTAAAGTATAAGTCTGAATGTGGAAGATTAATGATTTTGGTATAAAGGGTGATTTTTTAATTTGAGCATACATACGATGGATGGTTATGATTTTGAAAGACTCATTACCCAATTATTAAGAAGTATGGGGTTTTTGGTGGAAATGACCTCGCTGTCAGGTGACGGTGGCGTTGATATAATAGCATATTCAGATCAACCGATTATTAAAGGGAAGTATCTAGTGCAGTGTAAACGCTGGAATGCAGCTATTGGGGAACCTACAGTTAGAGATTTATATGGGGTTGTATTAAGCCAAAATGCCAATAAGGGCATTATTATTACCAACTCGACGTTCTCCGACAAAGCAGTTGAGTTTGCGGATAACAAAAACATAGAACTAATCGATGGCTCTCAACTAGCAATATTATTGAATCAATACTGTGGAACAGCTGACATTGCTGTATCGAGTATACGTAAAAGATTTGACGAGATTGATGAGTTTGAGTTGGATAAATACAAGTACCTTAAGTCGAGAATCGAGAACAATAGAAATGAAAAGCAACATTATGACTTGCTGAGAGATTTTTATCATTCGTATATTCTCCGCAACGAGATTGAAATTAATAAAGCTGGATTGCTTGATGAGTATATTAAGTTTAATGAGGAGTTTATTCAGCGGTTCTGTAAAAGATCAAAACTACTGCTTGAAGAAAAGAAGGCAGTTCAATATATCAATGGGGTATTGTATTTATTGAAAGGTGATTTATTTAAGTCTGTTGAGATTTATAAGGATTTGCAATTGTTTGACCCAAACTCTATGAATATTTTATTGCATAGGTATCAAACTGTTTCTGAACATTTTTCCGAATATTTTAAAGGGGAAATTGTGAGACAAATTGAAAATACTGAATATGGTTTTCGACGCATTGAGTATATAGGAAAGACAACGAATAATCTGCCTAGTGTTATTCTGAAAAACCTGTATCTAGTCTTTTCAAAGATTCAATTTAAGACTGGCACAGACTACATTGAACAGATGATCGAAAGTAGATACCAAGAGAATATGCAAAGTGACCGTTTTACTGCAGTAGGAAAAGCAATGCAAAAATTAATGTATGAAGACATTCAGTCCACGTTCCAAGAAATTCGAGAAGGGCAGTATAAGATGTTTAATCTTCCTTTGAAGTATAGCGTCGGTAAGGAATCAAGTTACAGTGGTTATATAGGTAATTACTACTATCATCTCGATTTCAGTGAGGACAGTTTTATGACAGTAGACCAATTAGTTGAAGAATATTGGGGTAAGTCCGTTAGCGAGGACGAAATTGCGATGCTGGAAGTTTTGTTTAAGTAAAAGAGACGAGGAAATGTTCTGTTTACGGTAATTCCAAAAGGTGTTGGTGGTTAGGAGGGGCTTGGTTAGTGCATCCATATTTGATTTTCCTTCTGCTGTTATGTAGTATTCCGCTGTTAATTGTATTATTGCAACTTATGTTTTATCCCGCATTTTGGGTGATTTTGGTTTTAGCTGTAGCAGGATTTTTTGTATTTGTCTATATCAGACAAAAGCAAAAGGGATTTTTAGATTGTGTTAGCGGGTATAGTCATGGAGAGCAGAAGCGGATTCTTTATGTTTATCCAGACCGTGTAACGATCGATGACATTGAGATTATTCGATTAGAGAAGATACAAAGCGCATCCGTACATAAACATAGCGATTGGATTCGTGCAGGCGGAGGTTTTGGTGTCAAACGAGAATACAAGACACTAAGTATTTCATATATTAATAAAGATGGCAACCACAGTGTATATTCGTTTCTATCTGGTAAAAATCCAGGCAACTCATTTGATCGCATATGCAACCTGATTAATAATAAGGTTGGGTATGTGCCCCCACCAGATACGTCTAAAATTCCGCATGAGCTTTGAAACGTATTTTTCCTTTATTCATCAGTTGAGTCCCACTAACTGATTGGTGTTTTTAATGCAAGTAGCCTTAGTTTCGGCGTGTAACCTTGGAGGAGAAGCGGTGGAAAGTATACAAATTCAATCTAAGAATTGAGATGGTGTCCAAGCGGCACCATCTTTTGTTTTTCTTATAGGGGTATTGATAGGAGATGTACTTTAAATCGGCACATAAGGAAATGAGTGAATGTTTCAGGATCTCTTCAGTGATTGGATTTGAGAGATTTTTTGTTTGTTGAAGGAGTTGAAATCCACTTACGGACAATTTTTAAGAGGTATAGCAATATAAGTAGATTCAGCAATCATTTAATTGGAGGTTATGACAATGCTAAAGATTCAGGTAACAAATGGCAAGGCAATAACATTATCGACTTATTCGAGCATGTGCCGCCCGGATCAATGGCACTGGACATGGTATCGACGGACGGAGGCATCAATTGGAGACCTGCCGTTTTTATTAAGACCGACAGAACTATGCGTGATTGCTTTGGTTCTAAGCCGCAGATCAACATTCGAGTTGCCGCTTTTGCTCTTAACGATGTGTATCTCTTTGTCCTGATGGTGAAAGTCGGAGGCAATTGGTATTTCGAGTCGTGGTTGAATTACCATGCAGATGGGGGTATCGGTCGCTCTTTCTTTGAAGGTCTTGCAAGCCACCTGTACATCCCAGTAGTTTTCCTCGATGAAGGAACTGCCATCGCATCTGCCTATGAAGTCAAGAATTCCGTTCGATACAAGTTCAAAAATTACCTGAAAGTTCTGCCCGACATCGAGCCTTGGTCGATGGATACGTTTGACGAAGCGAAAACTATCTTCATGGAACTCCTTCCCAATCTTTGTGAAATGTGGAGGTTATGTGAGGAGCAGCTCCTTTGAAGTTTGAAAGCCGCATTACTTTATAGAGCCGTTAATAGCTGAAGGAGGAAGATTTATTTGAACAATCCCAAGTATCCCGTACAAACGTCCGTCAAGTTTAAGCCAAGCATAACGGTCATTAAGCAACTCCGGATCAACAAGTATGGATTTGGTCAAGATTTCTACGGACTAATCGATGATCAAGGAAATGAGATCATCCCCTGCGAGTGCCAGTACTTCATTCCAATCGAACACGGTCTGATCCGCACTGAAAACAAGGAAGGTCTAGTCGGCATCCTCGACCAAGCCGGTAATTTCGTCGTTCCCTTCTCTCGGGGGTATCAATCGGTAAGCGGTTTCCATGAAGGTTTTGCTTTGGTTAGAGACGCAAACCTTCCCACAGGATACGGCTACATTGATCTGAACGGAGATGAAGTCATCCCACTCCAGTACGCCAACGCGGGTTACTTTCATAATGGCTTAGCGGCTGTACAGAATTTCGATGGCAAGTGGGGGGGGGGGTTCATCGACTTGAAGGGCAAGCTGATCATCCCCTCTCAATTTGACGAGATCATCAGGGACTTCGAGAACGGTTTTGCCATCGTTCGTAATAAGGACAACCGCTGGAGTGTTAACAAAGATGGAACTGAGATACCTATCGATGATGGTTAGCATTAAGCAAGGCACAATTGCACCATTTTTCAGTTCGGGGCATTGACTCACTTTTGCAGAATGTGTTAAAATGACACCATAAGTGAAAACGACATTGATATGAGGTGTTAAAGATGGATGAAAAAACTCGACTGAACTTGTCTCTATCCCAGGACATTGATGATGCACTGACTAACCTTGCCGACAAGACGAAAATGAGTAAGAATTCCCTAATCAACTTGGCTTTATCGAAGCTCTTAGTTGAATTTGGGGTAATCGACCTGCATAAAGAAACACAGGAAAAGACGGAGATATTAAAGAGTACTGATTATTGCGATCTCTTGAAGCAGGGACGGCTGGAGCTTGGTGAATTCATTTGCACCATCGAACGGATAACTGTAAAGACAAGTGGTGAAGATGAGATTCGCTTCGCCTACTACAAGAAGAACAAAAATGATAACGAACGATTGATCTTAAGACCGCTTGATATTAATGAGAACGAACTCCTGATGCTGTTTGCTGATGCTGTCAGTAAAAATGTTTTCACGTCAGATTTCCAACGCAAGTTGAAAGCCATTTTGTAGATCGGAGGTGATTGAAGATGAGCAAGAAGATATTTAAGGATAAATTTCGTACTGGAACTAATATGGTCAATATTGGCTGGCAAAGCAATGTTGAGAAAGAGTTAGGTATTGAGGGATTGAAGCAATTCGGATACATCTCGGGGTATAAAGATGCAGCGGACGATCTTGTTGATAAGGTTTTAGGGATCAGTTTAGCCGATGCTTATGTGTTCCCTATTGTATTTCTTTATCGTCAGTATTTAGAGCTTGTTCTGAAAAATCTTTATGTGAAGATTTATGATAAAAGCACCAAGATGGATCACGATTTATCGAAGATATGGGAAAAGGTGAGAAAGAAAATCAAGGATGAAACTACAAAAGAGGGTCGTGAGCTTATTGACTCTGTAATCGAAGAGTTTCAACAAGTCGACCCGAGATCATTCCACTTCCGTTATTTCTGGAGGCTTGATTATTCATCTACTCTGCCTGATGAAATGTCAGTCGATCTCGGATTATTGAAGGAACGTATCGATAAAGTGGATACAATTCTTTATGGCAGTTATGGGGGTTAATATTGTGAGTATATGGAAAGAACACGACATTGAAACCAAAATTGTAGATATTCTTTCTGAAATAACTTATCAGAGTAAACCCGATCATCACTTTGGCATCCCATTTATAACGGCATATCAATTGGCTATCGAAGTAAAAAAGCGACATCCAGAAATCGTTAAAGACTTGGGGTATAAAGTCGGCGGTCAGGGAACTAATGAACAAAATTCACTGTCTCAATACCTCGCACAGCAACTATCCCAAAGAATTAAGTCAGGGGAGATCAGCAACATTGAGGGAGCGTTTCTTTCGAACCAAAACCTTGAGGAGATCGCATTCGATAACAATGGAGAAAGATTAGTGTCCTCCCTGACTGATTCTCAGTATGACCTGTCAATGTATCGGATCATCAAGTAACATTTATCAATTTGACCTAACTGACATTTGATCTTGCAGGAATTATGTCACTAATTGACGAACATATTAGAAAAGATTGTTGACTGTTACTGGGGGTCGGTTCGATGAAATTAAAGGTATATTTTTCTGACTTTTTTGAAATAAAACCAAGTGTCCTTGAGAATTATGGTGCATTTGATATTTCGCTTATTAATGATTTACCTTTATTCATTGACCCGTTTCTATTATTTAATAGTCCGAAGAAAGAATACCAGATGTTACATAACAATATTCTAAAGTATTTAAGATTTCTTAGGGATAAAGCACAGAGTGGAATGATTTCCGATGGGCTTTTACGGGCATGGTATATGTTTCCCGAGATTAAGCAGAACTGGTTTGGATTCTGTCGTAATGGAAATGGAGGAAGTGGCTTAGGTAGAGATTTTGCAGTTGCGCTCCATGAAAATCTAGGAAATCTATTTTCTGATTTCGGTAAAGAGAAGATTACACAGGGTAGTCATCTTGAAAAATTATGTATTATAAAGGAAAACGTAGGTCGCGATAATATTAGCGACTTTACCACGAGATTAATACATGAGTATCTTTTGGGGTATACTCAGGCTTTTGCTTTGAAGCATTTGAAACCGAAATTTACGAGAAGAGTCCATGTTCAGAACGTTAGGTTTAATTATGAGACTGAAACATGGGAGAGAGATTTTTTCACCTTACCTTATTTTAATAATGACTATGTGCTTCTAACCCCTGTCGACATACTAACTAAAGATGATACGTGGATCAATAAGTCTGATATTGTAAAAGACTTTACATTGATTCCAGAATGTATAGATAATGAGCAGCTTCGGGAACAAATAAATAATTATTTCTATATGATATTACCTAAGAAGCATTCTGCTAAAGACCGTAGCTATGCTGTTAGCAAAGTAATTGTTGAATATCCTGAGTTTATTGATTACTATATTAAATTCAAAGAACAACGCGGAGATGAGGCAGAGGCAAGTAGCCTCGAGAAAGTGAAAGAGTCGGCGACATTCTATGTTGAGCAGTTTAAGCAGTTAATACATTTATTAAATTCGGAGACTGATTTTTATCGAACATCAGGGAATACATTTGAAGAGTCCTTGCAAAGAGTAATCTATTTGAAAAATGTTATTGAGAATAATGATGGGTATAGGATATTTTATTCAAATGGTTTGCCAATTAAGAAAGAGGAAGACCTACAAATACTGTATAGATTAACTTGGTTTGCAACCGTCTCTGATGTAAATAGAGAAGTCAATAACGGAAGGGGTCCAGTTGATTTTAAGATTTCCCGAGGAAGCAAAGATAAGACCTTGGTTGAGTTCAAATTGGCAAGCAATTCTCAGTTAAGAAGAAACTTGAAGAACCAAGTTTCTATTTATGAAAAAGCAAACGAGACTGGCAAGTCGATTAAAGTGATTATATATTTCACCGAGCATGAGTTTAAGAAAGTTGATAGAATACTGAAAGAATTAGGGTTACATGGGTCAAAAAACATCGTCTTAATCGATGCTCGAAACGACAATAAACCGTCAGCATCTACTGCGTAAGAAGGCTAAGTAGAAAAAGAGGAACTCCCATGAAAGATAAGAGGTTTGTTGCATCCATTAATACTTGTAAATTGAAAATTGGGATCACCCAAACCGGCACTTATGCCGGTTTTTGTTGTAATAACTTGAAATGGTGATTAACCTTGCAGGGTATCAATTGAAGATGTTGTTTCGGTTGTTCTAGATCAATCTGGGTCTTTAGAAGGATAACGATAGAACATTGTAGAATAATATAAGAAACCAATGTATGAGGAGTATAAGTTATCTAAGGAGGTTCTGCATTTTGTCCTATCAATCGGAAGCCCAGCTAGAGAAAAATTTGATTGAGCAGCTTGTTCGTCAAGGCTACGAGCGAGTAACCATAAATGATTACGTTTCACTTCTCGAAAACTTCAGGCAGCAACTGAACAGATTTAACGAGAAGAAATTGAACGGTCAGCCACTGACCGATGCCGAGTTCAGCCGTTTCTTGACCCAGGTTGACGGTAAAAGCATTTTTGATTCCGCAAAGATTCTTAGAGATAAGCAAGTATTCCAACGTGATGATGGAACTGAGGTTTACCTCGAACTGATGAATACTCGTGATTGGTGCAGGAACATCTTTCAGGTCACCAATCAGACCACAGTCGAAGGGAAGTATAAGAACCGTTATGATGTAACAATCTTCATTAACGGTTTACCTGTGGTTCAAATCGAGTTAAAGCGCCGCGGCTTAGACTTCAAAGAGGCGTTCAACCAGATTCAACGGTATCGGAAACACTCCTTCAAGGGGTTATATCGCTATCTGCAGATGTTTGTCGTTAGTAATGGGGTTGATACGAAATATTTTGCCAACTCCGATGGCGACATTCTGTTTTCGCATACTTTCTTCTGGTCGGATGCAGAGAATAATCGCATCACCAATTTAAGCGATTTTGCCGCCAGCTTTTTAGAAAGATGCCACATGGCGAAGATGATTGCCCGATACATGGTAATTAATGAGACCGAGAAACTGTTGATGGTCATGCGACCATATCAGGTCTATGCTGTCGAAGCACTTATTAAGCGTGCCTTAGAAACCAAGAATAATGGTTACATCTGGCATACCACTGGTAGCGGTAAGACGTTGACATCATTTAAGGCGAGTCAAATCCTTGCCAATGAACCACACATTAAGAAAGTATTCTTTCTCGTTGACCGTAAGGATTTGGATAGCCAGACCTTGGCGGAGTTTAACAAGTTTGAACCCGATTCGGTGGACATGACGGATGATACGGAAAAACTGGTCGCACAAATTTCGGACTTAACCAAACCGTTGATCGTTACTACAATTCAAAAGATGGCGAACGCCATAAAAAATCCGCGATATGAGCAGATCATGAAGCCCTATCAGCAAGAGCGGGTCGTTTTCATCATTGATGAATGTCACCGGAGTCAATTTGGTAAGATGAAAAGACTCGTTGACAATCATTTTAAAGAGGCGCAGTATTTTGGCTTCACGGGGACACCTTTGTTCGAGGTAAATAAAAGTCAGGACGGTCGGGTAACTGCCGATATTTTTGAAAAATGTCTACATACGTATCTGATTAAAGATGCGATTCATGATGGTAATGTCTTGGGGTTTTCGGTGGATTACATTCAAACAGTTGAAGTCTCGATTGACGAGAAGGATCAGACCCGCGTAAAAGGCATTTTGACTGACGAAGTTTGGATGCATGATGATCGTATCCGAATGATTGCCGAGAATATTATCGCGCACCACGACCGTAAGTCCCGCAGTAAAGGCTACACCGGCTTGTTCACTGTAGACAGCATCCCGATGCTGATCAAGTATTACGACACCTTTAAATCGCTGTCGCACAATTTCAAGATTGCAGCTATCTTCACCTATGGGCAGAACGAGGATAGTGAGGGTGACGGACAAGATGAGCACTCGCGAGATAGCCTTGAACGTATCATTAAAGACTACAATGCCATGTTCGGCACCAATTTCTCTACGGATAAGTATCAGGGGTATTTTGCTGATGTCTCAAGACGGGTCAAGACCGCCCAAATCGATATTCTGTTGGTGGTTAATATCTTTTTGACAGGATTCGACAGCAAGACCTTGAACATCCTCTACATGGATCGCTTTTTGAAGTATCACAACTTGATTCAAGCCTTCTCTCGTACCAATCGGACAGAGAAAGCGACCAAGCCCTACGGAAATATCGTCTGTTTCCGTAACTTGAAGGAAGATACCGACGAAGCGATCAAGTTGTTCTCGAAGACGGACAATGTTGACGATGTCCTGATGAAAAGCTATGAAGAGTACCTTCAAATGTTTAGGGCAGCATTGGCGAAAGTAAAAGCCCTCGCCACTACGCCAGCGGCAGTAGACAGTCTGGAGCGGGAGGAAGAAAAACAGGAGTTTGTGGTCAGCTTCCGCGATCTTACTAAGTACCTGACTCGTCTCCAAACTTTCACCGAGTTTGAATTCGATCCAGCTCGATTAGGTATTCATGAGCAGGAGTACCAGGACTACAAAAGTAAGTACCTCCGTATCTACGAGGAAGTCAAGCGCGGCGGGGATAAGGAATCGATCTTGGCAAACGTTGACTTCCTGATTGAGTTGATGCATACCGATCGGATCAATGTCAGCTACATCATGAATCTGATCCGCAACATCGATTTCGACAATCAGGAAGAACGGGACAAGTCAATAAAGGACATTGAAGATGAGATTGATCGGGCGGACAATGAGCAGCTCCGTCTCAAGGCGAACTTACTGAAGGAGTTCTTGCGGAAGGTCGTACCGACCTTAACCAATGCTGATTCGGTAGACGATAACTATAATGCGTTTGAACAAGAAGAACGAATGAAGGAAATCGAGGCATTCGCTGGTGAAGTGGGGTTATCGCCCGAAGCGATCCAGAGCTTCGTGCAAGAATATGAATATGGTGGACTTGTTAACCAACAAGAAATAAGTGATGCCGTCAAGTTGCCTTTCCTTCAAAAACGAGCAATGATTCAACGGATCATTGAGTTCATCACCGAGCACACCAAACGCTTTTCGTAGTGCTATTTATAAAAATAGCAGGAAAAGGATTGCCTTTCCTGCTGTTTTTTATTATTATGGAGATGTTGGAATTAATGCTATTTAACGAAATAGCAAAGGGGAGGGCTGGTTTGTATTTAGAACAATGTGCATCGGTTGTGCAAGGAGCATTTTTAGCGCGTATCCAGACATCACCTTCAATGGATGCAGTTAAGCTTCCGGTCTACACGATGAAGGAAATGAATGAGTGGTTAAGTCCCGATCCCACATCATCAGAAAATCAGCAAGATGTTCATGTAGCTAAGGATCGCTTGGGGTCTTTACCGCTCGCCAAAGAGGGGTTGGTTTTAATTAGCTTGACTGGACAACGAGCAGTAGCATTGCAACAGGAGCATGTCGGCAAGCTAATCCCCTCTAACTTTGCCATCATCGAGCCTACAAGTGAATTACATCCTGACTATCTGGAATGGTTTATAAATGAACATCCAGATTGTCGCAAGCAATTGAAGATTGCCACTCAAGGTTCCAGTATCGCAGCTTTGTCGATTCAAATGCTTAGGACTTTGGAAATTATTTTGCCACCTATGGACGATCAAGTGAAGATTGGTAGCGTCCACAGGTTATTACATCGAAAAAATCGTCTACTTCAGGAGAGAATCGTATGGGAACAGCAGTATATCAAACAAATATTAATGGGGTATCTAAAGGAGGAGGTAAGCAAATGACAACGACTGAGTTACAGCGATATCAACAGGGCGAATTACATAAGAAGCTTTGGGACATGGCGAACGACCTCCGAGGTCAACTTGAAGCTTACGAATTTAAGGACTATATTCTCGGTTTGATCTTTTATCGTTTCTTGTCAGAGAAAACGGAGGATCGGGCTAACAAATTGCTCGAGGAAGATAACATTTCTTATAAAGATGCTTGGAAGGATCAAGCTTATCGTGAAGGATTAAAGGATCAACTTATTCGGGAGATTGGTTATGTTATCGAACCCGACTATCTGTTTTCAAGCATGATTGAGGAAATTGCTAAGGGAGAACAAGGTAAGTTCGATATTGAAATGTTACAGAAAGCAGTCACTGCTGTAACCGAATCAACCTTAGGAGCGGAAAGCCAGGAAGAATTCCGTAATCTGTTTGAAGATATGGACTTATCATCTTCAAAATTGGGTCGTGATGTGAAGTCTCGTTCCAAAGTTATTGCAAAAGTAATGGTTAATATCAATAGTATACCTTTCACACATGATGATGCGGATATTGATATTTTAGGGGATGCATATGAGTATTTAATTGGTCAGTTTGCAGCTCATGCGGGTAAAAAAGCTGGCGAATTCTACACCCCACCGCAAGTTTCAAAAATTATTGCCAAGATAGTGACGCTTGGTAAGAAGGACTTGAGGAATGTCTATGACCCAACTTGCGGTTCGGGATCATTGCTCTTGCGGGTTGCCAAGGAAGCCAAAGTTCGGAAGTTTTACGGGCAAGAGAAAACCTCCACTACGTACAACTTGGCACGTATGAACATGCTCCTGCATGATGTGTCTTATCATAACTTCGATATTCAGAATGCCGATAGTTTGGAAGATCCACGGCACATTGATATGCGCTTCGAAGCAGTAGTGGCAAATCCCCCCTACTCTGCAAAATGGAGTGCAGATGAAAAGTTTCTGCAAGACGAGCGCTTTAGTGCCTATGGTAAGTTGGCTCCTGCATCTAAAGCGGATTTTGCTTTTGTTCAACATATGATTCATCACCTTGATGATAACGGAACGATGGCAGTTGTTCTCCCCCACGGGGTATTGTTCCGCGGCGCGGCAGAAGGGGTTATCCGTAAGTACCTGATTGAAGAAAAGAACTACTTGGATGCGGTGATCGGCTTGCCAGCCAACATCTTCTTTGGAACAACAATCCCAACGTGCATACTTGTGTTCAAAAAGTGTCGAGAAGCGAATGACAATATTCTGTTCATCGATGCGTCCCATGATTTCGAGAGAGGAAAGAACCAAAATCGTCTTCGTGATGAAGATGTAGAGAAGATCGTTGAGACCTATAAGACTCGTCAGACCATCGAAAAGTATTCTTATGCCGCTAGTCTAGACGAAGTCAGATCAAATGACTTTAACCTAAACATTCCTCGTTATGTCGATACGTTTGAGGAAGAAGAAACGGTCGATATTCAAGCGGTTCAAGCTCGACTTAAGGAAATTGATGATGAGATTAACAAGATTGATTCAGAGCTTGTGAAGTATCTGAAGGAATTGGGGGTTTAGAAGTTGAATTCGCTCAAATATTGTCCCCCACTCAGATTTACAAGAGAAAATGGGGAAGTGTATCCTAATTGGGAAGAGAGACCCTTAAGTGAGTACTTGGTAGAGTATACAGAAAAGACACTGATAAAAAATCAGTATCCAGTCCTAACCTCTTCTAGAGCAGGCTTGGTATTACAAACTGAGCATTTTAATGGGCAAGTTACAACGGAGGATAATATAGGATACCATGTCATTCCATACGGGTATTTTACTTATCGCTCAAGAAGTGATGATGGTCGGTTTGTTTTTAATAGGAACACTTTGATCGATAAAGGGATTGTGAGTTATTTTTATCCAGTGTTTTATGTCAATGGAGCAGCTCCGTACTTTGTATGGATTTATTTAAATAATTTTCTCTCAAGGCAGATTGTAAGAGAAATTGTTGGAACATCACAGTTAGTCCTGTCTTTTAATAAGCTGAAGAATTTGACGATAAAAATACCTAGTTTACCAGAACAAGAGAAAATCTCTTCATTTTTCTCCCTTCTCGATCAGAAGATTGAGATGCAACAGAAGAAAATTGAGCAACTGGAGTTGTTCAAGAAGGGCATACTACAGAAGATTTTTTCGCAGGAACTCCGGTTCAAAGATGAGAATGGACAGGATTTTCCTGAATGGGACATTGAACTGTTCGAGCAAGTTGCCACAAACAGTTCAAAAAAGATCAATCCACAAAGCAAGTTGAACGTGCCGTGTATTGAATTAGAGAATATTGTTGGTGAAAGAGGTCAAATCAACGGATATTTCTTATCACACGAGCAACAAAGTACTAAGAATGAGTTTTCTAAAGGCTCTGTTTTGTTTGGAAAACTACGCCCGTACCTTAAGAAGTATTGGTATGCAACATTTGATGGGGTTTGCTCATCAGAAATTTGGGTTTTGACATCAACAAGTCCTAGAATTACTAATGAATTTTTGTATTTTATAATTCAAAGTGACACCTTTCAACAGGCAGCGAATATATCGTCAGGTTCCAAGATGCCGAGAACAGAATGGGATTCGGTTAGAAGTCTCGAGATCCCACTGCCTTCGCTTGAAGAACAGAATAAGATTGCTTCGTTTCTGTTTACCTTAGAAGAAAAAATCTCTAAGGAAGAATCGAAAGTCGAATTCCTCATACAGTTGAAAAATGGTTTGTTGCAGCAGATGTTCGTTTGATATCAGGAAACGGTATTGGTGGCAAGTCAAACGTTTTTAAAGATCGATCTCAATAGGGGTCGATCTTTTTTAACTATACTACGACTCACAACACTTCAGTCACAATCCCCAATTACTTACAGGGATTTTGCATCTCTTGTATAATGATTTTAATTTGATCATCGGGGGTTGTTATTCATGAGCCAGCCATATAACCGTGAAACCGAACTGAAAGAACGCTTCAACCGATTCATCGCGGACAAAATAACCGGCAGTAACGACGATTACTATTCCAGGCTATCAGTTGAGGATTTCGAGGACATCAAGACCACTCTGAAAGACATACATAACATCCTTACTTACAAGACAACGATCCGCTTCCTTGACTGGCTTAGCGACCGATTCCCTTCCGTTAAGGAGAAATATCAGGTTTACTTGGATCAGGTGCTTAACACCAAGCCAAGCAATAATGGCTATGATCTAATGGTCATCGGAGATATAAAGATCGTAGCCGAGATCAAATGTAATAAACCGATCAATAACGGCTACGTATTTGGTTCCAAACAGAAAACGGGTATCATTGATGATATCAAGGGGTTGCTTACAGGCAAAACCAAAGTGAAGTCGCTTGACCCGACCGAAGCTTATAAATTTTTGGTGATCTATGACTTTGGAGACCATACTTTATCCGCCACGCAGCACCTTATTAAGAATTTATCAGCTGATCTGATGGATAAGGTAACGATTTACGAGGAAGATCAGCCGCTAACGGTAAACAAGGTCTATATCGTATTCATTAAATGATGTTATTTATTATGCTCATGCAATGGGGTAACTCTCGAGCATGGGCTTCTCTGTTTCTAGGAGGTAAAAGAGGAAATAAGTCGGAAGGCGTCGAATTGATCTTGTAAAATATTAGTGGAGTGTGTTGAATCGTGGACAAGTTGACGAAGGGGACATGGATTGTAAATACAATCAAACATTTAGCGGAGATTAAGCAAAATACAACTGAGCTTACGTATTTTGAGGCTACTGAACAAGCGGGAAAAGCTGGTGCTTTGCTTGGTAGATTGGTCGCAGACAAGCAAGAAATTGTGCCCTACCAACATGCAAGAATTTTCGCACGCCAGTCAAGTATCTCGGGAGGCGAACTTACCACTTACTTGGATTACTTGCGGCAAGCAGGAAAAGTCGATTACATAGTCGATGAAATGGGAAAACCCAAAGAGATAGAGATATATTGCTTCTCGGGTAAAGAAGCTTTGGAAACCGTCTCCACAATATATGATAAGCTCGAGCCGCAGGTAGAGGAGCAAGCTAGTTTAATAGGGTTGAATCATACTTTTGAGTTACCTAGAGTCCCTGATGAACTTAAAGAGTATTTAACGAAGAATGGGGTTTCGGAAGAAAGTGCAGCCACAACAATTGAACTTCAGAAGACATTTGGTCTTGTGAAAGCGAGTGGCGAAGGCTCCGATCAAGTATTGTATAACGAATATTCCTTTAATGGAGATCCACAGCGAGTAGCAAAAGCTTTATCTGCTCTGGATAGTGACGAACGTGACATGGTAATGGAAGTCCAGCGATTAGTCTCGGAGACTCCAGGGTTCCTAATCGAAGATATACCATCAACGATTAAACCGCATATTGTCGAAATGATGGAAGGTGTAGGGTTGCTTGATGGGGTAACTGTTGAATCAGCAATTGGCGCGGCAACCTTCCTGACAACTCCGCAATTAAGAGGTCAAGGGGTTGGCAGCTTTTCGCTTTCCGAGGATGTGTTTCATAAAGCGAAAATTTTGTTGAGCTGTCTGAGATTCGGACAAACCAAGTCCTCGTTTGGAAGAGGAAGGATTTCAACTATAGAGAAGATGCTGAATATAGTAAACAAATTACTACGTGGAGAATGGGTTGGACCAGCAACTGCAATCGGTGAGGATTATGCGTTGTTGGAGATGGATGGGGTAATTCAAACGACCCCAGCAGAGCCATATGGATTCTATATGAAATTAAGACAGCGTGAGGTCGGGGAACTGGTTCGGCAAATGATAACTTACAACAAAGTTGCTTTGGAGGCAGAATCAAATATTGGTGATCTGCTTAAAGAACAACCAAGTAGATGCGTAATTCCAGAAACAAGAAAGAACCAGATCATTGCAAAGTCAACGGCTCCAGTTGAAGCATTGAGAAGTAAAATGCTTTCTACTTTAAGGACAGGAGGTGTTTATAGGTGACCAATGATGATAAATCGGCTAAGAAAGGTTTTGGTTTCGAGTATCAGGTTTCAAGTATGTTTCAATGCCAAGGTTATTTAACTAGGCGGGGGATTCCCCTTCAATACGGAATTTCAAATCATGACGCAACGGATATTGATGTCTTGGGTATAATTTTCACCAATCCTTTTCAGGGACACAGAATAATCTGTGATTGTAAGAATAAAGCCAGATCGAAGCCTTATGAGCGTATCTTTTGGGCAAAAGGTCTTGGTGAATTCGTAAAAGCGAATAATGTATTTGTTGCTTTAAATAAGACTCAATGGGAAATCATTCGTTTTGCATCCACTGGAGGCGTAAAGGTACTTACCAGTGATATTTTGGAGGAATATACTGACGAGAGACATGCATTCGGTCTAGCTGATTGTGACTTCTATAGTAGATATGAAAGTATTCTTCAAAAAGTAGCGAAATCCAATTCAACAATAAATAATATTCTGTCTAATACAAGGAAGCTTTATTTACATGAGAATCCTTACGTTGCTATTAATATTTGCTTGGAGTTTTTGAATACCGTTGCTCGAGGTCTTGATCATGCTGGTAACCACAATAAAGATCATCGAGATACTCTGAAATTTCTTGCGTGTGAGTTGACCGTCTTGGTAGGGCTTCAAATCCTTTGGATTTGTTCCGATGTATTGGGGTTGCCAGAAAAAGCTCGGCGTGATCATATTACATCTAAACTTACATATGGAGATTTAGACCCGAGAACCGCTAATGATTTAATTAGTACTGCGAGAGACTTAGCGAATGAAATTATCAGATCATCAGTGCCTAAATCAGTAGCACCTAAAAGTGTTGAGTTCGGTCCGATAGATCCTCCACCATATACAGCCAGTTTGATCGGCTTAATCGAAAGAGCATTAGCTCGTCCGAGTATATATCTAACGATGCCACAGCATCTTGACTTCCTTCTTTTCGAGCAAGGATTAAAAGGTAAGGAATATTCAGAAGAAGAATTGATGAAAGTATTCGGCTATGGTATATCTGATGAGAGATTTAAGGTCGCCCGAAACATTCTTTCTTTTGTTAGGGAATCCTGTGGTTTGGATTGGAAATCTATGTGGGGTAAAGGAGATAGTACGAAGCCAGAGCAGCCTAGTCTTTCTAAACCTAATGAAGCAGTTACTTCTACTAGTAATGAGAAGCCGCCTGTAACAAAGGATTTCGCTAGTTCAGAAAGTAAACCTCAACAAGTGACAATGGATGATGAAAGTGCAAGTCCGAATAAAGTAGATGATCAGAATAAGTCATAGGAAAATTTAAGAGGTCGACTTCTCATTTGGAGGTCGACCATTTTTCTTTTTGGAGCCGGATCGCCATCTGATTTACTAATGGTGTAATCAAAATCAGGAGGCGATGTTATGATTGCACTTTCAAATGAAGACATTTTATTTTTGGTAAACAAGTGGGTATCGGACTTGGCGAGGGAGAACTACATCAATCCAGTTTTCAACGGATATCACAACGGACAGTATGGCAGCTATACAAAGAGTTCTGGCTTCTACACAAGCATTCGTTTTGAAAAGGGTGACCTTGATGTTTGCATTGATCATCAAGATGAAGGTGATAAGTTTAATGTCACCATTCTAAATGATATTGATGGTGAGCAGTTGGCGTGGGTTAACCCGACCTCCCTTACGAAGTTGAATGAGCTTCTTGAAATGATGAAGCAACCGCCCGCCGCGCTGGTAAAGTACATCAAAGAGCAAGCATCTCGTTAATCCAATCGAAGCCGTTCTTTACCTAATCAGGGGTATCGAACGGCTTTTCTTTTGCCCTCCCCCTTCTCGCCTTCTCGATCATCCTTGAAGTTCCTTGCAATTTCCAAGCAATTACGGTAACTTACAAGCACAATTGCAAAGGAGGGGTTAAAATTGCACGAAAATGGTTTCCCAAAAGCCGGTCACGTATCTGCTCTGAATAGTCCTGATTCTTTGCCTTGGTCGCCATCCAAAGAAGCTCAAAATCCAGACGAATTGCCTTCATTAATCAGGCAGTCCCTTGAGGATAGTCGATATATTGAGCTTGATGCCCAGTCTACCGATGAATTTGTCCATCTGGATGGACATCAGTCGGAGATTATGAAGCAGTTAAAAGACAGCTTTACTGCATCCCAATTCGAGCAACTGGAGATCTGGCGCAAGGTGAATCAGGACAACATGTCTCGAAGGTATGAAGGGGTTTACTTAGCCGGAGCCAGGATCGGGATCAAGTTTGCCAAGCAATGCGAGAGCATTGGTTAAAAGGAGGGTATTCTTCTTGGAATGTCGCTATCGGAATGTAACTCAGAAGACCTTGACGGAGGACATCGGTTTACCTGCTTGTATTGGTTCGGCACTTTCAAATGAGATGAGGTTGATCGTTTTAGCCAATCGGGAAAAAGACGTACCTGAGGAAGATCGAAATCTTGAGCAGCAGCTTATAGCAGATCTGAAAAAATCCTTGTCTGATGACCAGCTTGAACTATTAACTGCCCTGCAGGAAGTGATGGACAGGAAGTCATTATTCGTTAAGGAGTTTATGTTTTTCAGTGGGGTCAAGCAAGGGATCAGCTTCTACAAAGCGTATCATTCTATTTAATTTCTCGATCTCCCGTTTGGGTGGCTATTGACGCAATATACGATAGCTCGGATTAAGTGGTAAAATAAAAAGTAGTCTTTTGATTAAAGTTCCTCTCAAAGGTGGGATAATTTTGGCAAGATCAACAGTTCAGTGGACAACGTATCAATTAGTCAAGATGAAGGATCAAATCAATTTCGACCTCCCCTTCCAACGTCGATACGTTCGCCGGAAGGATCGTAGTTGGCAAAGTCTCTTAATGCACACTGTCTTGACCGATGGCTACATTCCGAATCTGTTGGTTTGGAAAAATGGTGATAGTCTCGAAAGTAATTCAAGAAGCAAGACGAAAAACATTTATTATGCAGTTGATTGTCTCCAGCGTTTGAACACTTTGTTTTTATTCATTGATGATGGCTTCGCTTTGACCGATGATATTCCTTTGGTAGGAGAACAATCTGTTTCAGGTTTGAAGTTTAGTGGGTTGCCGGAAGATCTTCAGCAAGCAGTGATGGGGTATAGCTTTGCTGTTACAATTTTCGATGAGTCATATTCACTTGAGGATGTAGAGGAAATCTTCTACCGCGTTAACCAGACCAAGCCGTTATCTGACATCGAGCAATCTCAGGTTTTGCTCGGAGAAGATAATCGTTCGGTGTTGAAACATATTACGGATTCTGAATTGTTCCGAAACGTCAATTTTACCAAGGCTGATATCGAGGGATATGTTGATCGGAAAACAGCTGTTCAGGTCGTCGCCCTTCTTTCTGGACGGGACATGTCCTTCTCCGGCAAAGATATGAAGTTGTATATGCGAGAAATCGGGAAAACGCCAATTGACACTAAGATTGTAGCTGAGATCGAAAAGCTCTCCGAGTATATGATGGAGGGCTTCCAAGATTGGACATCAAAAATGTTTAAGAGCCTGAAGAAATCCGTTGTCCCATCTCTTTTTATCGCCGCGAGGAAGGCTCAAGTATTGAACTTGTCTGCGACTGATTTTGGACTGTGGGCGCAAAAATTCCTGATTGATGAATACGACAAGGACTCTGAGTTCGGTGAGACCCTAAGTAGAAAAACGGCTAACAAAGAGGTCATTCAACGCCGAACGGATCTTATGGTTCAAAGTATGGAATCCTTCGCCAATGCCGTTGCTCAGAGCAATTGAATTTTGATCCGAAATACAAGAACGATTGATCTGTTACCACGAAAGAGACATTGCAAATGCTCATCACGCAGTGTCTCTTTTTATTTGAAGTTAAGCATTGACAAACAGACTGGTAAATCGCAATTGAAACACTGATTGGCGATTTTCCTAGTAAATTTGAACCCCCTCAAAGGGGTAATCATCTTTAAGATTTACCTACTCATCCCACTCAAATTCCCGATCAAAGCAGGATTTTCTTGGACATTGTTGAAATCATCAGGAAAACGCTAAAGTAACGAGGAAGTGATAAAGTTGACCCGAGAAGAGCTTCGACTCCGGTTGAAGGAAGAACGCGTTCCCGAGGATAGTTACAGTTTGGATGGTGGACTTTATAATGAGCGGCTGTGTCTGGAACGTAAGAATAACCGATGGCTCGTGTATTACAATGAGAAAGGGATCAGAACCAACGAGAAAGACTTCTTGATGGAGGAAGTCGCTTGCCAGTATTTTTATGAAGAGCTCGAAAGGATGGTAAAGCGATCAGGATAATAATTGGGGGTGTTGAGGGCATTGGGGGAATCGATTTTAGGAAGCGGTAGACAGGGAAAATAACGGCTTTCCCTGTTTTTTCTACTGCGCTTTGGCTTTTATTAACTCATTGCCATTGATACCTAGAAGTTCATATGCCCTTCCGACCATTTCTTTATCTCGCCCAAAGATATGAGTAGCTTTATGGATTATTCCGCTTTGTGTTGCCACATGGTTCAGGTTTTGCACCATAAATTCCGAATTGCACAAAGCTACGACCCGCTTACTGTATTTCAGAAGCTCCCGTTGGAATGTTACGGCTTTTTCTGCGACTTCCGGCGAATAAACAACGGGTTCGCCATCGGATGCCTTCATATCTCGATGGTCAACAAGGACGTTTAATTCTTCTTTCCCAAAAGCGTTGCAAATTCCTAGAAGCGTTCTTGACATGTAATCCACGTGTTCACCTGAAAGTAGTCCATGCACTTGAAAAGCCAAGATCCTCTTTTCGCTATCCACTTGATACTTAAATCGCTCTTTTAGTGGAACACTAAGGTCTTTCTGTTGGTAGGCAGGGGTTGCAGAAAATCTCTCATTGGAGAACATATATGCAACCGACACTTGAAGCGCCGCGGCGATCTTTTCGATGTTGACGATGCTGATATTCCGTTCCCCACGTTCCACACTACTGATGTATGTCCGATCAAGCCCCGCTCGATGAGCCAGTATCTCTTGCGACATGCCACTTCTGGCTCGAAGTTCCCTGACTCTCTGTCCAAACTCTGCGCGGATATCCATATAGAATTACCCCCTCTCTCTCTCGAAACAGGCATCTAATATTTTCTTCGGAAAAAAGGGTCGAAAGTTGTAGTTACTTCAATCCATTTGTCGATGTGTTTACGAGGATTTCTTAGTGGAGTAATGTCGAGAATTAAGTTCATAGAAGGACAACGGTGTTTTTTGTCGAATATCTATAATAAACTTAAGACCCTAGACCTTTTGATAGACAGCCAATATTGATTAACTGAGGAAGGAGTGCTGATTTGTGGAGAATAAGCCATTAGCTAAAGAGTTGCAAATTAACAAATTCAGTCGTGAACTGGAAAAAACATTGGAGTACAACCAATTAAATCGTGAACTGAGAGGGTTAGTTGACGCTGAAGTGTTGACTCTTGATGATGCCAGGAGACTTAGTGATGTTCCTTATAAAGCCACTTTAATTCCTAATCTTATAATGCTGCGAGAACAGTTTTTAAGTGGTGACATTGGTCAAGAAAAATATAACCAATTGAAAGACGAAATAGTTTCGGAGATGCTGGATACAAAAGTTCGTATTTCTAAAAAAGGTAATGCCGTATTTGAGATGACGGATAAAAATAAAGCTGTTCGTGCTGAAGGTTACGACGAGATAGAAAAACTATCTAGGAAAGAATATGAACAATTGGCTAGTAAGAGTGGAACTCTACACTACAACAAGTTATTAGGGTTGGAGTCTATGTTCGCTACTCGAACTAAACATAAAGGTAAGAGCAGAAAGTATGTTAATGATGTCAAACCAATTGCAGTTGAACTGGTATCCGATGAACAAATATTAATTCCGAGAATCGATGTTAAACTTAATAATGTAACAGGTATTGAAAAGTCTGACATTAAGTATGAGTCTGTGGAAGCAGGTCAACCCTTTATCCTTACTCTTTACGAGTTCATGTACCTGATCATTAGAGATGAGTACGCAGGGTATTGTGAGGCAAATGGTGATCCAAGGGGAGCATATCTCTCTGTTAAATCGACAAACGTAATTGAAGTGAAAAATGATAGATATGTTGGGCGTGTCACCAATAGTGAAGGTAAAGAAATGATCCCTACGCCTTATATTAGCTTTAAGAGAAGATATGGGGCTATAAAGGCTAATATAGACATAATTGATGAAGAAACGTTCGAGGGTAAGTACAAGGTGAAGCCGGGGTATGAGCGCTTTTGGGACTTAATCCCTAAGGACAAACAAGACAATAATTTCCGCAATCAGTACATAGAGTTCAACACTGACTCTGAAAAAATATTGGTTTTTCAACATTATCTCGGTATCAATTCAGAGATGGGGCAATTTGTTTCAAAGTTACGGGATGGGAAATATAAAACAACAAATTACCAACTTTTAAGGGCGATGAGATCTGAGTTCAAAAGCCGTTTCGATAAACTCGGATGTAGCTCAGGGAAGTTATTTGTAATAAATGAGTTAAAATATCCAACATATGAGGGCTATCGACTTGAGGGGGAGTTTTATCCTATTTTAGTTGGATTTACGTTAGTCTCAGACGAAGATTTATCCGTTCCAGTAATTGATAACAAAGAGTGGGAGCTTAACAAGTTGAAAGATAGGGTTTTCTATCCGGATGTTAAATATCGACATGTAAAAGCTCACGAAAAATTTAACCTTACACTGGTTGAGTTTATGTTTTTGTTAATGAGAGACGAGTACTTAGGGGTCTGCTCAATTTATAATCATGCTTCTCAAATAAGATTGGATTTGGATAGTGTAAAGGGTTACCCAACAAAAAGTACTAAATTACCAAATCCTGAGTTTACGCGTGTTAAAGATTCTGTTTCACCACAAGAAATCTTCAAATGGGATAATGGTAAAGCAAAAGTGTTCCCAAAATTTCGCGAGAAGTTCGGTTACTTGGAGCATTTCCAAAAAAGCAATTAGTTAACAACCGAAGGTAACCCAGTATTGGTTACCTTCGGTTGGTTGCTCTGATTTGATCATATATAGGGGTTCTATCTTTGAAGTAGATATTCTTAAATCGTACTTCGTTAAATGCTTGTATATTATGGTCTTTAAATACTGCATAAATGGTTTCGATGGTATTTAGCCAAATTTTTTGACAGTGATTACCGATTTTGAAATATTGTATTGTTCCATCGTTATCTATGGGGTTACCCTCCTGATCTATTGGTCTAAGTATATAATTGCTTTCATTTGAATATAAATGATCAATTCCTACATCTTCAAGTTGCAGTTCATTAGCTGTTCTTGGCTCCAACTTAATTGTATGCTCAGATGGGTCAAGGTTGTTATCTAGGAGTCTGCAAATATGTGTATCAGTTGTTTCAATTGGAGAGTAGTAGATCAAGCTGATCTGAGTTTCATTAAAGTTGTCTATTATCGCGGGATAACAAGTTTTTAGTTTTTTTATCTTGTTTCTCCCTTTTTCGAATGTATAAAGTAGAACTACATCACCTTGAATGAAGTTATCCACTAAGTACTTATGTTTAGCTTCAACATCGGATTTCTCGATAAAATTTCCTATTCTTCTTTGATGGTATATGTAACTTACCCATTCAGCTTGTGGTTTGCTATTATGGGGGTATCTTATTTCGATTATATCTTCTAATATACGATTACCATAGTTTTGCAAAATAAAAAGCTCTACATACTCGTCCTCGGTGTGTTGGTAGCCATAGTGATCAATGATAAGCTTCCTTGGTTTCTTTCGATGATTTAAGAAATCTTCTACTAATAACCTAGCAACAAGACTGACATAGGCTGTAGAGCGATCATCGCTGTGAAGAATTCGGTTTTTATCAGGGTCGTAATTGTAATCGTAGGTAACAATTTCATCATTTATGGTTTTAAACGCAATATCGAAAAGGAACTTGTTCTTTGGACAGAAGTAATCTTCAATTTCTTTTATTGATATGCTAGAGTCAGGAACTTTATCAAACTTTAAGCCATTTTCAAAAATAAACTTGTAATGTGAAGTTGCATACAGTCTAGTTGAGATTGTAACGTTGGTAAAGGATACATTTGAGTTGACGATATGTTTGATATATTTCCAAACTTCAAATATCAGGAGTAACTCTGCTTCTGTTTTTACTTCTGTAATTTTGATTGGTAATATGTCATTTATGTGAATGGACATCTATACTTCCTCCCGCCAATAGTGCTTACCTGGAATTATACCATATCATTTATGAATATAAGAGGAATATGTTTTTCCGTGAAGAATTGTGGAATATTTAGACATTGTGAAGCGAGGTGTTGATATGATTACTTTTTCTGTAAATCCTAAAGGCGATACGAAGCAGTACAGAGTAATCAAAGATCGTTCATCGGATATTGAACAGTCTTATATTGGAGAGTTTTTTGAACAGCGTAATGATACGGGGAACATTATAAAAACCTTTGAGTCTTTTGTTGAAGAAGCTAGGCGAAAAAATGGATCGGAGAAAAAAGCAGAACTATCCTTGGATGTTGCACGAAATAAAAGCAATGATAGTGATCTTCACGTTAGTATGTCATTTGATATTGATGTTGAAAAGACTGTAGCTGAGTTATTCAAAATTGTCTTTCATTATATTGAAGATCAAACTGGTAAAAATTTTATTGATTTGGTAGTTAGAGGTGTAGGGGGCGGTTATTATGACGCTAGTGAAAAGGAACGTGCTGATATGGAGTCAGCAGCAAGAGAACTTGCTTATTTAATGAGAACATATGATGATTGTGAAGATATACTTTCCAAACTTCGTCCCGACATTGATGTAATTCAAGTCATTGGGGAGTTCAATGATGGAAGTGATACAATACTGGACTTCAGTTTAAGAAGTTTCGTCAGACATTTTAAACGATTTGAGACCTATTTCATATCGAAATAACTATATGAGTTATTTCTACCATAGTGAATTAATAATCTACCAGTCGGATGTTGCATCCGGCTTTTTTTATTTGGAACTTAAAAGATGAGCTATCTATGGGGATCATGCTCATTTTTATGTACATAATGAAATTTCTGCAGATAAATTTTTGAAAAGAATCGAGAATCCCTTCAAATTCAGAGTGAAAACCAGAGCTTTTTTACATAGAGTAACCAACTATTTCCCTACTGGGTTTAAGGTTGGAATTCTTGTGAAGGGGTTTTGGACATGGCGGATGATCATGGAAAAATTGATCAGAGGATATTTGGGAACGGGAAAGTGTTGCCTTTTATAACTCGAAGTCAAAGACTTGCCGAAGACTTGATGAAAGTTTTCAAAATGAAAGACAGTATCATTGATGCATTCAAGCGGGGTAATGTGCAAAGGACGGTTTATGTTCATTACAACAAAATTTTCCAAGTGGAATCGACAGATCAGGATAAGGAGGTCATATTTGATTTATTGAGTCAAGGGCAACTCGTTTATCACATTTTGCTTGCTCTTGACATGCAAGGTAAACAACAAATCCTCGACGGGGAGTTACCTTCTTACGTATTCGATAAATTAGTCTCTAAAATATGCTATCTTTGTGTCCCACTTGATCTTTATGAAGAAGCTCTTGCTGAAGGCGATTTAGAAGGAGCCACGCGGCAAGAGACGATTCAAAATTACATCGATGATCTCATTTTTGAAGCTCAACAAGGTATCTTACGTGCATATGTGACCGACGACTCTCAGGAAACATTTACGTTTAGTCGAATCGAGGTCACAGTGGTTAGGGGTAATTTGGTCTTGGTGACCTGATATTTGAAATTAGGTATTGTATTTTGTTAAAGAGAGCCGATCTTTCGTCATTGTGACAAAGGATTAGGCTTATTTGTGCTTCTAGAAATTGTCGTTCGAGGTTCTAGATATGTGAATGGGAGTTTGAACACTTAAATAGGCTGTTTGTTTTTGTAATTAAGAGGTATCCGCGAAAAGGCATGGGGTTATCACTCCAAATTGCCTTAAGGGGTCGTGATTAGCATGTCAACTAAATTCTCAGATGAAACCAGAAGTTTGAAAGTCAAAGTCGATAAAGGGAATAGGTTGGTCTTTGTTTGGATGACCGAAAATCAAAAAGATTCTGAGGAATATGCTGTTTTGAAGAAAGTTGCGAAATCCAAGAAGTTTAAGATTGTAACATTTATCTCTGGTATAGAAGATATGAAATCCGGTCTTGAAAAACTGATTCTAGATAATGCCCTCTCACAACAAAGTGTTGAACCGACATGGTTAGCTGAGGTACAATAAGCACTACAATAGTTGTGATGAGGTGTATAGAACAATGGTTCAGCATAGCGTGAGTTCAAAAGATCAAGCGATGAGTTCTAATCCGTCTAGGATTAGAACTCTTTATTTTGGGTATTCACGAATTAGTCGTGACGAAGATAAGTCGAACTATGCAACAATTATCGCTCAGCAAAAAATGATTAAAGATTATTTTGTTGAAAAGTTTAAAGACTTAGTCTCCAATATTGTAATGTTTGAAGACGATAATGTTAGTGGGTATACTTTTGACAGACCTGATTTTAACCGCATGTTAAAGGAAATTAACATAGCAATCGAGAACGGGTATAAAGTTATTTTGGCAGTCAAGGACTTATCTCGTATCGGTAGACATAATGCATTAACCTTGCTTTTTCTTGAAGACATGAAACGTCAGGGTGTTAGGTTAATACTGATTAGTGATAACTATGATTCTGAAACAGATGATGATTCGATACTAGGGATAAAAACGTGGTATAATGAGAGATACGTCAAAGATATTAGTCGGAAAATAAAAGATAACATCAAGACGAAAATGAAGGAAGGGAAGTATATTGCTTCCGTTCCATATGGCTATAAGAGAGACCCTCTTAATCGTGAAAAGATTATTATTGACGAAGATACAGAATGGGTTGTTAGAAAAATATTTGAAATGTATTTGCAGGGATATGGTTATAGAAAGATTTGCATCTACTTGACCGAAAATAATATTCCAACTCCTTCAATGGTTGCAAAAAGGGATAAAGAAAATGCCGGTAAAGTCTACAAGAAGGATGTAACGACCAATTGGGTTCAAAGAATGGTTCAACGGATTGTCAGAAACGATTTCTATATTGGGACACTTCGACAGGGAAGATTTCAACTAACAGAAATCAACGGGAGAGCGTCGAAGGTTGAACCAGATAAGCAGTATGTTTTTGAAAACAATCATGAAGCTATTGTAAGCAAAGAGGATTTTGAATTAGCGCAACGGATTGCCAATAAACGTCTTGATGAAAACTATAGAGGCACTGGTTATAAACACATTAATCTTTTCTCGGGGTTTCTAAAATGCGCTGACTGTGGTCATGGGATGGTTGCTCTTAACAAGGAGGGTAAACATAAGTCCTACATATGTGGAACATACAGGAGAGTTGGAAAACTAGGCTGTGCAACGCACTATATCTTAGATCGTACACTTGTTCTTGCGATAAAAGCGCATCTTACCGTACTTCGAGAAAAGTTAAGTAGTGCCATCGAAGGATTCGATGCCAAACTTAAAGATCATGTTGAGCGAGAAGATAACTTTGAACTTTCCCTGAAGAGGCTAAATAAAGAACTCCAGGAACTTACTAATGAACTTAGAGTGACTATGTCACAACGGATTAAGGATATTGCGAAGAATCCAGATATGGAGGAACTCATATCCGAGAATTATGCTGAAATAGAAGCTGATAAACGTCAACAGATCAATATCGTCTCGAAACAGATTGAGGAATTGACCGCTGTTAGGGAAAGAACGAGCAGTTTCAAAGAAGGGGCAGTATCTGCTCTCCAAGTTTTTGATGATATTATAGCTAAGGAAATACTGAATCGTAAAGACCTCGAGATTCTGATCGATAAAATAATCGTCAGTAAAGATGGGGAACCTACAATATATTTGAAAGCCAATATTGAGCAATTATTAAATTACGATGGAGGAGATGATGATCCAGACGGTTCTGGTGGTGGAGGTAAAGCTAAGGCTACCGTTACATATAAAGCCGGAGCAGTAACAAAATCCTTTATTTCTACTGTAGCAACTGATATTCAATCGAATGTAACGCCGCTTAAGATATTGAATTCGGTAAAAACGTCAAAAGAACCATTAAGCACTACAAGGCTGGAGCCTACGGCATTCAAGGAATCGGTTCCTTGCTGGTCGAAGGAATCGAGGGGTGCTACTTCAATGTCGTCGGGCTTCCGGTTTCGCTTGTCGCGGACATGCTGGAGCCGTTCGGCCTGCGATTTCCGTAACGATTGCCCGACGACGTTTAGCCGAAACCCGCGGCCGACGCGGACTAGCGAGAAGAGGATCCGAATGAACCCATCCGTCTATTTGCTGCGCGAACTTCCCCCCGGCGAACGACCTCGCGAACGCATGCAAGCGCACGGTCCCGCCGCGCTAAGCACGGCCGAGCTGCTGGCGATCTTGCTTCGCACCGGAACCCGCGACGAATCGGCCATCCACCTGGCCCAGCGAATGCTGCACGATTGCGGAGGCCTTAAGAACCTTGCCGAACGCAATTGGGAGGATTTCACGCATATCCGGGGAATCGGCCCGGCGAAAGCCCTGCAGCTCCAAGCGTCGATCGAGCTCGGACGGCGGATCGCGCGATCGAAGATGCCGGACACGGTTCGGATCACGAGGCCGCAAGACGCGGCCGATCTGCTGATGGAGGAAATGAGGCATCTGCGGGAGGAGCATTTCGTTTGCTTGTTCCTCAACACCAAAAATCACGTCATCGGCCGCAAAACGCTGTCGGTCGGCAGCCTGAACGCCTCGGTCGTGCATCCGCGTGAAGTGTTCCGGGCCGCGATCCAGCGGAGCAGCGCCTCGATTTTGTGCGCGCACAACCATCCGAGCGGCGACCCGACGCCGAGCCAGGAGGACATTTTGCTGACGCGCCGATTGACGGAAGCGGGCGAGCTAATCGGCATCGAATTGTTGGATCACCTGGTAATAGGTGACAATCGCTATATCAGTTTGAAGGAGACGGGCTGCATGTAATATAATATATAGGATTGTCCCAACAGGAGGTTTAAACTATATGTTCGGTGGTTTCACTCGCGATCTGGGGATCGACCTCGGTACCGCTAACACGCTCGTTTATGTCAAAGGAAAAGGAATTGTCGTGAGGGAGCCTTCCGTGGTCGCCCTTCGTACCGATACGAAAAAAATCGAAGCCGTGGGCGAAGCCGCCAAAAAAATGATCGGCCGCACCCCCGGCAACATCCGCGCCATTCGTCCGATGAAGGATGGCGTTATTGCCGATTTTGAAACGACGGCCACGATGATCAAGTATTTCATTCGCCGCGCGCAGAAGGAACGCTCCTTGTTTCCGCGGCATCCGAACGTCATGGTCTGCGTGCCGTCCGGCATCACCGCCGTCGAGAAGCGGGCCGTGGAAGACGCGACGAAGCAAGCCGGAGCCCGCGAAGCCTACACGATCGAAGAGCCGTTCGCGGCCGCGATCGGCGCCGATCTGCCCGTTTGGGAACCGACCGGCAGCATGGTCGTCGATATCGGCGGCGGCACGACCGAAGTCGCGGTCATCTCCCTGGGCGGCATCGTGACGAGCCGTTCCATTCGGGTGGCCGGAGACGAGATGGACGAGGCGATCATCCAATACATCAAGCGCCTGTACAACTTGATGATCGGGGAGCGGACAAGCGAACAGCTGAAAATGGAAATCGGCTCCGCGCTGCCGCTCGAACGGGTCGAATCGATCGAGATTCGCGGCCGCGACCTCGTCAGCGGCTTGCCGAAGACGCTCGCCATTACGTCGGACGAAATTACGGAAGCGCTGGGCGACACGGTTAACGCCATCGTCGAAGCGGTCAAAGTGACGCTGGAGAAATGTCCTCCCGAGCTTTCCGCCGATATTATGGACCGCGGAATCGTCCTGACCGGAGGCGGCGGTTTGCTGCGCAATCTGGACAAAATGCTCGCCCGGGAAACGGGAATGCCGGTCATCGTGGCCGAGAATCCGCTCGATTGCGTCGCAATCGGGACGGGGCGGGCCTTGGAGAACATTCATCTATTCAAAACGAGAAACGGGCGATCCGGCCGTTGATCGTTGTCAGGCAGTGCCCGGTGAAAGGAAAGCGGGTGAACGGCTATTTTTAAGATTATGCGCAACAAGCGTCTGTTCATTTTGATGATCGGGGTCATTCTGGTCGTCTCTCTTCTCGGCTACACGTTCGGAAGGCAGAAGATGACCTGGCCCGAGAAATTCATCAACGACGCATTCGGAACCCTTCAAGGCGCGCTTTATCGGCCGGTTGGGGCGGTGGCGGATTTTTTTCGCGACCTCAGCCGGCTTTCCGACGTGTATAAGGAAAACGAGGAGCTCCGGCAGACCGTTGCCCGCTACACGGAAGACAAGATCCGTTACAATCTGATCGAGAAACAGAACGAGTACCTGCAAGAGGCGCTTAATTTTACCGAAAGACAGAAGGAACTGTACAACAATTACCGGTATTTGATAGCCCAGGTGGTAGCCAACAGCTCTAATCCATACGATCCGACAATCAAGATCAATCTCGGCTCTCATGACGGAATCAAGGAAAAAATGGCGGTAACGACGGTGGACGGCCTCGTCGGACTCGTCAGCCGCGTTTCCGAGTTCACGTCCACGGTGACGCCGATTACGGAAATGAGCGCGACGTCGACGGATTCCATCTCGATTGCCGCGACGGTATTCGGCCGCGAGGACGAGGCGTTCGGCATCGTGGACTTCGACAAGGAAAAAAACGTGCTGCAAATGAGCAAAATCGACGAAAACGACGTCGTGAAGGAAGGCGACATCATCATTACGTCCGGCAGCGGCAACGTGCTGCCCAAAGGGCTGATTATCGGCACGGTCGTCAGCAGCCAGGTCGGGGATTTCGGACTTACGCAAACGGCTCAGGTGGAGCCGGCCGCCAAGTTTGACCACTTGAACGATGTGTTCGTCGTGGTGACTCCGGATGTGGACGCTCCGTGAAGCTGCGGCTGAATTGGACGATATTGGCGACGCTGCTGCTATTGCTGCTTCAGACCTCCGTTCTTCCCTGGCTCGTACCGCCGGGGTGGAGCGACCGTCTGCTTCCTCATCTGCCATTCCTTATGACGATCTTCGTCGCTTTATTCGGGAACCGGCACCGGGCCTTTTTCTTCGGGCTCGGCTTTGGCCTTCTGGAGGACATTCTGTTCTACGGCCAGTTGATCGGAGCTTACGGCTTTACGATGGCTTTGCTCGGCTATCTGTTCGGCCTTATTCCGGAACGTCGTTCCCGCACGCTCGGACTTACGCTCGGCTGCGTCGCTCTCGGGAGCGCGATTCTCGATTTGGCGATTTTCGGCATTTACGAGCTGTTTCAATTGGTTAACGTAACGTTCGCGTTCGCGGTCTACTGGCACATGGTGCCTACTCTTTTGATTTCGGTGCTGCTCGCGCTTCTGCTATATATTCCGGTTCGCAGATGGCTCGTCAAAAACATCGCCTCTTCCGCCGACGAAAACGGAGCCTGACGGGGGAGCGTGCAGGAATTCGGGCCGGTCTGGCAGAATTGGTAACGTAGGGAGGAGCGAGTAAAATTGAACGGCAAATCGGCGATTACGATCAAAGGCGTCAAAGAAGGGCTCGTCTTCCTGCTTGACGACCAGTGCGACTTCGTGTCCCTGTTGGACGAGCTTCAAGCCAAGCTGGACAAGCACGAGCAGCAGCTGGCGGGGCCGATCGTGCATATTACCGTCAAACTCGGTTCCCGCAAGTTAGGCGAAGAAGACAAGGAGCGGATTCGTTCCGCTATCAGAAGACAGGGCAATTTCCTGGTCCAGAGCATCGAAAGCGACGCGGAAACGGAAGAAGAGGCAGCCCCCGGAAACGAAATGCACACGATCGCCGCCATCGTCCGTTCGGGCCAGACGATCGAGCTGGTCGGCGATCTGCTGCTGATAGGCGACGTCAATCCGGGCGGCACCGTGCGCTGCACCGGCGATATTTATATTATGGGAGCGCTTAGAGGAATCGCCCACGCCGGTTATCCGGACGGTACCGGCGCGATCATCGCGGCGTCGCGCATGACGCCGACGCAGCTTCGCATAGCGGACGTCATCAGCCGGCCGCCCGAAGAATGGACTTCGTCCGAACCTTGGATGGAATATGCTTATTTGCGCGACGGTGTGATGGAAATGGACAAGCTGACGCATTTGCACCACCACCGCAAACAAGTCTTGCATTTCAAAGGAGTGTAAAACGATGGGAGCAGCGATCGTCGTAACTTCAGGCAAAGGCGGCGTCGGCAAAACGACGACGTCGGCGAATCTGGGAACGGCACTGGCGCTAATGGGCAAAAAAGTATGCATGGTCGATACGGACATCGGCCTTCGCAACTTGGATGTCGTCATGGGACTCGAAAACCGGATCATCTACGATCTGATCGACGTCGTGGAAGGGCGCTGCCGGTTGAACCAGGCGCTTGTGAAGGACAAGCGGTTCGATGAGCTGTACATGCTTCCGGCCGCGCAAACGAAAGACAAAAACGACGTATCCCCCGAACAGGTCCGCAAGCTGATCGAGGAACTGAAGCCGGATTTCGACTATGTGATCATCGACTGTCCGGCCGGCATCGAACAGGGCTTTCAGAACGCGGTCGCGGGCGCGGACGAGGCGATCGTCGTCACGACCCCGGAAAACGCCGCGGTTCGCGACGCGGACCGGATTATCGGCCTACTGGAGAAAAAAGGCATTGCCTCGCCCAAGCTCGTCATTAATCGGATTCGCCCGAATATGCTCAAAAGCGGCGACATGCTGGAGGTCGACGATATTTGCCAGGTGCTCGCCATCGACCTGATCGGAATCGTGCCGGATGACGAGAACGTCATCAAAGGCGCCAATCATGGCGAGCCTACGGTAATGAATCCCGCTTCCCGCGCGGCCATCGCTTACCGCAACATCGCCAGGCGCATTCTCGGGGAGACGGTTCCCCTCATGCATTTGGAAGAGAAAAGCGGCATGTTCGGGCGGGTCAAGAAGTTTTTCGGAATGGGTTGATTCCGCTTGCTGAACCGACTGAAAAATATCGATTGGCCGATGCTGCTCATCCTGTTCGCCTTCATGGCGATCAGCACGCTTGTCGTCCGCAGCGCGACGATCAACGACGCCGCCAACTTCGCCAACTCCGACGTGAAGACGATGATTTTTTACGGCGTCGGGTTTGTCGTTCTTCTTTTGATCACGCTGTTCGACTACAAGCTTCTTTTAAAGACCTGGTACGTCTGGTATGCGATCGGCATTTTGACGCTGATTCTCGTCTATTTCTTCGGGATTTCCCGCAACGGGGCCCGCGGCTGGTTCGATCTCGGGGGAGGGCTGACGTTTCAGCCGGCGGAACTGATGAAGCTTTTCCTGATCATCGCCGTAGCCGCCGTCATGGGCAGGCGTCAGGGGGATCCGCTTCGGTTCCGCACCGACGTTCTCTCCATTGCGGGAGTCTCGATCGTGCCGTTCGCGCTCGTTATGATTCAGCCGGACCTCGGGAACGCAATCATTTATATTTTTATCGTGCTCGGCATGCTGTGGATCGGAAACGTCCGCTACACGTACGTGCTGATCGGACTCGGCGCCGTCGCGGCCGGTCTCGTGCTGTTCGTGACGCTGTTCAACGTGTTCAATACGGAAATCAAGGAATTTCTCTCCACTCACGAGAAATCCCACTGGTACGAGCGCATCAATACGTACATCCATCCGGAACAGGCTTCGGCGGACGAGCGAAGACAGTCCGAATACGCCAAAATCGCGATCGGATCCGGCGGCTTGACCGGCGACGGGTACATGCAGGGCGAATCGAAAAACCGGAAATTCATCCCCTACACCTACTCGGATTCCATCTTCGTCGTCATCGGCGAGGAGTTCGGGTTCCAGGGCGCGGCCATTTTGCTTTTGCTTTATTTTATCTTTATCTACCGAATGATCCTGATCGCTTACCAGTGCTACGATTTGCGAGGGTCGTTCATTATTATCGGCATCGCTTCGATGATGGTGTTCCAAATTTTCCAGAACATCGGAATGATGATCGGCATTATGCCGATTACCGGGATTACGCTTCCGTTCATCAGCTACGGGGGCACGTCGCTTATCCTGAACATGATCTGTATCGGCCTCGTCTTCAGCATTAAGGCCCATCAGGAAAAATATTCGATGGACGACAACTGACCGCAGACCGTCTGCGCCTTCCCGAACCGCCGCCGGCGGGGAGGGGGCGTATTTTTTTTGCGTTGGTCTAAAGCTCGCTTGTCCGCCATATCGTGGTACAAACCATTTTTGCGGACAAGGGGCGATTTCGATGCAATCTCGGAAGAACGTCGGGGAACGAAGACGTCAAAATCATGACGAAGCCGATCCGGAAAGATGGTGGAAGGAAAGGCAGCGCCGGTTGAACGGCGGCGATTGGGAGCCGAGCGGGCTTACCGGTTTGCGAAGCCAACCCGGCGAGAGCGCACGCGCGAAAACGGATAAAAACGACTCTTCCTACGGAAAAGGGCCTAATCATCCGTTAGGAAGGTTTATGAAAGGGCTGCTCATTCGAACGGCGATCGCAGGGGTCCTGTTGGCGGCGGCTTGGGCGGGCTTGCGGCTGGAGCTTCCCGGAAGCGCCGAGGCGAAAGAGTGGGCGCTGGACGCGGTGACGCGCGACATGGATTTCCGGGCGGTCGAGACCTGGTATGGAAACACGTTCGGAGGTTCGCCTTCGTTTTTGCCGAGTTTCCGGCATCAGGAACAATCGCGGCCCGTAAGCGCGGAGTGGAGCCGGGATGCGGTCGTGCCGCCGCTTGCCGGCCGTTTGGTCGAAACGTTCGGCGAAGGCGGAGACGGCGTGCGGATCGCGGCCGAGGAAGGCAGCCCGGTAGCGGCGGTGCATACCGGAAGGGTGACGCAAGTGACGGCCGACGAGGAGGGGGCGGCGACGATATCGGTGCAGCATGCCAACCGCGTCGTCACCGTGTACGGGAACGTCATCGACCCGGAGGTGAAGCCGGGCGATTGGGTGGAGGCGGGGCAAAAACTCGGCGAGCTCGGGACGGGACGGACGGGCGACGGCAGCCTTGCGGGCGAAGGCACGCTGTTTTTTGCGATCAAGCAAAACGGAAAAACGCTCGACCCGGCGGAAGTGGTGCCGTTTGATTAAATGGCGGGGCATTTCGTTCAAGCTGCACCCTCTGTTCGTCCTCCTGATGATCGGCTCCGTCCTGACGGGACGGTTTTTGGAGGCGGCGACGCTGTTCGGCATCGTGCTCGTACACGAGCTCGGCCATTTGATCATGGCGCTTCGCTTCGGCTGGGCGGTCCGAGAAGTGAAGCTCCTTCCGTTCGGCGGCGTCATGGAGACGGAAGGCGCGGGGACGACTCCGGTGAAGGAGGAAGTGTGGGTCGCGGTTGCGGGGCCGCTGCAGAACGCGATATTGGCCGGCGGGGCGTGGGTCGCGGGACAAGCGGGGCTGGTCGACGCGTTATGGGTGGACGACTTCCTGAAGGCGAACGCGACGATCGCCCTGTTCAACCTGGCGCCGATCCTGCCGCTGGACGGCGGAAGAATGGTTCAGGCGTGGATGAGCCTGCGGCTGCCGTACCACAAGACGCTGCTATGGACGGCGAGAGGCAGCGTGGGTTTAAGCGCGTTCGTCGTCCTGCTGTCCGTGTATCCGCTGCTCCGAGGCGGTCTTCTGCAGCTCAACCTGCTGCTGATCGGCCTGTTTTTATGCGCTTCGAACTGGATGTATTTAAAAAACGTTCCGTACGTGTTCCTTCGGTTTCTCGTTCACCGCGCCAAACGGTTCGAAAGCCGGATCGACGGAGGCACGCTCGCGCAGCCGATCGTCGTCGCCGAGCACCGGCCGCTCTCTTCTGTCGTCCATCTCCTGATGAAGGAGCGCTATCACCTCGTTTATGTAATGAGCCGGGGAAAAATCGCCCGGGTCGTACCGGAAGGGACGATGATCGACGGCTTTATCGGCACGCTGACAAACGGGCATGCGGACTTGCGCTTTTTCAGGTAAAATAGGAGAAACGGGTTTGGGAGAGGGGGGCAGGCATGAAACAGCTGCTCGTTCATTGTTCGCGCAACATCACGCAGTCCGCCCTTGTCGAAGACGGAAAACTGACCGAATTCAGCGTCGAGCGTTCCGAGAGCTCTTCGCTGGTCGGCAATTTTTACAAAGGCCGGGTCGTCAACGTGCTTCCCGGCATGCAGGCGGCTTTCGTCGATATCGGCCTGCCCAAAAACGCGTTCCTGTACGTCGACGACGTGCTGCATCCCCACCTCGACAAGCAGCCCAAAGTAAAGCCGCCGATCGCGGATCTGCTTAAAGTCGGGGACGAGCGGATCGTTCAGGTGATGAAAGAGCCGCTCGGCGGCAAGGGGGCGCGAGTGACGACGCATTTCTCGCTGCCCGGTCGGTCGCTTGTCTACATGCCGTATGCGGATTACGTCGGCGTTTCGAAAAAAATCGAGCACGAGCAGGAACGAGTCCGGCTGAAGCATATGGCCGAGGAGCTGCGCAAGCCGGGAGAGGGCGTCATTTTGCGCACCAACGCGGAAGGCGAAAGCGCGGACTCGCTCGCGAAGGATTTGGACGAGCTGCGCGGCATTTGGGAGGGGATCGTCGAAGCGGCGGAAACGGCCGCCCCGCCCAGCGAGCTGCACCGGGATTTCGGTCTCGTGCAGCGTTTGATCCGCGACGTGTTTACGCCGGATACGGAAGAGCTCATCATCGATGACGAGCACGCTTTCCGCCATGCGCGTTCCTTTTTGCTGAAGACCGCCTCCGGGCTCGAAGACCGGCTCCGGCTGTACCGCGATCCGGTTGCCTTGTACGACAAGTTCGGCATCAACGAGCAGCTCGAGAAGGCGTTCCAGCACCGGATTTGGCTGGAAAGCGGCGGCTACCTCGTCTGGGACCAGACCGAAGCGCTGACGGTCATCGATGTCAACACGGGGAAATTCACCGGCACGGTCGACCTCGAAGAAACGGTATTCCGCACGAACGCGGAGGCGGCGGTCGAAATCGCCCGCCTGCTTCGGCTGCGCGACGTCGGCGGCATCGTCATCGTCGATTTTATCGATATGGAAACCGAGCGGCACCGCGACGAGGTCGTCCGGCAGCTCGAAGCCGCGATGAAACGGGACCGGACGAAATGCCAGGTGCTCGGCTGGACGCGGCTCGGGCTTTTGGAGCTCACCCGGAAAAAAGCGCGCGCCAACGTCGAATCGTTTTTTTACGAGACGTGCGTTTCCTGCAAAGGCAAAGGGAAAATCTTCATTCGCTAAGCTTTTTGTTGTAATTGCGCAGGGTCTGTGGTAGAATTCTATAGTGCGTGCAAAGTGCTCTAGTGGAATTGCATGCTGTAACCGCACTCCACGGGTTCGGAAGACCGGGATTGCCCGCGAAGCTCGCTTCGCCGCGGCGTCCGGCACCCATCGAGGCGAGTCTTGGACATGAGGAGGTGCACAAATGTACGCGATTATTGAAACCGGCGGCAAGCAATACAAAGTGCAAGCCGGCGACGTTCTGTTCGTGGAGAAGCTGGCGGCTAACGAAGGCGACAGCGTGACGTTCGACCGCGTTCTCGCCGTATCCGGCGACAACGGCTTCGTGACCGGATCCCCGCTCGTTTCCGGAGCATCCGTAACGGCTAAAGTCGAGAAGCACGTCAAAGGCGAGAAGATCATCGTCTTCAAGTATAAACCGAAGAAAAACATCCGCAAAAAGCAAGGTCATCGTCAACCGTACACGAAAGTGACCATCGAATCGATCAAGGCTTAAGCTGGTAGAGCCCGATGATTACGGTGAATATCTTTCGCAAGGCTGACGGTCGGATAGAACGCTTTGCCGTAACCGGCCACGCCAAATACGCGGACCCCGGACGAGATATCGTTTGCGCTGGCGTATCGGCCGTGACGATCGGAGCGGTCAATGCGATTGAGAAGCTGACGGGGCTTGTTCCCGACGCGGAGGTTGTTTCCGGTTTTTTGTCGGCGACCGCTCCGGCGGGAGAAGACGAAGAACGGAACGGCCAAGTGCAACTGCTGCTGGAAGGCATGCTTGTCGCGTTGCAGTCCATCGCGGACGAATACGGCAAGTACGTGAAAATAAAAGAAAAAATAGCGAATAAAGGAGGTTGAGATCCATGTTGAAGCTGAATCTTCAGTTGTTCGCCTCGAAGAAGGGCGTAGGCTCCACGAAGAACGGCCGCGATAGCCGTTCGAAGCGTCTCGGCGCGAAACGCGCCGACGGTCAAGCCGTCACCGCGGGCAGCATCCTGGTGCGCCAACGCGGCACGAAGATCCACCCGGGCAACAACGTCGGCATCGGCAAAGACGACACGCTGTTCGCGAAAGTCGAAGGCGTCGTCAAGTTCGAACGTTGGGGACGCGACCGCAAGAAAGTCAGCGTATACCCTGCCGAACAAGCGCCTGTTGCCGCAGCTCTTGAAGGCTAATAATTCTCACCCAGAACCCCGGCCACCGCGTGAGCCGGGGTTTTTGGTTCAAATGACCGAAGCGGGGAAGTCGCATAATGTCAAACCATCGGATCGCGTGGGCGGCAGCTCTGGCCGTCTCACATCTCCTTCCGGGCGCCGCGGTGTTCGTCTGGCGGGAAGCATGGTGGCCCTTGATCGTTTTTGTGCTGTGGAGCGCCCTGGCCGCGCTTCTGTTCGTCGCCGCCGACCGCCGGCAAGACCGGCGCCGGCACGATCGGCTGATCGCCCATACCCAGCGCGCAGCCGTCGAGATGCTGGGCCAGCACCGGCACGATTGGATGAACGAAGTGCAAATTTTGTACGGCTACCTGAAGTTGAAAAAATACGATAAAGCCATTGACGTCGTGGACAGAATAAGATTGCGCATGGAGAAGGACAGCCGCATTTCGCGGATCGGGATTCCGGGGCTGGCCGTCTACTTGCTGTCTTTTCGCGCGGCGGGCCATACGATTCGCCTGGAGGCGGAAATCGAGGAAGGCTGGAAGCCGGAGCTCGCGGGTCCGGACCCGGACAAGCTCACCGGCGCGGTGGCCGCCCTGGTGAACGTCGTTCGAATTCATGCCGCGGTCCCTCGCGAGGAGCCGCCCACGCTTTGGCTTTACTTCGGCGCGGACGGGCGGCGGGCGCGATTGTCCATGGAATTCGACGGGGAAGTGCCGGCGAGGGACATCGTCCCGCAAGAAATGGAGCGGGCTTTGGACGGCTTCGGGAGCGTCAAGGAAGCTTCGGAGGCCGGGGGCGGCGAAGAGGCCGGCCGCCTGCGCTGGACCGTCGCTTTTCCGCCTAACGAACGAATCGATCAGCCTGCATAACGGAGTGAATTCATCATGTTTGTAGACAAGGCGAAAATATTTGTAAAAGGCGGAGACGGCGGGGACGGGCTCGTCGCGTTCCGCCGCGAGCTTTACGTCCCGGAAGGCGGCCCCGCGGGGGGCGACGGCGGCAACGGCGGCAGCGTCGTGTTTCGCGTCGACGAGGGTCTTCGGACGCTGATGGACTTTCGGTACCAGAAGCACTTCAAGGCGAAGCGCGGGGAGAAAGGGCGAAACAAATCCCAGCACGGCGCCAACGCCGAGGATCTGATCGTGCGGGTGCCGCCCGGAACCGTCGTGTACGATGACGACACGGGCGAGCTGATCGCGGATATGACCCGGCACGATCAGGAAGTGGTCATCGCCAAGGGCGGCCGCGGCGGACGGGGCAACATTCGGTTCAAGAGCCCGGCCAACACGGCGCCCGCCATCGCGGAAAACGGCGAGGAAGGCCAGGAGCGGTGGGTCGTGCTGGAGCTGAAGGTGATGGCGGACGTCGGGCTCGTCGGCTTTCCGAGCGTCGGCAAATCGACGCTCCTGTCGGTCGTGTCGGGCGCCCGCCCGAAAATCGGCGCCTACCACTTTACGACGATCACGCCGAATCTCGGCGTCGTCGAGCTGGACGACGATCGCAGCTTTGTCATGGCGGATCTTCCCGGGCTGATCGAAGGCGCGCATGCCGGCGTAGGCCTGGGCCATGAATTTCTCCGCCACGTCGAGCGGACGAGGGTCATTATCCACGTCGTGGACATGTCCGCGATGGAAGGGCGCGACCCGTTCGACGACTGGGTGAAAATCAACGACGAGCTGAAGCTGTACAACGAAAAGCTCGCCGATCGGCCGCAGATCGTGGCGGCCAACAAGATGGACATTCCCGAGGCCGAGGAGCATCTGGCGCCATTTCGCGAAAAAGTCGAAGCCGCCCGTCCCGGCACGTTGATCATGCCGATTTCCTCGATTACGCGTCAGGGCGTCAATGAATTGCTGTACAAGGCGGCCGAGCTGCTCGAATCGCTGCCGGACGCAGCCGAGACGGCGGACGACGAAGCTGCCGAAGCGGCGGACAACGTCGTTTACCGGATGGAGCGCAAGCCCGATCAACATGAATTTACGATTTCCCGCGACAACGAAGTCTACGTCGTGGAAAGCGAATCGATCGAAAAGCTGCTGAAGCGGACCCAGTTCGGTTCGTACGAAGCGGTCATGCGGTTCGCCCGCATTCTTCGCAATATCGGCGTCGACGCGGAGCTTCGCAAACGCGGCGCCCGGGACGGAGACACGATTCGGGTCGGCGACTTCGAGTTCGAATTTTTCGAAGGCGGCAAGGACGCGTATTTGTTCGAAGACGAGTAAAGCTTTCAGGTCCGGCGCCTTTGCGGCGTTCGGGCTTTTTTTGTTTCCGAGCCTATTGCCGGAAAGCGCCGATTTCGGTATAATGTCCACTATGAACAGACATTCGTCTTTTCTGGGAGGACGGAAAATGGCCGAGCGTTATTTCGTTGTCCGCGAGGATCTGCTGCCGGAGGGCATTTTGAAAACGGAGCAGGCAAAGGCGCTGCTGAGACGCGGAGAAGCGGCCACCGTCCACGAGGCGGCGGAACGCGTCGGCCTTAGCCGCAGCGCGTTCTACAAGTACAAGGACGGCGTATATCCGCTTGAGCAGACGGCCCGCGAACGCATCGCGACGCTGTCGATGGATTTGGAGCACCGCTCCGGCGTGCTGTCGAAGGTGCTCGGCACGCTCGCGGTGAACGACGGCAACGTGATGACGATCTCGCAATCGATCCCGCTGCAGGGCCTTGCCAACGTGGTCGTGACGATTGACGCTTCGCAGCTGGCCGGAACGCTGGGCGAATTGATCGACAAGCTGAAATCGCTGGACGGCGTCCGGCGCGCGACGGTCGTGGGCCGAAGCTGATTTCGGCCGCGGCGATCCGTTATATTTAAAAAGGAATGAAGCCTGAAATCGCTGGCTTACCCGAGGAGGAAACGTACACATGATCAAACCGGTAAAAGTCGGCTTGCTCGGTCTTGGGACCGTCGGCACCGGCGTCGTTCGCATCGTGCAAGGGCACCAGGACGATTTGCAAAGCCAGACGGGATCCCCGATCTCGATCGAGAAAATTTTGGTGAAGGACCGCTTTAAATCGAGAAGCATCGCGGTGGAGCCGTCCAAGCTGACGGAGGATCCGTGGGAAATCGTTCGCGATCCGAATATCGACGTCGTCGTCGAGGTCATGGGCGGAATCGAAGAAACGAGGAAGCTGATCCTGGAGGCGCTCGACCGCGGCAAGCACGTCGTCACCGCCAACAAGGACCTGATGGCGCTGCACGGCCAGGAGATTTTGGCGAAGGCCCACGAGAAGGGCTGCGACGTGCTGTACGAAGCGAGCGTGGCCGGCGGCATTCCGATTATCCGGACGCTGATCGAAGGCTTTTCCTCGGACCGGATTACGAAAATCATGGGCATCGTCAACGGGACGACCAACTATATTTTGACGAAAATGAGCCAGGAAGGCGCGGCGTACGGCGACGTGCTGAAGGAAGCCCAGGCGCTCGGCTACGCCGAAGCCGACCCGACGTCCGACGTGGAAGGGCTCGATGCCGCCCGCAAAATGACGATTTTGTCGACGCTCGGCTTTCGCGCCAACGTGTCGCTCGAAGACGTCGACGTCAAAGGCATCAGCTCGGTGTCGCAGGAGGATATCCGCTACGCCCAGCAGTTGGGCTACGAGGTGAAGCTGCTCGGCATCGCCGAACGGCAGGACGACTACATCAGCGTCAGCGTGCAGCCGACGATGGTGAAGCGCAGCCACCCGATCGCTTCGGTGAACGGCGTGTTCAACGCGGTGTATGTGTACGGCGAAGCGGTCGGCGAAACGATGTTTTACGGCCCGGGAGCGGGCGAGATGCCGACGGCGACTTCGGTCGTCGCCGATCTTGTCGCCGTCGTCAAAAACGCGAAGCTGGGCATCAACGGACGCCAGGCGGCAATCGCGTACAAAGAAAAGAAGCTGAAAAGCGACGAACAGATCGCCTCCAAATATTTCATGCTGCTGAACGTGGAGGATCGGGCAGGCGTGCTGGCGCAAATCGCCCAGGTGTTTTCCAAGTTCGACGTCAGCATCGAGTCGGTCATGCAGCCGGTTACCGCCGAAGCGGGCGGTGCGGAGCTGATCATCACGACCCACAGCGTCAGCAAAGCGGCGCTGAGCGACGTGCTGAAGGCGTTCGGGGCGTTATCCTTCATCCGGGAAATCAAGAGCGTATACCGCGTCGAGGGCTGAAGCGAAGAGGCTCGTTAAGGCATTTGCAACGCGCTCGCACAGGCGTTCATGCCCGAAAACTTTCGTGCCCGAAAGGCATTCGTGCCCGCACAACATGACATTTAAAGGAGTTTTCATATGCGTTATCCGAACGATACATTGGTTTCCGGAAGCGATTCGGCCGTCCGCGACCGCGTCGTTGTCCGGGTTCCGGCCAGCACGGCCAATCTGGGGCCCGGGTTCGATACGCTCGGGATGGCGCTTTCCTTGTACGCGTGGGTGGACATGCGCCCTTGCGCCGCGGGCGAGGAGACGACGATAACGCTCCTGGGCGAAGGCCTTGACGGCGTCGCGACGGACAAGTCCAATATCGTGTATCAGGTGGCGCAGTCCGTGTTCGAAAAAGCGGGCGCGAAGCTGCCCGAGCTGCATATCGCGATCCGCAGCGACATTCCGCTGACCCGGGGGCTCGGCAGCAGCGCGTCCGCGATCGTAGGCGGGCTTGTCGCCGCGAACGCGCTGATCGGCGGCAAGCTGTCCGACGATCGGCTGTTTCAGATGGCGACGGAAATCGAGAAGCATCCGGACAACGTCGGAGCTTCGCTGTTCGGCGGCATCGTCGCGGCCGCCTGGGACGGCGAGCGCGCCGAAGCGGTGCGGTTCGATCCGCCGCGGGGCCTTGCGGCGATGGTCGTCATTCCGGCGTTCGAGCTCTCGACGAAAAAGGCCCGCGGCGTGCTGCCGGAGCGGCTGACGCTCGGCGACGCCGTCTTCAACGTGAGCCACAGCTCGCTGCTTACGGCGGCGCTGGCGACGGGACGGCTGGACGTCTTGCGCCACGCGATGCGCGACCGGCTGCATCAGCCGTTCCGCGCGGCGCTCGTCCCCGGCATGGAGACGATTTTGCGCGAAGCGCCGGAGCATGGCGCTTTCGGGGCGGTGCTTTCGGGCGCGGGCCCGACGCTGCTCGCGCTCGCGGAGGCGGCTCCCGACCGTCACGGGGAGCTGGAGCGCTTCGTGACCGAGGCGATGGCCCGCGAGGGCATCGAGGTGGAGATCCGTTGGCTGGACATCAGCCTTAAGGGACCGGAGATCCGGACGATCGGATCGGATGATCCCGATTTTGGGAAGGAGCCGCAGCAGGTGCTGCCGGCCCCGGAAACGGAGGCAAGCAAGTGAGCGCTTCATCGAAGCCGACCGTCGCCGCGCTTCCGAAAGGAAGCTTTTCGGACGAAGCGGCGCGATATTTTTTTCGCAATCGGCCGGTCGAGCTGGTTTATCATAAAATGATCGCCGACGTCTTCAAATCGACGGACCGGGGAGATACCGATTGGAGCGTCATTCCGATCGAAAACACGATCGACGGCTCCGTCAGCCTTCACACCGACTGGCTGGTGCATGAAGTCGATCTCCCGATTCGGGCGGAATGGGTGTTTCCCGCCGTGCAAAATCTCGTAGGCCGCCTGCATGAATTTAAAGGCGGCGAGGGAGGCGGCTGGAACCCGGCAAGCATCCAAAAAGTGTTCAGCCATCCGGTCGCGATGGCGCAGTGCTACGATTTTCTCCGCTCCCGCCTGCCGCATGCCGAGCTGGAGACGCTCAGCAGCACGGCGGAGGCGATTCGGACCGTTTCCGAAAACCCGGACCGCGGCTGGTGCGCGATCGGCACGAAAACGGCCGCCGCCGAATACGGTTTGGATGTGCTGGAAGAAGGCGTGACGGATCACGACAACAACTATACCCGGTTTTTGCTTGTCGGTCCGCGGTCCTTCGAGGACGATACCGCGCCGCTGCGGAAGACGAGCATCCTGATCACGCTGCCGGAGGACTATCCGGGCGCGCTGCACCAGGTGCTGTCGGCGTTCGCCTGGCGGCGGATCAATCTGTCCCGGATCGAATCCCGCCCGACGAAAAAGAAGCTGGGCAACTACTACTTTTTTATCGATATCGAGATGTCGCTGGACACCGTGCTTCTCCCTGCGGCCCTCGCCGAAATCGAGGCGATCGGCTGCCAGGTTCGCATATTGGGCTCGTACCCGAGCTATCCTTACGAAGAAGCATAGCAAATTGCCAATTCCGGAGGGTCGAACAAGATGGCAGAGCAATGGATCTATTTGAACGGCAGTTTTGTGACGAAGGAAGACGCGAAAATATCCGTTTTCGATCACGGATTTTTGTACGGGGACGGCATTTTCGAAGGCATTCGGATCTACGAAGGCAACATTTTCCGCTGCAAGGAGCACCTTGACCGGCTGTACGATTCCGCCAAATCGATCATGCTGAACATCCCGCTTTCCTACGAGGAGATGCAGGAGGCGCTCGTCGAGACGATCCGCAAAAACGACATGAGAAACGGCTACATTCGGCTGGTCGTATCCCGCGGCCCCGGCAATTTGGGCCTTGATCCGCTGCGGTGTCCGGCGGCGTGGGTCATCATTATCGTCGAGCAGCTTTCGATTTATCCCGAAGAAGCGTACCGCGAAGGCTTGCGTTCCGTTTCCGTCAGTCCCCGCCGCAATCTGCCCGACGCGCTGAATCCGAAAATCAAGTCGCTCAACTACCTGAACAACGTGCTGGTTAAAATCCAGTCCAACCTGGCGGGCGTCGGGGAAGCGATCATGCTGAACTCCCAAGGCTACGTGGCGGAAGGTTCGAGCGACAACATCTTTATCGTCAAACGCGGAACTGTCTACACGCCGCCTTGCTACGTCGGGGCGCTGGAGGGCATCACGCGGGGCGCGATCATGGAGCTGTGCGGCAAGCTCGGCTATCCGCTCAAGGAGGAGCCGTTCACGCTGCACGACGTGTACACCGCGGACGAGGTGTTTTTCACCGGAACCGCCGCCGAAGTCATTCCCGTTCGGGAAGTGGACGGCCGCGTCATCGGCGTCGGCCATGCCGGTCCGATCACGACGAAGCTGCTGGAGGAATTCCGCAAAATCGTGACGGTAGAAGGCGTACAGGCATTTTAAATCAAAATGGCAAGCGGCAACCGGGGGCCCGAGCGGGGGCTTCCGGTTTTTTTTCGCGTTGGGATGCGCCCGGAACTTTTATTCGCGCATAGATGTCAAACGCCCATCTCCTGCATAGGATGTAATGGTGGTGCCAGGGCATTCGCCCGCACGTGAACGATCATGCGCTCAGGAGGGAACGGCGTGAAAATCCATATGGTGAAAAAAGGAGATACGTTGTATTTCATCGCCAAAAAGTACAACGTATCTCTGGAGGAGCTGATTGCGGCGAATCCGGAAATTTCGAACCCGGAGGAAATCGACGCAGGCATGAAAGTCAAAATTCCGATGCCTGCCCAGCCGACGTTCGAAATTATGCATCAGCATACGGTACAACAGGGCGATACGCTGTGGAAGCTGTCCAAGGCTTGGGGCGTTCCGCTGGAGTCGCTTATCAAGGCGAATCCGCAACTGAAAAATCCGAACGTTCTGCTGACGGGAGAGGTCGTCAACATCCCGAAGGTCGGCCAAAGCCAAGCGATGGCGGAATCCGGAGGCGGGACGGTCATCGGCGGCGGAGCCGCGAATCCGGGAGGCAATTGGTGGCCTCCGGGCAAGAAAAACACGGGCGTCGTCCCCGGAGTGCAGGCGCAAGCCGAAACGGGCGTCATACCGGGAACCGGCGGCAAAGCCGGCACGGGGGTCAAGCCCGATACCGGAGCGAAGCCGGAGGCGGGGGTGAAACCGGGACCGGAAGCGAAGCCGGAGACGGGGGTGAAAACGGAGACCGGGGCGAAACCCGAAACCGGAGCGAAACCGGAAGCCAAGGTCAAGCCCGAAGCCGGCGGGAAAACCGAGAAACCGATCCAACACGCGCCGGCCCCGGCCAAAGCTTCGCAGAAGCCGCTCGAGTCCGACATCCTCACCGCGCCTTCCAATCTTCTTGCGAATGTCGAGCCCAACCTTCAGCCTAATATCCAGCCCAACCTCCAGCCCAACCTCCAGCCGAACGTTTCCCCCGCTCCGGCGCCTGTATTCGAAGGGCAATCGGCCAAAATCGACTTCGAGCCGCACGGCGATTTGTTCAAGCCTTTTCCGGTTCCGGCTTATGAAGTCACGGCTCCGGTACAGGATGTGCCGTGCCCGGACAACGTAGGCGGCTTCGGACACGGTTACGGATGGGGAACGGACGCATTCGCTTCTCCAAGCAGCTTCGGCTACGGCTGGGAGCACGATCATGCGCAGGTGTCGCCCGCAAGCGAAAATGCCGCATTCGGACCTTCTTCTTTCCCTGTCGGGGCGGAAGCGGCAAATCCGTATGGCGGTTACGGCACGCAGGGCGGATGGACCGACCCTTACGGCCATAGCGGATACGGCGGAGGCTACGATCCGGGTCATGAGGCTCCGTTCGTTTCTCCCGGCGCGGTGCCGGCGAACGTTTCTCCGGGAAATGCCGCCTTGTCCAACGTGTCCCCGTCCGGCGTATTCCCGTCCAACGTGTCCCCGGCTGCGCAGTGGCCGAAAGGGGGATGCGACCCATGCAAAGGAGCGCCGATCTGGACGGGACCGGCCGTATCTCCGGCCTCGTTGATGCCAAACGGAGGTTATCCGGTCGCCGGCTCCATGAGCTCGCCGTTTTCATTTGGCGGGTATCCGGATCATGCCGGCCCGAACGCCGCCGTCGGGGGGGCGGGGACATCCTATTTCCCCGGTACAGTCGCACCGGCGGCAGGAGAAAACTGGCCGGGAGCATTGACGATGGGGGCGGCTTCGAACATATCTCCGGCTTCGGTCGCATCGAACATCTCGCCGGCGTTCGCGTCGCCGAACGTATCCCCGGCTTCGGTTGCGCCTAATGTTTCTCCTTCTTCGTTTGCGCCAAACGTCTCTCCGGCTTTGTTTGCGTCCAATGTATCTCCGGGTTCGGTCGCGTCGAACATCTCGCCGGCGTTCGCATCGCCGAACGTATCCCCGGTTTCGGTTGCGTCCAACCTTTCTCCGGCTTCCATCGCGCCGAACGCGGCTCCCGAGTTTGCCGGCCCGAATGTGTCTCCGGCGTTTGCCGCGCCGCATGGCGGCTATGGCGGCTATGGAGGTTACGGCAGTTATGGTAGTTATGGCGGTCACGGCTATCCGGTTGCTTATGAGCCGCTTTCCGGCATTCCGCCGATTCCTTCCTTGCCGCCGCTGGGGGGCTTGAACGACGATTGCGACCGTCCGGTGGAGGAGCCAAGTCCCGTCTCGAAGGAACAGGGTGAGGCTCCCGCCGCGACAACCGCGGCCAAAAAGAAAACCGTAAAGCTGAAAGTCAAATCGAAGGCGGCCGAATCGAAACCTAAACAACGAAGGAAAAAGAGCCAACCCTGGATCAAGTGGTAACAACTAGCGAATAATGACGGAATCCCCGGGCAGAATAGGGATAAAAGCAGCAAAGAAGGGGATTCGCCGTGTTCGGCATAAGGCTGAAAAATTTAAAGAAGCGTCTGAAACGTCAACGCAGGCCGATTTGGTCTTTGGGCATGTGGGCGGGGGCTGTCCTTGCGGCAACCCTCGCCGGCGCCTATCTTTCGTATCAATACGTGAGCGGTTGGACGGCCATAGCTCCCGGTCATGGAGGCGATTTGCCGGCTTGGTCGGACAACTCCCCCTCCTTGTACGAGGACGAAACGACGCCTAGAGGTCAGACGATGGCGGTGTTAGCCAAACGGGAAGGCGAAGTGGAAATCGTTTTGCATCGCGTCTACTTGTGCGGAGAAGAATCTCGAAAGCTCGGGCGGCATACGACGCTGGAAACGATCGAGCTGCTGAAAGCGCATCGGGAATGGAGCGCTTCTTTTGATCAAAGCGGACGAGTCGTGATGGAGGAATCCGTCGACGATCTTTCGCCCGCTTGCCGCAAAACGGCGACGATCGGCATGGATGAAGACGGCAATCTGTCTCTGTACGACGGTCCGCCGCGGAAGGAAAACGCGATTCGGACTTTTTTCCAACTCGATGTCGGTTCGCTTGAAAGCAGCTTGTCCAAGGAGCGGCTAAAGGAATTGGCGCAAGGCATTCGCGTGACCGACCGCGATGAATTCAACAGCGTGCTGTCGACGTTCAGCGACTTTGCCCGGCAAAAAACGGCCGATGTGATGACGCCGGTGAACGGAACGGAACATTAATCGGTTAAAATCGCATTTTGCTTGACGAATTTCGGCATCCCTTTTTATAATAAGGGTAACCAAAATATTGAAATCGTTCAGGAAGCACCTGAAGACCGCCCGACGGCGTCTTTGGGTGCTTCTTTTTGTTTGCCGTTTTCGGGTCCGTCCTTGGCGTGCGTTGCATTCGTACATTGAGAACTGAATAGGCCGGCCTGTTTCCGAAGCGCAAGAAGCGCAATAAATGTCGATTTTTCAGGCGATATGGGCGCATGCGTTTGGTATAATTGGAAACAAATAGTTGACGATTAAGGGAGAGATATGGGATGAAAAGGAAATTCGTATTTACGCTGAGCCTGCTGTTGACGTTCTTTCTGACGGTGCCTGCGGCGGGGGCAGCTTCGTCTATTTCGTACGGGATTCCGAACATAAACGTGCTGCTGGACGGGAAACGTCTTGCGTTTCCTGACGTCTGGCCGCAGGCCGATGCCAATCAGCGGGTGCTGGTGCCGATTCGCGTCGTTTCGGAAAACCTTGGCGCGAAGGTGGACTATGCCAATAACAAGATCACGATTTCCCAGGACGGGAAGACGATCGTTTTGATCATTGGAAGCAAAACGGCAACGGTGGACGGCAAGGCGGTAACGTTCGACTCGGCGGCCGTCGTGAAGAACAACCGGACGCTCGTGCCGCTGCGGTTCGTCTCGGAGGCGCTTGGGCAGTCCGTGGAGTGGAATGGTGTAGATCAGTACGTATGGATTGGGAAGAAGGATGTGCCGGTTGTGGACGACGTTATTAAGGGCGCGGCTGTTGAAGAGTACACCTATCTTTTCAGTAAGCACCCAAATGTACTTACTTCTTCCGGGGTTCCACGAACCGAGGTTTGGGATATAAAAGAAAGCCAATTGCCCATCATGATTCCTTATGGCTTTAAGAAAGATCCTTCTAAGCCCGATTCTTGGGATTCGATTTTCTATGGCTTCTCCATCGTTTCGATTGAGGGCAAGAAGTATATCAAAATTCACTACTCAGGGACTTCTCATATCCGCATCCGGTTGCTTACTGATGATGGAATTCCGAGAGGTCGAGCAAAGAATCCTAACCTGTCTGCCAAAGATACAGATGGTAGCTACATCGAATACTACCCGTTATTGAATTCGGGAGATGAATTGTATGGAGATCCGGATTGGAACAAACTCCAAATCAGCGACGTGAAGTACATTCAGCTTCTTTATGACAGCAAAAATTACGTATTCATCCAGAATCCCTATTATAAAAGTTAACGGAGGTTAGGCATCCGAATGAAGAAAAAGAAAGCCTATCTTTCCCTTCTTTTGGTATTTGCGATCCTTTCGGGAATCACTTCGCCAGTACCTTTTCACAATGTACAGAGAGCAAACGCGGCAAGCACCTTGTCCTATGTTTCTGGCTACAGTATCGGGGACATGACAACCAATTCCGGCAATATTTTTTACGCCGTTGCTATGTTCAGCTATACGACGCAGACTCGGGACGACGGCTCCTGGTGGCCGGTAAATCCGGGAACAACCGCTGGGGCTGCGGGCGGCGTGTCCTTCAATTACAGTTTTGATCTTCCTTACAATAAATTAGTTGAGGACGTCGAGGTTTCTGCTTATACAGGAGCACTTTACAATACGACTTCACCCGATTGGCAAGCTGTATGGAAACAATCCCGTGTAGATGCGTGGGAGAACTATTCCGAAAATATTAGCTCAAGTTACGGGACCAACATCATAGAATCGTCCAAACAAGGCTTGAATACTTCATCGGTAAGCTTCACCCTAAAACTGACCGATTCATCCGTTATTGGCGCTGCTGCTCCACAATATGTCGATGTAGGGACGAACAAGAAATCGTTGACGGTCTATTTCCCCATGCTCCTGAAGATCAAAGTAACGCCTAAGTTTATTGTGAAATATTGGGATACGAACGGAAACAGCCTTGATTCGATTTTCGGAAACTATGATCAAGTCATGGTGAGAGGAAGCACCTATAGCGGCAAGACGCCACCCGCTCATGAGAATTACACGTATTTTGGCTACGACAAAACAATGCAAGACGACAAATCGCCCTCTTTGTCTAATGCCGTATCGGGCAATCCACCAGCATTCACGTACGACGGAACTTATAATTCTTACGTACTACACCTTTATTACAAACCAAATGGCGGCGGCGGTGGCACTCCGCCTCCTACGCCGACGCCGCCACCGGATGACGTGGAGGGCACGATTCATGTCCGGCACATGGTTCGGACAAGCTCAACGGGCAGTTTCAGCAAGGTAGAGGAGAAGTCAATTTACGTCGATTCGCTCCCAGCAAATGAAACGATAAGCTCTAACAATTCGCACGGAACTTTGCTCGGCCGGAACCAAAGTCGAAACGGGTATTCAGATGCGCTCAATAACATCAAAGGATCGATCACCGTTAATCTGTACGAGGGATCGGCCGAATCCTGGGTCACCTTTTTCTATGAAAGTTCGGGCGGCGGGGGGACGCCGGAACCGGACGTGAATCACCCTCCGGTTGTTCAAGCCGCTTGGTCCAAACCAAACGCAAATGTGGGAGATGTGGTCAGTCTCCAAATCACCTCGATCAGCGATCCGGACTATCCGGACGATTGGGTCGAGGTTGTCGGATGGGACTTCACCAAAAGCACCGAATGGCTTGCCGGCCTGCCTTCGCAGTACAATATGAATTTAACCAGTTCATCGTTTAGCGGCATCACGGCGAATCGAATCGGCTCCCATACGGTGTACGTGACCGTTGAGGACTCGCACGGCGAACGGGCGACGGCTTCGGCCACGCTGAACGTCATTGATCCGAAGCCAATCGCGATTATCGATGCACCGACGGTCGTGAAAGAGAATCGACCGCTGCCTTCTCCGATTGACGGCAGCCGATCCTACAGTCCGATCGGCAGGGACATTGTGGACTATGTTTGGACCAACAAGCAAGATAAGTACCCAGTTCCCGGCACGGAAACGGTGACGCTAAAGGTTCAGGACGACGAAGGCCGCTGGTCCGACGTGACGACGCATGACATTACGGTCATTCCGGACGAGCCTCCGATCGTCACGCTTTCGGTGCCTCCGGAGGAAACCCGGCTCGGAACGCTGACGGTCAAAAGCAATGCTTACAGTCCGGACGGCGACAAGATCGTCTCCCGCGTGTTCCAGTACAAGTACGATGCGAATAACGACGGCTTCGATAACGACGCCTGGCAGACGTATTCGACGGCCAATGTGGATTCCTATGCGTTCAAGCCGACGCGGGTCGGCAAGTATTTGTTCCGCGAATCGGTTTGCGAGGATTATGGCAAGTGCGGAAACTCGGACTCGCAGCCGGAGGCGCAGCGGACGGCCGACATCAAAAACCTGGCACCGGCGATCGACGTGAAAACGAGCGGCAGCATCACGGATCCGCCCGAGACGTTTTCCTATCTCATGTCGGATCTCTACGCAACCGGGCGCTTCGTCAATCTGAACACGAGAGCGGTCGGAAACAAGAACAACTGGAAACTGGAGAACGGGATATTAAAGACGAAGACGACCATTAAACTCAGCAACATTGGACAAGTCGTTCAATTCCCGTTTTACCAGCTGTATGACCGGAACAATCAAGTGAAGGCCGGATACTTTTTCCAGGGATCAACCTACTACTACGGGATTAACTCGTTAGGTTTGGAAGAAAATTTGAATCAGGCTCCCTTTGCCGGGCTTCAAAACAATAACGCATCCTTCCAGACGGTAACGCCTCCGCAATTGGCCGGCCAGGCCATCATCGCCATTAGGGAGGACGAGAAGTATACCTACATTGAAACCAGAAGATCCGATTATACGGGCTCACTCTACGTTTATAACAAATCGTTCGGACTTGTATGGTCGAAATATTTAGGAAACAATCTTAGCTTTGCTCGGGGGGAGGTAGGCGGGAGAATTCATTATGGCAGTTCGGACGGTCAACTCCTTATTCATAACAATACGGTCTATGTCGGTGTCATGGATCCCGGGAATCCCCAAAAATACAACCTTATTGCCTTGGACCGGGATACGGGGGCCGAAAAACACCGGATAGTGTACGACGCAGGGTCTTATTCGGGGATTCATACCGCTGCCGGACTTCCGGATGGCATTTTCGTCGAAAATAACAAGTACAACTTTTACGGTCAATGGGTGGCCTCCGCCCCGATTACAGACGGCAGCGTGCCAAGTTCAATTCTCGGCGTGTCTCAGCGGTTCGGCCGGGCGATCTCGTTCGAGAACAAAAACGGTTACTGGACAAATAATCAGTTCAGCCGGAATACGGGGGACTTCTCGGTCGCTTTTGATTTGGGGAACCCTGCAAGCGGCACTCAGAGCAATAGCCCCTACACGTTTTTGGGGTTCGATGCGGAGGGCACGAGCTACGGTATTCATAATTATTATGGCTCCTACTCGATTCAGCGGCATACGTTGTCCGGGATGGCTTTCAAAACGCCAATATCGATTCCCGACAACAGCGGAATTGTGGAAATTTTGGGGAAAGATTCGGCCCATCGGATTTGGATCAGCACGCAAAACTCAAGTCGAATCCCGGTCGTTCATGTCTACAATGCAGACGGACAGCTGCTTCAATCGCTTTACCCGTTCGGGAATTTGTTCCAGGGCAGCGTCGATAAAATGTTTATCGGCTCCGATAATGTCGTGACGCTGTTCGGCATGTATTACAATGGCTCGGGCTATCAGGTGCATTATGCATCGTACAATCCGGATACGTTCGGGGTGATGGCGAGCGGCGCAACGCCAGCGCTGCCGTTTATGCCCGCCTATATTTATCCGCATGACGATCAAAGCTTTTTGATCGAGCAGAGAGGCGACGCGAGCGGACATCAGCTTTACTTGCTGAGAACGTCCGGATCGCTTTCGAAGCCGAAGTTGTTTGAGGCCGGCGAGCCGACGCCGGACATCGCGATCGGGGCCTCGGTTCCCGTCGGAAATACGGTTCGCGCCAATTTCATGCCGAACAACGCGACGGGCAAAGGCGTTGGGTATCTGTACCGGGTACAGGACGACTACAACTATTACAGCATCGAGTTCGAAGACGGCCAGCTGCGCGTGAAGAAAACGGTCGGCGGATCGGCGCACACGGTATTCAGCAAAGCCTATCCGATCGTTTCCGGAAACACGTACGAGGTCATGATGATCCCGACCGGCAGCGGATTCGACGTGTACGTGAATAAGCTTTGGCAGGCCAACATTACGGAAACCGGCTGGCCGACCGGCCGATTCGGCGTCATCAGCCGCGGCCATGAGGACGTGTCGTTCATCAGCGCGGGTTTCTATGCGGGCCGAAATCAAACGGGAACAATCGAGGGCGTCGTGCTGGTTGGAGAGACGATTACGTATGACGTCATCTATAACGATCCGGAAGGCGATCCGCGACTGACCGCGTTTGAGGAATGGAAGTACACGCATAATCCCTATGTGTTCCTGCAGCCGGTTGGCGTGTGGAACAGCGGAGGGCAGCGTTTTGTCAATCCGATCACGTCGTTCGCATGGCCGGGCGAGTACACGTTCACGTTTAAAACGAAGGACGATCCGCATCCGGAGCATCGGTATCCGGACAACGCGTTTGACGCGTACCGCAAGGAATCGAACGAGGTCACGGGTAAAATCCGGGTGCACCGGGCACCGATTGCGGATCAGGACGTGATTTTGAATCCGGACCATACGATTTCATATGTGGACCGGTCATACGATCCGGACCGGTATGATCCGAGTAACGGCCAGTATTCGACCGAGAACACCGGCATCAACTACGCGGCGACGCGCGGCGTCATTGAGCGGAAATACCGGTACCGGAACGCTAATTCGATGACGTATGTGTACGCGCAGCCCCACCGGTTGACCGCCGGCAGCTACATCGTGGAGTTGTCCGTCAAGGACGAGTACGGCGCATGGAGCGATTGGGACTCCGATCTGATCGTCGCTTCCGGTTCTCCGGTGTTGCCGCCGAATCCTGGGTTCACGGTCGATCCCGTTGTTGGGTATCGGGGAACGCCGTTTTTGATTAACTCAACGGCGAGCGATCCGCAGGATGGGCCACGGGAAAACTTGGCGCATCAATACTGGATTAAAAATTTGGCCGGCGGGTCGGAAACGTTGCAGAGCGATTCGCGGACACAATGGACGAAGACGTTCAACAGCATGGGCACGTTCCAGATCCGTCAGGTGATCATTAACAGCTACGGGCTGTACGGCGAAGCGACGAATAACGTCTCGGTCGTAAACCGCAAGCCTTCCGCTAACGTGATCGAACCGGCCAGCACAAATGCGAATAACCCGACAGTTTACGATATCCTGCGTCCGACGTTCCATTGGACGTATAGCGATCCCGATGGAGATCCGCAAACGCAATATCAGCTGCAGGTCGTCCGCTCCAACAGCGGGGGCGTGGTCGCTTTGGACACCGGAGCGAGAGCAGGTGGAGTGCCAAGTTGGGTTCCGACGGCAGATTTGCCGGAAGAAACGCTGCTTTACGTCCAAGTTCGCGTACATGACGGTTACGACTGGTCGGATTGGAGCGCGCCGAAATATTTCTTTATCGACACGAACAAGCCGCCGACCGGGGATTTCAGCTGGAATCCGACATTGATCTACGAGGGGGATACGGTTGCATTCCGAACGGCGGTCGACGACCCCGATCGGGATCCGCTTGCGATTACGTACTCGATTGCGCCCCCGGCCGGACCGGCTCAAGTTTTCGATTACCATTGGACTTATCCTTACCCGACAACAGGCCCGACCCTTCGCATGGAGACGGTCGGCGTTTGGACGATCAAGCTGGTCGTATCCGACGGCAAAGAATTCGTTACGGCTACCAAGACGTTGTCGGTGCTGCCATTGGAGATTGCGGGAAGGGTGTCGCATACGGAGGAATGGGAAGCGAACCGCCTGAATTATAACGCGAAGCATCCCGATGCCCAGAGGCCCGCCGATTGGTTCTGGGCGGGAGAAGCGTTCGTGCTGGATGCCGTCGTGACGGATACGGGCGCGTCCGCGACTAAGCCGGTCCGCGTGACAGCGGATGCCGGCTCGGGATTAAAGAAAGAGTTGTCCGGAACGAATCCGCCCCGGCTCTCGTTATGGAACGGCACCTTGCGAAGCGAGGACGCCGGCTTCCCGTTAGTCGATCTTGAAGAAGGAGAATATACCTTCACGTTTGCCGTCACCTACAGCAACGGAGTCGTCAAAACGGACCGGGCGACCATTCGGATCGTGGACACGGTGGATCACTACGTGCAGGTCCATAGAGTCCGCTAGGCAAGAAACGAACCAAGGATGGCGATTCCGGCTCTATTCGCGGGGACCACCAGCGTCCCAACCGTTCGGCGCTTGTCGGACGTTATCCGGTTACGACTGCCGTACCTCATGCAGGCACCGTGTCTGCTGCAGGTACGGTTTTTTTGCATCATCCGAACGTTTACGTTCTTCCCCCTCGCGAAAGCGTTTTGTGGAAGCTTAGGGGACGGCGGAAGGGGACCGATTCTGCGGAGAGAGCTTACGTTGGATTTTGTCCAATCAAGGGAGCGGAAAACGCGGAAACCGTTGTCTAGAGTGGATTTTATCCAATGAGGAGCTTGAATTTGGACGAAAGCACCGAAAAGGCCTTGCCAGATTGGACAAAATCCAACGAAGCCGAAAAGTTTCGCGAAAAAGCCGATTTTGGTTGGATAAAATCCAGCCAAGCTTCGCCGAGCCTCAGAGTCATCCCGCTCAACCCTACTGCAATCCTGCGTTCCCCTGCTCAATCCTGTTATGAGCCTCCGGATCGAAAGGATGTTCGGCTCTTTGTTCTCATTCTTGCTTTCATTTGATATAATCTACGAATAGACGAATTTAATATTGCGTGTTACTAGAATACGTTACATAGGCAAAGACAGAGAGCGGGGAACCCTCATGCGGGTATTGGGCATCGACCCAGGCATTGCGATTATGGGGTTCGGGTTCGTGGACAAAATCGGTCACCGGCTTGTGCCCGTTCAGTATGGCAGCATTCAGACGGAAGCGAACACGTTGCCGGAGCAAAGATTGGTTCAAATATACGAAGCTTCTTGCGCATTGTTGGACAAATACGAGCCTCAAACGATCGCGGTCGAAAAGTTGTTTTTCAGCAAAAACGTGACCAACGCGTTCTCCGTCGGGCAAGCGCGGGGCGTATTTCTTCTGGCGGCGGCGCAGCGCGGCATCCCGGTCGGAGAATACACGCCGATGCAGGTGAAGCAATCCGTCGTCGGTTATGGCGGAGCGGAGAAGAAGCAGGTCCAGGAAATGGTGAAAAGGCTGCTCAAGCTTTCCGCCGTACCGAAGCCGGACGACGTCGCGGACGCGCTCGCCGTGGCGATCTGCCACGCGCATTCCCTTAATTTGAACGAACGCATGAACGGAGTGAAGCGTTGATGATCGATTTTCTGCGGGGGCGAATCGTCCATGTGGAACCGGAGTATGTCGTGCTCGACGTCAGGGACGTCGGTTACCGGGTGTTTACGCCGAACCCGTATGCGCTCGGGCGCAACGAAGAGAGCACGATGCTGTTCATCCACCACCACGTGCGGGAAGACGCCATTCAGCTGTTCGGCTTTGCGACGCGCGAGGAGCAGGCCATGTTCCGCAAGCTGCTGGACGTTTCCGGCATCGGGCCGCGAGTGGCGCTGGGCATTTTGTCCGGCGGAAGTCCGGACGCCCTTGCGGCGGCGATTCAGCAGGAAAATTTAAGCTTTTTGACCAAGCTGCCCGGCATCGGCAAAAAAACGGCGCAGCGGATGATATTGGATTTGAAGGACAAGCTCGGCGCCGTTCAGGACGGCCTTGCGTTTGCCGCCGCAGCGGGCGTTCCCGCGACGGGCAGGACGGACGAGGCCGGGAACGATTCCGCCTGGGCGGTCGCCCGCGAGGCGCTTGCGGGCCTCGGCTATCGCGACGCCGAACTGGATCGGGCGTGGCACGTTCTCAAAGACAGGATCAAGGCCGACGAGTCGCCTGAAGCGCTCATGAAGCAGGCGTTGCAGCAATTGTTCCAGGGATAACGAGGCAGAGGGGGACTTAACGGGTGGAAGACCGGATTGTCACCGCTCATTTGATGATGGAGGACCAGGCGGTCGAATTCAGCTTGCGTCCCCGGTATTTGGCGGAGTACATCGGCCAATCGCAAGCGAAGGAAAATTTGAAGATTTACATCGAAGCGGCCAAAATGCGCAAGGAAGCGCTGGACCATGTGCTGTTGTACGGGCCTCCGGGACTCGGCAAAACGACGCTCTCGAATATTATCGCCAACGAGCTGGGCGTCAGCATTCGGACGACCAGCGGACCGGCCATCGAACGGCCGGGCGATCTCGCCGCGATTTTAACGAATTTGCAGGAAAACGACGTGCTGTTCATCGACGAAATTCACCGGCTGCACCGGACGGTCGAAGAAGTGCTGTATCCGGCGATGGAAGATTTCGCGCTCGATTTCATCATCGGCAAAGGTCCGAGCGCGCGCTCGGTGCGGCTCGACCTGCCGAAATTCACGCTGATCGGCGCGACGACGCGGGCGGGCCTGTTGTCGGCGCCTTTGCGCGACCGGTTCGGCGTCGTCAGCCGTCTCGAATTTTATACGGTGGACGAGTTGTCTTACATCGTCTCCCGAACGTCCGACCTGCTGAACGTCGGCATCGTCGGCGAAGCTTCGTCCGAGATCGCCCGGCGCTCGCGCGGAACGCCGCGGATCGCGAACCGTTTGCTGAAGCGGGTCCGAGATTATGCGCAAGTGCGCGGAGACGGCATCATTACGGAGCCAATCGCCCGCGAAGCGCTCGAGCGGATCCAGGTCGATCCGATGGGACTCGACGCGATCGACCATAAGCTGCTGCAGGGCATGATTGCCAACTATCGCGGAGGACCGGTCGGCCTGGATACGATCGCCGCCTCCATCGGGGAAGAGGGCCAGACGATCGAGGACGTGTACGAGCCCTATTTGATGCAGATCGGATTTTTGCAGCGGACGCCTCGGGGACGGGTCGTGACGCCGTCCGCCTATCGGCATTTGGGCCTTCCGGTCCCGGAAGGGCAAGGATGAGCGGCGATGCGATACGAAGTGCGGCCCGCGGGATCTCAGAGCGGTTCAACCCGCTTGCCGGCCGCTGATTCATCGGCTTTTGCGACAACGGCGAACATGCAGACGAACAATTGCGCGCCGATCGAACGCAACTTAATTGACGGAGGAAGACCAACATGACATTTCGGTTATGGAGCCCGCTCAAGCGGACGGCCGCGCTCGGCGCGCTGCTGGCCTCCCTATCGCTTGCGCCGGCCGCTATCGCCTACGGCGCTGCGGACGTGCCGGATACGATCCGCGTCGCGATTTTTGCGGATATCGGAAGCAAATACAAATCGCTGATTTCGGTCGCCTCGCTGTCCTCCGCGGATGGAATGGCCCTGGTCTTCGCAAGCGGACAAGGGAATGCGCCGATCAGCGCCGTATCGCCGGGCCAGACGGTTAAGGTCGCTCCGGACGGATACCGGGCGATCGTGCTGGAGACGGCGGATCCAAGCGCCGCGATCTCCGTCCTCAAAAAGATGCAGGCATCGACGGCCGGCGCATACGTGACAAAGCTCAGCAAGCAGGGAAAGACCGTCTATCAGGTCGCGGAGGGCGGCTTTTCGACAGCCGCGCAGGCAGCGTCCGCATTGTCCAAATGGACGGGCGCGGGAGTCGCCGGCGGCGTCGAATCGCTGACGACCGCCGCCGTCGGCGGACCTTTGGCGCTCGAAGCGGGGCCTTACGCCAGCGAATTCGAAGCGCAGAACGCCGCCGTGCAATTCGGCAACGCGAATGTGGAGGCGTTCGTCGCCCGCAAGCTGAGCGGCGGCAAGCCGGTTTACGTCGTCCGGGCAGGACAAGCCGCCGACCAAAGCCAGCTGACCAAGCTGCAGCAGACGGTCGCGGCCGCGGGACTTGCGGCGCGCGCCCCGGATGCGAGCGAGCCCTATGTCGTGCTGCGTCAGGATCTGACCGATGCGGCCGGCGCGACGGCGCCGACTTACGCTCTTTCGGCCGAAGCCATGCTGCGGGCGGATCCGTCCGGCGAGAACGGGATTCAATTGGCCGAGCGGAACAAACGGACGTATCGCGGCAGCATGGAAGTCCGCATCCTTAACGGAAGCCTGGCCGTCGTCAACGAGGTCGATCTCGATCAATACCTGTATTCCGTCGTCGCCTCCGAAATCTATGCCGGCTGGCCCGCCGAAGCGCAAAAGGCGCAGGCCGTCGCGGCGCGATCCTACGCGCTTTCGCTGGGCATGAATTTTCAAATCGCCCACGTCGTGGATACGACGGTCAGCCAGGCGTACAACGGCATTTCCGCCGAAACGGAAGAAGCGATCGCGGCGGTGGAGGCGACTTCCGGCGAAGTCATCGTCTCCGGAGGCAAAATCGTCAACGCGGTATTCTCCTCGAATGCAGGCGGCATCACGGCCGACAACAAAACGGAAATTTGGCGCGGGGACAACTCGTTTCTTTCCACCGCGGTCCAAAGTCCGGACTCGGGGCCGCAAGAGGGAAAGCTCGACTGGTACAAAGCGGCGCTTTCGACCGGCGAAGTCGGGTATATCCGCAGCGACCTGCTGGCGGACAGCGGCCAAAAAAACGCCGCGGAGCTCCCGCTGCTCAAAGTTACGGGAAGCGACGTCGCGTTCCGGCCGGGACCTGCGGAAACGAACGAGCCGATCAAGCGGTTAAGCGCGGGAATGCTCGTCGTGCCGTTGGATAAAGTGCCCGAGTATACGAATTACAGCTGGATCGAGGGGCCGTTTACCGCCGAAGAGCTTAAAACCTCGATCAACAAGCGCGCGACCGAAGCGACGCGAATTCAAGGCACTCTGCAAACGTTGGAGATAACGGGGAAGGGCCCTTCCGGCCGTGTAACCGAAATCAAAGCAAACGGAAAGACGGTCGACGTCGGGGCGCCGGACAATTGGCGCGGGGCGCTTGGCACGAAGAGCACGCTGATCGACATCGAAGAAACCGGAAGGTTTGCGATTGCCGGCGCGGACGGCGAAGTGCGGCAGTACCCGGAAGTCTCCGGTTCGCTTCAGGTGTTGGGCGCGGACGGAGCGGCAGCGACGATCGGCGGAGGAAGCAAGGACAACCTGTTTGTTTTAAGCGGAAGCGGGGAGCTTCGGGCGGCGACGGCCGATCCGCAATTCGTCATTACGGGCAAAGGCTTCGGCCACGGCCTCGGCATGTCCCAATGGGGAGCCAAAGGGCTGGCCGATCAAGGGTATGACTACCAGGCGATTCTGAAATACTACTATAATAATGCGACGATCGAGAAGGATGGCGGCGAATGAATGTCGGCGATTTTGATTTTGACTTGCCCGAGCGGCTGATTGCCCAGACTCCCCTCAAGGAGCGGACTTCGTCCCGGCTGCTTGTGCTGCATCGGGAGGACGGGACGGTCGAGCATAAGTCTTTTCCGGATTTAAAACAGTATTTGCGTCCGGGAGACACGCTCGTCCTGAACGATACGAAGGTGCTCCCGGCCCGGCTTCTCGGCTTCAAGGCGGATACGGGCGCCAAGGCGGAAGTGCTGCTGCTCAAGCGGCTCGAAGGCGACGTGTGGGAGACGCTGGTCAAACCCGGGAAAAAGATTCGCCAAGGAACCGAACTGCGGTTCGGAGCCGAAGCGCCGGGCGGCAAGCCGCTGCTCGCCGCTTTTGTCGAAGCCGAAGGAGACATGGGCGCCCGCAGGCTCCGGTTTCAGTACGAAGGCATTTTCAACGAACTGCTGGAGCGACTCGGGCAAATGCCCCTTCCTCCGTATATTAAGGAAAGATTGGAAGACCGCGATCGGTATCAGACCGTCTACGCCCGGCATGAAGGCTCGGCCGCCGCGCCGACGGCGGGGCTGCATTTTACCGAGTCGTTTCTGGACGAATTGCGGGAGATGGGCGTCAATTTGTGTCCGATCACGCTTCATGTGGGCCTCGGCACGTTCCGGCCCGTGTCCGTGGAGAACGTCCGGGAGCACGAGATGCATGCCGAGTGGTACAACGTTTCCGAGCAAAGCGCCGAGCTGATCAACCGGACCCGCCGGGACGGAGGCCGCATCGTCGCCGTCGGAACGACGTCGGCGCGGACGCTGGAAACGATCGGACAACGGTTTCAAGACAAGCCTGTCGAAGCGTGCAGCGGTTGGACGGATATTTTCATTTATCCGGGGTACGAGTTCCGGCTCGTGTCGGCGCTGTTGACGAATTTCCATCTCCCCCGCTCAACCCTGGTCATGCTGGTAAGCGCGCTTGCCGGACGCGAATTTATCTTGAACGCTTATAAGGAAGCCGTTGACCGGGAATACCGCTTTTTCAGCTTTGGCGACGCCATGTTTATTACTTGAGGGAGGACATTCGGTCAAAATGGCAGCGATCCGTTACGAGTTAATCAAAACGTGCGCGCAAACCGGCGCCCGCCTCGGGCGCGTTCATACGCCGCACGGCGTCATCGACACCCCGACGTTCATGCCGGTCGGCACGCAGGCGACGGTTAAGGGCATGAGCCCGGAAGAATTGAAGACGTTGGGCGCGCAAATTATTTTAAGCAATACGTACCACCTGTTCCTCCGTCCCGGCCACGAGCTGATCCGCGAAGCGGGAGGCTTGCACAAGTTCATGAACTGGGATCGGGCGATTTTGACCGACAGCGGCGGGTTTCAGGTATTTTCGTTAAGCGAAATGCGGAAAATCCGCGAAGAAGGCGTGGAGTTCCGTTCGCATCTGAACGGAGACAAGCTGTTCATTTCGCCCGAAGTCGCGATGGAAATCCAGAATGCTCTCGGCCCCGACATCATGATGGCGTTTGACGAGTGCGCCCCTTATCCGGCGGAGTACGAGTATGTCAAGCCTTCGATGGAAAGAACGACCCGATGGGCGGAACGGTGCCTGAAAGCGCACGCGAGACCGCACGATCAAGCGCTGTTTGCGATCGTTCAGGGGGGAATGTATGCCGATTTGCGAAAGCAGAGCGCGCGCGATTTGACTTCCCTTGATTTTCCGGGGTATGCTATTGGTGGACTAAGCGTGGGAGAGCCGAAACCGTTGATGTACGAGGTGTTGGAGGAGACGGTGCCGCTGTTGCCGTCGGACAAGCCCCGCTATTTGATGGGCGTGGGTTCGCCGGATTGCCTGGTGGAAGGCAGCATGCGCGGAATCGACATGTTCGACTGCGTCCTGCCGACCCGAATCGCCCGCAACGGGACGATGATGACCAGCCAGGGGCGACTCGTAATCAAAAATGCGAAGCACGCCAGCGATTTCGGTCCGATCGACCCGGAATGCTCCTGTTACGCTTGCCGAAATTATTCCCGGGCTTACATACGCCATTTGGTCAGGGCGGACGAGATGTTCGGTCTCCGCCTGACGACGATTCATAACCTGCACTTCCTCGTTTCGTTGATGGAACAGGTCCGGCAGGCGATTCGGGAGGATCGGCTTGGAGATTTTCGGGACGAATTTTTCGAAAAATACGGCATGGCTCGCAACGAGAGCGGTTTTTAAAGAAAGGGGGGAACTACAATGTGGTTGAGCGGTGAAACCAACGCAGGCGGAGGCGGCCTGCTGATGACGCTTCTGCCTTTCGTGCTCATGTTCGTCATTTTCTATTTCTTGCTGATTCGTCCGCAACAGAAGAAGACGAAGGAGCGCAACAACATGCTGCGCGCCCTTAAGAAAGGCGACAAAGTCACGACGATCGGCGGCCTTCACGGCTCCATCCAGGAGATTACCGACGATAAGGTCGTCCTGAAGGTAAACGACGTGACCAAGCTGACGTTCGATCGTTCCGCGATCAACAACGTTACGGCTCGGGCCGACACACCTGCCGAAGGCGCCGAATAATTCGCGGCAACATAGCGGTCAGCAAGCGAAACGGCGGCGCGGGGAGAGATCCCCGCGCCGCCGTTTCTTGCTCCCCGGCTTGTTCGGCCGGCAACATCTCCGCTATCTTTTCGAAGCCGGCGTAGGCCCGCCCGTATTGACGCCAAGCATTCCTCCGACCGCCCCGGCAAGCGCGGCGATGCCGGCCATCATCGGGATGCGCAGGCTCCAGCCGAGATCGTTGGCGAGAAAGCTGGCGAGCAGGACGAGCACCGCGTAGAACAGTCCGGTAATCAAGCCGATCCGCCATCCTTTTTCCCCCGATTTTCTCGCTGCCGTGAACCCGCCGCACAGCGAAGCGAATCCGTGAATGCCGAATACCCATTTGACGAGGTCCGATTCGTTCAGGGATGTGGCATAAAGCAGCAGCGAAATCAGCAAAGTCCCTGCCGCAAGCCAAATGACCGACCAGAGAAGCCCGGAAACGAGGGGAGAAGCGATCCGGTTTCCGGCCACTTTCGGGAAGCGGTTCATACGTGTACCCTCCTGTCACATATCGTTTAGTACCAGCTTATGGCTTGGACTTCCGGGCTAGTACCGAAATGCCATAAATTCCGTCCGCGCCGGGCGAATGAGCGGAAGTAGCCTCGGTGAAACTACAACCTGCATCAGGAATAGGAGGACGGAAAATGGAACTGGCGACCATCCTTCTTCGCACGGTTATAATGTACGTCTTCGTATTTGTCATGCTGAGGCTGATGGGGAAACGGGAAATCGGCAAGCTGTCGGTATTCGATATGGTCATTTCCATCATGATCGCGGAAATTGCGGTCATTTCCATCGAAAATCCGGACCGTTCGATGAAAGTAACGGTCATTCCGATCATCCTGCTGGTTGTCATTCAATTGCTGATTGCGTTTGTAACGTTAAAAAACCGGCGCATTCGCGAATGGTTCGACGGCAAACCGAGCGTGCTGATCCGCAACGGGCACTTGAACGCATGGGAAATGAGAAGCCAGCGCTACAATTTGGACGACCTCATGACCCAGCTCAGGGAAAATCAAGTGGACAGCGTGGAGCAAGTGGAGCTTGCGGTTCTCGAATCCGACGGGAAACTGTCCGTCATTCCGAAGGACAAAAAATCCGGCACAGCCGGCGGACAAGGCGGCGACAAGGAGACGGAACCGACCGTTCCCAAAGTCCGTTACGAATTGCTGCCGATCGCGCTGATCATGGACGGCGAGGTGCTGGACGAAAACCTGGAGAAGCTCGGGAAAAACCGTTTCTGGCTAAAAAAGGAGCTTCGTTCCCGAGGCATTCGGTCCTTTGACGACGTGTTTTTTTGCAGCATCGACCACAACGCCAAACTTTACATCGGCCGCAAATCCGCCAATCGTTCGTAAAACCGGACGGACCGCGAATCAACGGAACAGCCGTCCGACAATCGGCACGCGCGAAACGTCGTGGCGATCGATCAACCCGAGCGCGATCAGAACGAGCAAATAAAGGCAAACCGAGCCGAGAAAAGCCGCGCCCAAATTCAACAAATCCCACGGAAGCAGGCGCGTGTTCCAAATCCACAGGGCCAGCGCTCCCATCAGCGTCATCGCCGCCAGCACCTTGATGAAATCCAGCGGCAGCAAGCGGAAGCCGGTCAGGCGCGCGACGCTGATCCAATGCAGCAGCGTGACGAGGCCCATATTGACGGAGCTGGCGATGACCGCCCCCTTGATCCCGAACTCGGGCAAGGCCGCGAGCTGAACGATCAGGGCAAGCTTGATGACGGCCCCGACAAACGTGTTGAACAGCGCGGTGCCGGGGCGGTTAAGCGCCTGAAGCGCCGCTTGAAGCGGTGCCTGCATGTACAAAAACACCGCGACCGGAGCCAGCCAACGCAGCATATCCGCCATCGAGTCGTCATCGTACAGAATCGAGCAGATAGGGTGGGCAAACAGCCCGAGCAGCGCGACGAACGGCGCCCCGGTAACGACCGCAAGCCGCATCGACTGGTGAAGGCGCTTCTGGATGCCGGACCAGTCGCCTTGCGCCGCCGCTTCGGACAACGCGGGGACGAGAGAGACAGCCAGCGAATACGTCAGAGCGCCCGGAAGCATCAGCAGCGGCAGAACCATGCCCTGCAAAGCCCCGTACTGCGCGGTGGCGGCCGCGACGGACAGTCCGGCGACGACGAGCGCCCGCGTGGTCAGGATCGATTCCAGCAAGTAGGACATCGAACCGATCAGCCGGCTTCCGGTAACCGGAACGGTGATGCCGAGCATGCGGCGCAGGAGCGAGCGCTCCGCTCCGTTGCCGGTCCCGCCGGGCGGCGGTCGATCGGGGGCGTCCCCGGCGGGAATCGATTCCGCGTCCGATTTGCGGTCGCGGTACAGCTGATACGCCAGCACGAGCAGCCCGGCCAATTCGCCCGCGCCCATGCCGAGCATCGCGCCCGCGGCGGCGGCTTCCAAGCCCATCGGCAAGAACATGTAGGCGAACAGCAGAGTGAGAACGATGCGAACGATCGTTTCAATGGTCGAGGCGAAAGCCGTCGGCAGCATGTTTTGCTTGCCTTGAAAGTATCCCCGCCAAACCGACGAAACCGCAATGAGCGGCAATATGGGGACCATGACGAGAAACACGCTCCGGACGCGGGAATCCGTCATCATTTCATAGGCGATCCAATCCGAAAGCGCAAGGCAGGCGGCCGCCACGCTGATGCTCAGCGTCACCGCGATCGTCATCGCGACCCGGACGATTCGCCTGACCTGGGCGGATCTGCCCTGCGTGTCGGCTTCCGCCACCATCTTGGCGACCGCAAGCGGCAGCCCGCCGATGATGACGGTCAGGACGACCGTCATGAACGGAAGCACGAGCTGCGTAAGACCGACGCCTTCGGCGCCGATGATGCGCGGCAGCGCGATCCGGGGGACGAAGCCGAGCAGCCGGTTGATCAGCCCGGCGGCGAGCAAAATCATCGCGCCTTGGATAAACGTTTGCTTGCGTGCAGACATAGCCCACCTCGACTCCCCGTTAGGTTACTTGGTACATGCATATGCGGGAGTTGTCCGCTCATTCCTCGCGCTTGTCCGTCCGGGAAAAAAATCGCGCTGCCAATTTTCGCCGGCGGCAGGATATCGGCCGGACGGGGGCGAATAATGAACTAAGGTTCCGGCATCGCGCCGGGAAAGAGGGAGGAAGCGGCCATGAACGGAAATAATTCCGAAACGCAGATCGGGGACCCGGAATTGAACCGTATCGTCAAGCAGCTTTGCGAAAGCAAGGCGGACGAATTCCGGCTTCTCGGCTACGAAGAAGTGAAAGCCGAAGAAGTGTGGGAATGCGTCAGCGACAAGTATCATAAGACCGGGACGCCCTCGCTCCATCAAATCGTCAGCGACATTCTGTCGCTGCGGGTTACGCAATTTATGAATTTCATCACGCTGCGCATCTATCGCGGAGAATTCCGATAACGATCGGGAAGCGCGGCACGATGCGCCCATCATACGGACAAGGCGGCCGACGGGATTTTCCGCGGCTGCCTTTTTTTGTGAGACCGCCCCGGAGACGGCCCAAATTGACTTCCATTTTGGCCGGTAGGTATAATAGGAACATTGAGATTGAAAGGGGACGCCAGTACAAAATGAAACGACTGCTCGCATTTGTGTTCGTCGTAGTCGTCTGTTTCGGGCTTATCGCTTGGACGAGCCCGGGACTGCTGAATTCGACGAAGCTGGGGCTCGACTTGAAAGGCGGATTTGAAATTCTGTACGAGGCGGAGCCTCTGACGGAGGGCGGGACGGTCACCAAGGAATCGCTGACCCAAACGGCTCACAGCTTGGCCAAACGCGCGGACCAGACGGGCGTGGCCGAGCCGGAAGTAACGACGGAGGGCAGCAACCGCATCCGCGTCAAAATCGCCGGCATCGCAGACGAGGCCAAAGTTCGCGAGCTGATGAAGAAACCCGCGGAGCTCCAATTCCGCAGCGCCGACGGCTGCACGAGCGCGACGGACTATTGCAAGGTCGAGCTGGACGGCAGCGATTTCGTGGAAGGCGCGGCCAAAGTCCAATTCGACGAATTCAACAATCCGATGATCGCAATCCAGGTGAAAGACAAAGAAGATTTCGCCGAAATTTCCACCCGCTTGGTCGGCAAGAACCTGGCGATTTTTCTGGATGGGGAACTGTTGTCGGATCCTGTCGTTAATCAGCCGCTGACGGACGGCAATGCCGTCATTACCGGCCAGCGCACGCTGTCGGAGGCGCAGGACCTGGCGGAAATCATCAATCTGGGCGCCTTGCCGCTGAAGCTTACCGAGAAATACACGCAAAGCGTCGGCGCGACGCTCGGCCAGAAATCGCTGGAAGAGACGGCGATCGCGGGCATAATCGCTTCCGTTGCCATTTTGCTTTTCATGCTTATTTTTTACCGGCTGCCCGGCGTCATCGCCAGCATTTGCCTGATCGTGTTCGTTTGGCTGCTGCTCGTCGTATTCTGGCTCATCGATGCGACGCTAACGCTTCCGGGCATCGCGGCGTTCATCCTCGGGGTCGGGGTCGCGGTCGATACGAACATCATTACCGCCGAGCGGATCAAGGACGAGCTTCGTTCCGGCAAAAGCGTGGCCTCGTCCCTTCGGGCCGGAAACAAGCACAGCTTCCGTACCGTAATCGACGCGCACATTACGGGGATCATCGCTGCGGCCGTCCTGTTTTATATGGGGCAAGGGGCGGTCAAAGGTTTTGCAGTCGTTCAGCTGTGGAGCATCGTCATCAATATTGTCACGAACCTGTTTCTGCCGCGTTTCCTGCTGCATCTGCTCGTCCGGAGCGGTCGTTTCGACAAACCGTCTTATTATGGCGTAAAGGAGAGTGAAATCCGTGCGCTATAATTTCAGAAACATCGATTTCGTCCGCAAGAGCAAAGGTTTCTTTATCGCCTCGATCGTCACGACCGTCATCGGGATCGTTTCGCTATTAATCTTCGGACTCAATTACGGCATCGATTTCAAATCGGGCTCTTCGGTCGACGTTGCGGTGACCAAATCGTACGACGCGAGCGAAGTCAGGACGTTTCTTGACGCCGAGGAGCTGGGCGGATATACGCTGACGACCGGAGACAACCGGCTGTCGATCCGCTTCGAAGCCGTGCTCGACGAGGCCCAACAGCAAAAACTGCAATCGGATTTTCGCAGTAAGTTCGACGAGAATGCCTCGTTTGAAATCAATATCGTCGACGTGGAAATCGCAAAAGAACAAGAAAGAAACGCCCTGATCGGAATTCTGGTAGCCAGCATCGGCATTTTGCTCTACATCACCATCCGCTTCGAATGGCGGTTTGCGGTTTCGGCTGTCGTCGCCTTGGTTTACGACGCCTTTTTCGTCATCACGCTGTTCTCGGTCTTCCGTCTCGAAGTCAATCTGCCCTTCATTCTGGCTGTTTTGACGGTTATCGGCTATTCGATCAACGACACGGTCGTTATTTTCGACCGGATCCGCGAGAACCTGCGTTTCGCCAAAATCAAATCGCACGAAGATCTTATTCAACTCGTCAACACGAGCGTCAGCCAGACGCTGACCCGCTCGATCAATACCGTGCTTACCGTCGCGTTCGCGGCGATCTGTCTGTTCGCGTTCGGCAGCGAATCGATCAAAATGTTCTCGCTCGCCATGATTTTCGGCTTGATCAGCGGCGCCTACTCGTCCATTTTCATCGCCAGTCCGCTTTGGTATTTGCTCCGCCGCAACGCGAAGCAGCGCAAGCCCGCAAAAGTCCAAAACGCGCCGTAACCGATCGACTTCGACTAAGGGGAGGCAAACCATATGGCGAAACAGCGTTCGCAACCCGCCGAACACGGGGCTTTCGTATCGATGCTGGGTCTGTTCGGGTTAACCCTTGCCAAGGGCGCGGCCGGATATTTGACGGGCAGCAAAGCGCTGGTCGCCGACGCTTGCCATTCGGCCGCGGATTTTTCCGGGGCGGCGCTTTCCTGCATGTCCTATCGCAATGGCGCAAAGCCTACCCGCCACGACTCGGCTTCCGAGCGCAGGGCGGCGGAAAGGGTATCCGGCGTCATCCTGTCCGCGCTTCTGCTTGTGGCGGGGCTGGAAATCGGGCTGACGTCGCTGCGTTCCATGGTCAGAGGCGTGACGGAAGCTCCCGGTTGGAGCGCCGTCGCGGTCATCGTCGCCGGGATCGTCGTACGGGAAGGACTCGTGCGATACAAGAAAAGACACGAGGCCAAGCTCGGGATCCGGTTCGAACCGGCACGAGGCGATCAACGGTCCGATATTTTCGCCTCGCTGACGGCGATCGTCGGCACGGCCGGGGCCATGGCCGGGCAGCTGTTCGATATGCCCGTTCTCTACATGCTGGATCCGGCCGCGGGGGCGGTCATCGCGGTGTTCGTCCTGCGGATGGGCAGCCAGCTCGTGATCAAGGTTACGCGTCCTTCGGAAGGCCGGGAGCTGGGCGAGTCGGATCACCTGGCGATGCTTGAAGCGATCCAGCGGGTCGACGGCGTCGTGACTGTCGATCGGCTGAAAGCCCGCGAATGCGGTCATTACGTCATCGTCGAAGCCGTCATCCGGGTGAACCCGCGCATTTCGGTATTCGAAGGTCACGATATCGCCATGAGGGTGCGGAGGCAGCTGATGAAACGATTCCTTCACGTATCGGACGCAAGCATTCAGGTCGAGCCTTTCGATCCGGGCTACCCGTACAAATCCAATCATCACGAAGAAGAGCTGCCGATTCTTATGCAGTAACGCGATTGAAAGCACCGCCGGAAACCGGCGCGGCAACCGAATGCAGACGAGAGTTGACGTCGCGACGGCCGCACGGAGCCGGCGGTGTTGTTGTCAGGAGGACAAATCAAGGTGAAAAGGAACTACCGGTGGGATTTGGGAACGACGGACGAGGACCGGGCCGCGGAGCTGGCCCGCAAGTTGAAGCTGCCATTGCTGGTCGCCCGCCTGCTCGTATCCCGGGGCTTATCTTCGCCCGAGGCGGCCGCGGCTTTTTTGGGGGAAGGAACGGATGAATTTCACGATCCGTTCGGCATGAAACATATGGACAAAGCGGTGGAGCGAATCCGGCGGGCGCTGCGGGACGGCGAGCGCATTCTCGTGTACGGGGATTACGACGCCGACGGCGTAACGTCGACGGCGCTCATGATCCGTTTGCTCCGCCGGCTGAACGGGCAATTCGATACATATATCCCCCATCGGAGCCTGGAAGGCTACGGCTTGAATCTTCCGGCCGTCGACCGGGCGAAGGAAAACGGGGTAACCCTGATCGTGACGGTGGACAACGGAATCAGCGCCGTGGAACAAATCGCTTACGCGGGCAGCCTCGGGATCGACGTCGTCGTGACCGATCATCACGAGCCGCCGGCGGTTTTGCCGGAGGCGGTCGCGCTCGTCAATCCGAAGCAGGCCGATTGCGGCTATCCGTTCAAGGGCCTCTCCGGCGCCGGCGTCGCATTCAAGCTGGCCCATGCGCTGCTCGGACGGATGGAGCCGGAGCTTGCCGACGTCGCGGCGATCGGAACGGTCGCAGACCTGATGCCGCTTGTCGGGGAGAATCGGGCGCTCGTTCGCTTGGGCCTCGAGCGGATGAACGCGGCGCCGACGCCGGGGGTGCGCGCGCTCGCTTCCATTTCCGGAGCCGAACCGGGACAACTGTCGAGCGGACGCATCGCTTTCGGGCTGGCGCCTCGCCTTAACGCGGGCGGAAGATTGGAGAGGGCGGACGGCGCGGTGCGGCTGCTCGTGACGGAAGACGAGAACGAGGCGGGAGAACTCGCTCTCCGGCTCGACGAATTGAACGTGGAGCGGCAGCGGCTCGTCGACGAGACGGTGGAGGCGGCTGAGCACATGTGGCAGGAGAGGGTGCAGGAGCTTTCAGGCCGCGCGCCGGAAGTCATCGCGATCGCCGGACGCGGATGGAACGCCGGCATCGCCGGCCTCGTGGCGGCCAAGATGGTGGAGCGGCACTACAAACCGGCGATAATATTGGCCGAGGACGAGGCGACCGGTCTTTGCAAGGGCTCGGCGCGGTCGATCGACGGCTTCGATTTGTACGCGGCGCTAACCGAATGCGCCGAATGGATGGAGCATTTCGGCGGGCACCAGGCGGCGGCGGGACTGACCATGCGCCGGGAGCATCTGGCCGATCTGGAGCGCGAGATGTCCAGACTGGCCCGGGAGCGGATCCTGCCGGACGATTGGACGCCGAAAAAGAAGGCCGACCTCGTGTGCGGCGCCGCGGAGCTGACGCTCGAAGCGGCCGAAGCGCTGAAGCGGCTCGAGCCTTTCGGGAACGCGAACCCCGCTCCCCGCCTTGCCGTTAGGGGCGCCTTCGTGACGGAAGCCCGCGCCATCGGCAAAGAGGGGAAGCATCTGCGCCTGGTTGCCGAAGCGGAAGGAAGGCGCCTCGAAACCGTCGGTTTCGGCATGGGGGAGGAGGCCGGCCGCCTGCTGCCCGACGTATCGGTGGATTTGCTGGGCGAGCTTTCGGTAAACGAATGGAACGGGCGGAGCCGGGTTCAACTCGTGCTGCAGGATTGGCGCTTCGACGCTTTCCCGGTTTACGACTGCCGCAAGGAACGCGATTTCGTGCAAGGGGTTCGGCTGCGGGCGAAGGAAGAAGGCCGCTGCCTCGTGCTTTGCGCTTCCGCCGAAGCCAAGCGGGAACTGCTCGCCGCCGAGGAAGCGGGCAGGACGGGGGCGGTTTACGCGCTTTATCGGGAATGGACGGCGGGCGAAGCCGCCGCCGGGGAAGCGTCAGGTTCGGAACCGTCCGCGGCCGCGGCTTCGGAAGCCGACATCGGCAGCGAAACGGAGAAGCGGCAGCAGGACGCCGTGCGGCTCGTTTTGGCCGGGTTGCCGCAAAGCCGCGAGGACGCGGAAGGCTTAAAGTCCGCGCTGTCCGCGGAACGCCGCCCGATCGAGGCGGTGTACATCTACGCTGCTCCCGCCGGCTCCGGCGCGCGGATTCGGGCGTTTCCGGACCGCCAGCAGTTCGGCCGGGTTTATACGCTGTTTCGAAAGCAAGCGAAATGGATCGACGGCCCGGACGGATTTCTGCGCCAAGTTTCCGAAGCGGTCGGCTGGCCGCTTTCCGTCGTACGGATGATGCAGGATGTGTTCGCCGAGCTCGGATTTTTGACCGTCGACCGATCGAACGTGACTGTTCACGCTTCTCCTCCCCGCCGCGAACTGGATCAATCGCCGCGTTACCGCCGGGAGAAGGAATACGGCGAGCTCGCCGCGCTGGGCTCGCTCGGCTCGCGGGAGCTTGCCGACCGAATCCGCAAAATTGCCGAAATTCGCGCATAGCTTGACTTCTCGATCCGGTGTATAATGCTATCATACAAGCGAAATCGCAAAGGAGATTTTAAATTCATGGATTTTAAGGAATACATCCGGGTCATTCCCGATTTCCCCCAGCCCGGCATCCGCTTCAAGGACATCACGACGCTGCTTAAAGACGGAGAAGCGTACCGGGCCGCGATCGACGCGCTGAAGGAGCAGGTATCCGGGATGGACATCGACGTTGTCGCCGGTCCCGAGGCGCGCGGCTTCGTTATCGGCGCTCCGCTCGCGCTCGCGCTCGGCGTCGGCTTCGTGCCGATCCGCAAAAGCGGCAAGCTGCCCGGCGAAACGATCGAAGCGGGTTACGATCTGGAATACGGCAAGGACAAGCTGGCCGTTCACAAGGACGGCATTCAACCCGGGCAAAAGGTGCTCATCGCCGACGACCTGCTGGCCACCGGCGGCACGATCGCCACGACGAGCGGATTGCTGCGGCAATTGGGCGCGGACGTCGTCGGCGCCGCGTTTCTGATCGAACTGAGCTATCTGGACGGCCGGGAGAAGCTGGCCGACATCCCGAACATCGTATCGCTCGTGCAGTATTAAGGTTTGCCTTGATCTCGGCGCAACGCGCCGTCAAGCCGCCCGTTCCGGGCCATTCCGGAGCGGGCGGTTGTTTTTTTGTCTACCGGAATGTTTAAGTTATTCGCCTCGCTAAAGAGTTTTGCGGAAAATTAGGGGGAAGAGGGAGACCTCTCATGCGGAGGGAAGACCTTTGAGGGAAGGCCGTTGAGGGAGGCCGTTCAGGCGGAGGGAAGCCTATGTTGGATATTGTCCAATCAAGGGAGCGGATAACGGGGAAATCGTGAGCTAGAGTGGATTTTATCCAACGAGGAACCTGGAATTGGGGCGAAAATGCGGAAAAGGCCTTGCCAGATTGGACAAAATCCAACGAAGCCAGAAAGATTCGCGAAAAAGCCGATTTTGGCTGGATAAAATCCAACCAAGCTTCGCCAAACCCTGCGCAACCCGCTCGATCCTATGGAATCATGCCTATCACCGAGCGATCCCGCTCCATCTACGCATTCCTGCGCATCCTCACTCATTCCCCCCGCAATCCTCGCCAGGAAGTCTGTCATCCATCTGCATGCTGCCGCCCCTCGCGCAATCCCGCTAAAGCCGACGAAGCTTTGCGTCCCGTGGAACGTACTTCCGGTTTTTCCCCGCTTGATTCGGATTCGGCAAACCGGAAATGCTTGAAAAGTTTTCATCTGGCCTTAAGGACCCGTTCATCTTCCGTTCATTTGATGGTGCTAGTATCCAATTATGTTGTCGTACATAGCAGGCCAAGAGCGGGAGGTTCAAAAGGTGAAGAAACATCGAATTAAAAAGTGGATCACATGGATCGCGGTCGTCGCGCTGCTTGCGGGCGCAGGGGGCGGAGGCTACTGGTGGTACCGGGAAAACAATACGGCGGAAGCGTCGAGCGGCATTACATACACGCAATCGAGAGTGACGAAAGGGACGATCACGCAAAGCGTCGCCGGCTCCGGTTCGGTCGAAGTGTCCGAGACCGATACGGCTTTGGTGTCGGAAGCGGCAACGGTCGCGGAAGTGCTGGTCGCGGAAAACGATGTCGTCAAAAAGGGCGACGTCCTCGCAACGTTCGAAGGGGAGGATGTCAGCCTTTCGCTCAGCAAGGCGCAGCTTACGCTCGAACAGCAGAAGATGACGCTCGAAACCGCGCAAGAGAAGTGGAAAAGCCTGCAAATTTCCGGGGCCGAGCAATCGGAGCTGGATGCCGCGGAAATGAGCATTCGAAGCGCGCAGTTGAACATTCAACAAACCGAGCTTGAAATTCAGGACTATCAGGAAAAAGCCAAAGCGCCGGATCCGCTCGTCGCGCCGATCGACGGAACGGTAACGGCCGTCAACATCAAGCCGGGGGACGACGTTGCGGCCCGTTTGGAAGCTTTCACGATCGTGAACTACGACAAGCTGCAAATGACGATATCCGCCGACGAGCTGGATATTACGAAGCTGAAAGTCGGCCAAACCGCCAACCTGACGCTTGACGCTCTGAGCGATCAGCAAATTACCGGCACGGTGACGGAAATTTCCAAAAACGGCACGGCTTCCAACGGCGTTTCCACGTTTCCGGTCATCGTCACGCTGAATGAAATCGAGAACGTGCTGCCGGGGATGTCGGGATCGGTCGAAATCATCATCGAGCAAAAAGACGACGCGCTGATGGTGCCGGTCGACGCGGTCGAAACGATGGGCGGCCGCTATTTCGTCCGCGTGCCGAACGACGGGACGGCTTCGGCCGGCACTAATTCCGGCACGGATTCCGGCGAATCCGCAGAAGCGGACGAGATGCCGGACCGGGCGGCCGCAGCGGCCGGTCAAGGCGGTACGGGCGCCGAAGAGCAGGCGTCCGGGGACGGATCGGCGGCGCAAAACGTCGCGCAGTCGGAAAGAACCGCGGCAAGCGGAGCGTCCGAGGAAGGTGCCGTGCCCAGCGGAGCGCCGGAGGACGGAGCTGCGCCCAGCGGAGCGCCCGAGGGCGGAGCCGTGCCTGGCGGAGCGCCGGCAGGTTTCGGCGGGGGCGGCCGCGGTGCGGGAATGGGCGGCATGAACCAGCAAAACGGCGAATTTACGCTGAAGGAAATCACGGTAGGAATTACGACCGATTCGTATGTCGAAGTGCTTTCCGGCCTGAGCGAAGGAGATACCGTCCTCATTCAAATCGTCAGTTCGACGAGCACGACCCAGACGGGAATGATGGGCGGCATGGGAGGCATGGGAGGCGCGACCGTGTTCCCGGCCGGCGGCGCGGGCTTCTCCGGCGGAGGCGGCGGCTTCCCCGGCGGGGGCGGAGGCGGCGGTTTCGCGCGCGGAGGTCAATAAGATGAACGAGAAAAGCGAACAACCATGCCTTATTCGAATGGAGAATATTTGCAAGCAATACGAGCTGGCCGGGGAAACGTTTTTCGCGCTTGACGGGGTTTCGGTCACGGTGAACAAAGGCGAATTCGTAGCGATCATCGGACCGTCGGGCTCCGGAAAATCCACGCTGATGAACGTGCTCGGCTGTCTCGACCAGCCGACGAGCGGCACTTATTTTCTGGACGGCGCCGAGGTCGAGAAGCTGAGCGACAACAAGCTGGCCAAAATCCGCAACCATAAAATCGGCTTCATCTTTCAGCAATACCATCTGCTACCGAAGCTGCGCGTCATCGACAACGTCGAGCTGCCGCTCGTGTATCGGGGCATGTCGGCCCGGGAGCGGCGGGAGCGCTGCAAGGAAGCGCTGGAAAAAGTAGGCCTTGGGGAAAAGCTGTTCCATTTGCCCAACCAGCTGTCCGGCGGCCAGCAGCAGCGCGTGGCGATCGCGCGCGCGCTTGCCGGAAGGCCGCCCCTCCTGCTGGCCGACGAGCCGACGGGCGCGCTGGACAGCAAGACAAGCCGGGAAGTGATCGAGCTGTTGAAAGAGCTCAATCGTGACGGAAACACGATCGTGCTCATCACGCACGACCCGAACGTGGCCGCGCAAGCGAAGCGGGTCGTGCGCATTTCCGACGGCAGACTAACGGAGGAAAGGACGGAAGCCTCATGAAGCTGTCGCAAGGCATCAAAATGGCGTGGCACAGCGTCTACACGCAGAAAATGCGGACGCTGCTCACCGTGCTCGGGATCATGATCGGCATCGCTTCGGTTACGATCATGGTCGCGATCGGCAACGGCACGGCCGAACAGGTGAAAAGCCAGATGCAGGGGCTCGGCACGAACATGCTGACCGCCAACGTCGTCGGAAGAGGCTCGGTGACGAGCATTTCGCTCGAAGATGCGGAAACGATCGCCGATATCGACGGCGTGGAGGCGTACGCTCCGGTCATTACCGGCAGCGCGACGGCAAAATACGGGACGACGACGTATTCCGCTTCCGTTACCGCCTCCACCCCGTCGTTCGCCGACGTCAGGGATTATTCGGTCGCGCAGGGCCGGTTCATCAAGGACATCGACGGGGCGTTTTCCCAAAAGGTAGCGGTCGTCGGCTCCGAAGTGGCGGAAGAGCTCGGCATGTCGAACCCGGTCGGCGAGCAAATTACCCTGAACGGGACGCCCTACAAAATCGTAGGCTTGCTGGAATCGAAAGGCTCGTCCTCCACCGGCTCCAACGACAACATCGTCATCATTCCGCTGCAAACGGCCCGCGTCAGCCTGAAAACGGACGCGATCCGCACCATTTACGTACAGGCGGATAGCGAAAACCAGGTCGATTTTGTCCAGACGATGCTGGAGTACAATCTGCAGACGTTTTTCCGCGGGGACGAAGACAGCTATACGGTGTTCAACCAGGCCGACCTGCTGGAGACGATTACGGAAGTATCGACGTCGATGTCGACGATGCTGACGTACGTGGCCGCCATTTCCCTGCTTGTCGGGGGCATCGGGATCATGAACATGATGCTCGTTTCGGTAACGGAACGAACGCGGGAAATCGGCATCCGGAAATCGCTGGGAGCGAAGCAGCGGGATATTTTGTTCCAGTTCCTCGTCGAGGCGGCCATGATCGGGGGGCTCGGAGGCGTCGTCGGCGTGATCGTGGGAGCCAGCGGCTCGAACTTTGCCGGCAAGCTGATGGATTCGCCCGCTTCTCCGTCCGCGGACATTATGGTTTTGGCCGTTGCGTTTTCGATGGGCGTGGGCGTTCTTTTCGGGTTTCTTCCGGCCAGAAGGGCGTCCAGGCTGAATCCGGTCGAAGCCCTTCGCCATTAATTCAGATCAGCGGGAAAAGGAGTTTTTACCAAGCATGGCCATCGCCAACATCCTGGTAATCGAGGACGATCCTTATATTAGCGATTTGATCGGATTATATTTGAAACGCGAGAGCTTCCACTTTTCCGTCGCTCACGACGGAGAGGACGGAATCGATCAGTTCGTCGCTTTCCCGCCGGACCTCGTCATTTTGGATTTGATGCTGCCCGGAACCGACGGCTGGAGCGTTTGCCGCCGCATTCGGACGGTACGGGATACGCCGATCATCGTGCTGACGGGCAAGGGGGAAAGCTACGACAAGCTCAAAAGCTTCGAGCTCGGAGCGGACGACTATATGGTGAAGCCGTTCGACCCGAAGGAGCTGATGGCTCGCATCAAGGCGGTCATGCGGCGGACGAAGCCGGGGTTTGCCAGGGAGCCCGTGCGCTTGCCCGATCTGACGATCGACCTGGACCGCTACGTCGTGCAGTGCGGGGAAACGGAGATGACGCTGCCGCCGAAGGAAATGGAGCTGCTTCATCTGCTTGCATCCATGCCGAATCGGGTGCTTACGCGCGAGCAGCTGATCGACCGGGTATGGGGATACGATTTCGAAGGCGACCCCCGCACCGTCGACGTGCACATCAAACGGATTCGCGAAAAAATCGGGACGTCGGACCACTGCCGCATCGAAACGATACGGGGGGTTGGATACAAATTCGAGGTGAGCGGAGCATGATCCGGTGGAATGGCATCACCGTCAAGCTGCTGCTTGCCTTTTTTGCCGTGTTGCTCATTTCGTTCGGCGTGACGGCCGCCATCTCGACCTGGTTCGTCCGTTCGGAGCTGCGCAGCGGAAACGAACGCTTCGAGCGGGACCAATTGAGCGTGATCGCCGCGCTCGTTCGCACCGCATACCGGGAAGATTGGGACGAAAACGTGCTTCGCTCCGCGCTTCAGGCAACGGCGGGCCCGCCCGGGAGAGTCATTTACGTAGTGGACGGCTCGGGCGGCGTGCTGCTCGATACCGGGCGGCCGGACGGCGAGTATTTGTCCGCCTACCGGGAGCAACTGCAGCCGCTGCTCGACCAGGGCGTCGTCATTACGGATCGGACGCTGGAAGGAAACGAGAATTTGCGCTGGTCGGTAACGCCGATCAACGGTCCGAGCGACCTTGCGGCCCGATCGGTCGTTTTGATGTCCGGAGTTCGCCGGCAGGAGATCAACATGTTCAACGGCTTGTACCGGAACATTTTTATATCCATGCTCATTACGGCCGTCATTATCGTGTTCGCGGTGTCCAGAGGCATGACCGCTCGCCTGCGCAACATGAGCGAGGCCGCCCGCCTTATCGCCAAGGGCCGGTTCGACGTTCGGGTGAAGGAAAAGCCGCGGGACGAAATCGGAGAGCTGGCCGTCTCGCTCAATGAAATGTCGGGCGAACTCGCCAGTCTCGACCGGATGCGCAGGGAGTTTCTCGCCAACGTGTCCCACGATCTGCGCTCGCCGCTCACGTCGATCGGCGGCTACGTGGAGGCGATGATCGACGGGGCCATTCCGGAGGAAAAACGCGGCGCCTACCTGGGGCTCATCCGCGAGCAAACGCAGCGCATGAACCGGCTCGTCAACGATTTGCTGGAAGTGGCGAGGATGGAGGCCGGACAAACCGGGCTTTTGCCGGCTCCTTACAATTTGACGGAGTGGGTTCGCCGGCTGCTTGCCGCGCTTGAACCGGATTTTCGCCGCCGTTCCCTGTCTTTCGAACTGGATGCCGGGCCGGAAGACGTTTGGGTGTATGCCGACCCGGACCGGATCGATCAGGTGCTGTCCAATTTGCTGCTGAACGCCATTCAGTTCTCGCCGGACGGCCGGTCCATCGAAGTCTCGATCGAACGGAAAGAGAAGACGGCGGTTGTCGGCGTCCGGGATTACGGCGTCGGCATTCCGTCGGAAAATCTGGAGCGGATTTGGGAACGGTTCTATAAGTCCGACAAAGCGAGATCCGCCCGCTCGGGCAGCGGTCTCGGCCTGTCCATTGTCAAAAACGTGCTGGAACAGCATGGAACGACGGCAAAAGTCGAAAGCAAGCCGGGCGAAGGTTCGCTGTTTTCGTTCGAATTGCCGATCGTGTATCCGCCTCCTTATCCGCGCGCCCAGGTTCCGAGGAATCCGCGATAGTGTAAAATCTCTGTGGGTGTAGGAATTGGAAAAAGCGGATATAGAAAAAGAGCTTCTCCCTTGGTAAAGTGATGTTTGCGCACAACACACCAAGAAGGAGGAAGCTCCTGTGAGCCACTTTACCACAACAATGCCGACGATGAAAGAGATTGAGCAATGGATTTTCCGGAAAATGCAGGAGGAATTCGCTCGTGCGATGAAGCAGGTACTGGAGGCGCTGGATCAGCAGATCCTGGAGCAACGGGACCGAGAGCGTTATCGAGTAAAGGACGAGCGTGAAACAAGCGTCAACACAGTGTTCGGGAATGTGCGCTTTAAGCGGAGATTGTACTGTGACCGTAGAAGCGGCAAACACGTGTATCTGCTGGATCAGCTGTTGCAATTCGAAGGGCGCGGGAAAGTCAGTCCGCATTTGGAAGAGACAGCAATCGCATTCGCAAGCCAAGGACCGTCGTACCGGGACAGCGCAAAGAGGCTGGAGCAGCTTTTGGGCTACAATGTGCTGAGCCACCAAGCGATCAGGGAAAAACTGATGGAGCGTGCGCAACAGCCGATGCCAGCGGTGAAACGGCGCGCTGCCCGCGTGCTGTTCGTGGAAGTGGATGGGCTGTACACGAAGCTGCAGCGGAGCAAAAAGCGCGGGATGGAGAACGCAATTGCAGTCGTACACGAAGGCTGGGAGAAGAACGGCAAGCGGGTACAGCTGAAGAACAAACAGCATTACCTGCATACGAGCGGCGGCGACTTCTGGGAAGGGTTCGGGGACTTTCTGGTGGAGCGTTACGAAATCGACGAGAACACGTGGCTTGTGGTGAACGGAGACGGCGCGGCGTGGATCGGGGAATGTACATCCTACTTTCACCAATGTCTGTACATGCTGGACCGCTTTCATGTGGCGCGTGATTTGAAACGCTTTGTTGGTCATTTGCCGCAGGTGTGGGAGACCGTGAGACGGTCTTTGGCCAAACAGGATGCAGCCGCGCTTATGGCGGTCCTGGTAAGCGTTGTGGGGCAAGAGATAGGGGAAGAGAACCGGAAGGATTGGAAGCCGTATAAAAGATTTCTAAAGCGGCATGAGAAGCATTTGGACGACTACCGAAAAACACTCCAGGCGAAGGGGATCGACACAAGCGGTATGCGCCCGATGGGAAGCGCGGAATCGCAGATGCGTATATTCGCCAAGCGGACGAAGCGTGGCGGGTACAGTTGGAGTGAGCGAGGCGTCAGGGCGATGCTGAGGACGATGATGAGGATTCAAGAAGCGGGCACGGTGGTAAGAACGGTTGAAGGACAAGCGAGTAAGCAGGCAACGCCGCAGCAGTCGATAAACATGCGGCAATTGCTCAAGAACGTGACGCAACCGGTCAAGGGTTGTATCGCTGGAATGATTCGCATGCTGCAAGGACCGAAGCAAAGCAGCACAACGGGTATGGCACTCAAAGCACTTCGCGGATAACGGCAAAAAATTCTGACAAATCACTTGTGTTTGATGAAAGAACGAAGCAAAGCGCTTACAAGGAAGAGGTTCCTTCGGGGTTCGCGTTCCAGGCATCTTAAATGACTGCCCACGCTAGCTTGACACTGACGGAATCCGCCCCCAGGTTGACGATTGCCGCCGCGGAGAGGCATAATGGAAGGAATACTTCATAGGACTGGGCGGCGCCTGTCGTCAAAAAGGAAAGGAAATGGACATGGGCATGGAGCATTTGCTCGAATTAGCGTCCGCATACATGAAAGACCAGGACTTGCAGCGCGTCCGCGAAGCTTACGAGTTTGCCGACAAGGCGCATCACGGTCAGACTCGGAAGTCGGGCGAGCCTTATATATTGCATCCTGTAGCCGTTGCCGAAATTATGGTTCAAATGCAAATGGACGTCGTCACGGTCGTGGCCGCCTTGCTGCATGACGTAGTCGAGGATACGACGGTTACGCTGAACGATTTGAAGGAGCGGTTCGGCGAGACGATCGCGGGTTTGGTGGACGGGCTGACGAAGCTCGAAAGAATCCAGTTTCGTTCCAAGGAAGAGCAGCAGAACGAAAATTATCGGAAAATGTTCGTCGCGATGGCGAGCGATATCCGCGTTATTTTGATCAAGCTGGCCGACCGCCTGCACAACATGCGGACTCTTAAATATCAATCCGAAGAAAGCCAACGGCGCATCGCTCACGAAACGCTCGAAATCTACTGCCCGATCGCGCATCGGCTCGGGATCAGCGCGTTCAAGTGGGAGATGGAAGACATTGCCCTGCGCTATTTGAATCCCCAGCAATATTACCGAATCGCCAACCTGATGAAAAAAAAGCGCACGGAGCGCGAGCAGTATATCGCCGATCTCATCGGCCGCATCCGCGAGAAGCTCGAGGAAATGGGCATCCAGGGAGACATTTCCGGCCGGCCGAAGCATATTTACAGCGTCTTCAAAAAGATGACCACCCGCAACAAGCAGTTCAACGAAATCTACGACCTGCTGGCGATCCGCATTCTCGTCGACAACGTGAAGGATTGCTATGCGACGCTAGGCATCATTCATACGCTATGGAAGCCGATGCCCGGACGGTTCAAGGATTATATCGCGATGCCGAAAGCGAACATGTACCAATCGCTGCATACGACGGTCGTCGGCCCGACGGGCGAGCCGACCGAGGTCCAGATCCGCACGTGGGAGATGCACCGGACGAGCGAGTACGGCATCGCCGCCCACTGGGCGTACAAGGAAGGCAAGGAAACGGGAGCGGTGCAGGGCTCGTTCGAGGATAAAATGAATTTTTTCCGCGAAATCATCGAGCTGCAGCAGGATACGCGCGACGCGGCCGAATTCATGGAATCGCTGAAAATGGACTTTTTCACCGATCTCGTGTTCGTGTTCACGCCGAAAGGCGAAGTGTTCGAGTTGCCGGCCGGCTCCGTTCCGCTCGATTTCGCCTATCGGGTTCATACCGAAGTCGGGAACCGAACGATCGGAGCGAAGGTGAACGGCAGAATCGTGCCGCTCGACCATAAGCTGAAGACGGGCGACATCGTCGAAATTTTGACGTCCAAGCACTCCTACGGTCCGAGCCAGGACTGGATCAAAATCGCCAAATCGTCCCATGCCCGCAGCAAAATCCGGCAATGGTTCAAGAAGGAAAAGCGCGAGGAGAGCGTGCGCAAGGGATGGGATTTGCTCGAGCGCGAGCTGAAGCGCATCGGCCTCGAGCCTGCCGAGTGGATGACGGACGACAAACTGACGGAAACCGCGAAAAAGTTCACGTTCAACGACATCGAGGATATGATGTCCGCCATCGGGTTCTCCGGCATTACCGCCGCGCAGGTCATTACGAAGCTGACGGAGAAATTGCGCAAGGAAGCCGAAGAAGCAAGCCAGATCCAGCTTTCCTCCGACGTGAAGGAAATGAAGCCGCAGCCGGCGGAGCGGAAGCCGAGGCCGTCGAGCGGCGTATCCGTCAAAGGCGTGGACAATTTGCTCGTCCGCTTTGCGCGGTGCTGCAGCCCGGTTCCGGGCGACGATATCGTCGGCTACATTACGCGCGGCCGCGGCGTGTCCGTGCATCGGGCGGACTGCTCCAACATACCGGTCGCGGCCGAAGGCGAGGAAGCGGCGCGGGTCATCGAGGTCGAATGGGAAGAGACGACCGAAGCGAATTACAGCGTCGAGATCGAAATTCTCGGCCACGACCGCCGCGGGCTGCTGAACGAGGTGCTGCAGGCCGTGTCGGAGAGCAAAACGAACATTGCCGCCGTTTCGGGGCGTTCGGACCGGAACAAGGTGGCGATCATGCACTTGACGATCCTCATCCGCAACAAGGATCATCTGCAATCGGTCGTCGAGAAAATCAAGCGCGTGAAAGACATTTTCTCGGTCCAGCGGTTGATGCAGTAAGGCTCTCGGGAGGTTCTAATTTCGTGAAAGTGGTAGCGCAACGGGTAAGCCGGGCAAGCGTGCGGGTCGGCGGGGAGACGGTCGGGGAAATCGGGACCGGGCTTTTGCTGCTCGTCGGCATCGGACAAGAGGACGAAGAGCGGGATATCGGGTGGATGGCCGAAAAGGTGTCGGGCTTGCGGATTTTCGAAGACGGCAGCGGCAAAATGAACGACTCGGTCATGGATGCCGGGGGAGCGATACTTTCGGTTTCGCAATTCACGCTTTACGGCGATTGCCGGAGCGGCCGCCGGCCCAGCTTCGCCTCCGCCGCGCGGCCGGAGAAGGCAAACGAGCTTTACGAACGGTTTAACGAACGGCTTCGCGCCAAAGGGCTCGAGGTGCGTACCGGCGTTTTCGGGGCGGACATGGAGGTCTCCCTCGTCAACGACGGGCCGGTGACGCTGATCGTCGACAGCCGAAGTTAGCTTCGGTCCGGAGCCGGAACCGGAATGCGGATGGAAAATCGGCGCGCAGGCAACACTACTGTCGGATAACCTTGCGAAAGGGTGACGACAGGTGCGGCAATCCGGCAAAGAAGCGAAACTGTTGCGTTGGGCGAGGGAAGGAACGGCGGCGGAACGCCGGGAAGCGCTGGCCTTGCAGGCCGGGGCCGAATTTGCGGACGAGCCCGGGGGGAGCCCGGGATTCGGAGGCGCGCTCGGCAGGCGGCATCCTCCCGGCGGCAGGGGCTAGCGGATCGTTCGGAAAATCCGAACATTGCGCGCCGGGGACAAAGAGAACGCTTCCTTTTTTGTAATGAAAATGTAATTTGATTTTCATTAATCCTTAAAATAATCGGGTTATTATAATTCTCGACCCCCTTTTTTCAATATAAATTCAATTGGACCTGTCGCAGTAAGCGGCAGGTTATTTTCTTTTTTTCGGACCTGCCGGGTATGAGGGGATAACTTGACATGCCGTGTAGCATCATATTAAAATGAGGAATAATTGGATCCAGCCATCAATTCGACGACGGGAACGAGTACTCCGGAACCGGATCTTCAGAGAGGGAAGCCTTGGCTGCAAGCTTTCCGTTTACGACCGGACGAACGACCTCCCCGAGAACCCGATGCGAACGCCGAACGCTCTGCATGAAGAGCCTCGGTTCAGTAGTGTCGAGGCGTAGCCGGGCGTTAACCGGAGAAGCGCGAGCGCAGCGCGGCGGATTTCCGTTCGCGGGCGTTCGAATGACGGGTGGCACCGCGGGAGCATGAACAGGCTCTCGTCCCTTGAGCGGCAGCAATGCGGCTGAGGGACGGGAGCCTTTTTTGTTCGGCATTTTCCCTTGCGGACGACGAGGTCGTTTCGATTTGCGTTGCGGGCTGGAACGGCAAGAGAGAAAGGGGATGCGAAATGGCATTTCAAAAACCGCCGGGCACGCAGGACGTGCTTCCCGGCAGCGTCGAAGCGTGGCAATACGTGGAAAAGACGGCGAGAGAAATTTGCAGAAGGTACCGGTTCCGGGAAATTCGCACGCCGATGTTCGAAGCGACCGAGCTGTTTCAGCGGGGAGTCGGGGAAACGACGGATATCGTCGAGAAAGAGATGTACACCTTCGACGACCGCGGCGGGCGGAGCATGACGCTTCGGCCGGAAGGAACCGCGGGCGTCGTGCGGTCGTACGTCGAGAACAAGCTGTACGGAGAGCCCGACATTTCCAAGCTGTACTACATCGGGCCGATGTACCGCTATGAGCGGGCCCAGGCGGGCCGATACCGGCAGTTTCATCAGTTCGGCATCGAGGCGATCGGTTCGGACGATCCGGCGCTCGATGCGGAAGTCATTTCCCTTGGGTATGCGTTTTATCGCGAGCTTGGCCTTAAAGACATTTCGGTGGAAATCAACTCGGTCGGCACTCCGGCCGTACGCGCCGAGTTCCGCGAGAAGCTGCTCGGGTTTTTGCGGCCGATCAAGGACAGCCTGTGCAAGGACTGCCAGACGCGGATGGAGCGCAATCCGCTGCGGGTGCTCGATTGCAAAGTCGACCAGCCGAAATTCGCGGACGCGCCTTCCATTCTGGACAGCTTGGACGAAGCGTGCGCCGGCCACTTTGCCCGGGTGCGGGAATGTCTGGACGCGATGAACGTGCCGTACCGGATCAATCATCGGCTCGTGCGCGGTTTGGACTACTACACCCACACGGCGTTCGAGTATAAAGCCCAAGGAATCGGCGCGATCGATACGATCGGCGGCGGCGGGCGCTATAACGGCCTTGTCGCCGAGGTCGGGGGCGAAGACCGGCCGGGCGTGGGCCTGGCGGTCGGTCTGGAACGGACGCTGCTGCTGCTCGAGCATCAGGGCGTAAAGCCGGAAGCCGAAGCGCAGGTGGACGTGTACGTCATCGCGCTGGGCGAACGCGCCGAACGCGAAGCGGCCGGCGTCGTGCAGCGCCTGCGGGACGCGGGGCTCGCCGCGGATCGCGATTATATGGGGCGGAAGCCGAAAACGCAGTTCAAGGCGGCGGATCGGGCCGGCGCGGCTTATGCGGCGATTCTCGGCGACGACGAGCTGGACAAAGGCGAAATCTCGCTGAAGGACCTGGCGACCCAGGAGCAGCGGCAAGTGCCGCTCGCGGGGCTGGCCGAGCACGTGCAAGCTTTGATTACTAGCAAAAAAGGGGAAGAATGAACATGATGCTTAAAGATCGCGATTGCGGAACGTTAACGAAAAAGAACGTCGGGGAAACCGTCGTTTTGAACGGCTGGGTGCAAGGCTGGCGGGATTTCGGGGGGATTTTGTTCATCGACCTGCGGGACCGCAGCGGCATCGTGCAAATCGTCTTTAATCCGGAGTTTTCCGCCGACGCGCTTGCCGTTGCCAGCCGCGCGCGCAACGAATATGTGCTTGCGATAAAAGGGGAGGTCGTCGACCGCGACCCCGAGACGTACAACCCGAATCTCGCGACGGGCGAAATCGAAGTCCGCGTTCAGGAGGTCGAAATCGTCAACGCGGCCAAGACGCCTCCGTTCCCGATCGAAGACGGCGTCGAAGTGGACGAAGCGCTGCGCCTTCGGTACCGCTACCTCGACTTGCGCCGTCCGGAAATGTACCAGACGCTCCGGCTTCGTTCGAAAGCGACGAAGGTGTTTCGCGATTTTCTGGACGAAAACGGGTTCCTCGACGTCGAGACGCCGATTTTGACGAAGAGCACGCCGGAAGGCGCGCGCGATTATCTCGTGCCGAGCCGGGTGCATCCGGGCGAATTTTTCGCGCTGCCGCAATCGCCGCAGCTGTTCAAGCAGCTTTTGATGATCGGGGGGCTCGAGCGTTACTACCAAGTGGCCCGCTGCTTCCGCGACGAAGACCTGCGCGCCGACCGCCAGCCCGAGTTTACGCAGGTCGACATCGAAACGTCGTTCCTGTCTCAGGATCAACTGCTGACGATGATGGAGCAGCTGATGGCGAAGCTGTTCCGCGAAACGATCGGCGTCGACATCGAAACCCCGTTCCAGCGGCTGACCTACCGCGACGCGATTCACAAATACGGCTCCGACAAGCCGGACCTGCGGTTCGGTCTCGAAATCGAAGACGTCACGGATATCGTCAAAAACAGCGACGTCAAGGTGTTCGCATCGGTCGCCGGTTCCGGCGGCGTCGTCAAGGCGCTGAACGCCAAAGGCTGCGCGAGCTGGAGCCGCAAGGAGCTGGACGACCTGCAGCCTTTCGCGGTCCGCTACGGCGGCAAAGGCATCGCGTGGATTACGGTCAAGGACGGCGAGTGGAAGGGGCCGATCGTCAAGTTTTTCAAGCCGGAGGAAATCGCGGCGCTCACCGAACGCTTGAACGTCGAAGAAGGCGACCTGCTCTGCTTCTCCGCGGACAAGCTGAAAACCGCCGCGGACGTCATGGGCAACCTGCGGCTGAAAGTCGGACGCGACCTCGGCCTGATCGACAGCAGCAAATTCAAATTCCTGTGGGTCGTCGACTTCCCGCTCGTCGAGTGGGACGAGGAGGCCAAACGCTGGGTGGCGCTGCACCATCCGTTTACCCGTCCGCGGGACGAGGATTTGCCCCTGTTCGACACCGATCCGGGCGCAATCCGCGCGCAAGCGTACGATATCGTCCTGAACGGCTACGAAGTCGGCGGCGGCTCGATGCGGATTTACCGCCGCGATGTCCAGGAGAAAATGTTCAACGCGCTCGGCTTCACGCTTGAAGAAGCGAAGGAGAAATTCGGCTTCTTCCTCGACGCTTTCGAGTACGGCACGCCTCCGCACGGCGGCATCGCCTTCGGACTCGACCGGCTCATCATGCTGCTGGCCGGCCGGACGAACTTGCGCGAGACGATCGCCTTCCCGAAAACGGCGAGCGCGACCGACCTGCTCACCGACGCGCCGTCGACCGTCGCGCCGCGTCAGCTGGAAGAACTGCATATCCGCTTGTCCGCGAAGGCGCTGGCGGCGCAAGCCAAGGCCGAAGCTCCGGCTGACGCCAAGGAGCCGGCCGACCAGGAGCAGCCGCAAGGCTAAACTGCCGGCCCGACGGCCGCGTCAAGCGAAGGGCGAAGCTGCGCCGCAGGAGTTGAGCGGCCGGGTTCAGGATGGCGGCCGACAGGCCGCCGGACTGCGCCGTCGGACCGCGCTGCCGGACAACGGCCATCGGACCGCGCTGCCGGACAACGGCCATCGGACCGCGCTGCCGGACAACGGCCGAAAAGGCTGGGCTTCGGCAATTTGCAGCGGCATTCGCCGACAAGGAAGGGGAATCATCCAAATGCTGCACCAATTCTCCAGAACGGAACTTGCCATCGGACCGGAAGGGTTGGAGATTTTGAAAGGGAGCACCGTCGCCGTACTGGGCATCGGCGGCGTCGGTTCCATCGCCGCGGAAGCGCTGGCCCGATCCGGCGTCGGCCGGATCGTGATGATCGACAAGGACGTCGTCGACATTACGAACATTAACCGGCAGATCCATGCCCTGACGACGACGGTCGGCCAGCCGAAAGCGGAGCTTATGCGCGACCGCATCAAGCTGATCAATCCGGATTGCGACGCGATCGCATTGCGCATGTTTTATACGGAGGAGACGTACGAAGAGCTGTTCAAGTTTCCGCTGGATTACGTGCTGGACGCTTCCGATACGATTTCCTACAAAATCCATTTGATCAAGCAGTGCCTCGAGCGAAAAATACCGATCATTTCGAGCATGGGCGCCGCGAATAAAATGGATCCGACCCGTTTCGAAGTGGCCGACATTTCGAAAACGACGGTCGATCCGATCGCGCGCGTCGTTCGCCAGAAGCTTCGCAAGGAAGGCATCAAAAAAGGAGTCAAGGTTGTCTTCTCCAAAGAGGAGCCGCTCAAGCCGCGCGACGACGTCACGCAGCGCATCGTGCCCGAGACGGCGCCCAAGGAAATTCGCAAGGCCCAGCAGCCGCCCGCCAGCAACGCGTTCGTGCCGCCGGTGGCGGGGCTGATTATGGTCAGCGTCGCCGTTCGCGAGCTGCTGGAGCGCGGAAGCCGACCGACGGCTTAGGATCGCGATCCGAATCCCCGATTTCCCGATCTAATGTCTCGCACAAAGATGAGGGCGCACCCTTTCGGCAAGCCATTCCAGCCGTTTGGGTCGCCCTTTTTGCTTGAAAAGTCCCCCATTTCGTTCATGGCACTCCATTGCCTCCCGTCTTCACCCAAAAGTTCGCCGGCGCCCTGCGGCTCCAGTCACTCGCCCGAATCTCCCGCTACGTCGTTTAACGAGGCCGGGAGCGGCCCATCGCCGCGGGTTCGGACCCGTGCGCCGAATCTCGCGATTCCGCAAAAGCTAGAGAGAAGATGCCTTTTTTGCGGCCCGGATGACGCTTGTCTCTATCAGTGGGACAAGATCGTTCATAGATTGGATTATCACGCGATATGGAGGTGGAAAGGGTGAACGATCAATCCTGGGGCGTTTTCAGCAGAAAAAAAGGAGGCGCGAATCGAAAGGCAGGCGCCCGCAATTTAAAGGCAAGCGGCTGCAAAAAGCACCGTAAAAGCCATCGCAAGCCGGCGAACCGGATAGGAGGAAATCGCGGAACGGGCAATAAGACAAGAGGCAATCGCACGATGGGCAATCGCACGGCGGGACACCGCACGGGAACGTACTACGCCGGCGTTCAGCGCCAGATGTGGGGTCCGCTCTCGCTAGGCCCATGCGGATGCGGACGTCGTCACGATCATTCGGTAACCGAAGTCATCGATGAATGATCCGTTGCTTCGGAAACGATCAAAAGGCCGACCTCGCAAACCGGTCGGCTTTTTTCTTGCAATCGAACCGTGACAGCTGCCGTTTCCGCTTTTTTCCCGGGGACATACGCTGAACAAGGCGAGTATCCGTGGCTTCCATGACGAAAGGCGGAGTCGTTATGCATATTCCCGTAAGATCGCTCGCGATCGGAGAAGCCGAAAGCGAACAGCTGGAGATGAATCTGTGGAGGGATCGGTACGTTCAAGCGGCGCTTCATACGAACGGCAGGACGACGCCGGTGAAAATTCGTTATCGCGGCGGTCATACGCGGGGGTACCCCAAGCGCTCCTACGAGGTGGTCCGCAAAGGCCAAACGTTTCATTACAACGCGGAGTTCGACGACCCTTCGATGATCCGGAACGCGCTTTCCTTTTGGTTTTTGGAACGGCTTGGCGTGCCCAGCCCGCGAACGAAGCATGTGCTGCTCGTCCGAAACGGCATTTCCCTCGGCGTCTATTTGGAAATCGAAGCGGTGGAGCGAGGTTTTTTCCGACGGAGAGGGATCGGAGCCCGATCGCTTTTTTACGCGGTCAACAATCGGGCGGATTTCGGGGTGCGGGACTCCGCTTCGCAGTTATCCGGGTACGAATACCGATTCGGCGAAAAAGACGAAAAAGCAAGGCTCGCTTCGTTCATACGCGGCATCCACCGCACCCCGGAAAGCCGGCTGGCGGCTTACCTCGACCGGAATCTGGATGTCGACAATTACTTGAAGTGGCTCGCCGGCGCCGTCCTTACCGGCAATTTCGACGGGTTCGAGCAAAATTATTCCTTGTACCGGCACCATGCAAGCGGGAAGTGGCGCATCGTCCCCTGGGATTACGAAGGAACGTGGGGGCGCAACTGCTACGGCAGGGCGGTCGAGAGCGACCTCGTCGATATTGCCGGCTACAATCATTTGACCGAAAAGGTGTTGAAGCACCGTCCCTATATGCTGCGCTACAAGCGGATTTTGCGGAAGGCGCTGGACGAAACGTTTACCGAAAAAACCATCATGCGCGCGGCGGCGGAAATGCATGGCTCAATATCGCCGTACGTCCGAAGGGATCGTTTGCAGCAGTGGCCGTACGAGCAGTTTTTGGGAGAACCGAACGTCATCCGCAACTATATCCGGGAACGAAGAGCGATCGTCGCATCCGCCCTTTCGCGTTTGTAGCGATGGCGCGGCTTCTTCGCCCGGGTTGGAACGCCCGCCTCCGAATCTGGTATGATGGAGAGTACAGGAAAGGCGGGATAAGCGATGGATTTGTTCAGCATCGGCGCGGAAACCGAGCCGCGCTCCAGACGTCTTGCCGACCGGATGCGGCCGGAGACGCTGGATGAATATATCGGCCAAGAGCATATCGTAGGTCCGGGCAAGCTGCTGCGGAGGGCGATCGAGGGCGATACGGTGTCCTCGATTTTGTTGTTCGGACCCCCGGGCTCGGGGAAAACGACGCTCGCTCATATTATTTCGAAAAAAACGGAAGGGGACTATGTCCGGTTGAATGCCGTCGACGCTTCGGTCAAAGACGTGCGGGAAGTGATCGATCGGGCCGAAGACAATAAAAATCTGTACGGCCGCAAAACGATTTTGTTCCTCGACGAAGTTCACCGCTTCAACAGCGCCAGGCAAGACGCCCTTCTGCCGGCCGTCGAGAAGGGAATTATCGTGTTTATCGGCGCGACGACGGAAAATCCGTACCATTCGATCAACGGGGCTTTGCTCTCCCGTTCCACGCTGTTCAGGCTGCATGCGCTTACGAAGGAGCATTCGCTGATCGCGATGCGAAGAGCGCTCGCGGATCCGGTCAAAGGCCTCGGCTTCATGAAGCTGGAGGTCGACGAAGAAGCGCTGCTGCACATTGCCGCGATGGCGAACGGCGATATCCGCAGGGCGCTGACGGCGCTCGAACTGGCGGCGGTCACGACGCCTTCCCGCGAAGACGGGACGGTTCGCGTTACGTTGGAAATCGCGGAGGAATCGATTCGCCAGCCGCAAGTTCAAGCGGACGAATCGACGCAGTACGATGTGCTGTCCGCTTTTCATAAGAGCGTGAGGGGCTCCAGCGACGCTGCCCTCTACTGGTTCCTGTACGCGGTCGAGAGGCTCGGCATGGATCCGATGACCTTCCTCCGCCGGTTGACGGTCGCTTGCAGCGAGGATATCGGCCTTGCCAATCCGCAAGCGATGGTGCAAGCGGTCAGCGCGATGGAAGCGTACCACCGGATCGGCTGGCCGGAGGCCAAGTACATTATCGCGCAGGCGATCCTGTTCGCGGTTGAAAGTCCCAAGTCCAACTCGATCGCCGCGACGATCGGCCGGATGATGGAAGCCATGGACACGGCGGGAACCTCCGAGGGGCCTATGCACCTGAGGGACGCCCACTACAGCGGCGCGCAGAAGCTGGGGCATGTCGGTTACCGGTATCCGCACGACTATCCCGGGCACTATGTCGAACAGCAATATTTGCCGGACAAGCTGCACGGAACCATCTTCTACGAGGCGACGGAGCAAGGAATGGAAGATAAAATCCGCCAAAACCAGGAGCGCCGGCGCCGGCAAAACAGGGCAAGATAGGCGGCTCGTCGAACGATTTGGGCCGTTTCGAGCCGTACCGTCCGAAAAACCGGCATAGGACGGGGATTACCGCGAATACAGATGGATACTACGGCCGTTTGCGGGGCGATCCGTTCGTTGACGGTTCATCGCAAAACGTCTAAGCTAAAGTAAAGCTGTGTGCTTTTTCCATCATTTATCTTTTTTCATAGAGGCTCGGAAATAAAGCAGGGTTCTGAGTCCGAATGAGGGGTGAATGAGGCGGATATGTCGATGAAATGGCAGGTATGAAAGCTGATTTCAAGAATGTGCATGCCAAAGAACCCTCAAAAGGGCATTTTTTAAAAAATGCTATGCAAACCAATTTGCATCAAGCGGCTGTTAATTCTTTGAGCCATTGTTCAACAGACGCGATCTGCTTCTGCTTCTTCGCTTCTTCCAGCCACGCGTCGGCATGCTGGCACATGGCGATCAAGTACACGCGAATGTTCCAGTGGCGGGAACTGCGCCCGCGCGAAGCTTCCAGCCTGTAATCGACTTTCTGGCGCTTGATGCAGCGTTCGACGCCGGTTCGCAGCGCATAACGCTTTCTCCATTCCTTGCTGTCGCGGCGGATGCGCGGAAAAAGGCGCGGGTTATCCGCGGTGGATGTGTAGAAGGTTCTTCCATAATCGGAAGGCGAGCAGGGAGTCGGGCATTCCCATTTGCCGACTTTGGCGGGACAGCGCCATTTGATGCGCTGTCGCCCCGAACACTTGCCCCAGCAGACCATCTTGCGTCCAATGGGGCAGACAGGAACGCCATCGGAGCCAATTTTCATTTCATTGTATACCGTATGCCCGGAACGCCTGTGATTCAGGTCGATGATGGCGGAAACATCATCATGTTCCAGCATGGTATAGATCGGGAGGGCGTCGTGGGCGGAATCCAGGAGCGCCTCTCCCACCTTCCAGTCCGAGTACCAGTGACGCAGCTCGCGGTAGCCGCAGATCCATGACACCGAGTCATGTTGGCTGGCGCGAAACAATCGCGGGTACACGGGCAAATTGTAAGGACTGTCGGCTGCGGTGAACATGTAGAGCGTACGCCCGTAGTAATATTTCTCGCGATAGCTGTCCCAGCCCCAATCGGCATCCGGATCGGAAAATTGCCGTTTGCAGGAGCATTTCCAGTTGCCCGACTTGCGGCAATCGCAAAGGAACTTGCCGTACGAACGCGCGCCGGTTTCAACCGGAGATCCGTCGCCGATGACGCGGAAAGCGCTCGTATCGCCAAGCAATCCTTTTGCCGCAGAAGGCAGGACAAACAGGGATTGGAACAACTGTTGCAGCAGGTCGTGCTCCTTGGGGGCGTAGTGGATTTTGCCCTCGCGCAGGATGCGGGAGACGAGTTTCTCCGTAATCTTGGGGTTTTTGGGCTCTTGCTTTTCGTTCTTTTTGCCCTTCTTCCGCGGCTTCTTCAAGCGGCGTTTGACGCGCCCGGTCTTATGCGGAGTGGATGCCCGCCAAAGCCGGGGGAAAAAGTCGTAGAACGTTCCGACACCCGGCGTCTCACCAGGTTTAAAGCCGCAGAGAATGGCATAGACCGGCGTCGTTCGCAGCGCGACGACTCCGTCATCGACGCTCAGCCCGAGCTTGGTCATAAGGAGCAAGCAGCGGAGCATGTCGGCGGGATCGTGAGGCTTGCGTCCTTTCGGATTGGAGGAGTAAGCCGAACGCATCAAGGAAGCGGTGGCGGACAGATCGATGGCCGTGATCCAGAAGATCAGGTCGTTGTAAAAGTGCTGCAAAAACAGTAGCGCTTCCGGTGTGCCGTACTCCTTTCGAAGTTGGTTGCTTACGAAAGTCAAGTAGTCCTGGTGAGAACGAGAAACAACTTTCAAAACGATCACCCAATTTCTCAAGAGATAGGCAGAAAATGCCTTCTCGGCGATTATTGGGGTGTTTCGAAAATGTCAAGAGGAATGTTTGTTCGCACTCCTGTTTTGGGGGTGAAACAATAAAAGACCTTGGCCAAAGGGCCAAAGCCGGTGCGGAGTTTTTAATTCCGAGAGGCTATTTTTTCATCAAAGGAGGTGTACCTATCCTCCGACGAATGGGGGGATAGGAAGCGCTTGGACAGTGACCCGTTTCCGTTAACGGTAGATCTAATCTTGGTGTTTATATTGGTTTTCCTGAACGGCTTCTTCGTATCCATGGAGTTTGCGATGGTCAAAGTTCGCGGCGCCCGAATCGATACCCTTGCGCAGGAAGGGAATTCGAAAGCCAAATTCGTCTCGCGCCTGGCGGACAAACTCGACGCGTATTTGTTTGCTTGCCGGCTTGGCATCACGCTGGCGTCCCTTGGACTCGGGTGGCTCGGAGGACCGGTCATCGCGAGCGTGCTTGCGCCCGCGCTTCACTGGTTAGGCTTATCGGACGGCTGGATTCAAGCGTTGTCCATCGTTTTCGCCTTTTTGATCGTTGCGGCCCTGCATATCGTTCTCGGGGAACTTGCGCCCAGGACGATGGCGGTTCGTCAAGCCGAGAAGATCACGCAGCTCGCGGCGGCGCCGCTTATCGTTTTCCGCAAATTGATGAGCCCGTATTTATGGCTTTTGGACGGCATATCCAGATCGATTTTGAAGCTGTTCGGCATCGAGCCCGCAAGCGAAATTTCTTCGGCCCGCACCGAAGAGGAAATCCGGATTTTGATGAAAGAAAGCCATGAAAGCGGATTGATCGACAACACGGAGCTTACGCTTGTGGACAATATTTTCGAATTCGCGGAAACGAACGCGCACGAAATCATGATTCCCCGGACGGACATGATTTGCCTGTATACGAATCTTTCCTTCGAGGAAAACAAAACGATCGCGCTAAAGGAAATGCATACCCGTTACCCGCTTTGCGACGGCGACAAGGATAACATCATCGGCTTCGTACACATCAAGGATCTGCTTAAAGCGACCGACGGCTCCGTTCGCGATATCGGCGATTTGCTTCGGCCGATGCTGACCGTTCCGGAAAGCATGCCGATCAGCACGCTGCTGAAGCTGATGCAGAAGAAAAAATCCCAGATCGCGATTTTGATCGACGAATACGGCGGAACGTCCGGCCTGGTCACGCTCGAGGATATTATGGAAGAAATCGTCGGCGAAATCCAGGACGAATTCGACGAAGAGCGTCCCGACCTGGAAAAGAAGGACGACCAATCGTATTCGATCAGCGGCATGATGCTGATCGAAGAGGTGAACAGTTATTTCGGCCTCGACATTCCGACGGACAACTACGATACGATCGGCGGCTGGATGTATTCGCAAATCGAAATCCCTCCGTCGAAGCGTCAGACGGTCGAAGTGGAAGGCGGATTTCTGTTCGTCGTCGAGGAAACCGACAACCTGCGCATTTCGCGGATTCAAGTAAAGCCGATCGAAGTCGCCAATTGGGCAGGCGTTCAGGCGGAAACAGGTTAACATATACGGACAAATGAAGAAATAGAAAAAAGGCTCTCCCGCCATCGTCGATTAGCCGGGAGAGCCTTTTTTTTGCCGTTACGAATGTCTGCCCCGCATGAAGTGCACCGCCAAAAAACCGACCGCCGCGGTCAAGGCGAACAGCGCGGCCGTCCGGAAGACCGCCGGCTGCCCGAAGGCGTCGTAGATCCAGCCGCCGATCGTACCCGCGGCCAGCCCCGACAGGCCGGTCCAGACGACGGCGTACAGCGCTTGGCCCGACGAGCGGAATTCGTCCGGCACGATCGATTGCAGATAGCGGAGCGCCGTAATGTAATAAATGCCGAACGTAATGCTGTGCATCATTTGGACGAGCACGAACAGCCACGGTTCCTCGATGATTCCGAGCAGCCCCATCCGAATCATGTAGAAGACGCTGGCGAACGCCAGCAGCGGAAGCTCGCGAAACCGATGGCCGTATTTCGCCAGCAGGAAAAACATCGGGATTTCGCTGACGGCGGAAGCGAGCCAGGCCGTGCCGATCAGCGAGTCGCTGGCGCCCAGTTCGCGCATTGCGACGGCGAGAAAGCCTTCGTTGATGCGATGGGCGACGGAAACGAGGCCCACGAGCAGGAAGAAGACGAGCGTTTCCTTTTTTCGGATGATGTCGATCAGCCCGCCGAATTCGAATTTTTTGAGCGAGCTTTGGAAGTTTCCGAGCCCGATGGCCAGCGCAAGCGAGCAGCATACGGTGGCAAGGCCGATCCACAACGTCAGGCCGGAGCCAGTCGCTTTCAGGATGAAGCCGAAGACGACCGCGCATGCCGCATAGCCGAGGGAGCCGAACATCCGGATCGAAGCGAACGACCGGTTCATTCGTTCGGAGGCAAGCAGGCTCAAGCTGTCCATCATCGTGTTGACGGGAGTTTGGAAAAAATAAAACAACCCCATGAAAACGGCGACGACGGCAAATTCCCGCTGGGGAAGCAGCAGGGCGAGCGCTATAATTTGCCCGACGAAAATAAGGTTCAGCACGAGCTTCAGGCTTTTCGTTTTGTCGCTGATGATGCCCGCCAGCAGGTTCGAAAAAATGGAGAGCATCGGTCCGATCGAATAGACGGCTCCGATTTGCAGCTTCGAGAAGCCGATGTCGTCGAAATAAAGCGGGAAAAACGACACGACGAGCGCCATCGTCGCATAGTTGGCGAAATGAAGGCAGCGCAGGACGGCCAACTGAACGGAATCGGTTTGCAGCTTTTTCATGCGCCGGCCCCCCTTGCCGGAGGCCGCAGTCCGGTTTCGAGCCTTGCCTGCCGGTTGGTTCGTTTGAACAGAAAGTAAAGCAGCGCGAGTTCGGCCAGAATGCCGCCGGATTGGGATAGCGCGCCGAGGGCGCCGGTCCATCCGGGCAGCGAGAGCGTCAGGGTGACGATCAGAATCAGCGTCAGCACCGCGTTGGACGTTTGCGAGCCGAACATGAGCTTCGTTTGCCCCTGGGACAAGATGACGCCGTTCAGCGTATCCAGCCACGGAAAGACGAACGCGTACGGGATGAAGGCGCGCAGCGCGTTTACGCACGATTCCAGCAGCCGGTCCTCCACGCCGATGACGTTCGCGAGCAGCCAGGGACCCGCCGGCGAAAACGCCATCAAGGAAATGAGCGTTCCCGGTATGAACGCCATCAGCAGGACGAATTTGCGCACGAGCAGGGGATGCGTTCGATAAAACTGCAACGAAATTTGGTGAAAATAGGAAAAGAACCCGAGAAACATGTTCATGAAGCTCGCCGCGACGGAAAAGGAAGCGATGGCAAGCGTGCCCTGATCGGTATGGCCCAGCAGGGCGTTCATGACCGGAGACACCCACATGATAATGAGGGAGGAAAACAACAGCGGGCTGTAGAAACGAAGCACCTGCTTCGGTCGCCGGATGTCGCAATCGGGCTCTTCCTTCGGCAGCCCGCGGGCAAGTTTGCTTCCCTCGAACCAGCTGACGGCGGCCTCGATGATCATGCCGAATACGAAAATAACGGCTCCTTGCCGGGAATGGGTCACGCCAACGTGCAGCATATATTGCGACATCAGAAACATGGCCGCAAGGCGGATCACCATGCCGATCGTGAGCCAGCGCGTGCGCATTTTGTAGATGATAACGCCTTGATATAAGCAGCGTATGCCCGAAAACACGCTGAGGAACATGAGCGCGTGGTAAACGTTCACCGCGGATTCGGCCACTTCCGGCTCCGCTCCGTACGCGCCGCCGAACACCCAATAGCCGACCGGCGTGAACGCGATCATAAAACCGAAGGCGAGCGATCCGCCGAAAACGATAAACGCCACTTTCCGGACGGCCGAAAAGGACAGCCGGTCGCGGACGAGCGCGGAACACGTTTCCCGAAAGAGGATGGCCGGCTTCTCGGTGACGGACAGCAGGCTCATCGCCGTAGCGTAGCCCGCCAGGATCAGCTCCGGATGATCGGCGCGGGCGAGCGTGCCGTTGACGATGACGTGCGACAGGTTGATCAGCAGCGCCGATAAGCCCAACGGAATAAAAAAGAAAAAAAGACGTCTTAAGGTGACGCTTTCCTGTTGCGAGCCCAAGCGTTTCATCTCCTTATCTCTACCCGTGTATTATAGCAGGTTCGTCACGATTGAGTAGGCGTTTTCAATACTTTTTCACTGGATTTAGCCCATTCGAAATGATAAATTAAAGAATGATGCGGAAATAGGGGTTGAGCATGGGACAACTTCAGGATCGAATTTGGGTGGAGAGCCAGTTCGCGGCAAGCGAACGGCTGGGCATCACGCTGCCTTGTTTGGCCGTTCCATGGGAAAGCTTGAGCCGGTCGAGGCAATCGCTTCTTCTCGAGGCGTGGGAACGGATCCGGGGAACGATCCCCGATCGGATTTTCGCGTTCGAGGAGCAAATCAAGAGGCTGCAGGAAGGCCTGTACGAAGAGGAAGACTTTGAGGAATCCTGCCGCCTGAACGGCGCGATCGCCGAGCTGGCCAGCAGGATCAACGACTTGCATATTTGGTACCGGACCCAGCAGGATATGGATGAAGAACGACGAAAACACAGCTGAGCTTAGGCTAGCAGGTGGAGGTTGCGCCGCATGAATCAAACGTTGCTTGCCGGCCGCTCTCCTCGGGGTCCTTTTGCCCTGATGCATCGCGTCTACAAGTACATTCTTCCCGGCGTAAAGGAACATCTCGGAGGATGGCGGAGGATGGCGGAGAGCATTCCGGACTCCGAATTGCGGAAGCAGGCGCTCGGCAGCATCGCCCATAAGGAGTTCCATTGCCAGGGAGGGGCGGTTTACGCCGCCGCGAACCTGGAGCAAAGGGATGTGCTGATCCCGCTCATCGTGGCGCTGCAGACGATCAGCGACTACCTGGATAACTTGTGCGATCGCAGCACGTCGCTCGACGCCGACGATTTTCGGCTGCTTCACCGCAGCATGCTGGATGCCGTGACGGTCGGTGCGCCCTTGACGAATTATTACGCGCTCCGCGCCGAGCAGAACGACGGCGGCTACCTGGAAGCGCTCGTCAGACGCTGCCAAGCCTGCATCGAACGCCTTCCTTCGTACTCCCTCGTGCAGAAAGACGTCAGGGAGCTCGTGAGCCTGTACGGCGATCTCCAAGTGTACAAGCATATCGCCAAGCCGCTGCGGGAGGACAAGCTGCTCGCCTGGTGGCAGCAGCACGCGCCCCGCTATCCGGAACTGCTGTGGAACGAATTCGCCGCGGCGACCGGGTCGACGCTCGGCATGTTCATGTTGTTTCTCGCCGCCAGCGACGAGAAGCTCACCGCGAAGCAAGCCGGCGAAATCCGCGACTCTTATTTTCCGGCCATCAACGGGCTGCATATTTTGCTTGATTATCTGATCGACCAGGCGGAGGACGAACAGGGCGGCGACCTGAATTTTTGCAGCTATTACGAGAATCAGGACGAGCTCAACGCCAGAATGCTCCGGATGGTGCAGGCCGCAAGAGCTTCCGCCGATCATTTGCCGTTTGCCGGCTTTCACCGCATGATCGTGGAAGGCTTGCTCGCCTTGTATTTGTCCGATCCGAAAGTGCGGGGCCAGCGCAGAGTCGAGCACACGGCCCGAATTTTGATGAAGGGCAGTCCGTGGACAAGGTTGTTTTTCTGGTTGAACAGCCATTTCATTCGCAAGGCCATGTAAATTTGCAAGCGTCACGAACGAAAGCGGCGGCCGTTTGCAACGAAATTCTAGGAGGAATCGTTCATGAGCGCAGTGAAAAAAATTGCCGTATTGACCAGCGGCGGAGATTCGCAAGGGATGAACGCGGCCGTGAGGGCGGTCGTGCGGAGCGGGCTTTTCCGCGGCTTGGAAGTATACGGAGTTCAACGGGGATACCAAGGGCTGCTTAACGAAGACCTGCGGCCGATGGACCTGCGAAGCGTGGGCGACATCATCCAGCGCGGCGGCACCGTTTTGCAGACGGCCCGCTGCAAGGAATTCATGACGCCGGAAGGGCAGCAGCGGGGCGCGGACGTGCTTCGTAAATACGGAATCGACGGCCTCGTCGTCATCGGCGGGGACGGCTCCTATCAGGGCGCGAACAAGCTGAGCAAGCTCGGCATCAAGACGATGGGCCTGCCGGGGACGATCGACAACGATATTCCGTTCACGGACTTTACGATCGGATTCGATACGGCGGTAAGCATCGTCGTCGACGCGATCAACAAGCTGCGCGACACGATGACGTCGCACGAGCGCTCCTCCGTCGTCGAAGTCATGGGCCGTCACTGCGGGGACATTGCGCTTTACGCCGGGCTTGCCAGCGGGGCGGAATCGATTCTCGTGCCGGAAGTCCCGTTTGACATTCGCGAGATTTCGACGCGGATGAAGGAAAATTTCCAGAACGGGAAGCGCCACAGCATCATTATCGTGGCCGAAGGCGTCGGCCGGGGCGAGGACATCGCCCGCGAGATCACGGAGCATAGCGGAATCGAGCCGCGGGTGACGGTGCTGGGGCACATCCAGCGCGGCGGCACGCCGACGCACAACGACCGGATTTTGGCCAGCCGGCTGGGCGACTTCGCCGTGCAAAAGCTCGCCGAGGGCGATTCCGCCAAAGCCTGCGGCATCATCAAAGGCGAACTTGTCGTCACGGACATCGACAAAGTCGTATCCACGAAAAAAGCGATCGACATGGATCTGTACAACTTGGCGATTCGCCTCGCCCAATAGGGGCGGGCGGTCGCCCGAAACGGGGACGCCTATATGTACTTGTACAAGCTGGAGGCAGTGTTCGGCGATCGGCCCGGCGTCACGATGATCGTGATGGGCGATTCCGACGCCGAAGCGATGGAGCAGGCCGAAGTCCATCTCGAGCGGCATTTTGTCGGCAAGCAGGACGTGCGCGAGCTTGTGCTGATCGAAAAGCGCCGTGCCGTAAAAGGAGCAGGCTACGTCGTTGAGCATAACGGCCGGCTCGGATAAAAGGAAAAGGCTGCTCCCCGGCGATCCGCCGCCCATGGGAAGCAGCCTTTCCGTTTCGCCGAAAATTGCGCATGCTATAGAACGCGTGCCGGCGCTTTGGCGCTCCGTTCGGTTCTCGCTTAGCGTTTTTGCCGAAACTCTCCGATGACGTCTACTGTCTGAACGACGTTGACGAACGCTTGCGGGTCCGTTTCCTTGACCAGCTTTCGCAAATCGGCAAGCTCGTAACGGGTCGTCACCGTCATCAGCAAATCCCGTTCTGCGCTCGTAAACGCGCCTTTCGTTTTCAGCAAGGTCGCGCCGCGGGGAATTCGCAGGAGCTTTTCGGCGAGCTCCTCCGCCCGGTTCGTGACGATGAACGCCGTAACCTTCCGGTGAGGCGTGTGAACGGCGTCAATTACTTTTCCCGTTGCGAAGATCGACAGCATAGAATATAGGGCTGCATCCGCGTTGCGGGCGTAAAGGGCGAGGGCGGCGACGACGATTCCGTTCAACGCCAACAGGAGCGCCCCGACGGGCAAATTGCGCGAGCGGGAAATGATGGAGGCGATGATGTCGAACCCGCCGGTAGAGCCTCCGTAACGAAGCGAAACGGCGGTGCCGGCTCCGACCAGAACGCCTCCGAATACGGCGGATAAGACGGGCTCCCCCGAAAAGGGGCGTACGGGGATGAGCTGCATGAACACCGAAACGGAAATCACGGAAACGAGACTGAGCAAAACGAAACGTTTGCCGAGCGCTTTCCAGCCCCACAATAGAACGGGGACGTTTAAGGCAAAATAAAGCCAGCCGATGTTGAGACCCGTTACGTAACCGACGATCATGGCGACGCCGGATATGCCGCCGCTGAGCATTTCCTGGGGAATAAGCAGCAGCTGGAACCCGGCGGAGATGACCGCGGCGCACAGAACGATAAGTCCGACAGCCGGCAATTCGTGCAAAATGGTTTTCATCGGGAACGATTTTCCTCCGCCGATACGATTCGATGTGCGATGGATTTAGGGTTCCCTTCGCTTTGGAAGGCATGCGGTTTTACCTTTGCTGGTGTTGGATGTCGATTGTGTGTTATAATGGAATGTATATTTTTTGGGACGCAATTAGCTTTAAAGAAGGCCCATAACAGAAGGAGTTTGAAAACAATTTGAGTACATTTTCACAATTCGGTTTGGAGCCCGACGTGCTGCAAGCCATTTCGGAACTTGGTTACGAAGAACCGACTCCCATCCAGGCCCAGGCGATTCCGGTCGCTCTAAGCGGTAAGGATATGATCGGCCAGGCCCAGACGGGCACAGGCAAAACGGCCGCCTTCGGCATTCCGCTCGTCAGCCGCATCGCGGCCAACGAAGATCGCATCGTCACGCTGATCATGGCGCCTACCCGCGAGCTTGCCATTCAGGTTGCGGAAGAAATCGAAAAGCTCGGACGGTTCAAAGGTTTGCGCTCTTTGGCGATTTACGGCGGCCAGGACATCGGCCGGCAAATCCGGGGCTTGAGACGCAAGCCGCAGATCATTATCGGGACGCCGGGACGGCTTCTCGACCACATTAACCGGAAGACGATCCGCCTTGACGACGTTCAGACGGTCGTCCTGGACGAAGCGGACGAAATGCTCGACATGGGCTTTATGGACGATATTCAATCCATCCTCAAGCTCGTTCCGGAAGAGCGTCAAACGCTGCTGTTCTCGGCGACGATGCCTCCGAACATCCAAAAGCTGGCCCAGCAGTTTTTGCGCGACCCCGAGCATATTTCGGTCATTCCCAAGACGCACCAGACGAATGCTTCCATCCAGCAGTTCTACATCGAAGTTCAGGAGCGCATGAAGTTTGACGGCCTTTCCCGCCTGCTCGACATGGAGCCGCCGGAATTGGCGATCGTCTTCGGGCGCACGAAGCGCCGCGTGGCGGAGCTGTCCGAAGCGCTCATGAAGCGCGGATACGCGGCTGACGGGCTGCACGGGGATCTGTCGCAGAACCAGCGCGACGCGGTCATGCGCAAATTCCGCGACGGAAGCATCGACGTGCTCGTGGCAACCGACGTCGCTGCGCGCGGTCTCGACATCTCGGGCGTTACCCACGTCATCAACTTCGATTTGCCGCAAGATCCGGAAAGCTACGTTCACCGCATCGGCCGTACGGGCCGCGCGGGCAAGGAAGGGACTTCCTGGACGTTCGTCACGCCGCGCGAGACGGATCACCTGCATTTTATCGAGCGCGTTAACCGCATCCGCATCGCCAAGAAGGCGCTGCCGACGGTTGCCGAAGCGATGGAAGGCAAGCAGCGCGTCATCGCGGACCGGCTGATCGAAGCGATCGGCAACGAGGAGGACCTGTCCTCGTTCAAGTGGGCGGCGACGCAATTGCTCGAGCAGTACGATTCGATTCAGCTGCTCTCCGCCGCGATGAAGCTTCTCGCGGGCGACAAGAACGACGTCTCCGTCGAGCTTACGCCGGAAGATCCGATCCGCTCGAAGAAACGCAAATTCGACGGACGCGGCGGCGGCGGTTACGGCGGTCAAGGGCGCCGATACAACGGTCCCGGCGGCGGCAATCGCGACGGCGGCTGGCGGCAAGGCGGCGGTCAAGGCCAAGGCGGATATCGCGGAGGCTACGGCGGCGGCAACCGCAGACCGTATCGCGAAGGCGGCGGCAACAGCGGACGCAGCTGGCGCGATGACTCCTCGTCTACGTTCCGCGACGGCGGTTCCCGCGGCAGACGCAACGATCAACGAGACGATACGCGCAATACACGTTCGCAAAGCGAGGATTTCGTCAACATTTGACATCGGCGCGGTAACGACGGCAGATTAAATCGAGATCACGTCATCTAGGAGGAAATCCTATGGAAATGCGGGGCATGATGGGCGGTTTTTACAAAATTTCCGAATGGATTATGCGTTTGTCCGTGACCAACGTGCTGTGGATCGTCTGTTCCCTGCCGGTTTGGTATATGTTTCTGGTGCTGCTGCAATCGGAAACGACGGATCAATTTATTTCAACGATGATCCTGATCGCCATCCTGCTCCCGTTCACTTTTTTTCCGGCGACCTCGGCCATGTTCTCGGTCGCCCGGAAATGGGTGATGGGGGAGACGGACGTCCCTCTGTTCAAAACGTTTTTCCGCAATTACAAGCAAAATTACCTTCAGGCGATGCTTGGGGGGCTTTTGTATGCGGTCCTGTTCTTTATCCTTATCGTTGACTATCAGGTGTATTTAAGGGATTTGGAAGGGTTCGGCGTCGTGGCGATCCTGTTCCTCGCGCTGATGGTTCTGCTGTTCATTTCATTGTTTCAGTTTTTCTCGCTTCTGTCCCACTTTCATATGAAAACGTTTCAATTGCTCAAAAACGCTTTGATCCTGACGATCGGGCGTCCGCTTCGCTCGCTGTCGACGGCGATTATAAGCGCATTCGTCATCTATTTGAGCTTTTTCCAGTTCACCTTTTTGATTCCGTTTTTCATGGGCAGCATCGTCGCGGTCGTCGCGTTCTTCAATTTTTATCATACGATTCAGAAAATGCAGATGAAAGCGCAGCAGGCGCAAGGCCAGGAAGACGATCTGCCGCTGGACGAATCGGAGATGAAAGACGAAGAGGAGAAGGGCAAATAAGTCGGCGATGCCAGCAGGTCCCGGGTTTACTTTTGAACGGTGCATGTTATAATGGGAGTACTTCCTGCGATGTACGTTACGGCGCTTATTGTTTTGAACCAATGCTGTTTCATCGGGAGTCTCATATGACCGAGCGGCTGTCACGCCCCCTAAAGGGGACTTCAAAAACTCGGATGCGGACACCCACCTGCGAGAGCGGGTTCAGAAACTTGCACGTCGAACGGCATAGGCGGGTTTTCTCATCTCACTGTTTTCACCCCGGGACTGACGTGGTAAGATTAGAATTGGCACAGTTGGCACCCGGAGGGAGAGAGTGTATTGCTAAAGCGAATACTCATCGGATTGTTTCGAAGTCAGGAGCATACCGGCGACAGGGCCAAAGATCCGAAACTGAAATCCCATTATTATCGTCTGTCCAAGGACCGCGCTTGGGAAGAGGTCGGCTCGATCCTCAAGAAGATGCAAGGCTACCGCGTCTTGCATGAAGTGCCGACCATCGGCGAAATCGTCATGGAAAAGCGCACGCTGTCCGGCCGTACGATGGACATTACCGTCCAGGTCGTCGGAACCGGCCCCGGAAATTCGGCCGTCGATATCTATTCGGCCTCCCGCGGATCGCTTGGCGATCTTGGCGCCAATTACCGGGTCATACAGGAGATTTATGCGGTGCTCGATAAGAAGCTTGCCGCTTACAAGCGTTAATCGGCATACGATAATAAAGCGAGGAAGGCGCGCGGCCTGCCTCGCTTTTGTTATGTTCCTTCGGGTTTACGATTACAGCAAGCTTTTGACGGCGGCGACGGCGGACTCGTAATTCGGGTGCTCCGTCATTTCGCCCAGCACTTCGACGTACGTAATTTGATCGTTTTTGTCGAGAACGAAAATCGAGCGGAGATCAAGTTGAAACTCTTTGATCAAAACGCCGTATGATTTACCGAAGTTGTTGTCTTTGTAGTCGGACAGCATGACGACGCGATCGACTCCGGCCGCTCCGCACCAGCGGGCTTGCGCGAACGGGAGATCGGCGCTGACCGTCAGGACGACGACATCGTCGCCGAGCTTGGAAGCCTCTTCGTTGAAGCGGCGCGTTTGCGCGTCGCATACGCCGGTATCGATCGAAGGCACGACGCTGATTAGCTTGATTTTGCCCGCGAAATCTTTGAGGGAGACGGTTTCCAGCAGATTTTTGTTCAAGACGAAGTCGGGTGCCTGATCGCCTGCTTTGAGCTCGGGGCCGATGAGCGTAATCGGGTTGCCTTTAAACGTTGCTGCGCCTGCGCGTTCTTGACTCATATTCGGAATTACCTCCTCCAGGGAATAGAGCCGGGTTCGGACTGGAAAACCCAGACTTTGATAAGCTTGCCGAATTTATTATAATCGTTGAGAAACGCGGTTGTCCATTCCATGGAAACCGGGCGCCGTCGGAAAAGGAGCGGATCGATTTGATTTTCCTGCGTTACGAAAGCTTTCGCCAATACATTCGGCTTTATCCGGTGAATACGTTCCTGATCGCGGCCTGCATCGCCATGTTTATCGTCTTGACGGCGACCGGGGGGACGGGGATCTTTCATCTGATCGAATTCGGCGCTTTGACGAACGTCGAGGGCCTCAATCAGGTGTGGCGCTACATTACCGCGCTGTTCCTTCACGGAAGCTGGTCCCATTTGCTCTTCAACATGTTCGCGCTGTTCGTGTTCGCCCCGCCGCTCGAACGGATTTTCGGCCATGTCCGGTTCGCGCTGTTTTACGTCGTTTCCGGCATGTTCGGCAATCTGGCGGCGGTTATGCTGGCGGGGTCCGGTTTTTGGGTGGGTGTGGGGGCTTCCAGCGCGATTTACGGCATTTACGGCGCTTATCTGTACATGACGGTGTTCCAGCGCCAGATGCTTGACCAGGCGTCCCGTACGACCGTCTACGCTATTTTGGCCATGGGGCTTATCCATTCCTTCCTTGTCCCGAATATCGGCTATTGGGCGCATATAGGGGGGCTTGCGGCGGGATTTGTTTTTTACAAAATATTGGGCGGAAAAATCGCCCGCTGACGACGGCGGAAGTTCGAGAGTTCATCCCGGACATTGCGGAAGGAGTTTGACTTGAGTTGGAACTGCGACAACTGCAGTATTTTATCCGCGTTGCGAAACTGCAGCATGTGACAAAAGCGGCTGAAGAACTGCACGTGGCACAATCGGCGGTAAGCCGCCAAATTCACCGGCTGGAGGAAGAGTTGGGGGTTCAGCTGTTCATGCAGCGGGGGCGCAACGTGCAATTGACGCCCGTGGGCCATTTGTTTCTGAAGCGGGCCGAGTGCATTTTGCAGGACCTGGACAACGCGGTGACGGAAATTCACGAATTCGTGGACCCCGAAGCCGGCGAGATTCGTCTCGGCTTTCCGCACAGCCTCGGCATTCTGCTGATTCCCCAGGTCATTGCGGCTTTTCGCAAAGTCCATCCCCAGGTCAAATTCCGTTTCCGCCAGGGGATGTACGCTTCGCTGATTCGCGATATCGTCGAAGCGGAGGTGGACTTGGCGTTTATTTCTCCCTTCCCGGAAAAGAACGAATCGGTAACGGGAGAAATCGTCCTGACGGAAGAATTGTTCGCCATCCTTCCGCAAAATCATCCGCTCGCCAATGAGAAGTCGATTCATTTGCGCGCGCTTAAGGATGAATACTTCGTGTTGTTCAGCAATCCGTACTCCTTGCGTCCGATCGTATGGGAGGCCTGCAAGGCGGCGGGATTTTTGCCGCGGATCGGATTTGAAGGAGAAGAAACGGACACGATCCGCGGGCTCGTTGCCGCCGGCATGGGCGTCAGCTTGCTTCCGGAGATGGCGCTCCATCACACCGGAACGATGATGCCGGCCGTCGTCAAAATCGAGGAGCCGCGCGTGACGCGAACGATCGGCCTCATCCGCCGGGCCGGCGAGAAGCCTTCGCCGGTCGTCCGATTGTTCCATCATTTCGTCCTGGAATATTTCCGCAGCGAATACGACAAGTCCCAATCGAATGCCCGAAATTAAAGGATTAACGAGATAACGGCCCGCGGAGGCCGTTATCTCGTTTCGTTGAGGCCGGAAGCGGCTGGTCATTCGAAATAACGGTCTGCTCGACACTTCCATTCTCTCTTGGCGAATGGTTGCTCGCCGCTTCCGTTTTGCCCAAGAGCGGTTTCTTTTGCTTCGTCTATCTTTAAGCAAAAAAGGGCCGTCCCTTAGGTCCGTTCGACCATTGGGACAGCCCCTTGCCGTTTCGTTATTCGCGGTTGTTGACGAACATTAGAATCAGCCGGATCAGTTCGAGCAGGGAGACCAGCGCGGCCGCTACGTAGGTGAGAGCCGCCGCATTGAGCACTTTCGCGACTCCGCGCTCTTCGTCGCCGGCGATAAACCCTTCGGCGACCATCAGCCTGCGCGCTCTGGAGCTGGCGTTGAACTCGACGGGCAGCGTCACAAGCTGGAACGCTACGGCAGCCGAGAAAAAGATGATGCCCAGTCCGATCAGGTTAAACGAGCTGAACAGGAAGCCGGCGATCAACAGGAAGGGCGCGATGCCGGACGCGATGTTGACGACCGGGAACATCCGGTGGCGAAGCACGAGCGCCGGATAATGCTCCTTGTGCTGAATGGCGTGGCCGACTTCGTGGCAAGCGACGGAGATCGCGGAAATGGAGCTTTCGTAATATACCGGCTCCGACAAGCGGACGACGCGGTTGATCGGATCGTAGTGGTCCGACAGCTTGCCGGGTACGGGCTCGATCGGCACGTCGTGCAGGCCGTTGCGGTCCAGCATTCGTCTTGCGGCATCGTAACCGGTCATTCCGCTGCTGGCCCGGGTTTCCGAAAAGCGGTTAAACGTTCCGCTGACGCGGAATTGCGCCCATAGCGACAATAGAAAAGCGAGAATAATCGGAATGTACATCCAGTTAGAGTTCATAGTCGATACCTCCATTAAATTGGCTCGGACGGCTTACATCAAGTTGCTCTTGCTCAGAAGCAGCAGCAGGGCTTCGACGCAGGCGGCCGTTTGCGGGGAAAGGGTCCGGTACAAGCGCTTGGCCTGCTGGGGCTTCAATTGCTCCAGCACCGGTTCCAGCTCCTTGACTTCCCGTTCCAGCTGAACGAGATGGCTCTGCAAATCCGCCAGCTTGCGCGACACTTGCTCGTCGGGAGTTACCCGGCTCAACGCGGCGAATTTCTCCCGAATTTCCTCCAGGGAAAATTTCTGAGCTTTCAACTGTTCAATACGGCGTATTCGCTCCAAAGTTTCATCGTCGTACAGCCGATAATTTCCTCCGGAACGTTTGACGGGGGACAGGAGACCCAAACCTGTGTAATAATCGATGGTTCGGGGACTGATGCCGGCAAGTCGGGCCAATTCCCCGATTCGATACATGTTGCGATTCTTTTCGGGCGATCCATGACGCACAACAGCCACCTTCTTTCCTTAATAACATCCATATTCTTATCTATTGTTATCATACCGATCCGGAACCATACAGTCAAACGTGATGCTTTTGGAACATTTGACGAAATTACGGCAATTTAAACGGGGAAGGAAAAGTCACATAAGATTCATGTCAGAAATCGAGAAATGCCTATATTTTGTGAAATAACGACAAAAATGCGATATAGGACTAAATCCTTATTCAAGTGAAAAAATCATTGGAAAATAAGGTTATTTCTTAACGTTCGGGCCTTGAATCGAATCTAATGTTAGGTATTTTTCGTTTTTCATTAACAATTATCATAATTTCATATTGTCAAATCGTGAACTTCTTACTATAATGGCACTAAGCCTTTCTTGAAATGTTATGAAATATCACAATTTGGGGAGTGGTCGGCAAATGGTTAAGAAGAGTCTAATGGCAATCGCGGCTTTACTCGTGCTTTTCCCGACGATGGCGTTCGCAGCGGATGGTGAACCGTCGCCAGCGATGGGACTAAACGCACTGTGGATCATGGTTGCCGCTATACTCGTCCTGCTTATGCAAGGCGGATTCATCCTGCTAGAGACCGGTTCGACCCGAATGAAAAACGCGGGTCACGTTGCAGGCAAAACGATTTTCACGGTAGGTCTTTGTTCCCTGGTCTATTGGGCCGTCGGCTACGGCTTCGCATTCGGTGGGGATGCGGGCGAAGGGCTGAACAAGTTTATCGGGCTCGGCAACTTTTTCTTTAATCCGGCCATTACGGCCGGCGCGGAAGACAGCTATCCGTCGGCCGTGTTCTTCGTCTTCCAACTTGCTTTCGCGGCGGTCTCGCTGTCGATCGCCTGGGGCGGATTCGCCGAACGCGCCAAACTGTCGGTTTACCTGATCTTCACGGTTATTTTTGCCGGCGTTATTTATCCGATTATCGCGCACTGGATCTGGGGCGGCGGCTGGCTGTTCGCGGACGGCGCGCAAGACTTCGCAGGTTCCACGGTCGTGCACTTGACCGGCGCGATGGCCGCGCTTGCCGCTACGATTCTGCTCAAGCCGCGGATCGGCAAATACAACAAGGACGGTTCCGCCAACGAAATTCTCGGTCACAACCAAGTCTACACGTCCCTGGCCGTTCTCCTTCTGTGGGTTGGCTGGTTCGGATTCAACGCAGGTTCCACGGTCGGCATCGGCGACGGCTTCTTTGCTTACGTCGCGTTCACGACGCAACTGGGCGCTGCGGGCGGCGCGGTAGCCGCGCTGCTTATCTCCTGGATCGTAAAAGGCAAAGCGGATATCGGCGTTACGCTGAACGGCGCGCTGGCGGGCCTTGTCGCCATCACCGCATCCTGCGCCTTCGTAGAGCCTTGGGCAGCCGTCGTGATCGGCCTGATCGCAGGCGTACTCGTCTTCTTCTGCATGAACTTCTTCGAAAAAATCAAAGTCGACGATCCGATTGCGGCAATGTCCGTGCACGGAGCGGCAGGAGTTTGGGGTACGCTGGCGAATGGTTTCTTTGCGACTCCGGAGCTTGTCGAAAGAACGGCAACGGGCAGACCCGGACTGTTCTACGGCGGCGGCGGCGAACAGTTGTGGGTTCAATTCGAATCGGTCGTCGTTTGCGGCGCCTTCGCCTTCCTTGCTTCGTTTATCGTCCTGTGGGTCATCAAGCAAGTCATCGGCCTGCGCGTCTCCGAAGAACAAGAAATTCTCGGTCTGGACCTTAGCGAGCACGGCAACTACGGCTATCCGGAAGCCATCAAAAAACCAGGCACGACGTCGGTGTAAGTTCGGATCAATACCTATCGCTTGATTACCGGCGTTCAACAGGAGGGAAAAAGCCCGCATGTCCAGTCTGCACAGGCAGGAGCGGTTGCTTAACGTCACCGGCGCCGGAAATCCGGAAGAGCTGAGATCGATTCGGGAAGAGGAGCAGAACCGCTTGTCGGCGGTTCTCTCCTCTTCTCCGGGGATACAAGTGATTCAACAATTGAACGAGCTGCACGACGCCATCATCGTCCGCGCGCTCGAACTTGCCGAAAGCGAGTTGGAACGGACCGGATTCGGAAATCCGCCCGTGCCTTACGCTTACGTGCTGTTCGGCAGCGGCGGGAGGAGCGAGCAGACGATGAGCAGCGATCAGGACAGCGCGATCGTCTACGCGGACCCGGGCGAAACGGCCGACGCCGCTCGCTGCGAGCCGTATTTTCGGGAGTTGGGACGCGTAGCGGTCGAACGGCTCGTCGAGGCGGGGTATCCTCCTTGCGAGGGGAATGTCATCGCCTCGAATCCCGAATGGTGCTTGTCCATGACGGGGTGGGAAGCAAAGCTCGACGGCTGGTTCGACGAACCGAGCTGGGAGCATGTGCGTTACTTGCTCATCGTGGCGGACGCCCGTTTCGTTTACGGGAACGAGGCGCTCGCGACGCAATGGAAAAACCGATTTTACCGGGATGTGCTGCACAATCCGGTTATCGCGCGCCGCATGATGGAAAATACGCTGCGGCATAAAGTGCTGATCGGCGTTTTCGGTCAATTGCTGACCGAAAGCTACGGGGAAGAGGCGGGCAGCCTTGACATCAAATACGGCGCTTATATTCCGATGGTGAACGTGTTCCGCTTGCTTGCCATCAAAGCCGACATTCGGGAAACGAGCACGCTCGGGCGGATTCGGGCGCTCGCGGATGCCGGGCTGATTACGGAGCGCGAGCAGCTCGCGGCGAACGAAGCGTTTACGTTATTTTTGCGTTTGCGTTTGCTGTCCATGGCAAAGATGGAAGACGGCCAATGGATCGGGTCCGGCAAAGTTCCGGTCAAGCTTTTGGCGTCGGAATGGACCAAACCTTTGAAGAAAGCGTTGAGACTCGGAAGGAAGCTTCAACGCCAACTGGAAAAGGGGATTCGTGACCGCTTCGGCGGGAGGTGAACATCATGAAAGAGCCCAAAAGTCCGATGGGACGAATGTGGCACTTGTATAAGCAAGGCGGCATTACCCCGGCGATCGCGTCGATGCTCGGTTCCAACCATGCGCAGCAGGTGGCGTTCATCCGTTCGATGTCTCGCGAGCAGCGCAAGGAATCGCTGCTGGACACGCCGCTGGACGAGCTGGAAACCGTCGTGTTCGATCTTGAAACGACCGGTTTTCACCCGTATAACGGGGACGAAATTTTATCGATCGGGGGCGTGCTGACGAAGGGCGGGGAGCTGCAGGATGCCGAACCGTTCTATACGCTCGTCAATCCGAAGCGCAAAGTTCCCCGCCATATTACGGAATTGACGGGCATTACGAATGAAATGGCGGAAAACGCTCCCGAGCTCGTGCAAGGCTTGCACGATTTTATGGATTTTGCCGGCAAGCGCGTGCTGATTGCCCACGGCAGCGGGCACGACAAGCAGTTTTTGAATGCGGCCTTATGGAAAACGTCCAAAATCAATCTGACCCACCGCGTGCTGGATACGATGATGGTGGCAAAATGGCTGGAACCGAAACGAATGAGCTACGGGCTCGATGAATTGCTGGAGACGTATCACGTGGAAGTTACGGTGCGACATCATGCGCTTCACGATTCGGTCATGACCGCCAAGCTGTGGTTCCGCCTGCTCGAAATTATTCGCGCGAAGCAAGTATCGACTCTCGGCGACCTGTACGCCTATTTAAGCAGGCATTAACCTTACCGGGGTTTCGGGTTTGTCGCGATTTTTGTCCATTCGTTCCATGGCGTGCGACCGAAAACATGAACGTTCGCATGCCCGTCGGCGAGCGATACAATCCAATAAGTGGCCCAGCCGTCCCAACCCGCCCGATCGAGAGCGCTCGGCGTGGGGGACCCCTGCGGGTGGGAATGAAAAATACCGACGATGCTTCGTTGGTTTTTTTGTGCGTCGTAATAAACGCGAACCCAATCGGCCGGATCGAACCGAAACGTCGCGAAGGGCTCCGCGCTTGCGTTTCGCACGAGCCGATGTTCGTCCGCGTACAGGCGATCGTTTTCGATCGTGCCCAACAGGATGCCGCATGTTTCGTATGGCGCGCGCGCGAGGCAATCGCGGATCAGCTTCTCGCGCGCGGCTTCGCTCATATTCGCTTGGCGGATCGCGGTCATGGAAAGAACCTCCTCTCCCCTCCAGTATGAGGGAAGACGAGGCCGAACGGCAACTTTCCTTATTTGACTTGCTTGGCGGGTTTTACGAACAAAAACACGAGCACGAGCGTAACGGCGGCCAGGATCGATACCGAAATAAACACCGTCCGGTCGGATATCCCCATCATCCATCCGAACAAGGGTGGTCCGAGCGCGACCCCGAAAAACCGCAGGCTGCTGTAGAGCGACGTAAGCATGCCCCGTTCGGTTTTTTCTACGATGCCCGTGATCATCGTCGTGAGGCAAGGAAGAAGCATGCCGGTTCCGATGCTGCTTGTCGTCAGCAGGCCGATGAACACGTAAATATTCTGGTTCAGCCAAATCGTCAGGGCAAGCGAAACGGTCATCAGGACAAGTCCGATATTCATCATCCAGCGGATCAGCACGCCGTTTTTCTTGATAATATGCCCCGTCACGTACGCGGCCGTCACCATCCCGAACAAAGGAATGGCGAGAATGAACCCTTTTCGAACGCCTTCGATCTTGTAGGGGGCTTCTTCCAGCGTATTGGACAAATAAAACAAGACGCCGAACAAGACGAACAGCGCGGCGGTACCCGCCCAAAACGAAGCATACAGCCATCTCCCGTGCTGGCGGAAAATTTGGCCGATTTTCGAAGTATACTCCTTGAGCTTCATCGGCTCGGCTTCCCGTTTCGGCTCCTTAATCCAAACCAGGATGGCAATCAAGGCGAGCAGGCAAAAGGCCGAGAAGGAAAAGAAGACCGCGTACCAGACGATAAGAGCGAACAACGAGCCGATAATGGGACTGACGACCTTGCCCGAGCCGTTGGCGGCTTCGATCAGGCCAAGCGCCTGGCTTTCCTCCGCATCCTTATACAGGTCGCCTGTCAAAGCCATGACGATCGGCGTCGTTCCGGCCGCTCCGATTCCTTGAATGGCTCTCGAAACGAGCAAAAGCCAGTAGCTGTGCCAAACGGCGGCAAACCCCGATAAGATGCCCGCTCCTCCGTAAATGACCAATGCGGGGATCATGACGGATTTGCGGCCGAACCGGTCCGACAAAAAACCGGCGATCGGAATGAAAAAAGCGGCGGTCAACGAAAACAAGGTAATGACCAGGCTGCTCTGCAGCGACGAAATGCCAAGCTCGCGCTGCAAGGTGGGCAAAATCGGCACGATCATCGAGTTGCCGAGCACGAGCACGACCGGAACGGAAGCCAGCGCGATGTACTCCCATGTTTTCGATTTCCGGCCGGACGACGTCTTTTGGCCCGAATTTTGGCGTTCGCGCGATATCGATCCGGCGCTGCCGGCGGCGGTACGGTTTTTGGATGCTGCGGTTGCCATACGGCTCCTCCTCGGACGTTTCGATAACGAACAGGTCTAATGTACCCCCGCGAAACGCGAATCATGCCGGGACGGGAAAGGAAAGGTATGGTTGGAATCGGGGCGGCTTATCATGTAATATAGAGAGGCAACCAAGGATTCGCGAAAGAGGGAAACGATGAGAATGAAACGAAATTTGGCGATATTGGGTCTTGTCATCATAGCCGTTGCGGCAGTCCTGTGGTGGAACCAATCGGGCGGAGAGGCCGACAGGAACGATTCGGCGGCGGCCACTTCCGGAGCCGGGGGAGAAGCGCTGAAGGTCGAGCCGGTGGAGGGTTCCCTTGCCCCTTCGTTCTCTCTGGCCACAATAGACGAGCAAACGCAGTACGATGTCGGAGGGCCGAGGGACAAGGCGCTCATTATCAATTTCTGGGCTTCGTGGTGCGGCCCCTGCGATCTGGAAGCTCCGGACTTGCAGGCGATTTACGATAAATACAAGGATAAGCTGGATTTGTACGCCGTTAACGCGACGAAGTACGATACGGTGCGCGGAGCGAAGGATTTCGTGAAAGAGAAGCAAATAACGTTTCCGGTCATTATGGATACGGACAACAAAGCCGGCGACCTGTACAAAGTTTTTTCGTACCCGATCAGCTTCATCATCGATAAAAACGGCGTCGTGCGCGAACGGATCGAAGGGATTCAACCGTTGGAAAAGTGGGAGGACATGATTCGGGAAGTTGTGGACGCTTAACGCGGCAATAATCGAAAGGCCCCCGTCGAACCGACGCGGGGCCTTCGTTATGGGGCTGTGCTTTTAATGATTGATCAAGCCGTGCGCTTCCAGCTGGATACCGGGGGTGGCCGCACTTTTCGGCATGCCCAGCAGGGCATACCGGATGCTGTCCACGAGCGCCTCCCAGCTGGCTTCGATGACGTTGGACGAAACGCCGACCGTACTCCACGTGTCCTTGAAGTCCGTCGACTCGATCAGGACGCGCACCTTGGCCGCGGTCGCGTCCTTTTCGTCAAGCACCCGGACCTTGTAATCGCTCAGGTGAATGTCGGCGATGCCGGGGAAGTATTGGACGAGCGCCTTGCGCAGCGCGTTGTCGAGCGCGTTGACCGGGCCGTTTCCTTCGGCGACGGTGTATACGTGATTGTCCCCGACATGCAATCGCACGATCGCTTCCGAGGTCATGCCGGCGTTCGTTTTTTCCACCATGATTTTGAACGATTCGATCGCGAACACTTCGACCGCGTCATCGAACGCTTCCCGCAACAGCAGCTCGAGCGACGCGTCCGCGCCTTCGAATTGGTACCCTTGATGTTCGAGTTCCTTGACCCGGTCGATGATTTCCCGCGATTTGTCGCTGTGCGAAGCGATATCGAGACCAAGCTCCTGCGCTTTGGACACGATGTTGCTCTGGCCGGCGAGCTCGGAGACGAGAATCCGCTGCTTGTTGCCGACAAGGCCGGGCTCGATATGCTCGTACGTTTTGGAATCTTTCATGATGGCGGACACGTGGATTCCGCCTTTGTGGGCAAAAGCGGCCGTTCCGACATAAGGCTGATTGACGGGCAACATGACGTTGGCGATTTCCCCAACGTAGCGCGCTACGCTCGTAAGCGATTGAAGCTGTTCGTTCGTTATGCAATCGTACCCCATTTTCAGCTGGAGGGTGGGCAAAATCGAGCACAAATTCGCATTGCCGCAGCGTTCGCCGTACCCGTTGATCGTGCCTTGTACCTGCCTTGCGCCGGCTGAAACCGCGGCCAGCGTATTGGCGACCGCAAGCTCGCAGTCGTTGTGCGTATGAATGCCGATCGGCGCCTGGATTTCGGCCGCGACGCGCGATACGATTTCATGAATTTCGGACGGCAGCGTACCGCCGTTCGTATCGCACAGCACGATCCAGTCCGTGCCGGCTTCCTTCGCTTTCCGGAGCGCCGAGAGGGCATATTCGGGATTGGCCTTGAAGCCGTCGAAAAAGTGCTCCGCGTCGAAAATCGCTTCCATGTCGTGGCGCTTCACGAATGCAAGCGACTCGTAAATCATCGCCAAATTTTCATCCAAGGTCGTTTGCAGCGCCGTATGGACGTGAAAATCCCACGACTTGCCGACCAGGGTAGCCGCCTTCGCGCCGGATTCGATCAGATGGCGCAGGTTGGCGTCCTGTTCGCAGGTGCTGTTTTTGCGCCGGGTGCTGCCGAAAGCGGTCAGCTTCGCCTGCATGTTCATCGCGCGGGCTCTTTTGAAAAACTCGATGTCCTTGCCGTTGCTTCCCGGATTTCCGCCTTCAATATAATGAACGCCGAGCGCGTCGAGTTTAACCGCAATTTTAAGCTTGTCTTCCGCTGTCAGGCTGATGCCTTCGCCTTGCGTGCCGTCGCGAAGAGTCGTATCGAAAATGCTGATGGACGTAGACATGAAAAACGGGATGCCTCCTTCAAAACAAGTGAAACTATTATACCATGCCTTGCCTCAAATGTAGAGAGCGAACGTCCCGCGCGCCTGGGCCGGGTTCGTCCCGGAAAACGCCCGGTTCGTTGCCGGGGCAGGTATGCCGGGACTATAATGGAGGAAAGCCGTAAAGCGAATCGGAGGTGTCATGCCGCGTGAGCGAGCCGAAACGGAGAATCATTTTGCATATCGACATGAACGCGTTTTATTGCTCGGTTCACGCGGCTGAAGACCCGGAACGCTACGCGGGCAAAGCGACGGCCGTGGCGGGCAGCGTCGAGCTTCGCAAAGGCATCGTCGTGACCAGCTCGTACGAAGCCCGGGCGAAAGGCGTCCGCACCGGGATGACCGTCCGGCAGGCGGAACGCGCCTGTCCGGAGCTTACGCTCATCGCGCCGGATTTCGATTTGTACCGGAAATATTCCCGGGGTTTTCTTCGCATCGCCGGCAGCTATACGCCCCTAGTGGAGGCGGTGTCCATCGACGAGTGCTTTCTGGACATTACGGGCAGCGGCCAATTCGGAACGCCGATGGAAATCGCGGAAACGATCCAGCGGCGAATCCGGGAAGAGCTGTCCCTTCCTTGCTCCATCGGGGTTGCGCCGAACAAGCTGCTGGCGAAAATGGCTTCCGACATGCGCAAGCCGAACGCGATCACCGTGCTGCGAAGACGCGAGGTGCCGGCTTTGCTGTGGGGCCAGCCCTGTCAAACTTTGTATGGTATCGGCAAAAAGACCGCGGTTAAACTAGAAAAGATGAACATCCGCACGATCGGCCAGCTCGCGGCTGCCGACGTCGCGCTGTTGAAGGATAAATTCGGCGTTTACGGCGAATGGATGAAGCGCGCGGCGAACGGAATCGACGACTCGCCGGTCGAGCCGATCCGGGAAGCCGCGAAATCGGTCGGGCATACGACGACGCTTCCCGCCGATTTGACCAAGAGGGAAGAATATTGCCGGGTCTTGCTCAATCTGGCCGACCAGACGACGAGGAGACTGCGCCGCAAATCGATGCTTTGTTCGACGGTGCAAATCGTCATTCGCGATCCCGACATGAAAACCATTACGCGTGCGACGACCTTGAACGCGCCGATCGAATCCGCCGAAGAAGTCTACCGCGAGGCCTGCAGGCTGATGGACATCCATTGGAAAGAGGGAGAGCCGATCCGCCTGCTCGGCATTACGCTCCAAGGGCTGTCGGCCAAAAGCGAAACGCCGGTGCAGCTGGACTTGTTCAGCTACCGCGAAGCTCCGCGCAAGGAACGGCTTCATACGGTCATGGACCGGCTTCGCGACAAATACGGCGAAAACGCCGTGCTGACGGCCGGAATGCTGACGGACGATCCGTCCGCGCTCATTCGCAACAAAAAAATACGGGGAACGTCGCTCGAAACCGATTTTTTGCGCGAACAGGACCCTCTTCAAGACCCGAATTTATAAGGAAATGTGATCCAAGCCATTGATTTTTTTTGTTTGATCTCGTATAGCATTTATATTATATTGAAATTATGAACTTTTTGGCTGGATTGATTTGAGGAGGTTACATTCATGGCTAAATTCACTTACGTAGATAAGGATACATGCATCGCTTGCGGAGCATGCGGCGCAACGGCCCCCGATATTTACGATTACGACGACGAGGGTCTTGCCGAAGTTATATATGAAGGCGACGGAAACCACGGCAACACGGAAATCCCGGAAAGCTTGTACGACGACCTCCAGGACGCCGCGGACGGCTGTCCGACCGATTCGATCAAAATTTCGGACTCGCCTTTCAATAACTGATTTTGCGTCATCTGGCTCTCTTGGGCGTGCGGCCCGAGAGGGCTTTTTTGTTGAGTCCCGAGAAATTTGTCGATTTTTAAGTTTTCTTAACGTAACCGCGATATAATGGAAAACACTTGTCAGCATCTGCATAAAGGTGGGGAAACGCTTGCGCGAACGCGTGAAAAGGTGGACCATCGTACTTAACGCGATTTTATTGATTGCCGTCTTTTTCGTCCATCAGGAAAAATGGCTCCAGCGGATCGATAATTTGCTATTCGACGCGAATATGGCAAGATCCGCCGCCCTGCCCTCCAAAGATATTATCGTCGTCGCGATCGATGACGACTCGCTGGCCGAGCTGGGGAGGTTCCCCTGGGAGCGGGCGATTTACGCGCCTTTTTTGGATATGCTGAATCAGCCCGGCTTCGAGCCGGCCGCCATCGGCTTCGATATCGTTTTTTCCGAGAGCTCGGATCCGGACAACGACGCCGCTTTTTCGGAGGCGCTTGCGCAGTATGACAACGTTATTCTCCCCGTTATCGGACTAACGGAAGGCGACGTGTTCGGCACGACGACGATATCGAAGGGAGATTTTCTTACCGCCTACGATATTCAGATGCCGATTCCCGAATTCGCCGACAACGCGCGCCTGGCTCATATCAATCGGGTCGTCAGCCCCGACGGCGTCATCCGGCAGACGTGGCTGAACATCCGGACCCGGGACGGGGAGACGGTCCCTTCGCTCGGGCTTTTGGCTGCCGAAATGGCCGGGGCGGACCTGAGCAAATACGAGGATATGACCGATCCGGACAAGCTGTTCGATTCCAAGCGCGCGGCCAAAAACACGATCACGATCGACTACCAGCTGACCAGCGAAGACGTGCAAACCGTGTCGTTCAGCCGGGTGCTGAACGGAGAAATCGACCCGAGCGTGTTCAAGGACGCGGTCGTGCTCGTCGGCTTTACGGCGGCCGGGCTGTCCGACGCGTCGGCGCAGGATACCGGGGCGACGCCGATCGAGAAGCATATGAGTCTCGTTTACGTCCATGCCAACATCGTTAACCAGCTTATGCACGGCACCTCCGTTTCTTACGCGGACGGGTGGCTCGTTCTGCTGGCCGGCCTCGTTCTGTTTTTATTTTTCATCTATTTGCCTTGGCGGACGAAAAACGTCTATTCCATCCTGATCTTCCTGGCCGTCGGCGCGGGCATCGTTTACGGGCAGCAGGCTCTGTACGCGGCCGGCAAGACGCATATTCCGGTTACGACCGCGCTGCTTGCCGTCACGCTGGCTTATCTCGCGAACGTGTCGCTCAAGTCGTATTTGGAAAGCTCGCAAAAAAGCTTCGTCACGCGGCAATTCGGCCGCTACATTTCGCCGGATCTCGTCAAGCAGATCGTCTCGCAGGATATCGACATCAAGCTGGGCGGCGTTTCGAAAAACATTACCGTCCTGTTTCTCGATATTCGCGGGTTTACGCCCCTCTCGGAGAAGCTGTCGCCTCCCGAACTCGTCGATACCCTCAACACGATGTTCGACATGATCACCCGGACGACGCTGGACAACCGCGGCACGATCGACAAATTTATCGGGGACGCGGCGATGATTTTGTTCAATGCGCCGCTCGACGTCGAGGACCACGAACGGCTGGCGGTCAAGACGGCGTTCGAAATCCAGGAGGGCATGAAGTCGATCCGCGAGCAAATTGCGGAGCGCTACGGCTGCGAAGTGAACGTCGGCATCGGCATTCACGCCGGCAACGTCGTCGTCGGCAATATCGGCTCGTATTTGCGGGTGGATTACACGGCGATCGGCGACAACGTCAACATCGCGGCGCGGATCGAATCGCAGACGAAGCCGGGGCAGGTGATGGTGTCCGAAGCCGTCTATGAAAAAACGAAACACGTTTTTTCCTTCGGAGAGGGCGAGGATCGGATGTTCAAGGGCAAATCCCTGCCCATTAAAGTGTTCGAGCTGATCGGTCCCAAACAAGCGGACGTCGGGTAGATCGGAAGTCGCGGATTTTCCGGCAGCCTGAAATTCCGTTCTCTCTTCGCCGATATATAGGAGAAACGAGAGACCGGAGGGGGATTCCGGATGCGAAAAGACGATCAATTGGAAGACCAGATCCGGCAGTTTTACGAGAATGTGCCGGATGTGGCCGATTCGTTGCCTTTGAAGGATTACCTGCTGAAGCATGAAAATAACCAGATGGCGTGGTATTTGCTCGGCAAGCAGTACGCCGCGCGCGGCGAGGAAGCGAAAGCCAACTACTGCTTCGGCCAGGCCGGTCCCATCTACGAAGCGTTCGAGGCGCGGGCGAATCCGCTGCTTTCCGTTCAGGGAGAGGCCGCGCCCAAGCCGGCACGGCGCAGCCGCCTGCGCCGCGCCGTTTCGCTACTCGGCGCAGCGCTCGTCGTCGCGGCGGCGATCGCGCTGCCGGGCGGGCGGGCGGCGGCTCCGACGGAAGCCGACGGGACGGCCCCGCAAGCGCAGGCCGAAGCGCCCCCGGCAGCGGCTTCGCCGTCCGGAACGCCGGCCGCGCCCGAACCGGCGCCCCCGGCCGCCACCGCTCCGCCAAGCGGCGGCTTCGCCTACGTGGCGGGCGCCGCGACTCCCGAGGCGGACGGCATGCAGGCCCTCGGCCAGCTGCTGACCGCGGAGGCCGGGGGCACGGAGTCGCTGCTCGTCCAGGCGCCGGCGCTCGGCAAGTGGACCGACTGGGTCGGAAGCGGGAAGCCGCTGGCCAAAGTGGCGATGTACCGCTCCGATGCGGCCGCCGCGATCGATTGGTACGATCCGAGGTGGTGCCCATGCGGCACGGCCCAGGATCCGACCGAGCCGCAGCAAGCGGTCGCGGACTGGAAGCCGTTGCAGGAAGGCAAGCTGATGCTGCGCTCGGCGATGCTCCATTACAAGGAGCGGACGGGAAGCTGGCCGAAGTCTCCGGAAGAGCTCGCGGGCGCGTATCCGGCCAATGCGGTCGCCGGCTGGTCGGAAGATTTGGGCGCCTGGTTCGCGGAGCTTCGCGAGGAATTGGAGAAGGTCGACGGCGCCATTCCGAAGACGGTCGGCTGGCCCGACGCCAGCGGAACGACGGCGCAAGGGATCGGCATGCCGGCGGGTTCGCTCGCTTCGATGACCGAGCATCCGTTACGAATCATCGTCGATAAAAAAAATTACCGACTCGCGGTCGTCAGCGGAAACGTGCTCATCCGGAACTATCCGGTCGGCCTGGGCGGAGACAAGACGCCCGAAGGCACGTTCGTCATCACCGAGAAGGTACGCGATCCGAACGGCCGCTCGGACGGAGCGTTCGGAAGCCGCGGGATGACGCTCTCCGATACGCTGTACGCGATCCACGGCACGGACGAGCCGGACAGCATCGGCAAGGACGATTCGCTCGGCTGCGTGCGAATGGGAAAGGAAGATCTGGAGGAGCTGTACGATTTGGTTCCGCTCGGAACGCAGGTCACCATCGTCAAAGAGGGCCTGCCCACGACCCTGCGCATTCCCGAGGAACGCTTCCGGCTAACGCCGGCGCAGGACGAGACAAACCCTCATAAAACCTATAATTGGCTGGGATGACGAAGCGCGGCGGAAAACCGTCAAATGTTCAACGCGAGCAGCGTTCCGACGACAATGACGACGACGCCGAAGGCTACGCCGATCCAGATCAATCCCTTTTTGTTGACTTCCTCCTTCTGCTTTGCCTGGGGCATGGCGGAAGGTTTCTTTTTCGGTGCGCTCATCGATATCAAACCTTTCATAACGGATAAAATAATGCTTAATCTATATTGTAAACGGTTCCTCCGCAAAAAGCCAGATTTGGGGCCGGCCGGGCGGCTTACGGGCGCAAAGCTCCCTTTTCTTTTCCCGAAGAAAAGGCTAAACTGATACCCGAAGGTTTTATTCTGGTGCAAAGCGGGTGTCGGACGGTTGTTGTATAAGTTGGTCAAACCATTTTTTTTCAGCATGGACGCCGAAAAGGCGCATCACCTCGTCGTCGACGGCCTGGGCGCGGCGGGGCGGATTCCCGGAACGACGGCGCTTCTGTCGGGAATTTGGGGCGTCGGCCGGGCTCCGGAGCTCGAAATCGACCTGTTCGGGCTGCATTTCGCCCATCCCGTGGGCCTGGCGGCCGGATTGGACAAGAACGCGAAGGCGGTTCCCGGCTTTTCGAGCATCGGGCTTTCGTTCATGGAAGTCGGAACGGTAACGCCGAAAGGCCAGCCCGGCAACGATCTGCCGAGGCTGTTCCGGTTGCCGCCCGACGAGGCGCTCATCAATCGGATGGGATTCAACAACGAAGGGGCCGAAGCGATGGCGGCGCGTCTGGCCCGTCTCGGAGGCCGGAAAATTCCGCTGGCGGTCAACATCGGGAAAAACAAAGCGACGCCCAACGAGCATGCGGCGGACGATTACCGGGAGTGCCTGAGGCTGCTGTACCCGCACGGGGATTTTTTCGTCGTCAACATCAGCTCGCCGAATACGCCGGACTTGCGGCTTCTGCAGCACGGGGACGAATTGCGGGGGCTGCTGGACGCGGTCCGCGACGAGCGGGATCGCCAGGCGCGGACAGCCGGAGGGACGCCGAAGCCGATCGTCGTCAAAATCGCGCCCGACAACAGCGAGGAGCAGCTCGCCTACATGGCGGAAGCGATCCGGATCAGCGGCATGGACGGCATCATCGCGACGAATACGACGATCGGGCGGAACGGGCTCACGCATGCGAACGCCGGCGAAACGGGCGGCTTGAGCGGCCGGCCGTTGACGAAGCGCTCGACGGAGGTGATCCGGACGCTTTACGCCATGACGGGCGGGAAGCTGCCGATTGTCGGCTCCGGAGGCATTTTCACGGCGCAAGACGCCTACGATAAAATCCGTGCGGGTGCAAGCCTCGTCGAGGTGTATACGGCGATGATCTACAAAGGCCCCGGCGTCGTCGGCGAGATTGTCCGGGGGCTCAAGGAGCTGCTGCGCAAGGACGGGTTCGAACGGATTGCCCAAGCGATCGGAGCGGATCACCGGTAAAAGCGGCGGAAAGGAGGCAGCATGGACGGCAGAGACTGGAATAAATTTTTGCTCCCGTACCAGCAGGCGGTCGAGGAATTGAAAGTGAAGTTCAAGACGCTGCGCACCGAGCTGAAGGCAAGGGAAGAGTACGCTCCGATCGAGTTCGTGACCGGCCGGGTGAAACGAATCTCCAGCATTCTGGAAAAGGCGAAACGGCTTTCGGTTCCGCTCGACCAAATCGAAACGGGAATCGAGGATATCGCGGGCATTCGGATTATGTGCCAATTCGTGGAGGACATCAGCACGGTAGCGGAGCACATACGCAAGCGCAGAGACTTGGCGATCGTTTACGAGAAGGATTATATCAATCATCCGAAAGAAAGCGGATACCGGAGTTATCATCTTATCGTCACTTACCCGGTCCAGACTTCGCTCGGCTCGATGCCGGTGCTTGCGGAAATTCAAATCCGCACGCTCGCGATGAATTTTTGGGCGACGATCGAGCATTCGCTCAATTACAAATATCGCGAGCAGCTGCCCGAGGACGTGAAGGAGCGGCTTTACAAAGCCGCGGAAGCCGCTTTTCTGCTCGACACCGAAATGTCAAGCATCCGCCAGGAAATCGTCGAGGCCCAGCAGGGCTTCGAAGAGAAGTCGGGAATTGTCCGCAAAGTGCTGAACGACATTCAAAGCCTCTATTTTTTCCGCCGGATCCGGGAAGCGGCCCAGTTCCAGCTCCGCTTCAACGAGCTGTGGGAGCAGGAGGATATTTGGGGACTGACCGAATTGTCCGCGGAAATCCAGGAGGCGCTCGTGCGCGCGGGCAAAAGCTCCAACCCGTAATAGATGCAAAAACCTTCCGCTCCCGGCCTTCGGATGCCGCGAACGGAAGGTTTTTTACGATGCGAAATAGAGAAGGTTCATCCCGGTCGTGATGAACGGCCCGCTAAACCTGATACAGATAAAAGACGTAATCGGTCGGGACGCCTTGATGGCCGAGCTGGCGAAGCATGGCGGTCAAATTGCCCCGGTGATAGGTGCCGTGATTGACGATATGCTCGACGATTTCCGAATGCGGCGCGCGCAAGGTGCCGAACGTCGGATGCGGGTATTCCTTGACGGCTTCGACGTCCTCGAGGGAATCGACGAGCGCCAGAAATTCCTGCCCCAGCGCTTCGAAGGCTTGCTCCAGTTCGTCGAGCGCAAAGCTTTGCGCCTGCGCCATCCGTTCGCTCACCTTGTCCACGATATCCGGATAAAGCAAGGACGAAAGCGCCTTGAGCCAGACGTTGTCGATCCGGTACATGTGCAGGAGCGCGTCCCGCAACGAAGGGAAAACGCTTTGAATCGGTCCGGTCAGCGTTTCCGCGAGCTTTGCTACCGCCCTCGTTAACGCCTCTTCGTACGGATAACCCGCTTTCTCGGCGAACTGCGCGGCGTGCACAAGCGCTTTCTGTTCCTCCTTGTCGAAAAAGAGCAGCGTCTCGTCCGTCGGCCTTAGCAGCCGGTAGCCGCCGTTATGTCCGGAATCGGCGATGATCGGAACGCCGCTCGCGCAAAGGGTGTCGATATAGCGGTAGACGGTGCGGACATGCATTTCAAGCCGGTCGGCGATGGTTTTGGCGGTCATTCGGCGTCCGGATTTGAGCAGCCATAAAATCGCCAACAGGTTGTGCCTTGGACATGCGGAGCGTTCTCCTCCCGTCGCATTTGCTGAATTCCTTTATTTATACAACAGGGCGGACCTTGCGGACTTGCATGCGGGAAACGGTTGACGGGTGACGGGGGATGGGGGACGGAAGAGTGCCAAAGGAAGAGTGACGAGGTTCGCCGAAAAGTGGACAAGTTCCGATTCCTCCCGTACAGTTAAGAGATGCAAGGAAACGATCCGGATCGGAGAAGAAAGAAGTGAACGACGTTGAAAAAAACGATAAGACTCGATAAAATGCTCGGCAACCTCGGCTTCGGCTCGCGAAGCGAAGTCAAGCAATGGGTACGCCAGGGATCGGTCACGGTGAACGGCGTTGCGGCGAAGGATCCCGGCATGCAGATCCGGCCGGAAGAGGATGCGGTCGCGCTCGACGGAGAGCCGGTCGTATACCGCGAAACGGTGTACGTCATGATGAACAAGCCGGCCGGACTCGTTTCCGCCACGGAAGACCGCCGCGATCGGACGGTCGTCGATCTGCTGCCGGACGAGCTTCGCGCGCGCGCGCCTTTTCCCGTCGGCAGGCTGGACAAGGATACCGAAGGCTTGCTGCTGCTGACGAACGACGGCAAGCTGGCGCACGATTTGCTGTCTCCGCGAAAGCACGTGCCGAAGACGTACCGGGCGCTGATCGAGGGGGAGACGGGGGAGCGGGACGCGGAAGCGTTCGCGGCCGGCGTGACGCTGGACGACGGGTATGTGACGCTGCCGGCCCGGCTGCGCGTGCTTGCGGCCGCTCCGCCCGGAGCCGAGCCCGGAGATCGCGAAATGGCCGAGGCGATGGAGCGGGTCCGGCGGACGCCCGAATTGCGGCGGGCGGAACTGGAGCTTGCGGAGCGCCATCGCTCCGCGCTTAGCTGGATCGAGCTCACGATCCAGGAAGGGAAGTTTCATCAGGTCAAGCGCATGTTCGAGGCGGTCGGCCAACGGGTGTTGTACTTGCGTCGGTCGGCGATGGGGCCGCTGTCGCTCGACCCGGCTCTCGAACCGGGGCAATGGCGGGAATTGACGGAAGCGGAAATGGAGCGGCTTCGCGAGTATCGGAAGGGGTTTTGAACGATGACATTTCGTTTAATTGCATTGGACGTTGACGGGACGCTGCTGAACGACGAACACGAGCTGACCCCGCGCGTAAGAGACGCGGTCCGGGCCGCCGCGGCCGGAGGGGCGGAAATCGTGCTTTGCACGGGGCGCGGTTCGAACAGCGCGCTTCCCGTTCTGGATTCGCTCGGATTGGAAGGGACGCTCGTCACCCACAACGGCGCTTGCATCGTGGAAAGCAAATCGCGCAAAGCGCTCCGGGAGTCCGTCATCGAAGCGAACGCAATCGGCAAGTATTTGGCCTATTGTCGCGAATCGGGCGTTCATTTCGACATGAACACGGCATTCGATCTATACGTAGAAAGCATGACCGATGAAATCGCCGGCATGTACGAGCGGTTGCTCGTCAAGCCGATCCTCTGGGAGCAAAGCCGCGGCGTGCCGGAAGGGCTGCTGAAAGTATCGATCTTCGCGGAAAAGGAAGCGCTGGACCGGATGGAAGAGGAGTGGGCGTCGTGGGAGCACGAGCTGCAAACGGTGCGGAGCGGGGATTACTTCTTCGACGTGCAGCACAAGGAGGCGACCAAGGGCGCGGCCCTGGCGCATTTGGCAAGCCAGCGCGGCGTCCGTCCGGAGGAGGTGCTCGCGATCGGCAACTATTACAACGATATCGGGATGATTCGTTTCGCGGGTTTGGGGGTCGCGATGGCGAACTCTCCGGACCCGGTCAAGGAAGCCGCCGACGAGACGACCGTCTCCAACAATGAGGACGGCGTGGCCGTCGTTCTGGAGGAGAAGGTGATTCGTCCGGCGAACGGCGGCGCCGTCCGCTAAACGCCAATCTTGTCTAAGGGGCGGTTACGGGCGAGGGTCGGGCTGAGTCAAGAGGCCGAAGGAAAAAATGCTTGGGCCAGCGTCAGGTTCACGAGGCGGGCAACGGCCCGTCGGCGGAATTAACGGCCCCGATAGGCCGTTATTCACGAAATATTCCGCAATGCGGGCCAATAACGGCCCCGAGAGACCGTTATTCGCGAAATTTCCAGCAATACGGGTAAATAGCGGCCTCGATAGGCCGTTATTTCGTTTAAATGATGCCGAAAGCGGCCCGTTGGCGGAATTAACGGCCCCGGGAGGCCGTTATTCGCGAAATAATCCGCAATGCGAGCCAATAACGGCCTCGATAGGCCTTTATTCACGAAATATCCCGCATTGCGGCCAAATAACGGCCCCGTGAGGCTTGCCTCAAGACAGAAGAGGCCGCCTCTCAGGTCAATTTTGACCTTTCGAGACAGCCCCTTCTTCCTTTTTCCGCTTTGCGGAAAGCGAAATTCCGCCGGTTATCAGTAACCGGCTTTGAGGATGATGACGAGCAGGATAAACAGGACCAGCACGAAGGCTGCCGATGCGTAGTAGCCGCCGACAACACCGGACATGCAAATTCCTCCTTCAAGAGAAAGTGTTGTTGGTTGCCGAAGCGGGCGTTCCGCGCTTGCAAACTGTCCCGTTCTTCGGTCTACACTATACTATGAGGAAGGCGAAGTCCCGAATTGGACATTTACCCCGGATCGGCTGATTTTGGGCGATAGCGGAAAAACCGCCAAAACCGCCAAAACCGCCAAAACCGCCAAAACCGCCAAAACCGCCAAAACCGCCAAAACCGCCAAAACCGCCAAAACCGCCAAAACCGCCAAAACCGCCAAGTCTTGGCGAAACAGCTGAACTGCAAAAAATTTACTTCTTCCAACCAATCCAATAAAACCGTCAAATCCGTCAAACGGCAATCCGGGCCGACCGGCATCGGCTAAAGCATGCGCAGCCCTTTGGGAAGCCGGTTTTTGAGCTGACGGTCGCTCGCTTTGAACCAGCCGAGCGGCCAGCCGTCGGCCGTGAGCAAGCCCCAGCCCTTGACTTCGCTTCCTGCGGCCAGGCTCTCCCCCCGCAAGTACGCGGCGACTTCCGGAGAATCGGCCGGATAGTCCGCCGCGCAAGCCGCGGCGGAGGCGTCCAGCGCCATGGCCAGCGCATGGGACGGCTCGAAGCGGCCCTTGACCGCGTCGCCCAGGTGCAGGCCGGGACGGGGCGTGCGCAGCCCGTCCAGCGATGCGACGCTCAGCGGGGACCCTTCCGGCTGCGGCAGCCAGTAGAGCGAGTCCCCGAACAGCAGGGGGACGCCGTCCGCGGGCAGGCGGAAGCCGGGCAGCGCCGCATTCGCAAACGCATGGAACAACTGCAAGGCGGTCGGTGCCGCTTTGTCGGTTTTGGCCGCTTTCCGGTCGGCGCTCCGGGCGCGAGATTTCGATCCCTTGTTTTCGGGCGGCGCCCGGTCGAGCGAACGCTTCTCGAGCACGGCGGCATAGTGGCCTTCGCCCTCTACCCGATGCGGCCATAATCTTTCTTCCTTGAGCAGCGCGAATTCCGGAAATTCGCCAAGCAGCCAGCGAACCGTTCGTTCGTTTTCCTCGCGATTGAACGTGCAAGTCGAATAAACGAGCCGTCCGCCCGGCCGCAGCATCGCTGCTGCATCGCGCAAAATGTCGCGCTGACGGGCGGCGCAGCCGGCCACCGCCTCCTCGGACCACTCGGCGGCCGCATCGGGATCCTTCCGGAACATGCCCTCCCCGGAACAGGGCGCGTCCAGCATGATCCGGTCGAACGCCTCGGGCCACCGCTCCGCGAGCGGTCCCGGGGCGGAATTGACGACCACCGCGTTGGCGATGCCCATTCGTTCTACGTTTTCGGCCAAAATTTTGGCGCGGGACGGATGGATTTCGTTGGCGACGAGGAGGCCCCGCCCCTTCATGCGGGCGGCGATCTGGGTCGTCTTGCCCCCGGGCGCCGCGGCGAGATCGAGCACGATTTCGCCCGGTTGCGGATCGAGCAGCTCCGCGGCGATCATCGCCGACGGCTCCTGGATGTAAAAGAGCCCGGCGGCATGATAGGGGTGCTTTCCCGGGCGGGCGTTTTCGTCGTAGTAGTAGCCGGTGTCGCACCAGGGCACCCTTCGCAGCCCGAAGCGATCCCGAATCCCGGCAAACCGGATGTCGTCCGGGTTCAGCTTTCCCGGATTCAGGCGCAGGCCGTAAGCCCGAGGCCGATCGTAAGCTTGCAAAAATTCGCCGGCCTCCCGCTCTCCGAGCAGGTCTCGGATGCGCCGGACGAAAGGTTGCGGAAGTCGCGTCATACAGGTCTTCTCCTTCAAGGCGTTCGGAATTCTCCGATCGAATGGCTGGTCGGTACCAGTATACACGACCGGAAGGGGATTACACGAGCGAGGCGAAATCCGTGACCCGGTTTTTGCCCGTTTTTTTGGAATGGTACATCGCTTCGTCGGCCTGCTTCATGAGCTGCTCCGCAGTGATGCCTTTGGCGGCGCGGCTTACGCCCACGCTGACCGTGACGATCGTTTCCTTCTCGATTCGGGCGCGGATCGCTTCGGCAACTTTCTCGGGGGAAACGCCACCGGCCGAGACAAAGGCCACAAGCTCCTCCCCGCCGTAGCGGCCGGCGAGCCCGACATCTTCCGTCTCCTCCATCAGAATCGCCGCCGCCTGCTTCAGCACGACGTCCGCCTGCTGATGCCCCTGGGTGTCGTTAAGCTTTTTGAAGTTGTCGATATCGCAAAAGATGGCGCCGACCGGCAGGCCGTCGCGCAAGGCGCGTTCGAGCTGCGAGGAGAAGAAGCGCCGGTTGAACAGGCTTGTAAGGCCGTCCGTAATTGACGAACGATACGCCGATTGCAAAATTTCGACGACGCGCTCGAACAAAATCATGAACAAAAAGATAAAATACGCGATTGGCAAAAGCGCCGACAACGATGAATAGAATAAAGAACCGAGATCGAAAAAACGGCTTGCCAGCTGCAGCAAATGAAGGAGCGCGGCGATGGCCAGGCTGACGACGTAACGGACTCTCTGGCCGATATGGGGGGCGAACATGAGCCCGAACAGCGGGCACAAGACGAGCAGGTAAATGTCGAAAACCGGGGCCGCTTTCGTCCCGTTTTCCCAAAGCTGCGCCAGGGATTCCGTGCCCGCGAACAGTCCCGTGACGGCGATGGAAGCGCCGATGCCGAGCAAGGAGTAGAACCAAGCGCGTGTGCGGGACCGTTTTTTGTGGTAGAGTTCAAATATGGAGAAGTTGACGACGATGAAGGAAGCGACGTTCAGCGCGTCGGAAACGAAAACGAGAAGCGCCTGTTCGCCGCCGCCGACTGCGATCGCCAGTTCGAAAATCTGGTGCGCAAGACAGAGCGCAAGCGCGACAAGCAAATCCAAATACGTTCGCCGCCGCGTTTGCATATGAAGCCGGTATGCCATGAACAACATCAGAAATAGCAAAATGAAAGAAATGAGCGAAGAGAACGGATGCAGCAAGTTTAAATTGTTCTCCCAGAACGCAGCGGAATTCATAGATGCCCCCCAGCGGTTTCCTTTACAGAAACATATGTTCTAATATATCATAACTTTAATAGAGCGAGTAGCGGGTTGAAAGGAGGAGTCGCCCATGAATATTCTGCAGGCGCTTTTTTTCCCCCCGGAGCAACCGGGAGGCGTCTCTTCCATGGTGCCGTACATCGGCGAGCGGTTCCGGAAAATCGGCTGGGAAATGGAATTGTTTTCGCTGCCGAAGCGAATTCGCAACAAGGGCCAGGAGGATATCGAGTTCGAAACGTTCGATTGGCGCGATTTCGCGGGCAACCCGACCGTCGACAAATATATTCAAACGCTTAAAGACTACATTTGGTGGATCAGGCTGCGGCTCAAGGGCTCGTACGATTTGATTCACGCGCACCATCCGGTGGCCGCGCTCGCGATGAGGCGCATTTACCCGGATACCCCGATTTTGATGACCGTTCACTCCAGCTTCGAGAAGGAGCTCATTTTGAACGGGCGCATTGCCGAAGGCGGGCCCGAGCATCGGTTTCTCACATCGCTGTACGGCGAATTGGAGCGCAAGACGGACGCGCTTATGACGGTGTCGCATTCGTTCGCCCGGTACATGGGCAAATTTCTGGCCGCGCCGGAAGCGGTGAGGGTCATGCCGAACGGCTATGACGAGAGAAGGTTCAAGCCGATTTCGCACGACAACGAGGTCACCCAGCTGGTCACGGTATGCCGGCTGGTCCCCGCCAAGGGAATCGATATTTTGCTGCGCGCCTGCGCGGAACTGAGGCGCAGAGGAAGGCCGTTCGTCCTGCACATTATCGGCGACGGTCCGATTCGCGAGGAGCTCGAGTCGCTGGCTCAGCAGCTCGGCATTTACGAGGATACGATCTTTTACGGCTATATGCTGCATCCGGAAGAGCTGATGCCGTTTTTCGACGTGTTTGTTTTGCCGTCGCGCGCGGAGGCGTTCGGCTCCGTATTCGCGGAGGCCGCGCTGTGCTTGCTCGCCCTTGTCGGAACCGACGTCGGGGGGATTTCGGAGCAGATCGAGGACGGCGTGAACGGCCGGCTCGTTCCGCCGAACGATCCGGACGCGCTTGCCGAAGCGCTGGACAACATGATCGTCGATCCGCATTTCCGTTACGAAATGGCGAGAGCCGCCTGGAACAAGGCCAAGAAGGCGTACTCCCTCAATCGCGTCATTTCCGAATTGAAGAAAATTTATCTCGATATGGCGCCCGGCAAGGAAGGGTAACGGTTCGCCGGACGAGATCAGGCTGGGGGCGGGAGCGGAGGCTTGGCCTTAAGATCCCGGTTGCGTATGATGAGCAGCAGCCAGCCGAGAGAGAGCATCCCGAACAGCGGATAAAGCGTCGTCAGCAGCGTGCCGAACCCGACTTGCCCCAGCAGGAAGCAGAATAGAAGAAGCGACAGCGTAATCCACGTTCGGGATGCGCTGATCCTTCTTTGCACCTGCAGCGTAAGCCCGTACAGGTCGGCAACGAGCGTCGTGAAGATTTCCGCAAAGATAAGAAAGACGAAAATCCAATGGATCAACGGCCCGAGCTCGCGGGCGATGCCGCCCATCGGAATTTCGAATTGCTGAACGCCCGGCATGCGCGCCGACAGGGCGAAATGGCCGGCCATCAGCATCGTTCCGATTCCGATGCCGCCGAGTATGGCGCCTCGGCGCAAGATTTTGGCGTCCCCGACGAGGGACCCCAGCGGGACTAGGACCGCTTGCGACATCGACAGATTGAAAGATGCGTACAGGAACGGGGACATCCAGGCGGCGACGGGGGACAATCCGGTTTCGAGCGTTATCCAATTGTCGATTCCCGGGCCTTTGAGGGTGTCGGCCACGATCAAGAGCGTGAACAGCAGCATGAGGGGGACGATGATCGAATTGACCGAAATGATGGCGTTGATGCCTTTTCGAACCAGGTAAAAGCAGGCGATCGACGTAAGCAGCATCCCGCTTTGGGTGCTTATATGGATATGTTCCGAGAAAATCGAACCGGCTCCGGCCAGCATCACGGAATTGACGCATAACAGAATGCCGAGCATGACATGGCTGACCCAGGCGCCCGCCCGATCTCCGAACAGATATTTGTTCAAATCCTCGTAAGACCTCGCCTTGATTTTCGCCGACAGCAGCATCATCTTCGCGCCGAGCCACACGAAAAACAGAGTCGATATCAAAATGAGCAGCGCACCTATATGGCCGAACCGGGTAAAAAACTGCAGCACTTCTTTTCCCGTTGCGAATCCGGCGCCGACCACGGTTCCGATAAACGTAAAGGCGATTTGAAAACTGCGGAACCATGCTTTCATGCTTCAGCGCCCCCTTACCCTGCCTTGTCCTAATTCTCTTTTAACAAGGTATGAGCGGAAGAGGACGGGCATGACAAAAGGATTTGCGGAGCGCCTAGTTTTGCTTGAACCATTTGACGGACAAAACCGTTCGCGTCGACGGATCGATGTCCGCTTTGACCCAGCCTTGGGCAGCGGAGGCCTGAAGCACGTTCGAATCGGACGGAACGTCGATTCCAAGCGCTTCGGCGGCCCGGGCTTCGGCTTGTCCGACGGTTAGCCCTTCGATTCCGGTCGGCACCGATGCCGCGGTAATCTCGATATAAACGGCTGCTCCCGACGCGTCGTAGCCGACGGTCAGCCCGTCGTATTCGTGCATTTGCACGTTGCCGGAACGGTCGGCGATCGGGTACCGGTCGTTCGGACTTCCCAGCTGTCCGATGACTTCATTGACGCTCATGCCGAGCGAAAGACCGGCGTACGACGGACGGGTATCCGGCGCGGCCGGCGTCGCTGCGGGGCTTTCCTGGACGCCTTGCTGCCGCAGCTCCTCCGTTTCGGGTTTAGCCGAGGAGGCCGACGCGGGGACGGCATCTCCGGAGTCGGCGGACGCTTCGCCCGTTTCGCGCGGATTCGGGCGAACGGTCTCCCTCTCGCCGGAGGAAGACGGCAATGGCAGCGGCGGCCGCGGCCCGGACAAGGCCGCGTCGCCCCCGCGATCCTGGGCGGGCATTTCGTTCGACGGAACGCCGGAAGGGGACGGGGCGGCTTGCGGCTCGATCGATCCGCTGCAAGAAACGAGAAACAAAGAAGCCGACACGGCTCCGATTAGAAGTCCGCCGAATTTTTCGGTTCTGCGCATCGAATCCCCCCCTTTTTTTCCTGTTACTAGTTAGGACTACGTTCGGCTTAGAAAAGTTTCACAAAAATTCGACATTCGGCAAATTCCCTACTTTTGTCTTATCGCGAATCGTCCGGCTCGCATCGAAAGTCATGGGGAACGTGCCGAATCGAGGGCAAAAACCGAGAACGATTCCGAGGGCGGTATCTTGCGCGGGAGGTAACGGATATGGTACTTTAAACGGAAAAGAAGAGACGGAGGAAACCGGATGGATATTCTAAAGGAAAGGATTCTGCGGGAAGCGACCGTCATGAATTCCGACGTGCTGAAGCTCGACTCGCTTCTGAATCACGGCGTCGATCCTCAGCTCACGATGGAAATGGGCGAGGAGTTCGCGAACCGTTTTCGCGGCGAGACCATTACGAAGGTGATCACGGTGGAATCCTCGGGAATTCCGGCAGCCTTCGCTACCGCATATAAGCTTGGCGTACCGCTTGTTTTCGCCCGCCGCAAAAAGACGCTGATCGGCGACAACGACGCGTATGTCGAACGCGTCCCTTCCTTTACGAAAGGAATCGTGACGGATTTGATCGTTTCCCGGCACTTGCTGAGCGCTGAGGATTCGGTGCTGTTTATCGACGATATTATCGCGAACGGGGACGCGGCGCGGGGATTGCTCAAAATCGTCGAGCAGTCGGGGGCATCCGTCGCGGGAATCGGCATCGTCCTGGAGAAAACGTTCCAGGCCGGCGGGCGCACGCTGCGGGACATGGGATACCGGGTGGAATCGCTCGTCAAAATCGCGTCCCTCGAAGGCAACGTCATCAAATTCGAGTAACGGGGCGCGAGCCCTCCTTCCTGCCGATTCCAAGCCCAATCATAGCCGATTCTCTTTTCCTTCCGGCGCCATATGATTTATAATAAGAATGAAGTTGCAGAGGGGAGGCGAGCACCAAATGGCAGCCGTCGATCAACCGATTGAATTTTTCGCAAGGAAGCTGGATGATGCCAAGAACCATTTCGAGCGCGCGCTCGACTGCAAGCACACGGAATTCGACGATCTGTATCCTTACATGATCGAGCACCCGCAATTTTTCTGGTACAAACGGTATGTAGCTTGGTCCGAGCTTCTGACGGTCGTCAAGCTCTGCGACGAGTTGGACATTCCCTGGACCGATCATTTCACGGAGCGCCAGATCGAATATGTCCGCAGTCGCGTCATGTCCAGCAAGGTGCTGGACTACTGGTACGAGACGAACGATACGCGCGAGCATGTAGGCTGAATCGCTGCTGAACGTATAGCTTGAAGACCCGTCCGGACGTTCGGCGTCCGCAAGACGGGTCTTCGTTCCATTTGCGCCGCAAGGAGGTTATCCGAACGACATGGTAAGCGAAGAAACGTTGGACAAGTACCGGGTCGAAGGCACGAAGGTGCGCGTCGTGCGGGATGCGCTGGAAATAAACGACGTGACCGGCATCGTCGTCGCCTGGGACGATACCCATATGCTCATTCGCCGCCCGAACCGCCGCGTCGTCAAGCTGAGCCGCGAATACGCGATCGCCGAAGCGTCGGCGCCGCGGCCGACGTTCGAATGAGCGAGGAGCGAGCGTTGACTGAAAATTGGAACTTCAAAAAAGCTGTTGACTTTGCCCGTCCCGCCATGATAATATAATTTTTGTGATTCGCGGTCGTGGCGGAATTGGCAGACGCGCTAGATTCAGGTTCTAGTGGTGTAACAGCCGTGGAGGTTCGAGTCCTCTCGACCGCACCAACTTTATCATGAACAAGCTCCTGATTTTGCCCTTGCGGCAAATCAGGAGCTTTTTGCATGATCGAAATCCTCTTTTCAGAATCCCGAAGTTTCCGCCTTTCGTTTTTTGAATCGCAGCGGCAGCGAGCCGATCGGCCGGGGGGAACCGTACACTGCATTGGCGGCGGTGCAGGCGACGACGTGGCGGCTTGCGCGAAGCGGATCCGTCATCCCCGCGCTTTTCGGCAACCGCTCCCGCGAATATCCCTTGCTTGCCAGGGCGGCTTCGAATTCTTTTTTTGCGGCTTGCTTCGCCTTGAACAGCATCATCTGAATTCGGCTGTACACGTTGACCGCGCCGTCGCCGGTCGTTTCGACCGGCAGAAAGATCGCTTCGGGATATTTCTCGGTAATCAGCGACTGCACGCCGTCGGAGACGCCGGAGGACGGCATGCAGCCGAACGGCTTGACGGAGATCGTCATGTTCGCTTTCCGTTTCACGACATTCAGGATCAGCTTGCCTACCTCCATATGCCCCTCGCCGCCGCGAAGCTGGTTGTTGTAGTGCTCGTGCGCGACTTTCGCGATTTCTTCCATATCGGGCAAGTGATAGCCGCGAAGCCCCATGAGCCGGGCAAACGTCTGAAACAGAATCCGAACCGCCCGGTCGGCCAGCGCCAGCAAATACAGCCGTTTGACCGGATTTTTCCCTTGCAGGCCGCTTCGTCCGCCGTCTGCCTCGCGCAAGTTCATCCGTTTCCTGGTATCGTACCGGCCCGACCAGATTAAAAACAGAATCCAGGCCGTAACCGACTGGACGTCGACCTCCGCGTCCTCGCTTTCGAGAAATCGCTGCAAATGGTAGTTGCCGTCCCCTTCCGTCGTCATCGCCCAGAATTCTCCGATCACGCTTACTTTAGGCTTCGGCTGCGCCCGGTTCACCCGAACGCCCCGCAATTCCTTGCGGCACCGGAGAAGCGCCGGAATCAACGCCTTTCGCCGGCTTAGCGCGGCGTGCAAATGCCGCTTGCAGCGCTCGAGCGCCTCGTCCGTCGAACCGGGCTCCGCTTCGTAAGGGCGGATGCGGTAGCCGAGCGCGTTCAGGATGTCGCCGAGCAGCACGGCTTTCAGAAAAGCCAGGAAAAACGCGGCGTTCAGCTTGAGCGCCGATTCGTCTCCGGTCGCCTGCTTGAGCCCGTCCGTCTGTTGAAACAGCAGGACGCGGAAGCCGTCGAAGCCGGCGTCGCGCAGCGCTTTGCGGTACTCGGTCACATAGGTGCCGAAGCGGCATGGGCCGCGGGAACCGCTCGTGACAAACAAATAGTCGCGAACGATCTCTTCCTTGGATTTCCCTTCCGCATCGCGAAGGTATTGCAAATGCTTGATCAGGTTTCCGACCGTAAAATAAGTCGGGTTGCATTGTCCGCGGTTGCCGAACTCCTTGCCGAACCGGAGCGAGTCGTTGTCGGGGCAGTCCAGATGGCGCACCCGGTAGCCCAGGCCGGCCAAGGCGCCTTCCACCAAATAATCCTGGGCCATCGTCAGCCCGCCGAACAGAATCGTGGTGCTTGCTTTGTCTTCCGAAATTGGAGCAGCTCCTCTTCCATCGTTTCCAATGCTTTCGATGCCATTTGTCCCAATTCCTCCTGTTATGCTTTTGGGTCCTTAAATCGTTTTCTTGAGCAGCTCGTCGCGCTTTTGTTCCAGCAGCCGCTGCAGCTCGGCTTTACTGTCGGCCAGATCCTGCAGCCGTTCTTCGTGAAGCCCCAAACTGTGCGCGTACATTTTGACCCGGATTTTGATCGATCCGGAGGGCTTGTTCGCGTCGATATCGTGAAGCGCCGAATAAGGCGTGCCTGCCGCCGAGATGATCGAGTCGATCAACCCGTAAGTGGGGGCGTCGTGGCCGCATTTGAAGCTGGACAGATCCAAAACGGCCACATTCGGATGCCGCGCGGCGAATTTGGCCGCCCATACCTTTTGCACGCTGTTGGCGCTGAAATTTTCCGGCCATACGTCGGAGACTTCCAGCTCATATTCGACGCGCCCGCTCTGCAGATCCTCCCGGAAAAACCGCTGCAGCCAGCCTTCGTCCTTCGGAATCGACCGCATGGACAGCACCGGATAGCCCAGCACCTGAAACTCCTCAAGCACGCCGTGGTTCAGGCCCGGATCGGAATGGTAGGGCCGTCCGATCAGCAGGATGGCCAAGCGGTTTTCCTGCTCGACCTGCTCCAGGATTTGGCGGCCTTTCTCCTGCATTTCGGCATCGAACAGATCCAGCGCCTTCCATCCCTGGTCGGCGGCAAAGTCGCTTTCGTCCTCCGTCATCGCATTGTCGCTGAATACGATGTTTTTCGGATCGATGCCGAGCGTCTCGAAATACGTCCGCCAAAACGGAGCGGTCGACCAGATGTTCAGCACTTTCGGGATGCCGATGCGGATCCGGCCCCGCCGCTCGGCGGCTTCTTTCGGCGAACGCTCGAAAGAACGCAGGGAAGACGTTTTTCGCAAGCCGAGCAAACCGCGGCGAACCTGCGTGTCCCGGACGAACTGATCGTTTCCGGGCATCGGATCCGGATCGTAGATATGCTGAAACATTCGGCGGGCTTCGTATTCCACCAGGTTCGGGTAGTGCTTCTTAAGATCCTGCCGCCGCTTGTTGAGCTCCACGACCGCCTTTTCGTCCTCGACGGTTCCCTTTTCGCAGCTGAAACCGGAGATGTACCGGGCGGTCTGTCCGTCCGGGGTCTTCGAATCGATAAACGTGCGGCTGCAATGGTTCGGACAAAAGCCGCACCGGGTCGATTCGTCGTTGCGGGAGACGTAGCTCAAATAGATGGCCGCCTCCAGGCCGAGAAACGTCGAATATCCGCGCCGTTTGACGACGCGCAGCGTCTCCATCGCCGCCCCGATCGCGCCCGAGCTCTGCCATCCGGGGGATTTGCACGACGTATTGCCAGACGTTTTTCGGCAGGACGAGAGCAAGCCCCGCGAGCAATTCCTCTTTGGAATAACCTTCCTTCTGAAAATTCACCCGGTCCGCGTCGAGAAAAACGGCGCAGCCGTAGGAGTATTTCGGGCTTAGCTCGGCCGCGAACGCCGTTTCGGCATATTCCTGGTCGGAATGCCGAACTGGTCCGCCATCGCCTGCAGCAGCATGCCGTTGCCGGCCGAGCATTGGTTGGACAGTCTAAAATTGCGGAAGTCGCCGTTTTTCATGAACAGGACCTTGATGTCCTGCCCGCCGATATCGCAGTTGACGTCGACGTCTCCGAACTGATGAACGGCGCTCATCATGTGCGCGACGGTCTCCACGATGTTGACGTCGGCTTTCAGCGTTTTTTCCAGCACGTCCGCCGCGTAACCCGTCGCTCCGAAGCCGATGATTTCAAGTTCGGCCCCTTGCTCCTTCACCTTGTCGCGAATCCGTTTCAGCATCTCCTTGGTGTCTTCGAGGGGATTGCCTTTGGACAGTTGATACTCCTTGAGCAGAATGGAGCCGTCCTCGTCGACGAGCACCGCTTTGGAAGAGGTGGAGCCGCCGTCCAGCCCGATCGCCGCCCGCACTTTCTGGCCCGGAGCGAATGTCGCGGGCGCAAATCGGGGGATGCAGTAGGCACGGCGGAATTGTTCCATTTCCGATTCGCTCGCGACAAGCGGGGGGCCGGCATTTTCCCCCAGCTTCGCTTTGCGGCCGTGCGCAATAAAATCCCGGAGCCGCTCGAGTCCTTCGTAGCGGCCGACGTCGGCCGGTTCGTGAAGCCCGTACATGACGGCGCCGTAGGCGGCATAATATTGGGAATTCGGGGGAACGAATATTAACTCTCGAGAGGGACGTCTTGCGGATACTCGTAGCCGCGATCGTGCCACGTTTGCGGGATTCGCAGCCGCCAGCATTCCTGCAAGAACGGCAGGTAAGTGTTGGGGCCGCCGAGCAGCAGCACCCGGTGGCGCAACGTGTTCCCGCGAGTCAGGACGGAAAGGTTCTGCATGACGATCGCGTCGGCCAGGGAGCACATGATTTCCGCCGAAGGGATGCCGCTCTTGACCAAATTGACAATATCCGTTTCGGCAAGACGCCGCATTTGGCGGCGACATGATGAAGCTTCGAGCCGCCGAAATGAAGCTTGCCGACTTCATGCGTCGGCATCCCGACTTTAATGATGCATTTGTCGATGGTCGCGCCGGTGCCGGAAGCGCATTTGTCGTTCATCGACGTGATCGCCTGCTTGTCTCCGGTTTCCTCGTTCGCTTTAAAAATGATGATTTTCGCGTCTTGTCCGCCGAGCTCGATGACGCTGCCGACATCGGGGTGAAGATGCTCGACGGCCATCGTGACGGCGTTCACTTCCTGCACGAACTTGGCGCCGACGTGAGGGGCGATCGGTCCGCTGCCGGAGCCGGTCATGAATACGCGAATATCCTCTTGCCTGGGATTCGGGAACGCTTGGCCGATCGCGACAAGAAGCTCCAGCACTTTTTCGGCCTGTTTCGTGTGATGACGCTGATAGTCCGACCATAAAATCCGGTTCGTTGCAGGATCGACCGCAGTCGCTTTGACCGGTGTCGAACCGACATCGATGCCGATGACGAGCGGCGATCGATGTTCAAGGTTTTGGTTCATTCGAAAAATCTCCTTCTTGCAAAATCCTTCCGCCCAAATCCTGCGTATCAGGGAATTCCCCTATACATACTAAGCGAAAGGAAAATCGAATCGGCCAAGGAGGTCCGTCGGAACTGTTGCTCTGGATCGTTGTGCTGCTGTTGTCGCTGTTTATCGTCCAGCTTGCCTTTATCATCGTCGCGGAATATCGTCGGCCTTATAAAGCCTTGACCTGGCTTGCGCTTTCGTTTCTGGTCCCGGTCGTCGGCTTGCTGGCTTATTTTCTGATCGCAAAAGAATATGCCGGTTTCCGATCGGCCGCCGGCAGCGGGTTCGAAAGGCTGGAACGAATCCGGGAAGACATCATGAAGCGGAGCCTGGAGCGGACGGGCGCCCATTCGGGAAACGAAAGCGAATGGCAGCGGCAAGCGAAGCTGTTTCGCGGCATGACCGGTTTTCCCGTAACGGCCTGCAATGAAACGACGGTATTCAGCAAAGGGGATCAGGCTTTCGAAGCGATGCTGGATGCGATCGCGTCCGCGCGGCATCACATTCATATTCTGTTTTACATCGTCCGCAGCGACCGGCTCGGAAACCGGTTCGAACAGATGCTCGTCCGGAAAGCCCGGGAAGGGGTGAAGGTGCGTTTGATCTACGACGGCGTGGGCAGCCGGCATCTGGACAAGTCGTTCCTGAAGCGGCTTCGGGCGGGCGGCGTGGAGACGGGGTGCTTTTTTCCCATCCGCTCCGCATTGCTCGGCAGGCGGCTCAATTACCGCAATCATCGCAAAATCGTCGTCGTGGACGGGAAAATCGGATTTTTCGGAGGTTTGAACATCGGGGAAGAATATCTCGGACGAAGCCGGCGATACGGCTACTGGCGGGATACCCATTTCGCCATCGCCGGCGATGCGGTGCTTTGGCTGCAATATACGTTTTTGGCGGATTGGCTTCGGGTCATGGGGCGGTTTCCCGAAGAGGAAGGCTATTTTCCCGATCAGCCCGGCATAGGCAAAGAATTCGTGCAGATCATTCGAAGCGATCCGACGAAAAGGCTTCACGAGCTGATTTTTTCCTTTATCGTTTCGGCAAAGAAGCGGCTTTATATCGAGTCGCCCTATTTCATTCCCGATCCGGCGGTGATGTTGGCGCTCAAGACGGCCGCCGCCAAAAGCGTCGATGTCGCCGTCGTGCTTCCGGGCAAGCCCGACAAAAAACTGGTGTATACGGGAACGATGTCTTACGTAAGGGAGATGCAGCCGTCCGGCATTCGCTTTTACCGCTATCGAAAAGGTTTTATCCACTCGAAAGTCATCATCTCGGACGACGTGGCCTTCTCGGGCAGCGCGAACCTGGACATGCGGAGCTTCTGGGGACAGTTCGAAATCGACGCGTTGTTTTGGGACGGAAATGTCGTCGGTTGCCTGGCGCGGGATTTTTTTCGGGATTTGGAGGATTGCGAGGCCATAAGCCCGGCCGAATTCGAAGGGCGGAATTGGAAGCAGCGCGCGTATGAGGTGTGGGCTCGGCTGATTTCTCCGCTGTTTTAATCGCTGACAGTTCGCCGGAGCTTATCCGCGGCAACCGGAACCGACGGATCATTAACTGCAGGTCCGCCCGCGATGGCAAAACCTGCATATGTGCGGCGGCTGCCGGTTGCCAAGCCGGCCCAACGAATCTCCATTTTTTTTCATTACATGCGAAATTGTTACCTCTCGTTCCCGTGTCTCGCCCGAAACTCGGAGGGGGTGACGGACGCCGCCCTTTTAAACGTCCGATAGAAATAGGCGGGATCGTAGAACCCCAGATAATGCGAGATTTCCGCCACCGTCATATCGGAATGGAGCAGCAGCCGGCGAGCTTCCGCAATCCGCAGATGAAGCACGAATTGGATGGGCGTTTGACCCGTCGCTTCTTTGAATAAGGCGGAAGTGTAATTGGGCGAGCGGCCGATCAACTCGGCAAGCTCGTCTATTTGAATGGATTTGCGGTAGTTCTCGAGAAGATAGTTCCGTATTTTTTGGGCTTGCGTCAGCTTGGCCGGGGAGATCGTTTGAAGCTCCGCTTCCTTGCTGACGAGCAGCAGCACTTCTTGAAGCAAATTCAAGAAGAGCATCCGGTCTATGGGCCATTCTCCCTTATGCCCGTAATATAGCAGCATGAATCGTCCTGCCAAGTAGTCGGAATTCCGGAGGCGAAGGTGATGCGCAACTTGCCTATCCAGGATGGGGATATAGACGCGATCGGCCGTCTCGTCTTCGAACAGAACGGTGAATTTCCGGTGCGGGCCGTTCTCGTCGTTTTCGGCAGCCCGCAACGTCCCCTTCGGTATAAAAAGGATGTCTCCCTGCTCCAGCCGGTAATGCCGCCCGTTCAATTTATAGAGAACTTGCCCCTGCGTTACGAAAGCCAATACATGGTACGGCAACCGCATCTCGTAGCTTCGCCACCCCGGAATAAAATCGTCGAAATGTACACTGCGAATATGGAACATCCACCCTCCGCTCCTCCCAAGTAATTTGACAATCCATGGTTAAACCGCGGTTTTTTACTGGTGTTTTATACACGCGATCGTTGATCCGTACATTTACAATCCGTCGGCTCCTTTATAATATACAACTATTCAAAGTAAAATAGTAAGAATTTATGAAAAGGAAGTGCTGCGCAAATGACGATCAAATCGAATTCTTTGCTTCCGGGTGCGGCCGTTCTGTTGCTGTTGCTGCTGCTGAGCGCATGCTCGCCGGTGAGCGAACAAGCCGGCAATGGGGAGGACAAGGCGGCGGACCCTTGCCGGCGGCTCGGATAAAATCGTGCTTCGGGTCATGGATTGGAGCGACAGCTCGAAGAAAATTCGCGAGGAATTCCACAAGCGATTCGAGGCCGCGCATCCGAATATTCAAATCGAATATACCCAATTGACGATCGATCAGTTCAACAATACTGCGCTGACCGCGATTAAAGCCGGCGAGGCGCCCGATTTGTTCCCCGTTCCTTCCACGATGAAATTGTCGACCGCCGTCGCGCAGGGCTGGTTTCAGCCTCTGGACCCTTATATTGACGACAATTTCAAAAACGCGTTCATCGACGGAACGTTCCTGGAAGGGACGACGATGATCGGCGGCAAGATATATTCCCTTCCCGAGGGGCAGTCGATATCCAGCACCCTGGTGTTTTACAACAAGAAATTGTTCCGAGAAGCCGGTCTCGATCCCGACCGTCCCCCGGCCACCTATTCGGCTTTTCGGGAGGCGGCCAAGAAAATCACCGAAGCGGGAAAGGGCGAATACTACGGCATCGTGGAAGGCGGAAAGCAAGCGGGAAGATGGCTCGCCACCGTTCAAGAGTGGTCTTCTCTGGGAGGCAGCGGATTGAACGCCAATTCGCCCGTCAGTCTCGTTACCGGCAAGACCAGCTACGACAGCGAACCGGTCGTTCGTTTGTTCGAGCTGTTTCAAGGCTTGGCGCAGGACGGCAGCTTCCATCCCCAGACGGCGACCATCTCCGCGCCGGAAGCCCGGGCGTTGTTCGCGCAAGGCCAGGCCGGATTCATCATTCAGGGGGCCTGGAACGTCGGGGTGTGGAATGCGCAAAATCCCGACCTCGAATACGGCGTCATGGCGCCGCCGTTGTCGGAATCGAGCCGCCAAGGCTCGCTGCCGTTATCGACCGGTCAGCCGTGGATCGGCATCTCCGCTCAATCGAAGCATCCCGAGGCGGCGGCCTTGTACCTGAAGGAACTGTACACAGGCGGGTTTTATCAAGAGAAGTACGTCGAGGACGGAGTCGGCTTCTCCGTTGTGAAAGGGGTAAATGAGAACCATTTGAAGGCGCCGCAGTTGAAGCAGTATTACGAACTGGCGAAGGAGTACGGCCGCATCGTTCCGAATCCGCTCGTGCGCAATCCGGAGACGGCCAACGTATTCGCCGAGTACAAGGACGTGCATCCGAATGCGGGGGAATTGCTGTCCGCGGTCGTATTGGGTTCGGTCGATAATCCGAAGCAGGCGCTGACGGAATTGTCCGAGCGGATTGCCGGGGCGTGGCAGGCGGCGATTGACGCTGCCAAAAGCAAGGGGGCCGACGTATCGGCGGACGACTTCGTCTTCCCGGACTGGAAGCCGCTGGAGGATTATAAGGCGCAATGAAGGCCAATGCCCGCAAAATAACGGTCTGGTGCTGGATCTTTCTCGCCCCGAACTTGCTGTTCTATGCGTTGTTTCAAGGCTGGCCCATCGTCGCAAGCTTCTATTACGCCACGTTGGACTGGTCGGGCATAAGCAACGAGCGGACGTTTGTCGGGCTGGCCAACTTCTTCGAGCTGGCCCGCGACGCTTATTTTTGGAACGCGTTCAAGAACAGCTTCGTTTTCGCCGCCGGGTCGGTTCCCCTGCTGCTTGCCGGATCTTTGCTGCTGGCGCTCCTGCTGAACAACACGAGGCTGAAGGGGGTGCTCTTCTATCGGACAATTTTCTTCATTCCGGTTGTCACCACCGCGTCCATTATCGGCATTATTATGGTGTTTATTTTAGGCGCGAACGGCCCCCTGAACGGCTTGCTGCTGAAGCTTCATTTGTTGAACCGGCCTGTCAATTGGCTGGCGGATGCCCGTTGGGCGATGCTGACTACCATAGTCGTGTACGTTTGGAAGCATATGGGGATGAACATGATTTATTGGCTGACCGCCTTGCAGCTCGTACCCAAAGAACTGCAGGAAGCCGCCCGCATCGACGGGGCCAATCGTCCGACAGTGTTTGGCTATATTACGCTGCCGCATATCGCGCCGATCGGGGCCGTCATCGCGCTGCTGGACATTGCGGCGGCGCTTCGGGCATTCGATCTGATTCAGACAATGACGGGCGGAGGGCCCTTCTACAAGACGGATGTCGTGTCTACGTATATATACCGGTATGCCTTTTCCAGCGAGATGGGGTTGCCGCGCCTCGGCTACTCTTCCGCCGCGGGAATCTTTTTTGGATTCGCGATTATTTTGATCGCACTCGTTCAGCATGTTTTTGCAGGCCGTTTAAGGCGCGCCAAATAGAGAGGAAGATGCGTCGTGAAAGCTCTTCGTTTGCTGCTCCAGCTCGGCCTGATCGGCCTGTCGTTCGTCTGGCTGTATCCGCTGCTCTGGATGCTGTCCGCCTCGTTCAAAACGGAGTCGGAGTTTTTCCGCAACAACTTCCGCTTGTGGCCGTCCCGGCTGGATTTCTCCAGTTATGAACGCGCCTGGCAGGCGGGCCGATTCGAGCTTTATTTCGTCAACTCCATCGTCATTACGGCGTCCGTCATTCTCCTTGTGCTGCTGATCTCCGCCGTCAGCGGCTACGCGATCGGCCGCTATTCGTTCAGAGGGAAAGCCACTGTCGTCAGCGTGCTGACGGCAAGCGTGTTCGTGCCGATCGAGTCGGCAATCATCCCGATTTTTCAATTGATCAAAGACATGGGGCTATTGAACTCGCTCCTCGGCGTCATCTTGGCGGAAGCGGGGGGCGGCAATATTCTCTTCGTCCTCCTGTTTGCCGGATTTTTCCGGCAGGTGCCCAAGGAGCTCGGGGAAGCCGCCGTTGTCGACGGATGCGGGTTTCTCCGAACGTTCTGGACTGTCATGCTGCCGATCGCCAAGCCGGTCGTCGGCAGCGTTGTCGTCATGCAGTTCATCTGGTGCTGGAACTCGTTCCTCATGCCGCTCGTGCTGACGCTCGGCAATCCGGAGCTGCGGACGGTGGCGGTCGGCTTGTATGCGCTCAAAGGCGAGAATGTCGTCGATTGGTCCGGCATCGCTGCCGGAGGCGTCATCACGCTGGTACCCGTCATTATTGTGTTCTTAAGTTTGCAGCGTCTCTTCGTCAACGGGCTGGCCGGTGCGGTCAAAGGCTGATTTGAGAAAAGGAGTGCGACCAAGTTGAAGATTCTCATTCTCGATCTGGATTCGACAAATCCCGAACATTTGGGCTGTTACGGCTATCACCGCCAAACGTCTCCGAACATCGACCGGATTGCCGGGGAAGGCGTTCGTTTTACCAATTACTACACGTCCGACGCCCCGTGCGCGCCTTCCCGCACAGCGCTCATGAGCGGACAGTTCGGCATTCGCAACGGGCTCGTCGGACACGGCGGTACGGCGGGCGATATGAAGCTGGAAGGCCCAGGCCGCGAATTTGCGACCCGGCTCTCCCGCGGGGGCTCTTTGCCTTCTTACCTACAGCACATCGGCGGGCTTAGAACCGTTCTAATCAGCCCGTTCGCCTACCGACATTCCGCGTTCGCCTTCTATGCCGGATTCAATGAGATTTACGATACGGGCGGTTTCGGAATGGAGTCCGCGGACCGGGTCGCTCCCGTCGCGCTCGATTGGATTCGCCGCAATGCCGCTTCGCAGGAGAATTGGCTTCTCTATATCAATTTCTGGGACCCGCATACGCCTTACCGGACGCCGAGAGGTTTCGGCAACCCGTTCGAGAACGAGCCGCTTCCCGAATGGCTGAGCGAAGAGGTGCTGGAGCGGCATTTGCAGAAGGTAGGGCCTCACAGCGTGCACGAGCTGAATATCGATCATGTCGAGATGACGTACAATAACAAAACCGAGCCCGGCTATCCCCGGAATCCCGGCGAAATTAAAAATATGGACGACATGCGAACGATGATCGACGGCTACGATACAGGCATCCGGTATATGGACGAGCATATCGGGCTGTTGTTGGCAAGTCTGGAGGAGCAGGGAGTGTTGGACGAACTGCTGATCGTCATTACCGCCGACCACGGGGAAAATATGGGGCATCTCGGCATTTACGGCGAGCACTCCACCGCAAATCAGGGAACCTGCCGCTTGCCTATGATCGTTCGCGGTCCGGGCATCAGGCGCGGGGAGGTGGATAAGGGGCTTCATTATCATTTGGACTTGGCGCCTACCTTGGCCGAACTGCTCGGCGCCCAGCCGATGCCGGAATGGGATGGGGCGAGTTATGCGAGGACGCTGACGGAAGGGGCCGATACCGGGCGGGAATATCTGGTCTTGTCGCAATGCGCGCACGTCGCGCAACGAAGCGTCCGCTTCGGGGATTGGCTGTATATTCGCACCTATCATGACGGCTTTCACCTGTTCGACAGGGAGATGCTGTACAACTTGCGCGAGGACCCGTACGAACAGCACAATGTTGCCGCTAAGCATCGGGATATATGCCGAGAAGCGGTCTACCGCTTGACTGAGTGGCACGACGACATGATGCTGAGGAGCGGAGACGATGCCGATCCGTTATGGACGGTTCTCAAAGAAGGGGGACCGGCGCATGCCAAAGGCTATTTGCGGGGTTACATTCAACGCTTGGAGGAGACCGGGCGCGGCCGCCATGCGGCGGAACTGAAGCGTAGACACCCCGAAGAGTTCCCCGAAGAGATTCAAGCGGCCAATCTCGAATTCGCCAAGAAGATCAGGTCGAAGATGTTTGCAAGACGGCGGTAGGTGCCGTCTATATAAGTTGAATGATGGATTCTGGAAGAAGGCACAAGCCGTTGGTTTGAAGGCGCTCGAAGCGTCGGATTCTCGGTTAAAGCCATTCGTTTACTTCCAATTTCGTAGTATAACGATGGAGACCAGACTAATCGCCCAGAACTCTCCGGCCACGCTCATTTTGGGCTTCGGCACGGTAGAGTTTTTTGGCTTCGATCCGTCTCCATCGCCACCCCAATCGCGCCCGCTTCGCCAGGTAGGGGATGAACGCAGACTTCGGCGTCCGAAACCGCGAGAACCGTCAAACGTAGCTTTTTTCGCCGAGCCGGTCCAGGCTTTTGAACGCGTACCCCTGCCGCTTGGCGGCGTCGATGATGTCGCCCAAAGCTTTCGCGTTGTCGCTGGAAACGGAATGCAGCAAAATGACGGCGCCCGGGTGCAGCTGGCTCATGACGCTTTCATAGGCGTAACTCCCGCCTCGCTGCGAATTGACGTCCCAATCCTTGTAGGCGACCGACCAGAAGACGTTCGTATAGCCGAGCTGCCGGCAAGCGGCGAGCATCGGTTCGCTGAAGACGCCTCTCGGCGGGCGCATGAAGTTCATCTCCTGCCGTCCCGTCAAATTCGCCACTTCCTGCCGGACTTTGTCCAATTCGGCGCGAATCTGTTCGGCGGACAAGCGGGTCATATCCGGATGGCTCCACGAATGGTTGCCGATCAAATGGCCTTCCGCCGCCATTCGCTTGATCAATTCCGGCTGGTCGCGGACAAAATGCCCCGTTACGAAAAAAGCGGCAGGCACCTGCTTTTCCTTCAGCACATCGAGAATTCGGCCCGTATAGCCGTTCTCGTAGCCGTTGTCGAAGGTCAAGTAAAGCTCTTTTTCTTTCGTGTTCCCCAGAAAGACGGCCTCATGCCGCTTCAGGATGTCGATAAAGCCTTCCTGGGCGATCGAGGGGAGACTGCCGTTTCGGCTTTTTTTGAAGCCGAAGTTAAACGGCTGTTGTCCGCGAGCGGAAACCGGGGCAACCTCCATCCAAACGGCCGCCGTCAAAAGGGACACGACGGCGATCAGCAGCACGACGGGCCGCAACGCTTTGTTCATCGCATTCACTCCATGTAAGTAGTCTCGACTAGGCTTCGCAATTATGGCTATTTTATCCCAAGATCTCCTTATTACCATTCGTAACCGGGTGGTATTTCGTTATGTTGTTTAAAATTTTGCGGAGCCTTATAATATAGGGAAGAAAGGATGATCGCGATGGAAAACTCGGAAATGTGTCCACGTTTCGAGAAAGCCATGGAAATGCTGAGCAAGCGATGGACGGCGCTTATCGTTTTTCGGCTGATGCCCGGACCTCGCCGTTTCAGCGAAATCGAAAACCTGCTGCCGAACTTGAGCGGCAAGGTGCTTTCGGAGCGGCTGAAGGAATTGGAGACGGAAGGACTCATTCGCCGGGACGTTTACCCCGAGATCCCGGTTCGGATCGAGTATTCGTTAACGGATAAAGGACGGGCGCTGTCGCCTCTGTTCGAGAACGTGGCGGATTGGGCGACCCGATGGATCGAGCTGGCGGACGAACGCTCGTGATCGCGGGGCGGCGGCGAAAACGGCGCCCCCGCCGGCGGATTCAGTCCGCCGGCCGGTTTTTCCAATAAAAGATCGCAATTTGCGTCCGATCGCGCAGGCCCAGCTTACCCAGGATGCTCGTGACCATATTTTTGACCGTGCCTTCGCTCAGGAACAGTTCCCGGGCGATTTCTTTGTTGGAGAGGCCTTCCGCGATTTTGGCGACGACGGCCCGTTCGCCTTCGGTCAGGCCGCGCACTTGCAACGGATCGGGTCCCGCCGCCGCGGAAGGCGCCTTCGGCGCGGGCCCGATCAGCGAGGCGAGCTTTTCGGCGATATCCGGGTGGATAAGCAAATTGCCTTCGCTGACGGTGCGGATGCCCTGGGCGATGCGCTCGGGGGGAAGATTTTTGAGCAAATAGCCGCTCGCCCCGGCGCGCAGCGCCTCGATGATGTACTCGTCGTCGTCGAACGTCGTCAGGATAAGCACGCGAACGCGGGGGCAATCCCGCTTGATGCGCCGCGTTCCTTCCACGCCGTCGCAGCCCGGCATGCGAATGTCCATCAGCACGACGTCGATCCCTTCCAGCCGCCTTGCGGCTTTCCACGCTTGCTCTCCGTCCGTGCACGTATCCGCGACTTCAAGCTCCGGGTCCAGATTCAAAATCAGCTTCAAACTTTCGCGAATGAACGGATCGTCATCCGCGATGAGCAAGCGAATCAAACGAACTCCTTCTTTCCGTTCTCGTTATTGGGCCGACGTCCGGTAGGTCGGCAGCGCCGTCGTCACCGCAAATCCGGGCGACCGGCGGACCGCAAGCTCGCCGCCCACGAGCTCGGCGCGTTCTTTCATGCCGGTCAGCCCGAGTCCCCACGGGCGGTCTTCGTCCGGCACGGCGCCGTTGTTCGCGACGGTCAGCACGACGCGCTTCGGCTCGTAGGCGAGCGTAATGTCGAAAGCCGTGGCCCCGCCGTGCCGAATGGCGTTCGATACCGCTTCCTTGGCGTTGCGGTACAAGATGTAGTCCAGGCTCGGATACAGGGCGTAAGGCATCCCTTCGATCGCAAAGCTCACGTTCGTCCCTTGTTCTTCGCCGATGTCTTCGATCAGCCGGGTCAGCGAATACGAGCGCATCGCTCCCTCTTCCGGCTTCAGCTTGAGGACCGTGCTGCGCAGCAGCTCCATGCTTTCGGCGAGCTGGTCCCGCACCGACACCGCCATTTGCAGCCCCTGCCCGGGCCGATCCGGCAAAATGCGGACGACCGCGTCCGACATCATTTTCAGCCGAATCAGCTTGTGGCCGAGCTCGTCGTGGATGTCGCGGGAGATGCGGTTCCGCTCGGCGAGCTGCGAAATTTCCTCGATTTTTTTGGCGTATTCGACCATCTGGTTCCGCGCTTCGTTCAGCTCCGCATGCTTAAGGCGCAGTTCGTCGTAAAGCTCCTCGACGTCCGTTTGGCTCCGTTTCGCCCGCCTTACTTGCAGCAGGAGGAGCCCGGCGAAAACGAACACGAGATTGGCCGTCGCGATGGCGGACGCCGGACGATCCCATAAGCCCGCGTTCATGAGCGCGGCATGAAGCAGCGCGAGCGGCCAGGCGAACGGGAACGCCGCGCGGGTCGCGTAGACGAGCAGCGGCGCCAGCAGCGCCAAATACATCATTCCGCCGAAGGCGGCGTTCATCCAGGCCCCGTACCCGATTTCCAGCAGCACCAATGCGGGCGTCCAGCGTTCCGGAGCCCGCGATACGAGGTTGGCGATGCCAAGCTGAAGCAGAACGAAAAGCGTGAACAAGCCGTACGAATCGTAAGGCTCCAAATACAGGGAGCAGACGGCGGGCGCGAATACGTGCAGGCTGCGAAGATAAAGCTGCATGCGTTCCATTTTTTCCTCGTCGATCGTGACCGTTTTTCAAAAGTATAGCATATGCCGCCCGAAGGACGAAGGCAAGAAAAACCATAACGTGACTTAAGTCATGCGAAGCCGGTGACGCATTTCACCTGCGCTGCGCCGGCGCCCGGTCTATAATGAAGCCAATGAAACGCAAACGGGGAGTGGAAAAGAGTGCAGCGTCTTGTGGAACTGGACAGCGTCGTCAAAAAGTACGGGAGCAAGGTTTCGGTCGATCATTTGAATCTGGACATCCGGGAGGGCGAGATTTTCGGCTTGCTCGGACCGAACGGGGCGGGGAAAAGCACGACGATCAACATGCTGGCCGGGCTGCTGAAGCCCGATCGCGGCACGATCCGCCTGGCGGGCTTCTCCGTGCGGGAGCAGCCGCTGGAAGCCAAGCGAAGAATCGGGCTCGTGCCCCAGGACCTCGCGATTTACGAAGATATGTCGGCCTGGGACAATGTCGTTTTTTTCGCCCGGTTATACGGGTTGAAAGGAACCCTTCTAAAAGAGCGGGCGGAGGAGGCGCTTGCGTTCGTCGGGCTGCAGGACCGCAAAAAAGACAAGCCGAAGTCGTTCTCCGGCGGAATGAAACGCCGCTTGAACATCGCTTGCGCCATCGCGCATCGGCCCAAGCTGATCATCATGGACGAGCCGACCGTCGGCATCGATCCGCAATCGCGCAACCATATTCTCGATTCGGTGCGAAAGCTGAACGAAATGGGCTCGTCCGTCATTTACACGAGCCATTACATGGAAGAAGTCGCGGCGATCTCGACGCGGGTCGGCATCATGGACGAAGGGCGGCTCATCGCCTGCGGCACGCAGGAGGAGCTTCGGGCCAAGGTATCCGGGGAAGAGAAGCTCGCGATCGCGGCCCCGGACATTCCGGAGGCGGCGGTGGAGGAGCTCGGGCAGCACCCCCGCGTCGTCCGGGTCGCGAAAAGGGACGATTCGCTGGACGTCTATTTGGCGTCATCGCAAACGTATTTGCAGGATATTTTGTTTATTTTGTCCAAGCATCAGGTCCGAATCCGGACATTGACGCAGTCGGGGCCCGATCTCGAAACGCTTTTCCTGGCTCTGACGGGGCGCAGCTTGCGGGACTAGGGGGCGGGAACATGACATTTTGGACGATTGTCGGGTTTGAAATCCGCCGGGTCGCCAGGCAGCCGGCTTTTGCGATCGTGCAGCTTCTTCTGCCGCTGCTGCTGATCGCGATTCTCGGCACGGCGCTCGATTCGGACTTTACGGTTCGGGACGAAACGCTGGAACGGGTCGAGGTGGCGATCGTCAGGCAGGACGGCGGCGAGACGAGCGGCCTGCTGGACGACGCGTTCCGGTCGCCGGCGCTCGAAAGCCGGCTGGAGCTGACGAAGGCGGCAACCCGGGAAGAAGCGGTCGGCCGCGTGAGGGAGGGGACGGCGGATTTCGCGGTCGTCGTGCCCGCCGGCTTCGGCGAGGCGCTGCTAGCGGGCGAAGCGGCGCAGTGGGAATTGATTTCCGGCGCGGACAGCCGCAAAAATCTGGCCGCGACGGCCATGTTCGGCAGCCTTCTGGAGCGGCTGAACGACGGGCAGGCGGCCGCGTTGGCGCTCGGAGCCGGCTCTCCGCAGGGCCTGCCCGCGCAGGCGTCGGCGGGAACGGGCCCGGACAGCCCGGAGGCTTCGGGCGGCGCGTTCGGCGGGGCGGTGAAGGTCGGGCAGCTTGCGGCGGGCAGCGATTTTTCGGCCATGCAATATTACGCCGCCGCGATGCTCGTCATGTTTTTGCTCTATTCCGGCATGACGACCGGGATCAACCTCGCCCTCGAAAAGGAACGGAACACGCTGGCGCGCCTGCATTCGATGCCGCTGCCTGCCTGGCGCATCCTGGCGGGCAAGCTTGGAGGGAGCTTTCTGCTTGCCGTCCTGCAGGCGGCATTTATCGTCGCGTTTACCCGGTTCGTGCTGGGCGTGGATTGGGGCACGTCGTATGCGGCGATCGCGGCGGCTTGCCTGTGCATCATCTTGTTCTCGTTCGGTCTCGCGGTCATCGTCCTTTCGCTTGCGAAAGGTTCGGGGCCGATGCTGGTTATTTTTCAAATCGTCATCAATCTCATGACCTTTTTCAGCGGGGGATTCATCCGGCTTCCCGAAGGCTTGCTGCGGCGGATCGGGGAATTTACCGTCAGCCATTGGGGCTTCCAAAGCTTTCTCGATTCGATGCTGGGCCGGACGGACGGGCAGCCCGTCGCGATCCTGGGCGTCATCGCCGCCGCGTTTATGGCCGGAGCGATCGTCGTCTACCGAAAGGCAGGGTATCCTTCATGAACAGCGTATATTTGGCTTGGAACTTGTTGAAACGAATGCTGAACGGGAAAAAAGGGCTGCTGATTCATCTCGTTTTTCCGGTCGCGGCCGTGACCGTCCTCATTGCGGTCGTCGGAGGCGGCGGGAGCGACGTCTATACGATCGCTTACGCGAACGGCGACCGGGGGTTCGCGGGCGAATACCTCGTTCGCGAATTCGCGGGAAACGCCTCCTACCGGCTGTCGGAGGAGGCGTCCGTCGACGCGCTGAAGCAAAGCGTCGCCGATCGGGAAGCGACGGCCGGCATCCGGATTCCGGCCGACTTCACCGAGCGGCTCCTGAACGGCGAACGGCCGGAAGCGGAGCTGTTCCAGTTGAGCGTCAGCGAAGCTTCCGCCGCGATCCGGCTGCAGGCGGAAACCGCCATCGGACGGTATGCGGATCTGGCGAGGACGGTTGCGGCTTCGGGCGTTGCGGGAGACGACCGGAACGCCGCGCTGGAATCGGTTCTCCGGCAGGCGGAGAAAAACCGAATCTCGTTTTTCGCGACCGATCTCGGCCTTGTTCCGAATAACGGCGCCCGTTTTGCGACGGGCCTGCTGCTGGTGTTTCTCATGATCAACATTTCGTCGACGGTGAACCTTATGATGGAAGACCGAAGGCTGCGAACGATGGCCCGGGCGTACACGGCTCCCGTCCGTTCATGGGAAATTACGTTCGGCAATTTCCTCGGCAGCTTTCTCGCGGGAAGCGTCCAAGTCGTGCTCGTCCTGCTGTTCGCCCGTTATGTCGTCGGCTATGATTTCGGACTGCCGTTCGCCGTCCAATTTCTGATCGTGGAGCTGTTCCTGCTGGCTTGCGTCGGCATGGCTACGGCGGCCGCGGGCGTCATCCGCAACAGCCGGTCGGGGGGACTGCTGAACTCGCTGCTCCTCGTTCCGACCTGCATGATCGGCGGCTGCTTCTGGCCGGTTTCCATGATGCCGGAGTGGATGCAAAAGCTCGCTTATTTCGTGCCCCAATACTGGGCGATCGACGCGATCGAAAAAAGCTCGGCCGGCTTCGGTTTTTCCGAAATCGCGCTGCATGCGGGCATACTGGTCGTCTTCGCCGCCGTTTTGTTCGGATTCGGCTCGACGGCTCTGCAGCCGCATAAGAGCGAGGCGTAAAAAGCATGCTGGCGCAGGCGGCGGAGGAGTAAGCCGAATCGGCGCAAGACCGGGGGAGGGGGTACCTTCTCGCCCCTTTGCCCCTTCGGAAGTTGCGATGAAACTAGCCAAATTTAACTTGCGCTTTACATTTTCGCCCGATGCCGCTATAATCAATCATGTTGCTTGCGGTCGTGGCGGAATTGGCAGACGCGCTAGATTCAGGTTTTGGCGCGGCAACAATTTAACGCGTACATCGGCTCTTAGGCCGCACACGGATTGGGCTTTCGCGAAAAGGCCACTGCGCCAAACACGCGAAAGGCGCACCAATCACGGAAATTCCCTCAAAAGTTTTGCGCACCACGCTAAAGAAATCTTTAGCGCGGCCGACATAGGCGCGGCTGATGTGTCGACCATAACTCTCCGGGAAACGAGAGTCAAGCAACAATTTTATATGCGGTCGTGGCGGAATTGGCAGACGCGCAGGATTCAGGTTCCTGTGTCAGCAATGACGTGGAGGTTCGAGTCCTCTCGACCGCACCATGCTTACAATCAAACTCTTCTTCGGAAGGGTTTTTATTTTTACCTTTTACATGATATCGTGAGGATATATCCATACGGTGAAACAAAATTCGCAGCAAGCAAGACCCGGCAGAGGCTTAAACCTGAAAAAGGAGATTCAGAAATAGCTCGTAAACGGGAACGAACGGGGAAGGCAATGCAATTGAAATGGAATCTGGTTTCTGCCGACTACGAAAGTTTGCAGGCCGAAGTTCGTTATAATGATCCTAAAAATAAGAGCGAGGTGCCTTCCTATGCTCCCACACAAAATGGATTCCGATACAGCGAAGGAATTGCAAAAAAAACTGCTTAAACCAACCTCACACATCCAAGAGTGATCATTGATTTCAATCACGATACCGTAGAAATGGATGAATTCGACGATTATCGTGTAGATGATCTGCTTCAGTCTGCAGGCGCCTTGTCCTCTGAGCGGATCAAAGAATTAAAGGATGAGGTCGGACGAATGCGCGAGGATTGGCACTGATGGCGGGGCAAGGGTATTTAATGGATACGAACATTGCTGTCGGTTTGATCGATGGTGAACCGTCCCTGTGAAATTGATCAAGCAAGCCGCCGTCGACAAGCAGAAAATTTATTTTTCCGTTGTAACCGAGTGCGAATTGATTAGCGGTCTTGCGTCCGAAGATGAGATTCGAAATATTTCGTTTCATAAGAACGGTCGATTTCTGGAGGTAACCTCGACGAGATAAGCCAGTCAGGGAATTACGAAGCCATGGAGCAGGAAGAAGAAATGTTATTGTTGGATGCCAATGCGGATAATCCGTCTCTGCCTCCGTTTCGGATGTAGATTTGGCCATGTCAAATTCTCGTAAAAGGAATGAACAAGGTTATGAATGACAATATTCGTTTTATTCAAGCGGCACAGCGTTTTGCAAGCAAGGTGAAAAATCTGTCCTCGGTCCGGGAAGTGGTTTTATGCGGTTCGATGGCGGCAGGCGATCCCTATCCCGGCGATATCGATCTGGCGGTTGTGTTATCCAATCTGGACGATCTTCCGCAACTTGCCCGGTTTTGTCGGCAAATCTCGTCTACCACGCACGCCTGGGAAGTATTCATTTTTAACACGGACAGAAAGTACCTTGGCCGGATTTGTCATAAACGGGAGTGTCCCGCCCGCTATCCTTGCGATGCGCTGGACTGCGGAAAGACGCCTTATCTGCGCAACATTCGCGGATTCCGTTTTGACAAGAACCTGTTTCTCGCTCCCGAATTGAAAGTGCTGTGGAATCGTGAAGAAGAAAGCGTTTTGCTTGCTTGGCGGAAACAATTGAATTTGAAAGCGCCGAGTCTTGAAAGATACGAACCGGTTTGGCTCAAATGCCGGGAATGCGGAAGCCGGTTCCTGTTCGAAGCTTCGGAGCAAAAGTATTTTGCAAAACGCGGTTGGGATGATCCGATACGTTGCCCGGAATGTCGGGAAAAGCGATGGTTTGGCCGCATGGGGATCGTCTTTGAGGGAGATGTTGAGGATGATTTCTGAGCAAGATGTACGGGAGTGCATCTCATGAAAAAGCAGATCTGATTGCGTTTCCTGTTTGTCCGTTGCATGGTAAAATGGAGTCAAATGTTGAGGGACGTGAATCATGCCGTGAACCTGTATATGTTTAAACCGGCCCGTGAGCTTTTGGAACTGAATGCAATGGAAATGGATTCCGGGCTCGTTCATTTTTTCAGCGCTCTTTACGGGTTGAATGGCGATAGCGATGCTGTCGAATTCGAATTCGCGGGCGACGAGGGCGTATCGCGCAAGCTGAAGGTCAATATGGCGGAGAAGCTGCTGCAGGGCAGGGGCATCAAGGGCTTCTTTTCCCCTTATGAAAAATCGGATTATTTGTTCATTGGGGCTGAATCGGAACGGCGGGTACGGGTAACGGCTCCGCCCCGATCAGCACGCGGCCTGCTTGATGACATCGAAGAGAACATTTCCGGGAAGCAGCGTATGGAGGAAGTGCTGGGGTCGATGCGCGGTCTGAAGCGGCAGGAAGAAGTATGGTTTCACTTATACGAAAACGCGAAGCAATTCGCTGTGGCCAAAGCCGACGATTTGATCTGTCTGCCGCATATTCGTGAACTGCAGGCATTCGAATATCAGGTGAAGACCGTCAAATCGGTCATCGGGCGGCTCAAGGGAAGGGCGCTCTTGTGCGATGAGGTCGGACTCGGCAAAACGGTCGAAGCGGGAATCTGCATGATGGAGTATATCATGCGGGGGCTGGCCCGCAAAATCCTCGTATTGGTTCCTCCCTCACTGATCAACCAATGGCACGAGGAGATGAAGCGCAAGTTTAACCAGGACTTCGTTCGGTCGGACGACCCCGAATTCGTCAAACTGGGCGGGGACGCCTGGAGCCGCTACCCCAAGGTCATCGCCTCCATCTCAACGGCCAAACGTTTGAACCACAGCCGGATCATCTCCGAACTGCAATACGATCTGGTCATTGTCGATGAGGCGCATCATGTCAAGAACCGCAACACCGTCGCCTGGCAGTTCGTCAACAGCCTGAAAAAGAAGTATATGCTGCTCTTGACGGCGACACCGGTGCAGAACAGCCTGGAGGAACTGTACAATCTGATAACGCTGCTGAAGCCCGGACAGCTCAAGACCTACCAGCATTTCCGAAAGCATTTTGTGGAAGACAATCAAGGCATCGAGGTGAAAAACGCGGACAAGCTCAAAGCGCTGCTCGCCGAGGTGATGATCCGCAACCGGCGCAGCAATGTCGACGTCCTGTTTACCAAACGGAAGGCCTATACGAAAACGGTGCGGCTGTCGGAGCAGGAACAGCGGCTTTACGCCGAACTCAGCGGGTTTATCCGAAAGCATTACATGGACAACCATCCGGTCTTCTCCAGATTTATGCTCAAGAGCATGCAGGAGCAAATGGGGAGTACGTTTACTTCACTGACCGCATCGTTGCAGAAGCTGTCCGCCCACAAGGAACTGAATGCCAAGCAGCAGGCGATATTGCAGGATTACTGCGAGCGCGCGGAGTTGATCGCCCGGGAGGAACACGCGCAAAGCGCCAAAATCGCCGAGCTCTGCGATATCGTCTCCTCGTTTAAGGACAAAATGATCGTGTTTACCAAATATCGCTCGACGCAGGAGGTGCTTTCCCGCGCGCTCAGGGACCGCGGCTTTCGAGTGGCCGAGTTTCACGGCGGCTTGCTGTGGAAGGATAAAGAGCGGGAAATCGCCTTTTTCCGGGAAGAAGCCGATGTATTGGTCAGTACGGAGGTCGGCGGGGAAGGGCGAAACCTGCAATTTTGCAACGGGATGGTCAATTTCGACTTGCCGTGGAATCCGATGGCGATCGAACAGCGGATCGGCCGGATTCACCGGATCGGACAAATCCGCGATGTGTTCGTCTATAACCTGGCGGCGCAGCATACGCTGGAGCATCATATGCTGCACGTGCTGGACCGGAAGATCAATATGTTCGAGCTTGTCGTCGGGGAAGTCGATTTGATCCTGGGTGATATCGAGGAAAGCGAAGAATTTTCCGATATTGTGATGAACGCATGGGTACGTTCGGAGGATGAGACGATGATGGAGCGGGAGATGGACAAGATCGGCGAGCAGCTGCTTGAGAACAAGCAGAAGCTGCAGCGGGTCAAGGAACTGGACGCAAGGTTGTTTGCTTAAGCGGGTAATACGGGGTTCCCTCCAAAAGTACCCGGAATATGCTGCGAAGAACGCGTCGCTTTGGAGGGATTGTGGGGGGAGGCAGCGGGATGAACCTGCAAAAATTCGTAACCGATGTGATCGAGGCGCTCGGCGGCATCGTCATTCCGCTGGAATATGCGCTCTGTCAGGTGATGGTTCCGGAGACGCATCGGGATTTGTTTCAGGGAAGAACGGAGCTGGAACTGGCGTTCGATTTTGAAGTGGCCGAGGAAAATCCGCAGGCCGAGTTCGTCACGTTCGGCAGCTATTTGTTCGAGCAAATGATCGCTCTCGTCCAGCGGCAAGCGATCGGCACGATCCGGTTCGCCGACATCGATCCGCCCGTGCTGTCCGGCGCTCTTGACAAAATCCGTCGCTTTCTGGACAAGGAGAACGGCGCTTTTTCGCTAAGCAGCGAGCGTGCCATAACCGGCGTGTGGGCCGCTTTCGCCTTTCGCGTCGCCTACGTGTCGGACGAGAGAGAGGAAGAGTTCAGGCAGGTTTGGGTCGACTTGAACCGGATGGAGGTATGCGAGGACATGATGCGGTATCATCATCTGGTTCCTTATCTCGACAGGCCGGTGCATTTCGCTCCGGTTACATGTCCGATGGATTTGGCGTCCGCATTAAAACTCGCTTACGATCATGTGAAACAGCAGGCGGAAACAGGCAGGAGGCAGCGGGTCAGACAGGAGGAGCTGGACCGGGAAATCCGTCGGATTGCCGACTATTACGAAGACCTTGCGCGGGAGATGACGAGGCGCAGCGAGCGGAAAGGATTGTCCGAGCAGAAAAGACAGGAACTGGAGGGCAAAGCCCGGTCCGTTGGGCTGGAAAAGCAGAAGCAGCTTCTCGAAATCGAGGACAAGTATAGTGTCCGGACGGAAGTCGGTCTGGACCACGGCATCCTGGTGATGGTTCCGCTGCTGGAATATGTGGTGTCCATTCGGCATCGGCATGCGCAGAAGGAGGTAACGCTTCATTACAATCCTGTCATGAAGCGATTTTTCCTGATTCAGCCGACAAGGATCGAGGAGGCGCAGCGTGCCTGAGAAATGGGAACAGAGGCGCTGCTTGATGAAACGATGCTTGCCGATCCGAATAAGTGGCATCGGGTATACAAGAAACTGCCGGAAGGCGAACGGTACGGTTGGGTGACGGCAATCCTCGACAGGACGTCGGCGCCCGATTTTTTTGAGCGCGTAAATCGTAATCGTTTTATCATTCCAAAGTCTGGGAGGTCATGCAATTGGTTCCTATATCGATCGATAAATTCGCTGAATCCTATCTCAAAAACAACCCCATGGAAAACAGACAGGATATCATCAACAGCCTGAAAGCGGCGGTTGCAGCCAAACAAGATGGAGTTTGCTGCAGTCAATGCAGTCAACCGATCTGGGCGATTGGAACGGCGATTGCAGGATGGAATGCATGCTTTACCTGTCTGACGGGCGAAGCTGACGATTCCGAAGATTACGAAATCGATCTGGTGTGTTGAATCGATTTTCAGGGTGGAAACAATGGCCCGACTTCGACTCTGCATGAATGAAGAGAGAACAATATAACCCCGCGGAGGGAAGGGCGCGTGCCAACGCAATACCCCACTTCGCTCATGGTTATAGGGCTAACTCCATCATCGAAAAAGCTCGAGATCTCCAGAATCACCTTTACCATAAGTTATGGCCAACCCGACCTTAGGGTGAAGAGCGTCGGCAAGCTGTATGCGGGAAAACCGCATGTACGGGTTGATGAAGCACTCCGCGAACGACCAATTTTCGAAACCATGGCGTACAAGAGGCATATTGACAAACAATTATTATGGATCCATAATAATTTCATGAATAAAGAAACGTTATCGCTTTTGCGGGCATGGGTCCGGTACGATGAGGCAGTCAGCTCCTATAACAAAGAACTGCGCAGCGAGTTTGATGTTTCCGGATTGCAGTTGGCCATTCTCCGGATTGCAGCGGAACGGTCCCCGCAGCGTATGAAAGAATTGCGCGGGATGCTCTCTTTGCACCCGGCAACGTTGGGCCAGGCTGTTGACAGCTTGGTGAACAAGGGACTCCTCGAGCGGTTTGCGGATCAAGAAGACGCAAGGGGGAAAGTCATCCGGGTCACGCCGCAGGGAAATGCGTTAATCGCCGCGGCGCCGCTCGCCGGACCGGTCCGGTTGCGTTATGTGGCCGAAGATCCGGAGCGGTTGCGACGCTTGGCCGACGCTCTGGACGAGCTTGTCGATTTGTTCGGCTTGACGGAATGGACCATTGCGAAGGCCGATGCGGCACCACGGCGGAAAGGGGACTAACGGAGGATGGATATTCAGCAAGCGGTCAATATCGGTCCGAAGTTGAGCGCCGATCTGCGCAAGGAGGGAATCGAAACGCTGGAAACGCTGCAATCGCTGGGCGTCGGCGAAGCATGGTTCCGACTGCAGGCTGTGGCGCCAGAACGAGATTGCACGCATACTTGCCTGGCGCTCGGGGGTGCAATCCGGGGAATCCGGTGGACTTTACTGTCTGAAGAAGAAAAGAAAAACATTTTGCGAGAGGTGCAAGATGCGTCTTCTGGGGATTGATAATGTTTTACTGTCAGTAGGGCAATTGGATTCCGCAATCGCCCATTACGCGGAAGGGCTAGGATTCGCGTTAAAATTCAGAATGGACGCCAAAGGCATCGCAATCCTTGCGATTGGCGAAGAAACGCCGGGACTCGTCTTGCGGGAAGAGCGGGAGCGAAAAAGCGTTACGGACCCGTTTGCCCCAAGGTTATGGGTGGAGGTGGCCGATGCCAAGGAGAAGGCACAGGCTTTGGAAAGCGGCGGAATTACGCTTTTGTCTCCGCCTTTCATGGCCGGGACCGGTTGGGTGGTTGAGGTTGCCGACGAGTGGGGCAATGTGGTCGGCTTTACGGATTACTCCGTTCGCCCCGAGTTAGGGCGAAAGAACAGAGCGTAAATCGAATTTCGTTTTACCCCGCCCTGACGGCTGCGAGGGGAGAACCGAGAAACCGCGCTGGACGCGGGTTTGGGGGCTGTGGCAGGACGTTAATGAGGAGCAGAAAGGCATGCTGCTCACGGCCTTTTTTGCGTCCTCGTTAAACAGATCGCAAGCAAGAGGTTGGGGTTCCAAGAGGGCTTGAAATCTTTGGTTTCGCCTGCTCGCCTATTGGAGCTCTTACAAAATATGCTATCATTGGACAAGCGCATAGAAAGGCTTGACCTCTTCGCTGAAGTTCGTTGCTGAGGTCTACTTAATAGGCGGTTTGTCGACACTGCCCAGTAAGAACATGACTAGGCGGGATGAACCACGAGGGGGTAACCTTGAGTGTTGTTTCAATCTTGAACCGAATCGGTAATGGGTTCAAGAACTGTCGGAAATTCAGGTCATGGCTGGCAACGGTGAACTGATCGTTTCGATTAAGGCACGGCGTCACCGTCACTGTACACGATAAGCCAGTTGGGAATGGTTTGCTTCTGCCCCAATGTGTTATAATTATCTCATGACTCCTTAAGGGGGCTTTGGCATGAAGCTGCTCAAACTCAATAACGAAGAGCTGTCCAACGCCATCACCAGCGGCGATACCTATATCCAAATTGGAAGCCGCAAGTTTATGCTATTTGAGGTTGATGAAATAAGCCAGTCAGGGAATTATGAAGTCACGGATCCGGAAGAAGAAAAGTTGTTGCTGGATGCCATGAATGCGGATAATCCGTCTCTTTCCAGGCAGGAAGTGCTGGAACAGTTAGCACGGCGCAGTCAGCAATGAGAATAATTTGGAAACAGTCAGCGTTACAATCCCTTATTAAGCTGGATGTTTGGCGTGAGGAAAATGGTTGGCCTGGAATTGCCGAGCATCTGGTGGAAATCATTGAGTTGTATTTTTATAAGCAAGATGTGTCTGTCTTTCTTCCAGGCAGAGGAGTTTCGATTAAAGGAATGCCTGTCCATATGAGAATGACGCTTATTAGGCCGGGCAAGTCGGATCCATACAAAGTATTTTATCGGTACAACCAAGATGCAATTGAAATTTTCTTGATTCGCCATCCTTATCAAAAGTCATTGCTGTAAACCGATAGGCAAGTGCAGAGAGTATCCTGCTCGGCACTTGCCTATTTTTCAATTGCTCACTTTCTCCGAGCTTGCATATGCTCTACCGGACTATATTTCCGATGCTGCTCCTTGACTTCATTGCTGAAAAGTCGCACATACATCTGTACCGAATCCAGCGAGTAATGGCCTAGTATTTGTTGCAACGAAAACGGGTCGCCGCCGTTTCGGATATAGAGTTTGGCCATGGTGTGGCGAAACGTGTGTGGAGAAATCCGAACACCGGAAATTTTAGCCCTAAGTCCATAATCTCGAATGCAGTCTTGTACAGACCGAAGCTGGAGCGGCAAATTATCAATCGTAATGAATAAAGCGTCGCTTGGCACGTTGCCGCGTTCTCTCAGGTAATTTTACAGTACCTTGGCGCATGTTTTCTGGAATGGAACGGATTCGTGTTTTGCCGCCTTTTCCGTTGAAATCAGTTAGATTGGTGGGGCGTTGCCCCCACCCCGGGGTTGATCGCTTTCGGTTTTCCAAGGCGGCGGCAAAACAACAAAAACGGCGATTTACTGAATTCGATCGCCGTCTCGCCAAACCTCTTATGCTGCTCGGGTCGCACCCCTGCGTTGCCCTATCCCGCATAGGAGTAAAGGCAACATTATGGTATCCAAAAAAAAGCGAGGTTATTCCGTTTACACAGTTAGTGAGACACTCCCTACAAGTTAAGCATAAGTATCCATCTCTCCGTTGAAAGCCGACTTCTTGATGCAATAAAATTGGACATTATCTTTGTAAAGGGGCTATTCCGGTAGGGTTAGATCCTACTTGGGTCAGCCCCGCTTCATTATCGTTTTCGACGTGATTGCATGCACTCAACCGGGCTATATTTCTGGTGCTGTTCTTTCACCTCGTTACTGAAAAGCCGAACGTACATCTGAACCATATCCAAACAGGAATGGCCAAGAATGAGTTGCAAAGAAAAAGGGTCGCCGCCACTGCGAATGTACATTTTCGCCATTGTATGGCGGAAGGTATGTGGAGAAACCCGCGCGCTCGTGATTTTCGCCATCAGGCCATAATCGTGGATTCGATCCTGCAAAGAACGGATTCGCAGCGGCTGATTATCAATCGATACAAACAAAGCTCTGATCGGCAGTTCTCCGCGTTCGGACAGATAAGCTCGAATCGCTTTGGCGCAAGTTTTCTGGAACGGAACCCGTCGTTCTTTTGAACCCTTTCCCTTGACCGTCAACTCCATTTCCTGCATATGGAGATCGTCCACGCGCAAATTGAGAAGCTCGCCGATGCGAATGCCTGTATCCAGCAACAGCAACAGGATGGTGTAGTCGCGAAGACCGGTGAAAGTAGATTGATCCGGTTGTCGCAGCAACCGCACAAGTTCGTCATGAGAAAACGTAGCGATCGCATCTTTGGGAGCTTTGACAGACGTCAAGACTGCTGCTGGATTTGTTGGAATGTGCCCATGTCGATGCAAGAACCGGAAAAAGATCCGGCAGCAGCTTAAACGACCGTTGATCGTTTGCGGGGCCAGTTGCTTCTCCAGCATGTAGCCGAGGAAATGGCGCTGCAGCGTATCGGAAGTGATTTGATCAAAGTCCGCGCATTGCTTTTGCTCTTCCAATACCTGCAGCAGGTAATGCAACGTGCTGTCATAATAAGTAATAGAGCGTTGGCTAAGGTTCCGGAATTGGCAATCCTGAAGGAAGAGACCGATCAATTCCTCGTTGGATGGTTTGGCGGAAAACGATCGGTCCGTTTGGGCAGATATACGATTGGTACGACGTTTAACGGGATTGCTCACGAGACAACTTCCTTTCTTCTTTACATTTCTGGGCATAACGGAGAAGCGATTCGACGGGGCTGCATGTTTCGTGTCGATGACGCACATCGGCAGGCTGGAGCGGCACATATTGGCGGGTCATGGTGATATTGCTGTGACCTAAAAGGGCTTGCAGAGCGTAGGCATTCCCACCGTTCATTAGAAAAGATTTGGCCATCGTTCGTCGGAAGGCATGGGCGGAACCGCGTACACCTGCGCCACGGCAATGCTTGATAATTAAATGCTTGATCGTGTCTTGCTGAAGGGGTTGCCCCCTACCCGAAATCCATAAGGCATGATGCTGCTTTTCGCCGCGCAGTTGCAGATACGTATGGAGCGCCGCGGCGCAAGTTTTTTGAATGGGGACGAAGCGGCTTTTGTTGCCTTTTCCCCTGGCAATGTGAATGAAGCCGTCCTGAAAGTCTAGATCAGAAATAAGCAGGGCGCTTAATTCGGTAAGCCGAATACCGGTATCCAGCAACAACAGCATCATGGTGTAGTCCCGTAGTCCAGTGAATCGACGGAGATTTGGTTGATGAAGAATGCGTTCCACGTCCGCTTCCGTGAAGCAGATTGGTTCGTATGGGTTGACCTGTGAATTCGAAGGCATGGTTACGGAGAAGCTTTCTCCAACTGTATCCGGAAATGCGAATCGAAGAAATTGCCGACAAGTATAAAAGCGTCCACGAATAGAACGCCCGGCATATCCTTGCTTGGTCAATTGTTGAAGCCAATCCTGAAGGACCATCACGCAGTTGGTGGCGAGGAACGGTATTTGGCGGGATATAAGAAATCGTTCCAGTCCCAGCAGATGGAAGGAATAATACGTAAGCGTTTGAGGGGATAAACCGCGGTAGGAGGCGGCGAGGAGGAATTGTTGAACCAGGTCTTGGAATTCAGGTTGGTTGAAGCTTTGCAGGTTTTGGGGATTAATGGTTGGACTCGAAGTACTCATACGAAAGAACCCTCCAATGAGAAAATGGAGGGAAAAGCAGCAGAGGCGATTGCAGGGTCGATGCGCTTTTCAACCGCGCCAGATTCGGCGAGTGACATCCACTGGGCAAATAATCTGGTGCGTCTCCACAACATGAGGAACCCTTGCTCCATCTGCTTTTCCCGGTCCCGAATTTAGCGCGTCTCGGTCCAGACACGCCGACTTCAGGTTCCAGTGGGCTAACCCCCCGTGGAGGTTCGAGTCCTCTCGACCGCACCACCCTTTATAACAAAACTCTTCTTCGGAAGGGTTTTTTATTTTTGTTTTAACATGGTGTCAGAAAGATACATTTAATTGGGGCTTGCTGAACGGGTCACATTTTACGGCATCACGGGCAAGCGGAATGTAAGGGTCGACCAGAGCCATTGCAAAAAAGGCAAAAAGAGAACCCGGAGTCTCTTTTCGAGGTTCATGACCAGCAGTTGCAGCCCGATCACGGTCTCGCTCGTCCTCTGAAGACGCGCTCGAATACGGCCAAGCCCATAACTGCGCTTGCCTTCACCGAACTTGCCTTCCACTGCGTTGCGTGCGGCTGCATCTGCCTTCGCGATCTTCTTCTGCTCCTGCTGATCGGCGGACGGACGCCCCAACTGCGGTCCGCTCAGCCGAATTCCCTTCTCCTTGCAGTAGCGCAAGTTGTCGCGTGTGCGATAAATCTGGTCAGCCAGCACCGCTTTGGGATAATAGCCGAACCTGGCGCGGTAGTGTTCCACTGCATCCTGCAGCGTCTGACCTTCGTTGTAGCTGTCCCAAGACAGATACTCCCGGAAGGCATAGCCGTTCACCAGGCTAATCGCCAGCTTCGCGCCGAACTCGACGTTCGCCCGAGCTTTGCCACGCACGATCGGCCTCACGTGCGGCTGTGCGATACTGACAATCCGATCGGGTACGCTATGCGTTCGCTTGTCGTACATCGCTTGCTGCTGGCGATAGAGCTCTTGAATGACCAGCAGCTCCTTGTACATGCGACGCGGCAGTTGCGTCAGGCCGCCCGTCGTCTCGGCGAGTTCGGCGATGATGCGCAGATCACGGGAGACGAACCGCAACTGCTTGCCGATGGCTTTGCGCATCGTGCGCGGCTTCACGCGCCTTTGCTTGGCAATCGCCAGATAGGCTTTGCGGGAACGCTCTCGGTATGTTCTTGGCTTGCGAGTCTTTCCGCGCTGCGGTTCATGCAGAATGTCGATCATTTTCTCCAGCTTTTCTCTGGCCTGATTCAGAAGAGACAGATCTGTCGGGTAGGCGATGTCCGCCGGCGCGCAGGTGGCGTCCAGCAACAGTTCACCCTCGTTCGTCAGTTCCATCTGCCGAAGTTGCGGTTCTGCGGACTCGTCCGATGCTGCGGCCGCTCCGTTGCCGGGCTCATCGTCGTCATTGTCCGATGAATCATTCGCTTCACTCGACTTACGCGCTTCTTCCAGAGCGATCCATTCATTGACTTCATCGAGGATCTCGCCGCCCAGCCGCTTGCGGAAGTGTGTCATGAGCGAATGGTGAAACGGACGGCGGTACTGGTATTCGGGCAGACCGAGGAAGTACTGCAGATACGGGTTCTCCAGAATCTGACGAAGCGTCTCACGATCATCGGTGCCCAGCCGCTCTGGATGATTAGGGCGCCGAGTGCGACACGGATCGATACAGCCTTCTGACCCTTGAGGCTCTTTTTAAAGTTCTTCGCATACTTCTCTTCGAGTTTCCACCACGGAATCATTTGGGCGAGCAACACCCAGCGGTTATCTTCTGCGAGTTTCCCGCCGAACGGCAAAAAGAAGTCGCCTGGCAGGATCATCTGGCTCTCGGTTCGCTGATACAATTCGGACGCCTCCATGTGCAAGGTTTTTCGCGGGTAAGTCCCTGTTTTCCTTGCACTTGAATTCGACAAAAGAGGTCCTAAACCCTTGTGGCTGTTGGACTTTTGATTCGTTCAGCAAGCCCTATTTAATTGGTGTAAGCTTTTATTTTTTACTCTATACTATACCTATACCGGTATGTTTATAGAGAGGAGCAGGTGAACATGGAATACAATTACACGGATTCGATGAAAACGCGTCTGAGAAGAATTGAAGGGCAGATACGAGGCGTACTTCGGTTAATGGAAGAAGGAAAGTCTTGCAAGGAGGTCGTGGCGCAGCTATCCGCCGTCCGCAACGCTTCGGATAAGGCCATTGCGCAGATTGTAGCCGAGAATTTGCAGCAATGTATCTTAGCAGAGCAGGCAGCAGGCAACCAAGATACCGGCAAAATGGTACGGGAAGCCGTCGAGCTGCTGGTGAAGAGCCGTTAACGGAACTGTTTTAATCATAACCAAGATGAGGAGAGATATCGTATGGCATTCAAGATTCCGAAAACAACGACGCCGCAGGAAGTTGCGGCAAGATTGAACAGTGGAGAGAAGCTGAATATGCTTGACGTTCGCGAACCCGAGGAATGGGCGGCCGGTCATGTCGCTGGATCCAAGCACATTCCGCTTGGACAGCTTTCCGAACGACTGCATGAGCTGGATCCGTCGCAAGAGACTATCGTGATCTGCCGCAGCGGCAATCGAAGTGGCCTGGCTTGCGAACTGCTGAGCGAGAAGGGATTCAACGTAGTGAATATGACCGGCGGATTGAACGCCTGGACGGATAAGCTGGTCTGACGAGTTTTAATAACTACTGCGGCAGCTGAAGTGAGTGATCAGGCTGCTGCAGTGCAGTAGAAAGGACTCCTTATATGATAACACTCTTGTATATCCTTGCAGGAGCCGTGATCTTGTGGGTCCTGCGAGTGTATTGGCCTGTTCCTTGGCTTCGCTATGTACAAGGCCATGAATGGTTGGATGCTGCCCGAAATAACCTGAATATGAAAATTCTCGATGTCAGGGATGCTTTCGACTATCAAGAACGGCATTTTCCCGGCTCGATCAATATATCGCTCGGACGACTGCCCTATGTTTGGCACCAAGAGCTCTCGACTCGCGACGACGTCTTGATTTTGTCCGCGAGCCGATATCAAAGCAATAAAGCCGCTCGAATTCTGCATAAGCGAGGATTCCGACAGTTGCACGCGATTCGAGGTAACTTCCTTCAGTTAACATGCAAAGAAGAGAACAAAAATGGGAGTGAATTCATTGAACACGGGTACAATCATTAATATCGCCGCAATTGCGCTCTTGGTTTGGTTCGTCTACTCACGCTTTAAGCCGACCAAAGGACTTCGGAACCTAAACGCCGAGGATTTCAAAAACGAAATGGTCAAGCCGGGCAAACCTTTGGTGATCGATGTCCGCGAGCCGAACGAATTTAAAGGAGGATTTATCGCCGGGGCCAAGAATATCCCGCTGTCCCAATTGTCCGGGCGGCTTTCCGAAATTCCCAAGAATCAGGAGTTACTTCTCTACTGTCGAAGCGGTATGCGGAGTAAAAACGCTGCGAGAATCCTGCTGAAAAACTGTTATCAAGGTCTTGCCCATCTCCAAGGCGGACTTAGCGCCTGGAACGGCAAGCTGGTACGCAAGTAACATTATTGCACCGCCTTTATATCGAAGGAGGACAGATCGTCATGCACGAGCGCCGATTTAACCCCGAGCATATGGCCAAGCTGGACAGTCCCGAACGCAAGGTTGCTTTGCCTCCGGAGCCTTTGCTGGAGAAACTGGCCTTAAACGAGAACGCAACTATTTTGGATCTTGGAGCAGGGACTGGGTACTTTACGATTCCTGCCGCAGGCCGAACGTATGCGACAGTGTACGCGCTTGATGTCGAGCCAAGAATGTTGGAAGTCGTTCGCAGCAAGGCGGAGCAGCAGCAACTAAAGAATGTGAGGCTGATCGAAGGCCATCTTGAGCAAATACCTCTGGAAGCGGAGTCAGTCGTTAGGGTAATCCCCTCTCTGGTGCTGCACGAAGCAGAGCCGCTTCATCAGGCACTTAACGAAATTTCACAGAGTTCTTCGCCAAGGCGGGCGATGTCTATGCCTGGAGTGGGAGAAGAAGGAGACCGAACAAGGGCCGCCGCTGCATCATCGAATCGGTTCCGAAGAGTTAGGCGAATTGTTTGAGCAAGCGGGATTTACTGTCCTGGCAACAGATTACCCAACCAGTGATCATTACGTTCTTGTTGTACAGAAAAATTGAAATGGAGGGCTGCTAAGCCATGTTCCATTATACAGTTGAAACAACCAAAACGCCTGAACAAGCGATCGAAGCCCTTACGGAAAACCTAAAAGCAGAAAAGTTCGGGGTCCTATGGCGGTTGGATCTGAAGGATAAGCTTCAGGAGAAGAATGTCGATTTTGACATGCCTTATTGGATTCTGGAGGTCTGCAACCCATAGAAGCCAAGCGAGTTTTGTCTGAAAATGCTTTGGTCGGCTACTTCCTCCCTTGCAAACTGGCCGTGTACGTGGAAAACAGTACGACCAAGATTGGGATGCCGAAACCAACCGCGTTGATCGGACTGGTAGAAACCGACGCCTTGATGAGCATTGCTTCCGATATCGAGAAGCGGCTGGCCGCTTGTGTAGACAAAAGTATCTAATTCTAGAAAGAACCTTGAGGGTTCCCTCTTTATCATTCGGAATGAGACTGATTAATTAGTGGAATCGCCCTGTTGACATACATAAGGGGGGTATAGTACTATTCTAATGTGAGGTGATTGAATGGTAAATCCTGACCCAAACGAAATGAATGGTATCGATCAAGACTGTTGTTCTACAGAGAACGGACGAAAAAGCCATCATTCGGACAAGGTAAAAAACAATTTGATCTCCCGTTTAAATCGCATCGAAGGGCAAATTCGAGGTGTAAAAGGGATGATCGAAAAGGATACTTATTGTGACGACGTTTTAAACCAAATTGCTGCCATTCAATCCGCTTTGAACGGAGTTGGCAAACTGCTGCTTGAAGGACATATGAAAAGCTGCGTTGTTGAACGCCTTCAAGCGGGCGAGCATGAGGTGATCGACGAACTGCTGGTCACCGTAAATAAATTAATGAAGTAGTTATAAAAATGGAGGAATGAGATACGATGCAAGTTAAACTGCAAGTAAACGGAATGTCTTGCCAACACTGTGTAAATTCCATCGAAAAAGCGCTGAAGGAAATCGGTGCTTCGGGTCATGTTGATTTGCAAGGCCATTCTGTTACCGTGGAATTTGATGAAAGCAACTTAACACTGGACGCTGTAAAAGAAGCCATCGAAGAACAGGGCTATGACGTTGCTTAACCTCACAATTAAAGGGTCACCTAAAGTGGCCCTTTTTTAAAACGTTATATATAGGGTACAGGGGTATTGTAATGATAGCCAGAACAAAATATGGGAACGGCTATAACATAAAAATTATGATTTCTTCCAAGTTGAGGTGATGGTTGTGGACACGGCATCAGCAAGTGAAAATAAGCAAGCGACTTTACAAATTACCGGCATGACATGCGCGGCGTGTGCCAATCGAATCGAGAAAGGTTTAAGCAAGATGGATGGCGTTACCTCTGCAAATGTGAATTTTGCATTGGAAAAGGCCAGTATCATTTATAATCCGAAAAAAGTAAACGTCGATCATATGGAACAGACGATCCGAAAATTGGGTTATGATACGGCGAAAGAGATTGTCGATTTTCAACTCGAGGGCATGACATGCGCAGCATGCGCGAACCGGATCGAGAAAGGTCTAAGCAAAATGCCTGGCGTGACGAATGCCACTGTTAACTTTGCTTTGGAAACGGCTCGAGTGGAATATTCGCCCGGCGATGTGTCCGTCGCCGATATGAAAAAAAAGGTCGAGCAACTTGGCTATAAAGCGATCTTGAAACAGGAAAACGAAGCGACGGGCGATCACCGGGAGAAAGAAGTCCGTTATCAAAGAAGGAAATTGCTCATCTCAGCAATCCTTTCATTCCCGCTTTTGTGGACTATGGTTGGGCATTTTTCCTTCACATCCTGGATCTATACGCCGGAATTATTTATGAATCCGTGGTTTCAATGGATTCTGGCGACTCCGGTACAATTTTATATCGGCCGGCATTTCTACGTGGGAGCTTATAAAGCACTCCGTAACGGAAGCGCCAATATGGATGTCCTTGTCTCACTCGGTACGTCCGCCGCTTATTTCTACAGCTTCTATTTAACGTTGGATTGGTACTTAAACAGAAGTCCCATGCATCACGAGCCATCCTTGTATTATGAGACGAGCGCAATCTTGATCACGTTGGTCGTGATGGGCAAATTGTTTGAAGCTCTTGCGAAAGGCCGTACATCAGAAGCCATTAAGTCTTTAATGGGATTGCAAGCCAGAACAGCCTTAGTTGTCCGGGACGGTCAGGAACTGACACTTCCGGTGGATGAAGTATTGGTCGGTGATATCGTGCTGGTTCGTCCCGGGGATAAAGTTCCGGTGGACGGACAAGTGATGGAAGGGGAGTCTTCGGTCGATGAATCGATGCTGACCGGTGAAAGCCTTCCCGTTGAGAAAAGAGTCGGCGATGCGGTCATTGGGGCCACGGTCAATAAAAACGGCATGCTTCGCATTCGTGCAACGAAGGTTGGAAAAGAAACAGCGCTTGCGCAAATCGTAAAAGTCGTTGAAGAGGCCCAAGGATCCAAAGCGCCGATCCAACGGGTCGCGGATCAGATCTCCGGCATTTTCGTTCCGATTGTTGTGGGCATTGCGATTATTGCCTTTTTAATCTGGTACTTCCTGGTGACACCCGGAGATTTCGCTGGGTCTCTGGAAAAAGCGATTGCAGTTCTCGTCATCGCATGTCCTTGCGCGCTCGGTTTGGCGACACCGACTTCGATCATGGCCGGCTCCGGACGTGCTGCCGAATTCGGCATTCTGTTCAAAGGCGGCGAGCATCTGGAACAAACCCACAAGATTGATACGATCATTTTGGACAAAACAGGCACGGTAACGAAAGGGAAGCCTGAGCTTACCGACGTGATAGCGGAAGGTGACGAATCCGAATTTCTCCGGTTCGTGGGTGTGGCGGAGATAAATTCAGAACATCCACTCGCGGAAGCCATTGTTGCCGGCATCAAGGAGAGAAATATCGAATTGCCGAGGACGGAAGCCTTCGAGGCCATACCGGGTTATGGCATCCAAGCTTCCGTCGAAGGAAAGCAGCTGCTCATCGGCACCCGTAGGTTGATGGAGAAATTTGCAGTCGATGCCGGTGCGGCTTACGAAACGATGGCACGCCTGGAGGAAGCAGGGAAGACGGCCATGCTTGTTGCGATCAATGGCAAGTACGCTGGCTTGGTGGCGGTAGCCGATACGATCAAGGAAACTTCGAAAGCTGCCGTCAGTCGGCTGAAGGAAATGGGAATTCAGGTCATTATGATCACCGGTGACAACGAACGGACGGCCAAAGCCATCGCCGCCCAGGTCGGGATCGATCATGTACGGGCCGAAGTCCTTCCGGAAGGCAAAGCGGAAGAAGTGAAGAAGCTGCAAGCGCAAGGCAAGAAAGTCGCCATGGTGGGAGACGGAATCAACGATGCGCCGGCATTGGCAACCGCAGACATCGGCATGGCGATCGGCACGGGAACGGATGTCGCGATGGAAGCGGCGGACGTGACGCTCATGCGCGGCGATCTCTCGAGCATTCCGGATGCCATTTACATGAGTCGCAAAACGATGAGTAATATCCGCCAAAATCTGTTCTGGGCGCTTGGTTATAACACGTTGGGCATTCCGATCGCCGCGATCGGTTTGTTGGCACCTTGGGTGGCTGGAGCGGCAATGGCGTTAAGTTCGGTTTCCGTCGTTCTCAATGCGCTTCGACTGCAACGGGTTAAAGTGCGCCATTAATGGTGCTCGAATTGACGCTTTATTACCATTAAAGGAGTAAGGCCATGGGAGAAAGGTAAGCGTCAAATAGCCCCCACCTGTAAATGCAGTGGGGGCAGAAATATGTTTATTTCATGATGAAAATACGTGGCAAGTCAGCGGCAGCGATGAAGACCACGGCAAAAACGGCTCCAACGCCTCGAGATCTTGGGAATCCGGCAGTTGAGGCAACTGTTCGAACAGGTATTTCAAGTACTGAAACGGATGCAGTCCGTTTTCCTTTGCCGTCTCGATGACGCTGTAGATTGCGGCGCTCGCTTTTGCGCCTCGCGGCGTATTGGCGAACAACCAGTTCTTCCTCCCGATCACGAACGGTTTAATCGACCGCTCGCTGCGGTTGTTATCGATCTCGAGCCGTCCATCCTTCAGGAACGCGGTCAGCTTCTCCCACTGGTTCAAGCTGTAGGCGATTGCTTGTCCGAGCAGGCTTTTCGACAGCGTTCGGGATCGCTGCTGGCGAAGCCACGCCGAATAAGCCTCCACTACCGGAAGACTTCGCTTCTGGCGCTCGGCATGGCGTTCTTCCGGCGCAGCATCCTTTAGATCGCGTTCGATGGCAAAGAGCGCGTTGCAGTATGCCAGTCCCTGACCAGCCACTGTTTCCGATTGCCCCTTCGCCTGCGGCGCTGCTTTCAGCGCCTCGTCGTATTTGCGTCTTGCATGCGCCCAGCATCCGACTAACGTTGCACCGGCGACTTTATGGTAGCCCGGATTATAATGCTCCCATAAGCTGAGACACAAGGGAGTGAAAAATAAGTTATAATGGACTCATGGAGAAGCGAAATCGATCTACCTCAGAATTTAAGACGAAGGTCGTTCTTGAAGTGCTGCGGGAGATGCAGACCGTGAACGAAATCGCCGCCAAGTACGAGCTCAATCCGGTGATGATCAGCCGGTGGAAAGCGGAATTTTTGGAGAGAGCCTCAACGGTGTTTGACAAGAAAGCCAGTGAAACGGACAAACTGAAGAAAGAATACGAAAGCAAACAAGAGCATCTAGTACCCCATCAATCCTTAAATTGTGGGTAAAGGCGTTTTAGTTTGATTCTTGCTTCGTCGGTAGTGAACTGCCAGTCCACGCCCTTTTGGCTTTGGTTTCGGGTACGCTCCCATGCCGACAGTTCATGAGCCAATTCGGAGATGGAAGGGATGCGTCGTCCTAGACATTGACTCGTCATCACGCTGAGTTCAATCTCCGCGATATTCAGCCAACTGCCGTGCTTGGGCGTGTAATGAATCTTCAATCGTTTGGCCAAGCGGCGGGCGGTTTCAGGCTCGAACGCCTGGTAGAGCGAAGCGATGGAATGGGTGTTTAAATTGTCCATGACCAATTTGATTTTCGGAACGTTAGGATAATGAACGTCCAGCAGTTCCCGGACTTGCTCCGCCCAGTCGACCCGGGTTCGCTGTTCGCGCACCGCAACATGACGCCAGCCCGCTAACGGTTCCGTGAAGATGAAAATGCTGCAGGTTCCATGACGGATGTACTCGCTGTCTTCCCGCAGGGGCTTGGCCGGTTTCATCGGAATCGGTTCTCTGGCCTCATCGAGCAATTGATAAGGTTTTTCGTCCATACAAATGACGGGACAGTCGGCGTCGTAAGGCAACTGATAGGCATCCAGTACATCCTCCATTGCCGCGACAAACGCCGCATTCTGCTCAGGAGGGATACACCAGCATTTACGAAGATGGGGTTTGAGTTCGTTTTTTTAAGACCTGACTGACGGTCTCGTGAGAGATGCTATCGATGTATTTCAGTTCGACCGCCCGATCGGCCAGTAGTTCCAATGTCCATCTGCTCCTGCCACTCGGCGGCGTGCTGCAACTAAGGGCGATGATTTTCGCCTCGACCCCACCGGTTACCTTTGGCGCGATCGGAGGTGTGACGCGTTTTTTCCTGCCGATGGCGCTTTCCCAGCCTTGTTCCGCATAGGCTTTTCGAACGGCACGGATCGTGTTGACATGAACTTGGGTACGCTCTGCAATCTCCAGTTCTTTTAATGGACCGTCCGGTCTGTTTTCATCGGCAGCCAGCAGGATCTGGGCTCGTCTGATGGCACGAGCGGATGATTTACCTTTGGAGACGAAAGCTCGTAAGCTTGCTTGTTCTTCCACGGTTAGGCGAATAGGGTTTTTAATCGGATGCATTTATAGATTCCTCTTTTTGGCATAACTATACCATATTCATCCAACCTATACTATTAGATTTGAGAGACCACTAGAGAAGCTGGTCGGCCAACTCACGGTAGAGGTGGACTGGCTCAAAAAAAATCTGGCCTTAAATGAATCGCTACAAGCCCGGCAAGCGATGATGGAACGGAATCATCCGAGCATCAGCGTGAAGCGTCAGGCGGAATTGCTGAGTGTCCATCGCACGAGTGTGTACCGGGAGCGCGCGCAACAGCGAAGGAGCGCGGAAGACAACATTCGCCTCATGCATCGAATCGATGAGATATACACGAAGCATCCCTACGGATATCGGCGTATGACCGCGGTCTTGCGTGAGCAAGGGTTAGCGGTCAATCCGAAACGGATACGACGTCTGATGCGGCTCATGGGCTTGGAAGCGATCTATCCGAAGCCGAACCTGAGCAAGCTGCTGCATGCCAAATACTGCAGGCCGTATCTGTTGCGCGGACTCGTCATCGATCGGCCGAATCAAGTGTGGGGTGTGGATCTGACGTACATCCGGATGGGCAAAGGATTCATGTATCTGTTCAACATCCTCGATTGGTTCAGCCGGAAAGTGATCGATTACGAGTTGTCCAGCACCTTGGAGACGGGCTTTGTTTTGACCTGCCTGAAACGCGCCTTTCGTTATGGCAAGCCGGAAATCATCAATAGTGATCAGGGCACGCATTTTACCAACGCGGCCTACCTGGTCCATCTGGTCCGGGTGCGTCTGCTCGCTGGAAGCGCCGAAGCGCTTGTGCAGCGCCAAGCGGAACTGTTCCTCGTACCATTTGAGCTTGGCGGATAGTTCGGCAATCTGCTGCTGGAGTGCTTCAATTGTTGGGGTGTCCGCTCGATTTTCCATACGTTATATTTTCGTCACGATGGAGGCGATGCCTGCCGGTATATATGTCGAATCAAGTAAAGAATACATTGCTAAATGACTGTAGCGGCGGTCACTTTCGGATGAGCTTGCCGCTGACTGAGCGAAAGTCCGTCCAATAGCCAACGGAGCTCGCGTGTAGTAACCGTGACCGGATCGCCATGATCCTTGGGCCACTGAAACGTGCCGCGCTCAAGTCTGCGGTAAAACAGCCAGAAGCCGTTGTGCTCCCAATACAGGATCTTTAACTTGTTGCGCTCGCGGTTGCAAAAGACGAACAAACAAGGGGAGAACGGATTCAGCCCAAGCCCTTCCTGGACGAGAGCGGCAAGTCCGTCGATGGATTTGCGCAAATCCGTGCTGCCGCAAGCCAGATACACTTGCCGGGCGGTCAACTCGCTTAGCATACGGCCTCGAGAGCTTGCACCACATCGCGGAGCAAAGCGGGATTAAATCCGGTGTCAACTTCAATAACGGCTGCACCAAGCCTGATTCGAAGGCAGGCGGGCTGCTCCGGCCCTGTTTCGGGAGCAACCTTAGCATTTATAAAGGTGGTTGGTTTGGCTGCCGCAGCAGCGGATGATCCGCTCAGTCTTTTCATCCAAGCGTAGAGCTGACGACGATCCACTTGATTGGTTTTGCACCACCTTGTTGCTTTTTCTCCGCTGGAACGGAAAGCGGCGATGCGTGCTTCCCATTTCTTTTGTACATCTTCTCTGGACATGAAAAATCCTCCCCTGATTTGAATAGCCTCTCGGCATTCGCCGAGGCAGATGGGACAAGGGTTTCCTTGCGCCATCTGCCTCGGCGAATGCCGAGAGGCTATTTTTTTAAGGGGAGGTTTATTATGAGGATTCATGCCATTGAAGTTGGACGAGTGCGCGTTCATAAAGAACATTTTGAAGGTTCGAAAAACCGTTTGTGGGTATTTTATTCACAGTCTTGGGCTACCACCATTCCGATCCATGCGTTCTTAATTGAACATTCAAACGGACTGGTTCTGTTCGATACGGGTGAGAATCCGCGTTGCCATGACCCTTCTTACGTTCCATGGTGGACTCCCAATACTGTTGAATACGATGTGAAGCCTGAGGATGCTATTGATAGACGGATCGTTGAATTGGGGTTCAAAATCGAAGATATCAAATACGTCATTTTGAGTCATTTACATACGGATCATATCGGAGGAGTTCACCTTTTTCCCCATGCCACGTTTTTCGTCACGAGACGAGAATGGAGAGACGCACATCGGTTCGGCGCTTCTTTTTTTGGCGGTTATCATAAAGAACACTTTGACTATCCGAACTTTAAATATAATCTCATTGATTTTACCCCGATAAAAGGTGCAGGTGTTTTTGAGACAGGATTCGATCTTTTTGAAGACCAGTCCATGATTTTGGTTCCGACCCCAGGACATACGAGAGGACATCAGTCGCTTCTTGTTTATAAGGACAGGCCGATTTGTCTTGCGGGAGATGCAGTTTTAAGTCAGCACCATTTAAATGGTAGTATTGTTGATGGCATTGCTTCCCATCCTGCATTATCGTTACAAACTATTAAAAAGCTGAAGACATGGTCCGGAATGCATCATTTTGCACCTGTGGTGGCAGTTCATGATCCGATGGCCAATGTTTTACTGAGTAAAGGAAATGATGATCGATGAAGAAATTGGAAGCTATTCGATATATGATTCTGGCTATGGAAAGAGAAGGGGGCCGGCAATTCCAGAGTATTTTGAAGTCAGTGGGCGTTACAGGCTCCCAAGCGGAAGCGATTCGGGTTATTGGCGAATTTGGACCACTTTCTCTAAAAGAACTTGGGGCGTTATTGATATGTGAAGGTGGAAGTCCTTCAAGACTTGTTGATGCTCTCGTTAGAGATCAATATGTTATTCGATCGACCTCCGATTCCGATCGCCGAACCGTAACCCTTTTACTAAGCGAGAAAGGGAAACAAAAAGCAGTAGAAATCAAGGAAGCCGAATCGTTATTTTATCAGTCCCTTTCCAGTCAAAGATCAAGTCCAAATTTATGTGTAAATTCCCTCAGTTAGATTGTGTTACATAATTCATGTCACTTTGGCAGTCGTTTTCGGCCTGTTCTCACGCCATTCGTGATACTCGGCCATATCGAGATATTTCTTACCGGCAGCCCATTTCTCATCCTGTTCCATGAGCAAAGCGCCAATCAACCGGATGACGGACTCCCGGTTCGGGAAGATGCGAATTACTCGTTCCCGGCGGCGGATTTCTTCGTTCAAGCGTTCCACGCTGTTCGTGGTGCGAAGGCGTTTACGGTACTTTTCAGGCAAGCTCAGTACCGCAGTAGCATCATCAAAACCAGCTTCCAAAATCCGCATCGCCTTAGACGCTTTCTCACCGTATGCGGCAATTGTTTGATTAAGCAGCATACGAGCAGTTTGTGGATCTGGTGCTTCCAGAATCGCTCTCACATGCGCATGAATCTCTTCTTTCAGGTCTTTGGGTGAAGCATCCAAGATATTGCGCATAAAGTGAGTCTGGCAGCGTTGCCAGGTCACACCTTGCAGCTGTTTACGGATGGAACGTACCAGGCCGCCGTGGTCATCGGAGACAATGAGGTCTACACCCCGAAGGCCGCGTGTTTTCAGCCAGCTAAAGAATTCCGTCCAGCTTTCTTCAGACTCGGTATCACCCAGCATGAGGCCTAATACTTCGCGATGTCCGTCGGTATGGATACCAATCCCGAGCATGACGCCGCGGGATCGCACACGGCCTTCCTCCCGGACTTTCAAGTAGAGTGCATCAACCAGCACAAAAGGAAATGGGCTGTCCGACAACGGACGGTTGTTCCAAGCTGTCACAATGGGATCCAGCCGTTTGCATAGATCGGAAACGGTCGATTTCGAGAACTCTGTACCGCACAGCTCCTCGGTGACCTCAGAGACTTTTCGTGTGGAGACACCGTTAACGACCATTTCCATCATGGTGAGGATTAAGGCTTGTTCGCTGCGCTGGTAACGGGCAAACAGTTCCGTCGTAAACTTGCCGCCACGGATGCGCGGTACACTCAACGTGATGGTGCCGATGCGCGTATGTAGTTGATGGGGATAGGTGCCATTGCGATAACCTCGCCGATGTTCAGTACGTTCATAACGCTGCGCATCCAATTGTTCGGTCACCTGCGCTTGTAAGATTTGGTTCAGTACCGATTCCAGCAACTTTGCGACACCGGCATCTTGCGCATTTCCCAAGAAAAGTTGATGCAAAAGCTGAGAATCTAAGTTAATCTGGTATTGAGCCATATCAAATTCTCCTCCTGTTGAATGTTGCATCGACACCATCATTCTAACTGAGGGATTTGACTATGGCTCCCTTTGTTCTTGGAAGTCTACCATTTTACACAATTATATGGACTCAACTCAGTCAAATACCGGATAAATATTTGAACGAGCTTTACACGACATTAAAAGTGATTTTGAAACGTCATCACATTGGAGAAAAATTATCCAAAAGAAAGATATTAGAAGAGTAACAACATACTCTGGCGTACCCGCTGGATATTATCATATCTATATACTACAATCAGTAGTAAATATCCGGGGCGGTGGAAGAAGAACTTGAAAAAGGCAGGTTTTATCGCGAGTTACATTCTCGCTGCAGGATTAATGCTCGGTTTCCGAACTCCGCTCATCCGATGGATGGAATCGAACACATTGGGATACCAAGATGCATTCATTGTGCTGATTGGACTTATTGTTGCCATTGTACCTGCAATTCCGTATGGCATCGTTGCAGCCGCTTTTGGCGCAAAATATGGCCCTTTAGCCGGCAGTCTTCTAAACGTGGCCATCTCGGTTAGTGCATCGCTGATCCTGTTCTGGTTAATTCGGCATGTTTTCACGGAAGAAGGGAGATCTAGAGCAGCCAAGGTGAACGGCATTCGGCAGCTCGCAGCATTTGCTGAACGAAACGCCTTTATGGCCATTTTATTTGCTCGTTTACTACCGATTGTACCCACACAAGCTGTAAACATTTTTGCGGCGATTACTCGAATTTCCTGGATTCCATACCTTCTCGCCACAGTAACCGGAAAAATTCCTTTTCTGGTCATGGTAACGTTATTAGGCGATCAATTCATTCAGGATACCAACCTCAAAGTGATACTGACCATAGCAGGGGGTTATGTTCTTTTTTTAGTAGTGGTTTACGGTGTTTATCAGCATGTAAGAAAGTAACAAATGTTTTATAGATTCGATGCCAGTAAAGGTTGCTCCGTGTTTTCTTTCCACACTTGACGAATGACCTTTGATAATAGATCGATCGTGCGATAACTTTCTTCCAGCGTATTGCCCACTCCGCCAATTTCAATCAATGCGCTGGTTCCAGAGAAGGACTGATTGTATTCACCGTTCCCGCTTGATTTATCTTTGCGATAGATCCCTTTCGAAAGTTGGGGTACAAGGGTGTTTAAACCTTCTTGCAGCTGCTCGGCAAACTTCATATTTTGTTTCCAATTGGGATTGTTTGTACCGATAACAAAATAAACTTGCGCATAGTTTCGATTGTTGAATGTAACTGTCGTCTCTTCCCGGGGTTGGGAGTCGCGATGAAGGTCGAAGAGAAATCGAATTCCATTGTTGCGAGTCATAGCCTCTTTTACACTTAATTTTGAATACTGATAAGATTGGGCATAATTGAAGCTTTTCACTTCGCTAACGTAATCTTCAGTGGAGTGAACGACTTCGATCCCGTATTTTTTTAGATTTTCCGCTAACCTTGTTCCTAGCAGCGTAACGTTAATGTTAGGGTCGAATGCCTGATCCGCATTTTGAATATTTGCTAATTCGGGCAGCCACGACTCCCGGTTATGAGTATGGTAGATGAAAATAGCCGGATTGGAAATAGAAGTCGAAATGTTCTTTGCTAATTCCACTTTCACTTCTTCATTCTTTGGAGCGAAGGATTCCTTTCCGTCGATAGGAGAACCTTCGGCTGGAACGATAGAAACGGAAATCCCTGACGCTTTGGCCATTGGAATGGAAGCATGATGATTAATTGAGAAAACAAGAATGGTGGAAAAGAAAGATGCTGCAAAAACAACAAGAAATAACCCTCTATGAAATGAGATGCGATTCATGTTTTTGGAATCCCCCTTGCCCACTTTTGTCTATCAATCTGTATGAGACAGGTAGAAAAAATAGAACTGAGTCTATTAGAGCGGGGGCAGACAAAATTCCAAGCAGTCTATTCGTAAGAGATCGCTTGTTTCCCAAGGGCTGTCCAACCAGACAGAAACGTGCTTTTCTCGACTTTCACTTGTTTTTTGCCGCTCAGCGGGTCATTTAGATATACATGATCTTTATCGTACCCGACCAACAATACGCTATGTTCTTTAAAAGTTGCTTTGACCGTGCCGGTCGGTGACTTCCACGTAACCCAATCTTTATCAGCCGGTGCTGTATAACTAACGGTCGTCCATACGACGACCGGAAAACCGTCAGATAGTTGTTGTTCCAATTCATTTAAGGAGCTTCCGCTTAAATCGATTGCCGTTTCTATGTATGTCTTCAACAATTGATAGAGAGGCTTATGGTAAACGCCATATCCAATGGTCTTGCCAGTAATATCGCCAACAAATCCCTTGTCAGGATCACCCCATGCCAATATTTTTCTGTGCTGTCCGTATTGAATAGGGGTACTGTCGCGAATCAGCTTCGTTGCCAATTTCATTTTATCTATGTTCAAACCATCGTATTGCAGCAACATGGTCAGCGCTGTAATTTCGCATCCATTTCTCAACTCGGGCAACTGCTTAATCAGCGGAGCGGATAAAAGAGTTGACGATTTTTTTGGTTTAGGTTTAATCATTTGACCAGTATTGGCTATAGAAGGTTGCGGGACGGATTTCCCGGCAACAGTTGCTGCTTGTACTGTGGAGTCTTTAGCAAGATTTTTCTTTCCATAGGCCATTAAAGCAAGAATAGAAAGGATTGCAGCCAACATCAGCAGGTTTATGACGAACAACGTTTTCCTCATAGTGGCATCAATCCTTCCTTATTAAAGACCTATTGTTTTTTAGTCTGATTAACTACATAATGTAGTAGTTTGCGATGATCAAGTGACTATTGGGAAGGTGAACTGAAGATGATGTACGCTTTTTTTAGTGAAATCAGCAGAGTATTAAGTATTCCATTTGCCGATATCGCAATTGGCTCCAAGATTGCTTTTCTTGCGGCGCTATTTTTCGGATTTGCCGGTTCGGTCGCGCCTTGTCAATTGACCGCCAACTTAGGAAGCATTACTTACTTTGGCAACAAATATTTGAACGATAAATTGGCAGGGATTGAGCTTCTTTTATATTTAATTGGGAAAATGACGGTCTACTCCGCTTTCGGATTGCTATTTTGGATCTTCGGGCAGGGCATTTCGACGGATTCGATTCCCGTCTTTGTCTACGCCAGAAAATTGGTCGGTCCCTTATTTATTCTAATGGGCTTGTTTTTTCTAGGAGTTCTGAAGTTTAGACGGTTATCTTTCGGATTTGGGCTTTCATCCGCCGTTCAGAAAATATCTGAACAAGCAGGTGGAAGAGGCGGAGCATATTTAATGGGAGTAGCCTTCTCGCTTGGCTTCTGTCCTACCATGGTATTGCTGTTTTTCGGTTGGCTGATGCCGGTGGCCATCCAGTCCTCGTACGGACTCATCTTGCCGTCCGTGTTCGCCATCGGAACGGCGTTTCCCTTACTGATATTTTTTGCGATTGTAAAAATGCAAAGAGCACAAATACAAAAAATAAACTCGCCGTTGGACTGTCAGGAACAAAAAGAATAAAACGGGCGGGGGTTTCCCGAAGTTGCCCCCCGTACCACCAATATCCGTAAACGGTACCGAAAAGGTTGACAATCAGAAGGATGACCATAAACCACTTCTGTCGTAATAGATGCAACCAGGTTGTCATATCGCGTACCTCATGAATTGATTTCATAGTTCATTTAAACTACAATTTGTAGTAATAAATAGGTCTTTTCAGTTTATCACAAGAAGCCCCTTAATACAAGAATCAGCACAGGAAGGACGAACAAAGAAAATGTTTGACAGAAGATGGATCGGATCGGCAGTTTTCAAACCATTTGTTGTATTTACAGTACTTAGGGCTTGCTGAACGAATCAAAAGTCCAACAGCCACAAGGGTTTAGGACCTCTTTTGTCGAATTCAAGTGCAAGGAAAACAGGGACTTACCCGCGAAAAACCTTGCACATGGAGGCGTCCGAATTGTATCAGCGAACCGAGAGCCAGATGATCCTGCCAGGCGACTTCTTTTTGCCGTTCGGCGGGAAACTCGCAGAAGATAACCGCTGGGTGTTGCTCGCCCAAATGATTCCGTGGTGGAAACTCGAAGAGAAGTATGCGAAGAACTTTAAAAAGAGCCTCAAGGGTCAGAAGGCTGTATCGATCCGTGTCGCACTCGGCGCCCTAATCATCCAGAGCGGCTGGGCACCGATGATCGTGAGACGCTTCGTCAGATTCTGGAGAACCCGTATCTGCAGTACTTCCTCGGTCTGCCCGAATACCAGTACCGCCGTCCGTTTCACCATTCGCTCATGACACACTTCCGCAAGCGGCTGGGCGGCGAGATCCTCGATGAAGTCAATGAATGGATCGCTCTGGAAGAAGCGCGTAAGTCGAGTGAAGCGAATGATTCATCGGACAATGACGACGATGAGCCCGGCAACGGAGCGGCCGCAGCATCGGACGAGTCCGCAGAACCGCAACTTCGGCAGATGGAACTGACGAACGAGGGTGAACTGTTGCTGGACGCCACCTGCGCGCCGGCGGACATCGCCTACCCGACAGATCTGTCTCTTCTGAATCAGGCCAGAGAAAAGCTGGAGAAAATGATCGACATTCTGCATGAACCGCAGCGCGGAAAGACTCGCAAGCCAAGAACATACCGAGAGCGTTCCCGCAAAGCCTATCTGGCGATTGCCAAGCAGCGGCGCGTGAAGCCGCGCACGATGCGCAAAGCCATCGGCAAGCAGTTGCGGTTCGTCTCCCGTGATCTGCGCATCATCGCCGAACTCGCCGAGACGACGGGCGGCCTGACGCAACTGCCGCGTCGCATGTACAAGGAGCTGCTGGTCATTCAAGAGCTCTATCGCCAGCAGCAAGCGATGTACGACAAGCGAACGCATAGCGTACCCGATCGGATTGTCAGTATCGCACAGCCGCACGTGAGGCCGATCGTGCGTGGCAAAGCTCGGGCGAACGTCGAGTTCGGCGCGAAGCTGGCGATTAGCCTGGTGAACGGCTATGCCTTCCGGGAGTATCTGTCTTGGGACAGCTACAACGAAGGTCAGACGCTGCAGGATGCAGTGGAACACTACCGCGCCAGGTTCGGCTATTATCCCAAAGCGGTGCTGGCTGACCAGATTTATCGCACACGCGACAACTTGCGCTACTGCAAGGAGAAGGGAATTCGGCTGAGCGGACCGCAGTTGGGGCGTCCGTCCGCCGATCAGCAGGAGCAGAAGAAGATCGCGAAGGCAGATGCAGCCGCACGCAACGCAGTGGAAGGCAAGTTCGGTGAAGGCAAGCGCAGTTATGGGCTTGGCCGTATTCGAGCGCGTCTTCAGAGGACGAGCGAGACCGTGATCGGGCTGCAACTGCTGGTCATGAACCTCGAAAAGAGACTCCGGGTTCTCTTTTTGCCTTTTTTGCAATGGCTCTGGTCGACCCTTGCATTCCGCTTGCCCGTGATGCCGTAAAATGTGACCCGTTCAGCAAGCCCTACTTATGCTTGTGAAATTGTATTTGGTCAGATACTTCATCTGGAACGGATCTGAGCCTTGGGTTCCGCTGTTTGCCGGCATTCCATCGATATGGGCACTATTTTGTTTAATTGAGCGGTTCTTTTCGAGGCGTAAATTTCTGGCCTATTTAGGGCTTGCTGAACGGGTCACATTTTACGGTGACACGAGCAAACGAACTGCGAGCCTCGACAATAGCCATTGCAAAACGGGCAAAAAGAGAACCCGGAGTCTCTTTTCGAGGTTCATCACCAGCAGTTGCAGCCCGATTACGGTCTCGCTGGTCGTCTGAAGGTGCGCTCGAATACGGCCAAGCCCATAGCTGCGCTTGCCTTCACCGAACTTGCCTTCCACCGCATTGCGCGCGGCTGCATCCGCTTTGGCGATTTTCTTCTGCTCCTGTTGATCGGCGGATGACGGACGCCCCAATTGCGGTCCGCTCAGTCGAATTCCCTTCTCCTTGCAGAAGCGCAAGTTGTCCCGCGTGCGGTAAATCTGATCGGCCAGCACCGCTTTGGGATAATAGCCGAATCGAGCGCGGTAGCGTTCCACTGCGGCCTGCAGCGTCTGACCTTCGTTGAAGCTGTCCCAGGACAGTTGCTCCCGGAATGCGTAGCCGTTCACCACGCTGATCGCCAGCTTCGCCCCGAACTCGACGTTCGCGCGGGCTTTACCGCGCACGATCGGCCTCACGTGCGGCTGCGCGATACTGACGATCCGATCCGGTACGCTGTGCGTACGTTTGTCGTACATCGCTTGCTGCTGGCGAACCAATTCCTGAATGACCAGAAGTTCCTTGTACATGCGGCGTGGCAGCCGCGTCAGGCCGCCCGTGGAGGCAAGTTCGGCGATGATGCGCAGATCACGGGAAACGAACCGCAACTGCTTGCCGATTGCTTTGCGCATCGTGCGCGGCTTCACGCGCCTTTGCTTGGCAATCGCCAGATAGGCTTTGCGGGCACGCTCCCGGTATGTTCTTGCCTTGCGAGTCTTTCCGCGTTCCGGTTCATGCAGGATGTCGATGATTTTCTCCAGCTTTTCTCTGGCCTGATTCAGAAGAGACAGATCCGTCGGGTAGGCGATGTCCGCCGGCGCGCAGGTCGCATCCAGCAGCAGTTCGCCCTCGTTCGTCAGTTCCATCTGCCGCGGCTGCGGTTCTGACGGCTCGTCGGACGCTGCGGCAGTTCCGCTGCCAGGTTCATTGTCGTCCGATGAATCATCCGATTCGCTGGACTTGCGCGCTTCTTCAAGGGCGATCCACTCATTCACTTCATCAAGGATCTCGCCGCCCAGCCGCTTGCGGAAGTGTGTCATGAGAGAATGGTGAAACGGACGGCGGTACTGGTATTCCGGCAGACCGAGGAAGTACTGCAGATACGGGTTCTCCAGAATCTGACGAAGCGTCTCCCGATCGTCGGTGCCGAGCCGCTCCTGAATAATGAGGGCGCCGAGCGCGACACGGATCGATACGGCCTTTTGACCCTTGAGGCTCTTCTTAAAGTTCTTCGCATACTTCTCTTCGAGCTTCCACCACGGAATCATCTGGGCCAGCAATACCCAGCGGTTATCTTCCGCAAGCTTCCCGCCGAACGGAAGGAAGAAGTCGCCTGGCAAGATCATTTGGCTCTCGGTTCGCTGATACAATCTGGACGCCTCCACGTGCACGGTTTTTCACGGGATAAACCCGTTTTCCTTGCACTTGAATTCGACAAAAGAGGCGCTAAACCCTTGCTGCTACTGGATTTTTCTTTCGTTCAGCAAGCCCTATTTAATTGCGGATTTCCTTATTTCAGCAGTGTATATATCCGTTACGATTTATTACAAATATTTCGGAGTGATTCCGACCTATCAAACGCTAAAACAGATCGGACAAGTAACGGAAGTGAAAGGCAGCGTCTTTTCGCTCATGCACGCTTCGTTTTTGTTCCTGTTTTCCGATATCGTAGTGTTTTTGATTTTGTTGCTTGCGAGTCGTCGATTTCGGGAATGGAGCAAAAAAAAATGTCAAGAAAAGAAACAGATTCGTCTGGATTGGGTTGGGTATAACGATTTTTCTTTCGTTCTTTGGAATTTGGAGTAACAAGGATATTATCAACGAATTAAGACAAGCTGAAGCGATGGATATTCTCAATTACCAAGTATATTCAGCGTTTGCAAGCATGGAGGATAAACCGTCACTTTATGAAGAGATTACCCAAGCTTCTATTGATCAGCTCAAACACATCGACAATCCCGACTTGACGACTCCCCAATATTGGGGGCAAGCGAAAGGGAAAAACGTCATTCTGATCCAATTGGAGTCGTTTCAGAACTTTCTAATCAACCTGAAGCTCAATGGACAGGAAGTAACTCCGAATTTGAACAAACTCGTGAGGGAATCTTTATATTTCCCTCATTTCTTTCAACAAGTGGGTCAAGGTAATACATCCGATTCCGAATTTGTGGTCAATACGTCGCTTTACGTGCCGAAATGGGACGCTGCGACAATGGTCTACTCCAATAAACAGCTGCCAAGCATGCCAAAGTTATTAGCAGCCAATGGCTATCAGACAGCGACATTTCATACGAATGACGTACGCTTCTGGAATCGAAACAATCTTTATCAAGCGCTCGGATGGCAAACTTATTATGATGACGATTATTTCGGAAACAGCGATATTGTCGCGTTCGGTTCATCGGATGAAGTGCTGTACCAAAAAACGACGGATAAGCTTCTTGACATGCGGAAAAGCGGCAACCCGTTTTATGTTCAAATTTTATCGATGTCCGGCCATCATCCGTACAATTTGCCTAAACGCAAGTACAATATGGAACTCCCGGCTCGATTCGAAAATACGCTGGTCGGGAACTATGTCCGAGCCCAGAATTATGCGGATAAGGCGCTTGGCCAGTTCGTTGAGAAGTTGAAGGATACCGGAATTTGGGATAACAGCGTTGTCATCCTATATGGAGATCATTTAGGTCTTCCCAAATACACGTTAAGCACTCGCGAAAAGGACCTAATGAAAGAAATTTATGGACGCGAGTATGATGTTCAGGACATGTTAAACATTCCTTTGATGATCTCGATTCCTGGCGTCTCTCCGCAAATAATCCCTACAGTTGGAGGACAAACGGATATCTTTCCTACAGTTTCCAACTTACTTGGAATATCAATGAAAGGCAATATCCATTTCGGTCAGGATTTGCTGAATCATTCCACGAATTTATTGCCTGAGCGCTATTATTTGCCATCCGGTTCATTGATTACCGACAAAGGGGTATTTGTACCGGTCGACGGCTATGATGACGGGATTTCTTACAAATTTAGCGGTGGCCAAGCGCAAGAAACCGCTGCAACACCAAAACAATTTGACGATGCGTTACAGTTGCTGCGAATGTCCGACAGCTATGTGCAGTCACTGCCGGATCGATAATGTTCATATGTCTGTATTTTATACTTTGATTATGTAGAACATTTGAATACAAAGACGAATAAGGCAAAAAATAAATGATAATATTCTAATTTTGTAATTGGAGGATTTCGAAAGAAAAAATCGAATTGTACTACACTGTGTAATAATAAATCATCATATTGCCGAATTTCCGAAGTCGGAAAACGGGGGAACCGTCTTGGGTGTATTAATCCTGAAAACAAGGGATTATAGGGAACCTTCTACCGAACCCTCAGCTAACCTCGTAGGCAACGAAGGGAGAACAGCTTTGAGAAAGCAAATCGCAGCGTTGTTGTTAGGTTCCACCATGTTGTTTGCAAGTGCCGGAAGTGTTTTTGCCGATGAACCCGAGCTAAACAAGGCCGTGAACGATGTCGTTGGCACTCCATACAAGTGGGGAGGCACAACGGTTAAAGGGTTCGACTGTTCCGGATTCATTCGTTACATCTTCGACCAGTTTGATACCCAGCTGCCCCGGACTTCCAAGTCGCAAGCACAAGTTGGGACCAAGGTGGCGAAGGACGAACTTCGTCCGGGCGATCTCGTGTTTTTCAATACGGACGGGCAAGGAATTTCGCACGCCGGCATCTATTTAGGGAGTGGCAAATTCGCTCACGCTTCGAGCAGTAAAGGTGTCACGATAAGCAAATTGTCGGATTCGTATTATGAGAAACGTTATGTTACCGCACGACGTGTGGCGAGCGGTGAGAATTATGCAGCAATGATTGAGGATGAACACTCATCCGATAAGAACTATGCCTGAATAACGGACAAGCCCACCAACGCGAGTTGGCGGGCTTGTCCGTTATTTAAGGACGCTTCCTCCAAACAAGAAGCGTTTTTCCCATTGGGTCCCTGCGATCGAATCGATTCGTACGCCTCCGGATTTGACGGAATACGTCTGCAGAATTTTCCCATTCCCCAAATAGATGCCGTTGTGCGTAATACGCTCTTTGCTCTTGTCGATTCCCTTGTAATCGGAATCTTTGCTGCCTTTATAAGACATGAAAAACATAATGTCCCCGGGTTTCAGATCTCTCCAGTTTGTCGTATAGTAGCCATTGTTTTTGACATATGCGCCTTGGCTTCGCGAATCGGGAGGAAGCGTAATACCTGCCCCTTCCTTGTAAGCCTGACGGACAAAGTCGGAGCAATCGAACGTACGAGTGTTGCTGCGGCTCGAACCGAATTCATACGGGGTTCCCAAGTACTTCAAGCCTTTGTTAATAATATTTTGTCTTACGGAACTTACCTGGCTTTGGTTGGTTACGGGAGCTGCGCTAACGGGGTCCGCTAGACTCGAAATTCCTACGCCCAAGCTAAATGTTGCCACAAGAAATCCAACGGCAAGCTTTCTTTTCATTCTCAAACTCATCCTCAAACATCCTCCTGTTCCCATTTTGAATTGGTGGGGGGTGCTGCGAGGCATATGCTAACACGTTAACTTTGCAGTTTTGAAGGCGTAATTTTTGGTAAGTTGGTAAAGCAGTTGGTATGCCAGCGAAAATTCATATTCCCTGGATTGACGAATCCGAGTTTTAATACTACAATCCGTAATAATTAAAAATAACTTCGGCAGTTCTAACTTTGATTTTAAATACTACTTTGTGTAGTATTAAACATCGATAAAGTGGTTTCCCGGGAAGAGGAGGACTGCAGATGATGAAACCTTTATTGCTACATGGGGGCGTGTCATGACAGGCGTACTGCAAATTGGACCGTTTGTCATTCGGGCTGATTGGTTTTATTATGGTGTATCCGCGCTTATTGGATTTTCAATCGCTCGAATGGTCGTCCGAAAAAAATCGCTGCATGCGCTTCAACATTTGGATATCATTTTCAACGCCTTATTGATTGGCATCTTGATATGGAAAGTAAGCCCTTTATTTTCTGAACCGCAACTTCTTACAAATCCGTTCTCGCTATTGTTTTACCCTGGAACAACTCTCGGTTCGAGAATCGCCTTTGCAGGCGCGATGATGTATTTACTACATCGATGGTGGAGGAGTAAGGCCGACTGGAGAGAAGCGTCAGATGTTCTATCCATCGTGTTGATTTCTTCGGTGATGATTTACTTGGTAACCCATTGGCAATACGGCCTTCGAACGATGTTGCCTTGGGGAATTTCAATATCCGATCCTGAATACCGGTATCACCCGGTTAATGCATATCAATTGTTGCTCTTATTACCGCTCCTATGGCACATTATTAAACTGTCCATCGGTCAAGGCAAGATGGCTTCCCATGGTTTTATCGGCTACGGGATCATTTCGCTTTTCGTTTCCTTGCTGAAACCCAAATCCTCCATATGGCTGAACTTAACGATGGATCAATGGATTGCCATTGTCGTTATTATCATTGGTTTCATCATGATGACGATAAAAGTGCCAGAGCGTGAAACGAGATCCGAATCTAACGGAGAAAGTGGTGAGTTCAATGAGAGTTGAATTGTTTCGAATCGGCGATTTCGCTCTTCGATCTTATGGTGTCGTAATTGCCGTTGCTATCTTGTTGGGCGCATCTATTGCTTATTATTTTGCCCGTGGAACCAAATATCAAGGGCACGTGTTGGGAGTGCTCTTCTATGCGGTAATCGGTTCAATTATTGGCGCAAGAATTTGGCATGTTTTCTTTTTCCAATGGCCTTATTATTCTCAGCATCTTGGGCAGATCGTGAAAATATGGGAGGGTGGACTTGCCATACAAGGGGCGCTTGTCGGCGGACTTATCGCGGGATTCATTTATACCCGAGTAAAATCCATCTCCTTCTTGGAATTTGCGGATATACTAGTACCAGCGATTATCTTTGGCCAGGGCATTGGCCGAATTGCATGTTTTCTCAACGGAGATGCATATGGTTCTCCGACGAATTCCGGATTTGGCATCGTTTACCCTAAGGGAACTTTTGCATACGACGCCTACGGTTCACAACCGTTATGGCCGGCCGAGATATGGGAGGGGCAATTGGATTTTGTCGTTTTCGCCATACTGATCGCTTTAAAATCAAAAAAATTGCCAACCGGATATCTCTTTCTCATATACAACATGTTATACGCTGCGGGGCGCTTTGGCCTGGAATTCTTACGAGGTGATTCTCCCCGATATTTGTTGAACTGGACTGCGGGACAGTGGACAAGCGTGACGATCATCATGGCGTGCGTCATTGTGATGTTAGTCCTCAAGTTACGGCGGTCCGCATTCAATGTTGAAAGTGCGCGTTCAGAATAAAATGCACACTTCAGAAACCCTCATATTTTCATCATATTGTTCGGGTACAATAAGTGCAGAGCCGTACCGAGCCCAACTCAGTTCAAGGAGGTCGAGCTTGATGATGAATGGATCCATGATGATGGATAATTCGATGATGATCATGATGTGTATAGTTATGTTGGTGGGTTTGCTTCTATTGATTATTGCAATCGGCGTTACAGTTTATATAGTCGTTCGAAAATTAATGAGGAATGGCAATATTGAAGATCGGCCTCTGATGGTGTTGAAAGAACGTTATGCCAAAGGCGAAATAAGCGATGAAGAATACGAACATAGACGGAATAACCTATCCCGATAAATGATGAGGAGGAGATTCATTTGAACTGGTTGCAGCTAGTGCTATTGTTAGCTTGTCCATTGATGATGATCGTCTGCATGCGGGGAATGTCTCATGGAACTCATGGATCCAAAGATAAGAACAAATCCCCAACACATGCGGACGATCATTCATTGCAAAGTGAAGTTCAACAATTAAACTTCAAAATGGCGGATATGATCGAAGAAAACCGCCGATTGAATTGAGAGATTGTAGGATTGAAAAAAGTGAATTAATACGAACCGCCACCCTCCTGCAAGCGATGTAGTTGGGTAACGGTTCTTTTGTATTAGTTCATTTGCATGGCCATCGCACGGCATTCCCTTGCGCATTTTAAGCACATTTGTCCGCACATTTGAGACTCCTGATCCCGATGTTTCAGACATTCGTTTCCGCAGACTTCACAAACATATGCGCAATATTCACAGATCGATTTCATCAATAAGCTATTCTCAGACATGAACTGGGCACACAGTTCGCATACCGCCGCGCAATCCCCCAATAATTTGATCTGAGTCCTCCTGGCTTGAACATCGGGTCTGCTCAATAGAACATCACGTGTTCTATAACAGTAAGCGTCAAACCTTCCCCACCTTCGTTCCTTGCGGTAACCGTGAGATAATCCTCCTCAGAATCAAATAGACTCTCGGAATTAAGGGGGAGATCGGATCAGAAAAGAGGCTGTAGATATGAAAAATGAGCAGGAAAATCTGGATGTGAAAGTCACTTTCAAAAATAGGCATGGCAAACAAAACAAGATGAGGTGCATTTTCGAAAAGAAGCGATTCAGGGATTAAGAAGCATGCTGAAACAGTTGCGGCTGTAGCCGCTCCAACTCCTCGTGGCGGTGAACAAACCAAGCATCAATGTGCTGGCACATCATAATGCCGTAGATGCGGATGTACCACATCTTGGTGGAGCGGTGGCGGCCAGCTTCGAGCTTGTAATCAACTTTCTCGCGCTTTTGGAGCGCTCGACCGAGGTGCGGCGTTTGTAGATCAGCTTCCATGTTTGGGAGCCGCGAAGCACCGACGGAAACAGCCGCGGGTTGTCTTTACCGCACGTGTGGTAGGTGCGGCCGTATTTAGCATCGGAGCATGGCGTGGCGCAAGTGTTGGTGGTTCGGCCCTGCATCATCGGGCACATCCATTTCTGCCGGTTGCGGGTATGGTCGTAGCCGTAAGGTTTCATGGGCTTGCCCGCCGGGCAGATCGGGATGCCTTTGGGGGAAATCTTCATATCCTTGACGGTTTGCAGAAATTTTGTAGCCCGTTTATTGAGATCAATGAACGGCTGAACGCCTTGGTGCTGAAGCAGATCGTAAATGGCGGAGGCATCATGAGCGGCATCCAGCAGCATCTTCTCCACCATGCCCAAGGTGAAACGTTGCGAAAATTCCACGGTACTGACTACAAAGCTCACTGCATCGTGGCGCGAGGCGGGTTGAAGCCGAGGATACAGCGGCAGATCATGGTGACTGTTAGCAGCAGTCAGCATGTACAGGTGGTATCCGCTCACGTACTTCTCTCGAGCGCTGTCCCACCCGAGGTCGCAGTCGGGTTGGGAGTACAGGCGAGGGTGGTGGCATTTCGCTATGCCGCGGGCATGACAATCACACAGCGGTTTGCTGCGGGGGAACGCAGCGGTCACGACAGGCGTGCCATCGCCGGCGATCGCGAGCGCCTGTGGGTCCCCCAGCAGACTCAGTTTGGCCGACACCGCTACAATCTGAGATTGGAAGAATTCCAAGAGCCGATCAAAAGGCTGCTTCCGGAACGGCAAGCCGCTACGGAGCAGGCGTTTGACGAGCCGTTCCACTTTGCCGGGCGAGGTGGTCGGGGCTTTCTCCCCTTTCTTGCCGCGCTTCGGCTTACGGCGTACAGGCTTCTTCTTCGGTTTCAGGTTGTCCTCGTCGGCATCCCAGAAACGTGAAAGGAAGTCGTAGAACGTCCCGACGCCGGGTATATCCCCGGGTTCGAAGCCGCTGAGGATGGCGTAGAGTGGGACACGGTGCAACTCATCGACCCATTTGGTGAGGCCGATCTCGGGTTTGACGAGTAGAAAGAGCAAGTACGAACGGAGCATGGAAGCCGGGTCGCGGGGGGCAGGTCCCTGATCCGCGTAACGATCGCGAAGGAACGTCGTGGTATGGGAAAGGTCCGAAATGAGACACTTCCAGATGACAGGCCAATCCCGTCGTACGAGCACGGCAGCGCCGTTCGTGTAATACTGGCGCAGTCGGTCCAGGGTGACGCGCTGGTAGTCGGCATGAGAAACAAAAGCAGGCTTCAAGGGCAACACTCCGATCACGAGTAGTAAGGGGAAATTCAACCCCTTCCCGCGCGATTTTGGAGCGATTTTTAAAAAGTCAAGTGTTTTCGACAAAGAAACAGCCGAAAACCGAAATATTTTTTCCAGTTCGGGTTCCGGTTGAAATAAAAAATCCCCCCACAGAAAGTGGGAGGAAGGAAGTCGAGATGGCGCAAGGAAACCCTTGTCCCATCTGCCTCGGCGAATGCCGAGAGGCTATTCAAATCAGGGGAGGATTTTTCATGGCCAGAGAAGATGTACAGAAGAAATGGGAAGCCCGCATCGCTGCTTTCCGTTCCAGCGGTGAAAAAGCAACAAGGTGGTGCGAAGCCAATCAGGTAAATCGTCGTCAGCTCTACACTTGGATGAAAAGACTTAGCGATTCGCCTACCGATACTACTGCTGCCAAGCCTACTGCGTTCGTCAAAGCTAGAATCACTTCTGAGCCGGAAGCCAATTTGTCCGCTTGCCCTCTTCGCGTTAGGGTCGGTGCAGCCGTTATCGAGGTCGACGCCGGGTTTAATCCAGCCTTGCTCCGCGACGTGAGTCAAGCTTTGGAGGTCGTATGCTAAGCGAGCTAACCACCCGGCAGGTATATTTGGCTTGCGGAAGCACGGACTTACTGTAAAGATCAGTTGTAAAATCCTCAATATCATCAGTTGAAAAATCCCCACCTCTAGCCGACATACTCCCCGGAGGGGAGAGTCGAGATTGGTTAAGAATGGGGAATTTTTCAGGATGAAAGAGATGTTGCAACGCGGTATGAATATCACGCAGATTGCTGAAGAACTTGGTCGAGATCGCAAGACAGTCAGGAAGTGGCTGCAGGCAGATGAGCCGGGGAGTTACCCAAAGCGGAAGCCGGTTGAGGGGAAGCTTGACGATTACAAGGACTACATTCGCAGCCGCATGGCGGAGGGATGCCTGAATGCGAGAGATGAGATTCGTGAGCGCGGTTACACCGGCGGCATCACCATCCTGCGCATGTTCATGCAGCCTTTACGACCAGCAGTACAGTCCAAGGCTACCGAACGCTACGAGACGCAGCCGGGACAACAGGCTCAAGTGGACTGGGGACATTTCCGTGTTGCGCTGGACGACGGACACAAGCGGTTGTACGCGTTTGTCATGGTGCTGGGTTACTCGCGGGCGATGTATGTGGAGTTCACGGAGGATGAACGGCTGGAGACACTTCTGGGCTGCCATACGAGGGCGTTCGAATACTTCGGCGGCGTTACAGAGACGTGCCTCTACGACAACATGAAGACCGTTGTGAGCGGTCAAGCCGACAATGGCGAGGTTATCTGGAACGAGCGCTTTGCGCGGTTCGCTCGACATTACGGGTTCGTGCTGCGCCGCTGCAAGCCATACCGGCCCCGTACGAAAGGCAAGGTCGAGAACGGCGTCGGTTACTTGCGAAAGAACTTTTGGCCGCGCATACGCAGCTTTACCGGGCTGCAGGATCTTAACGACCAAGTACGCCGCTGGCTCGATACGGTGGCGAACCAGCGGGTACACGGCACTACGCATCGTGTGCCGGCAGAGCTGTGGGAAGAGGAAGAATTGCGGCCGCTTCCCGAGGTCTCCTTCGCTTACGCGGATCGGCTCCATCGTAAGGTGGCCGCGGATTGCTACGTGTCTTACGACGCCAATCGTTACTCGGTACCGTTCGCGTACGTCGGTGCTACAGTCGAAGTCCAGGACGAGAAGAACGGCACATTGCGTTTCTATTTCAATGGCCAGCTCATTGCCGAACATCCGAAGTCGTTAGGCAGACATCAAGTCGTCAGCAATAAAAAACACTTCGAGGGGATCCGTACAGCCACGAGTCGTCCGGTTGGAGAGCCCACGCCTCGTTATGTACCGCAAACCGCACCAGAAGTGTTGGAACGCTCGCTTTCGGTCTATGAATCGCTCATGGAACAGGCGATGTTCCAATGATTCTGCAAGAACGATTGGAAGCTGCCATGCGTCACTTTGGATGGGTGCGCATTCCGGAGATCATCCACCAGCATGCCGAAGAAGCGTCTAAAGCGAATATACCGTATTTGGAGTTTTTGGACAATCTCCTGGCGGAAGAATTGCTTGCCAAGCATGACCGATTCATCCAAACGCGGACGCGTCTTGCGCACCTGCCGTTCCGAAAGACGCTGGACCAGTTCGACTTCGTCTTCCAGCCGTCGATTGACGAACGGCGGATTCGGGATCTGTCCACATTACGATTCGTTGAGCACCAAGAGAACCTCATCTTCCTAGGGCCGCCCGGCGTCGGTAAGACGCATCTAGCCGTGGCGATTGGTTTGGAGGCGATTAAACATCGCTATTCAGTTTACTTCATAACAGCACACGATCTTGTACAGGCGCTGCAGACGGCGCATCTGACCAATACGATTAAGCAGAAGATGAAAGTGTTCATCAAGCCGGACCTGCTCATCATTGACGAGATCGGTTATCGGAAGATGGACGAGACTGCCGCACATTTCTTCTTCCAGATTGTCTCGGAACGATATGAGCGCGGCTCCATCATCCTCACCTCCAACAAGACGTTCGGCGCTTGGGGAGACATCTTCGGCGACAAGGTGCTTGCGACGGCGATCCTCGACCGCCTTCTTCACCACTCGAGCACCGTGAACATCAAGGGAGAGAGCTACAGAATTAAGGAGAAGAAAAAGGCCGGCTTGTTTCGCCCCGAATCAACGGGCGAATCAGAAGCTGACCGATGAAATTGGGGAACTTTCAATTGATTCTTTTGGGGAATTTTCGTTTGATCTTGACATTACGAAAATCAATCGACGGACTGGCTGCTCTCGTCCAAGAGGGACTCGGGCTAAATCCATTCTCCCCATGCTTGTACGTCTTTTGCAACCGCGAGCGTAACAAACTAAAAATCTTATACTGGGAGCACAACGGTTTCTGGCTGTTCTACCGCCGGCTCGAGCGCGGCACGTTTGAGTGGCCCAAGGATCACGGCGAACCGGTCACGGTCACTACCCGCGAGCTCCGCTGGCTGCTGGATGGACTTTCGCTCAGCCAGCAGCAGGCTCACCCCAAAGTGACCGCCGCTGCCGTCATTTAGCAATCCATTCCTTACCTGTTTCGACATATGTATCGGCAGGCATCGCCTCCATCGTGACGAAAATATAACGTATGGAAAATCGAACGGAATCCCCCACAATTGAATCCCTCCAGCGACAGGTTGCCGAACTATCCACCAAGCTCAAATGGTACGAGGAACAGTTCCGCCTGGCCCAGCACAAGCGCTTCGGCGCCTCCAGCGAGCAGACGCATCCGGACCAAATGGAGCTGAATCTGTTCAACGAAGCCGAAGTGCTCGCAATGCCTGCCGGCGAACAGCCGCCCATGGAAGAGATCACGTACGCGCGGCGCAAACAGACGGGCAAACGCGAAGCGGATCTCTCCAAGCTGCCGGTAGAAACGGTGACGTACCAACTGGCGGAAGGCGAGCAGGTATGTGAATGCTGCGGCTTCTCGCTGCACGAGATGAGCACCGAGACGCGCAGTGAAATCGCCGTCGTGCCACCACAAGTGAAGATCGTTCGCCATGTTCGGCATGTGTATGCTTGCCGCCGCTGCGAACGTGAAGACATTCAAACGCCAATTGTAACGGCGCCAATGCCCAAACCTGTATACCCAGGAAGCTTGGCTTCGCCGTCCAGCTTAGCGTATGTCATGAGCCAGAAGTACGTGGACGGCTTGCCGCTGTATCGGCAAGAACGTGCGCCACGAGGCGCTGCATAGAAAGGCTTCCTTAAAAGGAAGCGACAGGGGTACCTCAACCCGGTCAGGCTAGGGTGGCATGCGTCAGATACGAGCATATCCGAGGTGTGAAGCCCACCCGACAATGTACCTGTGAGGGGAATCCATCTCCCCAAGAGGCAGGGCTAGCCTCGATGACCTGCTACGGTCAGTGCAAACGAAGTCACGGCAGAAGCGCGGTCACGGTAAACATCCGAAATCGATGGACGATACGGATGGGGTGGTAGAAGCGGCAGACTATTGCTCTTTGGTCTGCCGACCCGATGAATCGGTGGCTGTATTCTACAGAGGTGCAAGAATGCAGATTCTCCCCGCGTATAGTGACGACCTAAGGCAGCGAGATTCGATGCAGTGAACGTGGGAACCTGGATGTTCGGCCCGCTCGGGCTGGACCGCTTCGTTGACGTGAACATTCAGGGACGGAGGAACCGTAGTAGTCCGAGAGGGGGAAAGCCCCTTACACGGCGAAGGGTTCCAGTCTAAAGTGAGGCGTATTTGCAAAAGTAGAGCCCCTGTCCATCCTGACAAAGGGGTGATTGCGATTTCCACCTTCGCTCCGACCTTCTACCGAGGAAAGAGATTCGAAACGCAAACACGTTTGGCGCGGCGAGCGATTCAAAACTGTACTTTTTCCAAACTGCACCAGTTGCTTCGATGGAATGTGCTCATTGACCTTTCCATCGACAAAGTACTCAGCAACTCCGGTTCCAAGACTCCCGGGATCGATGGAAAAACCAGAAAAGACTACACGTCTGACGAGCAAATACGGGGCCTACGGCAACAGGTCAAGGAAATCTTCCGGCACCTGACGTCATCACCGGTACGGCGCATATTCATTCCGAAGCCGCACAAACCGCAAGAACAGAGGCCGCTAGGAATACCCACGATCGCCGACCGAGTAGCCCAGGATGTCGTTCGCAGTGTACTGGAACCCATCTATGAAAGCAAACAGTACCGCCACAGCTATGGATTCCGTCCGTTTCGCTGCACACACCATGCCATCGAAAGAATTCGCCGGCTCGCGGAGCAGCAGCAGTACCATTGGGCCATAGAGATGGACATCAAAGGCTTTTTCGACAACGTAGACCACGATATTCTGATGAGTCTGTTAGCCAAAAACATCCATGACAAAAAGCTGCTGAAACTCATCCGAAACATGCTGAATGCCGGTCTCCTCCACAACGGAGAATTTCAGGAAACGGAAATGGGTACTCCACAAGGCAGCCTGTGCAGTCCCCTTCTGGCGAACGTTTACCTCACAGAGCTGGACCAATTTATTGCCAATCTGTATGAAAACCGAACGGATTGGGCGCGAAGGAAATCAGACCTGCCCTGTTTCATCATCCGATATGCAGACGACGCTGTGATCTTGTGCAAAACCCAAGCAGATGCGGAAAGACTGAAAGAGAAGGTCAGGCGCTTCCTGCAGGACAACCTGAAACTGGAACTGTCCGCCGAAAAAACACTGGTGACGCACGTTGACAGCGGTTTTGACTTCCTGGGATTCAACATCAGAAGATGGAGACGGCAAGACAAGCAAATGGTGCTGGTGAAACCAAGTCGTAAAGCGATTCAGAAGTTCAAACGCATCATGTCGCGAGATTCTAAAATGCTGCGGCACCTTCCCGGCGAAACAGCAATCCAGATGCTAAACGTCAAAATACGGGGATTCGCCGAATATTTCCGACGAGGAAACTCCAAAGAAATATTCAGGGATATTGACAATTTCTTGTGGTGGCTGGTTCTGCATCGACTCACCCAAAGAACAGGCCAATCCAGAGTCCAAGTCGCCGGAACCTATCTGTTTCCGTATAACATGAATCAGAATCACCCCCAATATCGGAAATATGCCGCTCGCAACTTCGGTTTTAAAGATGAAGCGAACGGGGGCGCGCACATCCTGGATCGACTGCAATACTACAAGATTGAATACATCAATCAATGTTCCCAAAAACATCCGTATATCAAAGAAGATCGAGCGCAGCTAGAACGCGACAGGAAGCTGAAAAACCTTCTGAATGTACACAAGAAACGATTTCTCCACCGCTTATTCGGACGGGACAACTGGTTTTCATTTCGAACGGACGTGGTGAAGCGACAGAAGGGCCGCTGTGCCGAGTGTAAACGGAAGCTGACGCAAAGGCACACGCATGTATACTTTCAAGATGCGAGTTCACATCTGGAACACTCCGAGGAAGAATGGAACGAGTACCTGACTGCGCTATGCATTTCCTGCTACAAAAGGAAACAACGTAAAGAACAGGGCTAACCGCAAATCGCGCAGCACAAAGCCACTTTAGATGGAGAGCCGGATGCGCCGAAAGGCGCACGTCCGGTTCGGAGAAGGGCGTGACCGTCTAACTATCCTCAAGGATGGGTCGGGTTGCGCCTATTCTACAGCAGTTCGCGCGTCTAGGGTACACGCTGTCCCGCCAGACGATGGCGAATTGGATGATCTATGGCGCGGAGCAATGGCTCGCGCCGATCGTCGCGGCCATGAAAGCGTACTTGCTTCGGCAGGAAGCGCTCCATGCGGATGAAACGACGCTGCAGGTGCTGCGCGAACCAGGGAAATCGGCCGAATCGACGTCGTACCTGTGGTTGTATCGCACCGGACGCGGCGTTTCGCCGGCTGTCATCTACGACTACCAGAAGACGCGGGGCGGCGAGCATCCCCGGAACTTCTTATCCGGGTTTAAAGGCTATCTGCATGTGGATGGCTACCCGGGCTACCATAAAGTCGCCGGTGTAACGTTAGTCGGATGCTGGGCGCATGCCAGACGCAAGTACGACGAGGCGCTCAAAGCAGCACCGCCCGAATCGAAGAAGCAATCGGAAACAGTGGCCGGTCAGGGACTGGCATACTGCAACGCGCTCTTTGCAATCGAACGCGATCTGAAGGACGTCACGCCGGAAGAACGTCATGCCGAGCGCCAGAAGCGAAGTCTTCCGGTCGTAGAGGCTTATTCGGCATGGCTTCGTCAGCAGCGATCAAGAACGCTGCCGAAAAGTCTGGTCGGACAAGCAATCGCCTACAGCCTAAATCAGTGGGACAAGCTGAACGTATTTCTAAAGGACGGGCGGTTGGAGATCGATAACAACCGAAGCGAACGGTCGATAAAACCGTTCGTGATCGGGAGAAAGAATTGGCTGTTCGCCAATACACCGCGCGGTGCTAAAGCAAGCTCCACAATTTACAGCATCATCGAGACGGCCAAGGAGAATGGGCTGCATCCGTTTCAGTACCTAAAGTACCTATTCGAGCAGTTGCCTCAATTGGAGGATCCTCGTGACCCGGAGGCGTTAGAGCCCTTCTTACCGTGGTCAACATCGCTCCCACTGACTTGTCGCGTATTTTCATAACAAAAGCATAGATCAGCCCCCATCCCGAATACAGGTGGGGGCTATTTGACGCTTACGGTTAACGACATCTTAGGATCGAGCTGACGCATAATCCTCCTCCGTTTCCACATACTACAGGCAAGCAAAATCGAGGAGTGGTTAGCATATGAAATGGAATCCACTATTCCTAATTGTCGTTGCTTCAGTTATATCTTCGGGCTGCAGCCAATCGACACCCCGTTCGTTGAATGCAAAACCTAGCCCGAAACAAATAAATACTCCCAACCAGGGCTCGATGCATGCTCAGGCAGCCAGCCCGGACATACTAACGACCAAAAAACTGCGCAGTTTGCCAGCTTTGGCTGAAACGGATTCGGTCCAACCAACAGGTAAAGTACGCGAATATAAGCTGGAAGCCAAAGTCGCCAAATGGGAACTGGTTTCAGGCGTTCAAACAGATGCTGATACTTTTAATGGAACTGTGCCAGGGCCTGTTATTCGCGCCAACGAAGGGGATACCATTCGGGTCATCGTTAAAAATAGCTTGCCCGAAGAGACCTCGATTCACTGGCACGGACTGCACGTTCCGAATAAGATGGATGGCGTCCCGTCATTCACTCAGCAAGCCATAAAACCCGGAGAGACTTTTACGTATGAATTCACCGCGAATCATGCCGGCACGTACATGTACCACTCCCACTTCAACAGTATTCAGCAGATCGATAAAGGCTTGTACGGTTTGTTGATTATTGATCCGCAGAAGGAGTCCCTCAAGCATGATCGCGAATACGCCATGATCTTCGGCGGATGGAATATACCCGATAAAGCTGGAGGCACGGCAACAAATAACAATGATCAAATGTCTGGAATGGCAAAAGGGGAACCAAAGCCGTTAAAGAAAAAAGGCGATATCCGAAGCATGATGGAGCAGGGCCTTAAAGACAAATCGAGCCAACTGCACAGCATGATGGAAATGCCTTCGAAATCGCCGAATAATCAAGCGGGAAGCACCGTTATGGGTATGGATTACAACTACTGGACGATTAACGGAAAGTCTTTTCCCGATACCCAGCCCATTGAAGTAAAGGAAGGAGAATTGATACGAATTCGGCTTGCGAATATTAGCAATGGGACACATCCCATGCATTTGCACGGTCACGATTTTCGAGTCATTGCCAAAGATGGTCATCCGCTGACTTCACCTCAAATTATGAATACCGTTACCGTCAATCCGGGTGAAACTTTCGACATTGATTTTATTGCCGATAGTCCGGGGGAATGGGTATTCCATTGCCATGAGCTGCACCATACGACGAATGCTTCGGTCGAACCGGGAGGTCTAATGGCGCTCGTCAAATATGTGAAGTAACCAAAGGTATCCAAGAAAACGGTGCAAATAGATTTTGGATTTCCGGGAATAACTACAATTTGTAGTAAAAAAAACAAAGGAGGAACTTAAAATGTCGCACCAACGTTATCAAGCCTGTATTGACGAATGCTTGCGCTGCATGCAGGCGTGCAACCATTGTTACGATGCTTGTCTGAACGAAAACAATATGGCGATGATGAAAGAGTGTATTCGATTGGGTGTCGAGTGCGCAGCTATCTGTTCGTTCGCAGCAGAAGCCATGTCGCGAAACAGTCCGTATGTCCATCAGATTTGCGAACTGTGCGCCAAGATTTGTGAAGCATGCGGTACCGAGTGCAAAAAACATTCGGAAGCTCATTGCCAACAGTGTGCTGAAGCATGCTTTAAATGTGCAGAGATTTGCAAAAATATGATGGTCGCTGCTTGAATTGTTGGTCAGACCTCAGATCGGGAAACAGAACTTGCCGGCTTCGGACAAGTTCTGTTTCCCGTTTGACTGCATCATTCGTTGAAACTACAATTTATCGTAGCAAGGGCAATAATTAACGATGGCGAAATCAATTGGAGGAAAAGAATGAGGACGATATTGGTCGTTGAAGATGAACCTAAAATTCGTCAAGTCGTGACTTCCTATTTAATACATGGCGGGTATCAAGTTGAAGAAGCCGAATCAGGCCATCAAACTCTGGCGCTCCTTGAGCGTACGTCCGTTGATTTGATTTTATTGGATTTGATGCTGCCGGATATAAGCGGCGAGGTATTGTGCCAACAAATCAGGGCTCGAAGCTCGATTCCGATTATCATGTTAACGGCAAAATCGGCAAAATCACAACAAGTCCATGGTTTAGAAATCGGGGCGGACGATTACATCGTAAAGCCGTTTGACCCGGCAGAATTACTGGCACGTATCCGTGCAGTTCTTAGACGAACGAACGAAGAAGATGTACTGGCAGACCGGATTGTCTCCAAGAATGGAGAGCTGGTTGTTGATTCTGTTCGTAACGAAGTTTTATTGAAGGATCAACCCGTTCCCCTGACAGGAGCGGAATATAAGCTTCTATTGGTATTCGTTCGTCATCCTTGTCGGACCTTTAGCCGGGAAGAACTGATTGAGAAAATACATAGCTTGGATTTCGAGGGTGATACGCGAACCATTGATCAGCATATTAAAAATATTCGCCAAAAGATTGAAACCGATCCTAAAAAGCCAACGTACATACAAACCGTTTACGGCGTTGGCTACCGCTATTCTGGAGGGTAATTTCCGATGAGCAAAAAACTTTCGTTTCGGATTAGCGTGCTTTTAATGCTGTGGTCGGGGGCAATCTTAGTTGTTGCAAGTATCGCCATTGTGAATGCCACCCATTTTCACTTTCAACTTTATGGGCAGGAAGCGGCACACAGCCAAAGCAACGGAATGCTAAACAAACATTTGGAACAAGCCATTATTCAGTCGGTAATGTTGACTATTGTCTTCTCGATCATTTTAGCTGGATTGCTAAGCGTATATGTTGCCCGGCGCATATCATCCCCATTGGTAAAGATGAAGCAGGCGGCGCTTGCGATATCTCATGGAGATTTGAAAACCCGGGTCCGGTCAACCAATAAAGATGAGATGTCCGAGCTCGGTCAAGCTTTAAATTACCTGGCGGAACAGTTACAGTATCAACAGGATCTCAGGACAGCGATGAGCGAGAACATCGCTCATGAATTGCGAACGCCTCTAACGACCTTGAAAAGTTTCCTATCGGCTATGAAGGATGGAATATGGGAACCGACAACCGAACGACTGGAATCCTGCCAAGACGAAATCAATCGATTAATCCACTTGGTGCACGACTTGGAACAATTAAATGAACTCTCATCCCCGGATTTTCTTCTACAACGAACAAACTTTTCCCTACGGGACCATATCGATAAAATTGTTCAGCTCAATCAAGCCGCATTCATGGAGAAGTCCATTCACTTTAGCATTGATGACATTCCGGATATCCAAGTGTCTTGGGATGAAAGCCGGATGATTCAGGTCTGGAACAACCTGCTTTCCAATGCCTTGAAGTTTACGGATGTAGGCGGATATGTGAGAATCTATGCTCATAAGAGAGAAGAACGCGTCACGCTAGCGATTGAGGATTCTGGAATCGGCATTCCGACTCGCGAAATTCCTCACGTATTTGAACGATTTTACCGTACCGATAAATCCAGAAGCCGACAATCCGGCGGTAGCGGTCTGGGCCTGTCGATCGCCAAATCGATCGTAGAAGCCCATTCCGGACAAATTTGGGCCCACAATAAAGGGAGTGAAGGGGGGACGATTGTCTACGTTCAATTGCCGATCAACGCCATTTAAAAAGATTCCCCTATCGTGCTATACTTTAGTTGGAGATATCTGGACGTTGGCAAAGGAGAAGGTTTCGAATGGAGGACATTATTCAGGAATACAAACGAGATCCGGAGTCGGTTTATCATACGTGGTTTCTCAACAACGATGACCGTCTGAAAGCGTTTCGCACCATCCGCAAGAGCCTGGCTAAAGTTATTCTCGAGATCGAACTCGGCACCTTCGGAAATGATTTTAAGGGCTCCAGCCTTGAAATCGTGCTGGCGGCCATTTCGGAACAGAAGCAAGTGTTTGAAGGAGCTGCGCATGCTTTCTATTGGAAACCGAAATTACGAATCCCGGATATTTATGAGAATGTACCGAATCAAAAGGCTTTCGGCCGATTTTTGAAGGCGTGCATGGAAGCAACGGCAGAAGAGCAGGTTATAGCTGAAATTGGGAAATTGAATGCTCTTCAAATCAAGGGATTGGGACCTGCCGTTGCGAATATTCTCTATTTTTTGCATCCGACATGGTTTCCTCCTTTTAATACCGCTATCGTGAATGGATTTAATGCCTTATTTTCAGAAAAGAAAAAGTTGGGTTCATGGGATGCATACCTTGAAATGCGCGAAGTGATCGTAACAAAAAATATTGAGTATCGAAACCTGTTGTCAAAGGATTTGGGCGCGATCGCGGGATTATTGTTTGAAATTGGAACCAATCGGCTGGTTATAGAGGAAAACTCGGTTCAAATCATCGAGAGGGAGATCGAAAAAAGGTCAAAGGCAAAAGACAAACGGCATAAAGAAGTTCAAGCAGATGAACAAGAGGAACATGCGCATACGGAGATGCAATATTATTTGGCCAAGTTAGGCCGCTCTCTTGGATATCAAGTCTGGATTGCACGCAATGACCATAAACGTTTATGGAATGAGCAGCCTCTTGGGGAATGGTCCATCAAAAAATTGGAGTTGAAAGGGATTCCGGATGCTGTCTTGGATACCGTCTCGCTGATCGATGTTCTGTGGTTGGACGACTCGCATCAAATTGTCAGCGGTTTTGAAGTGGAGAAGAGTACCTCGATATACTCGGGCATCTTGCGATTAAACGACTTATCACTATCGATCCCTTCCAAAGCCGCTCCTTTTTACTTAGTGGCTCCAGATTGCAGGGAGAAAGAAATCAAAGCTCAATTGTTACGCCCGTCATTCCGACATATCGACTCCGTCACCTTGTCGTATATCTTATTCAAGGACTTGAGATGCGATTGCGATGCCATGTGTAAATTCGGTAATGACGTAACCGTTCTGCAGAAGATCGGGAAAGCCGTATCATAAGAAAAACGAAGGGAGCGGTTAAAACCGTTCCCTTCGTTTTTGAAAGTTATTCAGGCATATTGCCGGCATTCGGATCTGCTACGAAATCGGTCTTATAATCCGTATATTTCAGTTCCGTGACCATGCCGGCCGAAGCATGGTGCAAATCGTGGCAGTGGAACATCCAGTTGCCCGGGTTGTCAGCTTTAAAGGCAACGACATACTCTTCGCCAGGTTTCACATTGATCGTGTCCTTAAATACAGGCGAGCCTTCCAACGGCTTTCCGTTCTTGCTAAGGACCTGGAAGAAATGTCCGTGCAGATGCATCGGGTGATCGTCTGATTTCGAGTTGTTGACAAGCTTCACTTTCACCGTGTCGCCTTTCTTCACATTAAGCGGATCCGTATTCGGAAATGTTTTGTCGTTGATGGTATAGACCATATTCCCGTTTTGCATTTCCGTATTGAGATTCATCGTATACTCTACGTCGTATTTTTGATCCAAGGTGAATGTCGTCTTCCCGGCTTGACCATATTGAGTAAGATCTACAGCTGCAAGCTTCTCGGTAGCGTTGGATTTATCGGAACCCGCGGCAGCTCCTTCATAAACAATCATGGCTTTCATTCCGGAAGCTGCTTTATTGTCGCTATGATCTTCGATCAACCATTGGCCCGGATTGTTCGCCGTAAACTCAATGTCATACCGTTCGCCCGGAGCAATGTTGATGACGTTGTCCTTAATAATCCCTGGATTATTGATCGGTTGACCATCTGTCGAAATGATCTTGAATTCATGGCCATGCAAATGAATTTGGTGAGACATATAACCGGCATTGATTAACCGAATGCGGACTTTATCGCCCTCTTTGACAGGCAACTGATCGACAAGGGATCCGGACTTCCCGTTTATCGAGAACAGGTCGTACATGCTCATATCATCTCCCATGGACATCGTGCCCATGCTGCTGTCCGAGGATGAAGAAGCGTCGTTACCCATATCCATGCCGTTGTGATCCATGCTGGACATATCCATACCGGACATGTCCTCTCCGTCAGTCATATCCATACCTGACATTCCGCCGGACATATCCATCGTTTCTCCGGAGCTAATCCATTCGTCGAGCATCAAGGTGTAATCCCGATCCACCTTCTCATCGTCATTTCCTTCAACAATAAAGGACCCGTACAAGCCGCGATCCAACTGATTGACGCTGTCTTGGTGAGAGTGATACCAATACGTTCCCGGAACATTTGCTTTAAATTCATAGGTGAACGTTTGACCCGGTTGAACGGCGTTTTGCGTAACGCCCGGAATGCCGTCCATCGCATTAGGGACGGGAACGCCGTGCCAATGAATCGTTACGGGGACGGACAGCTCGTTTTTCAAATTGATTTTTACCGTGTCCCCTTGCTTAACGCGAATTTGCGGACCGGGAACGGAGTTGTTGAACGTCCATACCGGCAATGTTTTGCCAGGAGCGATCTCTTGGTTGCTTGCTTCGGCTGTCAAATTAAATTCTTTCCCCGTCAGAACTTCCGTTTTCACGGTTTGGCCGGAAGGAGAGGCTGACGGCGAAGCCGTCAGGGAAGCGTTCGATGATGGTTCTGCGCTTTCGGTTCCCATGTTCATGCCGGAGTGATCCATTCCTTCCATCGAGCTTGAACAACCCGCTAAAACGACTGCTAATGCGCCGATGACAATTCCAACTTTGTACTTCCATCTTTGTTTCAATCCAGTCCAACCCCTTCATCTTAATTTGAATGTTTTCAGTTTAAACAGCAAATGTGAAGAAGTGATGAGGACGATGACTAGACAACAAAATGTCACGAATGAACGGTTGACGTATGCATGTGTTGGTACTACAATTTGTAGTATAAAATCAAAAGGTTGATGATAATGGATGAAGAGAAACCGACAATTGCCCGGGTTATTCTGCTTGTATTTGTGGTGATCATTGCCGGTTTTGTGGTTTGGGGAGTAACATCAAACCAAGAGAGCGGAAAGGAAACCTTGCGTATACCGGGTTATGAAGACGATCGAAAAGTGTGATAAGATGGGAGGAGGGAGGGCTTGAAATGAAAGTACAACGAATGAAATTGAACGAAGAGGGATTAAATCGATTCTTTGGGCCATTAGAGGCTCAAATTATGGATATTGTTTGGAAAGCGGGCCATATTAATGTGAAAGAAGTCCAATCCTCTCTCGATGAGGAGCTATCCTACACAGCCGTCATGACCGTGTTGAACCGATTGCATGAAAAAGGGCATCTGTTGAAATCAACGACGGGAAAAGGCCGGAATCGAATCAGTTATTATCAACCTTCTCAAAGCAAAGAAGAGTTTCTACGGGAACAAACCAAAGCGGTCACGCATGGATTGGTGCAGGAATATGGGTCGCTGGTGGTGAATCATTTTTTGGATGCCTTCGAACAAGCCGATCCCGAATTGCTTGAAACGTTGGAAAAAAGGCTTCAGGAATGGAAACGGGAGAACACATGAAGAGCCGCAAGCATCATCTCATCTTCCTGTTGATGACGTTGGTGAGCTTGTTCGCTTGGTCGCAAATGATCCTTTACCTTGTACACGAAATTAGCGGCTATAACCTCAAGTGGGGACTTCTTCAATATTGCGTCAATGCGATTCGTGAACAAACGATCTTGCACCAAGCCGTATTTGTTGGTCTAAATATTGCCATATTTTACAGCTTTGGTGTAGCATTCTGGATCATTGCGCAGCAAATTTTGCAGGCTAATAAATGGAATCGATTTGTCCTTCTGCACCAAGACCAACATTTGACTGAACAAACGAGTCGAACATTCCAATTAATGGGTTTTCCGATTGTGGTCATTCGACATCAAGGGTTGTTAGCCGTAACTTCCGGCTTTTTACGCCCCAGAATCATCATTTCGTCTGAACTAGTCGAGCGCTTTTCTGAACGTGAACTTAAGGCTATTTTATGGCATGAACGAAGTCACTGCAGGCAGCTTGACCCTCTTCGGATATTAATGGTAACGATGATGAGGAAGAGTCTTCCCTTTATTCCGATTCTTAAACAGTGGGCGCGCTTCGTCGAAGTATCCGTTGAACTGCAGGCCGATCAGTATGCCGTTCGACGAATGAATTCCGCTTACGAGCTTGCCAGTGTATTGCTTAAATGCTCTAACACTTTTTCTAAAGTGTCGGCAAGTGTCGGCTTTGCCGATCAAGCCATTAATTATCGTTTAAAGCAACTAATCGACCCTAAAACCACTTTCAGAATACCTTTACTTGAAACGATACCTTTCATGTTTTCTGCCTTGATTATGATGCTATTGGCCAGCATCGTTACGAGCGGCTGTTCTTGAGCCGCTTTGTTTTTAATCTTACTACTACGAAATGTAGTAACTATGGAGGCACTTATGCTTGGTACGGCTGACGTTTCGTTCGGGGTCGTTTTTGTTGCCGGTGTACTATCTTTTTTATCGCCTTGCTGTTTGCCTTTATACCCCACCTATCTGTCCTATCTGTCAGGAGTTTCCGTTAAGGAACTTCAAGAGGGACGGGGAACGGTCAAGCGAAGTGTTCTGCCTCATGCGTTATGTTTTATCGCCGGATTTTCAATCATTTTTTATTCCCTGGGCTTATCCGCCAGCTTCATTGGCCGCTTGTTCGCTGAGCGGCAAGATCTAATTAGACAATTGGGGGGGCTTTTGATCGTCATTACGGGACTGATCATGCTGGGGATCTTCAAACCGAAGCTGATCATGAAGGAGAAGCGGTGGATCTTTAAACAGAAATCGGTCTCCTATGTTGGTTCGTTCCTCGTCGGGATTACGTATGCTGCCGGTTGGACTCCCTGTGTTGGGCCAATACTGGCGGCTGTGCTCGCGATGGGTGTAAGCGAACCGGCAAAAGCGATTGGGTATACGACCATTTATTCAATGGGCTTTGCCGTGCCCTTTTTGGTGATGGCTTTCCTTGTTGGCAGAATCAAGTGGCTGAACCGGCATGCCTCGCTATTCATGAAGATAGGCGGAGTCCTGATGATCATAACCGGGGTCCTGCTCTATACCGATCAAATGAGCATGATTACGCGACGATTGATCGGAATATACGGCGGGTTTCGCGGCTTTTAGAAGAGAGGGGAAATTGGCAAGTGAAAAAGCAACTGATGCTCTTGGCGATTGTAGTGATTTTGATCGTTGTCGCCATCGTCCTGCCAAACCGTTCAAACCAAGAACAGACGGCAAAAATAGGCTATCGAGCGCCGGATTTTACCCTTCAAGGATTTGATGATACTTCCTATGCATTAGCAGATCAACAGGGGAAGCCGATGTTAGTCAATTTTTGGACTTCCTGGTGCGGTCCTTGTCAAAAGGAGGCGCCTGATTTGGTCCGTCTCTATGACAAGTATAAAAATCAAATTGAATTCTATGCCGTAAATACAACTTCAGACGATAATGTTGCCGATGCTGCGGCATTTGTTCGAAAGTTTGGATTGCCGTTTCCGGTACTGCTTGATCGAAAGGGCGAAGTCTCCAAGCTTTATCAAGTTCGATCTTACCCTACCACTTACTTTGTCGATGCCAAAGGGACGATCCGTAACATCAATTATGGCATTGTATCTCCGGATTCGTTAGAACAGACCATTATTCAAACCATCAAACAATCATAGGCAAACTAGCATTGTGAAGAAAGTGGAGGAGTACGATTACATGTGTGGAATTGCCGGCGTGATGCTGCTTAACGTTAATTATGAACTGTTACTGCCAACGCATAATGCCCGCCAGTTGACGGTGTAAGTTGTCCTGCTGGTGATGGTCAATCTGTCCCCTGATGTTTAAGGAAAAGGGAGAATCACGATAATTCTCCCTGGATGACACGCTTGACCATATGATCGTCAATGATCCGATGTTTGTTCTGTGAGCCGTAGATGAGTGCATGTGTACATACTTTGTTGATCAGCCTTGCGGCGCCGCTCGAGAATCGGTAGATGTCGTCGATCGCGCTGTCGGTAAAGATGTCATGCTCCGCGCCAGCGAACGTCATGTGACGCCTAATGTAATCGCCGGTCTGGGCACGATCATAGTGCGGCAGCTTGCACTGCAGGTCGATCCGCTGGCGGATCGCCGCATACGCTTGCATATTCAGGCGATCCCACAGCTCGCTTTGACCGACCAGGATGAGCGCCATAGGGCTCTGTGCATCCATCTTGAAATTGAGCAGGAAACGCACTTCCTCCAGCATTTCGCGATCCAGCAGATGGGCCTCGTCGACGACGACAACCGGCTGCAATCGATGAATACCGCGCATAAGCTCAATCTCGCGGTGCAGCTGGCGCTTGGCATCGCCGCGGTAGAACTTCGATTCGCAGCCGAGTTGTTCGAGCAACCCCTTGTAAAAATGCCGCGGCGTCAGCTTAGAGTCCGATAGGTAGAGCACCTTGTACTTTGCCGGATCCAGCACTTCGGTGAACCGCCGAATCGTCGTCGTCTTCCCCGTGCCGCAATCGCCGGTAACAACCGCAAACCACTGCCGCTGGGCAGCGTACTCCAGACGCCCGAGCGTTTCCTCGAGCGTGACCGATTCGTACAACTCGCTGGTCGAGATGTCCCGGGAGAATGGTGAGCGGGTAAGGCCGTAGAAGGACTCAAACATGACCGTCCTCCTTGGTCATCCGGCGATAAGCCACGGCCGGCGCCTGCTCCGCTTTGCGACTCCTGCTGCGATCCTCCGCTGCCGCGAGCAGCCTTGACGCATCTGCCGGCAGCGGACCGATATGCTCCGGAAGCTGCGGCCGCTTGCCTGCGCGTTCGCCGATGATGAGTTCCCGCACGCGCCAAGGTATATGGCCTTCGTACTCGATCGTAAGCTCGGTGATGTCCGCAGGGTCGAACACCACATCCACCGTGCAGCCGATGAACGGCAGGCCGACCTCGTACTTCCGGTCCATGAAGCTGATGCAGCCGGATTTGTCGACCTTGCGTGTCTCGCAGTGCAGGAATGCATTCGCGAGCTCGTCCGGATCCACGAACCGAAGCGCTTGCTTGTCGCTACGGTACGCCGTTTCCGGACTACGCTTGTTCTCCAGCGCCGAATGCGGCTTGTTCTGATAGCACTCCGACAGCCATACGGCAAACAGTTCGTTGAGCCGCTCGAGCGTTTTCGGTTTCTCAAGCGCGGACTCGCTCAGGAACGCATCCACCACGCGATTAAACCGTTCGACCTTGCCGGTCGCCTCCGGCGAGTAGGGCCTCGCGAATAGCAGCCGGATCCCGAGCTTGGAGCATGCCCTCGTCATCCATTTGGTCCGGTACTGCTTGCCGTTGTCGAAATAGACCGCCTCGGGAGCGCCGAACTTCTGAATGGCTTGGCGGAAGCAGTGCTCCACGATGGTCTTGTCCATGACCGGGTAGAATTCGCCATGAAGCACAAACCGCGTCGCGTCGTCGATAAACGTCACCAGAAATACCTGCTTCATGGTACCTCCGGGGCCGATGGGCAAGTACGGGCCATACTTGATATCCGAGTGCCACAAGCGATTACGATGGCGCTTTTGGAACCGCCGTGCGGCGACGCCCGATTCGGCGTACATGCGCATATGGCGCGTGCTGTAACCGCGCTCTGCTAATCTTTCCTGCAGCGTGCTGCGCTTGATCTGCCCGGGTTTTATACGGCCTTCCCATTCCAGGATCTGAATGAGCTGGGCAACGCTTCGGCCGGGCACCTCCCGGCGCAGCAAAATGGCCTGCTCCACAATTTCTGGTGGAATGATCTCCTCTGACGGCTGGCGTCCCTTGCCTCGTGGCTTCAGGCCGCCGAAGCCGTCTTGGCGATACTTGGCCAGATACCGGCGCAGCGTCCGCTCGGAGAGTCCAGTTTGCTCACATATCTGTCGCTTGATCTGGCTGGCTTTGGCGGTGTCCAGCCCTTCCGCCAGCAGCGGTGACAGGAGCTGCATGCGTTCCGACGCGACGGCCTCTGCTTTCTTCTGATCTTTCATCTGTTCTGCACCTCGCTTGGTAGACTTCCAGATGAGTCTACCGCAGCATCTTGCCGGACAAGAATGCAGAACGGGTATGTAACCACAAATTTGAATTTGCGACCGGGCGGACAATTCGCGCCAGCCAGCCGGGGGCGTCCCCGACGTAGTGTCCGAAAGGGTGATGTGCAGTCTGCGTAGAGACGGACGGCTTCTTCGCAGGGTCCTGATGAAAGCGAATGGCGATAGATCTTAGAGCTCCGAGCAGGTATGTGGTCTGTTCGCGAAACCAGTTCTTCCAGCGAAGCAAAGTCGCGTCATCTGCCGCTACCGTAGATGGAGCCGCATGTTCCGATACGACTTGTTCCACGCATGCCGATTCGTACCGTTTGTACGGCACCACACAATCCGGGAGCTCATGGTGGATCTTCCGGCATTGTGTACAACGCAGCCGGCGAATGACGAGCAAGCGGCGATCTCCGTCCTCGCTGGTGAGCTTCCGCTTCCGACTGCCAATGACACTAAGCGCTTCTCCACAGCAGGGAGAGGGAACCAATTCTGCACATCGAACAAAAAACGCCGGGTGACTTCTCATCCAGCTCATACTTTGATACAATGACCATGTTGTTTGGGGGATGCATCCCGTGAGCCTGTTCCCGCAGGCCCACATACATGGGAGGCATCCTTTTCCTTTTCTGTGATACGGTCATTATATTCAGCAACTCTCGGACAGGCAATCCCGCCAGCAATTGGACGTTATCTTTCGGCGGCAACAATGAACCTTCTTACTCGTTTGTGAAAGATATGACCGATCGAATGATGCACCGCGGCCCGAATCAAACCGGGATTAAAACCATGGAACGAATGGGGATGGGATTTAACCGGCTATCGATCATCGACCTCGAAGACGGCAGCCAACCGATGGCCAATGAGGATCAGAGCCTCTGGCTTGTTTTTAATGGCGAAATTTATAATTACAAATCCTTACGAAATCAATTGGAAAATAAGGGGCACACGTTCCGCAGCCGGTCCGACTCCGAAGTTATCCTTCATCTCTATGAAGAATATGAGGAAGAGTGTTTGCACCATTTGCGGGGAATGTTCAGTTTCGCGATTTGGGATCGCAGAAAACAACGTTTATTTGTTGCAAGAGACCCTTTCGGTATTAAGCCGTTTTATTATTTCCAAGATCAGTACCATTATGTATTTGCTTCGGAAATTAAAAGTATTCTGGCGGTAAATGATGTAAAACCTGCTGTCGATACCAACAGTTTGATGCACTACTTAACCTTTCAATATGTTCCGCAGCCTCTAACGATGTTCCAAGGGATACGGAAGTTGGAACCGGGTCATTTCATGTTCATTAACGGAAATGGGCAAGTGGTCAAAAAACGATATTGGCAGCCGGAATTTGAGCCAGAGGATCGGCCCATTGAAACGTTCATTGAAGAGATAAGAGCCAAGTTAAAAGAGTCCGTGGATTTGCATCGGCAGAGCGATGTAGCCAGAGGTTGCTTTTTGTCCGGCGGAATCGATTCAACCGCAATTGCATCGTACCTTTCTCAGGCAGAGGAAACCAGGACGTTTTCAGTCGGTTTCCATGGAGCAATTAACGAGAATAACATCGCGCGAAGTACGGCAAATGCGTTGGGAACCGAGCATCATGAAGAGTTGATCTCACCTCAGCAATTCTTTGCGGATGCATTGAAGGCCGTTTGGCATATGGACGAGCCCCTCGCCGATCCATCGGCTATCGCCGTTTATCGATTGTCCAAGTTGGCCAAACGCCAAGTGACCGTCGTTTTGTCAGGAGAAGGAGCCGACGAATTGTTCGGGGGTTATCGAATATATCGAGAGCCTCTGTCGTTAAGACCAATGTCGTGGATACCGCAAGAGATGGGCAGCAAGTTGGAACTCATTCTTCGAAAAATTCCTTTTCGATTCTTCGGCAAAAATTATTTGCAGCGGGGGCTTACCCCGTTGGAGAGTCGATTCTACGGGAATGCCAGAATCTTTGATGAGGCTGAAAAAAGAAATGTTTCATTGTTTAGACCCGGTGTGATTCCTTCATGGGAGCCTTCATCGGAAGTAACGCGTCCGATTTATGAACAAAGCCAGCACTTGGATGATATCACCCGAATGCAGCTGATCGATTTAAATTTATGGCTTCCAGGCAACATCTTATTGAAGGCAGACAAAATGAGCATGGCTCACGGCCTTGAACTTCGTGTTCCCTTTCTTGACAAGGAAGTATTTGAAGTGGCTCGTAAGATCCCGACGGCTTATCGGATTTCGAACCATACAACCAAATACGTACTCCGTCGAGCAATGGAAGGAATCGTTCCGGCCCACGTTTTGGACCGGCCCAAATTAGGGTTCCCCGTTCCTCTGAAGCATTGGTTATATAGCGAATTGGGTGACATTATGGTAGAACAAATGAGCGACAGCGGGATTTCCGAATGGATTCAGATGGATTATGTCCGGAACATGCTGAAGTTGCACAGGGAAGATGCAGGGGATTATTCGCGAAAACTTTGGACGTTATATATTTTCTCTTTATGGCACTCCATCTATATTCAAAAGCATATGTCCCGGCAGTATTTGATTGTTTAAGTATTGAATCACCTAACGAAAGAACTCGGACAACATTTGTCCGAGTCCATTCATTTTACTTCTTATTTTGAAGTATCGTCCATTTTCATCCCTGGATCCATGGAACTCATGTCCGAATTCGTCACCGTCGGGCTAGGACTCGGCGTATTGTTGCTGCTGTTTCCGCAGCCGGCTGCCACGACCAAAATAATAGCCAGAAGCATCGCCACCATCAAATGTTTGGAAATCTTCATCGGTTCATCTCACCTCCTCAGGATTCCGTTATAATACTACAAAAAGTAGTATAAAATATCAAACTGCATTTAAGCATTTAACGAGAAGGAGCTTGATTGAGTGGTTGTTTGGACTCGAACGATCGTTATATTCAGTTTTGTACTTTTGACTTTCACCACATATCCAATAAAGACTCAAGCGGAAGAATGGAAAAAGCCGGATATTCATGCTGAATCCGCCATATTAATCGATGCGAAAACGGGATCGGTCCTGTATTCGAAAAATGAAAATCAACGCCAATATCCAGCCAGTATCACGAAGATCGTTACCGGGATCATTGCCTTGGAAACGACAAAGCCGGATGAAATCGTAACCGTATCGAAGGAGGCTCGATACGAAGAGGGGACTCGGATCTATCTCGGGGAAGGAGAGCAGAAGCCCATGATCGATCTTATCTACGGGCTTCTCATGAATTCCGGGAACGATGCTGCCACGGCGATTGCGGAACATATAGACGGCAGTAAAGCGGAATTCGCCAAACGAATGAACCGATTTATAAAAGAACGAATTGGTGTAGAGAACACGCAATTTCAAAATCCCCATGGTTTGCATGATCCGGATCATTATACGACGGCGTCGGATATGGCGTTGATTGCTCGATATGCAATGAGAAATCCAACGTTTCGGGAGATCGTCTCGACAAAAACCAAACCATGGGAAGGGGAAGAATGGAAGTCAAACTTGGTCAATCACAATAAATTGTTATGGAGCTATGAAGGCGCTAACGGGATTAAAAACGGCTTTACGGATCAAGCCGGATATACTTTGGTCGGCTCCGCCAAGCGAGGTAACACGGAAATCATCGGCGTTCTTCTAAAATCCAAGTCGAGTACGGAAGCTTTCTCGGACATGACGGCATTGCTTGATTATGGATTTGAAGGCTTCGAAACGAAGCTTGTGATGAACAAAAACGAGACACGAACGAATGCATCGGAACAGGCATCTTCAACTTTTATAGCGAATGATGCGGTTTGGGTTATCGTTCGTAAAGGTGAAGAACCGATCGTCTCCATGGATGAAAATGGAATCATAACCATCGAATCGCCAACCGGCGGCCTTAAAAGTACAGTTCAATTATCGAGGCTTGAGCAAGAGCCGAGGCCAACTTCAAAAGCAACTGCAGAAGCAGAAACCAAATCGGAGCCTCCTGAACGACGATCGGCCTGGGAGATCGCCATATGGATAACCTGGTTATTGATGAATCTGTTTCTGTGTTTAATTGCAACCCTGTTGCGAAGAAAAAAACGAAGAGGCATGGGGTTGCGATGAGGAAAGACTTGATCTCAAGATTACGAAAACACCAAGCTCTCGCTTTGCTGTTGATCTTTCCATTGCTCGGGACTATTTATGCAGCGGTGAACAAACCGCATTCGACCGTATTTCATTTGGCAACCCCATTGGATCAGAAGATTCCGTTCTTGAGTGTGTTTGCAATTCCATACGCGTTATGGATCTTCTATATTTATGCCTGTCTGCTATACTTATATGCGAAAGATCGAAGAGTTTATTACCTGTCGATAGGAACATACGTTGTATCGACGCTTATTAGCTATCTCATTTATTCTGTTTTCCAAACGACTGTCCCGAGACCGATTGTGACGGGGGATGATCCGCTAAGCCAACTTGTCAGATTTATTTATTGGCGTGACCAACCGTACAACTGTTTTCCCAGTATTCATGTCTTTTCAAGCTATCTTATGATGAGGGCGATTTGGAATAGTAAAATGAAAAATAGGCTGAACGTGGCTGTTATCTATACTTTTTCCTTTACGATCATTCTCTCGACCTTGTTTATGAAACAGCATGTACTCGCCGATGTCGCGGGGGGAATGCTTTTGGCTGAAGTTGTTTTTCGGGGAGCGAGACGGACGCAGATTATCTTAACGACCCAAATAAAACCGCTTGAGTTACCATAACTTCTTGATTAATGGAGGATATTCCCAATGAATTTTTCGTTTATTATTTTTCTTGGGATTAGCATCGTTTTTTTAATCGTATGGATTACTTATGTGATTTTGAGAAAAGAAAAAAAATATTTGGATCAATTTAATAATGAGGAAATCCGTGAGAAATTGAATCAACTGTCGAAAGTCACGAAAGGAATAGGCTGGTTGACGATTCTTTCTACTTTGGGGGTAATCATTAGCGGCATTGTCTGGGCGGCGACTGCCCGGGACGTGAAACCTCTACCGAAATCTGATGCAGCCGAGATGACGCATGTCCATGGGATGAGTTATACGGCGGACGGTAACAAATTAGTTTTGGCTACACATGAAGGCCTTCGGTATTACGAAAACGGAAATTGGTCATCCGTAGAAGGACAGAACCACGACTACATGGGATTCTCCGCGACGGACGATGGATTCTATAGCAGCGGTCATCCTGCGCCAGGCTCCAAATTGAAGGACCCATTTGGAATTATTAAAAGCACGGTTGGAGAACAGTCGTTTCAACAATTGGCTTTGTATGGGGAAATGGATTTTCACGGCATGAGCGTTGGATTCAAGTCGCACGCGATTTACGTCCTAAATCCAGCTTCCAACGGGAAGATGAGTTCGACCGGTCTTTATTACTCGCTTGATCAAGCGCAAACTTGGACACGGAGTGAAAGCTCAGGACTGGAAGGGCAGGTACAGGCGCTAGCGGTTCATCCAACCGAAGAATCGACTCTTGCAATTGGCACGAACAAAGGGGCTTTCTTGTCAACCGATTATGGGCAAACCTTTAAGAAGATCGGAGTTGACGGCCCAGCAACATCTTTATTTTTCAATAACGATGGAACATTATGGGCGGGCGGTTTCCAATTAACGCTTGTGAATCCGGAAACATTACAGAATGAGACGGTTAACCTACCTGATCTTGAGGATCGAGATATGATTGAATATGTTGCACAGAACCCGATGCAATCTCAAACGGTTGCTTTTATTACCTTCAACAATCTACTTTATATTACGAACGATGCAGGAGACACGTGGAAGCAGGTTATGATCCCGGTCTAAGACCTGTGTAAGCACAAAAATGGTTTTGGGTAAAATATGGAGTTGCGGATTCAAGGAAACTAAGCAAAGGTGCGTGACACCCATGAGAAAAGCGTTAGTTCTGCTCGGTATTGCAAGTATGATCGCATTAAGCGCATGTGGAAACCAGAACAATACAACCAATCAGCCTAATAACGCCGATGCTACAAATACGGGTATGGGTAACAACATGGGGAACATGGATATGGAGCATTCCGGTTCTGCTGATGTTCCACAAGGCTTAAAGAAAGCTCAAAATCCGACCTATAAAGTGGGGGATGAAGTCGTTATCCACGCCAAACATATGCCGGGAATGGATGGTGCAAAGGCAACGGTAGTCGGTGCTTATGATACGACAGCGTATGCGGTCACTTATACCCCAACAACCGGCGGCGAGAAAGTACCGAATCATAAGTGGGTGATCCAAGAAGATATCAAGGACGCCGGCAGCGAACCATTAAAGCCGGGGACAACGGTTACGCTTGAGGCCGACCACATGGAAGGAATGAAGGGCGCGCAGGCAACGATTGACTCGTCCGAGCAAACGACCGTGTACATAGGGCTTGCTGAACGAATCAAAAGTCCAACAGCCACAAGGGTTTAGGACCTCTTTTGTCGAATTCAAGTGCAAGGAAAACAGGGACTTACCCGCGAAAAACCTTGCACTTGGAGGCGTCCGAATTGTATCAGCGAACCGAGAGCCAGATGATCCTGCCAGGCGACTTCTTTTTGCCGTTCGGCGGGAAACTCGCAGAAGATAACCGCTGGGTGTTGCTCGCCCAAATGATTCCGTGGTGGAAACTCGAAGAGAAGTATGCGAAGAACTTTAAAAAGAGCCTCAAGGGTCAGAAGGCTGTATCGATCCGTGTCGCGCTCGGCGCCCTAATCATCCAGGAGCGGCTGGGCACCGATGATCGTGAGACGCTTCGTCAGATTCTGGAGAACCCGTATCTGCAGCACTTCCTCGGTCTGCCCGAATACCAGTACCGCCGTCCGTTTCACCATTCGCTCATGACACACTTCCGCAAGCGGCTGGGCGGCGAGATCCTCGATGAAGTCAATGAATGGATCGCTCTGGAAGAAGCGCGTAAGTCGAGTGAAGCGAATGATTCATCGGACAATGAGGGCGATGAGCCCGGTAACGGAGCGGCCGCAGCATCGGACGAGTCCGCAGTACCGCAACTTGAGCAGATGGAACTGACGAACGAGGGTGAACTGTTGCTGGACGCCACCTGCGCGACGGCGGTCATCGCCAACCCGACGGATCTGTCTCTGCTGAATCAGGCCCGGGAAAAGCTGGAGAAAATGATCGACATTCTGCATGAACCGCAGCGCGGATAGCCTCGCAAGCCAAGAACATCCCGAGAGCGTTCCCGCAAAGCCTATCTGGCGATTGCCAAGCAGCGGCGCGTGAAGCCGCGCACGATGCGCAAAGCCATCGGCAAGCAGTTGCGGTTCGTCTCCCGTGATCTGCGCATCATCGCCGAACTCGCCGAGACGACGGGCGGCCTGACGCAACTGCCGCGTCGCATGTACAAGGAGCTGCTGGTCATTCAAGAGCTCTATCGCCAGCAGCAAGCGATGTACGACAAGCGAACGCATAGCGTACCCGATCGGATTGTCAGTATCGCACAGCCGCACGTGAGGCCGATCGTGCGTGGCAAAGCTCGGGCGAACGTCGAGTTCGGCGCGAAGCTGGCGATTAGCCTGGTGAACGGCTATGCCTTCCGGGAGTATCTGTCTTGGGACAGCTACAACGAAGGTCAGACGCTGCAGGATGCAGTGGAACACTACCGCGCCAGGTTCGGCTATTATCCCAAAGCGGTGCTGGCTGACCAGATTTATCGCACACGCGACAACTTGCGCTACTGCAAGGAGAAGGGAATTCGGCTGAGCGGACCGCAGTTGGGGCGTCCGTCCGCCGATCAGCAGGAGCAGAAGAAGATCGCGAAGGCAGATGCAGCCGCACGCAACGCAGTGGAAGGCAAGTTCGGTGAAGGCAAGCGCAGTTATGGGCTTGGCCGTATTCGAGCGCGTCTTCAGAGGACGAGCAAGACCGTGATCGGGCTGCAACTGCTGGTCATGAACCTCGAAAAGAGACTCCGGGTTCTCTTTTTGCCTTTTTTGCAATGGCTCTGGTCGACCCTTGCATTCCGCTTGCCCGTGATGCCGTAAAATGTGACCCGTTCAGCAAGCCCTATACTAAAGATAAGAAAGGAGCGAGACAGCCATGATGATGGGATATGGCTTTGGAATGGGCTGGATCGGATGGGTAGTTAACCTGCTGGTTATTATTGGGGTCATTTATCTGGTCGCGAGGTTGGCCATTCATCACGATACCGGTTTGCGAAAAAGTGAAAAAGAAGCGGACCGGATTGCGGCTGAACGTTATGCGCGTGGAGAAATAACGGAAGAGGAATTTATGCGAATAAAAGATGTATTGCGGAACAAACAGAAGTGATGATTCTTCGAGGGAGGAATGGAAAGATGGACTGGTCTTGGCTTGCATTACTGTTGTGCCCACTTATGATGGTTCCGATGATGTTCATGATGAGAGGTAATCATTCTGATCATAAGGATCGGAATGAGGACCAATTGACGCGGGAACTGAATGCATTAAAGGAGCAAAATGGCCAGATGCTGCAGGAAATTCAACAATTAAAGCAACAGAAAGGATGATGAGTGATGAGTTGCTGCGGTAATCACAGCGATCACAGCAATCATTCGGATCATGGTCATAACCGCAAGGCTCACAACTGGATGATGATCCTATGCTGCGTGCTTCCGATTATTTTGGCTGCCGCCTTGCTCCTAAGCGGCAGAGCATCGGGGCCAACCGGGAATGGCATGCTCTTCTTGCTGATTCTGATCTGTCCGTTGTCTCATTTGGTGATTATGCCTTTCATGATGCGCAGGAATCATCCACATAGATAATGGGGTCTAAACCCCCTTATTTCCAGAACCTTCGCCGAGAAGGTTCTTTTTTTCGATATCTAGATGGATAGCGTGAAAATGGTGCACACATTCGCATATTCGTCGGAATAGGCTGATGTGGAGGTGTTTTTATGGTTTATCATACGCCAGATACGACACGTATTGCGCTTTCGGATCCGGAGGCGCTGTCCATTGCAGTTTCTCAAATGATCTATCCCAGCAGGACGGTAAGTTGGCGCGCAAATTCAGTTATTTTAGTCAGCGGTGACGATTTTCGTACGATCGTGCCAGCTGTGTCGCTTATTCACTTTCCGATTAATGCTCCTATTTTGTTTGTCAATCACGGAACGCTGTCGGAGCTGGTATGGAATGAAATCAACCGGTTGCAGCCTGCCGGCAAGAATGTGCCTCACGTTATTTTAATCGGCGAATTCAACCCATCGGCTATCCAACAACTCCATGGCAGAGGTTATACTACTTTGCATTTTCATCATTCTGACCCTGTTGTGCAGTCAATCCATATTGCAGAGTGGCGGAAGCGTTTATTGCCGGATACCATGCCGGAGATGGTAACGAAAAACACATTTTTAATATCCGTTGAAGAGTCGGTAGAAGCATTGCCGGCATACGGATTTGCGGCGCATATGGGAACTCCTTTCTTGTACACCTATAAGGATTCTTTACCCGAATGGACCGCCAGGTTTTTGACGAACGAAGCAACGAGAAACGTCTCGATAATAGGATCAACAAACACGGTGTCTGCCGAAGTCGAAGAAGCCTGCCGCAAAATCGTACAAGGACACGTGGAACGTTTCGGAGGAGAATCACCGGAAGATATTGCGGTGAACTTTTCAAGAACAAAAAGCGAAGCAACGGGAATGGGATGGGGACGCAACGAAATAATGAAAGGTGATGCCTTTACGTTCTTCCCGGCCTTCTGGAAGTATGGCATGATCACGGCCCCGCTGTCTCATATGGGCAAACATACGCCGCAGCTCCCCCTAACAGGTACGGTATTGCCCAAGGTCTATCTTGATTACCTGCAATATCTGCGGCCAATGGCGGCCCATCCGATGCCCCCTTTTATGCATGCTTTTATTTTGGGCGATTTTCATCAGATTCCGTTCAGTACCCAAGTGGAAATCGAGAAGAACATCATGTTCATGGAGTTTCAACAAGGTACTGATTTGCAAGGCATGACTCACAACTAAGAAATTCACTTATAACTCAAATTTACTTCATGTGCCACCCAAATTTAAATGCTGTCATACAGCAGTAATAAGTCGTCGAATTATTGTCAGATAATCGACTAAGGATAATGACCGTGAAGATTGGGCCTATATATCCATTTTCTGTTACCATTTATGACAGATTTGCAGTATAATAGAATCATCTCATCTCTGCACATCGTGCTCGCGTATGAAATCTGATGCGTAAAAAGGAGGGGAGCAAAGCACACATCCGCTTGATTGTCCAAATGAATAGGAAGCTGTAGGAAGGAAAAATGGCAAACCCGCTCGAAAGACGGGGACGCAAAGCCACGGGTCTGCGGCCGCAAGGCTATGATCGCCGGGTTACCCTAAAAAGACAGGCTTCTTGGGAAAGGCACGGTTAGGGTACGTGTCTTTTTTTGTCGTTTGGGAACGGTTGGAATCAAGCCACGGCGTCGAAGAAGCCGGGAATAGGAAAACCTCGCCAAGGGAGGGATCTGATGTGGTTATGCTGGTCCTATCATTATGGTCGGTGACGGCAATTCTGCTGTTTTCCCAACCGAGAAGCGAGCAGAATCGCTGGGCTGGCGGAGTCGCTTTTTTCTCCGTATTCGGGGAGTTGTCTGCCGCAGTGGATGAGAAGATCATTCCCTTAGCCGCGTCCTTGGCATACGATCCGATCACTGACGGGTTGGAGTGGGTAAAGGGATGGCTTTGCTTCTTGGCCATGTACATGCCGCCTTATCTGCTCTTGATGTTCGGTTTGAGCTATACGGGTTGGTTTCAACGGCGGAGGAGATGGAAACGATGCGTAATCGCTGTTGCCTTTACACCGGTCCTGGCCATGTTTTTTCTGTCTTCGGCAGGTTCCCGACTTGAAGACGATGTGCATCCGATGCCGTTCTGGGCCGCGCTCTATTACATGACGGCAGCCGCGGTATGTCTGAGGCTGGTTTATCGTGAAGCGGACGAGAGGATCCGTCAGCAACACCGTTTGGTCTGTTGGATAATCGTACCGGCAACCAGTTCCGTGCTGTTATTCGACTTCATTCTGCCCTTGCTCCGATTCCATCCGATCATCAACGCAAACCGTGCCGTTATCACCGCGGCTTGCATTTGCTTTTACGCGTTTTCCGTCCGCTATGGCATATTGGGCGTTCGACTGCGATTGGAGAAATATCCGGATTCCCCGGATCTGCACGGGAAGACGCCTGCTATATTCATGTTCTATCATGCCTTCAAAAGCGAGCTCGGAAAAATGCAGGTGGCGGCGAGGCGCATATTTTTTCTTGTCCAACGGACCAAACAACAGGAGCTTTACCGGGATGCATCGCATCTGATCGATGCGACGGAGCGGATGATGGCCATCGCCGTCCGTTTTCGTCATCCTTCACAGCAACTGGTTCTGTATGAGCAATCTTGCGTTTTATCCGAACTCGTTGAAAACACGTTGTGCAGATTGGCTTGGGAATTCCGCAACAAAAAACTTGCTGTTCGGAAAGAACTGGATGAATCGATTGTCTTGTATTGCGACCCGGCACACTTGCAGGAGGTATTGAGAAACCTATTCTTCAATGCCATCGAAGCGATGTCCGAAGGAGGGAGTTTGACAATATCGTCGAGTCTGTCGCCGGAAACGATGGACATCATCGTTCGTGATACCGGTTGCGGCATTGCGCCGGAATCGATGCCGCATATTTTCGAGCCCCGTTTCACCACCAAATCGAACGAAGCGAACGACGGAATGGGATTGTTCTACAGCCATGAAGTGATGCGGCAACATCAGGGATCGATCGAGGTGCAGAGTCAAACCGGAACCGGCACGACATGTACGCTCCATTTTCCCATCCAACGGGTCTTCCGCCATTCGTCGCCATGGAACCGATGGGAGGAATACGATGAACAAGATCAAAGTTTTGTTGGTGGAAGACGATCCGGTGTGGAACGAATATATATCGGAAACGGTGAACCGGGAACCGGATTTGTTTTTGGTCGGAACGGCCCGATCGAAAGTGGGTGCGATCCGCATTGCCGGCATGCTGGACATTGATGTGGTGCTGCTGGATGTGGTGCTGGACGGGAACGCCGCCGACGGGCTCGATGCGGCGCTCGAAATCGTCTCCATCAGCAGGGCGAAAGTGATCATGCTTACGGTGATGGATCAAGCCGAGATCATTTCCGAGGCGTTTGGCAACGGAGCTTTCAATTATATTGTCAAGACGGCGATCGAGGATATTCCGGAGGCCGTTCGAGCCGCATATGCCGGCCGATCCTCCATCCATGCTTCCGCCGCGGGCGCGCTTCGGTCTGAATTTGTCCGGATGAAAAGAAACGAATTGCGGCAAAGCTTAACGCGAACGGAATTCGAAGTTCTTCGTTTCATGCACGATGGACATACCCGTTCCGCAATCGGGGATCGTCTGCATATTACCGAAAGCACCGTCAAAAAACATGTGAACCAGGTGATCCGGAAATTAAAGGTTCATACCGGCAAGGAAGCCGCCAGAAAAGCGAAAATGAAAGGAATATTGTAGGATGTTCTTTTGCTCCGGAACAGGAAGCCGACAATAGCACTTTCGCCCAAAACCGGGTGGGGTGCTATTGTCATTTATATGGAAATCATCTGATCGTACTGTACCAGCGGCGCAGGTATCCAAGTCGATGCTTGCCCGGAAAGTGTCGTATCCGTTGATGTGCTGCACGTTTCATCGTTCCCCTGCAATTTTCTCCTCCATAAGATACTCCTTAAATCCAACTCTCCTGTTCTTTTCACTATCAATTTTCCGGGTCTATACCCCGAGGGGGTTCCAGAAAAAATAGAACCTTTTCCCGAAAGGTTCTATAAAAAGATCGACCTGACGCTATGGAGAAAGCGGAGATACAATCGGACTAAAGAGCGCGCTCATTCATGAAAATGAAAGGAGCGAAACTTATCGTGGATTTTGATTCGATTATGATTGGTGCTTCGGTAAAGGAGACTCCATCCGGCGTATCGACGTGCAAAGTACACATTCGCCCGCTTCAACATCCCCAACCGGGAAAACGGAAATTGCCTCTTGCTTACTATGCCCAATTAATGCGTCACGACTGGCATGTCAGAGTGCATCGGCGTTTGCGGCAGCGGGGGTGGGGCTGGTGATGTCCCGTGTTCCTTATGAACAAGTGGAAGGCTGGCTGCTCGCTCTGCCCGAATGGAAATCCCGGCTGGCTGAGATGAAAGAGCAATTAAAGCACATTCCGGGATTGGCGAAAAAATTCGAACAGGTTGCCATTTACGGAAAAGGGCACAAAAATGAAGCCATCTTGCACGAAGTGATCCGGCGATTGCAGTTGCGGGAGACGGAAATTCCGCTGCTGGAACTGAAAATCCAGGTGCTGGAAGGCGCGATCCGATCGCTTCAACCGGAAGAACGGCAATTCGTCTCGGACCGGTACGGACATCGTCTCCCCAATGCAGACGCCATGGAAAAGCTGGGCGTATCATCGAAAACGTATTATGACAAACGCAAACGAATATTGGAACGGATCTATTGCTTTGTGGGCGGAGACGATTCCATTTTGGGGTTGCACGATGAACCTTTATGGGAACAGCAATAGCAATCGCTTGATATGTGTTTCCCGATGCGACGCCATTGCCACTCGACTACCACTCGACTACCACTTGAAGTAAAATAAATTACCGGTTCAGGTATGACGACAAGGAAACAAAAACCTGCTAATCTGGTACTGTAGAAAAATGTGAGACAGGCCGTCCGGCACTCCGGAATCGCCTGTCATTTTTATTTGCGAAAGTATCGCGGATAAAGGCTTCCCGATACTTTTTCGAAGGGAGGGTGAGGTGTAATACGGCAATCGCAAAGCAAGGAAGGGAGGGAGCCGCGATGCTCTCTTTTTTGTTTCCGCGCTGGTGCGAGCCGGGACAAGGCAAGCACAGGCAAACGCTCTGGTTCGAAGTGATGCCCTCCCTGGACGCCGCGCCGGTGGATTTCTCCAAAGCGGCGCGTTTTGCCCGGCATATCAGCCAGCTCGGTCATCCCAAGTTCCAGCGTCTTCGGCATGGACAGTTATACTTTCGTTTCGTGATCCGGTGCGTTGGACCTGCCGGACGCGTACGATTGTACTTTTCTGTCCCCGACATTCGCTGGTTGGGTTTTCGCACCGGGTTTCAGACACAGGTGCACGGGATCTATTTGCTCCCGGTCGAAGCGCCTGTGTTTCAGGCCGGTTCGGGCAAACACGTGATTGTCGCCGAAGGACGTCCGGCTTATAAAGGGGCGTTGTCGATCGCGGCCATTCGTCCCGAAGGAAAGGATCCGGTGGGCGAGATGATCGCGGCGATGGGCGGTGGCGAACTGAAAGCCGGCGAAGAGGTATGGCTGGAACTTTCAATTGCGCCGGCGGGCAAGCGGCTTTTGCAACGCCGCGTCCGCAAAGCCGAAAACTGGCTGCGTTCCCCCGCGAATGAGCCGGTGTCGCTACGGGCCATCTGGCGGGAAATGCAAACGAACCAAAGGGAAAAACGAAGGCCGCGGGAACTGACCCTCCATCAGCAGAACGTGCTGCGTTCCTTGCAAAGCAAGCAGGACGAGGACGAAATCGGGCTATGGACGGGCTTTCGTGCGCTCATCCGTTCTCCTGCCGCGAAAGCGAGATTGCACGCGATGAACGACATGCTGCAATCGATGCGAAGCGGCAACGGGATCGTGCTGCGACCCGTTCGGGGCAAAAAAGCGACGCTTGCGCCCGGCGTGCCGTCGAAGCGGCTATTGTTTACATCGGAAGAACTCGGCTATTGGCTGCGCATTCCCGCTTTCGGCGATCCGGCCGCCGCGCATATGGAAAAGATGCATGCGAAAATCGTGCCCGCGCCGGTAGGGCTGATCCAAGGACTGTTTATCGGGAAAAGCAACGTGCCGGGAACGGATCAGGAGATTTGTTTGCCGGTGAACCAGATGCTCAAGCATGCCTTTCTCGCCGGGACGACCGGCTCGGGGAAAACGACGACGCTGCTCTCGGTCATGAGCCGCATGGTCGAAGATTTGGAGCGAAAGCCGGATGAGGCGCCGGGCTTTACGTTTCTCGATCCGCACGGCGGGGCGATCGAAACGCTGCTCAGCTGCATTCCGAAGGAACTGTACCCGAAGCTGCACATCATTCCGCTCGGAGCCACCGAACGGCCGCGCGGCTTCAACCTGTTTCAAGCCGCGCATGCCGAAGTGCGGGAAAGCCTGACGGGGGAATTCGTCACGACGCTGCAGCAATTGTTTCCGGGTTCGCGGCCACGGGCTGAACATTACTTGCGGAATGCGGTGCTCAGCCTCCTGTCCGTGCCGCCGCAAACGGTGCTGGGCATCGTGGACATTTTCCATAACGAGGCGTACCGGCAAAAACTGCTGCCGGAGCTGGACATGCACCTCGTTCACTTTTGGACGCACGAGTTTGCCGAAATCAAAAACGTCGGCGAGCATCTCGGTCCGATTCTGAACAAGCTCGGTGCGTTGACAACGTACCCGACCTCGCGGCGGATGCTCGGCCAGCTTCGCAGCAGCATCGATACGCGGCAAGCGATGGATGACGGCCACATCGTGCTGATCGACGGCTCGGGCTGCGTACCGGACTTGCTCAAAATATTGGCCAGCCTGTTTTTCATCGATTACCATTTCACCTGCCGCAAACGGCCGCAGCACAAGTCCAGGGCGCACTTCTTTTTCGCCGACGAGATCCATCTGTTTGCGACGGACATTTTGACGAAAATACTTGCAGAAGACCGCAAGTTCGGTCTCGCGCTTTTTTTGGCCACGCAATACTTGTCGCAATTGTCCGACCGCATCCTGGAGGCCATTCTCGGCAACGTCGGCACGCTCATGCTCTTGCAACTGGGCGGGCCGGATGCGGACAAACTGTCGCGCTGGCTGAAGCCCCAGGTGACGAACGCCGACCTGATGAACCTGGCCGAACTGCACGCCATCGTGCGCACGAAAGGCCACGAAGGACGGGTGGAGCTGTTTACTGTCAAAAACGAGCTGGTGACGGTCCGGTATGAAGACCGGATCCGGGAAGCGTGGGCGTATTCGGACCAAAACGATGGACGGGCCATCGAGGACGTCGAGCGGGAAATGAGACGTTTCGGCTTGTCCGAAACGACTGTTGCGATCGAAGACGGGGCCATCTTCAAGTGACCGGCGCAGCAAGCAAGTTGGAGGGCGGTCTGGAGAGCAAGTTCGAGGGCAGTCTGGAGGGAACGATCGAGGGAATATTGCCGATGCCCCAAGCGGCTATCCGGCGCGGTGCGTCGCGACAAGTGGGCGCCGGCTCGTGCCCGACGATATCTCACACATGCCGAGGGGGAAAGGAGGAGCCGCCGATGTACTACGAAGCCAAAAAGGAAACGCTCGTCATGCTGTACCGCCATACGCTGCTCACCGCCGGGCAACTGGGGATCAGCCTGCATTACCGGCCGAAGACGATGCACAACATCATGAGCCAGCTCAGGCCGGAAGGGCTGGTCCGCTCCGTTCCCCTCCCGTTTCTGAAACGGAACCATGTCGGGTATACGCTGACAGTCAAAGGAGCGAGGGGCGCGGCCGGCCTGGCCGGCGACGAGGCGGTGTTTCGGGCGAAGGCGTGGGAAGCGGGACCGGTGCAAATCGAGCATTTTTATGGCACGAACGCTTTTTTTACGGAGTTGATTCGAGCCAGCCTCCCCCGTGCGGACGAAGGTTTGATCGAATGGCTCGATCCGCGATCGGCCGCGGAACGGTACGTGCAAACCAAACCGTCGGGCAAAAAGAGCGCGCCGGTCAAGCCGGACGGTTTCGGGATGTACCGGTTTCCCGGCGCCGGCCGGTTGGCGTTTCATCTGGAGTACGACACCGGCACGGAAACGATGTGGCGGCTGAAAGAAAAAATGCTCCATTACGGGATCCTGCTGCCGACGATCTGGGCGAAGGTGGACGCCGTGCAGGTGCTCTTTGTAACGAAAATCGAAAGCAGGCCCCGGACGCTGATCGAGATTTGGGAGGCGCTGCAAAAAGGGACGTTCCGCTATGCGCGGCTCCCCAACGTTTGGGCGATTGCGGAACGGGAATGGCAACGACACGGGGCGGAGGAAGCGCGGTGGCTCGGCAGCGGCGGACAGCGGGTCCGCTTGCGGGACATGCCGCTCTTGCCGCCGCTTGCAGACACGCCCGAGCCGCTTTGGGGCAAGCAGCCCCGGGATCGGCCCCCGATCCTGATCAGGAGGTGAGGCGGATGACGTTTCGCGTGCTGCCCAAGCTTCTGCTGTGGGCGATGCTGGCCGTTTCGTGTCTGGGAGCCGTGGGGACGCTGCTGCGTAGCGAAACCGATCCGGCGCCGGGTTTGCTGGAACGAATCGCCGAGCGGCAAATGGCGATCGAAACGGCCGTCGGGTTTGCCCGCGAATGGATGCAATGGGACGGCGAGGAGCCCTCCGAGGCACGGCTTGAACGGCTGCAACCTTACGTCAACCCGGAGGCGCTGGCGCGCATCGCCGCATTGCAGGCCGAACAAAAAACGAAGCGGCAGCAAGTGACCGCTGCAGAGTTCGTTTCGCTGGCTACCGGCGGCGGATCGCGCTTCATCGTGCGGGTGCACGTCATCGCCGGAAATCCGGAGCGGGTGAACTGGGAGGTCGAGGTGCCGGTGTGGGCGCAAGTCTCCAAAGGCGCAGTCGTCACCGGTCTGCCGCTTCTTCGTCCGCTGCATGATCCGCCCGCTGTCCCGCCTTCGGGCAGCGGGGAGGCAGTTGCTCCGGCCGAAGTGAAACAGCGGATGCGCCCGGCCATCGAAAGTTTTCTCAAGGCGATGTGCGAAGGGAAGGATGCGGCCAGCCTGCTCAATTACATCACTGCCGAAGCACATCTCGTACCGCTTGCCGGCCGGATTCACTTTCTGTCGCTGGAGCGTTTGGAGGCGACCGGGAGCGGTCCGTATACGGTCACGGCTACCTTTATTGCGCAGGATGCGGCGACCGGCTTCCGATGGCCGCAAGCGTGGAAGCTGACGGTGACGGAGGAGAACGGGAAGTTTTTTGTGAGCGGCCTTTCGGTGTAAGCATCCGCACGCGCTACTAAACGAAACGAGGGAGGGGGAAGCATGGAAGGGGATTTCGTCAACACGGGGCTTCTCGTGCTGAAGCGAATTTTGCAAGCCGTCTTTCTGACGATTGCGATTTACCGGGGCGTCAAAATGTATGCCAACGGGGAGACGAACCGGCTCTGGTCGCACATTATGCTGTCGGTCATTCTCGGCATTTTTGTGTTCGCGCCCGGCATTGCCAAGTACCTTGCGCTCTATGTGCTGAAGACGCTCGGCATCTCCGTCGATGGGCTGACGGATACGACGGGGGGCTGAAGCCGGGATGGACGAGCACGAAAAAGTGGAGTCGTACCGCGCTTTGTACCGGGTCCGGCCGCTCATTTACCACGTGGGGGATATTCGCCTCTGGATGCCGATCCGGCAGGACGGCGTTGTGATGTGGCTCGTGTATATCGTCGTTTTTTTCGTCTTCTGCTACGTGTTTCCGGTGCTTGCCTGGGTGCTCCCGTTTGACCGCGCGATCATCATGGCGCTGGGTCCGATCGCCGCCGCCTATTACACGGTCAAGCTGGATCCGGCGGGCAAAACGGTGCCGCGGTATTTGCGGGACGTTCTTCATTTTCTGATTCGGCCGAAATGGTTCGTCCGCTGGCAGGCGGTCCGCCAGCCGGGAGGGACAAGCCGCATCCGGATTGTGGGGCATTGCCGCCCGTTTGAACGGATGGCGCCGAAAAACGGCCTGGAGGAATGGCGCGGCGCAAGCGGGCGGTTGCTCGGAACGGTGAAGGGGATGCACATGCTTGTCCTTCCCCCGAAGGTTCGCATTCGCTGGCGCAGCCGAAGCGGCAAGCTGTCGATCGCACCGCTGAAGAGATCCGCCAGACGAGCGATTGCACCGCCTGCCTTGCTCGAAGGGACGGAACGGAAAACGATGACCTGGACCACGGCATCGCCTTTGCAAATGGTTCGGGAGAAGAGAGACAACCACAAGGAGATATGGAAGGTTAGCGGATGCAGCAAGGTCATGTTCCGGAAGCTTGACGAACCGTGAATCCCGGCGGAAATCGCCGGATCGGGAAGACCCTTCATGCGCGGAAGGGAGGTGAAACGGCTTGAAATGCCCGGTTCTGTACTGGGAACAAAACCTTCTGTTTGACACCTTGCTGAAGCCGTGGGCGGTGTACCGAGTTCCGCTTAAAGCCTATGCGTACCAGTCCGCGGAGAAAAAGCGGGGCACGGTCGGCCAGATGCAGCAATTTTTGCACAGCTACCACGGCAGCGGCCAACTGCTGTCCGTCACCCGGATGATGGATGCCGGCAGCTGGAAACGGCGGCGAACGGGGCAAGGCAAAGAGCATGAGCGATACGTGAAAGCGGTCATGCAGCGGTTTGCCGAACGGCGTCCGTGGCAGCGGTCGCTTTATCTCATTTTGCAGCTGTCCGCCGTGCAAAAGCAGCTTCCGGAAGTGGATTTGTCCGGTCTGCGCAAAACCGGGGAAACGCTGAAGGCGCTCGCCGGCGCGCTGGGGCGAAGCGTAACCGAACAGTTCTGGTACCGCCAGCGCGGCGAACTGGAGCTGGAGCGGCTTCACATGGCGAAGTCTGCCGAAAGCTTGCAATTTCAACAGGTGAACCATCATTTGCAAGGCGAACGATGCGGTCCGCAAGAGATCGAGTGGCTGCTGCGGCGCGGCTTTTTCCGTGGGCTGGCGCAGGAACCGGAACTCGTGCTGACGCCGGAGACGATGGGTGAGGTTCGGGTGCGGGGAGAAAAAGTGCTGCTGCGCCCGAAAAAATCGTTGCCGATCCTGCTGGCCTCCGATTTGGTGGGCGAGGAGAAAATGAAGACGTTCATTGTGTACCATGACGATCGGGAAGAAGAAAGCTCGCGAAGCTTTCAGGCGTTTTTCTCGGTCGTCGACGTGCCGGAGGAAATTGACGCCATCGGCGACGAGTGGCTGTACGCGCTCGAAGACCTTCCGTTTCCGGCCGAAGTGAGCCTTCATTTTCAGGTGCAGACGCCGCACGAGGCGGCAGGGGGACTGCAGCGAAATCGCAAAGTGCTTCGCGACCAGCGGCGGGAGTACAAGGAAGCGGCGGAAGAAACGCCGATCACGCTGGAGTGGGCGGGCAAGCGCGGCCGGGTGCTGGAGAACAAACTGCAAAAGGGAATGCCGCTCGTCTGGTCGTCCACCTGGCTGAACGTCTCGGCCGCTTCCCGCAAGGAACTGGAGGAACGCGCGGCGCAGCTGTTGCAATTGTACGCCACAAGGCAAATTCGCATCGTCCGTTCTCCGGCCGATCAGGCGAAAGCTTTTCAGCTTTTTTTACCGGCTTCGCCGATGGACAAGCAAAACCGCATTCCGATGGACCCGAAGTTTCTGGCGGCAGGCATGCTGCACGGTTCCCGGGAGATCGGCGATCCCGAAGGGGATTACATCGGGCGGACACTGCACCGCATTCCGGTGCTGCTCGATCTGAAACGGCCGATGTCGAAGGAACTGAACCGCTCCGGCGCCATCGTCATCGTCGGCACGCTCGGTTCGGGCAAATCGGTATTGAAGAAGACGCTGTTCTACCACGGATACAATCAGGGCGGCATCGTCTTCTCCATCGATCCGAAAAACGAAGACGCGTGCTTCGCGCTGATCCCGGACATTCGCGAAAACATGCTCCGGCTGAACTTTGCCGCCGAATCGGCGACGAAGTTCAACCCGTTCCGTATGTCGAAAAGCGAAGAACGGGCGCACGGGATCGTGCTGGATTTTTTGAGCTTGTTATTGGAGGGGACGCGCAATGACGAACGCGCGGACGCGATCATGGAGGCCGTCGAACGAACGTTCGAACAGCGCAAACGGGACTTGCACGTGTTCATGCGGGAACTGGAGCAAATCGCGGCGGACTCGCCCGTGGAAGCGATCCGGGTGGAGGCGCGGCGCTGCGTGAACCGGCTGCTGTCGTACTCGCGCAGCCCGTTCGGCAAGTTTATTTTCGCCCGCGACGGGGAAGAGAACGCGAACGTGAGCGGCGCGCGGTTTATCGTCATTACGCTGGCCGGATTGCCGCTGCCCAGAAAGCGCAGCGAACGGCTGCAGCAGGCGCTCACGCCGAACGAGCGGTTCGGCCTTGGCATCATGTATTTGGTGGCTGCGCTCGGGCGCGAGTACATGTTTTACAGTCCGAACGACCAGCTCAAAATTTTCGGCATCGATGAGTCGTGGATGTTGCGCGCGTTTCCGGAGGGCGCGCTGCTGATCGACGAAATTATCCGCATGGGCCGTTCATTTCAGGTGGTGCCGCTGCTCGCGACGCAAAACCCGGGCGACGTATCGGAGGAGGAGACGAGAAACAATCTCGGCTCCATTTTTTGTTTCCGGACCGAAGATCCGCGGGCGATTGCCGACAACCTGACGCTGCTGGGACTCGATCCGGACGACGAGGACATGATTCAGGCGTTCCGCGAACTGAAGGCCGGGGACTGCTACATGAAAGACATTACCGGCCGGATCGGGCGGGTGCATATCGAGCCGACGCCGGACGATTTGCTCACGGTGTTCAACACGACGCCGGATTCCGCTGTAAAGGAAAGGAGGGAGAACCGTTGAGACGCCGAGGCCGCTGCGCGTTTTTGCTCACGCTGATTTTCGCCTGTTTGGCTGCTCTGCTCGGTCCGGCAACCGCCTTTGCCGAAGCGCCCGCGGACATGCTCGATCAACTGCTGCCGGGTGAAAGCGAAATGGGGATCGAACCCGGCGACCGGACGCTCGACTATCGCCAGTACCCGGTCGACAACTATACGTGGGACCTGGGCTATGATCTGGTGGAATGGAGCGGATGGCGTCCGAAGCTGAACAACCCGTTTCCGCTGTTGCTCAACTGGATGGCCAACATCTTGTTCATGCTGAGCGCCTTTATTGCGCGGCTCTGCATTTTTCTGATGCAGCTCGGTTTTCACACCGATCTCATCAACGAACAACTGTCGCTTATCCTCCCCATCATGGACGGGCTGCGGACGAGCCTGTTCGGCAAATTTTTGCCGTGGGCGCTCGTGCTGCTGGCGGCCTGGATGGTGAAAGTCGGGTACTGGAACAACCAGACGACCCGGCTCATGTCCGGCGTAATCGGTTCGATCGTCGTGCTGATCGGCAGCTACTGGTTTTTCACCCATGCCGGGCAGAGCATCCGGGCGGTATCGCAAACGATGGACAACCTGACGCAGGTGACGATGGGCACGCTGGCCGCGCCGTACCAGCGGGTAACCGGAGAGCAGCTGGATGCGGGACTGGCGAACGCGGCGGATCAGCAGCTTTTGGCCACGTCGAACCGGCTGTGGAAGCTGTTTGTGGACCGGCCCTGGATCATCGGCGAATTTAACCGGCAGGACGCGAACGCGGTACGCATGACCGCCGGGGAAGTGGAGGCGATTCAGGACCGGGCCGAAGAGGAGGAAGTGACCATCGGCGTACAGTCCGGGGACGCGTGGTCGCACTGGCTGCGGCAATATGCGCCCGGCAGTGTGCAGCGGGATATTTTGCGCAAAGTCATGGGCGACGCGAAAATCGACCACGGCGATCATGCGGAGGCGGCGGCGCTGTTCATGGGCGGCTCGGCGGCGATCCGCTGTTTGGTGGCGGCGCTCTCCTTGACCGCGACCCTCATGCTGCTTCTTTTTGTCGGCACGGTTTCCTTCATCCTCATTTTGGCGCAGGAAATGGCGCTGGCGATTCTCATTCTGGCGCCCGTCGTGCTGCTGCTCGGTCTGTTTCCGGAACGCGGGTTTGCGTTTGCGCGCCGCTGGGCTGGCTGGCTGATCGGCACGCTCGGCACCAAGGTCGTTTACGGCTTTTACATGGGGTTTGTGCTGCTGGTCGCCGATGTGGCAGCGCGCGGCTCCGGCCTCTTGCTGCTGCAGCAAATTTTTGTGGCGCTGCTGTTTTTCTGCGCCTTTTTGTTCCGCAAGAAAATCCTGAAGCAATTGCTCGGCATCTTTCAGGCGCCGACGCCGCATGAAATGTACGAGTCCTCAAAGAAGGAGATCGTCTACCATGTGACGGAAGCCAGGCAGTCGTGGCAGAACACGAAGGAGCGGACCAGGAAAGCGAAAGCTGCGGCGAAAAAAATCATCGACAGGCTGAAGTAACGGAAATCCGGAAGGGAGGGGTGCACATGTACGAGCCCATGTACGATCCTGCAAAGATGGAGCGTTTGGTGAAAAAGGATGCGCTGCTCCGTTTTGTGGTGGAGGATATGGTGAAACGCGGCCATGCGAGAGACAAAGCGCTGGAGATCACGTTCAACGGCTATGTGTTGGATGACTCCGTCATGATGCACGAGTACGAAAAAGCATAACCGAATCACGAGGGGAGGAGACGACCATGAACGCGGCAAACGATGGGGCGGTATTGGCCAACGATTTGAAGCGGCGAATCCAAACCGGCGAAAAACGGGCGCCGTCGAAGCGGGATCGCGATGGACATTAGCGGAACGGTAAAGAAGAAGATGGTCTGGTGGGTCGTCGGGAGTTTGGGATTCGCCGGACTCGGGATGATTTTGCTCGTTTTGCTGCTGGCTTTTGTCCTGCTGGGCGCGCTGGTCGGTTCGTCGGATTCTTCGATGGAGGGGATTCCGGTTCCGGACAATCAGACGTTCGATATTCCCGCACCGCTCTTGCCGATCTATATACAGGCCGAAAACGAACGGGCGTTGTGGGCGCGGCTCGCCGCGATTCACAAAATCACGACCGACTTCGGAGCGGAGAAAGCCTGGCGGATCGATTCGATCGGCGGACTTGGCTTTCCCCGCCTGTTATGGGATGCGTATCAAGTGGACGGCGACGGGGACGGGGAGATCGACCCGGATAACCCGTACGATGCCATCTTCTCGCTCGCCAACTATTTGCGCTCGGCATCGCTTGAGACGGATGCGGCGCTGGAAGCATGGTTTTTAAATCCGAGCGACGTGGCGCTCGTTCATGCGAAGGAAGCGGAATACGCCGCCATGTTGATCCTGTCCCGAAACTGGCTGTGGCCGCTCGTTGGCTACACGGCCGTTTCCAGTCCGTACGGCTACCGGACCGATCCGGTCACCGGCGAGCCGGGCGCGTTTCATGACGGGATCGACATCCCTGCGCAACGGGGCACGCCGGTCATGGCCATCCAAAACGGGACCGTAACCCAGGCGACCACAGGCAGCAGCGGATACGGCAATTTGGTTCGCCTGCAGCATGATGGCAACATCCAGAGCTTTTACGGGCATTTGTCCGGCATCGGCGTCCGGCGCGGCCAGCAGGTGACACGCGGGGAGGTGATCGGCTGGGTGGGCAGTACGGGAAAATCGACCGGACCGCATCTGCATTTGGGCATGTCGCAAAACGGGTTATCCGTCGATCCGGAATCGTTTTGGTTTGACCGGGAAAACGGGAGGTGAGACAGGATGATCGTCCATTTGCGGTTCCGCGAATGCGAGCATAACGGCGATTTGGATCAGTATGCGCGGGATGTGGCCAAAAGCGGAGGAACGGTCGTCTATCGCGAGTTGGACGCCGCCCGCGAAAGAGGAATGCTGGCCGTTGAACTGGCGGACGAAACGCAGGCCGCGGACTTTTGGCGAAGGTTCGAACGGACGGATTCCTACAGGTATTGCAGTTGAATGCAAAGGCAAGAACGGACTTGCGATCTCTTGCGGGGTCGTTTTTTTGTGTTCAAAAACGAAGGAGGAGTCAAGCGATGGGAAAATCGATTCAAAAAGTGATGACGCGCGGTGTGAAGGCCCTCGGTCTTTCGCAGCCGGTCATCGAAAGCTTGTTCCGGAAGGCGGAAGAACTTCGCGCAAAGTCCACCTTTCTCACGTTTGAGCCCAAAGGCAGCACCGTTTTCATTGGCAATGGGGACGGAAAAACGCTCGGGACGCTGCCGGCCGCCTTGCCGGAAAAAATATGGATCATTTTTGACGATTACGGCGATCGCTGGGTGGCCACGGCGCTGCTTCCGAGGGAATATTGATGACTTTTGGGCCTTGCATCGACCTGTTTTGCGGGGCGGGCGGCTTGTCCTGCGGATTTGCCCAGGCCGGATTCGATATCCGCGTCGGGATTGACGTGGATGCCGCCGCCCTGCTTACCTTTGAGCGCAACCATTCGAATACGAAAGCGGTCAAGGCCGACGTATCCCAACTGACCGGAGCAGAGCTTCGCAAATGGACGGGAAGCGACACGATTTTCGGCATGATCGGCGGCCCGCCCTGTCAAGGGTTTAGCGTGGCAGGCAAGCACGATCCGGACGATCCGCGGAATCGGCTTCCCTACGAGTATGCTCGTTTGCTTGAAGAAGTCCAGCCTTGTTTTCTCCTGATGGAGAATGTCAAAGAGCTTCTCAGCAAAAAGCAGCGCGTCCATTTTGACACCGTCCTGGAGCTGTTTGCAAAAGCGGGGTATACGCTGGATTGGAAATTGCTCAATGCCTGGCATTACGGGGTGGCGCAAACACGGGAACGGGTATTTATCGTCGGGTTTCGCCGCGATCTTGACGTCTCGTTTACTTGGCCGGAGGCCGATCCGACCCGCCCGGTCCTTCGGGATGCAATAGGCGATTTACCCGATCCGCTGTCCGAAGAAACAGAGATTGCCAATCATGCTCTCGATAATCCGGCGCCGGTTTCCATGCGAAACCGGCTGCGCAATGCGGGCAAAAGGCGTGGCCATGTTCGATTGCAACATTCAGGAATGGGACCAGCCAAGCAAAACGATTACGGCGCATCTGGCAAAAGATGTCGACCTGGCGCATCCGGGGTGGCCGCCGAACCACCATGGTCACTTGTTTTCCAGCGTCCGGAATCAAGGGAGCTACAAGCAGGAAAACCGGACGGCCGGGTGGGATCGGCCTGCCTATACCATTACGGCGCACAGCCGATCGGCGGGATTGCATCCGAATCACGGCCCCGTTCCAGCCGATTCCGAGCAGGTGTTGAACTTGATCTCGCAAGCGGATGAACGGGGTATTATTCCGCAGGAAGCGCTGCAAGCTGTGCTTCCTTCGAGGTTTAAGTACTTGAAAGGACGCCAGAAAACCGGAGTTTGGCATAAGCCGAATCCGACCATTACAGCGCAAGCCGGATTTTACGCCGGAGCGCACTTTCATCCGAATGTGCTTCGTCCTCGGCGGTTTACGGTGCGGGAATGCGCTCGGATTCAATCGTTCCCCGATTCTTTTGTTTTTTATGGAAGCTTAAGCGCCCAATATCGTCAGGTCGGAAACGCTGTGCCGCCACAACTGGCTTATCGTTTGGCGCGGCAAATCGCCCGGGCATTTCACGCAGACTCTGGAATCGCCTGCATGGGTTCGCCGGGGAGACAAAATCAAATGCGAAAGAAAGACACTCCGCATTGAATCCGGCCCAGTTCGGAAAGAGAGGGGAACATGTGCGCAAGATCGAGATTTATGTCAAAGAAATTCGGGGAGCCATTCATGTCATCGGACTGTTGCCGGGAAAGGATCTTTTCGATTTGGGAAGCTGCAACGATCCGCAGAAGGCTCTTGCTCATGCGCTGGACTATGCCCGTCTGCTGGATGTCGACCAGGGGAACGTTCATATTTTCGGACAAACCGTAACGGAGCTGCTGCTGGCCGGATTGTTGACCGCTGGTCCCGGCGTGCCTGTCATGAACCCATGCGACATCTCGCATGCCGGGATGAGAAGGCGGCAGAATGAAGGAGGGAATGCGATTGATTAAAAGCCCGATTCGATGGCAGGGCGGTAAATCGCGGCTGCGCGAACAGATTATCCGCCGTTTTCCGCCGCATGTATTGTACGCCGAAGTATTCGGCGGCGGGGGCTGGGTGCTGTTCGGGAAAGAACGGTCGAAGGTCGAAGTATTTGCCGATGTGAATTCCGAGTTGGTGAATTTCTTTCGCGTCATCCAGGAGGATTGGGAGACGCTGGCCCAAAGGTTCGAGTGGGCGCTTTATGCCCGCGACGAATTCCAGCGCATCCTGAAGCGGCGGAATGAAGAACGAGACCCTGTGACCCGCGCCTACGATTTCTATTATCGCGTCTATTCCCATTTCGGCGGCAAATACAATGTTTCCGACGATTGGGGCTACACAAGGAGCAAACCGGCTTACGATTTGTCCAACGTCAAGGAAAAGTTCAAGGTTGCGCACGAACGGCTGATCGGCGTGTATATCGAGAACCGTTCGTTCGAGGAGGTGATCCCGCGTTACGATTCGCCGGACGCCTTTTTTTATTGCGATCCGCCGTACTGGGGGTTGTCCGGCTATCTTTACAAATTTACGGAGGAGGATCACCGGAAATTGCGGGAATTGCTCGGCTCCATTCGCGGCAAGTTTCTGCTCAGCATCAACGACCATCCGCAGGTCCGGGAATGGTACGCGCCGTTTGTCGTCGAAGGTGTGGAAACGCGATACACGATCGCCAAGCAGTCGAAAGGACGGCAGCCGGCGAAGGAATTGCTGATTCGCAACTATGAGATCGCGAACGGCGGAACGGAGGAAGGGTCATGAGCATGAATGTCCGTGACGATAACCGCAGAGAAGAAAGGATGAACAGCGGGTGAACGATCAGGTCCGCATCGAGCCGAAAGGCGAAAAGTTTGCGGTTGTGCTGGAGCATGGCGGATCCGTACAGGAAATGGACGTGCGGGATACGTACCGGGAAGCGGAAAAGTTTGCGCTTTATTTGGCGGAGCGCGTCAAGCTGGATGTCTTTTACAAGGGACACAAAATTGTCGGGAGGAAGGGGCCGCAATGGTAAAGGTGCCGAAAAACGTGTTGGAAGGACTTAAGGCCGTTCGCTCGTCGGGAATGGTCAATATGCTGGACATCTCCGGCGTTACCCGCTGTGCGGAGAAACTGGGATTTGTCGAGGCAGCCGACTGGATTCGGGAACATCAAGACCGGTACTGGGATGGCGTGTTCGCGGGATTCGAGGCCGAGCCGTAAGCATATCCAGCGCATTGTTGGCGGGAAGGAGGCGGTGGTTTTGCGGGTGGTGTTGTTTCGTCCCAATCAACACCGGCGGAAGGCGTGGATCGAGCGGCTGCAAAAGTCGGGGTGCGACGTCAGATTCGTTCATGATTCGGAGCGGATGCCCGGGGAAACGGATCTTGTCGTCATCGATACGGCGGTCGGAAGATGGAAGGACTATGTCCGGCTGCTGAAGGGTCAAGGGATTCCCATCGTGCTGCTGTCGGATCGCGACGAAAACGTTGCGGAGGATGAGCTTGCCGCATTGGGCGCAGCCGGGATAGTGACGGAAAAGGAGGAACCGGACCGGGCCTTAGCCCGTTTCCTGCGCTTCCAAGAAAGCGGTCCGTCCGACCCGGCCGGAACCGATGCGCCAGCTTCGTTTCCATCGTACGGAAGAATGTTGGAATCGACGGCTGAAGCATCTGGCGGGGAGGAGCCGCAGCAGGCGGGTTCGATCCGCGATCCGGGGTTATCGGACGCTGAGCCTGTGAGCGAACAGGGCCATCGTCCGGATGCGGGCAAAACGCTGTCCCAACGAAAAGCGGCGCGGCAGCGATTGGCGGAACGCCCTTCCGTCAAGATCACTTCTGCGGTGCATGAAGATCCTGCGGCCTACCCGGAAAAGACGCCCTTGCAAGACAACGTTTCGGCAATGCCGGCGCCCCCGGAAGTCGGGGATCGGGAGCCGCGGGACAGCCAAGCGGAAGGACAAACCATCACAACGGATGAGGAATCCACGCGATGGACGAGCGGGTTGGCGACGCCAGTGAGGCCGCAGTCCCCGCCGCCCCCCACTCCCCAAAGAAGCCGGGAACTTCCTTCGATAGCGGCGGTTTATGCGGCCAAAGGCGGTGTAGGCAAAACGACGTTTGTTTTGCATCTGGCCGCGCTGCTTGCAAAGGAAGGATGCCGGGTTTGCGTCCTCGATCTGGATCTGATGCACGGTACCGTGGCTTCGATGCTGCGCATCCAACCGCATAAAACGATCGTCGATCTCGCTTGCCGGATCGACGATCCGAAAGCAAGCCGGGCCTGTCTTCTTTCCGTGAAGATGGGCTTTTCGATTGTCGCGGCGCCGAGTCAGCCGGGAATGTTTCGGATGGAAGCGGAGCAACTGCCGGTCGTATTGCGCTTTCTGAAAGAGGAAACGGATCTCCTCCTGATCGATACTCCGGCCCATTTCGATGCGGGCGTCAAGCTGGCGCTGGAGCAAGCCGACCTGCTCATGCTGATGACGACCGACGAGCCGGCCAGTGTGGAGAGCCTTCTGAACATGAAACCGTTCATCGACCGACTCCACCCCTCGCCCGAAATCGTTACGGTATGGAATCGGCTGGTCGAGCGAGAGCTTAAGGAACAATGGCGCGAACAGCTTCCATGGGGGGAGCTGCTGGAATTGCCGGAAGATCCGACCGTCGGCCAAGCGGTTCGAAGCGGGACCTGGATCGCCAGTTCGCCGGTCAGTCCGTATCGGCTGCGCATCAAACAGCTTGCGGATCATTGGATGGGGCTGGAGCCGGAACGCCCCGACCCGGGACGTCGCTTACTGAAGCGCTGGTTTTTGGGACGACCCGGCTGATCGAAATGGCGCAAACGCACTTGCCGGTCGGATGAAAGGAAGGAGACGGATGAAAGTTTTGGAAGCGAAAGAAGCATGCCCGATCAATGCCCGCGGCGGATTGTACGTTCTGATTGAAGGGACGCAAGCGGAGATTTACAAAGGCGAGGCGGATCGTCTGGCTGTGGCGACCGCCAACCGGCTTGGTTGGAATGGAAACGGGAAAGCGAGCGTTGGGATCCCGAGCAGAGAAGGAATCGATCTGTACACGCGCACCTACTGGTTTTATGAAAAGCAATAGCCTTTCGGTGGATTACGATTTTGAAAGGGGAAATGGCCGGTGTCACTGATGTACCGTTACCGAAAAGCGGTCGTCCTGACCGCGATCGGCGTCGGATTTGCGTTGCTGCTTGCCTCATTCGTGTTTTTCCTTCGGCAGCAGGGAGAGCAGAAACGGTTGCGGGAGCAGCTGCAGGCGCATTATGAAAAGCAAATCGAACAATTGCAAACGCTGAAACAGGCAGCGAAAACCCGGATTCTCGTCGCAAGCCGCACTGTCTCTTCCGGGACTGCGCTGCAGTCCGGGGATGTCCGCAGCGTGGAGGTGCCGAGCGTTGTGGCCGGCCCGGGCAGCCTGAAACTGCCGGAGGAGGCGATCGGCAAAATCGTCAAAATTGATCTGGAGCCGAACACACCGATCGTCGCTTCCATGCTGTTTGCGGACAAGCCCGTTCCGCGGGATTTGCGGGTGCAGGAGTTCAATGTCATCGGGCTTCCCACGAACCTGCAAAAAGGCCAGCTCGTCGATGTGCGCATCGGCTTTCCGACCGGCGAAGATTTTATCGTGCTCGGCAAAAAGAAAGTCCGGGAACTTGCGGGCGCGACCGTCTGGCTCGAAATGAACGAACCCGAAATCCTGATGGCTTCCAGCGCGATCATCGATGCGTACCTGAACGGAGCGAGGCTGTATGCGCTCCCTTATGTCGATCCGGGGATGCAGGAGGCGGCGGTGGCCAACTACCCGTCCAACCCGAAAGTGCTCGACCTGATGGAACGCGATCCGAATGTGCTGGAAGAAGCGAAAACGGCGCTCGCCCGTCAGCTTCGCGCCACCCTGGACAACCATCTGAAAGCGATGAGCGACGCGGATAAAATGCGCGTTGTCAGCGGCAACGTCACGGTTCAGCAGCAGCTGCAAAACGAGCGCGTGACGACGCAGCAAAACAATGCGATGCAACAATTGGCACAACAGCAAGCCGTGCAGCAAGCGGGGAAGAACGATCAGGCGGAGCGGCAGCAGGCGGGCAGTCAATCAGACGGTCATACAAGCGGGATGACGCCGAATCCTTCGTCATCGCCTGCGCCGATTTTGCAGCAGGAAAGTTCCGGGCCCGGCGCCGGGCCGCTTCCGGAAAACTCGAAGCCTGACGATCAGACTCCGCAGATAGACAAGTTGGACGACATTTTCGGTCAGCCGTCAAGCGGCGCTCCGGCATCGTGAGGGAGGCCGCGATGAAAAAGATCGCCTTTTTCGGAGCGCCGGATAAAAGCCATCTGTTGCTCTTGCTTGGCAAACTGCTCGCTGCTGCCGGACAAAAGGTGCTGCTCGTCGATTCGACAACGGCGCAATCGACGCAAGGGTATTTGCCGATTTCGGATGAGCGTCCGGGCGTTTTTGTAACCGAGTTCGAAGGCTTCGATGTCGCCGGGGGGTTCATCACCTTAGGCCAGTTGGATCGTTACATGAAGCAAACGGAAGGCGATTGGCCCGATTACGACGTGCTTGTGCTCGATACGGATCATGCCGAGTTCGTCAAGGGGGAGGAACTGCCGGCGTATGACAGACGCGTCTGGTGCAGCAATTTCGAGAAACTGGCGATGCATAAAAATGCCGAACTGATGAAGCGGCTGTGTCCTGCTGAATCCGCCGTGAAGCCGCTGCCGTTCTATAAACTGGTGTCTCCCTTCATGCAGGCCACGATAACGGAGTCGTACATCGATGCCGGGCTTGCGCCTAATGCCGCCATGTGGCTGGAGCCGGTATATCGCATCCCTTACGACGAACGGGATTTTGCCGCCCAAATCGACGACCAGCATCATAGCCGTATCGATGCGAGAAGGTTGTCCGGAGCGTACCGGCGTACGGTCATGTCCCTGGCGAAACAGCTGTCCGGATTGGATGAACGAACGATCAAAGCCGCGTGGAAGCGGGCAAGGAGGGATCGCCGTGGGACATAACGTCGTGTTCTGGAGTCCGGTGCCGGGTCAAACGGGCACGACGACGAACCTGATCGCCGCCGCCGGTCTGCTCGGTCTCGAATATTCCGCCCGGCTGCTTTTGTTCGGCCACCTGCAAAGCCGCCGGGCCGCCATCGAGCAGGCGTTTGTGCGGAGCCGAACGCAAGTCGGGGACGAAGCATTCGCAACCGATTCCGGCATCGATGCGCTTGTGCGGCTCGCCCAAAACCGCAAGCTGACATCGACGATGATCCGGGATTACACCGTGCCGCTGCTCAAAGACCGGCTCGATCTACTGCCCGGTTCGAACAAAGCGGACAGAGCGCTCATTCCGGGACTTAAACAACTGTTGCCGCCGCTCCTGGATACGGCCAAGCGCTATTACGACCTGACGCTGATCGACGGCGGCAGCGGCATGGGCTCCGCATGGACGCAAGCGCTCTTGCAAAACGCCGATTCGGTGGTCGTTTGCCTGAATCAAAACCGTTTTGTCCTGGAGCGGTTTTTCGGTTCACCGGAAAGCAGCCCTTTGTTGAACGGCAAGAAGCGGCTGCTCGTTCTCGGCCAGTACGATCGGCGCTCCATGTCTACAGCCAAAAACGTCGCCCGCCGCTGCAAGCTGCGCTTTCCGCTGTATCCGGTTTCCCATAACGCCGGTTTTATGGATGCCGCACAAGAGGGCCGCGCGCTCGACTTTATGTTTCGCAACCGCAACGCGCCGCGGGATCATGACAACCATGATTTCATGCGAAACGTGCGGGCGTTGGCGCAGGCGATCGCCGAACAGGCCGCGCTGAACAAGCCGTTTTTCGGCGGAAAGGGGGAGTGACGGTTGATTTACCTGGTAAATGGGCTTTTCATTGTCCTCCTTCTGTCGCTGGTCGCGGCGCTGCTTTATTTTTGGATGAGCGGACGCAAGCCCGAGAGGCCGGCCGGGGAACAGGTCTATTCGATCGAGGCGATGACGGACTACGTGAAACAGGCGCTGCACGATTTGACGAGCAGCAACCTGCACGACCTCGGTTTGTCCGAAGAACAATTTCGCCGCCGCAAAAACAAGCGGGCGGAACTCAAAAAAGCGCTGCGCGGCTGCACGTCCGGAGATATAAGAGACAAAGTGTATGTGAAGCAGTTTTTGTACGATCTGATCCTTCAAATGTACAAGCTGGATGAAACGAACATCAACCAAATCCTTCCGTTTGACGATCCTTACGAGCTTTCACCGCAAGACCAGTTCGACATTTTACTCTATCAGTACAAGAAACGGTACCGCTACGATGCGCTCGGCGAACTGATTCGCAAATACGATTTGGACCGGCCCAAGCTCGGGATCGAGGACGGGCAAACCGAATCGTATCGGATCACCGCCGAAGAGATCCGCGAGATCTACAAAAAAGAAGCGCGGCGGCTGAACTTTGAGGACAAGCTGCACATCGTGGTTCAACGCATCTACCAGCACTACAAAGGCTTCAGCGTCGTGGACGAAATCCGGGATATGAAAATCGATGGCGTATCGGGCGGCGTCTCCGGCTTGCCGCCTTCGGTATGGGAAGAAGAATGGGAGTTTCAGGCGAATTCGCTGCTGCGGGAAGTGCCGAAGTCCCACGACAGCGTCTGGATTTTCTATAAAGGGAAGTCCATTCATTTGAGCTTTCTGTCCTTCGGATCGGAGCAAGAGTTGAAACGCGTCTGTCAAAATATATACAAGCACAATTATCCCGGACAGCTGTCGGAAGCAAGCGGTTTTAAAGTCAATGAAATGGCCGACGGTTCCCGCGTCGTCGTGCTGCGCCCCCGGTTCTCGGAATCGTGGGCGTTTTTTGTGCGCAAATTCGATGTGCAAAATGCGACGCTTGAGCAGCTCATTCGGGATGAAAATGCGCAGCTGCCGATCCGGCTCATCCAGTATCTCGTCAAAGGCGCGCGGATCACCGCAATCACCGGCGCGCAGGGGAGTGGGAAGACGACGCTGCTCATGGCGATGGTGCGTTACATTCCCGCGACGTATCCGATACGGGTGCAGGAAATGAGCTTCGAGCTTCACCTGCGGAAAATATACAAAGATCGCAACATCCTGAGTTTTCGGGAAACGGAAACGATCTCCGGTCAGGACGGGCTCGACATCCAGAAAAAAACGGACGGCACCGTGAACATCCTCGGCGAAGTGGCGACCGATCCGGTCGCGGCGTGGATGATCCAGATGGCGCAGGTCGCGTCCTTGTTCACGCTGTTTACGCATCATGCGAAAACGCTCCGCGATCTGGTGTTTTCGCTAAGGAATTCGCTGCTCAAAACCGGCGTGTTCCGGAACGAAAAAATCGCCGAGCAGCAGGTGATCAGCGTGCTCAACTTCGACATTCATTGGAAACGCGATTACAATGGCCACCGTTATATCGAACGCATTACCGAATGCGTGCCGCTCGACCGGGAGATGGGCTATCCCGATTCCTACAGGGAAGCGGAGACGCTGGAGGACAAGCTGGCGGCGTTTATGGAAACGGCGACCGAATATTTTCGCCGTTCGACGGACCGGCAGCTGTATGAAGAGCGGAATGTGGTCGAATTCCGGAATGGACGGTACGAGGCGGCGCTTCCCCTTTCGAACCGAAACGTGAAGGAAATGTCGGAGCATATGTCGGAAGCGGACCGCGCGGCCTTCATGGCATTCCTTGCCGCCAACTGGGGGGATCGGCATGGACAGTAAATCGTTCTTGACGACTCTGCTTGGCGCGGCGGTCGTGTTGTTTCTCTTATCCGTGATCCTCTTCCAATGGCTGTCCCGCCGCAATACGGGAGCGGGCTCGATACGGGAATACGAGGAACTCCGGCTTCCCGGCAAAGCGTCCGGCAAACAGGCCGTGTACAGCGGCTTGCAACGGATGTATGCGGCTTGCGAACGGGTGCCGCTGCTTCGCGCCTACGTGACAACCATCCGCAGACGGCTGTCGGTGCTGCAGCTGTACGACGAATGGAAACTGCGGCTCGAGACGATGAAGATCGCCCTGGCGGCATGGGGCTTACTGCTTGCGGCCGCAGTGCCCTTCATGGTATGGATCCGCGACCCGACGACGCTTCTGTTGCTCTTCATCGGGGTTTGGGTCGGTCACGGGATATTGGCCGACAGTATGGTCCATCGGCTGGAAAACCGGCTGCTGCGCCAACTTCGTCATTTTTTGGCCGATATCCGCCACCATTACCATCGGCATCGGATGGTGGAGGAAGCGATCTACGACGCGGCGGATGCCGCGCCGTACGAAATGGCGCTGCACGGACTGGAAATCCATTCCGTGCTCACCGCCAGCCATCCGGAAGAAAGGCTCGAGCAATATTATGAAACCGCTCCGAACCGTTTTCTCAAGGGGCTGGCCGGACTTTCGTATTTGGTCAAGGAATACGGGGACAAGATCGTGCAAAACGGGTCGTTGTACCTCCATGCGCTCGGACGGCTTGCGACCGAACTGAATCTGGACATTTTGCGACGGGAAAAGTTGAGCTATTTGCTGCAGGGACTGACCGCCATCGCACTGATTCCGCTTTTGTTTACGAAGCCGATCGAAAGCTGGGCCAGCCGCTATTTTCCGGCAATGGACGATTTCTACGGAGGCAAGCTCGGATGGATGACGAAAATCGCCATCCTGCTGATCATTCTCGGATCGTATATCCTGCTTCGTAAAATGCAGGAACTGGGCGGCGAGCACAAAAGAAAACGGCGAAAGTTGGAACGGCAGGCGTACGAGCTGCCATGGATGCGATGGATCGTCGACCGGTTGGCCCCGGCGCCCGGCACGCGGGAAGCTGCGCGCATCGCCATGCTGCTCAAGGAAACGAATTCGCCGCTTCGGCCGGAGTGGTTTTTGGTGCAGCGTGTGGCGCTGGGCGTACTGGCTTTTGTCCTTGCGCTGGGGTTGTTTGTTGCGCTGCATGGGGTTGCCAGACACCATGTGCTCTACGCTATAGCAACGCCGGATACGATGTTCGGGCGGCTGCCTGCAGGGGAAGAAGAAAAAGCGAAGGAAGCGGCAGCGCTTGACCGGCGGATCATCGCGGATGTAAAAGGAATGAACCAACGCGCCAATGAGAAGGTGATGGCGGAGCTCGGGAAGGATCCGCAACTTGCCAGGGATGAAGCGCAGCTTCGTGCCGCCGCGCAGCGCATCATGCGCAAACTGGAAGCTTTGAACGGCGAGTACCTGAAGTGGTGGGAAATCTTGCTGGCGCTTCTGGCGGGATGGGGCGGCTACTATGCGCCGGTCGGCGTGCTGATGTTCGAGCGGCGGATGCGGCAGATGGAGATGAAGCATGAAGTCGATCAGCTCCATGCCGTCATCGGCATGCTGGCGGAAATGGACCGGATGTCGGTGGAGCATCTGCTGGAATGGATGGAGCGGTTCGCGTTCTTGTTCAAGGAACCGATTCAGCATTGCCTGCTGCATTATGAGCACGGTGCGGTACAGGCGCTCGAGCAATTGAAAGAAGAAGCGCCGTTTTTGCCGTTCGTGCGCACCGTGGAAAAATTGCAGCTGGCGGTGGAGAACATTCCGATCCGGCAGGCGTTCGACGATCTGGAATCCGAACGGCTTTTTGCCCAGGAGCAGCGCAAACAGGATTACGAGCGGCTGATCGAAGCGAAAGCGGGATGGGGAAGAATGATCGGCTTTGCGCCGATGATGTCCCTCATATTTGGCTATCTCGTTTTTCCGTTCGTTTATGTCAGCCTGGATCAAATGTCGGTGTATTACGAGCAGATTCAGCGAATTCAGTAACCAAGTCACGTTAAGGGTGGAGCCTTTCAAGTTGGAAGGCTCTTTTTGTGTTTCAAACCATGTGAACAAGGAGAGGTGTCCCATGTCCAACGCGCAAAAAGCGATTGTGATGGCGGCCGGCATTTTTTTGGCCGTCGCTCTCATCACGCTCGCCGTCATCCTTTTTATTTCCGCGCAAGATTCCACCAAAGCGGCGCAGAGCAATTTCAGCAACCTGCAGACGGAGCTTTCGCAGATGCAGTTTACCGTCTACGACAACACGGTTCTTTCCGGAAGCCAGGTCGTCAATGCGCTGCGCAAATTCAGCGGCGAAGATCAGTTTGGCATCCAAATCATCACCGGGAAAAATCCGGCCGGTCAGTGGTACGGCAAGGTCCTCAATTTAGGCGTTCCGCTGGACAGCATTACGTACGGGTCGGTTGTCGGTCCGGCTCCCGGCCGGCTCGATGATACCGTAAACGAGGCCGACGTGAATTATGTGAACCCGAGCGGCAAATTCCGGTCGCAACTGGTCAAGGACAGCAGCAACGTCATTCGCGGAATCGTGTTCCGGCAGCAGTAAGAACGGAGAAGGGGGACATGCCCTTCGCTTCGCGCGATCGGGCATGTCTCTTTCTTCGGGAAGGAGGACAGTCCATGGGTCATTCCGTGCGAACGATGATCGACATGAGCTTCGCTTTTCTCGTCTTTGCGATGGCGGCCACCACGGGTCTGCTGCTGTTTCAAAGCGGCGCGGCCGCGCTGGAAACGGCCGTTGCAACCGGGACCGCGCAGGATCGAAGCGTTCACCAGACGCTGTCCCCGCTTGGCGGAGACGGCAGCGTGTCCGGCGCGGAAGTGCTGCAATCGCTCGCCCGCATCGGGGACATCGGAACGGAAATGGTGGTGGACGGCGTCGGGTACGCCACAACGATCGAGCGGGATCAACTTGCGGCATCCGGCATTCGCGTGACTGACCGGTATGTTCCCGTTTACGAGCGCGGTCCGGACGGGCAGTTGCGGCGAATCGTCTTCACGTCGCGAGGTGCGCGATGAACAGTTTTCTCAAAGTGTTTGCGGTCCTGATGGCGATTCTTCTATTATATATCTTTCCGGTTTCCGCCGCGTTCGACCAGCAGGATGACGTGTCGGAACTGGTCGTGCTGCGGGCGACGACTTCGTTTGTCGATGCGGTGCGCGACAAAGGGTACATTTCCCCGGTCATGTACGATGACTTCCTGCAAGCCATCCATGCGACGGGAAACACTTTCGATGTGCAGATGGAGCACGGACAAAAACGGTACGATCCGGTCTACGACGATCCATCGCGCCCGGAAACATTCCGGGGCGAATATGACGTGCACTACGATATGTTCTACAATGCGCAGATTTTGCCGGTGCTGTTTCCGGACAGCGCGGCCGGCAAGGACGATCCGTCTCGCCGCTACAGGCTGCATGCGGGCGATACGTTTTATGTCGTGGTGAAAAATACGAACCGGACGAACGGAACGATTTTGCACGATTTTTTGAACAATGCCATCAGTCCGAATGAAAAAATCGTGATTCCTTACGGAGGCGTTGTTCGCAATGAAGATGATTAACTGGGCGGTCGTCGGGGTGCTCGTTTTGCTTCCGTTTTTCGTCGCCAATCGGATCGATGCCGAGACGCAGCGTCGGGCGATGATCACGGAACTGCGCTATGACGCCGCGCTGGATGCGGCGGTGGACGACGCGGCGCAGTCGCTGCCGATCAACGTCAACCAGGCGGAGGAAGCGCAATACGAATCGATCAAACGGATGCGGGTGAACAAGGAAGAGGCCATCGCCGCGTTTTACCGGACTTTGTACATGAACTTCGGCATCACGGACGACCCCATCGCGCAGGGCGTGCTGAATCGCTACATTCCGGCGGTTGCGATCATCGGATATGACGGGTTTTATGTGTATGCGGAAGAAGAATTTACGAACGCATCCGGCGAAACGGAAATGCGGCCCTTATGGTGGGCGAAAAAGCCGTACGCCTATGCCGATGCGCTGGGAAACAGCCTGTCCTTCACGTTGGACGATTACGTGGTCGCGTATGAAGCGGTCAGCCGGACCTGGCGCGAAGGGTTCCGGTCGGAACTCCGGCAACAGACCACGATTCCGCTCCTGCGCGATCCGGAACTGTTCGAGCAAGTACGCCGCAGCACGATTGTGAGCGCGATTCAAAACGAACTGGCATACCGGATCAACCGGTATAACCGGTACGTTTCGAGGCACGGCATTTCCTACACCTTTACGCTGCCGACGATCAGCGCCGAAGAATGGAACAACACGATTAATGATGTCGGCGTCATGGCCTTTGTGCAAGGCATCCCGCTGGGCAGCAAGCGGTACAACAACTATGCGCTTGGCGGCAGCCGCGTGTTGAAAAAGCCGGTCATCATCGGCGCGATGAAGGACGGCATGAAGGTGTATTATCGTGATACCTGTTCGTACCCCTATCCGGTAGAGGAGACATTCGCCAGCGAGAAAGCGGCCGCGGCGAAAGGATACCGTCCATTAAGCTGTGTCAATCGTGGGGGATAAGGGTGGACAGGTTAGGGATGCAGATATATGATGGAGACAAAAACAGTCGAAATTTTCCTGATATTCCCGAAAAAACCGCGAAAGGAGCGGATGGAAGTGCGTAAGTGGGCGATCGCAAGCTTGGTGTCGGCCATTTTGTTCGGTCTCATGCCGGGCATGTCCGGCGCCGCGGCAACGGCCCCGAGCTTCGTCAGCGTGGTGCTGGATGGACAGAAAATTTGGTTTCCCGATGCGCAGGCGTTTGTGGACGAGAATAACCGGACGCTCGTGCCCGTGCGATTTGTGGCTGAAAAAATGAACGCCAAAGTAGGCTGGGAACCGGAAACGATGAGCGTGCCGATTGAACGGGGCGATCGGCGTATTCTGCTGACCATCGGCGCGAACAAGGCGCTCGTCAATGATCAAGAAGTCACTTTTGACACGCAGGCGATCATGAGCGGCGGCAGAACATTCGTCCCGCTGCGGTTTGTCAGCGAAGTGTTGGGTGCGGAAGTGAAGTGGGACGAAGCGACGTCAACGGTGTATATTACCACCAAAGAAGATCCGCAGGCCAAGTACGATCCCTGGGGACGCCTCATTCGCACCACCGACTTGCCGAAAAACGCGAAGGACTATCCGTATATTTTGGCCGATGTGCCGAATGAGATGTACGAAATGAAATATCCGTTTTCTCATCCCGATGTCAAGGAAAGGACCGTATCGGCTGACATGTACGCCAACTGGCCCGAATTCAAGAAAGAAAATATTGATATCTGGATGGGGCGGTTAAAAGCTTTCGGAGCGTTATGGCTCAATGTCGACTACAGGACGATCGATTATACGTGGGCGGAAAAGCTGGCCGAGGTGCAGTCGGACGGCAATGTCGGGAAACTGAAAGCGGCCCAAAAATATGTGGACTGGGTGAAAGAAAATGAAATCGCGATCGAAGGCTATCTTGATCCGGAGCCGTCCATGATTTATCAGGACGGATTCGGAGGATTTAACGTTCGATCCAAGTTCAGAATCAAGTTCAACCACTTCAAACAACACAAAACCCTTGTTTACGATACCTGGTTTCCCGGTGATATGAAATTGGAAAATGACATGTGGGTTCCTAACGATACTCCTTTTGAAAAAGGCGTTTGGTATGAAGGGTATTCGGATATTGTAATGGATACAAACGTCGGAGGAGACTGGGGTACGACTTTAAAGGTAAGTCCGGGCGCGAGCTTGTTTTTTAATTCTATCATCCGAAAGGTAGAATAGAAATGAATAAAGGAACCAAAATAGGGATGTGCATGCTGCTTGCATGCACTTTTTTGCTGTCCTTTCTTTCCTTTCGTGTTCATGCCGAAGTGCCCAAAGTTCGGATTACAAGCGGCAAAATAACATTTAACATTATAAGTACGGCGGCCTCGTCGGGAATCCGCTACAAAACGGTCGGTTGGACGGTGCGAAGGGAAGATTCGTCTGTCTGTACGTACGATTCGGAAGGAAAACACTGCAACCCTACGGGAGAGGGTTCGGCGCCGATCGAAGGGCTGGAACAAACGGACCAGTATCCGTCGAATCCGGCGCCGGGAACACCGGTTACTACGTTTTTCGAAGTCCCGGAAGCGAGGGTCACGAAGACACTGACTGACAATGGTTTGGAAGGCATTCAGCAGAACGACCAGCTTTATCTCTACGCGATCATGATCGTTACCCAAAACGGCAAACAAATCGGTGGGCCGTATTACACGCTGGATGCGATCAAGAAGGCGCAGCCGTGGGCGCATCCTGAAGATCTGGATGATTACTTCGGCGTTCCCGTGACGTACGACAGCCCGGATTTTCCGGTCGATATCGTCTGCAAAACCGAATTGGGCACGGTGATTGCGGATCCGGCTTGCACTTTCCATAAAGGCGATTATAAAGCCGGGGAAGAGATTGAGCATACGTTCAAGGAAACATTCGAGTCCGGCGGCAAAACATACGAGATCGTCCGGTCGTATATCGTGTCCAAAAACAATCCCGAGACCAGGAAGTTTGTCCGGGACAAGGGGCAGGAAAATCTGCTTGACCGTCATATCCATGTATATTTGAGCGGAGCCGACATTATCGCCGAATACAAGGAACAGGACAATCCGGTCAAAGCGATCTACCAGAAGGAAGACGGCACCAAGCTGAAGGAAGTCGACAAAGGCAAGTTCGCCGCCGGCGCAGAGGCCGACCATACTTTTGAACAGCAAATTACCCAAAACGGCCAAACCTACGAAATTGTCCGTTCCTATATTACGAACAACAACAAGCCGGACGAGAAGTTGTTTATTCAGGAAAAGGGGGACCCCAAGCTGCGGGAACGATCGATTACCGTAGCGGCAGGCGGCTCCAACTTTGTCGGCATCTACAAAATCCCCTCCTCGGTAACCGTCGCGTCCCGGATCGAAGCGCCGGAGACGGTAGACCAGACGGTCACGGAAGTCGACGGGGATTTTGTGTTTGAAGCCAAGGCATTAAAAGAACTGAAGTCGTACGAGATTACGGATATCCGAAATGCGAGGCTTGCAAATGCCGGCGACAAAACCGGATCGCTCTCCGGCACATCGGCCAGTAAAACGATTCCGATCAAAATCCCGTTTACATCCGGCGACAAGGTGACGGTGCAGATCACCGTCGTCGTCAAAGATGCGGACGGCAACACCGGCGATTCCACTTCGGACCATACGGTGCGAAAATCGGATGGCGGAGAACCTGCAACACCGGGCGCATCCCGGCAGGCCGAGGTGATGGACCCGAACGTTACGGCGGTCATTCGGGCGGATACGCGCGGCGCGGAAAAATTCGATGTGCTGAAGGGCATTCCCACTTCGGAAAGTCTGTATGTCAATGCTACTGCGAAATCGTACTTGTATCGCAACACGTTTACGGAGATGTCCGGTACGAAGTCTTATCCGATTCAGGTGAGCAAAACGTATACGCTGACCTGGACAGAGATACATGCCGGTCCGCCGGATGCGAACGGGAATCCGACCACCGTTGCCGTCCCGCGTTCGGACACCCGAACCGTCACCAAGTCGTACACGGTAGAGCGCAAATATAGTTTCTGGACGATCCAAAATCTTGAAGTGTACGGCATTCAAAAAGCAACGGTGTCCAATTATGCCTTGCCTTCGGGAACGGTTACCTTGCAACCGAATGGGTATTCGCCGCCAACCGTGTCCGCCGCCCATGACGCTTCGCTGGATTCGCATATCACCGATCCCGTTTATGCGAATGTGACGCTGCCCGGACAAACCATTTCCGGCGGTTCCAGCCGACCTGCCGTTCCGGATGAGGATTGGAAAAACGAAGCGGAGAAGGCGATCGGCAAAATCAAGGTAAAAAACGACTCGCTGGTCTTTAACGGAAACACGATCATGGACAGCCAGGTGGTCGAGGAAAAGGGACCGGCGCCGGACGCGATTCCGGTTCCGCCGACAATCGGTCCGGATGTGCTGTATGGCGCAGGCTACCTCATCGACGCTTCCAAAACGAACAAAGCGAGCCAGCCAAGCTCGGGCGCCATCGCGTATGCCTTGATCAAAGGCATACGCGGCGGCGAGAACAAAACGTTCCCAATTGGCGGCATCAATCCGGTGACCGTGCATACGCCTGTGGTGAACTACGCCGCCATTTCAGACGATCGGGCCCACAACCAGAAAACGAAATCGACGGCGGGACGATCCGCCCTCATCCTGGACCGGCCGTTTACCGTTACGGTGCCGACCAGCGGACAGCACCGGGAGATCAAGGGGTACGGCGACCGGGATTATGCCAAATACACGAAAGACAAGCAGGTATGGTTCCCGTTCGATGTGTACAGCGCAGATAAATCCACGTTTATTCCGAAAGAAACATGGACGTCGATTCCGGTCGGCCAGGCGCAAATGACGTTCTATTTGCCGGTTTGGGTCGATGAAGGCAACTATGACGTGTTGTTCCGCACCTTTGCCGAGAACAGCCCGGCATCCGGCTTTACGACGCAAATGAATGCCAATCTGGACGTGCCGAATCATGTCGCCACCCAGGTCGTTCCGGTGGAAGTGATCGGCCGTCTGTACGATTTTCGCATCACCGACATCGCCGATTTCAACTGGGAGACGGTGTTCCGGACGCAGAAGGGCAGTGCGACGCCAACCGGCAACGTCTATTGGGTCGGCACGAAAGGCATCGACGGCGCGGCGCGAGGCAACCAGCCTCCGTTTGTGCTGCCGGTTCGTCAGGGAAGCCATCCGGAGGCGGGAAAGAAAAATGTGACGGTGAAGACGGGATATCATGTGAAATTCGAAGTCATGACGAAAGGAAACATGTTCGGTTCGGGCGACGGCATCCGGATTACCCCGACGTTCTATTTTGTGGACAGCAAGGGCAAGAACCGTCAGGAGGTCGATCTGTACTACCACTCCGGCACGAAAAAATTTATCCGGATCGGGTCCGCCGATGATGTGGAGCGGCGGACGATTACGCTCGATACCCGGCTGCGAAACGTGTCCCAGCAGGAGTTGATCCGTACGGCCGACACTTTGTGGAGCCTGGGCGGCGGTTCCGGCACGAAGCAGGCGTTTGTCGACCAGTATTTGAAAGATGCCCGGAAGCCCACGTATGTCGGAGGCTACGACATCATGCTGCTGCCGCCGCAGCTTCGCACCTTTACGGGTCCGACGGATGTGCCGGCCGGTGTGAATGCGGCGCGCGCGAACGCATCGGTGCAGCACTGGTTTGGCGAGTACAGCCTTCCCGCCGCGCCGTATGTCGTGCCGAAAGGATTCAATTTGGCAGCGTACGGGCGAAAAAACGGGTTGACCGACAATTCCCCGGTCTTCCTGAAAGACGGTTATATTATCGTCAACTTCAACCTGGAAACGATTCGCAACAAAGACTTAAGCGTCCCGCATCTACAATACATTTACGGGCCGCTCGACAACCAATGGCAAATGGAAGGCTTCCAGCGCAGCTTCACCGATCCGTACGGCGTGACGTTTCAACTCAAGGACGGAGACATCGTGTTCTACCACGCCGACCAGTCCTCGTACGATGACTTCGGCACGGGCGGAACGCATTAGTTCGGGTTTATTTTTCTCTTAATCACTTTACACGAAAAGGACTCCTGTACGCAGGGGTTCTTTTCGTGTCTATGGAGGAATGCGCATGTACGACATCCCGTCCGGCGGCGGATGCTTTTGTCCGGTCCAGCCGCCTGTTTTACACGAACGCCGACAGCGATGCCATTTACGGTATGATGAATAGCGTTCCCATTGGCCGGGCGATCGGGGATCGCCGGGTAGTCAATGAGTCTGGCAGCTACCGAAGCGTTGTTTGCAAAATGACAAGACGGAAAGATTCACTCCATCGAACGGGGGGGGGGGGGACTCGATGAACCAGTCCCAATTTTTATTCTTCATCGAAACGATGCCAATCAGTCAGAATGTCGTTCAAATGCATACCAAAGATAAATACGGCAACCGGGTTACCGTTTATGTGCGCCGGCTTCATCGAAACGATGCCAATCAGTCAGAATGTCGTTCAAATGCATACCAAAGATAAATACGGCAACCCGGTTACCGTTTATGTGCGCCGTGATCGATTTAACCAATGGCAATGGCAATTTGAAACGCGTGCCGGAAAAAGTCTATGGCATAGCGGGGAACTGGATGAAATCCGAAATTATTGGCGGATTTTTTCTCTGCAATAAAGCTATTGAAAGAAATGCAGGCTTTGAAGTTTTACCCATAAACATTGACCGGAAATGGGGGCGGGCGATGAAGAACCCAATTTCTTTGCCGAAGGATTGGATCACCGTGCTGGTCGTGTCTCATTGTGTTTCGGATGTAAATTTCCGTCGGGATCTTGCCGCTTTTGCGAGGGACAAAGGATACAATCCGCAATCTATCATGGATGCCACGGACAGGCAATTGGAACGGGCATTGCGCGGGGTGCTAAATGGCCAAGATTTCCGGATGGAATGACAGAGAAGCTTGAAACAGAAAGGAGGAGGTGAGTGGTGTGTTCAAATGCGCTTGCGGCGGTATTTTTCTCGTCGTCAAGGTGGAGGAGTATCCGAAGCATTTAAGCGGCATTGAAAAGTTAAACTACCCCCGCACGTGTACGGTGAAATGCGACAAGTGCGGCAAGGTAAAAGAAAACCAGCCTTACGATTAAGAGGGACCGGGTCGGTGAACGATCGTGTCCTTTTCAATTGGGGAGGGATGAACATGTCATTTCAAGAGAAGGGTCCATGGTTCATGGGCCGGTTGTTCGAAGGCGAGGTGGACGGTTATTTTGTTCAAGCTCAAGTTTTTTCGGATCCGTCCAAGTACGGGATTGCTGAAGGGAGAATCAGCCGTTTAATCGTGTATCCGGATCGGTCTGCCGGATTCAACCGCAATCTGGCCAACTACGACCGGGGATGGGACGGCGGCCCGCCGAACGATAATCGCATCCGTGCGGTTGTGGAGAAAACGGTACGCCATTTTGACGGAAAGAGCGTCGACTGGTCATTCGAGGCGCGGCGATAAGACGATAAATAGAAGCCTTTACGCGAGAAAAGACTTGCCACGCCGGTCGAAGCAGAGGTAAGATCGACACACCTTCCGAGGAAAGGAGAAATGGGTGTGGATGGTGTACCTCCATGGTTGATTCAGGCTGTCCGCAACCGAATCGATGTGATCGGCCAGCGCATGCATGCGCATCCTAGGCACAAGGCGGCATGGAAACAGGCTTCCGAGCTGCTTGAACAGCTCAATAAGACATTCTCCGAAGAACAGCGCCGCATGTTTTGCGAATGGGAGGATCAAATGGCCTTTCAGGAGTCCGTCGAAAAAGAGGAGATGTACGTGCGCGGGTTTCTGGACGGATTTCACATGTATGCCTGTCTGGATGAATTGACCAGCCAGATTCCTGACGGCGAACGGTTCGGAAATGCGGAGACTCCCCATAATTCTTGATCGCCGAGTGATGCCCGTTGGATCCGGTGGGTATTTCTTTGCCCGAAAAGCGGCTGCTTTGCAAATATGCCAGCCTGTTTTCGCAGGAAACAATGAGCCGTCCCCTTGGGGCGGCTTCTTTGCGATCAAAAGTATCCAACACTTGAATCACGCGGGAGTGTGACTCATGCCTATCATTTGCGAATTTCTCGGGATGAAAATCTATATGTATTACCAGGACCATTCCCCGCCGCATATTCATGTCCGGGGTGCGTACAACGCGGCCGTGGACTTTTCGGGAAACGTCATTGCGGGATATTTGCCGCCGAACGTCGCCAGCCGGTTGACAGTGTGGGTGCAAATGCATACAGTGGAATTACAGGAAAATTGGAAACGAGCCCAAGCGGGAGAAACGTTGTTTCGCATCCCGCCTTTGTCCTGAGCGAGGTGATGAGTTGATGTTGCATGGAATCCGCAATGTTCAACCGTTGAAATCCTTCCATTTAATGCTTGAATTTGAATCGGGAGAGCGCCGAATCGTGGACATTCGTCCCTTCATCCACGGCCCTGTGTTTGAGCCTTTAAAAAACGAACACTTTTTTAAACAAGTGAAGGTAGACCAAGATGCCGGAACGATCGTCTGGCCCGGGGAGATCGATTTGGATCCGGATGTCCTGTATCAGAACAGCCAGCCGCATACTATTTAATATTTCGGGGCTGTATAGATTCAAATGGATAGTTGTGAAGAAGGTTCCTTTACCGGATCCTTTTTTTATTTTCAGGCAAGCCGATGGTAAACGAATGGGAAAGACCTTATCTTTTCGTTGAATCGTGAGAACTGCCTGCCCATCCTCGTACGATCATGTCCATTAAGTGTTCCGCCAAGGGAAGGTTCGAGAAGAATCTTCTCTTTTTTCATTGCGAGGAATTGAAAACCGTCCTCCGGGGCGGCCAATGGAACGGGGGATTTGCATGAAGCGCACTCCGTTTACATGTCGACAATGCGGGAAAACCATTCAAGTCGATCCGGACATATACGATCGGGTGTACAAAGGTCAGGCGTACTGCTTGACTTGCCGTTCAAATTCCAAGTCGCGCGGCGCAAGTGCCAGATGAGGGAGGAGGAGGTCATTGGCCCAACATTATGAATGTGAATTGAAAACGGACGGCTTCCGCCTTCGGGTTACGGTTGTTGCCGAGAAGCGGTTCGAAGTGGAGTCATTGGCGCGGCAGAAGGCGGCCGAACGGCTGGAGCAAGTGTATCGGTTGAAACGACGGGCGAGTGATTTCAACGTGATCTCTATCGTGGAGAAGTCGATTTCATGAGGAGGGAGGAGTCGACATGAGCAGCAATTTGATTTCGTTTCCACAGGAACCATTCAAGCCGATCAGACGCAAAAACAACCTTGTTATTGATATGGAATCCTTCAAAGGATCAGGAGCAAAATTAAGCTGGGACGAGGCAGTCGATATCTACATTCGGGCGAAGCAGGCGGAAACCGCTTCTGATCGTACCGTCCAATTTGAAAAGGAAAATTTGGACAGTTACAAACGAGCGATGGTGGAGCAGGGACTGACACCCAGTGTGGAGGACGTTTCGGTAGAGGCAATTCGCAAACATTTTGTGATGTACATGGTGGAAACAAAAGGTTATGCGCTGAATACCATCAATAATCGAATTCAAACACTGAAACGATTCTTTTCCTTTCTCCAGCGAGAAGGCTGGATCTTGAAAAATCCGACTGTTCTGCTGAAGACGCGAACCGGGCAACAGACGACGATTTTTTCTCTGACGGAAGAACAAATCATGCAGCTTCTGGTCCAGCCTGATCAACAAAAATTTACAGGTTTTCGAGATTACGCGATGTTAGCTTTAATGCTGGACACCGGATTGCGGTTAGGAGAGGTTATAGCCCTGAAATTGAACCAAGTTGAAATGAAATCGTGTTTTTTAACCGGCGTATTGGGAAAAAGCCGCCGGCCTCGCGATGTTCCGTTTAGCGACGAAGTTCGCAAGATTCTCATGAAGTATATAAAAATTCGAGGAGAGTTGGCCTCAGATTGGCTGTTTGTCACAATCGACGGTCAAGCGCTGAAAATACGAACTGTTCAGGATATCATTCAAGAGTATGGGGCAAAGGCAGGAATCAAGGATGTTCGGGTAAGTCCTCATACGCTGCGGCATACGTTTGCGAAGCTTTATATTTTAAATGGTGGCGATCCGTTTAGTCTTCAAGAGATTCTGGGGCACACGACCCAGGACATGGTGAAACGTTATGTGAATCTCTGGAACCCGGAGAAGAAAATTCAGCATGCCAAGGCATCGCCGCTTACACATTTATTTCGGGGGAAAACTCAGAAATAAGTAATCATGATACCTCAACCTTGAAATAAAAACCACTCCCCACATAAAGGTGAATGGTTTAAGGAATGTTTGTTAGTTCTTTAACAGCGGTACATGAGAAGGCATAACTCCTGTACATGTCGGCCTCCATTTATTTTTTATGTTTGGTGGGGTCAACCAGTTTGTAACCTTCCCCTGGTTTTTGTGTCGGAGGCAAAGGCTTCCCTTGGGTCGAAGTTATTTCTCTTCCTTTGTCACCACCCCTTGGACCGACGACACTATATTGGCCAGACTTTGGTGCTGGAGTTCCTGGTTTTAATTTGTCAGACATATTATCACCACCTCTCTAATTGGTATTATATCACTAGTCATTCGGCTGAACAAGAACAAACATTCCCATGTAAAGACAAAATATAAATCGATGTGATACTCTTGTGCGTCCCTATACTAACCCGATCATAAAAAGGTTTCGGATGGTTGGTAGGGGCTTATTTGTGTTGTGCGGCGGTTGCGATACGTTGGGGAAATGTCGATTTTTAATGTTCAGGAGGATTTGAGCGGATGCAGGTTTGGATCGTTGACGTCGGTAAGTTGATTGAAGCGGCCAGCCCATACGAACGTGTGGCGCTGACAAGTGCCCGACTAGAAGGCGCCGGAGCTACTCAGCGCGGCAGCAAGGGCGACCGCAGTGGCGAGCTGTGGTCGTCGGAGGAACGCCACACAACTGGAGCTCGGCACCTAAGGGAAAGCAGCATCGCCTTCGTGATCGGCGTTCGCTTGAGGTGTCTGACGCAGTGCTAAAACGCGCCGACAAGAAGTGAGCTTCGTGAGGCTAACTTATTCGCATCAGCTCATGTAGCTCATGCTGTCAGAACAGAATTATCTTGCAGTGCGGATCAATCAGGGGGAACCGTATTATAAGTAGCAATGATTATTTTACAAAATACTTTGATATTGTTACAATGGTAATTGTTGGAGGGCGTCGAATAATAGAAATTAACGTAGAAAGAGTGGGAGGTCCGTCTGAGCACAAAAATATCTGAAAAAAGTTTAAGCTTTATTCAAAGATGTATATCTTTGGTCCCTGTAATTGTTTTGGGTAGTGGCGCATCAGCTGCTTATGGTTTTGCTGGTATGTCACAATTGGCTACGCACCTTGTGCAAAGCATAACTCCGGATCTGGAAGACCATCAAGAATGGAATGAATTCAAATCTGAGCTGGAATCAGGTACTGATCTTGAGACAGCTTTACATAGGGTTACCATATCAGAAAGACTAGAGAAAAAAATAATCAATAGTACAAGAGAGTTGATTCTAAGACAAGATTTAGAAGTTTTTAATTCAATCGTGAAAAAAGAAATCAATCTACCGCTCGGTAGACTACTTCAATTTTTTAGTAGAACAGCTCACCAAACAATAAAAGTAGTTACTACTAATTATGATCGTTTGGCGGAATATGCCATCGAGCAAGCATTTTTAAATTTTAACACGGGCTTTTCAGGTGAATACCAAAAGACCTTTAAGGGATTTAATCGACGTTTAATTGAACCAGTCGAACTTTTAAAAGTCCATGGTTCTCTCGACTGGTTTCTATTGGATGGAGTTAATGTAGTAGGCATACCAGATATTATATCAGAGGATAAGATTGCAATGACCCCATTAATGGTAACGCCGGGAATAAGAAAGTATGAGCATACCCATAATGATCCTTTTAGAAGCATCATAGCTAGAGCGGATATAGCCTTTGAAACAGCAAATTCAATATTGTGTGTGGGATATGGGTTTAATGATAGACATATACAACCCAAATTAAACGACAGGTTGAGACAGGGAAGGATACCCATTTTAATCGCCACAAAGTCATTGTCAGAAAGTGCAATGAGATTTATTAAAAGTGCAACAGCACCTAATGTTATTGGTATCGAAGAATTCAATAGTGGAACGAGAATAGTGTACCACGATGCAGAAGAAATTGTTGAAGATTTATCATTTTGGTCTCTTGAAGAATTAATAAAACTTGTGATGTAAGTAAGGAGGCAACGAAATGACAATTTTTCAATATTCAGAAGATGAATTGTTGGGAAAAGTTATGGCAGTAGATACTGCCAGCGTTACTTTACTCGTAAACAATGTCGAAGTACTAAGGAAAATGCAAGTAAACCGTTTGGTTGCTTTGAGAAGCAGTAGGGCAGGGCAACATCTCATTGGGATAATACATAAAATAATAAGAAAAACAACTGATCCTGAAAATCTAACGGAAAATGAGACTGATGGTGAAGAAATTCAAGAAAACAATACAGTAAGGATCACATTAATTGGTACATTCTTTGACAGAATATTAATGAAAACTAATGTGTTTAGAAGAACACTTGAGACTGTTCCTGAAATTGATGCGGAATGTTATCCAATCGAGGGCGAAAGATTGTCAAGATTTATGCAAGCAATTTCATTTCAAACAGGAGAGCAAGAAAATTCGTTAAGTCTCGGTAACTATACTTTAGATGATAATGCTACCGCATATTTAGATGCAAATAAATTCTTTCAACGACATGCGGTGATAGTGGGCAGTACAGGTTCAGGGAAGTCTTGGACAACCGCTAGATTAATAGAACAGATTGCTGAATTACCCAACTCAAATGCAATATTGTTTGACCTCCATGGTGAATATAAAAACTTAAACGATGACGGTATAAAACATTATAAGGTTGCAGGGCCAACTGAGGTATTAACCGATGGAGATATTGAAGATGGAGTTCTGTATTTTCCGTATTGGCTATTAAGTTATGAAGATATGACTAGCATGCTAGTGGATAGAAGTGATCAAAATGCGCCTAATCAATCAATGGTTTTATCAAGAGCGGTGACTTCGGCAAAGTTGAGCTATTTAGAGAATGTTGGTGAACAGGAATTAATTACAAATTTTACTATAGATAGCCCAATTCCGTATAGTATTGACTCAGTCTTAAGTGAATTGAATAGACTGAATACAGAGATGGTAACTGGCACTAGGGGAGAAAAACAAGGTGAGTTCCATGGTAAACTAAGTAGGTTTATTGCAAGACTAGAAAATAAAAGATCTGATCGTAGACTAGCATTTATGATGAATCCTCCATCGCGAGTAAACGAACTAGGGTGGCTGATAGTGTAAAATCTCTGTGGGTGTAGGAATTGGAAAAAGCGGATATAGAAAAAGAGCTTCTCCCTTGGTAAAGTGATGTTTGCGCACAACACACCAAGAAGGAGGAAGCTCCTGTGAGCCACTTTACCACAACAATGCCGACGATGAAAGAGATTGAGCAATGGATTTTCCGGAAAATGCAGGAGGAATTCGCTCGTGCGATGAAGCAGGTACTGGAGGCGCTGGATCAGCAGATCCTGGAGCAACGGGACCGAGAGCGTTATCGAGTAAAGGACGAGCGTGAAACAAGCGTCAACACAGTGTTCGGGAATGTGCGCTTTAAGCGGAGATTGTACTGTGACCGTAGAAGCGGCAAACACGTGTATCTGCTGGATCAGCTGTTGCAATTCGAAGGGCGCGGGAAAGTCAGTCCGCATTTGGAAGAGACAGCAATCGCATTCGCAAGCCAAGGACCGTCGTACCGGGACAGCGCAAAGAGGCTGGAGCAGCTTTTGGGCTACAATGTGCTGAGCCACCAAGCGATCAGGGAAAAACTGATGGAGCGTGCGCAACAGCCGATGCCAGCGGTGAAACGGCGCGCTGCCCGCGTGCTGTTCGTGGAAGTGGATGGGCTGTACACGAAGCTGCAGCGGAGCAAAAAGCGCGGGATGGAGAACGCAATTGCAGTCGTACACGAAGGCTGGGAGAAGAACGGCAAGCGGGTACAGCTGAAGAACAAACAGCATTACCTGCATACGAGCGGCGGCGACTTCTGGGAAGGGTTCGGGGACTTTCTGGTGGAGCGTTACGAAATCGACGAGAACACGTGGCTTGTGGTGAACGGAGACGGCGCGGCGTGGATCGGGGAATGTACATCCTACTTTCACCAATGTCTGTACATGCTGGACCGCTTTCATGTGGCGCGTGATTTGAAACGCTTTGTTGGTCATTTGCCGCAGGTGTGGGAGACCGTGAGACGGTCTTTGGCCAAACAGGATGCAGCCGCGCTTATGGCGGGCCTCGGAGGGGTGTCGGAGCAAGAGATAGCGGAAGAGAACCGGAAGGATTGGAAGCCGTATAAAAGATTTCTAAAGCGGCATGAGAAGCATTTGGACGACTACCGAAAAACACTCCAGGCGAAGGGGATCGACACAAGCGGTATGCGCCCGATGGGAAGCGCGGAATCGCAGATGCGTATATTCGCCAAGCGGACGAAGCGTGGCGGGTACAGTTGGAGTGAGCGAGGCGTCAGGGCGATGCTGAGGACGATGATGAGGATTCAAGAAGCGGGCACGGTGGTAAGAACGGTTGAAGGACAAGCGAGTAAGCAGGCAACGCCGCAGCAGTCGATAAACATGCGGCAATTGCTCAAGAACGTGACGCAACCGGTCAAGGGTTGTATCGCTGGAATGATTCGCATGCTGCAAGGACCGAAGCAAAGCAGCACAACGGGTATGGCACTCAAAGCACTTCGCGGATAACGGCAAAAAATTCTGACAAATCACTTGTGTTTGATGAAAGAACGAAGCAAAGCGCTTACAAGGAAGAGGTTCCTTCGGGGTTCGCGTTCCAGGCATCTTAAATGACTGCCCACGCTAGCTTGACACTGACAGGGTGGCTCGATAAATTGGCAATTGCATTAATTTGTGGTAGAGATAATCAACAAGATAAAAAGGGTGGAGTTAAGATAATTGACTTCTCAGAAGTTCCTTCTGACATACTACCTTTAGTTGTGGGTAGAGTAGCGAGTTTAATTTTTTCTATTCAACAATGGACCGAAAAGTCAGATAGACATCCGGTTGCTTTACTTTGTGATGAAGCACATCTCTACATACCTCAAAATGTGAATGGTTCTGGTGCATACGATTCTTCGCAAAGATATTTTGAAAGAATAGCAAAAGAAGGAAGGAAGTACGGTGTTGGATTAGTTGTAATCAGCCAAAGACCATCTGAGGTAAATAAAACAATATTGAGTCAGTGTAATAATTTTATTGCGTTAAGGTTATCAAACGCCGACGACCAAAATGTTATCAAAAGATTGTTGCCAGATAATCTTGGAGGTTTTACAGAACTATTACCTGTACTTGATACTGGAGAAGCACTTGTTGTTGGAGATGCAAGTTTACTTCCAAGTAGAATTAGGATTGCAGAGCCTAATAATAAGCCTAATAGTGGTACAATAGATTTTTGGGATGAATGGAAAGTTTGTAACAAAGATAATGCGGTAAGTAGAGCCGTAAGATCTTGGAGAATGCAAAGTTTACTTGAGAGAAATTAGATGTTGAATATTGACTTACAGATATTTTCAATGAAAGATAAGCTTGTTAAATTCTTGTTTAGTCGGGACTTTCGTTGTAGTACTATAAATTTGCTGAAAAATTGCGTGGTAACGAGATAATAACGAGAGAATTATTAATCATTGAATGGTATTATTGAGTAATGTATTATGGTCGCAGTATCAGAGTCTATAAGTAAGCGTCAAATAGCCCCCACCTGTAAATGCAGTGGGGGCAGAAATATGTTTATTTCATGATGAAAATACGTGGCAAGTCAGCGGCAGCGATGAAGACCACGGCAAAAACGGCTCCAACGCCTCAAGATCTTGTGAATCCGGCAGTTGAGGCAACTGTTCGAACAGGTATTTCAAGTACTGAAACGGATGCAGTCCGTTTTCCTTTGCCGTCTCGATGACGCTGTAGATTGCGGCGCTCGCTTTTGCGCCTCGCGGCGTATTGGCGAACAACCAGTTCTTCCTCCCGATCACGAACGGTTTAATCGACCGCTCGCTGCGTTTGTTATCGATCTCGAGCCGTCCATCCTTCAGGAACGCGGTCAGCTTCTCCCATTGGTTCAAGCTGTAGGCGATCGCTTGTCCGAGCAGGCTTTTCGGCAGCGTTCGGGATCGCTGCTGGCGAAGCCACGCCGAATAAGCCTCTACTACCGGAAGACTTCGCTTCTGGCGCTCGGCATGGCGTTCTTCAGGCGTAGCATCCTTTAGATCGCGTTCGATGGCAAAGAGCGCGTTGCAGTATGCCAGTCCCTGACCAGCCACTGTTTCCGATTGCCCCTTCGCCTGCGGCGCTGCTTTCAGCGCCTCGTCGTATTTGCGTCTTGCATGCGCCCAGCATCCGACTAACGTTGCACCGGCGACTTTATGGTAGCCCGGATAGCCGTCCACATGCAGATAACCTTTGAAACCAGACAGGAAGTTTCGGGGATGCTCGCCGCCCCGCGTCTTCTGGTAGTCGTAGATGACAGCCGGCGAAACGCCGCGTCCGGTGCGATACAGCCACAGGTACGACGTCGATTCGGCCGATTTCCCTGGTTCGCGCAGCACCTGCAGCGTCGTTTCATCCGCATGAAGCGCTTCCTGCCGAAGCAAGTACGCCTTCATGGCCGCGACGATCGGCGCGAGCCATTGCTCCGCGCCATAGATCATCCAATTCGCCATCGTCTGGCGGGACAGCGTGTACCCTAGACGCGCGAACTGCTGCTCTTGCCGATACAGCGGCAAGCCGTCCACGTACTTCTGGCTCATGACATACGCCAGGCTGGACGGCGAGGCCAAGCTTCCCGGGTAAACGGGTTTGGGTATCGGCGCCGTTATGATAGGCGTCTGGATTTCTTCGCGTTCGCAGCGGCGGCAAGCGTACACTTGCCGAACATGGCGAATGACCTTCACTTGAGGCGGTACGACGGCGATTTCGCTACGCGTCTCGGTGCTCATCTCATGAAGCGATCCGCCGCAGCATGCACATACCTGCTCGCCTTCTTCCAGCGTATACGTCACCGTTTCTACCGGCAGATTGGAAAGGTCCGCTTCACGTTTGCCGGACGTTTTGCGCCGTGCGTAAGTGATCTGCTCCATTGGCGGCTGTTCTCCCGCAGGCGTTGCAAGCACTTCGGCTTCGTTGAACAGATTCAGCTCCATCTGGTCCGGGTGCGTCTGTTCGCTGGAAGCGCCGAAGCGCTTGTGCTGCGCCAAGCGGAACTGTTCCTCGTACCATTTGAGCTTGGCGGATAGTTCGGCAATCTGCTGCTCTAGTGCTTCAATTGTTGGGGTGTCCGCTCGATTTTCCATATGTAATGACTTCGACACGAAGACTGCGATGCCTGCCGGTATATATGTCGAATTAAGTAAGGAATACATTGCTAAATGACTGTAGCGGCGGTCACTTTCGGATGAGCTTGCCGCTGGCTGAGCGAAAGTCCGTCCAATAGCCAACGGAGCTCGCGTGTAGTAACCGTGACCGGATCGCCATGATGCTTGGGCCACTGAAACGTGCCGCGCTCAAGTCTGCGGTAAAACAGCCAGAAGCCGTTGTGCTCCCAATACAGGATCTTTAACTTGTTGCGCTCGCGGTTGCAAAAGACGAACAAACAAGGGGAGAACGGATTCAGCCCAAGCCCTTCCTGGACGAGAGCGGCAAGTCCGTCGATGGATTTGCGCAAATCGGTGCTGCCGCAAGCCAGATACACTTGCTGGGCGGTCAACTCGCTTAGCATACGGCCTCGAGAGCTTGCACCACATCGCGGAGCAAAGCGGGATTAAATCCGGTGTCAACTTCAATAACGGCTGCACCGAGCCTGATTCGAAGGCAGGCGGGCTGCTCCGGCCCTGTTTCGGGAGCAACCTTAACATTTATAAAGGTGGTTGGTTTGGCTGCCGCAGCAGCGGATGATCCGTTCAGTCTTTTCATCCAAGCGTAGAGCTGACGACGATCCACCTGATTGGTTTTGCACCACCTTGTTGCTTTTTCTCCGCTGGAACGGAAAGCGGCGATGCGTGCTTCCCATTTCTTTTGTACATCTTCTCTGGACATGAAAAATCCTCCCCTGATTTGATTCTGAGGAGGATTATCTCATAGCTATTGCAAAGAACGAAGGTGGGGAGGGTTTGACGTATCAGACTTTCATCAGAGATACTGCGACCTTTTTATCCTAAACTACCGTGTCCGACGTCCCCAATTCATATTCTCCACAGGACTGTATTTCTGATGTTGATCTTTAATATCCGTACTGAACAATTCGACATAATGCCTTACCATGTCCAAAGTGGAATGTCCCAAAATCTTCTGTAAGGTAAAGATGTCCCCGCCGTTGATGATATAGAATCTGGCCATCGTATGTCTAAACGCATGCGGGGATACACGGACGCCTTCAATTCCGGCCATTTTTCCATATTCCTTAATGTTCTCTTGAATGGTTCGTTTCCCGAGCCGCTCATCTTCCACATTTACAAATAACGCCTTTGTGTCAAGTTCCCCCCGCGCAGCGATATATTGCTGCAGAATTTGAATGCACGTCTTTTGAATCGGAACCCGCCGCGCTTTTCTTCCCTTTCCCATTCGAATAATGAGTTCGCGATCCTTCAAGAGCACATCGCCCAGTTCAAGAGCCAGACATTCGCTGATTCGCATACCCGTCTCAAGAAGCAGCATCATAATGGTATAGTCCCGGAGACCTGTAAATGTATTTCGATCAGGTTGGTTGAGCAGAGCGAGTACTTGCTCCTTCGTCAGGGTTTGAATCATCTTTTTCTCTGCTGCAATCAAACGCAACTGGTCAAAAATAGGCTGTTTGATTATCCGTTCTTCATACAGGAACCGGAAGAAGGTTTTGCAGGCTCTGATTCGATTGTTAATCGTGTGGCTGGCAAGGCCATGTTCCAGCATATAGCCGATGTAGTGTTCCTTGATTTGTCGTGCAGACATTCGTTGCAAATCCATCTGGATATTTTGGTTGCGAAACGTCCTTTCGAAATGGCGAAGAGCTTCCTCATAAAACTCTAGACTGCGCGGCGACAGGTTCAGGGAACGCTTATGCAATAAGTACGACTTTGCGGCTTGTTCGAACGTGATGGCTTTTAAAGAAGGTTCTGCTGCCGTCGGATCGACTGCGGATTGCAGGAGATTATTGCGCCGTCTCATGCTTCCACCTCGCTGTCTTCACTTTTGTCAGACAGGATGGCTTCAATCGGGCTTGCTTTCTGATGCTGCTCATGCAAATCCTGACTGAAAAGGTCAACATAACGTTGGGTCATTTCGATGTTGGTGTGGCCAAGTATATGCATCAGCGAGAACGCATCACCGCCGTTTAGCAAATACGTCTTGGCCATGGTGTGGCGGAAAGTATGGGCGGAACCCCGTGTTCCTTCAATGTGTGCAGCTTTGCAGTGTTCGATCATGATCCGTTTGACAGCCGCCAATCGGAGCGGAGTATTGTTTAGCGTGATCCAGCAATCATTGAAGGGCTGTTCTCCACGTTCCCGGAGGTAGCGGTTCAATTGATTCAAGCATGTCCGCTGAATTGGAACAACGCGGGGCTTCCGCCCTTTGCCGGATGGAATTCGAATTGTTCCGCTTTGGAAATCAATACCTTCCACTTTCATGTTGGTAAGTTCCATGACTCTTATGCCGGTTTCCAGGAGCACCAGCATCATCGTATGATCGCGTAAGCCAGTAAAAGTGGTCGTATCCGGTTGCTGCAAAATAGTGGCGATTTGCTCTTGAGAAAAGGTGAAAATGGCTCGATTCGCAGCTTTAATCAATTTAAGGTCGGCGGCAATATTGTTCTCCAGGTAACCCTCTTGCCAGAGGTATTTAAAAAATACCTGGCATGTACTAATGCGGCCCCGAATCGTAGCTGAGGCAAGTTTTCGATCCAACAAGTAATTCATATAGCGATTGCTTAGGTCGAAGGGGGTCAGTCGGGCGAATTCCAGGGTGTTTTCATCCATAAATTGTTCTAGCGTACGAAGTCCGAATTTGTAAAACTCGTAGGTCGTTTCGGTAAGATTGCGCAATTTGCAATCTTGAAGAAATAAATGGACGGCTTCTGAAAATGATATTGCAGGTGAGTTTGACACGTTGACAACATCCTTTTCTCGGAATTATTGGCGAGGGAAAAGACGTGCGCGGTCAAGGCCGATAAGCGCATCAAACATTTGGACGTATGAGCACGCCAAAAACCGTCGAAAAAGCAGCGATTTTTTGCTGCTGGAACAGTTTTGGAAAAAACCTGAAATCCCTTGTCCCATAAGGGATTAAGGGAGGTGCGCTTTTTTCTTTCACCTCCAAACCGGTACACCAATTTCAGGTTCTAGTGGTGTAACAGCCGTGGAGGTTCGAGTCCTCTCGACCGCACCATACTTATCAACAGTAGGTTTCTGATCTGCGATTTTGCGCGGAGCAGGGCCTTTTTTGTTTGTCAGGATACTCTGGTTTCAGGTGATGCTACCCAATGCCTTTTTACCTGTCCTACAGCGCTTAAGCAAAGGCGAATCCGTCGACGATCGATTCGGTAATTGCGCCCTTCTCATGCCAACTGTCATAAGCTGAACATTCGATAGAGAACGCGATCGAACATCCGATCGGACAAGATTTTTCGGAGAATTAGAACGGGTCTGGCATCGCCCGCCCCGATCCAAAAACAAGCCATGGAACAATCCGGAATGCATGTTGAACCGATGGATTTCATTGACCATGTTTCCGAATTTATTGCCTATACGGCAAGTTATTTGAACATGAAATCGGAAAGTAACCTCGTCAAAAAGTGAAAGATCCAGGCCGTGACAGGTTTTTTCCGTCATAAGAAGTTGCTAATTTTTTCGCAAAATAAACAGGACACTGCATGCCTCTTGTCAAAGGTTAAACCACCACAGAATAACCGACGAGAGGGAGTGTCCTTAGCAACATGGTACCACAAGCAACGAACCATGCGCCAGAACAAAAAACACGCCGCGAACGCCGAATGGAAATTCTTGCGGAGCGTCGCCGAATCAAACAGATCGTGAAGAAGTTGAGACCGGTCACGTTCGACAACAACACCGTCACGGAAGCCGGTAACTTCCAGTTCCTCGCTCGATTCAAGGAACTCATCGGTCTGGATGCCCTGATTGAAGATCACTTCCATCTGGAGCAGAAAGCCAACTGTGTCTACCCGGCCTCTAAGCTTGTCGATCATTTGCTGGACTGCGCGCTGCTCGGCCACACGCGTTTTTCTCATATGAATGCCCTTCAATCCGATCCAGTTTACCAGATCGTTACCGGTATCGACCGCTTTCCTGACGAAAGCACCTTCCGCGGCTTCTTGAGCAAGCTCTCCTGGAGCCACTTGATTCAGCTTGTCGCCTTAAACCGGGATTTGCTGGCTCGCCATGCTCGGATGGGTGAAAAGCGTCTGGTCTGGATCGACATCGACGATACAGTCATCACGCTATTCGGTGAACAAGAAGGCGCAACAAACGGCTACAATCCGCGTTACCACGGACGCCCCTCGTACAAAATCCGGGTTGCCTTCATCGCCGGAAGCGGCGAGCTCATCCACTTGCAAGTGAATCCCGGCAACACGAACGGCATGAAGGATCTGCTCTCGTTCGTTAAAGAAATCGAGGCGATGCTGCCGCCGGAATGGATCATCGAAGGCATCCGGGCCGACTGCGGCTTTGCCGATGACACTGTCATGGCGTACGCTGAAGAACGTGGGTGGCAGTACATCTTCAAACTGCCGAAGAAGGCCACTGTGAAGAAGGCCATTTCTTACCTTCAGCAGCATCCTGCGTTCTGGGAAACGCTGGCGGAAAAACAAGAGGACATCACGTTTGCGACCGAAGACGATCGTTGGGCTGCTGCCGACATCCCGATTCTCCTCACCAACTGGGAGAAAGCACGGCGCTGCGTCATCTACCGGGAAGCCCACGAAACCGAGCGTACGACCGATGACCAATTGACGATGGCGCTTACGACCTATTCCTTCCAAGCCATCGTCACGAATGCCGAACTCAAGCCTTTGCCGCTGCTTCGCTCGTACAACAAGCGGGCCAACATCGAGAATCGCATCGATGAATTGAAAGAAGGTTATGCGGTGGAGCAGAACAGCCAGCATTCCCTGCTCCGGAACTTGCTGTTCAGCTGGATCAAAGCCATCGCCTACAACGTGATGGTCTGGTTCAAACAGACGCTGATGCCGGAATCGCTCAACCGGTGCGAAGTCCAAACGATTCGCCGGACGGTGATCCGGGTGCCCGCCAATGTGGTCGGTTCCGGCCGATACCAGCATATCCGGCTTGCGCCGAATCCGACGCTCGCTGGCATCGTCGACACCATGCAACACAAGCTTAGAGCGTTGGCTGAACGGTTCATACTCGTTCAGCCAGTGGCATGACGGATCGATTCATCGCCTCAACATGACGAAATTGGAACCTGTAAAATCAGGGTCTTCTTTGGGTTTGCCCAAAAGCGATTAGCACTCCCGTCTGAAAGCAAGAAGATTCGAAATCCAGTCCCAAAACCCGCATCGAAACGGGGATTCCGCGGACAATGACGGGTTATCCACAGGCTTGAGTTATCCACATTCCGATTTCATGTTGAATAACCCGTCGAAAACAAGCGACGAATTCGCTCGGAAAATGAATATCGAAGTCCCCGCCGCTGTTTGACGGGGACTTCGATTTTTTTGTTCGCATGGTCCGGGATTTCCTTCCGTTTGAGCCCGACTTTTGTCCAGCGCCGGAATAGCCCGCAGGTGGATACTTCCATTTATTTCTACACGTATAATCAACTTGGTAATGCGCGAGCGATCATTTCGAACTCATGAAGGAGATGGGCCAAGTGAAAACGTTAATCGAATTCAGAAACGTAGCAAAGGAATACCGGATAGGGGAAGTCCCGATCAGGGCTTTGGATGGCGTTGATTTTACTATATCCGAAGGGGAATTCGTCGTCGTTCTGGGCGCAAGCGGTGCCGGTAAAAGCACGATTCTGAATATTCTTGGCGGGATGGATACGGCGACTTCCGGTCAAGTAATCGTCGGCGGTCAGGAAATAACCCGATTCAACGACAAAAAGCTGACGCAATATCGCGGCGAAAAAGTGGGCTTCGTTTTTCAATTTTATAATTTGATTCCGAATTTAAATGCGTTGGAAAATGTCGAATTTGCCGCCGAAGTATGCAAAAACCATCTGGACGCTAAAGAAATCCTGAATAAGGTTGGGTTAAAAAATCGAATCAAAAACTTCCCTTCCCAGCTCTCCGGAGGAGAACAGCAAAGAGTCGCGATCGCGAGAGCCGTTGCCAAAAATCCCTTGCTCCTGCTCTGCGACGAACCGACCGGCGCTTTGGATTACGAAACGGGAAAAACGGTGTTGAAGCTTCTTCAGGATTTGAACAAGGAAACGAAAAAATGCGTCGTATTGGTCACGCATAATTCCGCTATCACTCCCATGGCCGACAAAATTATCAAAGTCAAAAGCGGAAGGATCGAAAGCGTTCAGATCAATGAGGAAAAACAAAGCGTCGAAGGGATTGAGTGGTGAGCATGAAATTATTTTTCAAACTGGCAAGGGATACGAAACAATCGTTCGGACAATTTATGGCCCTGGTTTTGGTTGTCGCCGTAGGCGCTTTCTTCTACGCGGGGCTGATCACTTACAGCAGCAACCTCAATGCGTATGCGAAGGATTATTTTAACGATCATCGATTAAGCGACTTGCACGTTTATTACAGTCAAATTTCCAAAGATGACGCGGCCGGTTTAAGCGAAATCGAAGGGATCGATAAACTGGAAGGACGGTACACCTTCGATGCCGTGCAAGTTTTTGAAGACAGTAAAGCTTCGTTAAAAATTCATTCGATCCCCGCGAACAATGAAATAAACACGCCTACGTTGATAGAAGGCGCCGTTCCGTCATCGAAAGGGGAGATTTTATTAGATTCCCATTATGCAAAAGAACATCTTTTTCATGTTGGCGATCGGCTCCGTTTAAGCGTGAATGAAAACGATGTGACGTTCGTCATCAGCGGTTTGGGCGAAAACGTCGAATATGCAAAAAAGAACGAAACCCAGGACCATAAAACCCACGGATTTGCTTATATAGCCGAAGTGACGGCATCGGACCTGTTAGGCGGCTTAGCCTATAATGAAATCATGGTCGATGCGCAAGAAGGCTACGATATCGATCAATTAAGTCAAGCCATCGAACGGCAATCCCGACACCTCCCCTATTTAAACCAAGCAAGCAAAGAGCGGACCTTCAGCTATTCCAAGATCACCGAGACGATTTACAATAATAAAATGATGAGCAGGGTCATTCCTTTGCTGCTCTTTACCATCGAAGCCATCATTCTGTTTCTGACCATGTCGAGGATGATCGATTCTCAAAGAAATCAAGTGGGGATCATGAAGGCTTTGGGGGTCAAAAACAGAAGCATCATGCTCCATTACATGGGATACCCTTTGGCGATCGGCATCGCAGGATCTATTCTGGGCTCCGTCATTGCCGGATTGGTTTTCATTCCTTACGTAACGATGTCTAATGCGAGGGCTTATTCGCTGCCCGACATTTCATTTTCGTTTTCCCTCTTCTCCGTCATCCCTCCGATCCTCTTCTCCAGCGCATTCGGAATTCTTTCCTGCTACCTGAGCGGCAGAACGATATTAAAAGAAAATGCGGCCCAGGCGATGCGTCAAAAACCGCCCAAGAAGATGAAGAAGCTGCTTATCGAAAGAGCGCCGGGAATTTGGCGTCCTCTCTCCTACAGTTCCAAACTCATTATCAGAAATATTTTTTTGAATAAACCAAAAGCGATAGCGAGTTCAATCGGCGTGATGATCAGCACGGTTTTATTGATCACGGCTTTCGGCACTCAATCGGCATTGCTTAAAGTAGCGAACCAAGTGGAAGAAGTTTATTCTTACGATTTAAAAGTGGATTATGCAACGGCGGCATTAACGGGCTCGCCAAACCTGCCCTCCGGAATCCGGAACAGCTATGATTTAACTTCCTTTCCAATCGCGTTCATAAAAGACAAAGAGCAGGAAAATGCCACCTTAGTCGTGACGGAAAAGGAGAACGACCTTATTCAATTTTTTGACAAGAATGAAAATGAGTTGTTTTTGGAAAATAACGGCGTACTGGTCCCCCAATCCTATGCCGACAAATATCGCATCGCGGAAGGGGATACCGTCCACATCCGGTTTACGGCGCCCGAGTTTAAAAATAAAACGGTCGAGATGAAGGTGCTGCACATATCCGCGCAGTACTCGAATCCGTCGTTTTACTGCACTCCCGCTTATTTAAAAAGTTTTGGCATCGACTACCGCCCAACCTCGCTTTTGGTCAAAGCCGATAGCGCCGCGGATCTTGCCCACGTTCGCGACTTCTTCGAGCAGGATCAACGCGTAGAAACGATTGCCGATCAAAACGATCTGAAGGAATCGGCCCGATTTATTTTGCAGCAAAACAGTTTTATTTTCATCATGTTTATCGTATGCGCCGTTATTCTGTCCTTCGGCGCGATCTACACGATATCCAACATCAACATTTACGAACGAAATCGCGAGCTTGCGACGCTTAAGGTATTAGGCTACCAGAAAAGTAAAATCAATCGGCTTATCTTTTTTGAAAATAATATTCTAACCGCTTTTGCGATCGTTGCCGCCTTGCCGATAAGCGGCTATCTATATGGGGTGATCGTACAGGCGCTGTCGAGCTCCCATCAGCAAATCCCGGATCAATTAAATGTGCCGATCCTGCTCGTAGCCGTTGTCCTTGCTTATTTGCTTACCGTCCTGTCGAACTTGCTGCTTCGGACAAAAGTAAACCGGATCCATATGATTGAATCCTTAAAAAGCATTGATTAACCGAAGCGGGGAAGAGAAATTACCCTTAGGCGATTTGACCGGCGAGAACACCAGAGACCGCATCCCGTAAAGGAGGCAGGTCTCTTTTTTCTTCGCAAAGCATCGTCGACAATCCCGTATCCGCTGTTTTCGTTCCCGTTGACAGAACATGGATTGTTGACAACGTAAATACCCTAATGATAGGATAATATTATCCTAAGATTAGGATATCTTGTGTTAGAGTAAAAGGAGAATGGGGAATGAACATTTTTTCAATTGTTTTGCAAGTGATTTTAGGGTTAGGTTTTATCATGTTCGGAATGATGAAGTTTGGGTCCAAACAAATGGTGGAAGGATTCAAGCATTACGGTTATCCGGGCTGGTTTCGAGTATTCACGGGATTAGTCGAACTCGTCTCGGGAGGATTGACGATTGCGGGCATTTGGAATGAAACTTTGGCAGCTTGGGGCAGCTTACTTATCGTGATCACGATGATCGGAGCGATCGTTACGCATCTTAAAATCAAAGATCAGGTTCGACAAATGATGATGCCGATCATTTTGCTCCTATTAGGGTTGATCGTGTTTGGGATCCATTTCGAAACGTTATGGGGATAACCTTTTTCAAAGGAAGTGAAGCTAACGATGCAAATGAAGATCATTCATCCTCGCGACCAAGCGAACGGACAATTCGACGACGGAAAGATTCGCGAGCAAAAGCCGATAGGCTTTCCTGGCGAAGGCTCGCTCATAAGCCGGTTAGGGCCATTATTTTATTGGGCGTGGGGACATTCGGAGGGGCCCGCGGAAATCGGCTTCCATCCGCATCGGGGATTCGAAATCATCACTTATGTGATTAATGGGAACACGTATCACCGCGATACGCTTGGTACGGAAAGCGTCGTCGAAGCAGAAGGAGCCCAACTCATGCAAACAGGCTCCGGCGTGCACCATGCGGAAGCGTTAAAGGAACCGTCGGAAAGCTTTCAAATTTGGTTTGAACCGCATTTAAGCCAAGCGGTAAAAAGGACGCCGACTTATTCGCACTATCACGCCGAGGAATTCCCCGCAGGGGTCAAAGACGGCGTGACGATCAAAACTATATTGGGAAACGATTCGCCGATGAAGATCGTAACGGATGCCCGAATGTGGGATATCCGTATTCCTAAAGGAGCAGTCTATAGCCATCGTCTTGCGCAAAATCGAACGTTAGCCGGACTGGCGATCAGAGGCGACGGATGTTTAACAACGGAAACGGATCTGCCTCTCCATTTTATGCATAAAGATTTTATTGTCATTCAAACGGGACAAAGCGGAGAAATTTCCCTTCATGCTTCGGATCGAGAACTTAGAATCTTTATGATTGAAGTTCCGACGGAAGTCGATTATCCTTTATACAATAAACGAAGTTAACCGTAGAAAGGAAGGAACGGACAGAGGGAGCGGTGGAATTGATCCAAGGAGACGAAAAAAGTCAAACGGATTTGCGGCTTTTCCGCGTCTGGCTCAAAGCCAGCAAAACCGTTTTTAATCTAATCGCAAAAGATATCGAAAGATATGGAATAAGCATGGAAAATTTCATGATTCTGGAACTTCTTTACAACAAGGGCCCTCACACCATTCAAAAAATCAGCGAAACCTTTTCCATTCCCAGCGGAAGCATTACTTACGTTGTGGACAAGCTGGAAAAAAACGAATTTGTAAAGAGGCACCCCAGTCCGACAGACCGGCGGATTTCTAATGTCGTATTAACCGACAAAGGGCAGCGTCTGTTTCAAGAAATTTTCCCTCAGCACGTCGAAGCGATTTCCCGGATTTTATCGCCCTTAAACAAGGAGGAAAAAACCGACTTGACGGAACTTCTTAAAAAGGTGGGACTTGGCGCTGTCAACGCTTAAGTTCATGAACGGGCTCGACGGCCAAAAGAGTTCGACAGGAAATGAATCTTTTCAACGCCCATGCCGCCGTTGGCGGCATGGGCGTCTTTGCGCGGAATGAATCGTTTCCGATCAAAACGACATTCCCTGTCTTCAGGACGACGAAATCGTTTTTGCTTGTTCTGTCTTTTTAACGGCGGGGCTCAAGGCCAGGCGATGCTCGGGGTCGTCTCCCGGACGATCGGCCGGGTGTAAATATGGGAAATTTGATACGGCTGATTCGGATCTTGAATGCGGGAAAGCAGCATCTCCGCAGCCTTGATGCCCATTTCGTTGCTATAGATATGGACGGTAGTCAGATGAGGCTCCACGATGACGGATTCGGGCGCGTTGTCGAAGCCGCAAACGACGGTATCCTGCGGAATGGAAAGCTGCCGGTTTTTGAGCGCTTTCATTAAGCCGACGGCGATAAAATCGTTGGCGCACACAAAGACCGAGGGGAGCTTGGCCATCCGGTCCAGCCGCTCCTCCATCCAATCGGGCTCGGAGAAGAAAAGGCGATCGTCGTCCACGATGCATTGGTCGAGGTCGAGCTTGATGCCCGCCTCGGACAGCGCGCGGTTAAAGCCGACCCATCTCTCGTGAAAGCTGAGGCAATGCTGAACGTCCCCTACGAACCCGAAGCTTTCGCAACCGCTTTCGATCAGCTTCCGGGCCAGCGAATAGATGCTGTGCTCGTTCTCCATCAGCAGAATGTCGGCCGGAAAATCCGGGTAGCAAACGAAGGCCGAGCAGTCGACAAAAATGGTCGGAATCCCGAGCTGCGTCACGAGCTTGCTGTACGCCAGGTCGAACAGCTCGATGCAGACGATCCCGTCCACGTTGGACGGATCGAAGTTGTTCGGCAGCGACCGGGACGCAATGTCGATGTCCCGGACGATGTGGATGGACAAATTATAGCCTTCCGCGCTGATTCTTTTCTCCAGGCCGCTGATGAGAGCCGAGCCGAAGTGGGAGGTATTGGGCAGGTTCGCCGTCAGCAGCGCGATGTTGCCCGAGTTTTTGGGCAACAGGTTCTCGCTTTCCATCAACGCGAATTGCTTGTATTTCAATTCGATCGCCTTTTTGATCACTTTATTGCGGGTCTCCGCCGGAATGTTCTCGTTGCCGTTCAGCGCCTTGGAGGCCGTATTCCGGGAAATGCCCAAAGCGTCGGCGATGTCTTGAATCGTTACTTTCTCCTTCGCCATCGTTCCACCTCGATGAGATCTGCGTGCCTGGTCTTCCCTGATGCCGCTAGTCTCCTTCAAATGTATAACAGTTCGTGCAAAATAGCAATATAAAGTTTACAAATGCACAATTATATTTACATTTAAACAATTAAAAGTTGGCGAAAATTGACATTCGGAAAATTCGAGGGTCTTTACGGATGAAGCCGAAATTTGATCAAACCTCCGATCCTATCGCCTGATTTCCCAAGGGAATAGGCATTTTGTTGATTTTTCTATCAAAATCATCGATATTTTGCACTAGTACTTCGATTATTAATTTGTCATTTGTGAAATTAAATTTTTACAAAATGTATTGACATTGCCGCTTGTCCTTTACTAATATTGGTTTTGAACCGGAGGACGAAACGGGAAGCGCGAACGGATTTTGTTGTTGTTGAAAGCCCTTACTGAAGTGTGAATGCAAACTTAGCGAGAACGGAGGTATCCGATTGCAGCAAACGAGCAAGGTAGGCTTTCTTTATTTGCTTCTGGCGCCGGCCCTGATCCTGACCTTGATTTTCAAATACGGCCCGATGTACGGCGCGGTCATCGCCTTCAAGGATTTCAACCCGATCAAGGGGATATGGGGGAGCGATTGGGTAGGGCTCAAGCATTTCGACAAGCTTTTCTCGTCGCCGAATTTCGACGTCATTTTTATGAATACGCTTAAATTAAGCTTGTACGGGCTCGTTCTCGGTTTTCCCGTCCCGATCCTGCTTGCGCTCATGTTGAACCAGATTCGCAAGGCAAGGGTCAAGAAGAACATTCAGCTTTTTTTGTACGCCCCGAACTTCATCTCCGTCGTCGTCATCGTCGGCATGCTGTTCATCTTTCTGTCGCCGACCGGGCCTGTCAACCAACTGCTCGCCTGGTTCGCGGACAAGCCGATCATGTTTATGTCGAACCCCGAATATTTCCGGTGGCTATACATTTTATCGGATATTTGGACGACGGCCGGCTGGTCCTCCATTATTTACGTTGCCGCGCTGGCGAACGTGGACCCCGAACTGCACCACGCGGCGAATCTGGACGGCGCCAGCCTGCTGCAGCGAATCCGGCATATCGATCTGCCGACCATCCGGCCGATCATGGCGATCGTGTTCATTTTGGCCGCGGGCGGCATCATGTCGATCGGGTTCGAGAAGGCTTATCTGATGCAGACGGCCGCGAATTTGCCAGCGTCCGAGATCATTCCGACCTACGTGTACAAGCTGGGCTTGCAGTCGGGGGATTACGCCTATTCCTCCGCCGTGGGGCTGTTCAATTCCGTCATCAACGTCATTTTGCTTGCCGCCGTCAACTTTATCGTCAAAAGGCTGAACGAGGGCGAAGGTCTCTACTGAAGAAAGGAGCAAAACCCCAATGCCTGTCAAACATTCCCGAACCGACCGCCTCCTGCTTGCCGTAAACGCCGTCGGTCTGTCCGCGGCCGTCCTGCTCGTCGTCGTTCCGCTCGCGTACATCGCGGTGGCTTCCTTCATGGATCCTTCCGTGCTGCTGAGCCGCGGCTTGTCGTTCAACGTCTCGGACTGGTCTCTGGACGGCTACCGGAAGATTCTGGGCAATCCGGCCATGGTCCGGGGGTTCGGAAACGCCGTGCTGTACTCGGTCTCCTTCGCCTTCGTCACCGTAACCGTATCCGTATTCGCGGGCTACGCGCTGTCGGATCGCCGGTTGAAAGGACGCGGGTATTTCATGACCTTTTTCCTGATCACGATGTTTTTCGGAGGCGGGCTCGTTCCCACGTACCTGCTGGTCAAAAATCTCGGCCTGCTCGATACGGTCTGGGCGGTGATCATTCCCGGATCGGTCAATGTGTGGAACATCATCCTGGCGCGGACGTTCTTCAGAGGCGTGCCGGTCGAGCTGAAGGAGGCCGCCAACGTCGACGGCGCTTCCGAGGCGAAGATTTTTTTCCATATCGTCCTCCCGCTTTCCAAGCCGATCGTATTCGTGCTTGCGCTGTACGCCTTCGTCGGGCAGTGGAACGCCTACTTCGACGCGATGATCTACCTGGACGACCCGAAATTGCACCCGCTGCAGCTCGTTCTGCGGTCGATCCTGATCCAGAACCAGGTCGATCCCGGCATGATTTCCGACCGGCTCGCGATGGCGGAACTCAAGCGACTGTCCGAGATTATCAAATACGCGGCGATCGTCATTTCCAGCCTGCCGCTTGTCGTGATGTACCCGTTCTTCCAGAAATATTTCGAAAAAGGCGTCATGGTCGGATCCCTGAAATAAGGCCCGGCTGCGCACATAGATGCTTATGAAAAAAACAACCGATCGGGAGGTCCATCTGCATGGAAAATAACCGAAAAACGAGATTCGCCCTCAAATCCGCGTCCGCGGCCGTCATCGCTTCCGCGCTTCTGCTGTCGGCCTGCAGCGGCAAGGAGAGCGGCAGTTCGCCCAGCCAGGACCCAAGCGGCAAAGTCACGCTGACGTTCATGACCCAAAGCTCGCCGCTCGCGCCGGCGGATCCAAACGAAAAGCTGATCAACAAGCGGCTGGAGGAGAAAATGAACGTCCGCATCGACTGGATCAACTATACGAAAGACGCGTTCGTGGAAAAGCGGAATCTCGCCATGGCGAGCGGCGATTTTCCCGACGCGATTTTCGATGCCGGGTACGGCGACTATGAGCTGCTCAAGCTGGCCAAAGACGGGGCGATCATTCCGCTGAACGACCTGATCGACCGGCATATGCCCAACTTCAAGAAGGTGTTGGAAGAAGCCCCGGAGTACAAGTCGATGATTACCGCGCCGGACGGGAACATCTACGCCTTTCCTTGGATCGAAGAGCTCGGCAGCGGCAAGGAGCGGATTCAGGCGGTCGACGCCGTCCCGTGGATCAATGTCGAATGGCTCGACAAGCTCGGGCTTGAAATGCCGAAGACGACGGAGGAACTGAAGGATGTGCTGATCGCGTTCAAGACCCGGGATCCGAACGGGAACGGGCAGGCGGACGAAATTCCGCTGTCCTTTATCAATAAGCCGGGCGCCGAGGATCTGGTCTTTCTCTTCGGCTCGTTCGGCCTCGGGGAAAATCCGGATCATGCGGTCGTCACGAACGAAGGCAAGGTCGTCTTTGCGCCCGCCGAAGAAGGGTACAGGAACGCCGTCGGCTATATCGGCGAGCTGTACAAGGAAGGTTTGATCGACGTTGAAGCGATTACGCAAGACTGGAACACGTATGTCGCCAAAGGAAAAGACCAAAAGTACGGCGTGTACTTCTCGTGGGACAAGGCGAACATTACGGGCGACAACGACAGCTACGCCGTGATGTCTCCGCTTGCCGGACCGGACGGGCGCGTCAACGTGGCCCAAACGAACGCGCTCGGCTTTCACCGCGGCCGGATGGTCATCACGAGCGCCAACAAGAACCTGGAGACGACGGCCAAGTGGGTCGACCAAATGTACGACCCGATCCAATCCGTCCAGAACAACTGGGGAACGTATGGCGACGAAACGCAGCAGAATATCTTCGAATACGACGCGGAGAAAAACATGCTGAAGCATCTGCCGCTGAACGGGACCGCTCCGGTGGAACTGCGGGACAAGACGAGCGTCGGCGGTCCGCTCGCGATTCTGGACAGCTACTATGGCAAGTACACCACCTTGCCGGACGACGCCAAGGAGCGCATGCGGATCGTCAAGGAAGTGATGGCGCCCCATATGCAATCGGACTTTTCCATGCCGAACGTCTTTCATTCGATCGAAGAGCTGGAGCGTCTGACGACGATCGAAACGGATCTGTTCGCCTACGTCCTGAGAATGCGGACCGAATGGTATCAGAACGGGAAGATCGACGAGCAGTGGGACGGCTATCTGAAGGAGCTTGACCGGCTGGGGCTGAAGGAATGGCTCGAAATCAAGCAAACCGGCTACGACAGAGCCGCGAATCCATGACCGCGGCCCCGGCGGTAATGACGAATCAAGACAAAAACGAGACCCGACCGAGGGAGCAAAGGAGAGACGCCGGATGTCGACCGTCGCCAAGCAAAACTATAGAGGAAGGTACCATTATTCGCCGAAGGAAAAATGGATGAACGATCCGAACGGACTGGTGTATTTTGCCGGGGAATATCATCTGTTTTATCAGCACCACCCCGGCGGAATGACGTGGGGACCGATGCATTGGGGCCACGCCGCAAGCAAGGACCTCGTTCACTGGGAAGAGTTCGGCATCGCGCTCGCACCCGACGAGAACGGGACGATCTTCTCGGGAAGCGCGGTGGTCGATTGGCGGAATACGACCGGTTTTTTCGGGGAGGAGCCCGGGCTTGTCGCGATCTATACCCGGCATTGCGAAGCCGAAGGGACCCCCCCGGTTCAGACGCAATGCCTGGCCTTCAGCGCGGACAAAGGCCGCACCTGGACGAAATACGAAGGCAATCCGGTGCTCGCGCACGACGTTTATGCCGATTTCCGCGATCCCAAGGTGTTCTGGCATGTGGAGACCCGGCGCTGGGTCATGATTTTGGCTTGCGGGCAGACGGTTTGCCTGTATCATTCCCCCGATTTGAAGGCGTGGACGTTCGGAAGCGAATTCGGCGACGGCCTGGGATTTCACGGCGGGGTATGGGAGTGCCCCGATCTGTTCCCGCTCGCGGTAGACGGGGATCCCGCCCGAACCCGATGGGTGATGCTCGTCAGCGTCGGCGACGATCCGGCTTTCCCGGAAGGATCGAGAATGCAGTATTTTACCGGAGATTTCGACGGGATCTCGTTCGTGCCGGACGCGGACTCCAAGGAGGTGCGCTGGCTGGACGGCGGCCGGGACCATTACGCCGGCGTCAGCTGGTCCGACATTCCTCCGGAGGACGGGCGGCGTCTGACGATCGGCTGGATGAGCAACTGGAAGTACGCGAATTTAACGCCGGCGGACATGTTCCGCGGAGCGATGACGGTGCCGAGGGAGCTTGCGCTCGAAGACAGGGACGGCGTCGTCATCCTGGCGCAAAGACCCGTCCGGGAACTGGAACGCGCCCGCGTTCCGGTGCTGACTCTCGCGGGCGCGACGCGGCGGGAGGCCGAAGCTGCGCTGCAAGCGCTGCGGCTGGACAGCTACGAGCTGGTCGCCGAAGCCGAAGCCGGCCGCTCCTTTGCCTTCAAGGTAAGGATGGGGGGAGACCAGGAGACGGTCGTCGGCGTCGACGCGGATCGCGAAGAAGTGTATGTCGATCGAACGCGATCCGGAAAGCATGAGTTCCACGAGCAGTTCCGGGGCGTGCACACGGCGGCGCTTCGCCCGCGGGGCGGTCGGATCGATCTAAGGATTTTCGTCGATCGGGCTTCCGTCGAAGTATTCGCTTGCGAAGGGCAAGCGGTCGTCACCGACCTGATTTTTCCCGATCCGGAATCGACCGGGCTCTCGCTGGAGGCCGACGATGAGGATTTCCGGCTGATCTCGCTGTCCGTGTTCGAAATGGCGCCGCGGCTTCCCGAGTAAGAACGGATTCGGCATGGTCAAACGATCTGCAAAGCGTCCTTCGCTTTGAATCAAGCAGCAGGGGGCAGTCTCGAAGTCGACGGACTTCGGGGCTGCCGTTTTTCTGTCCGCGATATTCCTTGAAGCGCCCCGGGGTGGTCGATTTTTACATCGGAAATACTTGAATTCCCTGGTTTCCTCCGATCAGGACGTGCAAATTCTCGATTTGCCCCAGAATTCCGACGACGATTTGAATGATCGATACGTGGAACATGACGATCGATCGGCTGCCCGAGCCGTATGAAGGAGCGTTTCGCATCGAGCTGCCAGGAAGACCCTATATGGCGATACGTATGACGAGGGTTTAAGACCAACCGCTTCCCCGCTTCGGCTTAGGGAGACTGCGGACTTTAAAACAGGCGTTGCGAAACGGCGGATTTCGCAATGCCTGTTCAATGCCGCATTATTCGGGTAACTCCTCAAGGAAAGAATGCTAGATCCGTTTCTCAAGAATGAGCGCGAAATATTCGATATTTCTTGTCAAGAAGTCCTTGTTTTCAAAGGATGTATCCTGGAATTTGCGGTCCATATCCCCCAAGAACGCCTTGTTTCATTCATGGATGACATCTCCATACAGGTTATATGTCGGCATATTCCCCTGTATTTTTAATTTGCAGGCGAACCATCCCATCCGCGCCGCACGAACCGGACAAAAAACACCAAAAACTTTGAATTCGCAATATTTTTGGCAGGTTTTAAAATTCGTTCCTTTCCCTTATAATCCACTATAGACTCAAACGAGTACGCGATCCGGCCAACTCCGCCTTGCACGATTTTCCGCTGCTTCCGCTTTCTTTGAGGCTGCTTCTCTCTAAATTCCGATCCACAAATACGGTTTTCCATTCCGAACAGCGGGAGGCGGTTCGATGATCCGCTTGATGCGCCTGAACATTTCGAAATCGTTCATGAAGATGATCGCGTACATGGCGATAGCGATGCTGCTGATGGTCGCTCTTTTGTCCAAATTACTGTACGACAAATTCGAGCAGATCGGCTTTGACAACGCCTACGAACTCAATCAAAAGCTGCTTGCTCAGTTGACATACAACATCGAGTATATGAATGAGACGGTAAGAACTCTCTCCATCACGCAATATTTCACGCCGGGCAACATATTGCTGATGCAGGCCAAGGAACTGAACGATTTCGACCGGATCAAGTACGTCCATGCGTTTCACAACATTATCGTCAACAACCCGATGCTGCACTCCGCCGTTTTGTACAATCACCGACTTCAACAATACCATTATATCGGAGCCGAGGAAGACCGGGATTTGCAGAACATGCTGAAGGACGGGGGATCGTTGCCCGTATTGAAGCCGGTTCCCCGGATCCTGAACGAGAACGATACGCTTATCCCCGTTTTCACCTACTACATGTTCGAGAAAAGGGGCGGCAACGTGCTCGAAGACGGCGCGCTGATCCTGAACGTGAAGATGGATTGGCTGCGCGGCGAGCTGCTCAAATGGATCGACGACGATACCCATTATATGATCGTCGACGGCAGCGGACGGGTGATCGTCGATGCGAGAGAACGATATCGGCCCTTCGAGTCGATCGAGTGGCCGATCGCGAGGCAGCCGGAAACGGCCGGCGGAAAGGAAAGCCGCACGATCGCGACCGAGGACGGGCAGAAGAGGGTCATCTCCTCGCATGCCATTCCGGGAACGGATTGGACTTTTGTCAGCGATGCGCCGTACGACAGTCTTTTTCATTTCATTCTCGACACGAGGCGGCAGACCATTATATACGCGGTATTGGCGATGCTCGCCGCCGTTGCCGTATCGGTGGCGCTTTCGCGCGTTTTTTATTCCCCGATCGCCAATCTGGTGAAGAAGGTCATGTCGGTTGCCGGAGAAATGAGCGACGCCAAAGACGAGACCGACTATATCGCAAAGGCGTTTCACTCGAGCATCCGGCAGTATGAGGTCTATAAAACGTCGACGCGAGAGCTGATCAAGGAAAATGTGCTGAAATCGCTGCTGACGGAATCCGTATCGGCGAAACCGCCGGTCATGGGGGAGGCGCTGCGCGAACTGGAGGCCATATGCCAGGCGGGCAGATCCTACGCACTCGTCCTGCTGACCTTCGACCAGACCCGGCTGTATGCGAGAATGCCCAACTCCGAGAGGCAGCTGGTAAAGCTTTCGTTGTTCAACATCGCCGACGAGGTGTTCGGCGCTTGGGCGGCCTGCGCGAAAACGGATCTAGGCGACGGCGAGTACGCTTACTTGCTCGGCACGGACGTTCAAGGCATGGGGGATGCGATGAAACATTTGCGGGAGCAGATTCGTATGATACAGTCTCTGGTCAATCGGGTTAGCCGAATGATGACGATTTCGGCCATCATCGGCCAATCCTCCGGCGATATCTCGAGGCTGTCGGAACTGTTCAAAAACACCCAGCGGCTTCGGCAATATCAGATGTCCCTGGGAAGCGGCTGCCTCATCGAAGTCGGCGATATCCCGGAACGGGACGACAAGTCCGACTATCCCGAAACGGCGGAACGCAAGCTGACGGAAGCGATCAAAGCCCAAAACGCCGAAGCGATGAAGGAGGCGTTTGCCCAGTTTATCGCTTCGCTGGGCTGCTGCGACAATCAACGCCTCTCTCTGTCGCTGCTGCAGCTCTCTCTGGCCATCGGCAGAACGTTGCACGAAATGAACCGCAGCCGGTTCGAAAAAATCGAACTCGATATGGACCGGTTTCACGGCGTCATTTTGCAGTCGGATACGCTCGAGGAAATCCGGCGCCATTTCGATCAACTGTTCGAGACGGTCGTCCGGCAATCCTCCCAATCGGTTGCGACCAAGCATCAGGTCATCGTCGAATCGGTTATCGGCTACATTCATCTTCACCTGACCGACGAGGAGCTGAGCCCGAAAGCCATCGCGGCGGAGTTCAGGTTGTCGGTCGGCCATTTGAGCGAACTGTTCAAGGAAGCGGCGCAGAAATCGATATCGAGATACATTTTCGATCTCCGCATGGAGAAGGTTCGTTATCTGCTGAAATCGACGGACAAGAGCGTTCGGGAAATCGCGGCCTCGTCCGGCTTCCACAACGAAGCGAGCTTTTACAAGGCATTCAAAAACGAGTTCGGCGTGACGCCCAACGAATACCGCATGCATGCGGTCGTCGAGCAAATGAAGCGCCCCGGTCCGATGTAAGCGGACGCGTCCGGCATGGGATTCCGGGAAATTGACATACTCAAAGCGATAAATCCTTGAAATTGCAAGTGGCAAATCGCCGCCCGGCTTCCCTATATTGTGTAGTGAGCCGCACTCGTTATAGGGATGGTGGTGAATGTTGAATGTTGAATGAAGCGGCAGCGGAAAAACCGGCAGGCGCCGGGAAAGAGAAAGTTAAAGTTAAAAGGAAAGGGATGGTTTATCGAAGAAGACAGGCCAGACAGCTCACATGGTTGGCGTTGCCGGCCATCCTCCTGTTGTTTACGTTTCAATACCTCCCCATGGGCGGTATCGTGCTCGCGTTCAAAAATTTTCGCTACGACCTCGGAGTGTGGGGCAGCGAATGGGCGGCCTTCGACAATTTCAAATTCTTCTTTACTTCCGCCGATGCGTGGAGAGTAACGAGGAACACGATCGGCCTGAACTTCATCTTTATCGTCGTCGGCACGATCGGCTCCGTCGCCGTGGCGATTCTGCTCAGCGAGGTCCATCGAAAATGGCTGAAACAATTTTACCAGACCACGATGTTCTTTCCTTATTTTCTATCGTGGCCGGTCGTCGCCCTGATCGTGTACGCGTTCTTGAACATCGACCTGGGCATCCTGAACAAAGGCATGGAATGGTTAGGATTGGAAGCGGTTTCGTGGTACTCCGAGCCTCAGGTCTGGCCCTTCGTTTTGACGGCGGTGCACTTCTGGAAGTATGTCGGCCACGGCGCGATCATCTATTACGCGGGAATTATGGGGTTTGACCGAACCTACTACGAAGCGGCGGCGGTGGACGGGGCGACGAACGGCCAAATGCGCCGGTATTTAACGGTGCCGATGCTGGCTCCCTTGGTCATTATCATGTTCCTGATCAGCCTCGGGAACATCTTTCACGCCGAGTTCGGGCTCTTCTATATGGTCACGCAGGATAGCGGCATTCTTTACTCGACGACGGACGTCATCGATACCTATGTGTACCGTTCTTTGCGAACGATCGGCGATATCGGCATGGCTTCGGCAGTCGGGCTGTATCAATCTGTCGTCGGGTTCGTGCTCATCGTGCTGGTCAATGTGCTGATTCGGAAACACAGCAAAGAAAACGCTTTATTCTAACATAGTCGATCTAAAGGAGGGACGCGGCATGTCCGGAACCCGATCCCGAACGGCCAGATGGATCGCGCACATCCCGCTGTTGCTGCTGTCCATCGCCTGCATTGCGCCCATTGCGCTCATGGTCTCGATCTCGCTGTCCTCCGGGGAGAGAATCGCGGCGACGGGGTATTCGTTTTGGCCCCAAGACATCAATCTGGAGGCGTACGAGTATGTGTTCATGGCGTCGGAGCGCATTTTTCGGGCTTACGGCGTTTCGTTGTTCGTCACGATAACCGGAACGTTTCTTTCTCTGCTGGTCATGTCCATGATTGCGTATCCATTGTCCAGAAGAGATTACATCCATCGGGGCAAGCTGATGTTTTATGTCGTCTTTACGATGCTGTTTCACGGAGGACTCGTTCCCACTTACATTGTCATTTCGAATTATCTTCAGATGAAGGATACGCTCTGGGTGTTGATTTTGCCCTATCTCGCCGCTCCCTGGTTCATCATTATGCTGCGGACCTACTTCTCGCAGCTGTCCCACGAGATCATCGAAGCGGCGACGGTGGACGGTTGCAGCGAAAAACGCATTTTGTTCACCTTGATCATCCCGATGAGCAAGCCGGCGCTGGCGACGATCGGATTGCTTACGGTGCTGAGATATTGGAACGACTGGTTTCTCGGGCTGCTGTATATCGACAGTACGAATTTATATCCGCTGCAATTGCTCCTGTACGTCATGATGGCCAATATCCAGGAATTGCTTAGAACGGCGCTGGATACGGGCATCGTGGAAATCGCCGACTTCCCGTCGGAAGCGGCGCGCATGGCGATGGCGCTTGTCGTGGCCGGGCCGATGCTGCTCGTATTCCCCTTTTTCCAAAAATACTTTGTCAAAGGATTGGCGGATGGAGCGGTCAAAGGGTAGTCCGCGATGAATAGAATGGTAGTGCGCAATACAAATCAGGGAGGAAACGGAATGAAAGTCGGAAAAAAGGCGGGGTTCCTTGGTATTGCCTTGGCGTTGGCATTCGCGGCTTTGGCCGGGTGCGGCACGTCGAACGAGAAGCCGGCAGCGGAAACGCAAACGCCGGTTCAGACCGGAGCGAGCGAAACGCCGGATGCGCTGCCTCCTGCGAAGCTGGTCTGGCTGCTAAGGGCATCGCCGCAGACGGACGGGGCCGCCGTTCAGGAAGCGTTCAATAAAATCGTAAAAGAGAAAATCAACGCGGAAGTGGAGCTTCGTTTTATTGACGGCGGCGTATACGATACGAAAATCAAAACGATGATCGCGGCAGGAGAAACGTTCGATCTCGCCTTCGCTTCCTCCTCGCTTGGCGGGGATTTTTACGGGAGCGTGGCCAAAGGGGCGTTTATTCCGCTCGACGATTTGATCAAGACGTACGCTCCGCAGACGTTCGCGTCCATTCCCGAAGACTTCTGGGAGGCGGTCACGGTCGACAAGCGCATCTACGGCGTCCCGAACTATCAAATCGTGGCCAGGCAAAACGGCGTCGTCGTGCAGCAGCGGATGCTCGACAAATATGCGTTCGACCTGACCGGCGTGAACAAGCTGGAGGAACTGGAGCCCCTGCTTAAAAGCATGAAAGACGGAGAGAGCAGCAACAGCACGCCGTTTTACATGTCGAAGGCGGGCATTTGGAAAGATATGCTGACTTATTACGGCTTCGATTCGATCCTGTCCCCGATGTCGCCCGGAACCGTCAAAATCGGCGACGACAGCCTGAAGGTCATCAACCAGTATACCGAGCCGTCCTTCCTGGAGCATATCAAGCTGATCCGCGACTGGTACGAGAAGGGCTATATCAACAAGGACGTGGCGACCGCCCAGGTCGGCAGCACCTCCGACGGAAGCCTGTCGCTCAGCATGTGGAACAATATCAAGCCTGGCGGAAACGCGGAGATGAAAGCGCTTGTAGGCGGGAATGACGTCGCGCAGCACGTGCTGGACCGGCCGTTCGTCACGACGGCGAATATTTCGATTACGCTGCAAGCGATCAGCCGGACGTCCAAAAACCCCGAGCGGGCGATGATGCTCATCGAGCTGATGAACACGGACAAGGAACTGTACAACTTGCTCAGCTTCGGCATCGAGAACAAGCATTACAAGAAGACAGGCGCCGACCGCATCGAACCGATTGCCGACAGCGGCTACTTCCCGAACAAGTCCTGGTCGTTCGGCAACCAGTTTAACGCGTACCTGCTGCCGGAGCAGCCCGACGACGTCTGGCAGCAAACGATCGATCTCAACAATCGGGCGGAACGTTCCAAGCTGCTCGGATTCAACTTCGATATCGAACCGGTCAAAGCGGAAATCGCGCAAACCCAATCGGTGCTCGACGAGTATACTCCGGGATTGCTGACGGGCTCCGTCGATCCGGAAAAGTATTTGCCGCAATTTTTGGACCGGCTGAAGGCGGCCGGGGCGGATGCCATCATCGCTGAGAAGCAGAAGCAGATCGACGCCTGGAAGGCATCGCGGTAATGCGGTAATGCCGTAATGCCGCTTCATCATAGGAGGGCAAAAGCAAGCGCAAGAAGCTAGAAGCCGAAAGTTGGGCGAGCGTTGCGGAGTTGGCGGCAGCGACTTGCGTCTCGTTGCCGTTAGCGCCAAGTCTCTCGAACCGGAAACGAAGGAGGAGACGTCATGAACGAAACATTCGATTCGTTGGCGACCGGCGAACGGCCGGCAGGGTGGTCGTATACCCAGTTGGAAGAGGCGTTTGCTATCGTGGCGGAAGTTCCGGATTCGACCCGCAAAAGCATGCAGATCAGCAAGGCGGCTGCCACGGACGTCAGCTTTTATGCGAGGACCCCTTTTCCGTCGGGATTGGAGAAAGCGTCCGTAAGCGTTCGGGTCATGGCAATGCAGACGAATGCGCTCGTCTACGCGCCTTCGCTTCTGGGCGGAAACGGACAGGCGCTCGTCCAGTTCGGCTTCAATAGCAACGGCTACATTTCGTATTTGGAAGGAACGAGATGGATCCCTCTCCAGCGCTACGAAGCAGGCCGCTGGTACGATTTTACCCTGGCGCTTGATACGGTTTCGCAGACCTACGATATTTCGATTGACGGCGTGCTGACGAAAGCGCGAATCGGCTTTCAAACGTCCGCGGTTATCGCGCAATTGCAGATCGGCATTTTCCGGACCGACGCCGGCACCGCGTATTACGACAGCATCGGCATCAGCCCCTATCGCGCCGTGCAACAACTGACGGTACAGCCGGCTTCCACCCTTCTCGAGGTCGGCGATCGCTTGGGCTTGGCCGTATCGTTCGAGCCGGCGGACGCGACGTTCCGTTCAGTCGAATGGAGTTCGAGCAATCCGCTCGCGGCGAAAGTGGATGCGAACGGGATCGTGACCGCGGCAAGCTCGGGCGAAGCCGTCATCGCGGCCACGGCATCGGACGGCGGCATCCGGGCGACGAGCGTCGTCCAGGTGCAGCCTTCGGACATCGTGCTAGGCGAATTGCTGCACGAGACGTTCAACCGCCAGCCGATCGGATCGCCGCCTGCCGGCTGGTCGTTCACGACAACCGACGGGGCTTTCGCGGTAATCGCCGAAGCTCCGTCGACATCCGGCCAGGCCATGCATATCGTCAAGCCGATTCCGACGGACTCGAGCTTCTATGCAAGGAACGTCCTTTTGCAGCCCGCCTCCAAAACGACGCTCGTCGTCCGGGCGATGGCGATGCAAAACAACGCGATGGCATACCCCGCATCGGTCATCGGAACGAACGGGCAGTCGGTTGCGCAAGTCGCGTTTTACAACGACGGATATTTAGCGGTGCTCGTCGGCACGACATGGCAGCGGGTTCAGCCTTACGAGCCCGGCCGCTGGTACGAGTTCCGGCTCGAGCTTGACGCCGATGCCGGGACCTACAATTTCTTCATCGACGGGTCGATCGTCCGAACGCGGCTTCCGTTTCTCAACCCCGTCGCCCGGATCGAACAATTGCAGTTCGGAATCTATCGAACGGAGAGCGGGGCGATCTATCTGGATTGGATCGCCGCTTACGACTACCGCGCCGTCGAAACGATCGGGCTGGAGCCGGCGGAGTTCCGGCTGTCCGTCGGGAACCGGCAGCAGGCGACCGCGAGGATCATGCCGGATAACGCCGCTTTTCGATGCGTCGAATGGAGCTCGAGCGATCCGGGCGTCGCCGAGGTGGATATGAACGGAATCGTCACGGGCAAAAGCGCCGGGGAGGCGACGATCACGGCAACGTCGGCGGATGGGAGCCTGAGCGCCTCCGCAGCCGTCGAAGTCTTTTACCAGCCGGTTACGGGAATCGAATTGAACGCAGCCGAAGCGACGCACCCGGTCGATTCCATCCTCGATCTTGAAGCGATCGTGCAGCCGGCGAATGCGACGGATCGGGGCGTGCGTTGGAGTTCGAGCGACGAAACCGTCGCCGTCGTCAACGAGGAAGGGGAAGCGTTCCTCGTCGGAACGGGCACGGCCGTCATTGCCGCCGTGTCGAACGATGGCGAGTTTCGCGCGGAATGCGCCGTAACGGTCGTTCCGCGAACCGTGCAAGCGGACTATTACGTGTCTCCTGACGGCGACGACGGCAATCCGGGGACGGAGGCGGCCCCGTTCGGGACGCTGGAGCGGGCTCGCGATGCCGTCCGGGCGATTCAGCGTCCGCTGATCGGGGACGTGAGGGTCATTCTTCGCGGCGGAACGTACGCGCTGAACGATACGTTTGCGCTGGACGAACGGGATTCGGGCTCGAACGGCTACCGCATCGTCTATCAGGCTTATTCCGGCGAGAAGGCGGTGATCGGCGGCGGCAAGGCGATCACGGGATGGACGCTGCACGATCCGGAGAAGAACATTTACCGCGCCTACGCGGGCGGCGATATCGAAACCCGCCAATTGTACGTCAACGGCGTGCGGGGCATACGGGCGCGAAGCGCAGGCGGACTTTCAAACGCGACGTGGGACGACGGCGTGGTCGGCCATACGACGACGGATACGTTTCTGGCCGAGTGGGGGAACATATCCGATATGGAAATGGTATACAAATCATTGTGGACCAATTCGCGCATGGGCGTGGAATCGATCACCGCGGAGAACGGGATTGCGACGATCAAGATGAAGCAGCCCGGCTGGTATTACGTTACGCATAAAGGAAGCCATTCGGCCAAGGCGCCCTGGTATTACGAGAACGCCTACGAGCTGCTCGACGAGGAAGGCGAATGGTATCTTGACCGGACGACCGATACGTTCTATTACAAACCGAGGGAAGGAGAGGATCTCGCTTCGGCCGAGGTTATCGCTCCGGTTCTGGAGAAATTGATAACGGCGGAGGGCAGCAGCCTGGATGCGCCGATCCGGGACGTTCGGTTCGAAGGGTTGAGCTTTGCTTATACGACCTGGCTGCATCCGAACGGAAGCATAGGCCACCCGGACGCCCAGAACAATCACATCCGCACGAACGGCATCGACACCCTTCCCGATGCCGCCATAACGGTCAGAAGAGCGAACGGCATCGTCTTCGAGCGGAACGAATTCAGCAAGCTCGGTTCCACTGCTTTGAAGATGGTTCAAGGCGTTCGCAACAGCATGATCCGCGGCAACAAGTTCTATGATCTTTCGGGCGGGGCGGTCACTATCGGGGAACCGACCCGCAACGACCCCGCCATCTTCGATCCGCCGGACAGCCGGCTGCTCATGAAGAACAACGACGTCGTCAACAACTATATTCACGACATCGGGGTCGAATATCGTTCGGCTTCGGCCATTTCGGCCGGATTTCCGGTCGATATGGACATCAGCCACAACGAGATATTCAACATTCCGTACAGCGGCATTCATATCGGCTACGGCTGGCAATTTATTCCGACGTCGGCCATACGGAACGTGAGAATCGAGCGCAATTTCATCTACGACCTGCTCGGAGCAGGCCTCTACGACGGCGGGGCCGTCTATACGCTCGGAGGAACGGGAGGCACGGCGGATTCGCCAAACGTCATCGCGGAAAATTATATCAAAAACCAGATGAATCAATCGGGCGCGCTGTACCCGGACGAAGGGTCGACCTTTTGGCGAATCGACCGCAACGTGGTCGATCTGCGCAAATCGACCTTCTGGGAGAACCAATTCGTGCCGCGGTGGCTGCACATCTGGACGAATTCGATCCGCGAAATCACGCTGGACGGCAACTACACCACGACGGCCTATTTGCAGAACAGCGGCGTCGATATCCGGATTACGGATACCCGCGTTTATCCGAACGGCCAATGGCCGCAGGAAGCGCTGGATATTATCGCGCGATCGGGATTGGAGGCGGAGTACCGGGATATCGGGGAAATGCGGCTAGGCGAGGTAGCGGCTCCGGAAACGGTCAATTTGAATAGCGGCGAGTTTTTCGATTTGCCGATCGCGGTGCTGACGCCCAAGGGGGAGCCGTTCGACCTCGGCAACGTGACCCGGATCGAGTACGGATCGGAAGATGCCGGCGTCGTCCTCGTGGACGGACAAGGAAAGCTGACGGCCGCAGGCTCCGGAAAATCGAAGGTTACCGTGGCGGTCACGGCAGGAAACACGACCGTGACGGCGACAGTAAACGTATATGTCGACGACCGGTTGGACCGGATCGAACCGGCGCGTCCCCATGAAACTCCGGTTCACGTCCTGCTGGACTCGTCCAAGCGATTGGAGACGATCGTGCTTTCTCTGTACGGACAAATCCTTTCGAACGCGACGCTGCAATTCGCCAGCCGCGATCCCGACATCGTATCGGTCGATGGCGACGGATGGCTCGCCGCTCATCTCCCCGGCGCGTCGATCATCGACGTGACGGCCGCTTATGAAGGAGCCGTCGTGACCGAATCGTTCGCCGTACAGGTCATCGATTACGAGGGCACGGCTCTAAACGACGCGATCGCGGATTTCGATGCCTGGCTTCTCGACGGCCACGGAACCAAGTCCGGGGACGAAAACTCGATAACGCTGTTTACCCCCGGAGTAACGCCCAGCGGATTCGCCACGTACCAGGGAAGAACGTACGGAGACGACCAGCTTGTCTTCTTCATGAACATCGAAAGCATTGTCGGCTGGCCTTCGATCAGCCTGCGGAACCGGCAGCCGGACCTGAGCATCTTCGATGCCGGCAACGAAGCGTATATGATCACGTTCAAGCCGGACATCATCGAGGTTCAGCGATTCAATGCCGGCGTGCGAACCGTGCTGTTCGGCTTCATCGAAGGACAGCTCGGAATCGGCGGAGAGGCCATTCCCAACCGCTACTTTACGTTCGGCCAGGATATGCTGGTGCAGACGGCGGCCGTGAACGAGGCCGGGGGCGTGAGGCTGACGCTCCGCGTCAACGGATATCCGGTCATGGATTTTCTCGACGAAGGAGACGGCCGCATCGCGGAATCGGGGTACTTCGGCGTCTATGCGAAGTCGGGCAACATTACGTTCCGCAACGTTCCGATCGATACGACGCCTCCCACGACCGTCGACGATGCGCAGCCGGGCTGGCACCGTCAGGCCCAGACGATTACGCTGACCGCGACGGACGACAGGGGCAGCGTGGCGAAGACGATGTACAGCCTGAACGATGGGCCTTTTGCCGAAGGCAATACGATCGCGGTCGACGGCGAAGGCGCGCATACGATTCGCTATTACAGCATCGACCGAGCCGGCAATCAGGAGGTCGTCCGGCAGACGCAGGTGAAGATCGACCTGACGCCTCCGACGATCGAGATCTCCGCTTCGGCGATCGGCCCCGCGGGAACCGTTCCCGGTCCGACGTTCGGTCTTACCGACCGGATCCAGGTGAGCGTATCGCTGGCCGATGCGTTGAGCGGCATCGCGAGCGGCAACGCCACGCTCGACGGGGAAGCGGTCGCCCTGGCGTTCGTTCTGGAACCGATGGAGCTGTCCATCGGCAGCCATACCATCGCGGCCGAAGCTTTGGACCATGCGGGCAACGAAGCCGTCGGGCAGTATGTGCTGGAAGTGCAAATGGACTTGTCCCAACTGAAGTCCGTCCTGAAATATGCCGGTCAAATGGGCTGGATTCGAAACAGGCTCGTCTTGCACAGCCTGCTGGCCATGGCCGATTACCTGATGCGGCAAACGGACCGGAGGAAATTGCTTATTGGCTTGAAAGCGCTGGAGAACATGGTAAGGGCATTATCCGGCAGACAGATCGACGCGGCATTCGCCGACAGGATGATCGAGGAGATTATTCCGCATCTGGCCAAACCGTAACCGGGCCTTCTGCCGGATGCCCGCGAAGGAAAGGTGAATTAGACGTGAACGATCCATTGGAACGGTATGCATTCGATCTTCGCAAAAGCACGGCGCCTCCCAATCATATCGGCGTCGGCAGCCTGTTCGGAGTGACGTCGCCGCTGCACGGGACGGTTATGGGCGTTATCGGATGTTTTTCTCCCCCATATGCGGCAGGCGAGCTGCTTCTGAGCGTACGGCTGGAGGCGGATGACCGCTTGATCGACGATGCCGGAAGTCTGGGCAAGGACGATTGCGGCCTGCTGCCGGCCGCAATCGTCTGGCGGCCGGACCGCATCGTGCGAAGGGGGACCTACCATTGGCGGAGAGAGGGCAAGACGCTGTCATTCTCCGTCGTCAGCGAGTTGGTCCCGCTGTCCGGAGCCGCCGGCTTCGTCCTCGTCATCCGGGCGAGAAACCGCAGCGGAAGAGCCGTCCCGTTGCGAATCGTCCCGCGATTGGATCCCGGTCGGGTGAGAAAGGTCCCGCTCGGCGAATGGAATTTCGTCCCCCCTTCCGGGGGACGACTGCCGACAAGCCGGGGCGACGGGATCTGGGAGAGCGAAGCGGTTCGAATCTTGCTGCGGCATGAAGGCCTTGCTTTTCATCCGGATCATGGCGAAGAGGCCGTCTGTCGATTGGCCGTCGTGCTGACCGACGCCGGAGCCGATGCCGAATCGGATGTCGCGGAACCGAGCCTGGCCGAGCGGGAAGACGAGACGACCGTGCGGTGGCGGCAGCGAATTCGCCAAGCGGAAGAAAGAGTGCCGCGGCTGGAGAGCGATATCCCCGGACTGGAAGACTATTACCGGCGTTCGCTGATCAGCGGACTGATCTGCCTGTGGGAGCATCCGCTCTTCAAAATCCAGCCGCTGCCTTCCGTATCCGGAATGGACGGAGGAGGCATCAACAGCTATCCGTGGGATGCCGCGGGTTACGCGGGGCAAGTGCTGACGATGCTGCTCGGCGCGGACAAATCGATGGAGTACCTGCGTTTTATGGAAGAAGGGGGAATCGACCGGCACATCAGCTTCGCTCCCGACGGAACGGGAGACAAGCCGTTCGCTTACTCCTACAGTCTGTGGTCGTTCGTTCATTTCGCATGGTCGACGTTCTGCCAGCATGGGGCCGATCGCGAATGGTTTTCCGTCCTTCGGCGGGTGCTGGAAGTGGATGAGCGTCGTCTGTCCCGGCACGGAGATCTGCTGGATTACGGGGAGCAGCATCATTTGCTGGAAATGCGCGGCAGCGGCTACGAACATGTCGTTTGCAGCCCGAACGCCGAACGGGCGTGGTGTTACGAGCGGCTGGGCGAGCTGGCGGCATTTTTCGGAATGGAGGGGGCGGCCGGGTGGAAGGAGCGAGCGGACCGGATTCGGGAAGCGATTCGCGAGGAATTGTGGGACGAATCCGCCGGCTGGTTTCATAGCGTATACCCGGACGGACATCGCGAGCTCGTCTATTCGATCCAGGCATACGACGCGCTGCGCATGGGGGCTTGCACTCCGGAGATGGCGAAGGCATTGTTGTCCCATTTGCAAGATGGGAAGTTTCTCGGGCCGTATGGCGTATCCAGCGTTTCCGCCGAAGACGAGCTGCACTATGAATTGAACGACCCGGATTGGTCGGGAGGCGGAAGCTTCGCCGGCGAGGGTCCCATTCTGGCGCAAACGTTGTGGGAGACCGGCCACCCGGACTTGGCCTGGGATGTGCTCAAGCGGCATTTGTGGATGGGGAGCCACTTGCCTTATTTCCCGCAAGAACATTATTGCGACCGTCCCATGACGCCTGCCCACAAGCGTGCCAATAACATTTCGGGTTTGGCCGGAGTCCAGGCTATCCTATTCGGCATGGCGGGCATGCGGCCGCAGCTCGACGGCAGTCTCCTGGCATTCCCCCGGCCGCCGGCCGAGGGCCGCGTGACATTGATTGGCTATACGTTCCGCGGGCATCGCATCGACGCGCACATGGAGCCGGGTTACTGCCGAATCGATCGCGACGGGAGCTGCATTTACGAAGGCGCGCCGAAAAGGATCCGAGTGGTGTAGTTCTTATTGCTTAACTTTGCTTTGGCAGACCCGTTTGCTGCGGTCGGCAATCCGGCGCAATCCGGAGTTTGACGGAGGCGATGCGAGCTTCGTTTGAGGAAGGCTGGATACGGTCCGTCATTCCGAAATAACGGTCGATCGAGGCTGGAATCGGCTCGTCATCCGAAATAGCGGTCTGTCAAGGCCGCTATTGGCGAAATATCCCGCAATACGGTGAAATAACGGCCCCGTTGAGGCCGTTATTTCGTTTGGGGGAGGCCGGAATCGGCTCGTCATCCGAAATAGCGGTCTGTCAAGGCCGCTAATTGCGAAATATCCCGCAACGCAGGGACATAACGGCCCGCTGAGGCCGTTATTTCGTTTGGGGGAGGCCGAATCGGCTCGTCATCCGAAATAGTGGTCTGTCGAGGCTGCTATTGGCGAAATATCCCGCAACGCAGGGACATAACGGCCCGTTGAGGCCGTTATTTCGTTTGGGAGAGGCCGGAATCGGCTCGTCATCCGAAATAACGGTATTGGAGGAAGTCATGACTGGCTTCGAAATCACGGGCTGCCTCTGACGACGACAACCGGAAAGACGGTGTCCCGGCTTTGCGGAGCCAGGCTTGTTGATTAACCACGAAATGGCAGCCAACAAATCGCTTCTCGCTTAAGGCTCATTTTCTTCCGCTAACGGAGATGGGGTTCGCTATTTTGACAAAATCGTGCATTTTCAAAATGTAATGGAGCTGAGCGCCCTTATTTCCTCATTTTCCCCCGTTTACGCGTCGAATTTTCGTTAATAGCGTACTCCAGTTCCGTTACATTCTCCTAAACCTGAATTTCGACGAAATAAGGTCTCTGCCATCCGTTAGCGCGCTGCTTGCCGTCCTTTCAACCGAACAATCCGTCGATCAAACCGATGGGCCGGCAGAGGAGGATAATGCCGGTTTTCGATCGGGAATGGACTAGCCCCCCATTGTCCACGCCACAAAATTTGGTCAATCAACAGGCATACTGCGGCAAACGTATCCGTCCTGCAAAACTCACGTCCGGCAAAGAAGACCAGACATCCGGTAAAGCAAACGTAAGACTCCGGGAGGGCGGCCGCCTCGGCCAGATCCGGATTCGCTTTCGGGAACCAAAGATGTGCGCGAAAGAAAATTAAAGTGAAAAAGATCGGCAAGCCTTTTCCCGTTATTTCAGCAATCCATGAGAAATGTTATCCGCGCATTCCTTATATACTTACATCGGAGGAAAAAGAATAAAGGTTGTTATTGACTTATTAAACTGTAACCATTAAATTAACAGATAGCGGTGCAGAAAAAGCTCCGCGTAAATAAACCTACGGATAGGGTAGAGGGAGAGAATTCATGAAAAAGTACAATACTCGCGCGATCATGGCGTCTTTGCTGATCTGCGGCTTTATCGGCATGTTCAGCGAAACGGCGCTCAACATCGCCATAAGCAATCTGATGGAGGTGTTCCAAATTTCGGTGGCGACGGCGCAGTGGCTGACGACGGGGTTCCTGCTGACGCTGGGTATTCTGATGCCGCTGTCCGGATTGCTCCTGCAATGGTTCACGACGAGGCAGCTGTTCATCGCCTCGGTGACGAGTTCCATCATCGGAACCTTGATCGCGGCGCTCGCGTTCAATTTCGAGATGCTGATGATCGCGCGCGTCCTGCAGGCGGTCGGAATGGGGCTCTTGATTCCGCTCATGTTCAATACGATTCTGGTCGTCTATCCGCCGGAGAAACGCGGCGCGGCGATGGGATTCGTCGGTCTCGTCATCATGTTCGCTCCGGCGACCGGGCCGACCGTGGCGGGCATTATGATCGAATATTTGACTTGGCATTTCATTTTCTGGTTGTCGCTTCCGTTCCTCGTGTTCGGCTTGCTCGTCGGCCTGAAAAATCTGGAGAACGTCACCGAAGTGACGAAACCGCGCATCGACCTGCTGTCCGTCCTCCTGTCTACGCTCGGCTTTGGAGGCGTCGTTTTCGGCTTCAGCAAAGCGGGCGAAGGGGAGGAGGGATGGACGAATCCGGTCGTCGTCGCATCGATCGCCATCGGTCTCGCCGCGCTTGCGCTGTTCGTGCTTCGTCAGCTGTTCATGCGAGAGCCGATGATGAATTTGCGCGTGTTTAAGTACCCGATGTTTATCGTAGGACTGCTGCTTGTGCTTACCTGCATGATGATCATTTTGTCCAGCATGATCATTTTGCCGATGTATTTCCAGAAAGGCATGGAACTTTCGGCATTTGCCGCGGGCCTGATGCTGCTGCCGGGCAGCGCGCTGAACGGGTTCCTTTCGCCTCGCATGGGCAAGCTGTTCGACAAATACGGTCCGAAGTGGCTTGTCCTGCCCGGGCTTGTCGTCGTGGCGGCCGCGTTATGGTTTTTCTCCGGCGTCACTCCGGCTTCCTCGGTCGCGCTCATGATCTCGCTGCATATTTGCCTCATGATCGGCATTTCGATGGTATTCATGCCGGCGCAGACGAACGGTCTGAACCAGCTGCCGCCGGAACTTTACCCGCACGGCACCGCGGTCATGAACACGTTGCAGCAGGTGGCGGGCGCGGTCGGAACCGCCGTCGCGATCAGCATCTTGACGCACGGCATGGAGCGGTATCTCGGCGCGTCAGCGGCTCCGAACGAGGCCGCCGAGGTGGCGAACGCGATGGCGTCGGGCTCTCAGAACGTGTTTCATTTCGCCCTGATCGTGACGTTGTTCGGGCTGGCGATGGCCTTGTTCATCCGCCGCGTCATCGTGTCGCACCGGGCGATGCATCCGTCGCATTGAGCGGCGTTTAGGCAAGCACTGAACCGGAAGCAACAAGCACTCCGAAGCGGAGTCTTGTTGCTTTTTTTTGCGGTTTGTTCTTATGACGAGCGACCATCCCCATTAAGATTTATCCTGATTCCGCAGCGGAAGCGGAGGCGGGGCGGCCGGCAGCTCGATCTCCGCCTGCATTCCCTGCTCGGGGCTGCTTGCCAGCCGCAGCTCGCCGCCATGCGCCCTGGCGATGCGGGCTACCATCGGCAAGCCGAGCCCGCGGCCGTTCGCCGCGCGGCGCCGCTGCGTCGAGGCGTACGGCAGCTCCAGCAAGCCGGACAGGTCGCCGGCCGCGACTCCCTTGCCGTCGTCGGCTACGATCAGGGAGCAGGTGCCGCGTTCCGGCGACTCGCTCGTCCGCAGCACGATCCGGCAGCCTTGCGGATTGTGATCGATGCTGTTGTGCAGCAGGTTGAGCACGGCCCGCAGCAGCAGTCGCTCATCTCCGGCTGCGACAGTCCGCTCGCCGGGAACGTCCAGCTCGAGCGCGAACCGTTCGTCCAGCCCGTTGTTCAATACGTCCGACGCTGCCCGGCGCGCCAGCGCCGCGAGGCGGATCGGCTTGACATCGAGCGGCTGCATCTCGTACTCCAGCATCGATACCAGGTTCAGATCGCTGACGAGCGAGCGCAGCTTCTCGGCCTGGCGCCGGATAATGCCGGCTTTTCTTCGCTGCTCGGACGGCACGTCGGCGCTGTCCTCCAGCTCGCTCGCATAGCCGAGCACCAACGAGAGCGGCGTGCGGATATCGTGGGAAATGCCGGCGATCCAGTTGGAGCGCGCTTCGTCTCTCGTTTTGAGAGCGGCGTTTTTCCGCTGCAGCAGCGCGGAGGTGGCGTTGATGCTGCTCGCGAGAGAAGCGAGCATGCCGCGCGGTTGGATTTCAACGCCTCGGTCGTGCGGCAGCGCATGGATTCCGCGGATCAGCGGCCGGATCGACCGGATGAGCAGCGCGCCGATCGCAAGCGACAACAGAAGCGCCAAGGCAAGGTTGGCGATGACCAGGACGACGGAGCGGAATGGCAACTCGTGCAGCCAGGAGACAGGAAAGTCGACGGCGTACTTGGCGATGCTGCCCTTGGGATAACCGACGACGAGCAACCCGCTTTCGTGCTCCCAGACGAAAACGGGATAGTCCATCAGATAGTGTCGGGACATTCGCGCCACGTCGGCAAGCGAGTAGACGCGGGGCAGTTCGTCCGGCAGCGCGTAGCTCCAGACGGCGGTCCCGCTTGCGTCCAGCAGCATGGCCCAGGCGCGGCTCGCTTTCAATTGCCGCTCCGCCTCCGCGCTCAGCGCGAAGCCGCCGCCGTCCGCCGTCAGCCCTTCCGCCGTCAGACGTACGGTGTCGGCGGGCGGTTGTCCGCCGCGCATCCCCTTGAACAGCCACGCGCCCAGCATGACGAAATTGACGGCAAGCAACAAGACGGAGATGCAGAGGGTCGCGCCGACGAACCGCCGCAAGATAGGGGCCGCCCCGTCCAACCTCATTCTTCCGTCTCCATAGGGGCCGCTCCGTCCATGTTCATTCCGCCGCCTCCAGCTTGTAGCCGAGCCCTCGGACGGTCAGCAAATACCGCGGCGCCGACGGCGCGGCTTCGATTTTCTCGCGAATCCGGCGAATGTGCACCATCAACGTGTTTTCATAGCTGTCATACTCATCTCCCCAAACGGCCTGGCAAAGCGCGTCGCTCGTGACGATGCGTCCCCGGTTTTCATAGAGCTTGAGCAGCAGCGCCCGCTCTTTGGCCGTCAACGGCTGCTCGCCGTCCGGTCCCCGCACCGCGGCGCCGTCCAAATCGACCGTGTAACCGCCGAGCCGGAAAGCCGGATGCCGCCCCTCCGTCGGAGCGGCGTACACGCGGCGCAAGACGGCGGATAGCCGAAGCGACAGCTCGCGCGGCAGGAACGGCTTGACCATGTAATCGTCCGCGCCGAGTCCGAGCCCGAGCAGCCGATCTTCATCCTCGCCTCTTGCGGACAGGAACAGGTCGGGAATCTGCGAAAATCGCCGAATCGCGGTCAGCAGGGCAAACCCGTCTCCGTCCGGCAGCATGACGTCCAGTATGGCGGCATCCGGCTTCTGGGACCGGCAAACGGCCAGCGCTTCCTCGCTGCTTGCGGCATGATAGATGCGAAAGAAACCGTCCTTGCGCAAAAAGCCGTCGATCATCTGCCGAATGTCGGGATCGTCGTCAGCCAGCAGTATCTTTTTTCCTCTCCATTCCTCCATCATGGACGGCCCTCCTTCTCTGTCACCATTATACCGGGCCGCGCCGGCCGAGAACCATGCCCCCGGACGGATTTAAGGCTGCCGTAAGGCAGGCTTCAGCTCGGCGTAGGAACACCGTGTCATACTTGGGTTCGAAATACGACGCATACGACGCAGGGGTCCATCCAGACGGGAGTGAATTCGGAACATGAACGCGATTATATCCACAAACGGACTGTCCAAAAAGTACGGCGACGCTTACCGGGTCCGCCAGGTCGACCTGACCGTGTACGAAGGGGAAATCTACGGCTTCCTCGGGCCGAACGGCGCCGGCAAGTCCACCACGCTGAAAATGCTGCTCGGCCTCGCGAAGCCGACATCCGGCCAGATCCTCGTCTTCGGCCAGGATCTGCGCAAGCACCGCCGTTCCATCCTCGCCAGGACGGGCTCGCTGATCGAGTCGCCCTCGGCTTACCACCACCTGACCGGCCTGGAAAATATGCGGGTCATGCAGCGGCTGCGCAACGTGCCGGAGCGCAACGTGACGGAGGCGCTGCGAATCGTCCGCCTCGAAAAGCAAAAGGACAAGAAAGTCGGCCATTATTCGCTCGGCATGAAGCAGCGGCTCGGCATCGCCATGGCGCTCATGGCCTTCCCGAAGTTGCTCGTGCTCGACGAGCCGACGAACGGTCTCGATCCGGCCGGCATCGGCGAGATTCGCGAGCTGATCCGGTCGTTGCCGCAGCAATACGGCATCACCGTGCTGCTGTCGAGCCATTTGCTGTCGGAGATCGAGCAGACAGCCACGTCGGTCGGCATCATCAGCGACGGGCAGCTGGCTTTCCAAGGCAGCATGGAGGAGCTGAAAAGCCGCAGCCGTTCCCATATCGCCGTGCGAACGCAAAACAACGAAGCAGCGGCGCGGCTGCTGGCCGCCGAAGGGCTGGCGCCATCCGGCGGCGGCGACGGGTACTTGACGTTTCGCGAATGGAGCGACGCGCAGGTCGCGCACTGCAACCGGGCGCTCGTCGGCGCCGGCATCGACGTCGTCCGCATCGAGGAGCGCAAGCGCAGCCTGGAGAGCATCTTTCTGGAGCTTACGGGGAAGGAGAGCAGTCTGTGATGCACGCGATCCGACTTGAATTTTACAAGCTGCGCCGCAAGCGGCTGACGCTCATGTTCGCGCTGTTCCTGGCCGTGGAGCTGGGCTGGGCTTTCGCGTCGCTCAGCATGTCGATCGCCCGCCGCCCGGACAATGCCGGCTGGCCCGCCGCCATTGCCACGGTCGCCTCGATGAACGGCCTGTTCCTGCCCATCTTGTCGGCCGTTATCGTATCCCGCATATGCGACATGGAGCATAAGGGCCAGACATGGAAGCTGCTCATGTCCGCTGCCGTCGCCCGAAGCCGCATCTATGCCGCCAAATACATTGCGGCTTGCCTGCTTCTGGCGGTTGCCGTCGCGCTGCAGGCGGCGGGCATCGCGGCATTCGGCATGGCCCGGGGCTGGGCCGAAGCCGTGCCGGTCGCGCTGCTGCTCCGGTACGCGGCCGGGACGATGCTCGCCACCGCGGCGATCGTCGCGCTGCAGCAATGGCTGTCGCTCGCCGTCAAAAACCAGGCGTTCGCGCTGGCGCTCGGCATGCTCGGCGGCTTCGCCGGCATGACGGCGGACTTATTCCCCGCCGGAATACGCGCCGGGCTCATCTGGTCCTACTTCACGGGCTTAAGCCCGGTCACGTTCGGCTACATCGACGAGACGATGAGATACGTGCTGCGCGACATCTCTCCCTCGCACGCGCTTGCCGCGCTTGCGATGGGGGCAGCGGCGTATATCGCCGGCAGCATCCACGTTTCCCGGCAAGAAATATGATTCGCGCAAAGCCCGTTTCCTATTTCCCGAACCAGGAGGGATTTTATGCTCGCACGCTCCATCCGGGCGGAATGGCTCAAGCTGCGCCGCTCCCGCATTTGGCTTATTCTCGTATCGCTGCCGGCGATCAGCATGCTGATCGGCTGCGCCAACTATGCCTTCAACCAGGGCGCTTTGCAAAACGGCTGGTACAGCTTGTGGACCCAAGTCGGCTTGTTTTACGGGGAGTTTTTTTTGCCGATCCTTGTCGCCATCCTCTGCGCCTATTTATGCAGACTGGAACATGCGAACAAAAACTGGCATTTGCTCCTTACCGCTCCCGTTCCCGCCGCCCACCTTTTCATCGCGAAATTGGCGGTGACCGCGGTTTTGCTGGGCTTCGTACAAATTTTGTTCGCGCTGCTCTACATCGGCGCGGGCCTCGGCTTCGGCCTCGGCTCCGAATTGCCTGCGGCTCTCGCCGGCTGGGCCGTTCGCGGCTGGTGGGCCTCCGTTGCCATCGGCTCCGTTCAGCTTTGGTTGTCCATGCGGATCCACAGCTTTGCGGTGCCGATCGGCATCGGCGCGAGCGCCGTTTTCATCGGGTTGGGCCTGTACGTGGCCAAGCTCGGCCTGATTTTCCCGCACTCGCTGCTGACCATCGGCATGGGGGTGCTCAGCCAGCAGAGCTTGCCCGCCGCCGAAATCGGCCTGTTTTACGCCATGACCAGCCTGTACGTCATCCTCGTCTCCGCGCTCGCCATCCGCCGTTTGCGAACCGCCGATGCGGCGGCTTGACGAGCCGGGAGACAGGCTAAATCGATTTGCGGAATTCGTTCGGGGACATGCCGGCATAATTCCGGAAAAGCTTGATGAAATAACTCGTATGCTCGTAGCCGAGCCGTTGGGAAATTTCCGCGACGTTCAGATCGGATTGGTTCAACAGCTCCCGCGCCCGTTCCATTTTCGTGCGGGTGACGAATTCGACGAACGTTTCCCCGGTTTCCTGCTTGAAAATCCGGCTGAAATGAGACGGGTTCAAATTCAACCGATGGGCCATTTCCTCCATCGCGATCTTCTCGCCCAAATGGGTTTGGACGTATCGCTGGGCTTCCGCGATTTCCCTGCGCACGGTTTGTTCCCGAAGCGACCGGATTTCGACGGATTTTTGCTCGAGAAACGCGCAAAGCCATTCCAACAGGTGGTCCAGCGTTTCGATCGAAGCGATTTTCCGCTGAAGCAGCTCGGCGTTGAAGTTCGTGACGAAGTTCTGCATGACCGCGTACTTGAGCTGGAGTTCCATCGTTATTTTGAGCACCCAGCTTTGGACGGCTTCGACCGGGTAGGCCCTGTCTTCGATAAACTGCTTCCATTCCTTGACGGCAAACGCAATCCGGGCGTTGTCTCCGGCCAGAATGCAGTCTTTCAGCGCTTGCAGGGCTTTGGAATAATGGAGGAAGATATCCTCTTGCGTCGTCTGCACGGGCCGGATTTTCGCATATACGCGCTCGCCCGCATAGAAGCGGAACGTTTTCGCGTCGAACAGCTTTTGAATTTCTTTTTTCAATTGAATCAAATCCCGGATGACTTCGCCGCAAATAAACGAAATCCCGACTCGCAGATGCCGCTGCATCTGTTGCTGGACGCGAAGCAGTTCGACTCGAATATCCTCATGAAGATTTCGCTTTAATGTATGCGGGAAAGGGAACAGGAACAGGTACTGTCGTTCGTTCGGAACGAACAGAAAGCTTCCGTCGTAGCGGACTAATTCCTGCAAGGCGTTATCGATGACGAACTGCATGTTGACCGGCCCGCCGAACCGGATTTCCAATTCGGCGGCCCGTTCCGGCCAGGCGGCAACCGGAAGATAGGGAACGCCGTTTCGGAGTTGAATGCCGAGATTTTGCCATTCGTTCGCCCATTCCGCTTCGTTCCAGACCGGCTGTTCGAGGAATTTGCGGATAAGACCGGCGCGAATGGCGGAAAGATTTTGCCGAACCACGTTTTTGAGCTGGTGCCGGTCGTCTTCCGAGCGCTTTTCCTCGGTCAATTGGTTCGCCAACCGGCTAAGTACGGCAACGACCTGGTCGATCCGAAGGCTTTCCTTCAAAATATAATCGCTAACGTTCAGCTTTACGGCCCGCTGCGCATAGTGAAAATCTTCATGGCAGGACAAGATGACCGCTTTCAGCCGAGGGTTGATCGCGCGCGCCTTTTCGATTAATTCCAATCCGTCCATCACGGGCATTCCGATATCCGTTACGAGAATGTCCGGACGATGGATCCGGCAAGCTTCCCAGGCTTCGCCGCCGTTGGAACAAGTCGCCGCCAATTCCAGACCGAGCGCGGGCCAGGAAATGCCGGCGCTTAAATAATCCAGAACCGGATAATGATCGTCGGCGACGAGAACTTTAAACATGATGGCCGCCCTCCTCCTCTTGCCCGATCGGCAACAGCAGTTCCACGGTCGTGCGCCGGCCGCGCACGCTTTGAATTTTCATTTCAAACCGCTCCCCGTATACCAGCTTCAATCGGCTGTAAACATTATAAAGTCCGATGCCGGACGGCGAGACCCGTTCGTTGGATATCATTTGCTCGATCAGTTCCCGCTTTCGATAGTTAAGACGCTTTTCCAATTCCGCGAGCGTCTCGGGAGTCATGCCCAGGCCGTTATCTTCGACCGTTATTCGCAAGGCCGAACCGGCGGCTTCCGTCTTGATCGAGATCCTCCCGCCGTTTTGGGCAAAGCCGTGCTTATAAGCGTTCTCGATGATCGGCTGCAAAATAAAGCGGGGAACGGCAACGGAAAACGGGTCCCCATGAATTTCCCAACGGGTCTCGATCGGGAAACGCATCGCAAACTTCATTAAGTCCGTATATTGTTTGGCCGTTTCGATTTCCGCGTAAAGGGCGACGAATTCATCCTGCTTGGAAAGGCTCGCCCGAAGCAGCGAGGAGAGCGAGCCGACGACGAGCGCGGTTTCTTCGTCGCCCTTCATCAACAGCTTCAGGCGGATCGAGCTCAGGACGTTAAAAAGAAAATGCGGATGAACTTGCGCCTGCAGCAGCGCCATTTCCGCCTGCCGCTTCAGTTCCTGCTCCATCTTCACCTGCGCCAGGATTTGCTGGATGCGATCGAGCATAAAGTCGAACGAACGGCCGAGCCGGCCGATTTCGTCAGGTCCGCGAATGTTGGAACGAACGTTCAAATCTCCCGATTCGACTTTTTTCGCCGCTTCCCCGAGCGCCAGAACCGGCTTCGTAAAGCGCCGCAATAAATAGGTGAGCGCGAGCAAAAAGCCGATCGCGAACATGGCTTGCAGAAATAACATCGTTCGATACAAGCCGTTCAACTTTTCCGTAAGCTGCTCGTAAGGAGCCACGCTCACGAGCCTCCATCCCGCGAAACGAAGCGGGAGCGAAAGAAACAATTGATTTTCTCCGTCGACGTGAATGATTTCCGGCGAAGAAAGCGCCTCCCGCGGCAGCACGTTCCCGAACCGGTCTCCAATCCATTCGGCATTTCGATTCGAAAGAATTCGATCGTTTTCGTCCAGCAGAAACACGTCCTCTTCCATGCCGGCAAAGAGCTCCCGGATGGAGTTTTCCGTACGGCTTACGATCAGGTAAGCGAAGGGCGGATGATCGAGCGTCTCGGTTAATGCCCGCGCGGTCATATACACATATTTCTGTTCCGGGTACAGCGGAGGCAGGTAGTTTTCCAGTCCGCCCAGAAATAACGTCTCGTAAGCCGTCAGGCGTTCCGCCCTCGAAAACCAGTCCTGCCGGAAAAAGCGTTGCGGCTCGAAGTCGTAAAACGAATAGTCGGAATATGCCCGGCCGTCCCTCGTCAGCAAGGTCAGGCGCAGGTCCCGCTTCTCGCCGGCGATTTGCTCCAACCGGGTCGTCAGCTGCCTCGCGGCGACCGGGCTGCCTTTCGCCTCTTCCAATAGCGTTTTGATTTCCGGATCGAATTGGACGAAGTTGGATATGGAAACGATTTCCTCCAGTATCGCTTCCACTTGAGACTGCACGATCATGAGAGATTGCATGGCTTTTCCCAGCGTGTGCTCGCGAATAATGATCTTGGAGTAGACTCCGGTCGTGTACAGCATGCCGATCGCGGGAAGCACAAGGCAAGCAATCGAAGTCAGCATCAGTTTCTGCCGCAAGGACACAGGCTTTAAGTTGGTTCGGATCCCCATTCGCTTTTTGCCACCTCGCCCATGAAGTAATCGGTTACATTATAAAGCAATACTAAAGCATTCCGCGGAAGGAATCATTCAACATTTTTTGCTATGCGGAAAAAAATATCGCAAAAATCTTTTTCGTTTAGAAAAATTCGTTTCATGCTTGCCGGATTCGCCGGACCTATAATGAGAGAGGAACAGAGAACGACAACGAGGTGACGAGGGTGCGGCAGGCAATGGAAGGAAATGTTGAACGGGGATTCGGCAATGATCTTGCCCGACGGATTCGAAAACGAAGGCTTTACGAAACCGTTACCGGTTATTTGTTTATTTTGCCGATGCTGGTTCTGACGATGACGCTGGTCGTCGTTCCGATTCTGCTATCGGGCGCGATCAGTTTCACGGACTGGAATTTCATCGCGGGCATCGGCGGACTGAAGTTCGTCGGATTGGACAACTACATCGATCTGTTTCGGGACGAGGCGTTTCATCGCTCCTTGCGAAACAACCTCGTGCTGATCGCGGTCGTTCCGGCGTCGATGTTCATAGCGATGGCGTTGGCCGCTTTGATCAACAAGGGAACGTATTTCAAAAACGTTTTTAAAGTCATCTATTTTATGCCGTTTATTTCGAGCATCGTGGCGATCGCGTTGCTGTGGAGAGTGCTGTTCCACCCGAACAGCGGCCCGATTAACGGTTTCCTGCGGTCGATCGGCATCGAGAATCCGCCGATGTGGCTGGCGGATCCGAATTACGCGCTGCTGGCCGTCATGGTCATCATGGTTTGGACCTCGCTCGGCTTTAACATGATTATCTATCTCGCCGGGCTGCAAAGCATTCCCAAGGATCTGTACGAAGCGGCCGACGTGGACGGCGCTTCGCCGGTTCGCCAATTTTTCAACATTACGCTGCCCATGCTTTCGCCGACGACCTTTTTCCTGCTCATTACGGGGGTTGTGGGATCGTTCAAGGTTTTCGACCTGATCATGGTGTTGACGAACGGCGGGCCGGCCGGTTCGACCTCCGTCATCGTCTTCTACCTGTATGAGGCGGCATTCGTGAATCTGGAATCCGGCTATGCGTCCGCCATGGGCATCGTTCTCTTGATTCTGATCTTGTTCGTGACCTTGATCCAATGGGTCGGTCAGAAGAAGTGGGTCAATTACTAGGAGGTCTTGACACATGAATTCCATTCGCCTGAATCGGGTCGTCATCACGGCGCTTATGGGCATCGCGGGCATCTTCTTTATCCTGCCGTTCCTCTGGATGCTGTCGGCGTCGTTCAAGCCGGAGCTCGAGGTGATGACGTACCCGATTCAATGGATCCCGAGCACCTGGAAGATCGTCGAAAACTACAGCCAAGTGTGGCTGGGCAGCATCCCGTTCGGGCTTTATTATTTGAACAGCATCAAAGTGACCTTGCTGACGACCGCGTTGTCTCTGATCATTTCCGCCATGGCGGCCTACGGATTTTCAAAGGTCCATTTCAAAGGACGAGACGCGGTCTTTATGCTGGTGCTCGCCACGTACATGATTCCGCATCAGGCGATTCTCGTGCCGCAATTTATTATGTTTCGCTGGATCGGACTGTTCGATAACCACCTTGGCCTCGTGCTGCTGGGCGCTTCGGGGGTGCTGGGCACGTTTTTGCTGCGGCAGTTTTTCATGGGGGTCCATAACGAAATCATCGAGTCCGCCAGAATCGACGGAGCGAATCACTGGACGATTTTTTTCCGGATCGGACTGCCGTTGGTCAAGCCCGCGCTTGCGACCTACATGATTCTCCGGTTCATCTGGACCTGGAACGACTATCAGAATCCGCTCATTTTCCTCCGCACCGATTCGTTGTTCACGCTGCAGCTCGGCATCCGCAAATTTGCCGATTTTAACGGCGAATTTTATTCGCTCATGATGGCGGGAGCCGTATCCGCTATTTTACCGTTGTTGATCATCTTCGTCGCAGGCCAAAAACAAGTCATCGAAGGCGTGGCCTCGGGAAGTGTCAAAGGATAACTATTTTTCAAAAACAGGGGGTAGTCGCATGTTGAAAAAAAAGTGGAGCCGCTTGCTCGTCGCGTCCGCAATCCTTGCGCTCATCGGTTCGGGATGTTCTTCGGGTTCGGGGGAAAACAGCCAGGGGGCCGGCTCGAACGGCGGCGCGGCGGAGGGTGCCGCAATCGCAACCATCAAGCTTCATACCTGGTATCCGAAGAAAACCGACAACTGGGATGTCGTCATCGCGGAATTCGAAAAGAAATACCCGGATATCAAAGTGGAGTTCGTTTCCGCGGAAGACAACAATTCCAACGAATATTACAAAAAGCTCGATCTCGCCGCCGCCTCCGGGGAAGCGCTGGATGTGGTCATGTTCAGCAATATGAATTTCCTTAACCAGCGCATGGAGCTCGGCATGCTGGAACCGCTGGACGGTTACCTGGAACAAGAGGGAGTCGTTCTCGAAGACGAGTATACGCTGGACACAAGGATCGCGGGAAAAACGTACGGGCTGCCGGGCAAATCCGTTATGCCCCTGGTGCTCATCAATGAAAACCATCTCCGGGAGGCGGGGCTCGAGCTTCCGAAGGATTGGACGTGGGACGAGTTCATGCAATATGCCAAGGCGATGACGAAAACCGAAGGCGGCAAAACGAGATACGGCACCTATTTCCATAGTTGGGCCACGGTAGCGTACTTTATTCAGAATATGAATCAAGCCGTCGGTGCGAATCTGACGACGGACGACGGAACGAAAGCGAACGCGGATACGCCGTACGTTCGCAAGTCGCTGGAGCTTCGGCTGCAAGGGGAGAAGGAAGGCTCCGCAACGCCGTATGCGGAAGTCGTCAGCCAGAAATTGAACTACCGCCCGCAGTATTTCAATCAGGACGCCAGCATGCTTTCGATGGGCTCGTTCCTCGTTCCGGAGGCCGGGGGGACGGAGCAGGTGCCGGCAACGTTCAAAACGGTGTTCGCTCCCCTTCCGAAGGCGAACAAGGAAGATCCGATTTCGGGCAATGCGAGCGGCGATGTGTTGGGGATCTACAGCAAATCGAAGCACAAGGAGGAAGCCTATGCGTTTATCCGGTGGTATACGACGGAAGGAATCGCGCTGCAAGGGAAGTACTTTCCATCCTGGAAAAAAGCGGATTTGAACGAAATCGTCGACACCATCATTGCCGGCACGAAGACCCCGGAAATGATCGACAAGGAATCGCTGCTTTACGTCCTTGAAAATACGAAGCAAACGACGGCGGCGGTCGCGGTGCCTTTCCATGCGGAGCTGGAAAAAGCGTTCGTGGAGGAATTCGACGCGATGATGCTGTCGGGTCAGGACCTGGAGACCACCGTTAAAAATGCCCAGGAACGCATTCAGAAAATCATCGATTCCAAATAGGAGGGACCCCGATGCTCTACCCGATTGTGACCGCTTCCCGGTCTGTCATCGATTTAAACGGAATTTGGAATTTCAAGCTCGATTCCGGCAACGGATTCGCCGATAAATGGTTTGAACGGCCGCTCTCCGACACCATCCCAATGGCGGTTCCTTCTTCATACAATGATGCAGGCGTAACCGCCGAGATTCGCCATCATGTCGGCTGGGTTTGGTACGAACGGGAATTTGTCGTGCCGAACGCGCTTTCCTCGGAGCGGATCGTTCTCCGGTTCGGCTCGGCCACGCATGAAGCGAAGGTTTACGTCAACGGTACGCTTGCCGCCCGGCATGTCGGCGGGTTTACGCCGTTCGAGGCGGAAATCAACGGGCTGCTGACCGCGGGAAAAAATCGGCTTACCGTTGCCGTTTATAACGTGCTGGACGAATCGACGTTGCCCGTCGGCAACTATACGGAGCAAGAGGTTGAGGGGCTAGGCAGAATTGTTCGCAATCGTCCGAATTTCGACTTCTTCAATTATGCGGGACTTCACCGGCCGGTGAAAATCTATACGACGCCCTGGACCTACGTTCGGGACGTTGAAATCGTATCCGACGTGCGGGCTGACGGTTTCGCCGCGGTAAGCTATAGGGTGGATCTCAGCGGCGAGGCGGAGACACGTGTCAGCATTCTGGATGAGGACGGGGCGGTTGTCGCGGAAGGCGAGGGGGCCGGCGGTAGCCTGATGGTCGCGGATGCGAAGCTCTGGGAACCGCTGAACGCGTACTTGTACAGGCTGAAAATCGAGCTGCTGCAAAGCGGCGAGCCGGTCGACGAGTACGAGCTGCCCTTCGGAATCCGGACCGTGGAAGTGAAGGAAGGCAAGTTCCTCATCAACGGAAAACCGTTTTATTTCAAAGGCTTCGGCAAGCATGAGGACTCCCCGATTCACGGCAGAGGATTTAACGAACCGGCCAACGTGACGGATTTTCGGTTGATGAAATGGATCGGCGCCAACTCGTTCCGCACGTCCCACTATCCGTATTCGGAGGAGCTTATGCGGTTGGCCGACCGGGAAGGGCTTGTCGTCATCGACGAGGTGGCGGCCGTCGGCCTGCATTTGAACTTTATCGCGATTCACTCGAACGGCCCGAAGCGGAACACGTGGGAGGAAATCAAAACCCATGAGGCCCACCGGCAGGCGATTCGCGAGTTGATCGCGAGGGATAAAAACCATGCATGCGTCGTCATGTGGTCGATCGCCAACGAACCCGCGACGGCGGAGGACGGGGCGTACGAGTACTTCGAGCCGCTCTTCCGGCTTGCGAAGGAATGCGACCCGCAAAAGCGCCCCGTCACCGTGGTGACCTTGCAGGAGGGAAGTCCCGAGCATTGCAAAGTATCGGACTTGGCGGATGTTCTGTGCTTGAACCGCTATTACGGCTGGTATGTGGAAGGCGGGGAGTGGGAGCTGGCCAAAGCCAAGCTGCGCCGGGAATTCGAGGGTTGGACCAAGCGCTGTCCGGATAAGCCGATCCTCATGACGGAGTATGGCGCGGATACGATCGCCGGGTTCCACGATGTCGATCCCGTCATGTTCACCGAGGAATTCCAGGTCGCGTTTTTGCAAGCGAACCATGAAGCGTTCGACGAATGCGCCAATTTCGTCGGGGAGCACGTCTGGAACTTTGCCGACTTCAATACGAGCCAAAATATCATTCGGGTTCAGGGCAACAAGAAAGGGGTCTTCACCCGCGACCGCAAACCGAAAGCCGCGGCGCACGAGCTGAGAAAGAGATGGCATTCCATTCCCGATTTCGGTTATAAATCGTAAAAGCGGCCAAGCGTTAATTTTCGAGACGCGAGGAATCGCAAGGCGCCGACATGACAGGGCTGTCTCAAAGTCTTCGGACTTGGGGACGGCCCTTTTTGCGATCGCCGATTCTATCGGGAAGCGAGTCGTTTCCGGGAACGGGCAGATTGCCGAGGTTCGTTTCGGTAAGGTAGAATGGGGGAAACATCAACGAATTGGAGGCGGGGACATGGCGCTGCCTTACGAAGAATTGGCGACGGAATTCGCGAGAGTGCCGCTCGACGTGTTCGGCGTTTATCGCACGGAACTGACGGCAGGCACGGTTTACGCCGGCCATGTCCATCGCCCGACAACGATGTGCGGGGTCGTGATGGGGCTGCGGGGAGAGGCCGACTTCATTTTCAACGGGAAGGAACGCTACCGTCTGGAGCCGGGAACCGTGCTTCTTGGCGGCCTGGACATGCGGCTTGAAATCGAGGTCGGGGGCGAGGGCTTCGAATACGGCCTCGTGCATTACTTGCCCGCAGCCGGGGCATCCGGGGACTTGCGGAGGCTGACGGACGTGACGATGCTCCGCGTCGGCTCGGATCCGGAACTCGTTCGGCTGCTCGAGCAGCTGCTCGCGGCTTCGTCTTCTCCGGGGAGCATGAGCCTTTTGGAGAAGAAGGCGTTGTTTTACCGGCTGCTGAACACTTTGCTGCTGTCGGAACGGCTCGTCCGGAACAAGGAAAGCTACGAGATGATCGACGACGCGATCGGCTTCATTCGAACGCACTACATGGAGCCGCTGACGCTGGACATGCTCGCCGGACGCTACCATATGAAGGCCAAGTATTTTTCCTATCTGTTTCAGAAATATACCGGCATGGGCCCGATCGACTATTTGATCCGGTACCGGATGAACCGGGCCAACGAGCTTCTTGTCACGGGCCGGTTCCCCGTTTCCGCCGTCGCCCGGAGCGTGGGCTATGCCGACGCCTATTACTTCAGCCGTCTCTTCAAGAAGCATAAAGGCTTGCCACCGGGCAAAGTCGGCTTGCAACGAAGGCGAAATAGTCCATCTTAAGTTCGGGAAAATCTCCATTTCCATAGGGCGGACATGGTGGTAATGTTATCAATGGGAGTGATAATGAGAAACATTATCAACAATAAGTTGGGGTAGAGAAAGGATGCTTGACATGCCGAACCGATCCAATTCATGGGCCGCGATGCTGGCCCTCTTCTGCGTCATGCTGCTTGTCGCCGCATGCGGAAACGCGAATTCGAACGCCGATTCTTCGCCCTCGGGCAGCCCGGCGCCGAACGGAACGCCTGCTTCATCCGCATCGCCGCCTGCGGAAGGAACAGGGGAAGGCGCCGCTTCTTCGGTGACCGCCGCGTTCCCGAGAACGATCTCCGCGGCCAACGGCGACATCGCGATCGAGGAGCAGCCGCAGCGGGTTGCCGTCGTCCACTGGGGCTACGGGGATTCCCTTCTGTTGTTCAATCTGGAATCCGTCGGGCTGGCGCTGCCGTTCAGCGAGAAAACCTCCGTCATCCATACGGACAGCTACAAGCCTTACGTCGACAAGGTGCAGGAGCTGGAGATCGTAGGGGAAAATACGAAGGTGAACCTTGAAGCCCTGCTCGCCTACGGGCCCGACTTGATTATAGGCGGCAACGCGATCAACCAGGATATCGTCGCCGAACTCGAGAAGATCGCGCCGACCGTCATCTTGGACGAACAAGCGACGGACGTATGGGGCGATTGGCCGTCGGTCGTGACGAAGTTCGGGGAGATTCTCGGCCAGGAGGACGTAGCGGAGAGCTATATTTCCGATTACAACGCAAAACTCCAGTCGGCCAAAGAGAAGCTGGCCGGTCTCGAGGGAACGGTCGCCTTCGTCCAAGCGAGGGAGAAGCAGGTCTACCTTCAAGGGATGAACTACTTGACGCCTTACTACGAAGGTTTGGGGCTCGCGCCGCCCGAATCCGCCGATATCGCGGAGGGCGCGGAGCTATCGCTCGAGGGCCTTGCCGCCCTCGACCCGGATCATTTGTTCCTCGGCTACTTCAACTACGGCGACAAATCCGTGCCCGCTCTGACCGATCAATGGGAGGACAGCGAAGTATGGAGCCGACTGAAGGCCGTCGAGAACAACCATGTCTACGCGATCAACGGAGAGCTCGCCCTCGGCTACGGCCCGATCGGCAATTCGTACGGCGTGGGCGAGGTGCTTAAGGCGCTGGAACCGAAGGAACGATAACGAATAAAGCCTCGAGGGCTATCTTCGGATAACCGCGAGGCTTTTTTCATATCGGGATGTTTTGGGTCGCGGAACGGGACTGATCCGGCGCCGCGAGGACGTCCCGAGCTGTGCGTGGAGCTTAGGGGCCGGCGAAGAGGCGGGTGACCATTCAAGCAGAAGGAGGTCTATGTTGGATTTTGTCCAATCAAGGGAACGGAAAACGGGGAAATCGTTGTCTAGAGTGGACTTTATCCAACGAGAAACTTGGAATTTGGATGAAAACGCCGAAAAGGCTTCGCCAGATTGGACAAAATCCAACGAAGCCGAAAAGTTTCGCGAAAAAGCCGGTTTTGATTAGAGAAAATCCAACCAAGCTTCGCCGCGAGGCTTTGCTTTGCCGCAGGAGGGCGATCCATCGCCGCTTCCCCTCGGCGCGATCAGCGGTCCCGATGAATCATGTAATCCAGCAAATACCTCAGAAAACCGATATTCCGCGGCAGCTCGCCCAGCGCCTCCATGGCCAGGCAGTAGTGTTCCCACATCGCTTTGCTCGCGCCTTCCGCGCCGAGAACCGTGACGAACGTCGAGGTGTTGTTTTCCTCGTCCTTGCCGACGGGTTTGCCGAGCAGGCGCGCATTGCCTTCTCCGTCCAGCAGGTCGTCTTTGATTTGAAAGGCGATGCCCGCGTGATAGGCGATTTTCTTGAGGATCGCGATTTCGGCCTCGCTTGCCTGGGCGAGAATAGCGGGGCTTACGAGGGAAACCTCGAAGGCGAGCCCCGTTTTGTAAAAGCAGATCCGGTTCAGCTGCTCCAACGTCAGCGCTTTGCCTTTCGACTGAAGATCCATCGCCTGCCCCGTGCAGATCTCGCTCGCTTTTTGCGACGAGTACCGAATCAGCGCGAGCACGGCGCCGTTGTCGAAGCCCTGCAGCGAAGCCAGCTCTTCCATGGCCTTCTGGATCAGAAAAAGCCCGGTCAATTCCGCAACCGCGCTGTCGTGCACCCGGTGAAGCGTCGGCCGTCCCCTGCGCGTGGAGGAATTGTCCTGCGACGGCAGGTCGTCAAAAATGAGGGACGCCGTATGCATGAATTCGAGCGATCGGAATATCGGCGCCAGCGCTGAGGCCTGCAAGCCGTATTCGTTTACGCCCATGACCCAGGCCAGAATCGGGCGAATGCGTTTGCCGCTTCCTTCGAGACTGTAATTGGCCGTATCGAAAAGCAGCTGCTGCACGGACGGCAGCTCGGGCCTGGAAATGCGCAGCAGATCGTTGATGCGCTGGCGGGCTTTTTCGAGTTGATCGAAAAAGATTTCCTTCTCCTTCCGCTCGTTTTTCATGACGGTTAGCCACTGATCCCGAACGAGCTTGTCGAAGAAGTCCACGTCCTCCGCTTTGCCGACGACGTGCTGGATAAGCCGGTTGAATTCCGGGTTTTCGCCTAAAAGAATTCCCATCAATTCGTTATATTTCTCGGGGCCGGCGCGTTTTTTGTAGCGTTTGAGCCCGTTGACGGCGCGATCCAGCAAGACTTCGCGGGTTTTGGCGTCCGACTTGTACACGTGACGGATCAAATGGGAAATGACCGCCCAGTACAGCTCGAACGGATTGATCAAATCCGGCCGCTCGCGATGGTATTTAAGGTAATACGTATAAGGGGTCACCGCTCCGTTTTGCATGTCTTCGAACATGTCCGCGAAATCGTCGGCAAGCTGGTTGTACAAGCCGTAATGGAACGTCCGGGATTCGAAGCCTTCGTCCTTCGGAGCGCCGATGACGGAACGGACGATCAAGCGGGAGGATGCGGATTTGATGATGATCGGCAAATACAGCTCTTCGTTCGTATACGACGGATTCGAAAGCTTTTTTGCCCGGTCCGCTTCCTGGGCTTCGAAAAACACGTAGGATTGCTCCAGAAACGTATCCCGGGTGTCCGCGCGTTGATAATTGCGAATATATTCGTAGGCGTCGCGAAGCTCGCCGTGGATGTAACGGATCAGTTCGGCGCGGCTTTCGGTCCAGTCTCCGAGCTTCGGAACCGTCCCCCGGACAAGCGTGGCGCGGATCATCCGGGAATACTGCTCCTTCTGCCGGGCGTCCAATACGTTGGAATCCAGAAGATCGTCGATAAAAGGATAAGTCAGGCCGTAAAAATAACCCAACCGGACGGCTTCGTCCAATCTGCGGGAGCGTTCCGCGGGTTCCGCTGCGCCTTCCAGCCCGTCAAGGACGTGCAGCACGACGCCGAGAATGATTTTGGCCAGTTTCCTCCGGGTTTCCTCCGCGTTCATCTCCTCGGGAATATGGTCGGCCACGCTCTTCAGCTTGCCGACGACCCAAATGATCGCCTGCTCGATCCCTTCTTTTTGGGCCCATCGGTACAGCGCCGCCAGGCTGAAAAACTCCGACCCGTCTTTCCGGTTGGCTCCCGCGGGCCGAAGCAGCCGTGCCTTGACGTCGGCCGCGACGCGCCCGATTCGGGCTTGCGTCTCGGGCGAGGCTAGGTCCTTGCCCAAATCGCGCAAATAAATGTAGGAGATGCTGCGATCCAAATAATCGTCCAATTTGCCCGCCCGGTCCAGCCATCCGATATATTTGCGATAATCGGCAGGATCGGGGCCGTTCTTTTTGCCGGCGAAAAAAGAGACGAACGAATCGCGGCGGACATGGTTCCTTTTCCACGCTTGGATATCTTTCGTCAGGGCCGGCGCGAACGCTTTGTCCGCTACCTGCGACTGAAGCTCTTTAAAATACCGTGCGGCTTCCCGCTCCGCTTTGCAGTACCAGATGTCTGTCCGTTCCGTCAAGTTTATCGTCATAGGCTGAAGGATACCTCGGTTTCAAGATTTCGCGCGGATACATTCTATTTTACCGCTTTGCAAGATATATGCGACCAAAGTAACATTAACAGAAATTTTATGCAATGACTCCGGACTTGCGCCCAGTTTCCAAACGAAACTTTGGTCCGGAATCGTTCGAACGTTTACTTACTTGTACGGAGCGTTTCGGATAAGGTTCCGGCTTGGCGAACGGATCGGCCGTTCAAGAACCGGGTATCCGGCTTGGCGAATAAAAGCTTTTCCAGTCGGGTGAAATGTCGCCGCAAGCATGTTACTGATATGCCTTTTTGCATGTCATATCCCGGAAAAACCTCGATTTTACATAGAGTTAATCATTTTTAACACCCCCTTAACGGACATATCATTGAATGTGTCAGTGACATATAGTAAGTTCGAATTAATCGAGCTCGAGATAAACAACGCAGATCAAGCGCCGGCCCGGAAGTCTAAAGACAGAACGAGGAATGTCATGACATGAAGCCAGAATCTTCGTCTCCGAAACCGAAGCAGCAGCTGTATTTGCAAGTCGCCGACAAGGTGATGGCCATTATCGCGGAGCGCAAGCTTCAGCCGCACGATCCCGTTCCTTCGGAAGGGGAGCTCGCGAAGCTGTTCGGCGTCAGCCGGATGACGAGCAAGCTGGCGCTGGAGCGGCTGGCCGAGCAAGGCCTGGTGTATCGCCTGCCGAGAAGGGGAACGTTTCTGGCCGGCAAACGGGAAGGCCAAGGGGAGCCTGCCGCCGGCAGGGTTTCGGAGAGACGGCCGCCGATCCCGCCCGGGTGGGCGAAGGGCCGGCAGATCGCGCTCATCCTGCCCCACATGTCGGATTACACGTCCCGCATCATCGCGGCCGTCGAAGGCGAGGTGCGCAAGCATGACGGCGATCTGATCCTGAAAATCAGCAAGGACAAGGACGACGAGGATCGCTGCCTGCAAAAGCTGGTCGACGGAGGCGTCGACGGCCTGATTCTGTTCCCCCAGGGCCGCAAAACGTGCAGCGACCAGGTGCTGCGGCTGAAGCTGGAGCAAATTCCGATCGTGATCATCGACCGCATTTTCCGCGAGGTGCAGATCGATTGCGTGTACCACGATCATTTTCAGGGCTCGTACCAGATGGCGCAGTATTTGATCGCCAAAGGGCACCGGGAGATCGGCTATACGTCCAACGCGATCGAGAACATCACGAGCCGGGAGGAACGGTACCAAGGCTACATCCAGGCGCTGCTCGATCACGGCATTCCGGTCAAGAACGAGTACATCCACTTCCGGAGCACGCCCTGCGATCCGAGCCGCGCGAGCGAAAGCGACCCGGAGCAGGCGGAGTTCATCGGCGGCAATCCGCAGATGACGGCGGTCATGTGCGGGGACGACCACATTGCGATTTCCTCCTTGTTCACGGCGCTGCACCTGAACGTTCCGGTGCCGGACAAGCTGTCGATCGTCGGCTTTTCCGACATCAAGCTGTCGGCGCTGACGCCGGTTCCGCTGACGACGGTCCGGCAGGATACGGAACGGCTCGCCCGTTCGGCCGTCGAACTGTTGATGAAGCGCGTAAACCGGTCCAAGGAGAAGCAACTGACGGTCAAGATTCAAACGGAAATTATCGAGAGAAAATCAGTGACGGACAGAGGGAATTTTTGATGAAAATTCATTTTCTCGGCACGGCGGCGGCGGAAGGGTTTCCGAACGCGTTCTGCCGCTGCGAGTTTTGCGACAAGGCTCGCAAGCTCGGCGGGCGGAACATTCGCACGCGCAGCTCGGCCATCGTCGACGATACGATCAAGTTCGATTATTCGCCCGATTCGTACATGCAGGCGCTTCGCGACGGCATCGATTTCGGAGCGATCGAACATCTGCTCGTCACCCATACGCATTCCGACCACTTTAACGCGTACGATCTGGAGTGCCGTCGGGAAGGCATCGCCCACGGCCTGGAGCATCCGCTGCACATTTACGGGAACGATGCCGTCATGCACAATACGCGAGCTGCGATCGGCCGCTTCGAAGGGGGACGGTTCGCGTTCCATCTGCTGCGCCCGTTCGAGACGTTCGATGCCGGCGACGCGAAGGTGACGCCGCTGCTGGCGGACCACGACCGGATGGAGACGTGCCTGCTGTACGTCCTCGAGAAGGGCGGCAAAAAGCTGCTGTACGGGCACGATTCGGGATGGTTTCCGGAGGCGACCTGGGAATGGCTGCGGGAGCGGGAGCTCGACGGCGCGATTCTCGACTGCACGCACGGCTATACCGGCAACTCCCGGGACCGCAACCACATGTGCGTGGAGACGGTGCTGGAGGCGCAGAGCGAGTTTCGCCGGCTGGGCGTTCTGAAGCCCGAAGGGCGAATCGCCGTCACCCATTTCAGCCACAATTCCAAGCTTCTCCACGAAGAGTTCGACGCCATTTTCAGCCCGTACGGCATCGTTACGGCTTATGACGGTCTCGTCATGCACCTATAATTTCAATGAACAAAAGGAGCGGTAACCCCATGAAAAAATGGATCACGGCGGCACTGTTTGCAACGCTCAGCCTGACGGTCGCAGCCTGCGGCGGCGGCAACGGCAACGGAGGAAACGCGTCGACTTCGCCCGCTTCGGGCTCCCCTGCCGCATCGGCGTCGGCTTCCGCGCCGGCGGCCAACGAAAGCCTGGTCGTCTACACGAACGCGAATTCCGACGGCCGGGGCGAATGGCTGATCGAGAAGGCGAAGAGCGCAGGATTCGACATCGAACTCGTCGGAGCGGGCGGCGCCGATTTGACGAACCGGCTCATCGCGGAGAAGAACAATCCGACGGCGGACGTCGTCTACGGCTTGAACAACATGCTGTACGAGAACTTGAAAAAGGAAGACGTGCTGACTCCGTACGTGCCGCAATGGGCTGCGGAAGTCGAGGAAGGCCTGAACGATCCGGAGGGCTACTATCACGGGCTCGTGAAGCAGGCGATCCTGCTCGGCTACAATCCCGACGCGTTCACGCCGGAGACGGCGCCGAAGGATTGGACGGACTTGTACAAGAACGACGCGTTCAAAGGGAAATACGAAGCCCCGACCCTGCTCGGCCAAAATACGCCGCGGCTCGTCGTGGCGGGCATTCTGACCCGGTACCAGGATCCGAACGGCGATCTCGGCATTTCCGAGGAAGGCTGGAACGAAATCAAACAGCTGTACGACAACGGCGTTCGGGCCGTCGAAGGAGAAGATTTTTACGCGAACCTGGCGAGCGGGAAGACGCCGCTCGGAGCGCTCGTCTCCGGCACGCTGGCCGCGAAGGAAGAGCAATATAACGTGAAAGCCGGCATCGTGAGCCCGGAAATCGGCGTTCCGATGATCGTGGAGCATGCGGCGATCGTGAAGGGCACGAAGAAGCAGGAAACGGCGGAACGGTTCGTCGAGTGGATGGGCAGCGCCGAAGTGCAGGGCGAGTTCGCCGCGGAGTTCAACGCGATGCCCGCGAATACGAAGGCGGCCGAACAAGCGAACGATTCCGTCAAGGAACTGTTCGCGGATCTGAAGGCGCAGCCGTTCGACTGGGCGTTTATCGCGGAAAACATCGACTTGTGGGTCGAGAAGATCGAACTTCAAATCATGCCGTAACCGCAGCGAAATACGAAACAAGACGAGGTAACGATGATTACATTTCGCGATGTGCAAATTCATTTCGGATCGTTCCATGCGGTGAAAAATTTGAATCTGACGATCGAGGAAGGCGAGTTTTTCACCTTCCTCGGTCCTTCCGGCTGCGGCAAGACGACGATTCTCCGCAGCCTCGTCGGATTCATCGCGCCTTCGGGCGGGAGCATTCTGCTGGGAGGCCGGAATATCACCGACGTCCCGATCGAGAAGCGGGGCATCGGCATGGTGTTCCAGAGCTACGCGCTGTTTCCGACCATGAACGTGTATGAAAATATCGCCTTCGGCATGCGCGTCAGAAAAGCGACCAAGGCCGAGACGGACCGGGACGTGCGCGAAATCGCCCGCAAGGTGGATTTGAAGGACGACCAGCTGTTCAAGAAAGTGTCCGAACTGTCCGGCGGCCAGCAGCAGCGCGTCGCGATCGCGCGGGCGCTCGTGCTGAAGCCGGCGATCCTGGCGCTAGACGAACCGCTGTCGAACCTGGATGCCAAGCTGCGGGTACAGCTTCGAAACGAGCTGAAGCATCTGCAAAAGCAGTTCGGCATTACGACGATTTACGTGACGCACGATCAGGAGGAGGCGCTGACGCTGTCCGACCGCATCGCCGTGTTCAACGGCGGCAACCTCGAGCAGGTCGGCACTCCGCAAGAGGTGTACAACCGGTCGCAGACCGAATTCGTGTGCAATTTCGTCGGCGATATCAACCGCATCGAGCCGGAGCTGATCCAAAGCAGCGAACGCCTGCGGGAAGCGATCGCCCCGGACCGCGCGGCCTACATCCGCAACGAGAAGGTGAGCCTGCTGCCGCTGTCCGGGCCGGACGCCGCGCAGCTTAAAGGAACGATCGCCGAGCGCGAATTTTACGGGCTGTACAGCAAGTACGTCCTGCGGATGGCCGGCGGCGGCCTGCTGAAGACGATCGAGAAGGAGAGCGGGCTCGAGCAGCGGACGATCGGCGACGAAGTCGACGTGTACATCCGGGCCGGCGACATTTTGCAATACGGGGGACGGGAGGCAGGGCTTTGAGCGCGCAAACTTGGAGCAAGAGGCTGAAGTCGATTCATCCGACCGCACTGATCCTGTACGGTCTGATCGCATGGTTCGTCATCGCCTTCCTGATATACCCGAACCTGAACGTTTATTACGAAATTTTCTTTAAGGGCGGTTCTTTTTCGCTCGAGCCGGTGGAAAAGCTGCTGTCGTCCAAGCGGGCGATGACGAGCTTGTCCAACAGCTTTTTGCTGGCCGTGTCGCTGGTCGTTACCGTCAACGTCGTCGGCATCGCGCTGGTGCTCATCACCGAATATTTCGACGTCAAGGGCGCGAAATGGCTTCGCCTCGGCTATTTTACCACGCTGATCTACGGCGGCGTCGTGCTCGTCTCCGGGTACAAGTTCGTTTATGGTGAAAACGGTTTCATCACCAGGGTGCTGGCGAGCCTGTTTCCGTCCTTCGATCCGGCGTGGTTTCACGGCTACTGGGCGGTGCTGTTCGTCATGACGTTCGCCTGCACGTCGAACCATGTGCTGTTTCTGGGCAATGCGATCCGCAAAATCGATTTTCAGACGGTCGAAGCGGCGAGGAACATGGGCGCCTCTTCCTTTACCATTTTACGCAAGGTCGTTCTGCCGGTGCTCAAGCCGACCCTGTTCGCGCTGACGATTCTCGTGTTCCTGACGGGGCTCTCCGCGACGTCGGCTCCGCTTATTCTGGGCGGCGCCGAGTTCCAGACGATTACGCCGATGATTTTGACCTTTTCCAAAAGCATGACTTCGCGGGATCTGGCGGCGCTGCTGGCGCTCGTCCTCGGCCTTGCCACGCTGATTTTGCTGACGATCATGATCCGGCTCGAGCGCAAGGGCAACTTCATGTCGGTATCGAAAGTGAAGTCGGAGCTCGTCAAGCAGAAGATCGACAGCAAGATCGGCAACGTCGCCGTACACGCGCTGGCTTACGTGCTGTTCCTCATCTACGTCATTCCGGTCGTGCTGATCGTCGTCTTCTCGTTCACCGACGCGCGCAGCATCGCCACGGGCACGCTCGGGGCAGGCAGCTTCACGCTGGACAACTATGCGCTCGTCTTTTCGAGCATGAGCGCGTTCAAGCCGTACCTGGTGAGCGTCGCGTACGCCGCGGCGGCGTCGGTTGCCGTCGTGGCTCTGGCGTTGGCCGCCTCGCGGATTTTGCACAAATACAAAAACAAGTGGGCGACGGCGCTGGAATACGCGCTGCTCATCCCATGGATGCTGCCGGCCACGCTGATCGCCATCGGGCTGATCGTCACGTTCAATGTGCCGCGGCTCGTCATCGGGAACGCGGTGCTGGTGGGAACGGCATGGATGCTGTTCTTCGGTTACGTGATCGTGCACATCCCGTTCACGCTGCGGATGGTGAAGGCGTCGTTTTTCAGCCTTGACGGCAATCTGGAGGATGCGGCGCGCAATTTGGGAGCGAAGCCCTTCTACACGTTCCGCCGGGTGCTTCTGCCGATCATCCTGCCGTCGACGCTCGCCGTGCTGGCGCTGAACTTCAACGGCATTTTGGCCGATTACGACCTGACCGTCTTTTTGTATCATCCGCTTTACCAGCCGCTCGGCATCGTGATCAAAAACAGCACGGACGCGCAGGCGCTGGCCGACACGAGGGCGCTGACGCTGGTCTATACCGTCATCCTGATGATCATGTCCGCGATCACGCTTTATTTCGTGTACGGGAGGAAGAGGGCTTTGTAGATAGGCCGAATCGGGCCGAGCGTCCGGTTCGGTTCGACAGGACGGAATTTCGCGCGGACGCCAAGCCGACCGCGGTCTACGTAGACGGAGTGCCGGCCGCGGCGGAAGAACAAGCGGCATTTTATTCGGTGATGGCCATAACGACGCGCGGCGGGGAAGGTCCGGTTCTGGTCGAACTGGAGTGGGACTGACGCGATCGGAGAGAGGCGATGGCGGCCGTTTCCAGGCCGCAACGCCCAAAAAAGAGCTCCTGCCGGCGGCGGGGGCTCTTTTTGGGCTGTGTACAGAACGGATAACGGACTGCGGAGCTGATTCCGGCGAAGGCCGTCCCAGGTCAGGTCGTTTCCCCTTTCACGAGTTCGACGTCCACGACCGTGTTGCTCAACTCGGTGTTCCCCTCGATCAGCTGAATCAGGTTGGAGCATAGCGCCTTCCCGATTCGTTCGATCGGCTGCCGGATCGTCGTCAGCTTCGGAGTTTGAAGCATTCTCGTGAAGCTGTGGTAGTCGTAGCCGACGATTTTGAGCTGTTCGGGCACGCGAATGCCGTGCTGAACCGCATAAATGTAAAGCGCATAGGCCAAAATGTCGTTGCTGCAAAATACGCCGTCGTACTCGGGCAAATGTTTGGATACCTCGCGTTCGACGAAGTCCCAATAATATTCGAAGGTCAGCTTGTACGGTTCTCCTTCGATCACCCGGTGCGGAATGTCGTGCTTCATGCAGACGAGCCGGAACGCGTCGGTGCGACGGTTCGGCAGCAGATCGATCTTGAGCGGGCCGGAAATATGAAGCAGCTTCCGGCAGCCGCGGGAAATCAGGTGTTCGGTCGCAAGCTCTCCTCCGAGAAAATTGTCGGCTCCGACATACGGAATGTTGGAGGAGATAATCCGGTCGAACGAAATGATCGGCAGATTCACTTTCTTGTACTGCTCCAGATTCAGGGAGTGGCCGCACATGATGATGCCGTCCACCCGGTTTTGCCTCAGCATGCTGATGTAGCGGGCTTCCTTCTCCGAATTTCCGAGCGAATTGCAGATCAGGATCTTGTATTGGAGATCGTTGGCATAGGTTTCCACGTAATGAATGAGTTCCGCGAAGAAGGGGTGATTCGAATCGGGCACGATGATGCCGATCAAATCGGATTGGCTTCTTTGCAGGGCGCGGGCGATCTGGTTCGGATGATAGTCGAGCGAAGCCATCGCCGCTTCAACCTTTTGCCTGGTGTCCTTGTTGATGTAGCCCCGGTTGTTAATGACTCGGGAGACGGTCGTCACCGAGACTCCGGCTGCTTTCGCTACTTCCTTGATATTGGACATCTTCAGTTTCCTTCCTTTGCATGCGGCCTTTGATTTTCTTAATTATATCATGAACGGGAGGGGCTTTGGGAATACAATATATGAAAACCTTAACATACATTTAAATTACCGAAAACACGCTGAAATTAAGCGTTTTTTGCGAGGATTAATCATGTTTTTGGATTAAAAATGAATAATTATATGAAAACGATTGACATATCAAGTGTCCGACTTTAAAATACAGTCTGAAAGCATTTACAACATCAAGACTTTTTGTGAGGGGAAGGATTGGAAATGAAGAAAAAGGTTCTGCTGCTTGCCGCCTTGACGCTTGTGCTCGGCACCATACTTACGGCTTGCGGCGGCAACGGTAATGGCAGCGAAGAAAGCGCTTCTTCCGGAGGAGGCGGGGCCGGCTTTTCCATCCTGATCGGCAAGCCTGAAATCGCCGAGCAGTTCGAAGAAGTCGTCGGTCAATACGCCGAAGAGAAGAACGTCGATATCAATATTATTCCGCTCGGCACCCAAACGGCATACGAACGGCTGACGACGCTGTACGCTTCCGGCAATGCGCCGACCGTCATGATGCTGGGCCAGGAATTTCCCGAGATGAAATCGAAGCTGGCCGATCTGTCGGATCAGCCCTGGGTAAGCCACGCGCAATCGGGAACGCTCGATTTCGTGACCGACGATTCGAAGGTGCTGGGCATGCCGGCGACAGTCGAGGCGTTCGGGTTTATCTACAATAAGGCAGTACTGGACAAGGCGGTCGGCGGCGACTTCGACCCGGCCTCCGTCAAAACCCGGGACGATCTGAAATCGTTGTTCGATCAGGTCAAAGCTTCGGGCGTCGAAGCGCTGCACGTCTCCCCGATGGACTGGTCCCTGGGGGCCCATTTGACGAATATCCTGTTCACGACGCAATCCCCTCAGTCCGAAGAGCGCCACGCGTTTATGGACAGCCTCAAATCGGGCCAAACGGATCTCGCATCCAACGCCGTGTTTAACGGCTGGGTCGACACGATCGACCTGATGAAGGAATACAATTCGACGAAGGATGCGCCGCTTGCGCCGGTATACGACGATGGCACGCTGGCGTTGGCGGGCGGAGAAGTCGGCTTGTGGTTCATGGGCAACTGGGCGTATCCGCAGTTGAAGGAAGCCAACCCCGGCGCGGAATACGGGTTCCTGCCGCTTCCGATCAGCAACAATGCGGACGATTACGGCAATTCCCAAATTTCCGTAGGCGTGCCGCAATACTGGGCAGTCGACGCGTCGACGTCGACTCCGGAGCAGCAGCAGGCCGCCAAGGACTTCCTGAACTGGCTTGTCAGCGATCCGGAAGGGCAGGACGCTTACGTCAACAAGTTCAACTACGTGCCGGTATACGACAATTTTTCGGTCATGCCCGAGGACATGATTTCGCAATCCGTCATCGCTTATATGGATAACGATCAAACGCTGGAATGGATGAACAACTTCTATCCGGCCGACGGCTGGCCGAAGATGGGAGCGATCATGCAGAAATATTTGGCCGGCACCATCGATCGGACCGCTTTGGCCAAGGAATTGGCCGTTTACTGGGCCAGCGTTCAATAAACGGACGGCCGGAACGGGACAAGCCATGCGTTTGTCCTCTTCCCCTTCCGGTAGGAGGTTTTCGCTTCCGTGTACACCGAAGATACGCTTTCGAACAAAATCAAATCCTTTCTGACCTTTGGCTTTATCCCGCTTCTCATATTCGCGCTCGTCATGGCCGTTCCGTTTTTCGTCGGCGTATACATGACGTTCACCGATTCGGCGGGCGGGACGATCACGGCGGACTTCAGCGGCTTTGCTAATTATGCCGCGGCGTTTAACGATCCGCTGTTTTGGGATTCAATGCTTCTTACGCTCAAATACGTGTTCTTCAGCCTCGTTCTGACGAACGTGCTCGCGTTCCTTCTGGCGCTGCTCGTGACCAGCGGAATGAAGGGACAAAACTTTTTCCGGCTCGGATTTTTTACGCCCAATCTGATCGGAGGCATCATTCTCGGTTTCGTTTGGCAGTTCGTCTTCTCCCGCGTCATGGTTTATTTCGGGAAGGAGCTCGATATCGGCCTGCTGTCCAGCTCCTGGCTCGGCGACCCGCAAAAAGCGCTCTGGGCGCTGATCATCGTTGGAGTCTGGCAAAATGCCGGCTACATGATGCTGATATACATCGCGGGCATCCAGGGCGTCGACAAGTCGCTGCTCGAAGCCGCTTCGCTGGACGGCGCCTCCTGGTGGGGCCAGCTGCTCCGGGTCAAAATCCCGCTCATGGCTTCGGCGTTTACGATCAGCCTGTTTTTGACGCTGCAGCGCAGCTTCATGGTTTACGACACGAACCTTTCGCTGACGAGCGGCGGTCCGTACCGTTCCACGGAAATGATCGCCATGCATGTTTATAACGAAGCCTTTAAATTTCAGCATTTCGGCGTCGGGCAGGCGAAAGCGATCGTCCTTTTCGTCATCGTCGCCGCCATTGCGCTGCTTCAGGTGGGCGCGATGAAACGATTGGAGGTCGAATCGTGATGCGCCTCCTGAAAACGATCCGGAGCCTGACGACCTTTTTGCTTGTCCTGGCGCTTTTCGTCCTGTTTATTTTTCCGTTTGCGCTTATCCTGATCAACTCGTTCAAAACCCGGCTCAAAGTCGTAAGCGATCCGCTCTCGCTGCCGGCCGAGTTCAACTTCGACAATTACGCCAGCGCGATCCGGAAGATGGACTTCTTCCACGCTCTCGGCAATTCACTGCTCGTGACCGTCGTGTCGGTCGCGCTGATCATTTTGACGGCGGCGATGCTCGCCTATTATCTCGTCCGGTGGAAATCGAAATTCAGCTCTGGCGTGCTCATGGCGCTGGTTGCGTCCATGATCGTTCCGTTCCAGTCGCTAATGATCCCGTTCGTCACGATTTACGGGGAGCTGGGCCTGCTGAACAGCAAATGGATGCTTTGCTTTTACTATGCCGGGTTCGGCATTCCGCTGGCCACGTTCATGTATCACGGATTCATCAAAGGGATTCCGAAGGATCTCGAACTGGCGGCGTTCGTCGACGGGGCTACCCGCATCCAGGTGTTCGTGCGCGTCGTCTTCCCGATCCTGGCGCCGATAACGACGACGCTCGCGATTTTGGACGTGCTGTGGATCTGGAACGACTTCCTGCTGCCTTCGCTCGTCCTGCTTTCCGACGCGAACCGGACCCTGCCGTTGTCCACGTTCTATTTCTTCGGCAAATATACGTCCAACTACAGCGAAGCGATGGCCGCTCTCGTTCTGTCGATCATCCCGATCATTCTTTTTTATCTGGCCATGCAGCGGCACATCATCAAAGGCGTCATGGACGGAGCAGTAAAATAAGGCAAGAGGTGTGGCAAAATGACCGATCAGCATCAGGAACGGATAGCGGCGGCCGAACGGTCGCTGCGGACCGTTCGAGACCGGGCGGCGTCGGATCCGTGGCGCCCCCGATACCACGTGGCGCCGCCCGCCTTTTGGATGAACGACCCCAACGGCTTCTGTTTTTACCGCGGGGAATATCATTTGTTTTATCAGCATCATCCTTACTCTCCGATTTGGGACAATATGCACTGGGGGCACGTCGCCAGCGCCGATCTCGTCCATTGGCGCCGCCTTCCGATCGCGCTCGCGCCCGGGGACGATTACGACCGCGACGGCTGTTTTTCGGGAAGCGCGATCGAGAAGGACGGCAAGCTCCATCTTCTCTATACGGGCAATGTTTGGACCGGGGACGACCGGGATGCGGATTTGAAGCAGGTGCAGTGCCTGGCGGTCAGCGAGGACGGCGTTCGTTTCGAAAAATGGAAGGAAAATCCCGTCATCTCGGAGGCGCCGGAGGGCGACATTCACCCGTTTCATTTCCGGGACCCGAAGGTATGGCGGCATGGCGGCGCGTACTACGCCGTGCTCGGTTCCCGCACGAAGGACCACAAGGGGCAAGCGCTGCTCTACCGCTCGGAGGATTTGAAAAGCTGGCGTTTCATAAGCGTGATGGCGGGAGGCCGGGAGGGAAACGGCTACATGTGGGAATGCCCCGACCTGTTCTCTCTGGACGGAAGGGACGTGCTCGTTCTTTCGCCGCAGGGGATGAAGCCGGACGGGGATAAATATTTGAACCTGCATCAGGCCGGCTATCTGGAAGGGCGTCTCGACTACGAAACCGGAAAGTTCGAGCACGGCGAGTTTGCGATGCTCGACTACGGGTTCGATTTTTACGCGCCGCAGACGCTTCTCGACGGGAAGGGCCGCCGAATCATGATCGCCTGGATGGCGATGTGGGAAAGCGAGATGCCGGAACAGCGGAGGCAATGGGCGGGGGCCATGACGCTTCCCCGCGAGCTTCGTTACGAGCGCGGGCGGCTGCTTACGGTTCCTGTTCCCGAGCTGTCCGCCCTGCGTTCTTCTCCTACTGTCCGCGAGAGGGTGACGGTCGAGGGCGAAACCGAGCTGCCCGGCATTTCGGGCGACTGCTTCGAGCTGGAACTGCTGCTGGACGTCGGGCAGACGAAAAGCGCGGGAGTCAAGCTTCGCGTCGACCCGGCGGCCGGAGAAGAGACGGTCGTTCTCTACGATCGCGAAAGCGGGAAGCTGCTGCTGGACCGCGAGCGCTCCGGCCAAGGACCGGGCGGCGTCCGGCGCGCTCCGGTGATGGTCGGGGCGGACGGTTTGCTCCGCCTGAGAGTGTTCGTCGACCGTTCTTCGGTCGAGGTGTTCGCCCAGGACGGGGAAATCGCGATGACCGCGCGAATCTATCCGGGCGCGGGAGCGACGGGCGTCCGCTTCGTGGGGGACGGACCGCTGCGAATCGTTTCCCTCCGGAAATGGGAACTGGCCCGGAGCTTGAACCGGGCGGGCGAAGAAACCGCCTGAACGAACGTCGGATAACGAAGGCGAAACGGGAGGAAAAGAACGGATGGAAACCGGACCGGCCTGGTGGAAAGAGAGCATTGTCTATCAAATATATCCGCGAAGCTTCCAAGATTCGAACGGGGACGGCATCGGCGATCTGCAAGGCGTCATTTCGAGGCTGGACTATCTTCGCGATCTCGGCATCGACGTCATCTGGATTTGTCCCGTGTACGATTCTCCGAACGACGACAACGGCTACGATATTCGGGATTATCATCGCATTCTGGACGAATTCGGCACCTTGGAGGATATGGACGAACTGCTGGGACAGGCGGCCGCTCGCGGCATCCGCATCGTCATGGATCTTGTGGCCAACCATACCTCGGATGAGCATGCCTGGTTCGTCGAATCGCGCAGCTCCAGAGACAATCCGAAACGGGACTGGTACATTTGGAAACCTCCCGGGGCGGACGGCAAGGCGCCGACGAACTGGGAGTCCAACTTCGGCGGCTCGGCATGGGAGTATGACGAGGCGACCGGCGAGTACTATTTCCACGCTTTTTCGCGAAAGCAGCCCGATTTGAACTGGGAAAACCCCGAGGTGCGCCAGGCGGTATACCGGATGATGGAATGGTGGATGGACCGCGGCGTCGCCGGATTCCGGGTGGATGCGATCACGTTTATCAAAAAAAACCAGCGATTTCCGCAGCTTCCCGCGGAAGAAGGACGGGAGCTGGCCTCGCTGAACGGGGGGAGCCTCAACCAGCCCGGCATTCTCGATTTTTTGCGGGAGATGAAGCGGGAGGTGCTGGAGCCCCGAAATGCGGTAACCGTGGCCGAAGCGCCGGGCGTGCCGCTCTCGCAGGTGCCGGATTATTTGGACGAACGGGACGGCGTGTTTTCGATGCTGTTTCAGTTCGATCACGTCGACCTCGACATGAAGCCGGGGCCGAAGGCGGTTTATCATCCCTGGCGGCTGACCGACTTCAAGCGGGCTTTGGCCGGCTGGCAGCGGGAAACGGAAAAGTACGGCTGGATGGCGCTGTATCTGGAAAACCACGATCACGTTCGCTCCGTCAGCAAATTCGGCGACGACGGGGAGTATCGGACCGAATCGGCGCAAATGCTCGCGGCGTATTATTTTTTGATGCGGGGGACGCCGTTTATTTATCAGGGGCAGGAGCTGGGCATGACGAATTGCCCGATGGACGGCATCGGCGACTACGACGATATTATGAGCCTGCGCTTGTATCGGGAAGGGCTTGAGTCGGGCCGTTCCGAAGAGGAGATGCTGGCTTATCTCGCGAAACGGAGCCGGGATCACGGCCGAACCCCGATGCAATGGAGCGGGGGAAAAAATGCCGGGTTTACGGCCGGCAAGCCGTGGCTCAGGATCAACCCCAACTATCCGGAAATCAACGCGGAGCGCCAGGAGCGCGAGGAGGATTCGGTACTGTGGTTTTACAAGCGGTTGATCCGCTTGCGCAGGGAGAACCGGGCGCTCGTGTACGGCGATTTCTGCGAATTGTACGCGGATTCCGAGCAAATCGGCGGCTACGTTCGCAGCCTCGGCGGCGAGAAGTGGACCGTCCTGTGCAACTTCACCAGAGAGCCGGTGCCGGCGCGGATGCCCGAGAACGGGCGGCTTGCGCTGAGCAATGTCAAGTCGAGAACGCACGGCTTCCTGGCTCCGTACGAAGCCTCGATTTTCCGGGAGACGGGGAACGGGGACGAAACGATATAAAAATTACGCTAGGCCGGGCTGCGCCCCGTCATGATGTTCATGACAGGGGCGCAGCTCTTTTTCCGCGTGCCGTAAGCCTAAAGCTGCGTTCAGTTGAGTGGATTTGCTCCGTCTTGCCCCGCCATATGACTAAAGGCGCAGAACTTGAGCTTTAGTTTTTAAGAGTTTGTTAAGCGGAAGTAGGTATATTGAATGTGACTTGGCGAAACGTCCGCTTTTAGCGCGGCCATCGGAAGGGGAAATCGAATGAGCGATCAGTATATTGGCGAAATCCGCATGTTTTCAGGCAATTATGCTCCCCAAGGGTGGGCGTTTTGCAATGGCCAGTCATTGTCAATCAACGGGAATGACACGTTATATTCCGTGATCGGCACTAAAGGGGGATTCGCATGAAACCGCCGACAACCGGGATTTCTAGTGGAGGGTTTAAGTTGAAGAAAATGTTCCGTAAATGGATGGCCTGCACGTTGATCGCATTGATCTGCATATTCGGCGTTTTGCCGCAGTTTCTTTCGGTCTCAAGGGCTGCGGACACCGATTTCAGCGGAACTTTAAGCACGGACCACACGTTTATCAGGCCGAAAATGCCGGGTGATGTCAGTTATGAAAACGGCGAATCCGAAGTCATCTATTTTAAAGCTTTCAGCGCCACATGGATGTTTGATGAAGATTCGAATACATGGAGCGATGGAACGATCGTAGAGCCTAATCAGCCCTCCGACCCTTCCTATGAAAGAAACTATTTCGTTCAAAGCATTGTTCCGTCGATTTCCGGCCTTTACGACATTGGAGTGATTTCCGCGGACCTTCCATCGAGTATCCCCCCGGATACCACGCTGTTTCTTTATAAAGACGAATTTATTGAATCAAGTCCGCAGAGCAACTTAATTGCGGGAAACGACGACATTGATTCTGAAGCTCAAAACTATCTTTCCAAAATCGTTCAAATTCAGCTCGAGCAAGGAACCAGATATGACATCGTCATGACCAGCTTTGATGTCGGCGTTACCGGGAGCGTGACGTTCAGGGTAAGCGGCGATGGGACCGTTTCCTATAGCGATCCTTTGAACACTCCTCCCATGTTGAAAAAAAACGATGTGCAGGAAACAACCGCTTCTTTTGAATGGACAACGGTAAAGGGCGCGACGGAGGTGGCCCTTCAGCAGTCTCCCGCCGGACAGGATGCTTGGACGGCTTCGAGTACTACAGTACCGATCGCGCCGGATGATACGGCAGCTACCGTTACAGGTTTAACTTCGGGATCTGATTACGATTTTCGCTTGCAAGTGACAGGCGGCAGCAATGCGGGTTATTCAAACGTGGTATCGTTGACTACGGAAGTCGCGGAAAGTCCGGCGAAGGCGATCGCGTCGTTCGCGTTCAACGGGTTGACGCCTGCGGTCGTCGGAACGGTGGACGAAGCAAATCATGAGATCGAGCTGACGGTGCCGTACGGAACGGACCTGACGAATTTGGTGCCAACGATCTCGCACACGGGTGCGAGCGTGTCGCCGAATACGGGCGTTGCTCAGGATTTTACGAGTCCGGTGACGTACACGGTCACGGCGGAAGATGGTACGCAGCAGGCGTACACGGTCACAGTATCGGTGGGGCAGAACCCGGCGAAGGCGATCGCGTCGTTCGCGTTCAACGGGTTGACGCCTGCGGTCGTCGGAACGGTGGACGAAGCAAATCATGAGATCGAGCTGACGGTGCCGTACGGAACGGATGTCACCTCGTTGGTGCCGACCATCTCGCACACGGGTGCGAGCGTGTCGCCGAATACGGGCGTTGCGCAGGACTTTACGAGTCCGGTGACGTACACGGTGACGGCGGCGGACGGCACGCAGCAGGCGTACGCGGTGACGGTAGCGGTGGGTCTGAACCCGGCGAAGGCGATCGCGTCGTTCGCGTTCAACGAGTTGACGCCTGCGGTCGTCGGAACGGTGGACGAAGCAAATCATGAGATCGAGCTGACGGTGCCGTACGGAACGGACCTGACGAATTTGGTGCCGACGATCGCGCACACGGGAGCGAGCGTGTCGCCAAAATCAGGCATCGCTCAGGATTTTACCAATCCAGTGACGTACACGGTGACGGCGGCGGACGGCACGCAGTAGGCGTACGCGGTGACGGTAGCGGTGGGTCTGAACCCGGCGAAGGCGATCGCGTCGTTCGCGTTCAACGAGTTGACGCCTGCGGTCGTCGGAACGGTGGACGAAGCAAATCATGAGATCGAGCTGACGGTGCCGTACGGAACGGACCTGACGAATTTGGTGCCGACGATCGCGCACACGGGAGCGAGCGTGTCGCCAAAATCAGGCATCGCTCAGGATTTTACCAATCCAGTGACGTACACGGTGACGGCGGCGGACGGCACGCACCAGGCGTATACGGTTAGGGTATTGAAATCCCCCCAAGTACCGGCTGTAACCAGCGTAACGGTAAGTCCGACTGACGCAGTCATTGCGCAAGGAGGAAGCGAACAACTGACGGCGGCGGTAACCGTAGTGGGCGGAGCAGCTCAAACGGTAATGTGGACGAGCAGCGACTCTCGCGGAAAAGTGTCGGTTGACAGTACGGGTAAAGTTTCGGTCGTTCCGGATGCTGTGCCAGGGAAGTACGCCATTACCGCAACATCAACGTTTGACGGCAGTAAGTTTGGCACGGCAACGATTACGGTAACGGCTACGCCCACGTATTTAATCGCCGCGATTCCCGATCAATCGGCGACGCCGTTAACGGAAGGATATGCAGCCGGGGCCCAGGAGACGAAGACGATCAGCATCATTAACACGGGCACGGGAGACTTGACGAATCTGTCGGCGACGATAAGCGGCAGCGGCGCAAACTCCTTTGAACTTACGCAGCCGGCGGCAACGCTGAACAGCGGCGATCCGGCGACAAGCTTTAACGTAAAAGCCAAAAACGGATTGACTGCCGGAACATATACGGCTGCTATCACCATAACGGCGGACAAAATGACGGACGTGACGTTTACGGTAACGCAAACGGTCAATCGGCCGAACGCGCCCGCAAACCCGCAAAATCTAGCGGCTAGAGGGGAAGACCGAAAAGTCGCCTTGACCTGGCAAGCCGTGGAAAGCGCATCTTTCTACAACGTCTATATGGGGACGACTTCAGGGCAATACGGCAGCGAACCGGTCGCGACGGTTAACGAGGCCTATGCCAACGTTCCGGATTTGGAAAACGGCACGACCTACTATTTTGTCGTTAAAGCCGTCAATAGGGGAGGGTTGAGTGCGCCGTCCCGCGAAGCGAACGCGACGCCCATGACTGTTCCGTCCGCTCCGACGAACGTTGAAGCGATGGCAGGCAGCGAACAAGCAACCGTTACGTTTACGGTTCCGAGCGACGATGGAGGCACCCCGATTACCGGATTCGAGGTCACGGCGTTTCCGGGCGGAATCACGGCAGTAGGGACCGGAAGCCCCATTATCGTCACCGGATTGACGAATGGCCTGCCTTACACCTTTACGGTAAGGGCATTGAACGCTGCAGGCAGCGGCGAAGAATCGGCCGCTTCCCCGTCCGTCACGCCGTGGACGCCGTCCGCTGGCGTCGCGGACATGCCTTCAACAGGTACAAGCGATACTTCCGATTCAAATGTCGAGATTCTCGTAAACGGCAAAATCGAAAACGCGGGCAGAGCGACGACAACGACGGTCAATAATCGAACCGTCACGACGATCACGGTCGATCCGGAAAAACTGGAGGAGAAGCTTGCATCGGAAGGAAATGGCGCGATCGTCACCATTCCGGTAAAATCCGATTTCGATACGGTGATCGGGGAGATTAACGGTCAGATGATCAAAAATATGGAGCGCAGGCAAGCGGTGCTCGTCATCAAGACCGATAACGCAGCTTACACGCTGCCCGCGCAGCTCCTCGAGATCGACCGGATTTCCGAACAGCTCGGACAAGCCATAGAACTTCAGGAAATCAAAATTCAAATTCATATTGCCGTGCCGGCGGCAACTACGGTAAGCATCGTTCAGAATGCGGAAGTACGAGACGGATTCGCCATCGTCGTTCCGCCGTTGGAATTTATCGTTACAGCGACGCTCAACGGACAAACGGTCGACGTCAGCCGTTTCAATGCTTACGTTGAACGGACCGTCACGGTTCCACCAGGTACCGATCCGAGCAGAATTACGACCGGCATCGTTATCGAATCGGATGGGACCGTTCGTCATGTGCCCACCAAGGTTGAAGAGCAGGACGGGAAGTATGTCGCGGTAATCAACAGTCTGACCAACAGTACGTATGCAGTCGTCTGGAATCCGGTCGAATTTGCGGATGTTGCCGACCACTGGGCAAAGAGAGCCGTAAACGACATGGGCTCGAGAATGGTTGTTGGCGGTAACGGAAGCGGCTCTTTCAATCCGGACCACAACGTAACGCGCGCGGAGTTCGCCGCCATGATGGTTCGGGCTTTGGGACTGAAGATAGAGGCTGGCGAATCGGGTTTTGCCGATGTGAACAATACGGAGTGGTATAACGGGGCCGTGAAAACCGCCTATGCCTACAGGCTGATTAACGGTTACGGAGACGGTCTGTTCCATCCGGAGGATGAAATTACCCGCGAGCAGGCAATGGCAATCATGGCCAAGGCCATGATGCTAACCGGGTTAAAAGCGAAGCTGCCGCCGCAAGAAGCGGACGCGTTGCTGCAACCGTTCGCCGATACCGAGGACGTATCCGTTTGGGCAAAGCCGGATGCGGCGGATGTCCTGCAAGCCGAAATCGTCACCGGCAAAAACGGAACGAAGCTCGCTCCTCAGGATCGCTTAACGCGGGCTGAGGCGGCGGTCATGTTCCAAAGGCTCCTGCAAAGATCGGAGCTGATTTAGCCCTTGGAGGATGATCCGTTTTTATTCGAAGTATATACGCGGATACGAGAAGTTCGGAGGTTTCAGCCTGGGGATGGCGGCCGGTCTTCGAAACAACGGGGGAATTTCCGCCGTATCTCGCCATGAAGTGGAGTCCTCCGGCAAACTGAATTCGAGTACGAAAATTCATTAAAGCCCTGCGTTTCGGTTATGCCGAAACCGGGGCTTTGATTTTAGGATGCGCGCAGAAACATCGCCTTGTGCACGTTGATCGAGCGGGACTCCGTGGCCCCTTGCTTCGAGGTTGATTCGCTTAACCCGTGCGCAGCCCATTGCCGGGCAAGACCGGCAATGTGTCGGCAGCCTCGGTCCAAGAACCGGAAACCTTCCGGAGCAAGCTTGAAGCAGATGACGGATTATCGCAAGCTAAGCTATATTTAACGACAGATGAAGGGTTGAACCTTGGCATTTGCATAAATGTCGTATGCTAAAGCTGCAAGTTAACTTCGCAGGGAGAGAACTCCCGAAAGGAGAACCGTCTTTATGGCCGAGAGCAGACCGACCCCTTTTGCCATCCCCATCCTTCCGTGCCGATCCATCGACGAGCAGCTGGACTTTTACCGCGCGTTGGGCTTTGAGATCACGTATCGGCAAACGAGGCCGAATGCGTATGCTTGCGTCTCCTGCAGAGGTATAGTGCTGCACTTTTTTACGATCAAAGGGTTTAATCCTTCCGAATCTTACGGCATGTGCTACATCCGCGTGCCGGATGTCGATGACGTCTATCGCGAGATGGCGGGCAACCTGAAAAAAACGTACGGAAAACTCCTCTCCAAAGGCATCCCGAGAATAACGAAATTGAATACGCTGGCCGCGGACCGCAGGTTCAACCTTGTCGATCCCGGCGGCAACCACCTGATGATCGGACAAACGCTCGAAGTCCCGGACGCTTCCCCATCGAGCGGCTTGCAAAGCGAACCGGACTCGCAGCTGGCAAGAGCTTTCGAAACCGCTTATTCGTTGGCGTACGCGAAACTCGACGCCGCGGCTTCCGCGAAAGTGCTGGACGCCGCGCTTGCGAAGGCCGAACCCGCAGCATCCGCCGCCCTTCGCTTCAAGGCGCTCGTGCTCCGGGCCGACGCGGCGGTCTCCATGGACGACTATACGCTTGCGGGCAAACTGTTGTCGAAAGCGCGGCAGCTCGCTCTCGGCGACGAGGAGCGCCAGGCTGCCGCAGAGGCGCTGGAGCGGGCGAAAGAGCTGGAGCAGACGATCTCCGGTTAGTGAACGGCGCTTCTTTCGACGCGACGGCGGCAATTGACAACGCATGGCGGCTGTGCTAGATTGGGCTCATATTTAGTATTTTGAATACTATTCAATATATTAAGTTCATCACGCATTCCGAATACTTACTTGGCAAGGAGCGGCCGAATATGCAATTGCGGAGTCAACAGTGGTTTCAACACGACTCGTTCGAAACGAGGTTCCAGCACGCTTCCGCGATGCGCGCTTGCGGGCACGATCCGGAATCTTACGAGGGCAAGCCGATCATCGGCATTTTTAATTCCTGGAACGATTTGAACAGCTGCAACGCCCCTCACAAGGAACTGGTCGAATTCGTGAAGAAAGGCGTGCTGATGGCGGGGGGCTACCCCGTCGAAATGCATACGATCACCGCCTCGGCCGATTTCAATAAACCGTCCGACCTGCCGCTGCGCAATCTGATGTCGATGGACGTGGAAGAGATGATCCGTTCGCTGCCGCTCGACGGAATCGTGCTGCTGTGCGAATGCGACAAGACGACGCCGGCGCAGCTGATGGCAGCCGCGAGCTGCGACCTTCCGACGCTGCAGCTCGCGGCCGGCCACCGGTCGACGGCTTATTTCAAAGGGAAAGCCGTCAACTACGGAACGGATTTATGGAAGTATACGGAGATGCACAAAGCCGGGTTGCTGTCGGACGAGGACATGAAGGAGCTGGAGAAGGGCATTTCCTGCTCGTTTGGCGGCTGCCCGGTCATGGGAACCGCCTCCACGATGAAAAGCGTCTCGGAAATGATGGGCATGATGCTCCCCGGGACGTCGGACATCCCGGCCACCGACTCGAGACGAAGAATCGCGGCCGAGCGAACGGGCGCCCGGATCGTAGACATGGTCAAGGAAGGGCTGACCCCTTCCAGGCTGATGACGGAAGCGGCGTTCCGCAACGCGATCAAGCTGCTCGCCGCGCTCGGGGGATCGTCCAACGCGGTACTGCATTTGACGGCGATCGCCGGCCGGCTCGGAATCCGGATCGACCTGCAGCAATATCAGGAGCTGTCGGAGAGCGTTCCGCTCCTCGTGAACCTGCAGCCGAGCGGCGAATACGGCATGGACGAATACTTCCGCGCGGGGGGGCTGTCGGGAGTCGTCCATGAACTGATGCCGGCGCTCGACGGCGATTGCCTGACCGCGCTCGGCAAGCCGCTGAAAGAGGTATACACGCGCAAGCCGGAAAGCCCGCGCATCATCGCGACGTTGGACAAGCCTTTCAAGAAGGAGTCCGGCATCCGCGTGCTGAAAGGCAATCTGGCGCCGGCCGGGGCGATTTTGAAGCTGTCGGCCAGCTCGCGGGAGCTGTGGAAGCATCGGGGCAAAGCATACGTGTTCGACAGCTACGAGCAGCTGCTGCGGGAGATCGAGAGCGACGACCTGGATGTCGAGGCGTCGACCGTGCTCATTTTGCGAAATTGCGGACCTGCGGCGCTCGGCATGCCGGAGTGGGGGGAAATTCCGATTCCGACCAAGCTTCTCAAGCAAGGCGTCGAGGATATGGTCCGGATCAGCGACGCCAGAATGAGCGGCACGAGCTACGGCACGGTCATTTTGCACGCTTCGCCCGAGGCGGCCGTCGGCGGCAATTTGGCCATCGTGCGAAACGGGGATCTCGTCGAGGTCGACGTCGAGCGGGGCGTGCTCAACGTGCTGCTGTCCGAAGAGACGATCGCCGAGCGGCACCGGGAGCTTCCGCCGTTCAAGGCGAGACATCCGAGGGGCTATCTGAAGCTGTTTACCGATCACGTGCTGCAGGCCGACGAAGGCTGCGACCTCGATTTCCTTCGTCCGGCGACGAAGCAGGACGCTCGGTTCGTGCCTCCGATCGTGGGAAGAAGTTGAATCCGGGACTTCGATTTTAAAACATGGAATATCGTTCAGCATATGGAATCGAAAGCGAATTTTCATTCGAAAAGGCAGGGACCCGATAGCATGGTCAGCTTAATGAATTACGCGCAAACGGAACATGTGGTGCGGGACACGCTGGAGCTCGTGCGCATCCCGAGCGCAACCGGAAATACGAAAGCGATGGCGGACCGGTACGGGGAGATGCTCCGCCAGGCGGGCTGCGAGCTGACGCGGTACGAGTTTTATCCCGGCAATCCGACTCTCGTGGCCGCCTATGAAACGCCCGCCTATGCCGAAGCGGCTGCTTCCGGCCGTCACGCGGAACGGGCCAAAACCGTTCTGTTCAGCGGACATATGGATGTCGTCCCCCTCGGGCACGACGGGCCGGCCAAGATCGAAAGCGGCAGGGTATACGGTCGCGGCACGTGCGACATGAAGGGCTCGCTGGCCAGCATTCTCGAGGTCGTCCGGGTCGTTCGCGAGCATGGATCGCATCTGCCGGTCAAACTGTTGATCGTCGCAAGCAGCTTGCACGAAAGCCCGGGGGGACGGGGAGAGGATTTGATCGCCCTGACCGAGCGGGTCCCGCTCGAGGCGGACGCCGGCATCGTCATGGAAACGGCCACGAAGGAATGCACGGTCGCCCAGCTCGGCTCCGCGACGTTTCGGATCGAGGTCCGGCGCGAAGGGGAGACGAGCCATCAGCTGTATACCCCTGCGGGAACCCCGCATCCGATGACCGCCGCCGCCGAAATCGTTCTGGCGCTCGACGCGAAGAACAAGGAACTGGAACGGGTTTATTTTGAAGATATCGGCTGCGGCTCTTACTTTATCGGCTCCGTGCAAAGCGGGAAATTTTATAATCAGTTTCCGACGACGGCGGAACTGGTCGGCGTAAGGCGGTACGGACCGGAGGAAAATCTGGAGGCTGTCGAAGCCGAATTTCGCGCGCTGCTGGCCCCGATCGCGGAGCGGAACGGCATCCGGATCGGACTGGAGCTCGAGAAGGTGAGGGACGGTTACCGGATCGACAAGCAAAGCCCGGCGGTGGCCGCGATGGTGGAGGCCATCGGCAGCGTGCGCGGCATCGACGTTCCGCTCGTCGGCAAAAAGACGGTGACGGACGCCGGCATTTTCGCGAGGGCGCTCGGGATTCCGGTCATTTGCCACGGCCCGGACGCGTCGACCGCCCACGGGGACGTCGAGTACGTCGAAATCGAGGAGCTTGCGCTTGCGACGCAGGTCTATATCCAATTTATCGAACGATTCGTCGCTCGGTAAGCGAGGGGCGCGAACATGGCCAAAGAAAATAAACCTTATTCCGTTCCGGCGATCGAAAAGGCAATCGCGATCCTGAACGGGATCGCGGCGAACGGAAAGATGGGCATCCCCGACATTCATGCGGAGCTCGGCATTCCGAAATCGACCGCGTTCGTCATTTTGAACACGCTCGAGAAGCATTCGCTCGTCGAGAAGCTGGACGACGGCAAATACGCGCTCGGTCACGGGGTTTTGTCCTGGGGAATGAATTATTACCGGCAAAGCGACATCAAGCAGGTCGCCCGGCCGCATTTGGACAAGCTTGTCGAGGGAACGCCGTATACCGCCCATTTGGCCGTTTTGGTCAGCCGTCAGCCCGTTTACATCGACAAGAGCGAAGGCAGCGGCTTCGTCCGGTTCGCGACGATGGCGGGACAAGCGCTGCCGCTGCATTCGTCCGGCGTGGGCAAGGCGCTCGCCTTCGGCATGTCGGAAACGGAACTCGCCCAGGCGATCGCCGCCATTCCGGATTTGCCGGAGGCCGAGCGCGCGCGAACGGCCGAAAGCCTGGCGGAGGATATCCGGTTCATTCGGGAGCACGGATATTCGATCGAGGACGAGCAGATGGAGGAGGGCATCCGCTGCATCGGAGCGCCGGTTTACGGGCCTTCCGGTTCGGTCGTCGCTTCCGTCAGCTTGACGGCGCTGAGCAAGGATTTGCCCGCCATCAAGTTCCAGTCGGTCGGCGAACGGGTGAGAGAAACGGCGATGCGGATTTCGGCCGAGATGGGCTTTGCGCAAAAATGAGGAGGAGCCGCCGGCTCGTTTTCATTCGTTCAGGTCTGTGCCGGGCGAATGAAAACGCGCTTTTTCGCTTTTTGCTTCGCGACGGTCGGTATAGATGGCAACGCCGACCGTCAGGGCGCAGACGGCGACGTTCCGGCCGATAGGTCGTGAGTCGGAAGGTTTTTAAAAGAACGGAACCAAGCGAACTTGTCCGTTTTTTTCAATTCGAACAGCCTTAAACAGGCGATAATGGCAATAATCCGAATTTACCAAGGAGGCAAAACGAAGCCATGAAACCTCGCATTTCCGTCCTTACCTTGGGAGTAGACGACCTGGAAAAATCGCTGGCGTTTTATCGCGACGGATTGGGCCTGCCGACGGAAGGCATCGTGGGCCGGGAGTTCGAGCATGGAGCGGTTGCGTTTTTCGACTTGCAGGCGGGCGTGAAGCTCGCGATCTGGAGCCGCAAGGATCTCGCCCACGAAACGAATCTTCCTCTCGCTCCGCGCAGCTCCACCGAATTTACGATCGGCCACAACGTGAGCAGCAAGGAAGAAGTGGACGCGATCATGGAGCAGGCAAGACGAGCGGGAGCCGAAATCGTGGCGCCTGCCCAGGACGCGTTCTGGGGCGGCTATTCCGGTCATTTTATGGATCCCGACGGGCATTTGTGGGAAATCGTCTGGAACCCGGCTTGGGAGATCGAAGACTGAAAACAGACTGAAAATCGGCGGCCGGTCCGGTTTCCGGGCCGGACCCTTCCTGGCAGGTCATGGAGAGCATGGCGCATACGTTGGCTTATGACGGAACGGTCATGGGCGACACCCAGCAGGGCCGGCCCTTTACCGACCGTTGGCATGCGGAGATTCCGGCCATCGTCGTTGTCGGCGAAAATAGCGAGCCGTTTTTCCGCGATGCGGCAAGGACCTTAAGCGAGCTGCTTGCGAGCGGCGAATACGGCACGCTGCCCGGCCAGGACCATTCGGCCGTCATGACGGCGCCGGGCGAGCTTGCCGGCAAAATGGCCGATTTTTTCAACGCCCGGCATAATCGCAATCGGTAAGAAACGCGTCTCTCCCCGGAATGGTATACTGCATAAAAAACTTTCCTTTCCGACGGAGGAGACGCGATGACACGCAAAATCCAAACGATTGCCCCGAATCTGTGGTTCGCTCATCAGGCGGAGGAAGCGGCAACGTTTTATACGTCGATATTCAAGAATTCCGGCATCGATAACGTCACCCGATACGGCCAAGAAAGGCATGAGACCGACGGGATTTCGGAAGGGCAAGTCATGACCGTGGATTTCAGGCTGGACGGCCAGCATTTCGTTGCCTTAAACGGAGGCCGCGAATTTGCCTTTACGGAGGCCATCTCCTTTATCGTCCATTGCGAATCGCAGGAAGAGATCGATTATTACTGGGACAAGCTGTCCGAAGGCGGAGACGAGAAAGCCCAAGTATGCGGCTGGCTGAAGGACAAGTTCGGGGTGTCCTGGCAAATCGTGCCCGCCAACCTGACCGAGCTGGTCGGCGGTCCCGATGCCGCGGCGACGAATCGGGTCATGAAGGCGATGCTTCAAATGAAAAAGCTGGACATGGAGGCGCTTCGTCAGGCCTACGAAGGGTAAGCGCAAGCGTCCTGTTTACGTTTTTCGCGATTCGGTTAACTTCCTCTTACGGCAAGGCTCGTCCGTATTTCCGAACCGGATGGAAGAGGAGCGTGGTTTACGATGTTCGGGATGATCCTCGTCAAGCTGCTGATCGGCTTCGTCGGCTTGTGGCTCATTACGTTCGTCATCGGCAGAAAGCAACTGGGCCAGGTGACGCCGCTCGATTTTTTCACGTCCATTCTGCTTGGCGAGCTTGTCGGCAGCACGATTTACGACGACAAGGTCAAGCTCGCGCATCTGCTGTTCGCGCTGGCCGTATGGGCGCTGCTTTCGTTCAGCATCGAAAAGCTGTCGATCCGTTTCACGCAAATGCGGCGGCTGGCGGAGGGGCGAACGGTGCTCCTCATCGACCGGGGAGAAGTCAACCTGAAGCTGCTCCGTGCGTGCAAGCATTTCAACCAGCTGATGTCGATGCTGCGCGAAAACGGCATCTTTCGGCTGGACGAGGCCGAATACGCGCTTTACGAGCCAAACGGGAAAATCAGCGTCGTTCCGAAATCGGAGGGGGCTCCGGCGATCCCGGTCATCGAAGCGGGAAACATCCTGAAGGAAGCGTTCCGGGGGAAAGCGATTTCCGAGGACGGCATTCGGGAGTTGGCCAAAAGTCGCGGTTATGCCGATATTCGCGATATTGCGTACGCGGAGTATGTGGAGCAAGAGAATAAGCTCGTCATTGTCGGGAAAAAACGATCGAAGAAACGGGACCGTTCCGCGGGCTAAGTTCGAACAGCCGCGCGAGGCGGTTTCCGGCATTTCCGGCGCCAATTGCAGCTCGACCGGCAATCTATGCGCGTCCGCAGCGCCGAATTCCACCCATGTAGCGCGACGGGTGCACTACATTCGCATATTCGGCCCCGGGCTCGCCCCATGTAGCGCACCGGGTGCACTGCATTCGCGCCGCATGCGCCCGCCCCCCCGCCGTTCGCCAATGCGAATTACGCTTCGACGTGCTCCGGCGCTCCGGCCTTGCGTCCGACCGGTTCCGCCTTGTACGTTTCTCCCCATTTCTTCATGAGCAAAATAATCGGAACGAGCGTCCGCCCGAATTCCGTCAAGGAATATTCGACCTTAGGCGGAACCTGCTTGTACACCTCGCGATGAACGATGCCGTCCTCTTCCAATTCCCGCAACTGCAGCGTCAGCATCCGCTGGGTGATGGCCGGACATATTTTGCGAAGTTCGCTGAACCTTTTGGCCCCTTCGATGAGATGATACAGCAGCACGCCCTTCCATTTTCCCCCGATGACGTCGAGCGTATATTCCACCGGACAGCCCTCCTCGTTCGGACAAATTCCGTAACCGCTTTTCCGATCGCGCATGAGAAAACCCTCCTAGTCATCCAATGGTATACAAATAGATACAATACAACACGAATGTACGTACTTCTCATTCTAGAACTTCTTCTTTAGAATGACAACAGAAACCAAGACATCCGACGAAGGAGTGGATAACATGACCACGATGAAAGCGGTAGGCCTGTATAACTATCTTCCGATCGAGCATCCCGAAAGCCTGATCGACCTCGAGCTTGCGAAGCCCGTTCCGACCGGAAGGGATCTGCTGGTCAAAGTGAAGGCCGTTTCGGTCAATCCGGTCGATACGAAGGTCAGGGCGCCCAAGAACAGAACGGAATCTTCGCCCAAAGTGCTGGGCTGGGACGTGGCGGGAGTGGTCGAGCAAACGGGGCCGGAATGCGTCTTGTTTCAACCGGGCGACGAAGTCTACTATGTGGGAAGCATTACGCGCCCGGGCGGCAACAGCGAATTTCATCTCGTCGACGAGCGGATTGTCGGAAGGAAGCCCTCGTCGCTGGATTTCGCCGAGGCGGCGGCGCTGCCGCTGACGGCCATCACCGCTTGGGAAGGGCTGTTCGAGCGGCTCGGCATTTCCCGGAGCAAGGAAGACAATGCCGGCAAGGCGATTTTAATCATCGGCGCCGCGGGCGGCGTGGGCTCCATTGCCGTTCAGCTCGCGAAAGTTGCCGGACTGACCGTCGTCGGAACGGCTTCGCGCCCGGAGTCGGCGGATTGGGCGGCCGTGCTGGGTGCGGACCATATCATCAATCATTACGAAGGCTTCGTCCCCCAACTGCAGGCGATCGGGCGGCAAACCGTCGACTATATTTTCTGCCTGAACGCTACGGAGAAGCATTGGCGGAACATGGCGGAAGCGATCGCGCCGCAAGGCAAAATCTGCTCCATCGTGGAGACGAAGGAGACGTTGGATTTGACGCTGCTTAAAGATAAGAGCGCATCCTTTGCATGGGAATTCATGTTCACGCGTCCGAAATACGGGACGGAGGATATGGTCGAGCAGCACCGGCTGTTGAACGAGGTCGCCCGGCTGGCGGATGCGGGAGCGCTTCGCACGACGATGACGGAGAGGCTGACGCCGATCGGCGCGGATCAGTTGCGCAAGGCTCATGCCAAAGTGGAGTCGGGCCGGACGATCGGCAAAATCGTGCTGGAGCATTTCGGGTAAAAATCGGATCGATCTGTCCATGGCTCTTCGGAGGCGGTCATGCTAGGATAAAGTAAACGAACGAGAGGAGGATCGCGATGCCGCATTCGATCGTGATTCGGGATGTGCTGGAATGGTTGACGGCGGATGTCGGCCCGATCGATCCGACCGTGGACAAGCTCGATCCGGGAGATCCGGACGCGGCCGTCAAGGGAATCGTCACCGCATTCGCCGCGACCTGGCATGTCGTGGAGAGGGCGATCGCCTTGGGCGCCAATTTGATCGTCTCCCATGAGGGAATCTTTTTCAGCCATCGCGGCAAAGAGGAATGGCTTAAGCACGACCCGGTTTATCGGGAAAAAGCGAAGCTGCTGCAGGACGCGGGCATCGCCGTTTTTCGCTATCACGACTACGCGCACCGCCGCCAGCCCGACGGCATTACGGAAGGCTTGATCGAGGCGCTCGGCTGGCAGGCATACGTGGAAAAGCAGCTGCCGGCCGCCGCGATTTTGGAGATTCCGCCGATGCACGCGCAGGAAGCCGCGGAATACGCGAAAACAAGGCTGGGCATTCCGTACGTGCGCGTTGCCGGAGACCTCGCGGCCTTGTGCAAGCGAGTGGGGGTGCTCGTCGGCTACCGGGGCGGAGGCGCGACGGCGATCCCGTTATTCGAGAACGAACGGCTGGATCTGATCGTGGCCGGGGAAGGTCCGGAATGGGAAACGCCGGAATACGTCAGAGACGCGGCGCGGCAAGGACGCGGCAAAGCGCTCGTCATGCTGGGCCACGCGGAAAGCGAAGCGCCCGGCATGAAAGCTTTGGCCGGCCGGCTCGCGGCTGCGTTCCCGGAGCTTCCCGTTCATTTTGTCGAGGATCTCCCCGTATTCCGGATCATTTGATGCCGGCCGCTTTGGCACCGAGCCGCTTCGCCCGATCCAGCCATTTGCGCCTCAATTCCTCGGTCGACGGCTTGACCGGACTCAGCTCGGTGACGCGCACGGGCGAAATTCCGCAAAACTGCAAAATGTTGCGCTTCATAACCTGAATGCCCGCCCGCCTGTAGATCCACCGATTGTACCAGATCGGAGTGTCCATCGTAACGATGAGATGGGCGGACTTTCCGGTCAAAAGCTTATCCCACAGCAGAGAATCCTTCCGGTATTTGAAAGCGAAGCCCGGCAAAAAAACGCGATCGATAAACCCCTTCAAAACGGCGGGCATCGCCCCCCACCATGTCGGATAGACGAATACGAGGTGGTCGGCCCAGCGAATCCATTTTTGCGCTTCGATCAGTTCTTCCTCCAGCTCCGTTCTTTGCCGATACCCGAAACGCAAATTCGGATCGAAGCGGATTCGGCTCAAATCGATTTTCCGCACCTCGGCTCCGCTGCCGGAGGCCCCTTCCATATAGGCATCGGACAAGGCCGAGCAGAAGCTTTGCGGATCGGGATGTCCGGCGACGACGACAATTTTTGTTTTCATTTGCGCGTTCCTCCTCATGTTTCCCCATTGAATCTTTTGATACAATCATCATAAGGCGCTGGCGAGGCCCGGATAAATGATCGGCAGCGCAAAAAAAGCTGCGATTTCGCGCAAGGAGGAACCGAGGATGACAAACCGGGGAGTCGCCGTTTCCATGCTCTACCCGATTATGAAATCGATCGCGCGCAGGGGATCCGATACGGACCGTTTTTGCGAATACGCATCGATCGACCCCGCGATGTTGCAAGACGCGGAGGCGCGCATCGCGGGAGAGGAGCTGGAGCGCATCGTTCGGGCGGCCGCGGAGTATACGCGGGACGAGTTTTTCGGCTTGCGCCAGGGGCAGATGATGGAGTTTGCGGACATGGGCATTCTCGGCTACGTGATGATGCACTCCCGCACGGTAGCCGACGCACTCGCCGCTTACCGGCGGTATAACGACATCCTTTGCAGCGGGTTTAACCTGATCTGCGAGACGCGCGGGGAAGACGCCTATATCCGGCCGGTCCTGCAATACCCGGGAACCTTTTCCCGTCATTGCGTCGAGGATATGGCGAGTTCGGTCTATCAACTGATCGGAAAATTAAGCAACGTGAACGTCCCGCTGCTGGAAGTCCGGTTCGCGCATGAGGCGCCGGCGGATATCGGACCGTACAGGGAGGCGTTCGGGATCGATCCCGTTTTCGCCGCGGAAGATGACGTGTTGCGCTTGAAAAAAGAGTTGCTGAACGTGCCGGTGCTGTATTCCGATTCCCGTCTGCTCTCCATTTTCGAAAGCCTGGCGCAGGAAACAAGCGGCGACTTGGCCCGCATGAGCCGATTTTCGGAGCAGGTCGCGCGCCGGATAAAAAAAAGCTTGCCCTTTTCGTTGCCGACTTTGCAGGATACGGCCGAATTTTTCGGCACGAGCGCAAGAACGCTGCAAAACCGGTTAAAAGAAGAAAACACGACCTTTCAGGAATTATCCGTTCGGGTACGGAAGGAGCTGGCCGAAGGCTATTTGCGACAAGGCGGGCTTTCCGTCGGCGATATCGCTTACGCGCTGCACTTTTCGGAGCCGAGCGCATTTCAAAACGCCTTCAAAAAGTGGACGGGATTGACGCCCGGGCAATACCGCGCAAACGTTCGCAAGTCGGGAGGAAATCCGGAAAAGCCGGTCTATCACGGGCTGCCGCGGCAAGTTGTACGGTGAACAATTTGACGAAAAGCGTCGAATTTGGTTACGATAGGTACGCTCGCATAGCGAACGGAAGCTTCCGTCAAGGAGGATGAAACGGATGAGCATGAAAGCCGACCGAATCAAAAAAACGAAGGCGCCGCAAGCGCCGGCGGGGCTCGAGGGCAGACTGCCGCCGGGCCAAGTGCTGACCGAGCGGTTTCCGATCCTTCACGAAGGCGAAGTGCCGGTTTACGATCTGGAGCGGTGGGATTTGCGCATATTCGGGGAAGTCGCGGAGGCGCGTTCGTTTACCTTCGAGGAGATTCTCGCGCTGCCGAAAACCCGGGTCGTCGCCGATATCCACTGCGTGACCCGCTGGTCCAAGTTCGATACCGAATGGGAAGGCGTGCGATTCCGCGATTTGCTCCGCTTGGCGGACGTCAAGCCGGAAGCGAAGTATGTCATGATTCACGGGGACAACGACTACGAGACGAATTTGCCGCTGGAAGATCTGCTGGGCGACGAAGTGCTGCTCGCCTACCATTTCGACGGCAAACCGCTGACGGACAAGCACGGCTGGCCGCTGCGCCTCGTCGTACCGCACCTGTATTTCTGGAAAAGCGCCAAATGGATTCGCGGCATCGAGTTCATGAAGGAGGACCGCCCGGGCTTCTGGGAACGCAACGGCTTCCACAACTACGCCGATCCGTTCCGGGAGCAGCGTTTCTCCGGCGAGGATCTGGGCATACCGGAAGACGAGTGGGTCGGGAAGGATTTCGATTGATGCGGAAAAAGCGGCTCGGGCAGCGTCTCCCGGGCCGCTAAAATCAAAAGATCCTATCCGCGGGGCAGGGGATTAATTTCGTCCGACGCGTAGCCGAACAACCGCATGCCCTCGCGGCAAGTTTCCGCAATAACCGCGATATCCTTCCCGGATCGCTCGGCGCGGGTGCTGTTCAGATTGACGCCGAGCACGCTTTCGAGCGCCGCGACCGGAACGTCCGCAAGCTCGGACAGCAGCCGGAGCGTGCGCTCCTCGCGGCCCGCAATGTCCTCGTAGCGAACGAGATGGATGCCGCGCGCGGGATCGCAAAGCGAGGCGTATTCCAGCGCCCGGGCGTTCCACGTTTCCCCGAACCGGCGGGCGTCGTCCGACCAATAGGAGGTTTCGCTTTTCCATACGTCAGCCGGATGCCGGACGAGAAGCACGACGACCGCGTTCGGAAAGCACGCCTTCAGCAGCTCGATTTCGGCTTTCCCGTATCGGACTTCCTTGAAGCCGATGCGATCGTGCTTCATGCCCCGGTCGTCATACAGCGTCTTGAGGCACGCCCTGAGCGCCGCGACGACCGCCTCGTCCACGGCGCGTTCGTCCGGCGACATGTTGGCGATCCAGGTGTTCGGATTTTCGCCGCTGGCGAAATAAGCCTCCCTTTCCGCCTTGCCGTGAACCGAAAAATGCTTCGCCAGGACGCCGATTTTGACGAATTCGCTGACGATGCCCCCGTGCTCCCCCCAAATCAAGGTGGCGGGGCGGGCATTGAACAAACGCTGGACTAACGTGGATCCGGTTCGAAAAGCGATCGCGGATACGATGACGTCCATTCCCATTCCCCCTTCGCATTCAAAACGCCGTCGACCGGGCGGCCGATATCGTCCCGAATCTCCTTTAACGCCAAAATCAGGTCCGGTTTCGAATGCACGGCCGTACTCCAATTCATCCACTGCAGGCGGCCGAACGAAAGCAAGGCCGCCGGCGCGACGGTTTTAAGCCGCAAATAAACGAGATGCCCCCTGCTCAAAAGCGAAACGATCGTCGCTCCCAGCTTCCCGTTGCCGGCCGGAACATCGTTCAGGTAGATTTCGATTTGACGCGCTTTTCCGGCGCTACTCCCGGGTTTTCGAGAGCTCGCCTCGACCATCGGGCGGATGATGTCGGACCACTTGCTTTCCCAGCGCCGCTTGGAAAAAACGCTCGCAACCTCGGCTGCGCGCCGTTTCAGCACGGCCATCTTGACGGGGGCGTTCAGCAGCTCCTCGATCGCCGCGACGAGAGCTTCGGTATTCGGCTCGATCAGCAGCCCGTTATAGTCGTGGATGACCAGGTCGGGCAGTCCGCCGATGCGCGTCGCGATGACCGCGTTGCCGCACGCCATCGCCTCCAGGCAAGAAAGGCTCGTGCCTTCGCTGAACAGCGTCGGAATCAGCGCGATGTCGGCCTGCCGGTAGGCGCTTGCCATCTCCTCGAGCGGCAATGAATAAAGCCGGATCCGGTTTCCCCATTTGCGGATTTTTTCCTCCACGTGAACCGTGTCGGCCGCGTCCCCGTTGCCGACGAAATGGAAGTCGACGGACGGGTACTTTTCCAGAATTCGATCGACCGCATCCAGCGTCATATACAAGCCGCGCGGTTTGTACAGCCGCCGCGGGTACAAGATGACCGTGCGGTCGCGGGGTTCGAGAAAGCCTTTCCGAGGCGAGAACGCTTCGGCGTCGACGTAGTTCGGAATGACTTTGATTTTCCGGCCCAGCTCGTAATCGATCGTTTGAAACCAGTTGGCCGAATTGGTGTCGACGGAGACAAGCTCGCCGCAGATCCGGGCACCTTCGATGAAGCGCCGGTTAATTTCCCAGAACGCGCTGCCGTCTTTGTACTTCGCAGCAGGATTATCCCAGCAGACGCCGTGAATGATGCCGATGCTGGGCGTAGCCGTTCCGTGCGGCCAGGAGTTGAAATAAGCGGAATAGACGGCCAGAAGGGCGCGTTCGGCGGTTTGCTCCCGAAACAGCCGGTTGAACATTTTAACGGAGGAAAAGGTGAATTCCCTCGCGTGCTGGCCTCCTCTGGACAACGACACGACATCGATATCGCGAATCCGCCGCACCCAAGGATAATTTCCGTATTGGTAAATGACGAAGCCGAGACCCATTCGCTCGCACAATCGGCCCAGGTCGATCAAATACCGCTCAGCGCCGCCGGAATAAAACCGTTCCCCCTCGAAATCGAGAAACGTCGTCGCCATGACCGCCACTTTTCCCGCCGGATCGTAGTTGGCATAGGCTTTCCAGGCGTTCGCCGCCGCCGTCAATCGTTCTTCCACCTTCTCGAGACGCTTCGCCCACGTCTGTTCCCGGGCGAAGCGAACGGCTTCCGTTTTCGCCAGGCGGGCGGTTTCCTCCTTCAGGCAGTGGTCGAGCTCGGCCAAAAAAGCGTTCGCTCCGCTCGCGATGCGCATCCATGGGGAAGCGTAAGGGGTCATTTCCGCGATCGGGGCGGATACGACCGGCAGTCCCAAAGCGGCATATTCGAAAAATTTGACGGGCGACACGCGGTCGGTCACCTCGTTCACGAGGAAAGGGATGACGGCGGCGTGGAAATAACGGGCGTAATGCCTGATTTGCTTGTACATTTTGAAGCCCATCAGATGAATATTGCTTTGCGCGAGCTTTCCGGGATCGATCCCGATTTTGCCGATCAGGACAAACTGCCAGTCGGGCCGTTTTTGCGCCAGCTTGGCGACCAGCTTCGCGTCGAACCACGGTTCGATCGCGCCGAAATACCCGATGATCGGGGAGCCCGATGCCAGAATCGGTTTCAAATCGTCCGGGGCTTCGGCCGGAATGTCCGCGAAATCTTCAAGCCGCGCCGCGTTCGGCAAGTAAAGGGCATCCGCCCTGCTTTCCGCGTAGGAAAGGAGCTTGCGCGCGGAATAAGTCACGACGTCGGCTCTTTGCAGCAATTCCCGGTGCTTTTGCAGCATGCCTTCGTCATATTGGGAGAAAAACGTCAAATCGTCCAGGATGTCGTACCAGACGGTTCGATGGGGAAACAGCTCGCCCAGCGCCATTTGCATGATCCACGTGCACAGAACGATGACCGATTGGCTTCGGAGAGCGGAAAGCAGCTCGGCTTCCCCCCGGCGCAGCACATACAGATTCGGCTCGATTTGACGCGCTTCGAAAGGTTCCTTGGAGCTTTCGCAGAAAAAGCAGAGATACCCCCTGGCGGCCATTTCCCGGAGCAAATGCTGCGGCCGTTGCTGCGGTTCCCAATCGACGGCTTCCGGGTAAACGACGATCGCCTTGTATGTGTTTTCCCCCAATATTTTCATCAGCGTCAGCGCCGTCGTCTCCGGCGGTCTCGCAAGCAACGTCCTGTAATAGTGTTGACGGCTTAAATAATTTGTCGCAAAATCCGTTCGTTCAGCGGTCAACTTCGCAACCTCCCCATCGGCTCCGGCATTTTTCGCGCGCGCGAGTCTGCTTCAGTTTATGTGAACAGGCGTTTTCCCATATGGTCGTTTGTCCACGGCGGCAGCCAATTGTGCGCTTGCGGATGGGTTGTTTCCTCATCTTCGGATAGACGAGTTGCCATCGTACAATCATCCACATAACCTGCTACGGAAATCGATTTGGGAGGAGTGAGTTTCGGTTGACAATCGACAAAGCTTGCAAAAAGCCTAAACCGAAGAAGAAAAAACGGGTCATTCACGGGCGTGTGAAGTCGTCTCGTTCCTTCTTTCTTAAAGCGCTGCGCGCGCTGAGAAAGAAATTCCATCATCTCGCGTTCAAGGTCGACGCGTTTCGGGATCAGGTGGAGTCGCTTCAGGCAAAAGAGGGACAGATCGCCGCGCTCGCGACGCAAGTCGGCGCGCTGACGACGCAGGTCGGATCGTTGAATACGCAGGTCGGGACGCTGACTTCGCAAGTCGGCACGCTTCAATCCCAGGTTGGCTCGCTGGGCCAACAAGTCGGAGCGCTGAACAACCAGTCCGGCAGCCTCGCCCAAAGGGTCGGAGCGCTCGAAGCCCGGAACGCGTCGCTCGCTTCGGAAATCGGCGCGCTTCAATCCCAAAACGGCACACTGTCGTCGCAAATCGGCACGCTCGGTTCGCAGCTCGGCACGGCCAACGCGGCCATCCAGCAAATCCAAACCGTCGTCGGGACGATTGCCGAGGAATACGCGGGTCTGTCCGCGACGCTGCAGGGCCGGGTCGGCACGACCATTACGGTCGATACGGACGCCGGTTCGGTTTCCGGAACGGTGGTTGCGGTCGGGACGAATTTCGTGCAAATTTTGGAGCCGACGGGCGACATTGTGTTTATTCTTTTTGAAAACATCAATTTTATCGCTTGACGCGGGAGGTGCGAACAATTGGATTTTGAAACGGCGATTGCGCAATATATCGGCCGGAGCGTCGAGGTGTTCATGACGAATGATTTTATCCAAGGCACGCTTCTGGGAGTCGGCAACGGGGTATTGACGGTAAATGCGGTCAGTTCCAGTTATTCGTCGGTCACGGGCCCGGTCAGCGTCCTGATCCCAAACACGGAGTTCGTGCGCGTGTTGGCCTAACGATCCGGCCGCTCCCGAAGCAAGGTTTCGCGCATCCATGCCTTCCACGCCGGATAGCTCGCCTTGCTTCGCTGGGTTATACTGGTTAACCGAATACGCCTGTGGTATAAGGCTCGGGGAATCCGGAGCAAAGGCCGCTCCTGCACGACGCGGGCAAGCATCTGCAAATCTTCGTACAATCGGCCGTCGAACGGATCCGTCACCAGCCATCCTCCCAGCCGTCTCAGCAATGCGATGCGAAAAGCTCTCGGCGCGAGCGGAAAGGGCTGTTCCAGCAGCCGCCAGGCGTCGAGAGGCTCCGCAATGCTTCGGGTTCCGGCGTAGACCAGTCGTTTGCCGGACAGTTCCCGCCATTCGACGCAGTCGGCGTAGATGGCGCCCGCCCGGTCGTCGTCCCGGGCGCGAGCCGCAATGGCGGAGGCGCAATCCGGCGCCAGCCAGTCGTCCGCGTCGAGTTCCATCAGCCATTGGCCTCTGGCGGCCGATAAAGCCGAATTCAAGGCGGCGCGCCTTGCCGCGGTTGCGTTCGATTCGTAGCACGCGCACACGCGAATCCATAAGCAGCGGATGTTCGTCAAGTATCCGCCGCGTGCGGTCGGTCGAGCCGTCGTCCGCTACGATCAGTTCCCAATCGCGAAAGGTCTGGACGCGCACGCTGCGTACGGCCCAAAGCAGAACGTCCGCGTTATTGTACGTGCAGAGGACGATCGACAGCAAGGGCCGCTCGTTCTCGAGAGGCGATGTATTCGTTCCTGAAAGCAGAGGCTTCAGCTCGCGCCATTCCCGCGCGGTCTTGTGCCAGCCCAAATTTCGCCGCGGCTTCGGAAGAAAGCCGTCGGCGGGCACCGTTTTCCACGTATGAAATGGGTCGAGCCGCAGTTTTTTTTCCAGCAGTACGTACCGCTCGAAAGGCAGCAGGTCCGGCTCGGCGAATCCCCCGGACGAACGGACCGCTTCCGTGCGCCAAACGATCGGAGCGCTCGGTTCTTCCGCCGGATTCGGCTTCCGCGCGGCTAGAAGCGCGACGATTCCGGCGTCCTTCGGGCCGAGCGAAGGCAGCGATCGCGCAACGAGCTCGAAAAATTCGGGCTGCACGGCATCTCCGGCCGTAAACGTCGCGAAAAAGGGTTCGGCGTAATCCGTAAGCACGCGGTTCATCGTCGCCGCCGCGCCGGCAGCGACCCGGACGAAGCGGCAGCCGGCGCAAGCGGCCGCGATGCCGTCCTCCGTTCGCTGCGCGAGCTTGCCGTCCGCGGCGTCCAATATGAATACGAGCATCGAAACCTCCGGCGCAAATAGAGTGTACGGCTTTTATACGATATGTTCGAGCGGCGAAAAACGTCATCGTTTTCCGAAAGGTTGGGGCAAATGAGCGTGGTGATCTATCCGCCGACGCTGGATTGGCATTGGATGAAGCAGCGTCCGCAGCAGCTGATGCGGCGGTTGGCGGCGGCCGGGCATAAAGTTTATTTCTGCAACCGGACGCAAGCGGCCCGTCCCGTTCAGACGGTCGAGCCCGATTTGCATGTCGTTCACGATCATGAACGTTGGTTATCGGAACAATGGCCGGCCATCCGCCGTTCCGCTCGCGGGAAGATCGGCGTCTGGTGCAGCCTTCCGTTTCGGGTTCGCGAAGCCACGCGGGATTACGCGCCCGACTGGCTCGTTTACGATTGCGCGGACGAGATGGCCGAATGGCTGCGTTACGAAAAAGAAGCGGTCGCGGCGGCGGATGCCGTCGTCTGCTCGTCCGCGCGGCTTAAGGAGCGGCTTGCGCGCAGCTATCCGGACAAGCGGATCGAGCTCGTCCGCAACGGGTACGATCGGGCGATGAACTTGCACGCAGGCCCGCCGGGCGCAGAAGCGGACCCCGCGGTATCGGAGCCGGGGAAGCGGCGCATCGGTTACATCGGCGCGTGGGCGCCGTGGATCGACGTGCCGCTCGTGCGCGAGCTGGCTCGTCTTCCGGATGCCGAAGTCGTTGCGGTCGGCCCGGAATTCGGACGGAAATACGGGCCGACGGCCGGCTCCGTCCGGTTCGTCGGGCTAAAGCCGCACGAGGAGCTGCCCGGCTATATCCGGAGCTTTTCCGTTTGCGTCATCCCGTTTCGCGTTACGCCGCTTACGCTTGCGGTGAATCCGGTCAAAGCCTACGAATATTTGGCGGCCGGAAAGCCGGTCGTGTCCGCCGCTTTGCCGGAATGCGGACTGATGGCGCCGCACGTCGACATTGCGCCCGACCGGCCGTCATTCGTCCAAGCGGTATCGAGGCGGCTCGAATCGCCGGGAGACGGCGAAGAGCGCAGGCGATTCGCGCTGGCCAATTCGTGGGAACGCAGGGGAGCGGCTATCGCGGCGCTGATCGGCGAGCTCGAGAGCCGTTGACGATCTCGCCGCTAATCCATCTAGCGGTCAGGAGGAGGGATTCGTTTGGGCAAAGGCGCAACCGTTTGGCTGACCGGCTTGTCCGGCGCGGGCAAAACGACGATTTGCCGGCTCGTCGAGCGGAAGCTTTCCGAAGCGGGCGTTCCGGTGGAACGCCTGGACGGAGATGAAGTCCGGAGCCGGCTGTGTCCGGATCTCGGCTTTTCCCGGGAAGACCGGATTCGGAACATCGAGCGCGTATCCTACGTCGCCAAGCTGCTGACGCGCCACGGCGTCGTGGTGCTGGCTTCGTTCATTTCGCCTTATCGTTCGATGCGGGCTTTTTTGCGCAGCGAAATCGACCCTTTCGTTGAAGTTTATGTCAAATGCCCGCTCGAGGAGTGCATTCGGCGGGACGTAAAAGGATTGTACCGGAAGGCGCTGGCCGGAAGCATCCCGGCGTTCACCGGGATTTCGGATCCGTACGAGGAGCCGGACCGTCCGGAGTTGGTCCTCGATACCGAACACGAGACGGCGGAGGAGAGCGCGGCGAAAACGATCGAATATTTGAAGGAGCGGGGATACGTTTCCGTTTGAACGTGACATTTCGGCGCGAATCTTGAACAAACCCGATTTTTCCTACTAGCCGGCATGATTTGCAGGAATCGCCTTCCAACAGCGAAAAAAAACGACCTGCAGCGTTTTCGCTGCCGGTCTTCTTTGCAAGGCGGGATGCCGAGGCTTAGGATCCGATCCTTGCGAACAAAAACATGCGGATGCCTTTTCATGAACGGCCTCCTCCCAATCGGAAAATCGCGGCTTTGCCGGCCGATTCCCCGAATACGTTGCGGGTATCGTAAATGAGCGACGCGCGTTTCATCATCCGTGCTGCGGGAATACAGGAATGATCGGTCAGCACGACGACGCAATCTGAGGACTCCAGGCTATCGTCGGTCAGCGGAACGCTCTCCATGCGCTCCTCTTCAATCCGAATCGAAGGGACATAGGGATCGTGATACCGGACGTCGGCGCCCGTTTTTTTCAGCAGCTTCAAAATTTCCAGCGCCCCGGAATCCCGGACGTCGTTCGTATTGCGCTTATAAGCGACTCCGTATATAAGAATGCTGGAGTCGCTTATTGGCTTCAGCGGAGACAGCCTGGCTTGAATTTGTTCGACGATATAAGCGGGCATACGGTGATTGACTGATCTGGACAAACCGATGAAGCCCGTATCCATGCCGCGCTGCTGGACGGCCCATTGCAGGTAAATGGGATCTACCGGAATGCAGTGGCCGCCTATCCCCGGACCCGGATAAAAGGCCGAGAAGCCGAACGGCTTCGTCTTTGCCGCGTCGATAATTTCCCAAACGTCAACCTTCAGTTGGTCGCAAATCATGGCCAGTTCGTTGATGAAAGAAATGTTGACGAACCGGTAGGCGTTTTCAAGCAGCTTGGTCATTTCGGCGGCTTCCGTCGTCGATACGGCGATCACGTCGGCAAACACGGATCCGTAAAGTTCGCGTACTTTTTCCAGGCAGGGCTTGGTGACACCGCTCACGATTTTGGGGATATTTTGCAGCGAATGCGTTCGGTTGCCCGGATCGACCCGCTCGGGAGAGTATCCCAAATAAAAATCTTTGCCGGCCGCAAGCCCCGATTCCTCGAGTACCGGAAGCAAGGCTTTCCTTGTCGTTCCCGGGTAAGTCGAACTTTCCAGAACGACAAGCTGCCCGCTCCGGAGCCTGTCTTTCAATTTCCTCGCGGCCTCCATCAAATAGCTCAAATCCGGTTCGTGCCGTTCGTCCAGCGGGGTGGGAACGCAAATAACGACGGCTTCGGCCCCGGCCAGCGCATCGTAATCGGCGGCGATTACAAAGCCCCGATCCAACGCGGAGCGAACGGTCTCGTCCGTCAGATCGGGCAGATAGCTTTCTCCCCGCTTCAGCATTTCGATTTTGCGGGGATCCCTGTCAATGCCGATAACCCTGTACCCCTTCTCCAGAAACAGAAGGGCCAGCGGAAGGCCGACATAACCAAGCCCGATGACGGATAGGGTTATGTTTCGCGTATTCATAACATTCCACCTCTACTAATGTCTGCCCTTGCCCGATCATGATAATGTATGAAAACCCGCAATGGTTGGAGTGGACGAATCGCCTTTCGAGCAAGAGCGCCGGAAAGCCAAAGCAATGCTGACGGAAAGTCGTTTACTGAATGTCTCCCCGCAGTTTTCGGATTGAATGGGCCGGATGCCGCACCGCGTCCAATTAAGCTCGATCAGGATGATGGACAAAGTAGGAGCTTCCAATATTGGCCTGTTCCGGAAATAAGGGCGCGCGCATAGCGGTTCGGATTAGCTTGACATATAGGGGTGGGGGGTATATAGTAAGAATCAAGAATCGAACAAAACTTCGTAACGCCCTCGCGTTGGCAGGCGTTATGGAAGCGAAGCGGAGGCGAGCATAATGGCGAAATCGGAACCGGCCGAACGCGAAACAAACGAAATCGCGGCCGAAGCCGCAAAGCATGGGCATGGCGAACATGGCGAACATGGCGAACATGGCGAGCAGGGGTGCGGCAGCGAATGCGGAACGACGCGAAAAAGTCACCATTCGGATAAAGTCAAGAGCAGCCTGATCAGCCGGCTGAACCGGATCGAGGGCCAGGTGCGCGGCATCAAGGGACTGATCGAGAAGGATACGTATTGCGACGACGTCCTTCACCAGATCGCCTCGGTGCAGGCCGCGCTGAACGGAGTAGGAAAGCTTTTGCTGGAGCACCATATGAAAAGCTGCGTCATCGAGCGGATCCAGGAAGGCGACGAGGACGTCGTATCGGAGCTGATGACGACGATCCAGAAGCTGATGAAGTAGAAAAACGCCGAAAGGCGTTTTTGCTTGGTTTTCAATATAGGGTATAGGGGTATATGGAGTGAAGCAAGACGAGGAGGAAAACATCATGGAACCGAACATGGACTCGATCTCGGCCGCGGACGCGGAAAAAGAAATCGCCCGGTTCAAGCTCGAAGGAATGACCTGCGCCGCCTGCGCGAACCGAATCGAAAAAGGAATAAGCAAAATGCCCGGCGTCGCGAGCGCTTCCGTCAATTTCGCGATGGAAACCGCCCGGATCGAGTACGCGCCGGGAGCGGTATCCGTGGCGGACATGCAGCGCAAAGTCGAACAGCTCGGCTACAAGGCGGTTGCGGAGCGGGAGGGCGACAAGCCGGACGATCGCCGGGACAAAGAGCTTAGGCGGCAAAAAGGAAAGCTTATCGCGTCGGCGCTGCTCTCGCTGCCGCTGCTGTGGAGCATGGTCGCGCATTTTTCGTTCACCTCGTGGATATATATCCCGGATTTGCTGATGAATCCGTGGGTTCAGCTCGTTTTAGCCACGCCGGTGCAGTTCTATATCGGAAAAGCGTTTTATGTCGGGGCCTACAAGGCGCTTCGGAACAAAAGCGCGAACATGGACGTGCTCGTCGCGCTGGGCACCTCGGCCGCCTATTTTTACAGCGTGTATTTGACGATCGACTGGTCGACAAGCGGAGGAGGCGCCCATCACGCTCCGTCGCTGTATTTTGAAACGAGCGCGATTCTGATTACCCTCGTGCTGCTCGGCAAATGGTTCGAAACGCTTGCCAAAGGCCGCACGTCGGAAGCGATCCGTTCGCTGATGAAGCTCCGGGCGAAAACGGCGGTCGTCGTTCGGGACGGAGAGGAGCGGCAGGTCCCCGTGGAGGAAGTCGTCCGCGGCGATATCGTGCTCGTGCGTCCCGGCGAGAAGATACCGGTGGACGGCGAAGTGCTCGACGGCGAATCGGCGGTGGACGAATCCATGCTGACGGGGGAAAGCCTTCCCGTCGCCAAAAAAGCCGGGGACGCCGTGTTCGGGGCGACGATCAACAAAAACGGCGCGCTGCGTTTCCGGGCGACGAAGGTCGGCAAGGATTCGGCGCTCGCGCAAATTATCCGGGTCGTCGAGGAGGCGCAAGGCTCGAAAGCTCCGATTCAGCGCATCGCGGACGTCATCTCCGGCATCTTCGTTCCGATCGTCGTCGCCATCGCCGCGGCCGCTTTTGTCGCGTGGTACTTCTTCGCGGCGCCGGGAGATCTTTCGGAAGCGCTCGAGAACGCGATCGCGATTCTCGTCATCGCCTGTCCCTGCGCGCTGGGCCTGGCTACGCCAACTTCGATCATGGCCGGATCGGGCCGGGCCGCGGAGCTCGGCATCCTGTTCAAGGGCGGCGAGCATCTGGAGCAAACCCATAAAATCGACACGGTCGTGCTGGACAAAACCGGAACCGTGACGAAAGGGAAGCCGGAGCTGACGGACGTTCGGGCCGCAGGCGACGAAACGGAATTTCTCCGCCTCGTCGGCGCGGCGGAAAAAGCGTCGGAGCATCCGCTTGCGGAGGCGATCGTCGCCGGCATCCGGGAGCGCGGCATCGGGCTGCCGGAAGCGGCGTCCTTCGAAGCGCTGCCGGGCTTCGGCGTCAAGGCCGTAATCGAGGGCAAGCGCATCTGGATCGGAACGCGCCGCCTGATGGAGAGCCTTAACGTGGACGCAAGCGGCGCTTACGAAGAGCTGGAGGCGCTGGAGCGGCAGGGCAAGACCGCGATGCTGGCGGCGGTCGACGGGCGCTTCGCGGGCATCGTCGCGGTCGCGGATACGGTCAAGGAAACGTCGAAAGCCGCCGTCGCCAGGCTCCGCGAAATGGGCATTCAGGTCATCATGATCACGGGGGACAACGAGCGGACGGCGAAGGCGATCGCGGATCAGGTCGGCATCGCGGAAGTGCGGGCGGAGGTGCTGCCGGAGCAGAAGGCGGCGGAAGTCCGCAAGCTGCAAGCGCTCGGCCGAACGGTCGCGATGGTCGGGGACGGCATCAACGACGCGCCGGCGCTTGCGACGGCGAACGTCGGCATGGCCGTCGGAACCGGCACGGACGTCGCGATGGAAGCGGCGGACGTGACGCTCATGCGCGGCGATCTGTCGGGCATCCCGGACGCGATCGAAATGAGCCGCAAGACGATGCGCAACATCAAGCAAAATTTGTTCTGGGCGCTCGGGTACAACACGCTCGGCATCCCGGTGGCCGCCATCGGGCTGCTGGCCCCGTGGGTGGCCGGCGCGGCGATGGCGTTGAGCTCGGTCTCGGTCGTGCTGAACGCGCTTAGGCTGCAGCGGGCGAAAGTTCGCTCTTAGTCGAAACACAACCGTCAAGATCGGAGAATGAGGCATGAAAAACCGCATTGTCGTCATCGGGGGATACGGGCAAGCGGCATGATCAGCAAGGAACTGGCCCAGGCATTTCCGGGCCGGGTGCATGCGGCCGGGAGAAGCCGGGAACGGGCCGAAGCTTTGAGCCGGGAAACGGAAGGCCGGGCCCTGCCGATGCAGATTGACCTGACCCGCTCCCCCGATCCGTCGTTTTTTTCGGAAACGAAGCTGGTCGTCATGTGCCTGGATCAGACGGATACCGCGTTCGCACGCGAGTGCCTTCGGCACGGCGTCCATTATATCGATATATCCGCGGACTACGGGTTTCTTTCCCGGCTCCGTCCGCTTCATTCGCTGGCCGAAGAGGGCGGCGCGTCGGCCGTACTGAGCGTCGGACTGGCACCGGGCCTGACCAATTTGCTTGCGCTCCAGGCGAATCGCCAGCTCGACCGGACGGAGTCGATCGACATTTCCGTTATGCTCGGACTTGGGGACGCGCACGGAAGAGCGGCCGTCGAATGGACCGTCGACAACTTGAATGCGAAATTCGCCGTCACGAAACAAGGCATGCCAGCCGAAGCCGACAGCTTTACCGACGGCTATGCCGCCGATTTCGGCGGGCGTCTCGGGAAACGGAAGGCATATCGCTTCAATTTCGCCGATCAGCATATTTTGCCGCAGACGCTTCGGGTTCCGACCGTTTCCACCCGCCTAGCGTTCGACTCCGCCCCGCTGACCGGCCTGCTGGCCGGGCTGAAAACGCTCGGAGCGCTTCGCTTGCTTCGGAGCAAGACGATTCGGGACGGTTTGGTGAATCGTCTTCTTTCCGTAAAAATAGGAGAACCGATGTTTGCAGTCAAAATCGACGCTCGGGGAACGAAGGGAGGCGAAAGCGCACGGGCCGAATGTTTCCTCTACGGTAAGCGCGAAGCGGAAGCCACCGCAATAACGGCCGTCCGGGTCGCAAAATCAGTTTACTGCGACGAATGCCCCCCGGGCGTGTACCATATTGAGGAAAGCTTCGAATTGGAGGCGTTTAGGAACGATCTTGCCAAAGTCGCGAAAATGGAGTTCCGGATAAGCTAGGAAGGGAAAAACGATGCCGACGCCATGCGGCCGTCGACGAGAAGGCTGCGGGCGTCGGCTTTTTTGCGAAGGACCCGGACTGGCTCGCGGGGCACGGGCGCGCCGCTCGGGCAGCGCGAAACAGTTCTCCGAACATCTCCCCTCTCGCTCGGGAATCCGGATCGTCCCCCGGGAATCCGGTTGAGTTATGGCGACTCAATTTCGCCCCCATGCCCATGCGGCCACATGCAGTTGAGTAAATTTACCCATCCCGCCCAGCCAAGCGCCTAGCACCGTGCCAAGTTGAGTAAAAATTACGCATCTCGCCCAGCCAAGCTCCTAGCACCACATGCAGTTGAGTAAAAATTACGCATTTCGCCCGGCCAAGCGCCTAGCACCACATGCAGTTGAGTAAAAATTACGCATCTCGCCCGGCCAAGCGCCTAGAACCACATGCAGTTGAGTAAAATTTACCCATCCCGCCCGTCCAAGCGCCAAGAACCACATGCATTTGAGTAAAAATTACGCATTTCGCCCGGCCAAGCGCCTAGCACCGCACTCACCCGACCGTGCGCCAGTAACCGCACTCGCCCAGCCAAGCGCCTAAAACCGAGCGCAGTGGCCGTGCTCTGAGTGTCGCCAATATTCACGATCCCCGGAAAGTCCAGTCATTGCAAGGATGCCGTCCGGCGTTTGCCTGGGCTGGAATCAAAACGGCGAAAAAGGAAAACATTAACGACAAGCTCAGTTTAATGTTTTGCGAAGGGTTGGGGGGGACGCGAGCGATGCGGTGGTGGCTGAACGGATTCAAAAGAAAACCGAAGGCGAAGGTGACCCTTCGCGCCGCTTACGAGCCGGCAGCGCCCGAACCCGAATCCGGAACGCTCAAAGCCAGGATGAATTGGCTGCGGACCGTGCTCGACCGGAACTCCGACATCGTGTTTCAATCGTTCCGGACAGCCGGCGGACGCAGCGGCGCCGTCGTTTTCGTGCAGAACATGGTCGATTCCAGCCTGTTCGAGTCGATGCTCGAGAACGGGCTAGCGCTCATCGACCGCGACGCTTCGGAAGGCCCCTTTTCCTGGATCAGGAAGATGCCGGAGGTGCCGATTTCGAGTTACAGGCTGACGGCAAGCATGAACGAAACGGTTCAGCAGATTTTGGAAGGCCATCTGGCGCTGCTGCTGGACGGGCTTGAGCAGGTTTGCCTGTTTCCGCTTCGCAAGATCGACAAGCGGGCGATTTCGGAATCCGCCAACGAAAGCGTCATCCGGGGACCGCGCGAGGCTTTTATCGAGGATCTGGACACGAATTTGACGATGATCCGCCGAAAGATCAAGCATCCCGCCTTGAAAACCGAGGAGCTGCGGTTCGGAAAGTACACGCATACGAAGGTCATGCTCGTATACCTCGACGGAATTTGCAAAAAAGAGCTCGTCGACGAGGTCAAACTTCGCCTTGGCCGCATCAAGATCGACGGGGTGCTCGGCTCCAGCTACCTGGAGGAGTATTTGGAAGACAATCCGTATTCCCCGTTTCCGCAGCTGCAGTACACCGAAAGACCCGACACCGTCGCCGCCGGGGTTTTGGAAGGAAGAATCGCGGTTCTCGTCGACGGCACGCCGATTCCGCTTCTGCTGCCGGTAACGCTCAGCATGCTGCTGCAATCGACGGAGGATTATTATCAGAAGTTTATCGCGGCGACCTGGATTCGCTGGATCCGCTACATTTTTCTCGTCGTCTCGTTCCTGTTCCCGTCGGTATACATCGCCATCAGCACGTTTCACCCCGAGATGCTTCCGCCTTCGTTTCTGACGACCGTGGCGGCCGCGAGGGAGGGAACGCCGTTTCCCGCCTTTGTCGAAGCGCTGATCATGGAGCTGATGTTCGAGGCCCTGCGCGAGGGTGGATTGCGCATCCCGAAGGCGATCGGCCAGACGATTTCGATCATCGGGGCTTTGATCATCGGGCAGGCGGCGGTCGAAGCCGGCATCGTCTCGGCGCCGATGGTCATCGTCGTTTCGATAACCGGCATCGCTTCGTTCATTATTCCGCACTACGATCTCGGGCTGACGTTCCGCTTCCTTCGTTTTCCGATCATGTTTATGGCGGCCAGCTTCGGGCTGTTCGGCGTCATGGTGGCCATATTCCTTCTGTATCTCCATTTGGTAAGCTTGCGCTCCTTCGGAACGCCGTACCTGTCCCCGATTGCGCCCATGCAGTTTCAGGGACTGAAGGACGTATTCGTGCGGGTGCCGTGGTGGAAAATGCGCAGAAGACCGGTGCTGTACGGAACCGAAGCCGGCGTGCGGGAAAAGGGGGTCAACCTTCCGCAATTGCCGGATCATTGGGAGGGAGACTAGACATGTTGATTCGTTCTCCGCGGCATGCTCGACTCTTGCGGGTGTCGCCCCTGCTTGCCGTTATGCTCTTGCTAGGCGGCTGCTGGTCGCGTGTCGAAGTGAACGACCGGCTGTTCGTTTCCGTCATGCTGGTCGATGCCGCGGAAAAAGAAGACGAAATCACCCTGACGCTCGGCTTTCCGCTGCCGAACCGGCTGACGCGCATTCAGCAAGGAAATGTCGGCGGAGACGGCAACCCGTATGCGACGGTAACCCGCACCGGACCGACGATCGCCGCCGCCTACCGGAAAATGCAAACCGAGGTTTCCCGCCAAATCAACTGGGGACATACGCGGGTCCTCATCGTCGGCGAACGGTTTGCCCGCAGAGGAATCGAGCCCCTGCTGGAATTCGTCATGCGCCAGCCTTCCTTCCAATCCAAGGCGTATGTTTTTCTTAGCGAAGGAGATGCGCGAAATATCATCATGATGACCCCGATCTACGAGCAATTTCCGACCGAAATTATCCGGGAGTTGGCGGCCCGGCGCTCGTTGATCAATACGACGGTCCGGGACTTGCTGATCGGCGGCCCCGATGTGAAAGACGGTCTCATCGGCAAAATCGACGTGTCGGCCGGCCGCCTTGTCAGCGAAAAAGGGAAGCCCGGGAACGTGCTGAAAAATACAGGCTCCGGTATTTTATCCGATTATAAGCTTGTCGGAAGCCTGAATCCGATTCAACAAAGGGGCGCCATGTGGATTAACGGGCAAATGCGGGACGCGCTCGTGACGATCGAATCGCCGACGGACGGCAAGCTGGTCGATTTTATGGTCGTGAAAGCCGAATCCGGCATTAAAGTCAAAGCGCGAAACGGCCGCATCGTATTTCAAATCCATGTCGAGGCCGTCGACGACGTCACTTCCTCCAACTCCGATATCGACATTTTGGACCCGAAAAAAGTGGATCAGCTGCAGGCCCGTTTGAGAAAGGACATCGAACGGCGCATTTTGGCCGTGCTCGATTATTCCCAAACGATCGGAGTCGATATGTTTCAATTGGGGCGGTATGTCGAATGGTACTACCCCTCCATTTGGAATCGATGGAAGGATCGGTGGCGCGAGCACTACCGGAACGACGTGGATTTCGAAATCCGCGCCCATATCGTCATCGAAAGGCCGGGCGGAGTCGGCAATTCGTTCTGGATCCGGGACCGGGAGGAGGAGCGTAAATGATCTTTATCGTGCTGGTCTACGGCGCGATTTTTTGGGTCGAATGGGGCTATTTGAAAAAACATACCCGAAAAAAAAGAACGAAAGGGATCGTGTTCGGCGTTTTCGCCTTCTCGTTTGTTTATGTCGCGTTCGTGTATTACGGCGACAAAACGAATTCGATCCCTTATATTTACCCTACCTTGCTCCCCATTTTCGAACCGGTCATGAAGTGGATGTCGGGAAACTAAAAAAAGCCAGTTTGCGGGAGAGAAGGCCATGGAACGGATTTCGCAATCCCAGTTGCTGATGTTTATGGTCCTGAGCAATTACGGCGCCAACGCGGGGTTTGTCATCAGCGCCCTGACTCAGACGTCCGGTTATGCGGGCTGGCTCGGCCTTATTTTGGGCTGGGCGATCTCCTTGCTCGGGCTGGCGGGTTCCCTTAAAATCGCTTCTTACCGGCCGGACGCGTTCGTTACCCATTTCGGAAAATCGCTGATCGGCAAATGGCTCCATCCGATCGTCATGTTGTTGCTCTTCTATTACATGATGAACGTCGGCGCGTCCATTTTGCGCGAGTTGGGCGACTTTTTGATTCACTCGTATTTCATCAACACGCCGGAATGGGCGATTTTGACATTGTTCGGAGCCGTTTGCGCGCTGGCCGCCCGCACGGGGATCGAGTCCATTTTTCGCTGCGCGGAAGGCTTTCTGTTTTTTATCGTCATCGGGCTCGTCCTGGTTCCGTTCATGCTGAGCAAGGAATACATCTGGCCGATCGCCGGCGCCTTGATCCGGGACTGGGATTTGCGGCAGCTCGTTCAAGGCACGGTCGGCACGCCTTCCTATTTCCAGGACTCGCTGTTCGTCATGTTTCTTTATCCGTACCTCAGGGACAAGAAAAAAACGTTTCGCACGATGGCAGCCGCCAGCGCGATATCGCTCGTCATGGTGCTGACGGTTTTGATTCCTTGCTATTTGACGTTCGGCAAGCATTTGACCGCCCAGCTGACGTATCCGTCGCTCGAACTGATCCGGACGGTGCGGCTGGGCGACTTTCTTGAGAATATCGATCCGTTCGTCATCGCTCTCTGGATGGCCTCCCTTTTTCTGAAAAACAGTCTTCTTCTGTTTTTGTCCATGTCCGGCTTCGGCCAACTGCTCGGGCTGAAAAACGCCAAGCCGCTGGCGTTTTCCTTCGGGGCGATCATGATCGCGATGTCGAAGCACGTTGGACCGAGCCTGATCGTCGTTCATGCTTTTATCGAGGTGTGGCCGGCTTTTACTTACTTTTTCGCGATGCTCTTGATCTTTTATTTGGTGCCGATTTGGCTGAAAAAGAAAAATGCGGCGTGAAACCGGAATTAAATATTGTTGAATGCTGTTGAGTTTTATTGACTTCACCACAAATGATAATATAAATTAGTAAACGATAGAAAATAATCATTTGGGGTGAGGTCCGAGATGGGGAATTCGGGAATCGGAATCGGGATTATCGGTGCGGGCAGGGCCGGACTTATTCATGCGGTCAACTTTCGGAAAAGCGTCCCTTACGCACGCCTTGTCGCGGTCGCCGATCCGAACCGCGAAACCGCCGAGCGGGCGGCGCGGGAGCTTGAGATCGATGCGTTTTATACCGATTACCGGCAGTTGCTCGCCGACGAGCGGGTGCGCGGGGTTGTCGTCGTGACGCCGACCGTCTATCATCGGGAAATCGTCGCGGCGGCGGCGGCGGCGGGCAAGCATGTGCTGTGCGAAAAGCCGATGGCGATGAACGCGCGTGAATGCGACGACATGATCGCGGCGTGCGGCGCGGCCGGCGTCAAGCTGCAGCTCGCGTTCATGCGGCGGTTCGACGCCAGTTACCGGGAGGCGAAAAGGCAGATCGAGGAAGGGGCAATCGGCGAGGTCGTGCTCGTGAAATCGCTTACGCGAGGGCCGAGCACGCCGCAGCCGTGGATGTACGATATCCGCAAAAGCAACGGGCCGCTGGCCGAGGTGTGCAGCCACGACATCGATACGATCCGCTGGTTTGCCGGTTCCGAAATCGAGGAAGTGTACGCGGTCGGGGGCAACTACCGGTGCGGGGAAATCCGGGACCGGTTCCCGGATTTTTACGACAACGTCGCGTTGACGGCCCGTTTCCGCAACGGCATGGCGGGCAGCGTCGACGGCGCGATGGGCGTGCAATACGGCTACGACAGCCGGGCCGAAATCGTGGGGACGGAGGGCGTCATTTTTCTCGGGCAGACGCATGAGCGAACGATCGTGACGGCGAGCCGGGACGGGGCGCTCCGCCGGCCGTTCACGACGAGCTGGCGCTCGCTGTTCAAGGACGCCTACTTGGCCGAGGATACCGACTTCGTCAAGTGCATCCTGGAAGACCGCGAGCCGTACGTAACCGGCCGCGACGGCAAAATGGCCGTCATGGCGGTCGAGGCCGGCAACGCTTCGCTCGCGGCCCGCAAGGCCGTCCGCGTGGGGGAATAGCGCGCCCGGGCGAAGACAGGGGGCGAATCGCGTCAGCGCTTGCCGCTATTTGCCGGCGACCACGACCTCCAGGCCAAGCTCGGCCATTTCGGCCAGCAGCGTCCGATCGGCGCGGTCGTCGGTCACGAAGGCGTCGATTTCGTCCGGACCGACGAACTGGACGAAGGAGTTTTTGCCGATTTTGCTGCCGTCGCACAGGACGATTACCCGGGAGGCGACCCGGACCATGATTTTTTTGATCTCCGCCTGGTTGATGTCCGGCGTCGTGCAGCCCTTCTGAACGCTGAAGGCGTTCGTGCCGAGAAACGCTTTATCGACGTTCAGCTCGGACAGCAGCTTGGCGGCGAAGGGACCGACCGTGCAGTGGAATTTTTTGCGCAGCGTTCCGCCGATGACGACGACGTTGACGCCGGCAAACGCTTCCAGGCACAGGGCGATTTCCATGTCGTTGACGATGGCGGTAACGTTCGTTTTGTCCTTGAGCAGCCGGGCCATTTCCAGCGTCGTCGTTCCGGTATCGATGATGATGATGTCCCCGTCTTCGACCATGTCGGCCGCTTTATGCGCGATCAGGCGTTTCTCCGCCAAATGGGCGACATGCTTGGCCGCGGTGTCCGGCTCGAAGCCGACTTTGGCGGAGTCGCTCGGAATGGCGCCCCCGTGCGTCCGCTTGATGAGGCCGTCCGCCTCCAGATCGCGCAAATCGCCGCGAATGGTGGCGGGGGACACTTTGAAAAATTCGATCAGATCGGGGACGAGCACCTTTTTCCTCTCGTTGACGAGCCGGACGATTTCGGCCCGCCGCTCCTCCGCGAACAAAATATCGTTAGTTTTGTCGCTCATATCACAACGTCTCCGTTTCAGTCTTCCAAATGAAATGATTGAATCGATTATATCATTTATTATCATTTAAGAACAATAATAAAACAATTTTCCTCCGAAAAACGGTTGACACTCATCGAATATCATCATATTATCAAAATGTAATAATAAACAACAACAAAAGATAATGAACACAGGTGGGATGCGGACCATGATGGCGACGCGAATGTATGGCGCTCACGATGTCCGAGTGGCCGAAATACCGAAACCGTCCGTCTCGGACGGAGAAATTTTGCTTCAGGTGAAAAGCGCGGGAATTTGCGGAACCGATTTGCGGATGATCCGAAACGGCTACGCCGGCATCGGTCCGGACAGCCCGCGGACGCTCGGACACGAGATCAGCGGCGTGATCGCGGAAGTCGGGCGGTCCGTGCGCGGGTACGAAGCCGGCATGAGAGTCGCGGTCGCGCCGAACATCGGCTGCGGCATTTGCGATCTGTGCGTTCAGGGCGATCAGCATCTATGTCCGGACTACAGGGCGCTCGGCGTCCAGCTGGACGGCGGCTTTGCCGAATATGTCGTCATCCCGGAGGCGGCGGTGCGATTCGGCAACGTCGCTCCGCTTCCCGACCGGGTTACGTTCGACCAGGCGGCGCTGATCGAACCGTTGTCGTGCGTGTACAACGGCATTCTCCAATGCCCGATTCGCCTCGGGGACGACGTGCTCGTGATCGGCGCGGGCACGATCGGCATCATGTACGCGCTGCTGGCGAAGCGGGCCGGGGCCGGAAGGGTGTTTTTGGCGAATCGCTCCGCGAAACGGCTCGAGCTTGCCCGCGGCATCGACGATTCGCTCATTTTGCTCGAAGCGTCGAAATTGAAGGAGAGCATCCCGGATCTGACGGCCGGAAGGGGAGTCGACGTTTGCGTGACGGCGAATCCGTCGCCGGAATCCCAGCGAACGGCCGTCGAGCTGACGGCGATGAACGGAAGAATCAATTTTTTCGGCGGATTGCCGAAGACCGAGGAAAATGTCGAAGTCAACACGAATCTTATTCATTATAAGCAGATTGTCGCCACCGGATCGACGAAGGCGAACAACCGTCATTTTCGGAAGACGCTGCAGTTTATCGCGAACGGCATCGTCGATGCGGACCGGCTGATCACGGGCCGTTATGCCGTCGCCGATATGGAGCAGGCCGTGGCCGAAGCCATGAGTTCGGAAGGCATCAAGACGCTGATCGCCTTCCGCTGAAAAGGAGCTTGAGCGACGATGCGTTACTTTGTAAGCGCTGATATTGGCACGCAAGGCACGAAAACGGCGATCGTCGACGAAACCGGCCGCATCGCCGGCGCCTCGTTTCGGCCCTCGCGGCTGATCCGGGGGCCGGGCGGCAGCGTGGAGGAAAATCCGGAGGAAATGTTCCGGTCCGTTACGGAAGGCATCCGGGAAGCGCTCGATGCCGCCTCCGTCGAACCGGGACGCGTCGCCGCGATCGGCCTCGCCGGCCAGATGGCCGGCATCCTCGGAATCGACGAGAGCTGGAACGCCGTCACGCCTTACGACTCCTGGCTGGATACGCGGTGCGAGAAGCATATGCCGGAAATCAAGGCGTGGGGCGAGGAGCGGTTCATTCGCCTTACGGGAAGTCCGGTGACGTACGCGCACGGGCCGAAAAAGCTGTGGTGGAAGCGGGAGCGGCCGGACGTCTACCGGCGCATCGCCAAATTCGTCGTGCCCAGCGCGTATGCGGCCGGCCGGCTGGCCGGGCTTAAAGCCGACGAGGCTTTTATCGATTACACGCATTTGCATTTTTCGGGATTTGCGGACGTGAGCGGGATGCGGTGGTCGCAGGAGCTGCTCGAAGCGTTCGGCATGGACGGGGACAAACTTCCCGCCATCGTCCGGCCGTGGGATGTCGTCGGAAGCTTGTCCGGCCAATACGCGCTTGAGACGGGATTGCCCGAAGGCGTGCCGATCGTCGCCGGCTGCGGCGACAGCGCGGCCGCCGCGCTCGGGGGCGGGCTCGTCCGCCCGGGGAGGCTGCTCGATATCGCGGGCACCGCCTCGATTCTCGCCGGCTGCGTCGATCGCTACAGCCCGGACGCGGAAACGAAAACGCTCATTTTCGCCCGGTCGGTGCTGCCGGGTTTGTGGGCTCCGCACGCTTACATAAGCGGAGGCGGCGAGTGCCTGTCCTGGTACCGGAAGCTGGTCAGCGCGGATGGCGGAGAGCCGCTATCGTACGAAAAGCTGAGCGAGTTGGCGGAAAAAATCGCGCCGGGAAGCGACGGGCTGCTGTTCGTCCCCCACTTCGGCGGCAGGGTATGCCCGAACGATACGGACCTGAGGGGAAGCTGGATCGGGCTCAACTGGTCGCACGGCAAGGCGGCGATGTTCCGCTCGATCATGGAGTCGATCGCCTGCGAATACCGGATCTACCTGGACACGCTGGAACGCTTGTCCGGAGGCATTCCGTACTCCGGCGTCCATGCGGTCGGAGGAGGCGCCAAAGGAAGCCTGTTCGCCCGGATCAAGGCGGACGCGCTCGGCCTTCCGGTAACCGCGCTCAAAAACGCCGATTCCGCGCTCCAGGCCGTCGCGGCGATCGCGGGCTTCGGCATCGGGCATTATGCGGATCTCGCGGCGACGGCCGAATCGTTTATCGCGTACGACCGGCGCTATGAGCCCGACTTGTCGCTGCGCGGCGCGTACGACCGCTTGACGAAGAAATACAGGATGGCCGTCGAAGGGATGGCGGCGCTGTACGGAAACCTGAAAAAGACGACCCTCGACGAAAGGAAGATCGCAACGTGAGCTACGAGCCGAACGACAAGCCAACGTTTTATTTTATCGGCGTGACGACCGCGGGCTCCTCGATTATGAAGCTGTTCCCGCTCTGGGCCGAAGCGCTCGGCCTGGACGCGCGCATCAAAGGGATCGATTTGCCGATTCATGCCGATCCGCAAGCTTACCGCGAAGCCGTCTCCTTTATCAAGAACGATCCGCTGGCGCTGGGGGCGCTCGTGACGACCCACAAAATCGACCTGTACCGCGCGGCGGGCGACTTGTTCGACGAATTGGATCCATACGCGACGATGTTCGAAGAATTGTCCTCGATCTACAAAAAAGGAGGCCGGCTGCTCGGCGCGGCCAAAGATCCCGTGTCCGGGGGGCTCGCGATGGAAGCGTTCATCCCGGAACGGTTCTGGTCGCGCGGCGGGGAAGCGCTCGTGATGGGCGCCGGCGGCAGCGCGCTGGCCATCGCCTCGTATTTGACGAAAAAGGAGCACGGAGCGAACGTCCCGGCCAAAATCGTCATCACCAACCGGAGCCGGCCGCGCCTTGATTCCGCCCGGAGGCTGCTGGGCAAGCTTGACGCCAAGACAGAGTTCGAATACCGGCTTTGCCCCGAACCCGCGGACAACGACCGGACGCTTCGCGAGCTGCCGAGCCATTCGCTCGTCGTCAACGCGACCGGCCTCGGCAAGGACCGCCCCGGCTCGCCGCTGACGGACGATGCCGTTTTTCCCGAAGGATGCCTCGTCTGGGAGCTCAACTACCGGGGAGACCTCACCTTCAAGCGCCAGGCCGAAGCGCAAAGAAGCCGGCGCGGCCTTCATGTCGAAGACGGCTGGGTGTATTTTCTGCACGGATGGACGCAGGTCATCCAGGACGTTTTCGATCTTGAAATCGACCGCGACACCTTTTCGCAACTGGAGGAAATCGCCATGAGCCTGCAGACGGGCCGAGCCGGAAAGGAGAGGGGCCAATGACGAACGAAACGGGGCGGGCCCCGATGAACCCGACGACCCCGATGGTCTCTATGAAACCGGCAAACGCCGGGCTGGGGGATTCCGCGCCCTTGCAACCGTTTGCCGTCTATTTCAGTCTGAACAACGGGTTGTCCGACACGAGGCCTTCGCTCAAGCGCCGGCTGTCCCAAATGCGCGGCATGTACGCCGACGACGCCGCGCTTGAAGGGCTGCTCCGGGAGGGCGATCCGCTGCTGTACGAATTTTACGATCTCGGCGTACCCGAGGCCGCCGGCAATCTCGCGTTTGGGACGAGCATCGTCTCCCCGGGCAAGGTCGGAAACGAGTACTTCATGACGAAGGGGCATTTTCATACGATCCTCGACACGGCGGAGGTCTATTACTGCATCGGCGGCAGAGGCTTGATGCTGATGGAAAATCCGGAGGGAGAGTGGGACGTTCAGGAGTTTTCGCCCGGCAGGGCCGTCTACGTTCCCGGACGGTACGCGCACCGCAGCATCAATACCGGGTCCGAGCCGCTCATTACGTTTTACGTCTTCCGCGCGGACGCCGGCCACGATTACGGATCGATCGAGACGAAGGGCTTCCGCAAAATCGTCATCGAGCAAAACGGACGCCCCGCCGTCGTCGACAATCCGAAGTGGAACTGACGGAGGAGGACGAAGCGATGGGGGCCAAAAAAGTGCTGGTGACGCCGCGTTCCTTCGGACAGACAAGCGTCGAACCGTTCGAACTGCTGCGGACGAGCGGGCTCGAAGTCGTCCGCAATCCCCACGGCCGGATCATGGACCGCGAGGAAATGATCGCAAGCATCCGCGACGCGGACGCCGTCATCGTCGGCGTCGACCCGCTCGACCGCGGCGTGCTCGAGAAGGCCGACAAGCTGAAAGTCATCGCCAAATACGGCGTCGGCACCGACAACATCGATTTGGCGTATGCGGCCGAGCGCGGGATCGCGGTGGCGACGACCGTCGGCGCGAACACGGAGGCGGTGGCGGATTACACGTTCGCGCTGCTGCTTGCGGCGGCCCGGAAGCTGGTGCCGATCGACCGCGAGTGCCGGGAGCGGAACTGGCGGAAGCTGACGACCGTCGACGTCCACGGCCGGACGCTCGGGCTGATCGGCCTCGGCGCGATCGGCAAAGCCGTCGTTCGCAGGGCCAAAGGCTTCGACATGCGGATCGTCGCCTTCGACGCGGTGCGCGACGAAGCGTTCGCAGCGGAATACGGCGTCGTTTACGCGCCGGATGTCGACGCGCTGCTGGCGGAAGCGGATTTCGTTACGCTGCACGTGCCGCTGACGGAGCAAACGCGCCATCTGATCGGCCGCGAACGATTCGAGCGGATGAAGCGGACCGCCGTGCTCGTCAATACGGCGCGCGGCGGCCTCGTCGACGAGGACGCCCTGCTGGACGCCCTGCAGTCCGGCCGCATTTGGGGAGCGGGCATCGACGTCTTCGAGCGGGAGCCGCCCGAGAACGAACGATTGCTGCGGCTGGACAACATCGTCATCGGCTCGCACTGCGCCGCTTCGACGGTTCAGGCGGTCGACAATATGGGACTGATGGCTTCCCGGAACGTCATCCGATATTTATGCGGGGAGGAATTACGATGAAACTCGGCATTCACGCATACGCCTGGTGCTCGCAATGGAGCAACGCCACGCTTGACCTGATCGACCGGGTCGCCCGGCTGGAGCTTGATTTTATCGAACTTCCGCTTATGACGCTCGATACGTTCGACGCGGCCGCGGTGAAAAAAAGGCTGGCCGACGCGGGCATCGACGCCGTAACGTCGACCGTGCTGCTGAAAGGCACCGACATTACGAGCTTCGACCCCGCCGTGCGGGCGGCCGGGATCGCCTATCTGAAGGATTGCGTGCGCGCGACGGCCGAAATCGGCAAAACGAACCTGTCCGGCGTCGTCTATTCCGAGCACGTCAAAAACGCGAACGCGAGGCCGACAGAGCAGGAGCGGGAGTGGGCGGCGGAAGGATTGCGGGAGGCGGCGGTTTACGCCCGGGAGCTCGGCGTCCAAATCGGGCTCGAGCCGGTCAACCGCTACGAGTCGAATCTCGTCAACACGTGCGAGCAGGCGCTGTCGCTCAAGGCGCGGATCGGCGAGCCGAATATCAAGATTCATTTGGACACCTATCATATGAACATCGAGGAAAAGAGCTTTTACGACGCGACGAAGGCGGCCGGCCACGATCTCGTTCACTATCACTTGTGCGAAAACGACCGGGGCATTCCCGGGACCGGGCTGGTCGACTGGGATGCGATCTTCCGCGCGCTCGGGGAAATGAAATACGACGGCTACGCGGCGCTGGAGTCGTTTGTCGACGTCACCGACAACATGAACACGTGGGTATGGCGGCAGCTCGCGCCGAGCGGCGATGCGCTCGTTGCGGAGGGCGTCGCGTTCATTCGCGGAAAAATGGCGCAGCATGGGCTGACGGGCTGACCGCCCGGGACTGCGGAGAGGCTGTCCGGCGCGGTCTGCCCGTCAGCCCTTCGCGAGCGAAGGCGGCAGAACGCGATTTGGAAAAAAGCGAGGCTTGCGCGTTTGAATAAAAGGGGATGAGCTTATGGCAGATTTGAAGCATCGGTACGCAGGCGGCTTTCCGAAAATCGGCATCCGGCCGATTATCGACCGCCGCAAGCTGGTCAAGGCGGCGACGAAGGACATGACGATGGAGCTCGCGCTCGCCGCGGCCCGCGCGCTGTCGTCGGAGCTGAACTATCCGGACGGCTCGCCGGTGGAATGCGTCGTGAACGAAACGTGCATTTCCGGCTTTCGGGAGGCGGCGGAATGCTCCGACCGCTTCGCGAAGGAAGGCGTCGGCCTGATCGTCACCGTCGCCTCGGGCTGGTGCTACCCGCTCGAGACGATGGAGACGAACCCGCTGTTGCCGCATGCGGTGTGGGGCTTCAACGGCACGGAACGTCCCGGGGCCGTCTATATGGGAGCGCTGCATGCCGCGCACAACCAGAAGGGGCTGCCCGTTTATAAAATTTACGGCCGCCACGTCCAGGACATGAACGAGCGCGAGGTGCCGGAGGACGTGCGCGGCAAGCTGCTGCAGTTCGCGCGGGCGGGGCTTGCGGTCGCGCTCCTGAAGGGCAAATCGTACCTGTCGATCGGCTCGGTATCGATGGGCATCGCGGGCTGCATCGTCGACGACGGGTTTTTCCAGCGGTACCTCGGCATGAAAAACGCGTACGTCGACATGACCGAAGTGACGCGGCGGATCGACAAGGGCATCTACGACCGCGAGGAATTCGAACGCGCGCTTGCCTGGGTGCGGGAGAAATGCCGCGTCGGGCCGGACCCGAACCCGGCGGACCTCGCGCTGTCCGACGAGCGGAAGGAGCGGAATTGGGAGACGGTCGTCCAAATGGCGCTCATCGCGCGCGACCTGATGATCGGAAATCCCCGGCTCGCCGCCATGGGCTTCGAGGAAGAAGCGTACGGCTATAACGCGATCGCCTCGGGATTTCAGGGGCAGCGGGAGTGGACGGATCATTTTCCGAGCGCGGATTTTCTCGAGGCGGTGCTGAACAGCTCGTTCGACTGGAACGGGACGCGGGAGCCCTATATCGTCGCCACGGAAAACGACAACCTGAACGCGGTGACGATGCTGTTCGGCCACTATTTGACGAATACGGCGCAAATTTTCGCCGACGTGCGGACGTTCTGGAGCCCGGAGGCGGTCGAGCGGGTGACCGGCCACCGGCTGGAAGGAGCGGCCGCGGGGGGCATCCTGCACCTGATTAACTCCGGTCCGGCGGCGCTGGACGGAACCGGGGAGCAGACGCGCGACGGCAAGCCGGTCCTGAAGCCGCACTGGGAGATCGGCGAAGACGAGATCGAGCGCTGCTTGGCCGCGACGTCGTGGCGGCCGACGTATATGGATCAGTTCGCCGGGGGCGGGCATTCGACCGACTTTTTGACGCGGGGCGGCATGCCGGTCACGATGGCGCGGATCAACCTCGTCGAAGGCGTCGGCCCGGTGCTGCAGCTGGCCGAAGGCTACACGGTCGAGCTGCCGCCGGAGGTGCACGCGAAGCTGGACGAGCGGACGACGCCGACGTGGCCGACGACGTGGTTCGCGCCGAAGCGGGTAGAGGGCGATCCCGTATTCGACGACGTATACGCGGTGATGGAGAATTGGGGCTCGAACCACTGCGTCGTCAGCTATGGTCATATCGGGGCGGATTTGATCACGCTGGCCAGCATGCTCAGAATTCCGGTGAACATGCACAACGTGGAGACGAAGCGGATGTTCCGGCCGAGCGCGTGGAGCGCGTTCGGGACGAAGGACCCGGAAGGCGCCGATTACCGGGCTTGCGCGGCGTACGGGCCGCTGTACGGGTGAGTGCGGGCGAGTGCGAGCAAGTGCGGGCAACGGATTTTGGCCTATCAACAGGCTTAAGGAGAGAGAAACATGACCGAACCAATTTCCAGCCTTGACGTTATCGAACGAAAGCGGTTCAAGCCCGGGCCGTCGCCGCTGGACCGGCCGATCGCTGCGCCGGAATGGACGAAAGGCAAGGCGCCGCATGCGGAGGCGCCCCCGACGATCGTGCTGGACGGCCTTTGGGAGCTGGCCGAAGGAGGGGAGGACGCGGAACGGCTTGGCGGGGGAGCTTGGACCGATGCCATTCCGGCGCGAGTGCCGGGCAGCGTGCATACGGCGCTGGTCGAAGCGGGCAAGCTGCCGGATCCGTCGTTCGGAGAAAATGCGCCCCTGGCCAAGGCGTACAGCCACAGGACGTGGTGGTATCGCCGCACGTTCGAGGCGGTGCCGGGGATGCAGGCGCCGAGGCTGCTGTTCGACGGCGTATCGCCCGCTTGCGAAGTATGGCTCAACGGCCGTCCGCTCGGCTATCACAACGGCGCCTTCGGCGGACCGCACGTCGAGCTCGGGGAGCCGCTGCGGAAACGAAACGAGCTGATCGTCAAGGTGCATCCGGCTCCGCTCGGCAACGAATGGAACGTCTGGCACCAAACGGTCGTGTTCAATTGCAATTACGGCTGGCATTACGTCAACCTGCCGGCTGTCGGCATTTGGCGTCCGGTTCGGATTCGGGGAGCGGCCGAAGTCGAGATCGGCCCTCCGCTCGTCGCCGCGACGAGCGCCGCGAACGCCGCCGAAGGTCTCGTCGACATCTCCCTGGACCTGACGGGCCGCTCGGACCGCTGGTCGGGAACGCTGCGCGGGACGATCGAGCCCGACAACTTCGACGGTCCCGCGCAAACGTTCGAGCTGCGCGTCGGCGAAAGCGAGCGCAGGCGCGAGCTGCGGATTCGGGCCGCGATCGAAAGCCCGCGCCTCTGGTGGCCGCTCGATATGGGCGAGCAGCCGCTTTACCGGCTGAAGCTGTCGTTCGCGCCGGAAGGCGGCGGACTTCCCGACAGCCTGGAGACGACGTTCGGCATTCGCTCGATCGAAATGGCGCCCCTGCCGGAAGGTTCGAACCCGGAGCGGTACGATTGGACGTTCGTCGTCAACGGGAAGCCGTTTTTCGCCAAAGGCAGCGGCTGGTGCACGATGGACGCGCTGATGGATTTTTCCAGGGAAAAATACGATCATTTTCTGACGCTGGCGGCCGCCCAGCATGTGAAGCTGCTTCGGGCATGGGGCGGCGGGATGCCGGAAACCGACGATTTCTACGATTTGTGCGACCGGAAAGGCATCCTCGTCATGCAGGAATGGCCAACATGCTGGGGCAGCCACGTGCATCAGCCCGCCGACGCGCTGGAGGAGACGGTGCGGCTGAATACGCTGCGCCTGCGAAATCATCCTTCGCTCGTCATGTGGGGCGGCGGCAACGAGATCGGCAGCGGACTCGACAGCGCCTCGATGGATATGATGGGCCGGCTCAGCGTGGAGCTGGACGGGACGCGGCCTTTTCACCTGACCGATCCGTGGGGCGGCAGCACGCACGACCATATCGTCTGGAACGGTTGGACGCCGGCTTACAGCTTCGACTATTACGCGAACCTGGAGTCGGTGCTTCTGGGCGAATACGGGCTCGCTTCGGCGCCGAATCTCGAATCGGTTCGCCGCTACATGCCGAAGGAAGAGCTCGAACAGTGGCCGCCGGAGCCGGGCAAAAGCTTTTACCACCATCTCCCGGCATTCGATACGCGCGACGAGATGCGGATTTTGACGGAGTTCGCGGAGTCGTTCGCGCGCTGCGATTCGGTCGAAGCGTTCGTGACCGGCACGCAGCTGGCGCAGGCGACGTCGCTGCGGCACAAAATGGAGCAGGCCCGCACCCGCTGGCCGCACGAAACGGGCAACATCACGTACAAGCTGAACGACGTGTACATCGGCGTCTCGTGGGCGACGGTCGACTGGTACGGCGCCCCGAAAATGGCCCACTACTTCGCGCAGGACGCCAACTCCCCGCTCGCCGCGGTCGTCCGGTTCGGCAAGCTGAACAGCCCGGAGGAGGATCAGGAGCTGCCGGTCTACGTGCTGGATGACAACGGCGAGCTCGACGGCGATTGGACGGTCCGCGTCCGGGCGTACGATCCGGCGCTTGCGCTCGTGTCGGAGAAGACGTTTCCCGGCAAAGGCCGCGCGCCGGAGGCGAGCCGGGTCGGCAGTTTCGAGCTGAAGGCGGCACCGCCGGAGCGGGCGCCCGCGCTGATCGTCTCGGAACTGCTCGACGAAGGCGGTTCGCCGCTGTACCGGACGTTTTATTGGCTGAATTTCGACGCCCGCCAAGGCGTGCTGATGCGCTTGCCGAAAACCTCCCTCGAGGTTGCGGCCGACGACGCCTCCGGCACGGCGACCGTTGTCAACGTCGGGGCGTTCCCGGCTGTCGGCGTGGAGCTGTACCGGGACTCGGCCGAGCCGTTCGTGGCGGGGGACAACTTTTTCTGGCTGGATCCGGGCGAGTCGAAAACGGTCAGCGTCAGCGAAACGGCGGGCGTCGGCGCAAGGGGCTGGAACGCATGACGCGGGAGAAGGCCGCCGGCCGACCTTGCGTTGAAACCGTGACAGGTCCCGTCGATCCGGCCGATCTTGGCTATTGTCACAGCCACGAGCACCTTTTTTTGGCGGCGGGCCATCCGCAGTCGCTGAACCCGGATTTGCGCATCGACGATTACGGCCTGACCTTGCGGGAGGTGACGGACTTCCGGGAGGCCGGGGGCCGGGCGATCGTCGACGCGCAGCCGCTCGGCTGCGGGAGAATGGCCGGGTGGCTGGCCCGCGTATCGGCGGAAAGCGGCGTCCGGATCGTCGCTTCCACCGGATTTCACAAGCTGGCCTTCTACCCTGACGGTCACTGGATTCGCCTCCTGACGCAAGATGAGCTGGCGGATGTCATGATCGCCGAGCTGCGGGACGGGATGTTCGAAGGCACCGACGATCGCGAACCGGCCGCGGCGGCGAGGATCGCTGCCAGGGCGGGCGTGATCAAGACCGCCGTCGACGGCGAGCGGATGGCGGATCCCGACAAGCGGTGGTTCGCCGCGGCGGCGAAAGCCTCTTTGGAAACGGGAACGCCGATCCTCTGCCACGTCGAAAGTCCGGAGCAGGCGGTTTGGCTGTGCGATTTTTACGAGAGCAGGGGAGTGCCCGCCGGCAGCATCATCGTTTGCCACCTCGACCGCAAGCACGAACGTCCCGACGTTCATCTCGGGCTTGCCCGGCGAGGCGTTTACCTCGAATACGATACGATCGGACGGTACAAGTATCATGGCGACGAGGAGGAAGCGAGGTGGATCGCCGGCATGCTGGAAGCCGGGCTGGAGGATCGCCTGCTGCTCGGGCTGGATACGACGAGGGCGAGGCTTCGGGCTTATGGCGGCGAGATCGGCCTGACGCACATTATGGAGAGCTTCACGCCGAAGCTGCTGGAAGCGGGGGCGACCGAAGAGCAAATTCGCAAGCTGATGGTGGCGAACCCGGCGCGGGCGTTCGCCACCGGGCGGTGAGTTTGGCCGGGTGATGGATGTCGGACGGTGAGTACGGCGCGAGCGTTTGGTGTCGAGCGGTGAGTTTGGCACGGGCGTTCGCTGTGAGGCGGTGAAGTTCGCACGAGCCCTTGCCGCTCTCCGGCTAGGTTGGATTTTATCCAATCAGCGGAGCGAGAATCGCGAAAAAAGCTCTCTAGGTTGGATTTTGTCCAACGAGCAGTCGGGGAAGAGGAGATTTTTCGCGAAAAGCTCGTTTTTGGTTGGATGAAATCCCACGAAGGTTGAGAGAAGAGCGAAAATGCCGCTCCCGGTTGGATGAAATCCAACGAAGGCGCAGCGAGGGACGACGATGGCAGCGATGGCAACTGAGGCAACGAAGGGTAATGACGCCAACGAAGGCAGAGAAGATGGCGAAGGGAACGAAGGGAAGCGAAGGCAGAGAAGGCAGAGAAGGCAGAGAAGGCAGAGAAGGCAGAGAAGGCAGAGAAGGCAGCGAGACTTGCGAAGAGGCCGAGAAAAAAGCGAAACGGAGGATAGCGCATGACGAAACCATTGCAGAGGCTGCGGGTGAGCGAGAACGGGAGGTTTCTCGTCCGGGAGGACGGGACGCCGTTTTTTTGGCTGGGGGATACCGCTTGGGAGCTGGCGCACCGGCTTGACCGGGAGGACGCGAAGCTGTATCTGGAGAAGCGGGCCGAACAGGGCTTTACGGTAATCCAGACGGTGGCGCTGGCGGAGTTCGAAGGCGCGACGGATAACGCCTACGGCGGCAGGCCGCTCGAAACGGATGCGAACGGGCTGCCGGACCCGGCGCGGCCGGATACGAGGGGTGAGTATTCGTACTGGGCGCATCTCGACTATATCGTCGACACGGCCGCATCGCTCGGGCTGTACGTGGCGCTGCTGCCGACCTGGGGGGACAAGTTTAACCGAATGTGGGGCAAGGGGCCGGAAATATTCACGCCCGACAATGCCGGAACGTACGGAAAATGGCTCGGATCGCGGTATCGCGAGCGGGCGAATATCGTCTGGGTGCTTGGGGGAGACCGGCCGTTGCTTACGCGACGGCATTTTGCCGTTATAGAGGGGATGGCCGCGGGGCTCGCGGAAGGGGACGGCGGCAGCCATCTGATCAGCTTCCACCCGAAGGGGGCGGAGTCGTCGTCCCATCATCTTCACGAGGAGAGCTGGCTGGACTTCAACATGATCCAGTCGGGCCACGGCGAGGCCGAGATCGACAACTACAAGCGGGTGCAGGCCGATTACGAGCGCCTTCCCGTCAAGCCGACGCTCGACGCCGAGCCCTGCTACGAGGACATCCCCGTCGGGTTCGACCCGGCGCGGGGGTATTTCGACGAGGCCGACGTGCGCCGGGCGGCCTATTACGCCGTATTGTCCGGCGCGTTCGGCCATACGTACGGCCATCACTCGGTATGGTCGATGTGCGAAGGCAAATATGCGTCGGCGGACATGGCCGAGCCGGGCCCGTTTTTCATCATGGGCTGGAAGGAAGCGCTGGACCGTCCCGGCGCGCGGCAGATGCGCCATTTGCGGACGCTGCTGGAATCCCGCAACCTGCTCGAGCTCGTTCCGGATCAGGGACTCGTCGCGCGCAACTGGCCCGGATCCAATTACATGGCGGCTGCGAGGGGCGCCGATTACGCGCTGATTTACTGCCCGAACGGGCTGTACGTCGAAGCCGTCATGGGCCGGATCGCGGGCGAGCGGGCGAGGGTGTCCTGGTACTGTCCGCGGGAAGGCGTTTACCGCCCGGTCGGCGAACGGCCCAACGCCGGAACGCAGCGGTTCGACGCCCCTTCGAGCGGACGCGGTAACGATTGGATACTGGTGATGGAGGGAGTGCGCCATGTATAAAGTGATGATCGTGGAAGACGAAATGCTCGTGCGGATCGGACTGAAAAGCTCGGTCGACTGGAACCGGTTCGGGATGGAGGTCGCCGCTGACTATCCCGACGGACAAGCAGCGTGGGACGGGTATTTGCGGGATAAACCCGACGTCGTCATCACCGACATCCGAATGCCCCGCATGGACGGCATGCAGTTGATCGCGAACATCCGCGAGCGCGACAAGGCGACCCGAATCGTCGTCCTGTCGTGCCTCGAGGAGTTCGAGCTGGCCCGGAAGGCGATGGCGATGGGCGTCTCGGGCTACATTCTGAAGCTGACGATGACGGAGGAGGAGATCTCGGAGACGCTGCACGGCATTCGCGAGGAGCTGGACCGACTGGGCGGCGGGGGCTCGCCGGACGGCTCCAGGGGGCTGGGCGCCAGCCTCGACCTGATCAAGGAGAAGATGCTGAAGGACTTCCTTTTTTACGGCATTCTCAAAGCGGAAGAGTTCGAGCGGTTCGCCGAGCAGAGCGGCATGCGGCTGACGGGCTCGCGGACCGTGGCCTGCACGATGGAAGTGGACCGCTACGGGGAGCTCAAGCGGAAGTTCAAGGACGGCCACGGCCATCTGATCAAAATGACGCTGCTGAATCTGCTGGGCGAGATCATGTCCGGCCACAAGCGGGGCGAGGCGTTCTTCCTGGACGAGACGCATTACCTGCTGCTGTTCGATTTTCCCGACACGCCTTCGGAGCTGGCGATCAAGCGGGAGACGACCGTCATTTTAGGTCAGATCCGCGAAGCGATCCGCACCTACTTCAACGGCTCGGTTTCGTTCGGCAGCAGCGGCGTGCAGAGCGGCTTCGGCTCGCTGCCCAAGCTGCACGCGGATTCCAGGCGAGCGCTGGAGCGGAAATTTTGGACCGGCCCCGGCCTCATGCACGAGCCGCAGCAGCCGGCCGATATGGAACCGATCCGGCTTCGCCTGGAGGCGATCCGCAACTTCGAGCCGCTTCGCGCGCTGCTGTCGCCGATGAAGCTGAAGGAGTACGAGCGTTTTGTCGAGTTGATTGAAAGCGGTTTAACGGAGGAGCGGAAGGCGATCGAAATCGGTCTGTTCCAATTTGTCCAATGGGTCGGGACGAACGTTTACGATGATCGGCAAAACGAAAAAACGCTGCTGTTCAACATCACCGAGCACCTGGAGCAATGCGATTCGCTGCCGGATATGCTCGACCGGATCTCGGCCTACTTGTCCGACATGGCCGAGCAGGCCCGGAGCCAATTGCAGATGAGCGGGGAAATTACGAAGGCGATTCAGTTCATCAAGCGCCATTATGCGGAAAATATAAGCCTGCAGACGGTGGCCGACCACGTCAATCTGAGCTTCGGCTACTTGAGCAACCTGTTTAAAAAGGAGCTGCAGATTACGTTCGTGGACTATCTGAACCGGTACCGGATCGAACGGGCGAAGGAGCTGCTGACCGGCACGCAGCTGAAATCGTACGACATCGCGGTTCAGGTCGGGTTTTCCCCGGAGTACACGTATTTTAGCAAGGTTTTCAAAAAAGTGACCGGTCTCAATCCCAACGAGTACCGCAGGCAGTGGCTGGCCGGGTGCCGGAGCGAGCGATGAAGTGGCCGGCCAAGCTTCAGAGCCTGCGGACGCAGCTCATCCTGGTCTTCATGCTCATCAGCCTGATCGTGCTGTCCGCGGCTTCCTACTATATGTACTCGATCATGCAAAACATGATCAAGGACCAGAACCAAAGGTCGCTCTATCAGCAGTTTCAGCAGCTCGATCACAACATCCGCGCGCTGTTCGCCGACATCGACCGGCTGTCCAAGCTGTTTCTCCAGGACGAGCAAATGCAGCAGCTGCTGCTCCATCTGTCGGACAAAAGCGAGCTCGAATTCCTGAACTACAAGAACATGCTGCATGCCCGCATCAATACGTTCATCGGCAACTACGGCTTCGTTCATTCCGTCTACCTGACCTCGGAAAGCCAAGGCGCCATCGGGGGCACCGCCGATACGACGCTCGTCCATCCCAAGGAGGACTGGGGGAACAGCTTTTTCGGGTCGGCGTTTTATCGCCGTACGCTCGAATCGTTCCCGGAGCCGATCATCGTCGGCGGCCTCAAAAAATCGTTCTACAACCCCTACATGACGGAGGCCAACGACGGCACGCTCGTCAGCCTGATGAGAGGCGTGCGGGCGATTTACGACCCGAAAACGAGCGCTACCCTGATTTTTAACGTGGACGAGCGGTATTTGGCCTCGATCTACGCGGTCGAGCTCGACGCCGAAGGCGGCGATATGTATATGACGGATTCGGACGGCGTCATCATTTCCAGCAGCCGTCCCGAGCGGATCGGAACGCGCAGTCCGTTCCGGCCCCCGCAGGGCGAGAGCGGCGAGGAGGAAATTTTCGGCAGCCGCGACACTGTCGTAGGCGGCACGGAGGTTCAGGTCGTCTATTACAAGCTGCAGGACGCGGGGTGGTACATCATGAAGGAAATCCCGCTCAACCTGTACTCGGCGCAAATTTTCCAGGCGCAGCGGACGATGGTCGCCGTGTTTTTGCTCAGCATGCTGGCGATGTTCCTCGTTTCGTATTTCTGGCTGCGCAAAATTTTCCGGCCGCTTCACAAACTGTCCGCCAAGATGAAGGACATGAGCCGCGGCGAACTTGGCGTGACGTTCGAGGAGGTCCCGAACAACGAGCTGGGGACCGTCGTCCGGCGGTTCAACGAAATGTCGCTCAGCATCGTCGACCTGATCGACAAGAACAACCGGATGCAGGAAGCGAAGCGGGAGCTGGAAATCGAGGCGCTGCAGTACCAGATCAACCCGCATTTTTTGTACAACACGCTCAACATGATCCGGTGGATGGCCTCCATGATCAAGGCCGACAACATCGTCGGCAGCGTCGTGGCGCTCGGGAACATTTTACGGCCGGCTTTCGCGAGCAAGGAAGCGATGTGCACGCTGCGCGACGAGCTGAACTATCTGGAAAATTACATCAAAATCATCAACTGGCGGTTCAACAACGGCGTCGAATTCGAATTGAGCGTCGCGGAACGGGACCTTGAATACAAGGTGCCGCGGTTTATTTTGCAGCCGCTTGTCGAGAACGCGATCGCGTCCGGGCGGCAGGCTGAGGATTTTTCCATTCATATCGGCATTTTCGCCGCCTGCGAGGACGGGGAGTTGCGCATTGCGGTCAGCGACTCGGGAGAAGGGATCGCCCCCGAGCTGCTCGAAGCCCTGAACCGGATGCTCGCGTCCGGCGAGCGGTCGGAAGACGCCGTCGGGGGAGGCGGCGGGGGCAACGGCATCGGGCTGTACAACGTGAACAAGCGGATCCGGCTTTATTTCGGCCCGGAATACGGCCTTCGGTTCGTCCCGCGGACGATCGGAGCGGAGGTCGTCGTGCGGCTGCCGGCGATCCGGTAGGCAGGCGGGGCCTTATGCGGCGGGGCGCGATCGCGGCGGCCGTCTCGGCTCTTTCCGCGCGCGGCTGCATAATCGTTCAACTTCGCCTTAAAATTGTTCAACCTCGGCGCGGACACCGGGGGATTTTTTTCAACGGATTCGGTAGATCGTTCATTTTGACGGGCCTTCGGCCGCGGTATCCTTGAAGCGTAGAAGCCGGAGAAAGAAGGAGAAGACCATGGAAATCACCTACGCGCGCAGTCAGCCGGAATTGAAAAAGAAATCGAAGCTGTTCCGGCGAGACGGCCTCAAGCTGCTGTTGATGGCGATCCCGTTCATCGCGCTGGCGTTCGCCTTCCACTATGTGCCGCTGTTCGGGTGGATTTACGCTTTTTTCGATTACAAGCCGGGGATTCCGCTCAGCCGCACGCCGTTCGTCGGGCTCGAAAACTTCGCGGAGCTGTTCAGCGATCCGAATATGGCGCGGGTGCTCACGAACACGCTGGCGCTCAGTTTTCTGTCCATCCTAACCTCGCCGCTCCCGCTCGTGCTGGCGATCCTCATCTCGGAAGTGAAAAGCGGATGGTTCAAACGTCTCGTGCAAACGACGTCGACTCTGCCGAACTATATCAGCTGGGTCATCGTGTTCTCGCTCGCGTTCAGCATGTTCAGCGCCGACGGCGCGGTCAACCAGATCATCGAAAAGCTCGGCTTCGGCCCGACGACGGTCAACGTGCTCGGGAACGCGGAGCGGGTATGGACGGTGCAAACGCTGCTTCTCGTCTGGAAATCGGTCGGCTGGAGCGCCATCATCTACCTGGCGGCGATCGTCAGCATCGACGGCGAGCAGTACGACGCGGCCAAGGTCGACGGGGCCGGACGCTTCCGGTGCATCTGGCACATTACGATTCCGAGCGTCATGCCGACGTTTCTCGTGCTGCTGCTGCTTTCGATCAGCAACCTGCTGTCGGCGGGCTTCGAGCAGTACCTGGTGTTCAACAACATCATGGTCGCCGACCGGATCGAGGTGCTGGACCTGTACGTTTACCGGCTCGGCCTCGTGACAAGCGACTATTCGTATTCGACCGCCGTCGGCATTTTCAAGTCGGTCATCAGCATCCTGCTGCTGTTCACGGTAAACGGCCTATCCAAACGGATCCGCGGCGAAAGCATCGTTTGACGGCAGCGCCCAGTTCAAGGAGAGATGAAAAATGACCAAGCGAAGCCTTAAACTTCCCGATCTGCTGTTCAGCGTCGCGAACTATACGATTTTGTCGTTGCTCGTGATCGTGACGATTTATCCTTTCTACTACATTCTGATCTATTCGCTAAGCGATCCCATCGAGGCGCAAAAGGGCGTATATTTGTGGCCTGCGGGATTTTCGCTGGAAAGCTACAAGTCGACGTTCGCACTGAAAGGTTTGCAGGACGCGGCGGTCGTGTCGCTGTCGAGAACGGTGCTCGGCACCATTTTGACCGTCGTCTGCTGCTCCTTCTTCGCCTATCTGATCACCAAGCAGGAATTGCCGTTCCGGCGCGCGATTTACCGGTTCGTCCTCATCACGATGTATTTCAACGCGGGCTTCATTCCATGGTACCTGTCGATGAAGGCGTACGGGCTGCAAAACAACTTTTTGCTGTACATTTTGCCAACCGCCCTGGTCGGGTTCAACGTCATTCTGGTCAAAACGTTCATCGAGCAGCTCCCCGCGTCGCTGGAGGAATCGGCCAAAATCGACGGAGCCGGCTACATCACCATTTTCACGAAGCTTATTTTTCCGCTGTCGATGCCGATTATCGCCACGATCGCCGTGTTCGCCGCCGTCGGGCAATGGAACACGTGGTTCGACAACTTTTTCCTTGTGGAAAATCCGAAACTGCAAACGCTTCAGTTGATGCTCTATCAATTTCTCAACCAGTCGAACGCGATCGCCAACATGTCCACGCAAGAGCTGACGCGGGGAGATACGGTCCGCGCGATGACGCCCGAATCGATCCGGATGACGATTACGATGATCGTGACGCTGCCGATCGTGCTCGTCTACCCGCTGCTCCAAAGGTACTTCGTCAAGGGTATCATGCTGGGGGCCGTCAAGGGCTGATTTTGATTCGGTCAGCCGTTCGCTTACGGAGGATTATCCGGCGCGGGAATCGGGCCTGGCGGCCCGCCCGCTGCCGATAATTATACAAACAATCGTTGGAGGGGAAAAAACGATGAAAATGAAAGGGTTTGCAAAGTCCGCGGCGCCGGTTCTGCTCGCGCTCTCGCTGCTGCTGGCCGCTTGCTCCGGCAATAACGCTTCGCCGACAAACGGGGCAAGCTCGCAAGGCGCCTCGGAGACGGCTTCGGCTTCGGCTTCCGCGAGCGCATCCGCAAGCGGCGGCTCCGATGAGGTCGTGACGCTGCGGCTGCTCGTCATCGAATCGGGGACGAAATGGAATACGTACCCCGACAGCGCGGTCGCGCAAGCGATCGCGGACAAAGTCGGCGTCAAGATCGAGTATGTCGAAGCCGACGAAAACAAATTCAACGTTTTGCTCGCCGGCGGGGATCTGCCGGACATCGTCCGCGCCGATCCGAACAAATACGGGCGCCAGCTGATCGAAGGCGATCTTGTCATCCCGATGGACGATATGCTGGCAGAGCTCGGCAAGGACATTACGGCCAACGTTCCGACGCTCGTCGACTACAGCCGCAAAAACTGGAGCGAAGGCCAGAACAAGCTGTATTTCCTGCCGCCGCAGGTGCAGCCGCAGCCGAGCGACGTCGTGAAGCCGCTGACGATCGGACCGACGCTGCGCTGGGATTGGTACAAGGAAATCGGCGCTCCCGAAATCAACAACACGGACGACCTGCTCAACGTGATCGAGCAAATCGTCAAAAACCACCCGACGACCGAAGACGGCAAAAAGGTGTACGGCGTTTTCAATGTGGCAGGACTGGGGCCTGTGGCCGTATATCGTTCCGTTCGTCTTTCAGACGTCGCAAACGGCCGTCACCACCGACCTTATGCAAAAGGCGGCGGGAGCCGACGACTTCATCAACATCCTGACCGACGAGTCGTCCAACTACTGGCTCGCGATGGACTATTACAACAAGGCGAACCGCAGAGGGCTGCTCGATCCGGACGCGCTGACGATGAAAAACAACGACTATATGGCGAAGGCGACCGCCGGGCAGCTCGTCTCCGGACCGGCCGACTGGGCGATGGGCGATTTCAACTCGCAGTACGCCAAAGACGGCAAGGGCTTCATGGTCGTTCCGGCCGGCAAGTTCGCCTGGAACGGCGGCGTCAATCCGATCGGCTGGGGAGACAAGAGCTACAGTATTTCCAAGAGCTCGAAGCATCCGGAGAAGGCGATGCAGTTCCTGAACTACTTGTATTCGTACGAAGGCGCAAGGACGATGTACAGCGGCATCGAAGGCACGCACTGGGATATGGTGGACGGCAAGCCGCAGCTCAAGGAAGAAACGTTTGCACTGAAAACGGCGGGCGGCCAGCAGTGGGAATCGACGGGCATCGCGCTCGACCGCAACCTGATCGCACTCGGCTCCGCGGTCGTCGATCCGGCCACGAACACGCCGGTCGACCTGTTCTCCACCTCCGAGGCGATTATGAAGAGCCTGAACGCGCTGCAGAAGGATTTCAGCGAATACTACGGCGTCAGCCAGCCGGGCGACGTATTCGCCAAGTATATCGAAGAAGGCAAGCTGATCGACTCGAACACGGCGCTCAAGGGCAAAACCCAGGAGCAAATTTTGCAGGAAGCGACGGTCGTCGCGCCGGTGCTGACCGAGGACTTGCTGAAGCTGGAAAGCCAGCTGAAGGAACTGGCCGCCCGGTCGGCCGCGAAAATCATCCTGTCCAAGACGGACGAGGAGTTCGCGAAGAACAAGCAGGAGGCGCTCGACGCGTTCAAGAAGGCGGGAGCCGACCAGATTACGGAATTCTACAACGCCGCTTACGATCAGGCCCTGAAGGACGCGGGGCTGCAGTAAACCTATGTCAGGCAAGGCGGGATGCGGTCGGCTCGGCTGCTCCCGCTTTTCAGTGTGGACGGAAAATATCGGATGGATAAGGATTGGACAAGTTTCGGTTCGGTCGCCGTTCGGGCAACGGAACCGGCCTATGAAAGGAGAGGCACGGATGAAATTCAAAATCTCCATATCGCCGCGCGCCCGGGAAACGGTCGAAAGCTGGGACGTTCGCCGGCTGCTGAACCAGGTGCTTTGCCCGAATTTCGGGCGGATCGGCTCCGCCAACCTGCAGGAGTTCGGGGCGATGTTTTTCCACCCGAAGCCGCGCGCCGAGCTGGACGAACAGATTCGCGCGTTCAAGGCGAGCTGCGCCGTCCCGCCGCTGATCGTCAGCGACATGGAAAACGGCCCGGGAGATATGGTGCTCGGCGCCGCCCGGTTCCCGCACATGATGGGCATCAGCCAGACGGGCTCGGAGGAACTGGCGTACGAAACAGGCAAAATCGCGGCGCTGGAAGCCGGGGAAATCGGCTACAACTGGACGTTTTCGCCGGTGGCGGATTTGGCCGTCGAACCGGACAGCCCGGTCGTCGCCTCGCGCAGCGCGGGCCGTACGCCGGAGCATGTCATCCGGATGGCCGGAGCCTACATGCGCGGCCTGCAGGAGAACGGGATGATGGCGACGATCAAGCATTTTCCGGGCGACGGCTTTACGACGTGGGATCAGCATTTGACGACGCCCGTGTGCCCGCTCGGGGCGGACCAATGGAGAAGCGGGCCCGGGCGGGCGTTTCAGGAGCTGATCGATCAAGGCGCTATGGCGGTCATGCCGGGCCACATCGCGCTGCCGGCGTTCGACGAGCCGGACGGGCGCGGGCTGTATCCGCCGGCGACGGTGTCGAAGCGGCTGCTCGTCGATCTGCTGCGGGGCGAGCTTGGCTTCGAAGGCCTGATCGTCTCGGATGCGATCGAAATGGGCGGGGTCGTCGGCTTCATGAATTACTACGACGCCTGCGCGGACACGATCGAGAACGGCTGCGACATGCTGCTGTTCCCGCGCGTCGACGACCGGTTTTACCGGGAGATGGAGAAGCGGCTGGCGAGCGGCCGTCTGACGCTGGAAGCGCTCAAGGATCGAGCGTGCCGCGTTCTTTCGCTGAAGGAGCAGCTGGGACTGACGGCCGCGGACGGGGAGCCGGCGGGCGGGCGAAGCTTGTCGCCGTCGGCCGAGCCGGCTTCGGGCACGGAAGCCGCGCCGTCGGCCGAGCCGGCTTCGGACACGGAAGCCGCGCCCGGCGGCGGCTCCGCGTCCGTTCGCCGATCATACGGCAGGGAAATCGCGGTCCGCGTCGTGCAGGAGAGCATTACGGCGGTGCGGGATCGCGCGGGGCTGCTGCCCCTTCGGATCGAGCGGGACACGAGGGTGCTGCACGCCGTCATCATGAACAACGCCGAGCGCTACGCCGATATGCTCGCACGGGTGAAAGACGAGCTCGGCGTCTACAGCGATCGCGTCGAGCAGTGGATCGATCCGGGACCCGACCGCCTGTTCGAGGCGGCGGCGGACGGCGCGTTCGATCTGATCGTCTGCTCGATCGGCAGCCTGCTGAGCTACGGCCTCAACGTCGTGCGGCTGCACGACGAGGTGGCGCGGAACATGATGGGCGGCTGGATGAAGCTGGGGACGCCGGTCGTGTTCGTCTCCCATTTCCACCCGTTCGTCCACAAGGAGTACGAGGCCGCGATCGACACGATTGTCAACACGTACGGCGATATCGAAGAAACGGCCGGGCTGCTCGTCAAGGCGCTGACCGGCAACGGGCCGCTGAAGCGGGAGCTTTTGGCGCACGATTAGGTTGAAATGAACGGAGCCGGCGCGGCGGGAGCAGCGCGGCTCTGTTTTTTGATAAAAACGGCATTCTCTGTCCTTTAGGACGACGAAGTCGTTTCGTGGGCGGCGTTCGGAGCCTGCTTGCTGGGCGTTAACAACCGCTATCAAGCGGACAACATGGCGAGTGGTACGGCGAGTTAGCGGCGGGTTGGCGGGCAAGAAGCGGACTGGAAGGACTACATGGCGGATTTCCCAAGCGGGCAAGTAGCGCACCCGGTGCACCACATCGAGGGAAAACGGCGGTGGCGGCGGGCATGTAGTGCATCCAGTGCACCACATCGAGGGAAAACGGCGGTGGCGGCGGGCAAGTAGCGCACCCGGTGCACCACATCGAGGGAAAACGGCGGTGGCGGCGGGCATGTAGTGCATCCAGTGCACCACATCGAGGGAAAACGGCGGCAGCGGCGGGCATGTAGTGCATCCGGTGCACCACATCGAGGGGAAATGGCGGTGGCGGCGGGCATGTAGTGCATCCAGTGCACCACATCGAGGGAAAACGGCGGCGGCGGCGGGCATGTAGTGCATCCGGTGCACCACATCGAGGGGAAATGGCGGTGGCGGCGGGCATGTAGTGTATCCAGTGCACCACATCGAGGGAAAACGGCGGTGGCGGCGGGCATGTAGTGCATCCAGTGCACCACATCGAGGGAAAACGGTGGTGGCGGCGGGCAAGTAGCGCACCCGGTGCACCACATCGAGGGAAAACGGCGGTGGCGGCGGGCAAGTAGCGCACCCGGTGCACCACATCGAGGGAAAACGGCGGTGGCGGCGGGCATGTAGCGCACCCGGTGCACTACTTGCGGAATCGAGGCCGGATGATCGGGCGATCGTTTGTCAGTGCGCGGAGCCCGCTTGGCCGATGTGCCGCAAATGCCGGCGGTTGGCCAGGATGAACAGCACGGAGGCGAGGACGAAGCCGCCGCCGACGAGGAAAGGGACGTGCGGGTTGTATCGCTCCGCGAGCTTCCCCGCGAGCCACGGCGCGATCGCTCCGCCGAGAAACCGCAAAAAGCTGTACGCCGCCGACGCCGTCGACCGTTCCACCGGAGCGGCCTGCATAACGGCCGTCGTAATGAGCGTGTTGTTGCTGCCCAGGAAGGCGCCGGCCACGATGACCGCGGCCGCGAGCAGCCAGCCGGTCGACGTCCAGATGCCCATCGCGAGCAGCGTCGCCGCGAACAGGACAAGCATGGCGCACATCGATTTGACCGTTCCGAACCGCGACTCCAGCTTGGGGGCGACGAAGACGGAAGTGAAGGCGAGCAGGAGCCCCCAGCCGAGAAAGACGTACCCGAGCCCGTGGGCGTCGAGGCCCATCACTTCCTCCATGACGAGCGGCGAGTACGCCAGCAGCGTGAAAAATCCGAAGTTGTACAGCAGCGCCGTGATGCCGAGAATGAGCAGGCTCCGGTGCTTCAGGGCGCGGAACGGATCGGCGAGCGACGTTTTCTTTTTGGCCGTCTGCTTCGACTTCGGCATCATGAAAAGCAGGAGCAAAAAAGCCAGCGCCATCAGGATGCTGACGCCGAAAAAAGGCCCCCGCCAGCTGATCGAACCGAGTTCGCCGCCGAGCAGAGGACCTACGGAAATGCCGAGCCCGATCGCCGCCTCATACAAGATGATCGCCTTGGCAGTGCCCACCGTCGACAGCGACACGATCGCCGACAGCGCCGTGGCGACGAACAGGGCGTTGCCGAGCCCCCAGCCGCCCCGCAGTCCGATCAGCGCGCCGATGCTGTCGGAGGCGCCGCCGAGCGCGGCGAACGCGGCGATGATGACGATGCCGGCCAGCAGCGTCCATTTGATGCCGAGCCGGGACGATACGGCGCCGGTAATGAGCATCGCGACCGCCATGACGAGGTTGTAGCTCGTAAACAGCGAGGTGACCTGGCTCGGCGAAGCGTTCATTTGCGCCGCAATCGCGGGCAGAATCGGATCGACGAGGCCGATTCCCATAAACGCGATGATACTGGCGAAACAAACCGCCCAAACGGCTTTGGGCTGGTTGAAAAGATGTTGTCGTGTTTCCAATTCGGATGGCATGATGTTCTCTCCTTAAAAAGGGTTTTGCGTTCAATCTTTCTTTTCTTGAGCTTCCGCACCGCCCAACCGTTCGATCCCGGCCCGGACGCGCCCGTGAAATTCCTCGATTTCCTGACGCATTCGCAGCATTTTGTCCAGCTTCTCTCCGATGACGTCAAGCTGGCGGCGGACGACCGGTTCGATTTCGAGCAGCTTCCGCAACTTCCGGCCGTCGTCGGCCAGCTCCCGGTATCCTTTCCGATGGTCCTCCAGCTCTTCAATAATGCCCAAATAATGCTGCAGCTCCTGCAGCGAAAAACCGAGCACGTCGCGCGCGTCGATCAGACGCTTGAGCCGGTCGATATGCTCGCGCGTATACAGCCGAATGCCGCCCTCGCTTCGTTCGGGGGGCGGGAGCAATCCGATTTCTTCGTAATAGCGGATCGTTCGTTTCGTTAAACCGCACGCCTTGGCGACGTCGTCGATTTTATACGTTTGCGTCATGCGCCGTTGCCTCCTTTCATTCCCATGATCCATTTTAGTTCACCTTAACGTTAACGTCAACTTTTGGGCGAAAAACGACAGCTCCCGTGCAAGCCCGAAGGCTCGGCGCGGGAGCCGCGTAAAATCGCACCGGATTAACGTTTTTTGCGCTGGCCGGAAGACCGGGAGCGGGAGGAACCGCGATAGTCGTGCGGATTCGAACCGCAAAAAACGTCTTTCGCCGTGACGGATACGACGTGGTGGGGGACCGGCACGCAGTGGTGGCGGCGGATCACTTCCACCTGATGAACGACGTTGACGACTTGCGGATGGTAGTAGTCCTCGTAGACGACTTCGGGCGGATCATACACGGTTTGCGCCGGGCAGAGGGAATCTTCTGGACACGAAGACAAGACATTCATCTCCTTTCGCTGGGTGTTTTACAATATACGAAGGGATGAATGTCTACGCTTGTATGAATGCCTAGTCCTCGTCTGCCTAACGATTTTCCGCGAATGTCACGACTCCGTCCGCCAAAGAGGCGACGCGCGCGAGCGATTCGACCCGGTAGCCGGCTTCCAGCAGCGCGGCGCGGCCGGATTGGAACGACTTTTCGATGACGATGCCGATGCCGGCGACCCGGGCGCCGGCCTGCTTCGCGATGCGCGCCAGCGCCAGCGCGGCTTGTCCGTTGGCCAGGAAGTCGTCGATGATGAGCACGTTGTCGCGTTCGTTTAAATAATTTCTGGAGACGGTGATTTCGTTCTCCTCCCGCTTGGTGAAGGAGTAGGCTTTTTCGGTCAAAAGATCGCGGTTCAGCGTCAGCGATTTGCGCTTGCGCGCGAAGATGAGCGGAACGTTCAGCTTCAAGGCGGTCATGACGGCCGGGGCGATCCCCGAAGATTCGATGGTCAGCACCTGCGTAATACCCTCTTCGCGGAAGAGGCCGGCGAACGTTTCCCCGATTTCGTCCATCAGAACGGGGTCTACGCGATGGTTCAGAAACGAGTCGACTTTCAGCACCTGATCGCCGATGACGATGCCTTCGGATCTGATTTTGCGGATGAGAGCTTCGATGGCGGGCGTCCTCCTTGCGCGCGTAATCTTGTTACCATTATACACGAACGTCCCCCGGGAAAAATCGGCCCGGGAATATTTCGCGGCCCGGCGAGCCAAAATGTAACCGAACGGCTTCCAAATAAAACCGGGGAGGAACGTGGATACGGTGAGAAAAAAAGGACTTTCGCGGCGCGCCCTGTCGCTTGGTTTGGCCTTTTTGATCGCGGGGACGGTCTTTCCGGCAAGCGTTGCGCCGGCATCGCCCGCGTTGCCGGGCTTCCCGGAAACGCCGCGGCAAGTCGCCATCGTCATCGACGACTTCGGCAACCGCATGAAAGGAACGGAACAGATGCTCGAGCTTCCGGTTCGCCTGACGGTCGCGGTCATGCCCTTTCTTCCGACGACCCGGCGCGATGCCGAGGAGGCGCACGCCAAAGGCCACGACGTCATCGTGCACATGCCGATGGAGCCGGTTCGCGGGAATCCGAAGTGGCTCGGCCCGAACGCGATTTTGACGTCGCTGTCCGACGGGGAAATTCGCGAACGCGTCGAAAAGGCGATCGCGGACGTGCCCCATGCGGTCGGCATGAACAACCATATGGGCTCCAGGGCGACGGCGGACGAGCGGGTCATGAGAATCGTGCTGCAGGTTTGCAAGGAAAAAGGGTTGTTTTTTCTCGACAGCCGCACGAGCCATCGGTCCGTCGTCTCGAAAGTGGCCGCGGAGCTGGGCGTGCCGACGATCCGAAACGACGTGTTTCTAGACGACGTCTATTCGGCCCGGCACGTCGCCCGGCAGCTCGACGTCGTGCTGGAAAAGCTGGAAAAGGACGAAAAATGCGTCGTCATCGGCCATGTCGGCCCTCCCGGGCTCATTACGTCGGACGCGCTGAAATCGGCCATCCCGCAGCTGCAAAAGAAAGTCATGTTCGTCACGCTGTCGCAATTGGGGCCGGACCTGGTCCGAAAAGCGGCGGGCTGACAGCGATATGGCCGGCTGCCGGCGCCTTCGGGCCCCTTTTTTTGCCGGGCGCGCCCGGCGAACCATGACATTTGTCATCCCCGTCTCCTGACGTTTATGACTACAACGACGACGCCCGATTCCTTACGATAAGAATATAGACGCGTCACGCGGGGACCCGCGTTTTGACGAGGAGGAATCGTACGATGATGAAAGCCAAGCAAGCAAGCTTGAGAAAAGAAGTCGCCGTTTTCGAGAAAACCGACAAGCGAAAAAGCGCGAGCCAGCTGTTCAATACGACGGTGCCGCTGCTGCTGCTGTGGACGGCCGCCTACCTGAGCCTGTCCGTCTCCTACTGGCTGACGCTCGTTTTCGCGATTGCGGCTGCCGGATTCGTCATCCGTTTGTTCATTATTTTTCACGATTGCTGCCATCAATCGTTTTTCAAAAGCCGGCGTGCCAACGATATCGTCGGAACGATCGCCGGCGTCATTACGCTCTGCCCTTACGAACAATGGAAAAACACCCACGCGATCCACCATGCGACGAGCGGCAATCTGGAAAAGCGGGGCATCGGCGATATTTGGGTCATGACGGTGAACGAGTACGCCGCGGCTTCCCGGATTCGCCGCCTCGCCTACCGGCTGTACCGGAATCCTGTCGTCCTGTTCGGCCTCGGCCCGATCGCGCTGTTTCTGATCCAATACCGCTTCAACCGCAAAGGAGCGAGGCGCAAGGAGCGCATCAGCACGTACGTCACCAATATCGCGCTCGTCTCGCTTTACGCGCTGCTCATGTGGGCGCTCGGCTGGGAAGCGTTCCTGCTCGTGCAGGCGCCGGTTTTTTTCGTCTCCGGCTCGCTCGGCATTTGGCTGTTTTACGTTCAGCACCAATTCGAGGAATCGTACTACGAGCATGACGACGAATGGAGCTATGTGAAAGCCGCCGTCGAAGGCAGTTCCTTCTACAAGCTTCCGAAGCCGCTGCAATGGATTACGGGCAATATCGGCTATCATCACGTGCATCATTTGAATCCGAGGGTGCCCAATTATTATTTGGAAGAGGCGCACAACGCGACGCCTCCGCTGCACAAGGCGACGACGATTACGCTGCGCACGAGCCTGCAGTCGCTCCGGTTTCACCTGTGGGACGAAGAAGCGGAAACGTTCGTCAGCTTCAAGGCGTGGCGAAACCGTCCGGCCCGGCCCGACGCCGCCGCATAGCGAAAGCGAGAGCTGCCGGGTCTATGGGGCGAATGCCTTCGATGGCCCGGCGGAATCGGGATATGGTAAAATAGGAGCGACCGGCTAGCGGACATCCGGCACAAAGGTGGGCCGTCATGCAGAAATGGTACCAGATTTTCACGAGGAATACAGGACTTAGCCCATATGTTTGGGTTGTGTTCTGTATTCTGCCGTTTTATTTCATTTTGCGCTCGTCGTCTCCGTACGAAATTGCCATCGGCATCGTCATGATTTTTCTTTTTTTCGGCTGCTACATGATGTCCTTCGTCACCAAGGGATGGTGGGTCTATTTCTGGACCAGCATCCAGATCGTGATTTCGATCGTGATGACGATGGCATACGGCTACGTTTATTTTTCGATTTTTCTCGCCTTTTTTATCGGCAACATTCAAAACAGGGTCGGTTTCTTTACGCTGTACTCGATTCATCTGCTGTCGACGTTCGTCAGCGTCAATTTCGGCATTTTCGTATCGAAGCAGGTGTTTCTCAACCAGTTTCCGTTTATGTTCGTCTGCCTCGTCGCCGTCATTTTGCTGCCGTTCAGCACGTATTACCGGAATAAACGCGGACAGCTGCAAGTGCAGTTGGAGGACGCGAACAAGCGGATCGCCGAGCTCGTCAAGCAGGAGGAGCGGCAGCGGATCGCGCGGGATTTGCACGATACGCTCGGCCAGAAGCTGTCGCTTATCGGGCTGAAAATCGACCTCGCCGGCAAGCTGATCGACGCGGACCCGCGGCGCGCGCAGGCGGAGCTGGCGGATGTCCGCCAGACGGCCCGAACCGCGCTTAAGGAAGTCCGGGAGCTGGTGACGGAGATGCGCGGCTCGCGCCTGTCCGACGAAATCTTTCGGGTGAAGCAGATTTTGTCCGCGGCCCATATCGAATTCAGGCTGACGGGCGAGCCTTACTTGAATACGATATCGATGCTGAACGAAAACGTTGCGGCCATGTGTCTCAAGGAAGCGGTCACGAACGTCGTCAAGCACAGCCGCGCCGACATCTGCTCCGTCGATATCGAGCCTTCGCCGACGGAGCTTACGATCCGGGTAACGGATGACGGGATCGGATTTACCGGGAAAGAGGGCCGCGCCCGCGGCAATGGCTTGCGGGGAATGGCGGAAAGGCTCGAATTCGTCAACGGCAGCCTGGAGATTATATCGAGCCAGGGAAACGGAGCCGCGTTAATCATCAAAGTGCCGAACCTGACGAGACAGGCCGGCGCGGGGAAGGAGGACGATTTGCCATGATTTCCTTGATCATTGCGGAAGATCAGCGGATGCTGCTGGGAGCTCTCGCTTCATTGCTCGAGCTCGAGGAGGATATGCGCGTCGTCGGCCGGGCCGCCAACGGCGAGGAAGCCGTCGCCCTGGCCCGGCTTCATCGGCCCGACGTCTGCATCATGGACATCGAAATGCCGGTCAAAAGCGGGCTGGAAGCGGCGGAGGAGCTGAAAGGCACGGGCTGCAAGGTGATGATCTTGACCACTTTCGCCCGCGCGGGATACTTCAACCGGGCGCTGAAAGCCGGCGTCTCGGCTTATCTGCTGAAGGACAGCCCGAGCGAGGAGCTGGCGAATTCGATCCGGCAGGTGATGGCCGGTCAGCGGATTTTCGCGCCGGAGCTGATGGACGAGGTGTACGGCGAAGAAAATCCGCTCACCGAGCAGGAGAAGCGGGTGCTCGGACTGATCGCGGACGGCAAAAACACGAAGGAAATCGCCAGCCAGCTGTACATTACGACCGGAACCGTGCGAAACTACATTTCGGTCATTTTGGACAAGCTGGGCGTCAGCAACCGGATCGAAGCTATCACTCGGTTCAAGGAGAAGGGCTGGTTCAAGTAGTCACGCAGCGATAAGCGAAAATGCCTTCGGCTATGGCCGCCGCCACCCGGGTTTGCCCGTGCGAGCTCGTCAGCATCGCCCGGTCGCCCGCATGGTTCAGGAAGCCCGTTTCGACGATGACGCTCGGCACCCGAATCCGGTTCAGCACGTAATATTTGCCTCCCGCCTGCGGGAGTCTTTTCGTGTTTTGCTGACGGTTCAGCGACTGCTGGATGAACGAAGCGAGCAGGGCGCTTCGGCCTTCTTTCTGGTGAATGACGAGAGGGCCGCGCTTGCTGCCTTTCGGCGACCAATTGACGTGAATGCTGACGAACGTTCGCGCCTCGATTTCCTCGGTCAAGCTGCCGCGCTGGGACAAATCCCGGCTGTGGCGCGAAGCGCGGTGCCAGCGGTTTTCGTCGCTCAGCGCATAATCGCCGGTCCGGTTCAGGACGGCGCGCACGCCGTGGCTGCGCAAAATCAAGTAAAGCTTGCGCGCGATGGCAAGGTTGATATCCTTTTCCATTACCTCTTTGTAATGCGTTCCGGAATCGATGCCGCCGTGTCCGGCATCGATCAGCACGTCCGCGGCGGGCAGCGAATGCGGCAAAAGCCCGCGCGCGGGGACGCCTGCGCCCTCGGGCCCGGCCGGGGGCAGGCCGCCTTTTGCGCCGGCCATGGGCCCGGCGGCGGGCACGCTGTCTTTCGCGCCGGTCGTGAGCCCGGCCGAAGGCACGCTGTCTTTCGCGCCGGCAGCCGCGGCCGGCGAATACAGAAGCAGGAGCGCAAACGCCGCCGATAAGGCGGCTCGGAGCGCGCGGTTCATGGACGACCTCATCGCTTTTCCTTCCTTCGTTAGCGGTTTGCTTTTTCTAGATTGGCTCGGGAAGGTGGCTCTCATGCAGGTTCGCGTAAAACTCTGGCCGTTTGGAAACGTCTCCGGCGGGGCATCCTATAGGCAGTGAGCCGACAAGGAGGCGGATGGAATGGGCGACGGATTGGAATGGCTGAAGCTGCTGACCAACCGGTTTGCGGCATATTTGACGACTCCGGCGGAAAGCAAAAAAGAGCAAAAGCAGCGCCGGAAGCAGGCGCGCGAGCCTTGGGGCGTCCGCTGGTTCGGATTGCTCGCGGTAGGCGTTCAGTTATGGTGGCAGGAGCGGAAAAAAAACAAGCCGCACGTTCCCGGTTCGTGAATCGGGAGCGCCGCGGCTTGTTTAACTTGTTTGCAGTTAAGGAAGTTTAATTCTTCACGGTGTGAAAGCGCTCAACGCAAGCTTACGCGGCACAGGCGCACCGCTCGCCGACGGCTCGGCCCCTCCGCGATCGGTTGAGTCGTGGCGACTCATCTCAACCCGCCAAGCACACGCATCCGTACGTATTTGAGTAAAAATGACTCATCTCGCCGCCATCGCGCGCCCGCTGCCGATACGGTTGAGTCGTGGCGACTCATCTCAACTGGCCAAGCGCACGCATCCGTACGTATTTGAGTAAAAATGACTCATCTCGCCGCCATCGCGCGCCCGCTGCCGATCCGGTTGAGTCGTGGCGACTCATCTCAACCTGCCAAGCGCACGCATCCGTAAGCAGTTGAGTAAAAATGACTCATCTCGCCGCCATCGCCCGCCTGCTGTCGATCCGGTTGAGTCGTGGCGACTCATCTCAACCCGCCAAGCACACCCTTCCGTAAGCTGCTTAGTAAAAATGGCTCACCTTACACCCTCTTCATATAACGGACAGCGTTTTTTATTATAGATAAAACAGTCCTAGTTTCTTCAGCGTATCTGCCGGGATAAAGCGGATCCCGTTCATGTCGATTGCCAGATCCAGCCGCTGCGGGGACCACTGGTGATAACCGACGACGGGCTGGGCATACAGCATCGATTCGCCGAAAGGGGAAACGACGAACCGCAAATGGCCGCTCTGCTCCAAGCGGGTTTTCACTTTGGCGTCGTCCGCTCCGTCGAACGGACTTTCGTTCATGAGCCAGGGAAGGCGTTCGTAAGGATCGAACGTTTCGTTAAGGACGAAACGGCCGGAAGCCGCTTTCGGATCCGGAGAAGCGCCTGGCACGTAAGAGGCTGCGTCGGCCGTCAGCTTGCGCCGCAGCTCGTCCCAGCCCGAGACGCCGATCGGCAGCAGTTCGCCGGTCTTGGCGTCGAGCCAGTAGGTCTCGCTTCCGACGCGCGCTTCCCACATCGCCGCGAACGGATGAAAATAATGCCGGACCGCGCGGTATGATTCGGCGCGCGCTTGGGAGGCGGTGATGAGCCCGTTTTCCTCCAGCGAGCGCCTCAGCGCGGCCGCGTCGAACAACGGCTGCGGCCCGGCGCCGTATTCGCCGAGCCGGTACGATCCGTCTTCGGCGGCGTAGATGACCATGTAGCCGACCGGCTTGCCGTTATTGCTCACGGTGGCGAGCCATGCATGCGTTCCCGGACCGAGCGGCGCGATTTCCGCCGTCGCGTCTTTCCATTCCGCGAACGCCGGCTCCCGCGCCAGCCGGTTCATCCATTCCGCCGCCGCGGCCCGAAGCTTCGCTGCCGTTCCTTCGGCCGCCGGCCGGAGCGAAAGCGCGCGCACGTCCGGCGGCGAGCGGAAGGAAGCCGCGGCCAGGCTTGCGGCCGCGGCTGCGCCGGGCGCGCCGTCAGTGCTCGCCGGGGCGACGCTAAGCGCGGCGGAGGTGCGGATCGCCGCCGCGGGAGAAGCCGCGGGTGCCGCCGCCGCGGGGAAAGCTGCCGCGGGCTCAGCCGTCACGAGGAGATCCCCCGCGGAAGCCGCTATAGCGGGCAGTTCCGCCGCGGAAGCCGTCGTCGCGGGGAGATTCGCCGCCAACAGCAGGGCGATGGCGGCCGTCCATCCGGTTGCGGCGCGCGTCATTTTGCTGATTTTCATTTGCACGTCACCTGCCTACGTCGATAATGAGGGGCTACGTTGGAAAATATCCAATCAGGAAAGGGAAATCGGACAAAATTCGATCCTACGCTGGAAATCATCCAACCAAGCGGACCGATTTTTCGAAAAAGTCGCTTATGTCAGGTTTTTCGTTGGACAAAATCCAACCAGGCCCGGCGAGTTTGAAAAAGCGGCTTTTTTCGTTGGATGAAATCCAATCTAGCCGATGATGAGTGTACGAACAGGTTTGCTGGTAAGGTGAAGCACAGCGTATTCATTGGAGAAATCAATCTAGCCGATGATGTGAGTACGAATAAGTTTGTTGGCAAGGTCAAGCACAGCTTTTTCGTTGGACGAGACCCAATCGAGCCGGACGCCGAGAACACGAACAGGTTTGTTCATAAGGCGAAACGGCGTATTGGTTAGAAAAATCGAATCCGTCGACGTCCGCAACAATCCTGCAATTGTCAGCCTTTTCCTGCAAATCGTGGGCGTATGGAGCATTTTGATGCCAAAATGCAGGTTTTTCTGGCCGATCACGCAGAAAATGGGCATAGGCTCCGGTAAAGCCTGCACTTTCGCAGGAATTTTGCGCTTAGTCGGTCGTTATGCTTAAAAAGGATGCGGGTTTGCAGGTTTTGACCTGCGCCGTCACCATCCGATAACCGCGCAGGAAATTGGCAGGCGAACCGCCGACCGAAAAGTCAATCGAATCGCCAATCGAACCGCCAATCGAACCGCCAATCGAACCGCCAATCGAACCGCCAATCGAACCGCTAACCGAACTGCCGCCGAAAAGTCAATCGGAACCACCGATCGAACCGTCAACCGAAGCGCCAATCGAACCGCGCAGATCGGAACCGCCTTATGAATGCGACCGCTATCCAAATCGCAGGGGAAAGCCCGAATCAACCGGGTTCAGAGTCATGCTGGCCACGTCATGTCCCCAAGCCTGCGGGGCTGGCTGCGCCCCGAAGCCCTACTTTCCATGTTAGCGGACAAGCCCCGCCGATGCTGTTGAACGGTGTCCGCGTTTTTTCGCCGAATGGGGACGGTTATGTCGATTGCTGCTCGTTTTTCCCTTTTACCCGATTCCGGGAAGATGAAAAATGCCGCAATTGATGACGGACATACTTACGCGCGGGCGATACTGCCAGTCGATTTCTTCGGCCCGCTGCTTGAGTCTAGCCTGGAGCGCTTCCTTCTGCTCGCCCTCCGCGCGTTCGATCATCGGCCGGTAATACGATTCGAGCCTGTCGAGCTCGTCGACCCTCCGTTCCTCGGCTTCGACCGCCCAGGCGAAATCGTACGTTTTCAGCTTGCGTTCCAGCGCGTGCTCCAATTGGGACATCGCTTTGCGCAGCGAAAGCCCGTTGGGCAGCAAATGCACGTTGGCCGGCAGCCGCGGGGTCATGCGCTTTTCGCTAAGCCGATCGAGAAACGTTTCGTCGATGACGCCCGTCGCAAGCGAGATGCCCCAGCCGAACAGCTCCTCGCGCTTCATGTCGCATTCGAAGCCGACCTTGAAATTCGCCCCGAGCCAAGCGGTATAAGGGACCGATCCGAGCGGGCCGACGGCGGCGCGCTTCGAAGGCTCCTCAAACATCGTGACGCAGCGGCCGGCCTTTTGCACGGATTCGAAAAATTGATCGAGCCGCCGCGAGCCGAAGTAGACGTCCTCCGGGATCGCGCGCGGGCCGGAAGCCGGCATCGCCGGCATGGCGGCGCCCGCCGGGGGCTGGCTTCCGGGCGGGTCCGCGGGCGAGGAGCCGGCTTCCTTTTCGGCGGGGTGGCCGAAGCTCCAGCGATACGTCATCGTTTCCGGCGCGGCGCCGGTGCGGTCGACGAAGCTCCAGTAGTACGGCCGGTTCGTCAGCGCCCGGTCCGCTTCGGGCGAAAGCCGGACGACGACGTGCGCCGGGCTTTTTTCCAGAATGTCGCTGCCCGTTGCTTCCAGGTAAGACATTACAAAGCGCTGCACTTGCTTCGCGTTCATGTGTCGATGGCTCCCGTTTCTAGGATTTGCGCTGCGCGAGCAGCGAATCGCCCAGCCCGTCGATCCGCAGGCGAAGGTCCCGCTCGTCGGCGGATTCGAGCACCATTTTGGCCAATCTGCGCTCCAGCGATTCCTCGCGTTCCATCCGTTCCACGATTTCGTCGAGCTCGCCGATGACCATCTGGAACATGTTGATTTTCTCGTGGAGCAGGTGCACGATATGCTCTTCGATCGTTCCGACGGTGCACAGGTTGAAAATTTTGACGTCCTCGGTCTGGCCGAGCCGGTGAACCCGCCCGATCCGCTGCTCCACCCGCATCGGATTCCACGGCAAATCGAAGTTGACGATATGGTGGCAAAACTGCAGGTTGATCCCTTCGCCTCCCGCTTCGGTGGCAACCAGCACCTGCGCCCTGCGGCGGAACAGGTCCATCATCCAGTCTTTTTTGCCCCGGTTCATGCCTCCGCGGTAAGGCACGGCGGACAGTCCGCGCTCCTGGAAGTAGCGGATGAGATAATCCTGCGTCGCTCGGTATTCGGTGAAGACGATCACCTTTTCCCCGATGCTTTCGACGAGCTGCATCGTCGCTTCCGCTTTCGAATTCGACTTGATGTTGCGGATAAGCTCGACCAGTTCCCAGATCCGGTTGTGCAGCGGGGAGTCGGGCGGCGTTTTTTTGGACAGATTGATCAGCGTCAAAAAGACGGCGTCGCGGCTCGAGCAAACCTCGCGCTGCAGCGTGACGAGCGAGAGCATGCTGGCCAGATCCCCGCGTTCGGACCTGGCGTACTCGCGGACGTACTGCGTCACCCCGTCGTACAGCGCCTGCTCGTCCGCCGACAGGCGAAGCGGGACGTTCGCGACAGAGCGCTTCGTAAATTCCACGCCGCCGTCGCTGCGGCGGTTGCGGATCATGACCTGGCCAAGCGCGGCTTGCAGCTTGTCCTCGTTTTTGGCCTGGCGGCGGCCTTCGACGAAGTTGGCGGCGAATTCGCCCTCGCCGCCGAGCTGGCCGGGCTTGAGCAGCGTAATCAGGTTGTACAGCTCCGACAAATCGTTCTGAACGGGGGTGGCGGTCAGCAGCAGGCAATATTTTTTGCGGAGCTCGCTGACGAACTGATAGTTGCCCGTGTTTTTGTTTTTCAGCTTGTGCGCCTCGTCGATGATCAGCATGTCGTATTCGCTGTCGCGCAAATAGGCGCGGTGCGGGTCGCGCTTGGCCGTATCCATTGAAGCGACGACGATGTCGTTGTTCCAATGATAAAGCTTCTTGTGAGCGATCGCCGGAATGCCGAATTTGCCGTTCAGCTCCCGTACCCACTGAAGCACGAGGGAGGCGGGAACGAGGATCAGGACGCGGCGAACGAGACCGCGAACGAGATATTCCTTGAGCACGAGCCCTGCTTCAATCGTTTTGCCGAGTCCGACCTCGTCCGCCAATATCGCCCTGCCTCTCATCTCGTGCAGGACGCGGCGCGCCGTTTCGGTCTGGTGGGGGAGCGGGGTGAAGCCGGGCAGCAGCCGCATGCACTGCAGCTCGCGGAAATCGGACACGCGGCGCGCTTCCTCGGCCTCCCATGCCATCCGGTACAGCGACCAGTCGTCCCAAGGGCCGTTGCGTTCGATCCGGCGCTCCAATTCCTCGAACGAGCTACGGTCGACGTGAAGTTCGACAAGCGGGTGCAGTTTGCGCGGCGGCTGGGCCGGCGCCGTTTTGTCCGGGAGACCGGCGTGATCGGCAGCGGAACCGGAGACGGAGACCGAAACCGAAACGGTAACCCCGCGGTTTTCGGCGATCGGCTGGGGGATCGGAACGTCGGAAAGGGCCGGAGATCCGGCGGGCCCTTCGGCAGGTTGGATAGGCAAGGTGCTGTCCTCCTCTTCTCGCGCGATGCGGCTTTCTCTTCTTCTCTTTTGATTTTAGTATGAGCAAACGGAACCGTTTCAAACCCGCTTCGGAAGGAAAAGGGAGAAAATAGGAGCATTCGGGACCCTGCTTGTTTTCTTCCGGGAACAGGACGGACGAATGCTCCGATCGGTCGATAGAAATACAAGATATGGTATGGTACAATGTTTTTCACGCACAATATATTGAATATGGAGCGTCCCGGGAAACCGCCGCCGCAGGGAAGCGGATCCCGAAGCAAGCTTGGAAGGACGCCGGGGAGAGGATGCAACGGATGAAAACGACGGTGAACGCGCAGCGCCTTACGGGACTCAGCGAAAAAATTTTTTTGGACCGTTACGCCTGGAAAAACGCCAATACCGACGAAACGAAGCCGGGCGATGTCGTGCTCGTTCTCACCAAGGACGATCCGAAATTTCCCGCGAAGGAAGTCGGCGAAGTCGTAAGCCGCAACGGCCGGAAAGCGACGGTTCGCACGCGAAGCGGGGAACTCGTCGAATCCGACGTCGACAAGCTGACGCTGACCGTGGAGAAAACCCCGGAGGAAATGTGGGACCGTCTGGCCGGCGCGATGGCTTCGGTCGAGGCGACCGAGGAAAAACGGAAGGAATGGAACGGGAAATTCCGCTGGCTGCTGGACGACTGGAAGCTCGTTCCCGGCGGACGGATCGCGGCCGGAGCGGGCGCGAGCGAGGAGCTGACGCTTTTCAACTGCTACGTCATCCCGTCCCCGCACGACAGCCGCGGCGGCATCATGCACACGCTGACCGAAATGACCGAAATCATGGCCCGGGGCGGCGGCGTCGGCATTAACCTGTCCTCGCTGCGTCCGCGCCGCGCGGTCGTGCAGGGCGTGAACGGCTCGTCCAGCGGTTCGGTGTCGTGGGGCGGCCTGTTCAGCTACGCGACGGGGCTGATCGAGCAGGGCGGAAGCCGGCGGGGCGCGCTCATGCTGATGATCAACGACTGGCATCCGGACGTCGAGGAGTTTATTACGGTCAAGCAGACGCCGGGCATGGTGACGAACGCGAATCTGTCCGTTTGCGTCAGCAACGCCTTCATGCGGGCGGTCAAGGAAGATCTCCAGTGGGAGCTCGTTTTTCCGGATACGACCGATCCCGAGTACGACAAGCTGTGGGACGGCGACCTGAACAAGTGGAAAAAGCTCGGCAAGCCGGTCGTTCCGTACCGGATCGTCCGCGCGCGCGACGTCTGGAACAAAATCATCGAATCCGCCTGGAAGTCGGCCGAGCCGGGCGTCGTGTTCATGGAATATTACAACGAGATGTCGAACAGCTGGTATTTTAATCCGATCATCGCGACGAATCCGTGTTTCCATCCGGACACGAGAATCACGACGGAATTCGGCCTTATGCGCATCGAAGATCTGTACCGGAAAATGGGCGGCGAAGCCTTCCGGGTCGGAACGGACGTCCGGCTCATGGAGCAGGTTAAAGTCGTCAACGGGCGGTCGTACGAAATTCCGGGCGTCCGGATGCGTTCGGCCGTCGTATTTCCGACCGGCGAGAAGGAGACGGTAAACGTCGCGCTTCAAAACGGCATGGAGCTGAAAGTGACCCCGGATCACCGCATTTACACGGATAACGGTTGGAAGGAAGCGCGGGAGTTGACTCCCGACGATTACGTCTACATTCAATCCGGGGAAGGCATGTTCGCCGAAAGCGACGACCTTGGCGAGGAGTGGGGGCACTTTCTCGGCTGGCTGACCGGCGACGGCTGGATTTCGAAGCGAGGCGACGTCGGCATGGTGTTCGGAGGGGAAGACGAGGAAGCCGTCCGCCGGCTTGTGGAGGCTGGCGAAGCGATTGCGGGCGTCAAGGCCAAAGTGTACGAGCGGGACAATGGAACAAAGCAAGTGTATTGGTGGCGAAAAGAATTGCGGGACCGCCTGCTGTCGCTCGGGGTGAAGCAAGAGAAAGCGGCCGGCAAAGAAGTTCCCGAAGCGTTGTTCACGGCGGCCAAGCCGACCGTCACCGCTTTTCTCCAAGCGCTGTTCAGCGCGGACGGAACGGTGTATACGCGAGATGAGATGCACCGTACCGTACGCCTCGCTTCCGCTTCGAAAAAGCTGCTCCAAGGCGTCCAGCTGCTGCTGCTCAACTATGGCATTCACGGCTTGATTTACGAGCGGACGAAGCGGTCCCAGGCTCGGTTCGAATATACGACGAAGGCCGGCGAGCATCGGATTTACGAGAGCGGAACGTTTTACGAATTGATTCTGAGCGGCAACAATATTGCCGAGTTTCATGAACAAATCGGGTTCCGCATGCTCGGGCGCAAACAAGAGGCGCTGGAGTCCATCGCCCGCAAATCGCGCAAATCGGAAAAGTTCGTGTCGCGGGTGGAAAGCGTAACGCCGGGGGAAACCGTGACCGTGTACGATATCACGGAGCCGGCTACGCATTCGCTTTTAGCCAACGGCTTCGTCGCGCACAACTGCGGGGAACAGGGCCTTCCCGCGTGGGGCGTCTGCAACCTGTCGGCGATCAACCTGTCCAAATTTTACGACGCCGACAAGCACGACGTCGCCTGGGACGAGCTGGCGGAGGTCGTTCGCTACTCGACCCGCTTCCTGGACAACGTCATCGACAAAACGCCGTATCATTTCCCGGAAAATGAAGCGAACCAGAAGAAGGAGCGCCGCGTCGGCCTGGGGACGATGGGGCTCGCGGAACTGATGATCCGCCTGCGCATCCGTTACGGCAGTCCGGAAAGCCTTGGCTTTCTCGACAAGCTGTACGGCTTTATCGCGCGGGAAGCGTATTTGGCTTCGGCGGAAATCGCGGCGGAGAAGGGCTCGTTCCCCGAGTTCGACGCCGAAAAGTACCTGCAAAGCGGCTTCATGAAAAATATGGCCGGCACGTTCCCGGAAGTCGCCGAAGCGGTGCGGGCGAAAGGCATGCGGAACGTGACCGTCATCACCCAGGCGCCGACGGGTTCCACGGGGACGATGGTCGGCACGTCCACCGGCATCGAGCCGTATTTCGCGTTCGAATATTTCCGGCAAAGCCGGCTCGGCTTCGACAAGCAGTACGTGCCGATCGCGCAGGAATGGAAGGACGAGCATCCGGGCGAGGACCTGCCGCCGTGGTTCGCGACCGCGATGGATTTGTCGGCCGAGGATCATATCCGCGTGCAGGCGGCCATCCAGCGCTGGGTCGACAGCTCGATTTCGAAAACGGCGAACTGTCCGGCCGACTTCACGGTGGAAGAAACCGCCAAGCTGTATGAGCTGGCGTTCGAGCTCGGCTGCAAGGGCGTGACCATCTACCGCGACGGCAGCCGGGACGTGCAGGTGCTGAGCACGACGAAGGACGGGGAAAAGGACGCGCCGAAATCCGAGGCGCCGGAGGGCGGCGGAGCGATTGCCGCTGCTGCCGGTTCGGCGAGCGAAACCGCGCATGGCGCGGCGGGCGGCACGGTCGCGGAAGCTTCCGCGACGGCTGAGTCGGATGAGGCCGCGATCGGCGAAATCGATCGGACGCTGAACGTCTCGGTCACTCCGCAGCAGGCGAAGGTGTTCGACAAGCAGTACAAGAGCCGGCCGAAGGTGCTGCGCGGCGCGACCTACAAGTTCAACACGCCGTTCGGCATGGCCTACATTACGGTGAACGACATCGACGGCACGCCGGGCGAAATTTTCCTCAACGTCGGCAAAGCCGGCTCCGACGTATTCGCAATGGCCGAGGCGCTTGGCCGGGTCTGCTCGCTGTTCCTGCGGTACGGCGACCACGGCAACAAGGTGCAGCTGCTCATCAAGCACCTGAAGGGCATCGGCGGGACCGGAGCCGTCGGCTTCGGCCCGAACCGAGTCGAATCGATCGCCGACGCCGTCGCCCAGGCGCTGGAGCTGCACTCCGGCTCGGCGCAGGAGGGGCACGAAGGCTCGGCCATGAGCGAGCCTCCGCTTGCGGCCGCGGCGGAAAGCGGGCCGGTCGCAAGCTACGCCGGCCGGTCGCTGCCGGTCGCTTACACGTCTACCGACCTGTGCCCGTCCTGCGGCTCGGCCTCGCTGCTGTACGTCGAGGGGTGCAAGACGTGCTCGAACTGCGGGTACAGCAAGTGCAGTTGATAAGCGAACCGGTGAATGAGCCCAGGGGTTGAACCCTGGGCTTTATTATTAGGTCAACCAGAAATTTCTGGTTGGCCTATTCATTTACTTTCTCCATTATTGATCAGAAAAGAACTCGATAAGGAACCGTTGAAATTCACGCACGGCTTTAGGTAAATAGCGAGCTTCATTCCACAATACGGAGAAGGCGCGCCTGTTATCCGTCCCTTGAATAGGCAGCAAAGTGTACTGCGTTACTTCGTCGCCTCTGCATCCCGGAACGAATGCGACCCCCAGGCCCGCTTGCACGAGGCTGCCGAGTGCGGCAGGCTCCTCTACTTCACAGACGATTGTCCGCTGAATTCCCGCTCGACGGCTGATTGCGTCATTAACCTCACGAAACGGATGCCCGGGCTTATATTCGATGAACGGCTCGTCGGCGGCCTGCACCAAGGCAATGTCGCTCAGACGCTCAAACCGGTGGCCATGGGGCACGGCAAGATAGACCTCTGTATGCAGTACGGGGCATTCGCGAATGGTCGGTTTATGGGACGATAACGGTCCGAACCCGAGGTCCGCGTCGCCTTGCTCCAAGAGCATCTCAATGCGGTAAGACTCGGCAGGCGCAATCTGATTGATGCGGAAGCGGATGTCCGGATAACGTTCGCGGAAAGCCGAAATCGCAGGCGTGAGACGGTTTAGCGCATTCGTGGCGATTCTGATTGTCCCTCGCTCCAACCCCGCCATATCCTTCACTTCTTTTTTTCCCTCTTCCAACAAAGATAAAGCTGCTTCGACTTTCGCGAGGTAGGCTTTGCCGAAAGGATTCAGCCGAATCTGCCGATTGGCGCGATCGAACAACGGAACGCCAAGATCTTCCTCCAGCCTTGAGATTGTTTTGCTAAGTGCCGGCTGCGCAACATGGAGCTGTTCAGCTGCTTTGGTCATATGTTCCAATGCGGCAACGGTTCGAAAATAGTGTAACTGCAGCAGTTCCAAAGCTGTCCCTCCTGATCCATATACCCGAAGTTATCGAAACATAAATTAACATGTATTATTTATTATCTATTTTTGATTGTAAAATAACGTGTATCTAAAAGAAAGGGGAATTTCGATGAAATCCGATAAGTTGATCTATACCCTCGCATTCACCATGATTCTGTCTTCCATGAGTGCGACCATGTTTAATATCGTGTTGCCGAAGATGGCCGCGGAGTTTCAGCTCACCTACGCGCAGGTAAGCTGGGTATCCGCCATCTATTCTCTTATCTATGCGATCGGTTCGGCTATTTATAGTAAATTAGCCGATCTAATCAAATTAAAGAGCCTGGTCACGTTCGGAATCCTCTTCTTCTGTATCGGATCGTTAATTGGACTGGTTTCCGGAGCTTTTTGGATGGTTCTTCTGGGCAGAATATTGCAGGCATGCGGTGCGGCAGTCATTCCTGCGATGGCGATGATCGTGCCGATACGTTTTTTTGCCGAGAGGCGGGGATGGGCGCTCGGCATTACGGCAACCGGGCTTGCGATCGGGGGGACGATCGGGCCTGTCGTATCCGCAACGCTTGTCAGCTTCGCTCATTGGCGATGGTTGTTTTGTCTGCCGCTGCTGCTTGTCGTCACTCTGCCTTTCTACCGTAAATATCTCAACGACGAGCAGGGAAAAGGAGGAAAACTCGATTGGATCGGCGGAGGACTTCTTGCGTGCACGGTGGCCGGTTTACTGCTAACCCTTACGTTCGAGAACGGGCTGTCGGCTGCAATGAGCGCGGCAGCGTTGCTTCTGTTCGTTGTCCGTATTCATAAAGCGACGTCGCCATTCGTCAATCCTTCCCTGTTTCGGAACGTCGATTATTCCCTAGGACTCGCGATCGCAGTAATGGGCGTTTCTGTCGGATATTGTCTGCTGCTTCTTACCCCGCAGCTGTTGGCAGACGTCCATGACCTATCCCCCGGGCTGATCGGTTTCATCATGGTGCCTGGAGCCGCCGTCTCGGCGTTATTGGGGCGTAAAGCAGGGAAACTTGCTGATGCCAAAGGAAATTCGACACTGCTCGCGATTGCGAGCGTGCTGCTTTTTGTTTGCTTCTCGTTGATGTATCTTTTTTCGTTGGGAGGTTCCCCCGTCTTAGTAGCCGTTTTCCTTATATTCGGGAATGTCGGGCTGATGTTTTTCCAAATCGCATTGTCCAATACGATCTCCAGAACGCTGCCGAACGAACAGACCGGTATCGGTATGGGGCTGCTATCGATGTTGAATTTTCTGTCCGGGGCAATTGCCACCGGCATTTACAGCAAAATCGTCGACCACGGTGCTTCGTTCAGTTTGAATCCATTCGTAGAAGAAAAGAACTCCTATGTGTACGGCAACATTTACTTCGTTTTAACGTTAGCCGTTTTGGGAATATGGATCGTGTATCGTGTACGTTTTGGAAGCAGAACGGGTGAGCGCGGGTAAGTAATATATGAAGCAGAAAAAGCGGAGCCGCCGGGTTATGGGCTCTGCTGCTTCGTGCCGCAATTAATCCGGATCGCCAGGAAAGAGGCTATTCGGCTGCACCAACCGTTGGCCAGCGATTCATCGCATCAATAAATTTCCTTCAGCAGCTCGACAACCTCCTCTAAAGTAAGACCAAAGGATTTGTAATACGAAGCGTCGATAAGCATCTGCTGCAAGATGATTTCATTGCGCTTTTGGAGCTTGTCGCCGGGCGAGAGATCGTTGACAAAGCATCCTTTGCCGGTCACGGTGTAGATCAAACCAAGCCGCTCGAGCTCTTCCCAGGCTTTTTTGACGGTAATAATACTGACTCGAAGCTCGGTGGCCGCTTGTCGGATAGGGGGGAGAGGATACCCGCTTTCCAACTCGCCCTTAAGAATTTGCGCGCCGATTTGTTCGTAGAGCTGTTGGTAGATAGGTTTCTCGGACGTGTTCGAAATGGCAACGTTCATTACAATTCCACTTTCAAGAACCGTTTGTAGGCAATATGATAAGCAATTATCGTAGCGATTGCAAATATCGCGATACCCGCAGCCAGGATCAGTGCATGTATTGCGATGCGATCGGCGCCCGTCCCCTTGAAAAGTTCAAACACGTACGAGTTTTGAATGCCGATCCATTCCGCGCTCCCGGCAAACAGGAGGGCAGCCAGGGTGGAGGCAATCGTTGGCGCCCCGTATTTATACGCCGTCTTGAAATACATGGGGATCAAGATGATATTGAATATAGCTAGCATGACGAAACATAATCCCCAAAAGCCGAACGACGGCGAAAAGAAAAGGTAGGTCAGATTCGGATATAAACGAACGCTGATCATGCCATAGATGGCGGCGATTACCAAGTGCAGCAATTCCAAGATCACAATAAAGGATACCCTTGCCTTGACGATGTCTTTTTTCGATACGGGCAGCATGCTGGTGAACATGAGATCGTTCTGGCTTTTATAGCCTCCCAGCATATTCGGCACGGTGATAAAACAAAAGTACAGGATGACCAGGAAGTAAAGCCATCCCGGGATTAACATCAAGGCGCCTGTCAAAAGGGGCAGTACATAAAAGAAAGGATTGACGCCGAGTTTCAGTTCCTTCATCAATAAGCTATACATAGGTACCCTCCATTTTCGAATAGTAGATCATGATTTCTTCCAGATTCGGGAGGGTCGATTTTATGCCTGAAGACGGGTCGAAGTCTTTCGCATGAATCAAGCCGGTAAAGCCGAAAGAATTGGTTTTGTAGGCAATGAGTCGGCTTTTAACCAAGTCCAGTTGTTCCATGCTGCCATTCAACAAACGGTACGCTTCGCTGAATGCTTCTTTTTCGGAACTGTTGATAATTCGTCCGTTATGGATATAGGTAATATAATCGGCGCACTTTTCCAAGTCGGAGGTGATATGAGTTGAAAAAAGGATGCTGATTTCACCGTCCTGCACCAGCTCCTGGAAAGTGTCCAACAGGTCGTCTCTGGCAACCGGATCGAGTCCGCTGGTCGGTTCATCCAGAACAAGCAGTTTTGCGCCGTGGGACAAAGCAAGCGCCAGACTGTACTTGACTTTCATTCCGGTCGATAATTCGGCTATTTTTTTGTCTTCGATCAAGTTGAATTTTTTCAGATACTTGTAGTAGGTTTCATCATCCCAATTGCGATAGAACGTTTTGACCACATTCGTTAACGTTTTGATTTTGCTGCGGGTGTAAAAATCGATGTTTCCGAAAGCGGAGCCGATTTCCTGTTTCAACTCGAGTTCGTGCTCGGCCATGCTTTTGCCCAGAACGCGGATCTCGCCGCTATCCGCTTGAATCAAATTCAATATGGATTTGATGGTGGTGGTTTTTCCGGCTCCGTTGGCTCCGATAAATCCCATGATATATCCCTTTTCCAGTTGGAAAGAAACGTCTTTTAGCTGAAAATGCACGTATTTTTTATTTAAATTTCGGATATCCAAAGCCAGCATATCGTTACCTCCGCTTTTAAAATTGTGTATCTTGTGTATGCACAATGTAACACAAAGGAAGTTCTTGCGTCAAATACAGTCCAGGATCGGCGGCCGAAAGCATTGCCTGTTGGCAAAACGAGTAGTATATTTAATTGTAAATAAGTTCTGCACTGCAAAGGGGAATCGATACGAAATGCTCCTCACCTTTCGTTATGACGGGATTTGAACAAATCTAATATAAGAACGACGCGTCGAATCGTAAGCCAAGGCAGAGGCTTATTTGGTTGCGCGGTCGTTCGACATTCGTCATAACGAAGCTAACGTAACGCAAACAGGCGCGCATCCTGAGGATCCCGTCGGAAGCTTTCATGTCGTTATGAAGGCTTTTTTTGTTTGCGCTAAAGGGGAGAAGCTGAACGGTGCTTGGGCGAAAAAGGCCGCTATACGCGTTATTTTTATTGCAGGGCGTTTCCTTGTTAGGCAGCAGACTGTCCGGCATTGCGGTTGGAATTTGGCTCGCAAAGGAATATGACACGGTTACGACGCTGCTGCTCATCCCGCTGTTTCAAGAATTGCCGGCGTTATTGTTAGGTGTATGGCTGGGGCTCGCGGTTGACCGGTTCAACCGGAAAAAGCTCATTATTTTCGCGGATTGCGGGCAGGCTGCGGGGACGCTTTGGTTGCTGTTTGCCATTGCGGATGGGGATTTGCCGCTTTCGCAATTGTACACGATCGTTACGCTTCAAGGGATGTTTGCGGCCGTGCAAGTCCCGGCGATCGCTGCCGTCACGTATGAGCAGGCAGCCGAGGGCGAGTTGGATAAGGCCAATGGGCTGAAGGAGCTTATGTTTCCGATCGCCAGCGTCCTTGCCCCATTTTTGGCGGGCATGCTTTATGCGCCAGTTGGTCTTCCCGGTATCATTCTGATTGATCTTTTGACGTTCGCGGCCGCTGTTGCGGGGACGCTTTTGCTGCCGATTTCCGTAGAGACGCGCAGGCGGGAGGCGGATGGGGCTTCGGACGCGAAAGGGCTGTGGGCGCAAGCGTTTCAAGGGTTTGCATACATCTTCCGGCAAAAAGGGCTTCTCGCGCTCGTTATATATATGGCATGGTGGAATTTGCAGCTTAACGGTCCGCTGGAACTGGCGATCCCTCATTTGCTCGCCCGAACCGGCAGCGACCGGTTGACTTCCTTGCTCCTTGGCGCCATGAATGCGGGGGCGCTTTGCGGCGCGCTGCTCGTCATCAGCGGGCTTACGTTCCGCAAGCGCCTGATCCCGATGTTCGTCGGTTCGCTTCTGACCGCCGTCATGTTCGTTATATTCGGTTTCGCGGCGAATGACTGGCTGCTGGGAGTCTCCATTTTGTTGCTTATGGTGCCGCTGCCGATGACGGGGGCACTGTTCAGTTCCTTCATTCAAGTCAACGTTCCCGGCCATTTGCACGGGAGGGTCTTTGCCGCTGTCGGGCAACTATACGCTTTGACAGCGCCGCTTTCTTTTATCGTTACGGGACCATTGGTGGATCGTTGGCTGGAGCCCGGTTTACAAGACAGGTAGGGTTCGGGAGCGGGGATGGTTCTTGTTCTTGCAGCGTCCGGTTGCTTCATTTTGATTGGGGCGCTTGCGACCTTCCTAAGAAAAACAGTCCGTTCGTTGGAGGAGTGAGTCGAGCCCGGAATCGTCTTTAATGTTTTCGACGAAAATAGATTACAATAAGGATCGACAGGTTTTTAGTCCCGTGCAAAGAAGGGAAGACCGATGAGCAAGCCCCCTGTAAGGAACGAAATCCTTTCCAGGAACATTCTTACCGAAGCGAAGGGTTACCTGGATATCGGCTTCACGCATTCCTTGAACCCGTTCGGCGGCTGCGCGTTTGCCTGCAAGTATTGTTACGTTAGGGAAATGCCGATTCAGAGGTTCAAGGAAACTTCGTGGGGAGAATGGTTGGACGTAAAAACAAACGCGGTTGAAAATTACCGTAAAGAAATCATGAAGCTTAGACGGAACAACAAACCCGTTCGTATCTTTATGTCCTCTGCGACAGACCCTTATCAACCGGTTGAACGGGATGTCAAGCTTACCCGCGGGATTTTGGAGGAGATGATCGAACGCCCGCCGGATTTGCTGCAAATCCAGACTCGGGGTCCGCTCGTCGCAAGGGATATCGATCTGCTCGCGAAGTTGAAGGAAAGATGCGAATTGCTCGTCTCGATGACGGTCGAAACCGACCGGGAAGATATGAAGCGAATTTTTGCTCCCGTTGCCCCCGGCATCGGATTGCGGATCCAAGCGTTGAAAGAAGTGCACGATGCGGGAATTTTCACTCAGGCTGCGATTTCTCCCGTTTTGCCGTTCACCCCCGAATTCCCGAAGCTGTTGGATGGAATCGCCGATCGGATTTGGATCGATACGCTTCAGATCGGAGACGGCTCGAGGGGGAAGCGTTCCGCGCGGTTAGGAATGCCCCGGCTGTTCGAAGAGCATGATGTATCGAAGTGGTACAGCGAAGATTTGCATATCAAGGTGGAGAACTATTTCAAAAAATTTTTCCCCAGTGAAAGGATTCGCGTTTCGAAAGAAGAGGCATTTCCGATCTGACCGCAAGAAACAACCCCCGAATCAAAAACCGGATACCCAGAAGATCTGGGGCCGGTTTTTTCGTTGATTGAAAAAAGATTCAGGTGGACTTCTTCATGACGACGCTGGACTCGCGAACGATGAGCCGGGGTTCAAATTCGATGCGTTCGTATTCGGAAGCGTCTTGCGCCTCTATGCGCTTCAGCAAAAGCTCGGCGGCAAGACGCCCGACTTCGGTCCCCATAATGGACACGGAGCTGATCTGGGGCGACGTAACCGTCGTCCAAAGATTGTTGTCGATGCCGACGATGGCCACGTCTTCGGGCACGCGCACGCCCAGCTCCTTAAATCGGTTGACGATGCCGATCGCAACCATGTCGTTCACCGCATAAATCGCGTCCGGCATTCGCTTCAGGCTATAGAAGTAATTCGCAGCTTGCCGTCCGGTCTCGAAGTTGAAATCTTCGCCGAAGTAGACAAGCGAAGTATCGACGCTTTGAAGCGACTGCTCATAGGCCAAATAACGTTCTTCAAGCTTGTTCTTCGGCGCGCCGGCATAAGCGATTCGAGTCCGGCCGATCTGCTGCAGATGCTCCATGACGAGCTTGCCTTCAGAATAAGCGAGGCCGACGATATCCGCCTTGAGGTCCGGGCTCATCTTCTTGCCGTAGTTGATCACGGAAACGGGCACGCCAGTATGGTTGATGAGGTCCTCGAGCTGCTTGGGGTAGGCGAGAGGAAGAATAATGAGCCCGTCGACATGCAGTTTCTTGATTTCTCGAAGTATTTCGATTTCGGTTTGAGCGTTGCCTAGCGTATTGATCTGGACGACCCTATAGCCGTGCTGCTTTACCGCTTGTTCGACGGCCCAGGCAATATCCGGGATAATGGCATTGCGAATGTCCGGCACCGCCAGGGCAATCTGATGGGTCTGACGGACTTTTAAACTCTGGGCAGAGGTGTTCGGAATAAAGCCCATCTCTTTGATGATTTGCATGATTTTGGCTTTGGTGCTTTCGCTGATTCCTTCGCTATTATTAAGCGCGCGCGAGACGGTTGCAATTCCGACTCCCGCCTGCTTGGCAACGTCCTCGATGGTTACTTTTTTCTTATTCGACATGTACGTTTCCCTCTTTTCGGAATCGTTTCCTTCACACATTTTCGATTGATTTTTCATTTATTATACCATCGAGCGGGAGAGGAAGACGATTCCGTCACCAATCCCTATGGATTAACGCCCATTTTGGACATAATTATCGCCAAATCGTCTGAATCGCTCAGAATGATCAGGCCTGTTCGCATGCGACCTTGACAGGGGGTATGAGCTGTGAAATAATTATTTCCGGAAACGTTTCCTATATTATCGGAAAGAAATATACATTTCGGAGGTCACATCGGTGAGCAAACAAAAAGTCGCAGTCATTACGGGATCGGCTCAAGGAATAGGCAAAGGCTTGGCAGAGCGTCTGGCCAAAGACGGCTTTGCGATCGTACTTAGCGACATTAACGAAGCGGCATTGAACGCAGCGGTCAAAGAGTTCCAGGACAAAGGCATAAACGTGACGTCCATGGTCGGAAACGTCGCCAAGTTGGAGGATCAAGAGGCACTGGTTCAGAAAGCGGTCGATACTTTCGGCAGCGTGGACGTGTTTATTAATAATGCCGGGATCGAAGGTCAACTCGGTCCGATTACCCAAGTGGAACCGAAGCTTGTCGACCGCATCTTGGATATCAATGTGAAAGGCGTTATTTACGGCATTCGCGCAGCCGCCAATCAAATGATCAAGCAAGGAACGGGCGGCAAGATCATTAACGCATGCAGTATCGCCGGCCAGGAAGGCTTCGAAATGTTGAGCCCGTACTCCGCCACCAAGTTCGCGGTCAAAGGCCTGACGCAAGCCGCCGCCAAAGAACTGGCTAAATTTAAGATCAACGTAAACTCTTACTGCCCCGGTATCGTCGGAACCTCCATGTGGGAGCGTATCGACGAAGAAATGACGAAATTTATGGGCACCAAAAAGGGAGAAGCCTTCCAGAAGTACGCAGAGGGAATCGCTCTCGGCCGCACGCAAACTCCGGAGGATGTCGCCAACCTTGTCTCCTTCCTGGCGTCGTCCAACTCCGATTACATTACCGGCCAGAACATTTTGACCGATGGCGGCATGGTATTTAACTAATATAACGAATTAACCAAGGTTGCATAGAAGAAAAAAACCGGCTCATCAGAACGATCTGAGAGCCGGTTTCTTGTGTCTATCTGATTCCGGATTTGCTGGAATGCACGAAAGCGGAAGCTCCCAAAAGAGGGCTCATCGTCACCGGACCTTTTGACGGAATTTACGAATCGAACGAAGAAATCGACCGTTTGGTCAACGCGGAATTGACCAGGCGCGCCTTCGCGCCTTCCATGGAGTTCCGGGAATACCGCATGGATCCGGGCCTGTTCGCAACTTGGGAACAATTGAAAGCGGAGATTCCGCAGCGGATCGAAGCCCGCATCGAGGAGCTGCGCCGGTTGGAACGAAGCCTATAATTTCACCCGAGCCCTCGCCGAGCGGGCATACTCGGAAGGCGGCATGCCGGTTGCCTTCTTGAAGTCCCGCGAGAAATAATGAATGCTGCTGTAGCCGAGCATCGCGGCGATTTCCGTGAAGTTGTACTGCTGCTCGCGGATCAGCGTCTTGGCTTCCTCGATTTTCAGCTGCTTGAAATAATCCATCGGACCGGTCCCGACCTGCGCGTGAAAAATCTCCTTCAACCGGCTCTTGCCGAGATGATGCTCCTTGCACAGCCGGTCGAGCGTAAGCGGCTCGGAGAGGCGCGACCGCATGAACGAGACGATCCGTTCGGCCGTCTGCTGCTCCGCCTTCTCGGTCTGGAAGGAGGCGGGCTTGCGCGAGGACGGGGCCTCCTGCCGTTTGGCGTCGTCCAGCTGCCGGACCAGCGCGATCAGCAGCGTCTCGAGGCTGTTGCGCATCGCCTGTTCGCTGGCGAACGGAGCGTCCGTGCGGCTGACCAGCTCGTGAACGTGCGAATTGTCGTACGGCGGCTCGAAGGAGTGGAAGCCTTCCTGAAGCAGGAGCGACACCAAGTTCCGTTCCCGGGTGCCGAGCCGAACGACCCGGTTTTCGAATCGGGCCATATGCGGGGAGGAGCATTCGAAGGAAAGCACGAACAAATTGGGCGGCTTATGCTGCTGGCCGACCCGCACCGTATGAAATTCTCCCGGCTTATGGAAAATGATCGTTCCCTGTTCGAGCTGGTGCGTGCGGTCGTCCGCCCGGACCTCGACGGAACCCTTGTCCACGTACAGCAGCTCCCAGAAGTCGTGCTGTTCGCCCTCGAACACGTAGCCTTTGGCGAATTCGAAGTAATGGAACGAAATCAGCTTCCGCACCGCGATCATTTCCTTGAGCGTATGGCGAACGAATTCCATCGGCCGGTCCCTTCCTTTCCTCGCAAACCCTCGCTAACGTGCACCCTCGTTCCATTTGCATTCTATTATATTTCCAATTCCGATTGTGCAAAAGGTCCGGCCGATTTGCTAAAGGCGGGCGGCGGCGGCGGCTCTATAATAAGCGGTGACAACCGATTAAAGGAGGCTGCCGCCACGATGAAAAAGGGAATCAACATTTGGTCTTTTCCGGAAGGGATGGGCATCGAGGAGTGCATCGCGCTCGCCAATAAAGCCGGTTTCGACGGGATCGAACTGTCGTTGAACGAGACGGGACCGCTCGGACTGGAAAGCTCGGCCAAAGACGTGTTCGCCCTGCGCCGTTTCGCCGACAATGCCGGAATCGAGCTGTCCAGTCTTGCGAGCGGACTGTATTGGGATTACCCGCCGACGAGCGAGAGCAAGCAGGTGCGCGAGAAAGCGCTTGATATCGCAAAAAAGCAGCTGGAGTTTGCCGCCGTGCTCGGCGTCGACACCGTTCTGATCGTTCCCGGCGCCGTGGGCGTCGATTTTCTTCCGAATGCGCCCGTCGTGCCTTACGAACGGGCGTATGAGAACGCCCTGAACTTTTTCTCGGCTCTGGCGAAGGAAGCGGAAGCGGTGAAAGTTTCGGTCGGCATCGAAAACGTGTGGAACAAATTCCTGCTCTCCCCGCTCGAAATGCGCGGATTTATCGATACGATCGGCTCCGACTATGTCGGGTCTTACTTCGATGTCGGCAACGTCGTGTACGCCGGTTATCCCGAACACTGGATCTCGATTTTGAACAAGCGGATCAAGAAGGTTCATTTCAAGGATTATCGCCGGCAAGCGGGCGGCCTTCACGGCTTCGTCGACCTGCTGGCGGGCGACGTCGACTATCCGGAGGTCGTTCGCGCGCTGGAGGCGATCGGGTACGACGGCTACGTCATTGCCGAAATGATTCCGCCTTATACGCACCATACGCAGCAAATCGTTTACAATACGTCCGCGTCGATGGACGCGATTTTGGGAAGGACGGTACGCTGATGCTGAACATCGGACTGATCGGGCTCGGATTTATGGGGAGGACGCACCTGGAGAACTATTTGCGGCTGGAGCGGGAAGGCGCGCCCATTCGCGTCGTGGCGCTGTGCGACGTCGACGAGGCCAAGCTAAACGGCGGAGGCAGCGGCGGAAATATCGACACGGCGTCGGAGCACGAAATCGATTACGGCCGTTTCCGCAAGTATACGTCGGTGCAGGAGATGCTGGACCGCGAGGAGTTGGCGCTCGTCGACATCACGCTTCCGACGTTCCTCCACCGCGATGTGACGGTTCAATGCCTGAACGGCGGCGTTCACGTGCTGTGCGAAAAGCCGATGGCGATGAACGCCGCCGAATGCGACGAGATGATCGCGGCGGCGGAAGCGAACGGCAAGCGGCTTATGATCGGCCAATGCCTGCGCTTCTGGCCGGCTTATGTGTATCTGCAGGATCTTGTCACGAGCGAAAAGTTCGGCCGCGTGACGAGCGCTTACTTTTACCGCGGCGGGGGCACGCCGTCCTGGGGGCCCTGGGTGCTGAGGAATGAGCAGGGAGGAGGCGCTCTTCTCGATATGCACGTGCACGATACCGACATGGTCAACTGGCTGTTCGGCAAGCCGGAGGCGGTCTCCTGCTACGGGCGGAACGTCATTCCGGGCAGCGGCTACGACATTGTTTCGACTCACTACCGCTATGGCGACGACAAAATCGTTTCCTCCCACGTCGATTGGACGTTAAATGGGGATTTCGGCTTCGAGATGGGCTACAAAGTCAACTTCGAGCGCGGGAACGCGCAGTTCGACGGCAGCCGCGTCAAGGTGAACCCGAACGACGGGGCAGGCTATTACGCCGAGCTTCCGGCCGACCAAGGCTATTATTACCAGCTGAAGGCGTTCGCCGAAGCGATCGCCCGGGATTTGCCGCTCGATACGGCAACGCCGGAGAGCACGAGGGCCAGCATCGAAATCGTGACGGCGGAAAGAGCATCGGCGGACCGGCGCGGCGAATGGGTTCCGGTTCCGTAACGGATCTTTCATGACCAATCGGTATACGCTGCCTTTTCGTGCGGGCGCCGCACCCTTGAGCGGGGAAGAATGGGAGCGGCTGCCGCCGATCGACGTCGGCCGCCGGCTATGGCTGCGCACGGAGAATCCGCCCGAGACGCAGGCTCGCGCCTTTTATGACGAGGAGGCGCTGAACGTGAACTTCCGCGTATTCGAGGCGTCTCCCACCGTTCGGCATATGGCGGACGGCTCCCCCGTCTACGAGGACAGCTGCGTCGAGTTTTTCCTGCAGCCGCTGCCCGGGCAAGATCCGCGTTACTTAAACTTCGAGCTGAACGCGGCGGGAGCGCTGCTGCTTCAACTCGGAGCGAACGGGGAAGAACGGCGGCCGGTCGAAATCGACCGAAGCGTGTTCGGCATTCGCTCGGCGGTCGGCCTGTCCGATTCCGCCGCCGGACGCGTCCGATGGGAGCTTGCCTTCCGGATCCCGTTCGCGTTCCTGCGCCGATCGTTCCCCGATTTCCGGCCCGCTCCGGGCGTCCTCATGCGGGGAAATTTCTACAAATGCGGCGACCGGACCCCGAATCCGCATTATTTAAGCTGGCAGCCGGTCGACTCCGAACGGCCCGACTTCCACCGAAGCGAATGTTTCGGAGAGCTGTTGTTCGGCGAGTACGAAACAAGCGCCGGCCGTTGACCGGTTCGCGCCGGCGCCAATTACACTTGAAGTTCCTCTCCTTCGGGAGGGGAGCTTTTTTTGCGATAAGGCCATGGAACCCGCAGCAAGGAGGGCAGAGCGTTCCGAAAAAAATCGTAATAAGGCGCCCAAGCATTTGTCAGGGCCGATTTTATTAGCTATAATACTGAATGAACGTTCAGTAATATGGCGGAAAGGGGGAAGCTTCTTGAACAAGAAGCAATTGCAAAGCGAGCAAACGAAGAAAAAAATAGCCGACGCCTCCAGGGCGCTGTTTATCCATAAAGGCTACAACGCGTCTTCCATTGAGGATATCGTGAAGGCGACCGGCTGCAGCGCGGGGAACATCTATTACCATTTCAAGAGCAAGGAAGGGCTGTTTCTGCACTTGATCGAGGAGTCGGATCGGGAGTGGGAGGAGAAATGGCTGACCAAGGAGCCGCTCTTTTCGAACGCCACCGACAAGCTGTACGGAATGGCTGAGCATCTGGCGCACGAACAGCTGAATCATCCGATGACCAAAGCCGTCGACGAGTTTTTCAACAACTCGGTGAAAGACCCGGAGGTGGAGGAACGGATCAAACAACTGATCAAGGGTTATGTCGAGTTTAATGAACAGTTGCTGCAGCAGGGGATCGACAACGGCGAATTCAAACCGATGAACGTGACCGGAATGGCCGTCATGCTGGACAGCCTGTTGTACGGGTTAAGCCAGCACACCAGGAGCATGCAGCGGGAAGAGGCGCTGGAGGCTTACCGGTTGGCGATCGACGTGTTTTTGCATGGCGTTGCCCAACCGTCGGCATAGCTTTTTTTTTCGCAACATCTAGAATAATCGTTCAGTATTTTGGTTTAAGCATGGAGGAATAAAAAATGGCATTATTGTTGAAAAATCGCGGCGCCCTGCTGATCCTGATGTTGAATCTGTTTCTGGTTTTTACCGGAATCGGACTTATTATTCCGATCATGCCGAAGTTCATGAACGAATTGGGGATCGGCGGCAGCCTCATGGGCCTGCTCGTCGCCACGTTTTCGTTGACGCAGTTTCTCTTTTCCCCGTTGGCGGGCCGAATGGCCGATTCGTTCGGAAGAAAACGGATGATCGTGATCGGCATGCTCGTGTTCGCCTTCTCCGAAGCGCTTTTCGGCATGGCCAGCTCGCCGGTTCTGTTGTTCGTCTCCCGAATGCTCGGCGGCATCAGCGCCGCCATGATCATGCCGGCCGTCATGGCGTACGCGGCGGATATCACGACGAACGAACAGCGCGCGGCAGGGATGGGGTACATTAACGCAGCGATTACGACGGGCTTTATTATCGGGCCCGGCATCGGCGGCTATATCGCGGAATTCGGCATCCGCGCCCCCTTTTACGCCGCGGCGGTCGCGGGGTTGATCGCGGCATTCGTCACGCTGGTCGTTCTCCGGGAATCGCTGCCTTCGAGAGAAGAGAAGTTCGATGCTCCTTCTGCGGCGAAACCGCGGGAAAGCCTCCTTTCCCAGCTTGCGCGTTCTTACCGGGAGCCTTATTTTTTGAGCTTGATCATCGTCTTTGTCATGTCCTTCGGCTTGGCCAATTTCGAAACGGTTTTCGGTCTGTTTGTCGATCACAAGTTCGGGTTCGAGCCCAAAGATATCGCCTTCATCATCACGTTCGGCTCGATCGCCGGCGCCGTGGTCCAACTGACGGCGTTCAGCTGGATTTTGAACCGTTTCGGCGAAAAGCGCGTCATTTCGGTTTGTCTTTTCTTTGCCGGCGCGTTTATTCTGATGACGCTGTTCGTTCACAAATTCTGGTTGATTTTTGCCGTTACGTTTATCGTATTTCTGGCGATCGATATTTTGCGCCCGGCCATCGGGACCCAGATGTCGAGGCTTGCCGAGGATCAGCAGGGCTACGTTGCCGGCCTTAACTCGGCCTTTACGAGTCTCGGCAATATCGCGGGGCCGATCGTGGCGGGATTTTTGTTCGATTTGAACGTCAACTACCCGTACGCGCTCGCCTGCGCGGTTTTGCTGCTCTGCTTCGTCTTTTCGCTGAGAGTCGGAAAACGGAAAGCCGTCGCGGCGGCTTGACGTCACGGATGGCAAGCAAAGGGATGAACCGAGAAAATCGAGTTCATTCCTTTTTTATTGGTTTATCGCCCGTTTTTCGGCCCGTTCGTGCGTCAAGGTCTTTCATTTTTTTGACCTTCTTGTGTATAGTAGTCTCGAAAGACGGAAAATGGGAGATTGATTCAATGAACAGGCTCGGGCGGTTGAATACGCTGCGCAACCAGATTTTTCTCGGCTTTATGGCAGTCATGCTGATCGTGCTCGGGGCGGTCGGTTTTTTCACCTACGGACAGGTATCCGCCTTGCTGCGCGACAACGCGGAAAAGCACATCCGGCAGACGGCGGTTCAGGCCGCGGGGAAGCTGGACGTGCTGCTGCGGCAGGTCGATACGTTCACGGCGCAGGTGGCGACGAGCGCGACGATCCAGGAGCGGATGGCGCAGGAGCTCGACGGCCGCAAAACGAGCTTTGCGGAGCGGCAGTCGATGCAGCAGGAAATCCGGAAAAACGAGGCGTACGCCACCGGCATCCGGTCGCTCGAGCTGTATACGACCGATTACCGGATGCTCTTTCCGCTTACGGAAGGGAGCCTGAACGGCCGCGTGCCGGAGGCATGGATTCGGGCGGCGGATGCCGGCAAGGGACGGCTCGCCTGGCTCGGCGTCGACCCCCGCGACCCGGACGCCGTCGTGGCGATCCGCAACGTGCGGCTGGTCGACCGGTCGTTCGCGTATGCGGGCTATTTGCTGGTGCGCGTCGAGAAAAGCTACTTCGAGCTGACGGACGAAAATGAAAGCGTTGACAGCCCCGATCGGGAACGGATGGGCCTGTTCGACGGGGCGGGGCAGGTCGTCGCCTCCGATTTTCCGGAAGGCGCCGACGCGGAGCGGATTTTACGGTCCGGCGAGGAAGAAAGCGTCCGGGTGGGCGGCGAGGACTACATGGCGATTGAGAGGCGGTCCGAAGCGGCGGGCTGGCGGATCGTCATTTTGACGCCAGTCGATTACGCGACCGAGGGCATTTCCGTCCTCCGCACGGTCGTGCTCGTCGCCGTCGTGATCGGCGGGGTTTTGTTTCTGGTGCTGACGTTCATTTTGTCCACGATGATTACCCGTCCGATCCTGAACCTGATCAAGGCGATGCGCAACGCCAAGCTCGGGACGCTCAGGCCGATTTCCGTCACGTTTTCCGCGATGGAAATCAACGAACTGAACAATACGTACAACCAGATGGTCGGCTCGCTGAACGAGCTGATCGAGGTCGTTTACGAGAAGGAAATCGTGCAAAGCCGGACGGAGCTGAAGGCGCTGCAGGCGCAAATCAATCCGCATTTTCTGTTCAATACGCTGGAAGCGTTCTATTGGGCGCTGGAGGACAATGGCGATGATGAGCTCGCCGAAATCGTCGTCGCCATGTCCGGGTTATTCCGATACGTCATCTCGCGGGCGGATGAGGAGGAATGGGTGACGGTCGGAGACGAGCTGGACCACGCGGAGCGCTATTTGAAAATTATGGACATGCGGATGGTGGACCGGCTGGCCTGGCGCATCGAGGCGGACGAGGAAAGCCGGCGCACGCCGATTCCGAAGCTGCTCGTTCAGCCGCTCGTGGAGAACGCGATTCTCCACGGCGTCGAGCAGCGGCTCGGCCGCGGAGAGGTCGGCGTTCGCGCCGAGCCATCGGACCGGCCGGGCTTTATCCGCGTCGAAGTGGCGGACAACGGTCCGGGCATCGACGCGGAGCGAATCCGCGAGCTGCGGGAGTCGCTTGCGCAAGGCGCGGGCGGCCGCTCGTCCAAAGGCAGCGGCGTCGGTCTTGCCAACGTGGAAAAAAGGCTGCGCCTATATTACGCGTCGGCCGGAGAGGGCCTGATCGTCGAAAGCGCGCCAGGCGTCGGCACGAAAGTTTCTTTTGAAATACCGGACCACCGCGGGAGGGAAAAAACGGGATGAAAACGATACTGGTTGTCGACGACGAACCGAGAACGAGGGAAGGCGTGCGCAAGGCGCTGGAGGCGTGGGGAGCGGGACGCTGCCGCGTCGCCGCCGCGGCAAGCGGCGCGGAGGCGCTCGAATGGCTGGAACGTCAGGAGGCCAATTTGCTCATTACCGACGTCCGGATGCCGCAAATCGGCGGCCTCGAGCTGGTCGAACGGGTGGCCAGGCTTCCGCATCCGCCCGTCGTCCTGATCATTTCGGGCCATCCGGAATTCGATTACGCCCGGCGCGCGCTGCAATACGGGGTCGTCGACTACTTGCTGAAGCCGCTGGACAAGAAGAGGCTTGTCCAGGCGGTCGAGACGGCCCTGAAGCGGGAGGAAGACCATCACCGGATCGAACGGATGGAGAAGCTGGTCGATCCGAAGCTGCTCGTCGTCTCCGGCGAGGAACGGGCGTACGGGCCGCAAGTGCAGGAGGCGGTGCGGTATATCCGCGAGCATATGCACGAGCCGATTACGCTGCGGGACCTTGCCGAGCTGCTGCACGTGAACGCGAGCTATTTCAGCGTGCTGTTCAAGGAGCAGACGGGACTTACGTTCAGCGAATATTTGACGCGGCGGCGAATGCAGAGGGCGAAGGAGCTGCTGGCCGGCACGCGCCTCTCCGTGAACGAAATCGCGGAGCGGACGGGCTATCAAACCGCCAAATACTTCGTCAAGGTGTTCCGCTCGCTGGAGGGCGCAAGCCCCGGCCAATACCGGAGGAGCGTCGCGGAGTCCGAAGAAACGATCCAATAAAAGTAGTATTTTTCCTAACCGCCGTGACCTTATCCCGCAGCCCCGCCGTTGCTAGAATGAGGAAGTGGAAACCAAATTTATCGTTTGCGGAAAAGGGGTTGTAAACGTGTTCAAAAAAAGCGGGAACATCCTGTTGCTGACCTTGTCCCTGGCCCTTGCCCTGGCCGGCTGCGGCGGCGGCAACGGCACGGCCGGCGATGCAGCCGGGAACGCCTCCGGGAGCGGCAGCGGAGGAAGCGCCGAGGCGACGGCAAGCGGCGGAAATGAAAGCGGTTCCGACAAAGTGGAGATCAGCTTCATGCACCTGTGGCCGGAAGGCATCTCCGCCGGACAAAACAAAATCGTCAACCAGATCATCGAACAATACGAAACCGAGTTTCCGAACGTGACGATCAAACCGGAAGTGCTGGAAAACGAGCAGTACAAAAACAAATTGAAAGTGCTTTCGGCTTCCAACCAGCTGCCGGACGTCGGCGTCACCTGGGCGGCGGGCTTCCTTCAGCCTTACGTGGAAGGCGGACTGTTTACGCCGCTGGACGATTTGCTGGGCGGAGAATTGAGCGGCAAGTTCGTCAACGGCACGACCGAGGCGTACGCCATCGATGGCAAAACGTACGGCCTGCCGCTTGAATTCAACATAACGCCGGTTTACTACAACAAGGCGATCTTCGAAAAATACAGCCTCGCAGTACCGGAAACGTACGAGCAGTTCAAGCAAGTCGTCGCCGCGCTCGCGGACAACGGCGTCGCGCCGATCGCGCTCGGAAACAAGGACCGGTGGACCGGCTCGCTTTGGTACATGTATTTGGCGGACCGGTTCGCGGGGCAAGAGGCGCTGTCGAACGCGATCGGCGGCTCCGGCTCGTTCGGCGACGAAAGCCTGGTCAAGGCGGCCGCGGAGGTGCAGGCGCTCGTCGACGCCGGGGCGTTCGTGAAGGGCTTCAACGGCTTGTCGAACGAGGAAGGCAAAGCCGAGTTTTTGAATGGCAACGCCGCGATGTACATGATGGGCACGTGGGAGCTTCCGAATTTTACGACGAACGAAGACATCCCGAAGGAATTCCGCGACAGCGTCGGCTTCTTCAAGTTCCCGACGGCGGACGGAGGCAAGGGGAATATCGACAGCTGGGTCGGCGGGCCGGGCGTCGGACTGTTCGTGGCGGAGAACTCGAAGGTGAAGGACGAAGCGAAAGCGTTCGTGGAATATTTCGTGCAAAAATGGGGCGAGCTGTCCGTAACCGGAGCCGGCGTCATTCCGGCGACGAAGGTGGATACGTCCGCGCTGCAACTGCCGCAGCTTTACGTCGACCTGTTCAACGAGATGAACCGGGCCAGCAGCATCACGCTGTTCGCCGACGTGCAAATGCCGGCCGCCGCCGCGGAAACGCATCTGAACGCGATTCAGTCGCTGTTCGGCAAAGCGGTAACGCCGGAGCAATTTTCCGAGGAGCACGACGCGGCCGTATCCGAAGCGAAGTGACGAATGCGGGATCGGGCGCTTGCCGCGGAAGGCGTATCGCCGCGCAAGCGCTCGCCGTCAAGAAAGGAGTCGGCCCCGTTGGACAAAGTTTTATCGGACAAGAGGGTCATCGCGCTGTATGTGCTGCCGTCGCTGCTGCTGATTCTCGCCGTCGTGTACGTTCCGATCGCGCTGACCGGCTACTACGGGCTGAACGAATGGAACGGGATCGGGGCGATGACGTTTATCGGCCTGGATCATTACCGGGCTTTGCTTCAGGACCGCACGTTCTGGGACAGCGCCGGACACTCGCTGCTGCTCGCCGTATTTTCGACCGCGAGCCTCGTCCTCTATTTTATCGTCGCGCTGCTGCTGTCGGCGAAGCTTCGGGGCGTCAACCTGTTTCGCAAAATGTATTTGATCCCGATGCTGCTGTCCTCCGTCGCGATCGCGCAGCTGTGGCTGAAAGTGTTTCATCCGAGCAGCGGGATCCTGAACCGGCTGCTTGAATCCGTCGGCGTCGCGAATCCTCCCGCCTGGCTGGCCGAGCCCTCGCTCGTCCTGTACGCCTTGTTCGTTCCGATTTTGTGGCAGTACGCGGGCTTTTATATTCTCATTTACTACGCGGCGCTTGTCCAGATTCCGTCATCCCTCGTCGAAGCGGCGAAAATCGACGGAGCGAACGCCTTCCAGATCGCCCGCAAAATCAAGCTTCCGCTCGCCATGGAGGTCGTCAAAGTGACGGTCGTCCTTGCGGTCGTCGGCTCGCTGAAATATTTCGACCTCATCTACGTGATGACGGACGGGGGACCGAACGGCGCGAGCGAAGTGATGGCGTCCTACATGTACCGCCAGGCGTTCAAATCGTACGACTTCGGCTACGGCAGCGCGATCGGCTTTTTCCTGCTCGTCATCTGTCTTGTCGTTACCTGGGTCATCCGCAAGCTGACGGCTTCGAAAGATAAAATCGAATATTCGTAGGAGGGTGGTTCCGATGTCCGAAATCGCGGCGAAAACGGAGCCCTTGCATCGGAGGGCCGGAGCGGGAACGGCCGGCAAGCTCGGGTATGCCTTCCTGTATGCCGCGCTGACCGCCGTCGCCGTTTTTCAGCTGTTTCCGCTCGTCTGGCTGCTGCTGTTTTCGCTCAAAAACAACCAGGAAGCGTTCGGCCTTCCTCCGCTTGCGCTTCCGGCCGATCCGAAATGGGAAAATTACGCCAAAGTATGGAGCGCGGGCAACCTCGACGTTTATTTTTTCAACAGCGTCTGGATTACGCTCGTTTCGACGGCGGCGACGATTCTGCTCGGAAGCTTCGTCACCTATGCGATCGCGAGGATGAGGTGGAAGGGCAGCTCGTTCGCGCTGGGGCTGTTCATGACGGCGATGATGATTCCCGTTCACTCGACGCTCATTCCGCTGTTCGGCATGTTCAACCGGGCGCATCTGATCGACCATCCGCTGTCGCTTATCCTGGCCTACGTGGCGTTCAATCTGCCGATCACGATCATGATCCTGCTCGGTTTTTACTACGCGCTGCCGAAGGAAGTGGAGGAAGCGGCGGTCATCGACGGCTGCTCCGTGAACCGGATGTTTTTCCGGATCGTGCTGCCGATGACCGGCTCGGTCGTCGCGACGACCGGGATCATCAACATGATTTACAACTGGAACGAATTTATTTTCGTCAATACGTTCATCAGCTCCGACGCTTTCAAGACGCTGACGGTCGGAGTGCAGAACTTTATCGGCCAATATACGACCGACTGGGGGGCGATCGGCGCGACGCTCGTGATCAGCATGCTGCCGATTTTGCTCGCGTTTCTGTTCCTGAGCGACCGGATCGTCGAAGGCCTTGCGGCCGGGGCGGTCAAAGGGTAAGGGCGGCAACGCCGCTTTCGCAATGCGCTCGTTTATGCTATACTAAAAAGAACTTCTAGGAACGGAGGGTTGTTCTACAGTGGGTGTTATTAATTACGGAAGATTTCGTTTCGACGCTTTGACCTATTAATTTAATAGCGTTCAAAGGCTCTGCCTGCGCGCGGAGCAAACGGAATCGGTCTGCCCATTGTAGGATACCCATTTTGCGCGATCAAGAGGGGGGCGGTGCGTCCCTCTCTTCTTTGCGTTTTCATTCATCCGTATATGGAAGGAGCGGCATCCCCTTCGAATCGCCGGATATGCGGCGTTCGCACGGGAACGTTCCCGGACCCGTCACGCCTTCCGGGCGAATCTTGCCGTTCGGGCAAGGTTTGTTTGCGATTCGGAAAGGATCGGTTTCATGCGGAACCCTCCTCCGAATCGTTGCCGACAAAAACGATAAGCCCTGTTTACAGGATGACGAAATCGTTTTTACTTGGGCATTTAGAAAAAAGGGCGCGTCCCTTCCGTTTTTCCGCCGCAGGCCCCGAGCCTGCGGTTTTTTTTCATTTCAAAAAAAAGGAAAAACGGGAGGAAAACGAGATGCAACATGGAAACAAACGCCGCCGGAAGGCGAGAAAATGCAAGTCCGGGCCGAACTTCTCCGGCCAGCATCTGCTGCATAACCCGAAAACGATCGGAGACATGATCGGGATCGTTTCGCCCCGCCAGGAGGACCTGGTGCTGGATATTGGCGCCGGCAAGGGGGCTTTGACGTTTCCGCTCGCCGGGAAAGCGGGAAGAGTGATCGCCGTGGAAAACGATCCGGCTTTCGCCGGAGCGCTGCGGAAAAAGGCGGAGCTATCGGCCAAGATCGCGGTGGCGGAAAAGGACTTCCGGGAGATGAAGCTGCCGAATCGCCCCTTTTGCGTCGTATCCAACATTCCGTTTTCGATCACGACGGCGGTAATGGAGAAGTTGATGGGATCCGATGGCGTTTCGTTTCGGGGAGGCGCGCTCCTGATCGAATACGGCGCCGCCCGGCGTTTTACGGCCGAACGGACGGCCGACCCGCGGGTGCTGGCCTGGCGGATGAACTTCGAGCTGAAGCTGATCAAAGAGGTGCCGCGTACCCATTTCGCGCCGCCTCCGCAGGTGGACGGCGCGATCCTGCGTATCGTCCGCAAGGAGCGCCCGCTGCTCGGGCCCGGGCAGCACCGGGCATTTCATGCGTTCGCATCCTATGCGTTGCGGGATCCGCGGCTGCCGTTGGCGGAGGCGCTGAAGGGCATCTTTACCGCTCCGCAGCTCAAAATCGCGCTCAAGGAAGCGATGGCGGACCGCGGCGATCCGGCGATGGCATTGCGGGAAGCCCAATGGGCAAAACTGTTTCAAACGATGGTCGCCAAGGTTCCTTCGTTCCGATGGCCGAGAGGGAAGTAAGCGGCGCGGGATTGCCGGCATCGGATCGAGGCGAGGGGTTCGTCCGATTGACGGGCAGATTGACATTCTCTATCTGTTACTCATATAATTACAGTACGGAAACTGTAGGAATGAATGAAACAGTTTGGTGCCCTCGATTGGATGGCGATGACCGAGTCGTTTTCGCCTTCTCATGACAAACTAAAGGTTCGTTCCCTCCATCACGTTTGCGCATGAGTAAGCCGGTTTGAAACAACTATATTTACATTACCTTGAGAAAGACCACAGGGAGGACACCGTCTGCCATGAATGCCAAATTTAGTTCTTTGATGAGCCCCATAACGCTCCGGAGCGGCATCGCCGTCCAAAATCGGATCGTCATGGCGCCGATGACGAATTTTTCTTCAAACGAGGACGGGACCGTCACGGATGCGGAAATCGCCTATTACGCCCGCCGCTCGAAAGGGGTCGGCATGGTCGTTACCGCCTGCGCGTACGTAACGCCCAACGGGAAAGGCTTTCCCGGCGAGTTCGCGGCCGACCGCGATGACATGATCCCGAGCTTGCGGCGGCTGGCGTCCGCCATTCGGGAGCAGGGGGCCAAGGCGGTGCTCCAGATTTTCCACGGCGGCCGCGCTTGCCCGCCGAATCTCGTCCCGAACGGCGACGTCGTCAGCGCCGGCACCGTGCCGGCCGAAAACGGGGCGGTGCCGCGCGAGCTGACGGAAGACGAAGCCGAAGCGATCGTCCGGGATTTCGGCGCCGCCGCGCGACGGGCGATCGAAGCCGGCTTCGACGGCGTCGAAATTCACGGCGCGAACGGCTACTTGATCCAGCAGTTCTACTCGCCGCATACGAACCGCCGCAACGACCGGTGGGGCGGAGACGCGGAAAAGCGCCTGGCGTTTCCGCTCGCCGTCGTCGACGCGGTGAAAGCTGCGGTGCGGGAGCATGCGAAGCGGCCGTTCGCCGTCGGCTACCGGTTTTCCCCGGAAGAACCCGAGGAGCCGGGACTGACGATGGCCGAGACGTTCCGGCTCATCGACGCGCTGGCCGAACAGTCGCTCGATTACCTCCACGTCTCGCTGCAGGAATTCTGGTCCGCGCCGCGCCGCGGAGCGGACGCAAGCAAGCCGCGCATCGAATGGATCGTCGAACGCGCGGCCGGGCGCGTGCCCGTCATCGGCGTCGGTTCGATCCGCACGCCGGATGAAGCGGCAAAAGCGCTGCGGTCGGGCGTCGAATTCGTCGCCCTCGGCCGGGAACTGATCGTGGAGCCCGACTGGGTGGCGAAAGTCGAGGAAGGCCGGGAGGACGACATTCGGACGACGCTGACGAAGGACGACCAGGCCGAGCTCGTCGTACCGGATCCGCTCTGGCAAGCCATCGTCAACAGTCCGGGCTGGTTCCCGGTCGTCGAGCCGAAGCGCTGACGCGAAACGAATACAAACAACGAGCGGCCTTCGTCCCGGGTTCATTCGGGACGGAGGCCGTTTGTCCGTCGGCACGGTCGCGAATTTGCGAACGACTTGTATTCGGGAAACATTTCCGCGGATTCGGACGGCCATGCGGGGACAAGTTTAGTCCTTGAGGCGGCGGCGCGCATAAACTATCGGAAGTCCTATCCTAGCTATCGAGGAGGAGTCCGATTGAACGTTATTCATAGAAAAACCTTTTTCGGCATGTTCGGGAGCGGCGCTTTTTCCGGAAAACCCCCGCTGTATACGGGAACGGACGTCGAGCCGCTGCTGGCTTTTTCGCGAACCTTCTTTCCGAAAACCGTCATCGAGATCGGCATCCAGCGGGGAGAGACGGCAAAATGCCTTCTCGACAACAGCCCGTGGATCCAAAACTATGTCGGCATCGACGTCGCGCCGAGCCACCGCACCGCGTTGCCGGTCCAGCAGAGCGAGGTTCCGAAGCAGCCCGGCGAGCTGGTCAAAAACGACCCTCGCGTCCGCCTGATCGTAAAGCCCAACGGATCGCGGGACGTGACGCCGGCGGAGCTGCCGGTCGCCGATTTGATTTATATCGACGGCGACCATTCGAAAACCGGCGTCCTTCAGGACACGGAGCTGGCCCGCAAGGTAATCCGGAAAGGCGGCATCATCTGCTGGCATGACTATGGGAACCCTGCCGTGCCCAGCGTGACGAAAGCGATCGATTTCCTGAACGGCAAAGGCGGCAACGCGATTTGTTTGATCGAAAAAGGTTTCTTATGCTTCGAATTTTGCCGGAACGGCAAATAGGCTTAGTCATTTCTTGATTATTTGCTTTTATAAATGGATTGACACTCCTCCTAATCGATAATATATAATAATAAACGATAAAAAAGAAAAACAAATCTACGATAAAACGTGAAGCTGGAGGGTTGCCGGGTGTCCGTATCCAATCCGATTTCCAAACCGGAGTATCCGCCCAAAGGGCTGGCGAACATGGAGCGCTTCGATTTGCTGCCGCTGCTGCGCGACGGCGTTCAGGTCCGGTACGAAGGAAGCATCGACAAGCAGGGATTTAACGCGGACTGGGACTGGTGGCTGTACCGGGACCGCGACGAATGGGTCATTTTCGACGTCGACGGGCCGGGCTGCATTTACAATTTCGTACAGCATCGATATCCGGAAAGCGAGGAGCCGACGTTCCGCTTCTACTTCGACGACGAGGAGACCCCCCGGTTTCAAATCCGGCATTCGGAATTCGGCGAAAAGTTTCCGTTCGTCAGGCCCCTCGCCGACGCTTACCTCGGGCCGGACGACAACGGCAGAGGACCGATCCGCGTCGTGCGCAGCTTCGTCCCGATGCCGTTCCGGAAATCGTGCAAGATTACGTCCGATCTACGGTTGAAAGGGGCAGCCAAAGGCGACGGCGGCTGGGGGCATGTCGTCTATCATTGTTACAGCACGCCCGACGGAATCGCGACGTTTACCGGCCGGGAAAGCTACGAGCGCTTGCTCGGGATGTGGAACCGCGTAGGCTCGGATCCGAAGCCGCCCGTCGAGTCGAAGGCGATCGTCCGCCGGGAGCTGGTTGTTGCGCCCGGTCAATCCGCAACCGTACTGGACGAGCTGGGGGCGGGCAGCGTCGTTTCCGTCCTTGCGGAGCCGGATGCGGGGCAGCCGTTCGACCCGCAAAACGTGTGGATCCGGGCGACCTGGGACGGCCATCCGACGCCCGATATCGAATGTCCGCTCGGCGTTTTTTTCGGGAACGAGCTCGGGATGCACGCGATCGGTCTGTTGTCGCACGGCCGGAAGCCGGACGGCGGGTATTACAACTTTTTCCCGATGCCGTACTGGAGAAGCGCCCGCATCGAGCTGGTCAACAAAGGGGAGACTTCCGCCTCGTTCGCCGGTTGGGAAACGACGGTCGCTTCGGAACAAGGCGGACTCTACCCCGAAGGCAGCGCCGGTTATTTTCGTTCGACTCCTTATTATGCTTCGCGGGCGACCTCCGGGTCCGACAGCATCATCGGCGACATCGCCGGAAGGGGCCATCTTGTCGCGGGTCAAATTACCGCCTTTGCCCGGCGGCCGGGCCAGATCAGCTGCGAGGGCGACGTGCGCGTCCATATCGACGGAATCGCGACGCCGCAGGTCGAGAGCGACGGCTCGGAAAGCTGGATTTGTTACGGGTGGGGGTTTCCGACGCCTCCGGAGATGAATCCGTCGAGCGGGTATGACGGGCTTCCGGACAATCCGTGGTCGATGGTCAGGCTGTGCAGCGGGGACTGGTACCCGTTCCGGACCGGCCTGAGATTCGGAATCGAATCGGGGGAATTCAACAATCAATACATCCGGCATTCCGGCGCGCTGTTTTATTACGGGGTCGACGAGCCCGGCATGGCGCTCACGGACGAGGTCGACATCGGCAACAAAGCGTCCGAGGGAATCCACGGCTACCGCTCGGCGGGAAGCCGCGGCTACTACGTGCTGGAATCGAGCTACGAGGGGGACGACGACGATCGGCTTGTCTCGGACACGGGGCACGAGGTCGAAGGCTGGAGCGAATTCGTCGCTTCGATCGCGCCGGAGAACAAGGGGGTCCGGCTGCGCCGAAGGTCCGACCAAATCACGGGCAGGCAGAAAGCCAACGTTTACATAGACGGCGTTCTCGTCAAGGAGAGAAGCTGGTATTACGCCGACCGCAACCCGTACAAGCGCTGGCTGGAGGACGAGTTCGAAATTCCCGGCGCCTATACGCAGGGGAAAAGCGAAATCGCCGTTCGCCTGGAATATGTTCAGGCCGGCGAGACGCGGGCCTGGAACGAGTTTTATTATTGGGTGTATTCGCTCGTTTGAGGGCGGAAGCCGGGAACGGGGGACGATGCAGGCAGGCAATCCGGGACATCTTGCGCCGCAAAGCGGGATGTCCTTATTTTTTTCGGAAAAATAAGGTATAGTAGTCGAAAAGACCGGTCGAGGAGCTGAAGCTGTGAAAACGACGATCCGGGAGCGGCTGCTGGAGCTGGCGGACGAAAACTACCGAACCTTTTCGGCGTCGCTCATCCCGAATATCGGGAACGTGCTGGGCGTGCGGCTGCCCGAGCTGCGCAAGCTGGCCAAGGCGATCGCCAAAGGGGATTGGCGGTCGTATCTCGCCTCCGCGGACAACGACTATTTCGAGGAAACGATGCTGCAAGGCATGGTCATCGGCTATGCGAAAACCGGCGTCGAGGAGCGGCTTCGGCTGGTGGCCGATTTTGTTCCGAAAATCGACAACTGGTCCATATGCGACAGCTTTTGCGTCGGGTTAAAGTTCGCGGGCGCGAACAAGCCTCGCGTATGGGAGTTTTTGCAGCCGTATTTGCGGTCCGATCGGGAATTCGAAATCCGCTTCGGCGTCGTGATGCTGCTCGATTACTTCGTTGACGAACGTCATATCGGCGACGCGCTGCAGCGGCTCGCCCATATCCGCCACGAGGGCTACTACGCGAGAATGGCGGTGGCCTGGGCGCTGGCGGAATGCTATGCGAAGTTTCCCGAGTTGACGATGAGCTGCCTGGAAGCCGGGGAGCTGGACGACTTCACCTACAACAAGGCGCTGCAAAAAATCGTCGAGTCCAACCGGGTCGACGCGGAATCGAAGCGTATCGTCCGGGCGATGAAGCAAAAAGCCGTCAAGGCTCGAAGCCTTCGCGGCGGATAAGAATCCGATCCCCCGGAAACGCCGTTTTCAGCCTTTCGACCGCGATCCGGGAAGGTCGGGACCGCACCTCCGTTCAAGGCCGAGACGTTCGCATCGTTCGCGGATGCCCGTCCGCGCCGTTGGCGCAAGCCGCCCGAGAGGATTACAATAGAAAGGGGCAAAAAACGCCGAAACGGCGGGAACAAACCGGAGGTGCGCCGCATGATCATCGAAAAAATATCGCTATGGGACGACGCGGACTACGTGCAATTGCATGCTTATGTCCTGAACAACTCGCCGGAATTCCAGGCGGACCGAAAACGGCCGGCCGTTGTCATCTGTCCCGGGGGCGCCTACTTGCGCACGTCCGACCGCGAAGCGGAGCCGGTCGCGCTGCGGTTCGCCGCCCAGGGCTACCATGCGTTCGTCCTTCGCTATACGACTTATTTCAACAAAAGGATAAGCGATTTCGCCGAGCTGCCGCAGGGCAATCCCCGTTCGGCGCTGCCGCAGCCGTTGTTCGATCTCGTCAAGGCCATCCTGACGATCAAGGAACGGGCCGACGAATGGCTCGTCGACGCGGACCGGATCGCCGTCTGCGGATTTTCGGCGGGAGGCCATTTGGCGGCGAGCCTCGGCGTCTACTGGCACGAGTCCTTTTTGCGGGAAAAATTCGGCGGGGACGCCTCGCGCTGGCGGCCGAACGCGCTCGTTCTCGGCTACCCGCTAACGGATTACCCGGCGCTGCTCTCCGGGATGAACGAGGCGGACGAGACGACGAAAAGCGTGTGGGAGCTCGCCGGCCTCGCCTCGTTCGGAACGTCCGAGCCGGACGAACGATTGCTGGATCGCTGGAGCCCGGCGCTGCACGTGTCGGAGCGGACGCCGCCCGCTTTCATTTGGCATACGGCGGACGACGGGCTCGTGTACGTTTCGAACGCGCTGAATTTCGCCGCGGCGATGAGCCGGCACAAGGTGCCGTTCGAGCTGCACGTGTTCGAAAGCGGCGTGCATGGACTCGCACTCGCCGATGAAACCTCGGCGGGCGGAAGCGCCCATATCAATCCCGCCGTTCAGCCGTGGGTCGACCTGGCGATGCGGTGGCTGAGAAAGAGGTTCGAATAGACGACTAGCGTCTGAAAGAGGAGCCTATGTTGGATTTTTTCCAACGGGCGGAATGAAAAACGAGGAAAAGCGGATCTAGAGTGGATTTTATCCAACGAGGAACGGGCATATCGGCTGAAACGGACGAAATGGCCCTGCTCGGTTGGACAAAATCCAACGAAGACCGAGCGTTTCGCGAAATTGCCGGTTTTGATTGGACAAAATCCAACGAAGCCCTGTCGGACAACACCGAAGTCCCTTCGGACAACACCGAAGTCCCTTCGGACAACACCGAAGTCCCTTCGGACAACACCGAAGTCCCTTCGGACAACACCGAAGTCCCTTCGGACAACACCGAAGTCCCTTCGGACAACACCAAGCTCCCTCGGGTTCCGCCGCATCGCGCTCATCGAGAGGTTGAAAAATTAGAAAAAAACCACAAATAACACATATCATAAACCTTACATAATAAGGGGAAATCTCAGAAAATTCTTTCCCTTCGACATTTTGTGCGTGAACATTATTGACATTGATTTTCGGGTTGATTATACTACAACTAAATTCAACACAATTGAATAAGCAGTTCGTATAACCCTGATAATCGGTTCGGGGGCTCTACTAGGATCCGTAAAAACCTAACTACGAACGCAATGTCCTGGAATGTGGACGTTGCGCTCGCGGCTAGGTTTTTTTGTTGTCCGTTTTTGGCGACTCGGGCGTTTTCGCTCCGATGCTCGCGGGCAACGGAATCAAAGGAGCGGGGTGCTTATGTAAGGAAACGTATCGCGAAAAAGGGCTTTTTGCAGAACGGAACCGAAATCCACAAGGAGATGGAAATGGCGACTCTACTCATCAAAAACGCGCGCAACATCATTACGATGGATGCGGAACGCAGCACCCACCCGGGAGGAAGCCTGTTCGCGGACGGTCAGGAAATCAAGGCGATCGGCCGGGACATTCCTTACGAGGATGCGGATACGGTGATCGACGCGACGGGGAAAATCGTATACCCGGGCCTCGTCAACACGCATCATCACCTCTACCAGACGTTTACGCGCAATATCCCGCGGGCGCAGGACGTCGAGCTGTTCGACTGGCTGATCACGCTGTACGACATCTGGCGCCACATGCGTCCGGAGGATGTCTACCTGAGCGCCATGGTCGGCCTCGGCGAGCTGCTGAAAACCGGTTGCACGACCGCTTCCGATCATTTTTACTGCTTTCCGAACGCGATAACCGGCGAACTGATCGACGAGGAAATTCGCGCGGCGGGGGAGCTGGGCATCCGGTTTTTCCCGACAAGGGGCTCCATGGATTTGGGAAAATCGCAGGGAGGCCTGCCGCCCGACGAAGTGACCCAGAAGATGGACGTCATTCTGAAAGACACGCAGCGCGTGATCGCGACGTATCACGACGCCTCGAAGTTTTCGATGCTGCGCGTCGGGGTCGCGCCGTGCTCGCCGTTTTCGGTGTCCGAGGATCTGCTGCGGGAATCGGCGGCGCTCGCCCGAAGCTACGGCGTCCGGCTGCACACCCATCTGGCCGAGACGAAGGACGAAGAACAATTTTGCCTGCAAAGCAAAGGGCTCCGTCCGCTGGAATACATGGAGAAAACCGGCTGGACGGGAAGCGACGTCTGGTATGCGCACGGCATCCATTTCGATCGGGACGAAATTCACCGCATGGGCTTGTGCGGCTGCGGCGTCGCGCATTGTCCGAGCAGCAACATGAAGCTGTCGTCCGGCGTTTTTCCGCTGATGGACATGCTGAAAGCCGGCGTGAACGTCGGGCTCGGAGTGGACGGCTCCGCCTCCAACGATTCCTCGAATTTGCTGGGCGAGGTCCGGCAAGCCTATCTGCTGCACAAGCTGAACTCCGGCAATAACGGTCCGACCGCGGAACAAAGCCTATGGCTCGGAACGGTGGGATCGTCGAGGGTGCTGGGGTGGGAAGACGCGATCGGCTCGCTCGAAGTCGGCAAGGCCGCGGATTTGTTCATGATCGACTCCGGCCGGCTTGACTTCGCGGGGGCGCTGTTCGACGACACCGCTTTGCCGGTCGTAACCGGAATCGGGCAAAACGTCGACACGACCGTCGTCGGAGGAAAAGTCGTCGTCAAGGACGGAAAGCTCGTCAACATCGACGAACGCCGGCTCGCCGCCGCCGCGCAAAGCGCCGCCGCCCGCATGGTGGAGGTTGCGGCCAGGCATTCCGGCGTGAATTATTACAAGCCGTTCAAAAATTAATCCGTTTTTAAAAAACATGCAGACCAGAAGGAGGACTTTACCCATGAAATTAAAACTGAAAATTGCAAATACTCTGTTGATTTCGGCGATGGCTTTTTCTCTTGCGGCTTGCGGTTCGAACGGCAACGCCGGCTCGGGCGCTTCTTCCGAAGCGAGCGGCGGCGCCGGCCCGTCCGCCTCGGCGAGTCCGTCGAGCCCGGGCAGCGGCGGCGAGCCCGTCAAGGTCGGATTGCTGACGGGAACGGCCGGTCTCGGGGACAAATCGTTCAACGATTTGGCGAACGAAGGCGCACAAAGCGCGGCCACGGATTTCGGCATCGACCTGAAGGTCGTCGAGCCGGGCGATCTGGCGGCGGCGGAAGGGCTGCTGCGCGATCTCGCGAAGGCCGGCAACGAGCTGATTTTCGCCGTCGGCTTCGATATGGTCGAGCCGCTGACGGCGGTGGCAAACGAATATCCGGACAAAAAATTCGCCGTCATCGACGCGGCGGTCGATCTGCCGAATGTTCGCTCTCTGATGTTCAAAGAGCATGAAGGCTCGTTCCTCGTCGGCGCGCTCGCCGCCATGATGACGGAAACGAACAAGATCGGCACGATTCCGGCGATGGACGTGCCGTTCCTGAATCGGTTTACGGCCGCGTACGAGCAAGGCGCCAAATACGTCAATCCGGACATCGAAGTGCTGAACCAGCCGATCGGCTCGGACAACAGCGCGTTCAACGACCCCGGCAAAATGAAAAACATCGCGCTCAGCATGTACTCGCAAAACGTCGACATCATTTACCCGGTCGCGGGCGGCTCCGGAACCGGACTGTTCGAAGCGGCGAAAGAGCAGAACAAATACGCGTTCGGCATCAACTCCGACCAGGACGACATGGCCCAAGGCCTTGTCCTCACCTCGATGCTCAAGCGCGTGGATACCGCCGTTTACGACACGATCAGCCGTTTCGTCGGCGGCCATTTCGAAGCCGGCCTGCAGGAATACGGTCTGAGCAACAACGGCATCGGCCTTACCGAGATGAAGTATACGAAGGACATCATCGGTTCCGAGAACATCGGCAAGCTTAGCGAAATCCAGCAAAACATCATGACCGGAGAGATCGAAGTCATCGACATCACGGCGCAATAAGCTGAAGGAGTCGAGGAACGATGAACCACGCCTTGGCGATTCAAGGGTTGAAAAAGCATTTCGGCAGCGTCAAAGCGAACGACGGCATCGACATAACCGTCGGGCAGGGGGAAATTCATGCGATTTGCGGCGAGAACGGCGCCGGCAAATCGACGCTGGTGAAGCAGCTCGGCGGGCTGCTCCGGCCCGACGAGGGAGAAATCCGGCTGTACGGCGAAAAGGTCGAATTCGGTTCGGCCAAGGAAGCGATCGACAAAGGCGTCGGCATTTTGCACCAGCATTTCATGCTTGTCGAAGCGTTTACCGCGCTGGAAAACATTTTGCTCGGCGCCGAGCCGCAGGCTTTGCTGCGCTTGAAAAAGAAACAGGGCCGGGAGGCCGTGCGGGACATCTGCCGCAGCTATCGACTCGATCTGGATTTGAACGCCGAGGTGTCGAAGCTTTCCGTCGGCGTGCAGCAGCGCATCGAAATCGTCAAAATTTTGTACAAGCGGGCGCGCATCATCGTGCTGGACGAGCCTACCGCCGTTCTGACCCCGCAGGAAACCGAGAGTTTATTCGCCATCATGCGCGATTTGAAGCGCGACGGCTGCTCGGTCGTCTTTATCTCCCACAAACTGAAAGAGGTGCTGGAAGTCGCGGACCGGGTCACCGTCATCCGCGACGGCCGCTCCGTCGGGACATGGAATATCGGCGAAGTCGACGAACGAAGCCTCGCTTCCAGCATGGTCGGAAGAGACGTGCTGCTTGAAGCGGCGAAAGAGCCGGAAGCGGATGCGGGCAAGCCGATCCTCGAACTGCGGGAGATAACGGTAAGGACGAAGGCGTTCGAGCAAGGTGTCGACGGGGTTTCGCTTACGATCCGGGAAGGCGAAATTTTCGGCATTATCGGCATTGCGGGCAACGGGCAGGAAGCGCTGGTCGAAGGCATTTTGGGGATTCGGAAAATGACGGGCGGCCAGTTGATGCTGGATGGGGTAGAGCGGACCAACCGGCTGCCGACCGATTTCCGGCGCTTGTCGATCGGCTTCATCGCGTCGGATCGGCTGAAGGAGGGACTCATCACCGAATTTTCGGTTCGCGACAACGCCTATTTGGGCTATCATCGCAGCCGCCTGCTGCGCAAAGGGATGTTTTTATCGGCCGGACGCATTCGGGAATGGACGCGCGGCATCGTCGAGGGCTATCGGGTCAAAACGCCTTCGGACGAGGCGCGAATGACGAGCCTGTCGGGCGGCAATCAGCAGAAGCTCATCATCGGGCGCGAGCTCGTCACGCAGCCGAAGCTGATCGTCGCCGTGCAGCCGACGCGCGGCGTCGATATCGGCTCGATCGAGTACATTTACGAAAACCTGCTGCGGCAGCGAAAGCGCGGCGCGGCCGTGCTGCTCGTCTCCCAGGAGCTCGAGGAAGTGCTGTCCCTGTCCGATCGGATCGGCGTGCTGTGCGGCGGCCGGCTGATCGGCTTCGGCAAGCCCTCCGACTTCACGAAGGAGCAGATCGGCTTGATGATGGCGGGCATATCCGCAGACAACGAAAAGGAGGGACGCGCCCATGGGTAAACATTGGCCGGGCAAGCTGCTGCGGGAGACGGTTCCGTCGGTCGTCGCCGTGGCGATCGCTCTGCTGCTCGGGGCGGCGATCATCGCGGCGATCGGCGTCAATCCCTGGGAAGCGTACAAAGCTTTGTTCCAAGGGGCGCTCGGCGACGCGTCCGCCATGTCGGATACGCTGGAGCGCGCGACCCCCTATATCATCGGAGGCCTGGCTTTCGCCCTGGCCTCCAAGGCGGGGATGTTCAACATCGGCATCGAAGGCCAGATGTACGTCGGGGCGCTTGCGGCGGCGATCGTCGGCTTCAGCTTTCACGGCCTGCCGGCTTTTGTCCATGTGACGCTGTGCGTGTTGGCGGGGATGCTGGGGGGAATGCTGTGGACGGTCGCGCCGGGACTACTCAAAGTCCGGGTCGGCGTCAACGAAGTCATTTCCACGGTCATGATGAACTACGTCGCGTATGCGTTGACCGGCTATTTGACCGTACACTGGTTTCTGGAACCGGGCGCGGTCGCGCAAACGCCGAAAATCGACGAATCGGCGGCGCTCGCCTTTTTAAATCCGCCGTCGAAGCTGAACGCGGGCCTTTTCGTCGCGGTTGCCTGCGCCGTGCTCCTCTACGTGTTTCTGTACCGGACGCCGTGGGGGTACAGCCTCCGGGTAAACGGCATAAACGGCATCGCCGCGCGATTTGCCGGCATCGACAGCAAAAAAGTGCTGCTGATCTCGATCATGGTCAGCGGGGCGCTGGCGGGCCTGATGGGAGCGGAGCGGACGCTCGGCGTCTACCAGCGTTTCATGCAAAACTTTTCGAACGGCTACGGCTTTACCGTCATCGCCGTCGCTCTGCTCGGCCGCAATCATCCGCTCGGCGTCCTTCCGGCCGCGCTGCTGTTCGGCATTTTGGAAAACGGGGCCTCCTCTATGTCGCTGATGGTCGACGTCCCGCGGGAATTCGGCCCGATTTTGCAGGCGCTCATCATCGTCGTCATCGCCTCGGCGCAATTCCTCGGAAAGCTCGCGCTGCGCAGGAAAGGGGGGCGCGCGCTTGGATAGCTTTTTGTCGGCGAATATTTTGGTGCTCACGCTGTCCATTGCGACGCCGCTGTTTATCGCGGCGATCGGGGGCTTGCTGAACGAGCGCGTCGGCGTCGTCAACGTCGGGCTTGAGGGCATCATGCTGTCCGGCGCGTTCGTCGCCGTGCTGGCGACCTATTACACGCACAATCCGTGGATCGGCGTGCTCGCTTCCGTCGCCACGGGGCTGCTGCTCGGAGCGCTGCATGCCGTCGTCAGCATCGCGTTTCGTTCCGACCATGTCATCAGCGGCGTCGCGATCAACATTTTGGCCACGAGCCTGACCGTGTTTCTGCTCGAAATGATTTTCGGCAACAAAGGCCAGTCGCCGACGGTCGAGTCGATCGGGACGCTGGGCAATCGGCTGGAAGGCGTGCCGATTATAGGACCGGTTTTTCACAATATGAGCTACCTGACGCTGATCGGCTTCGGCATCGCGGCCGCGGTTCACTTCTTTTTGCGCCATACGAAAATCGGGCTGCGGTTCCGCTCCGTCGGGGAAAATCCGGCCGCCGCCGAATCGCTGGGCGTTCCGGTCATGCGGTACAAATACCTCGGGGTTATCGTCGGCTGCGCGCTGGTGGGACTGGCCGGAGCGTATTTGTCGATCGGCATGCTGAACGTGTTTACCAAAAACATGTCGGCCGGCCGCGGCTATATCGCGCTTGCGGTGCTTGTCTTCGGGCGCTGGTCGCCGATCGGCTCGCTGCTCGCCTCGCTGTTTTTCGGCTATGTCATGGCGCTGCAAATCAGCATGCAGGGCTTCAGCGTTCCGTCGCAGGTCATCGAATCGATTCCGTACGTCGCCACGCTGATCGTCCTCATTTTCACGTACAAAAACGCCAAAGCCCCGGCCGCCGTCGGGAAGCATTTTACCAAACTGCATTGAAAGCGGGGAATCGAAGGTGTCGAACATTTTGGACAAAGCGGAAACGACGCTCGGCCGGAAGCAGTATCACATCAAGCTGTCGCCCGGCGATATCGGCGAATACGTCATGCTCCCGGGCGATCCGGCCCGCAGCGACATGGTCGCCAAATATTTGGACGACGCGGAGCTTGTGGCGAATAACCGCGAGCACCGTACGTTTACAGGTTTTTATAAAGGGGTTAAAATTTCGGTAACATCCACCGGCATGGGCTGTCCGTCGACCGCCATCGCCGTGGAGGAGCTCGCCAACATCGGGGGCAAAACGTTCGTGCGCATCGGGAGCTCGGCGGCCGTTCAGCCGGGAATCGCGATCGGGGACCTGCTCGTGACGACGGGCGCGATGAAAAACGAAGGCACGTCGCGTTTTTACGTGCCCGACGTCTTCCCGGCCGTGCCCGATTACGAGCTGAACGATCTGCTCATCCGGACGGCGCGCGAGCTGAGCGCGGAGTTCGACTACAAGGTGCACGTCGGCATCAGCGCGACGGACGACGCCTTCTACGGCGAAACGCGGGAATGGATCGAGAAGCTGAGCAAGCTCGGCGTGCAAAACATCGAGATGGAGGCGTCCGCGCTGTTCACGATCGCGCATTTGCGCAAGCTGCGCGCGGCGTGCATCTGCGGCGTATCCGGCAATCTCGTGACCGGCGAGGTCATTTACGAGTCGACGAACGACAAGCTCGTCGAAGCGTGGGACAAGGAAATCAAGGTCGTTCTGGAGACGTTTTACCGGTTGGAGCAGCTGAAGCTGCAAGGGGCGCTGCTCGAAAAGGAAGAGACGGCACGCATCGCGGAGGGGACGCCCTAACTTGGGCTATGATTGAAACCTTCGCGGCGCCGTCGTTGACCATTTGCGAAAAGGAGGCGTTTGCGCCATGAGGGATGTAACGCGTTTGCTGATCGATGCCGATACCGGCATCGACGATTCGATCGCGATTTTGCATGCGCTCAAATCGAAGGACATTCGCGTCGAAGGGATTACGACCGGCTTCGGGAACACGGACGTGAAGCAGGCGACGGACAATACGCTTCGGCTTATTCGGCTTGCGGCTCCGGGCTATGAAGTGCCCGTCGCCGCCGGGGCGGCCGGACCGCTCAGCCGGAAATGGGACGGAGCGGTCGTGGAGGTGCACGGGCGCAACGGCATCGGCGACGCCGAGCTTCCGGCTTCCGGGCAGCGGGAGCTGGCGGAATCGGCAGCGGATTTCATCGTGCGCAAGGCCAATGAATGCCCGGGCGAGCTGACGCTCGTGACGCTGGGGAGACTGACGAATCTGGCGCTGGCGCTGGAGAAGGATCCGTCCATTTGCGGCAAATTCAAAGAGGTCGTCATGATGGGCGGGACGGTGTTCGCGCCCGGCAACGTAACGCCCGCGTGCGAAGCGAATTTCGCCGGCGATCCGGAGGCGGCCGCGCGCGTCTTCGCGGCGGATTTCGCCCTGACGGCCGTCGGGCTCGACGTCACGACGAAGACGAAGCTGACGGTCGGCCATCTCGATCGGCTGGCCCGGTACGCGCGGCCGGAAAACAAAGCGCTAATCGATTACCTGCAAACGGCGCTCAGCTATTATTTCGCGTTCTATCAACAGGTCGACCGCTGGATCGGCGCGTGTCCGGTCCACGATCCGCTCGCGCTGCTCGTGGCGGTCGATCCGAGCCTCGTGACGATGCGCACGATGAAGGCGGCGATCGAATGCGGCGGGGAGCACACCGCGGGGATGGTCGTCGCCGACCGCCGGGGGACCCCGTCCGTCGGCCGGAATGTCCGCTTCTGCGTGGATGTCGACGCGGACCGGGCGCTCGACCGGCTTCTGGCGGCGTTTTTGTAGTGTTCCTTGCAGGCGCTGCTGCGGGGGGCTGGCGTAGATGCTGCTTTTGGCGCTGCAGGTGTTAGTATAGTGCTGTTACAGTGCTAGTGCAGGTGCTTCAGGTGTTTCAGGTGTTTCAGGTGTTTCAGGGGCGCCGAATTTACTTTGCGGAAAAGAGCTGTTCCACCGGCAGGCAACACTGCCGGGTGGGACGGCTTTTTTTACGTTAGCGGCATGGCAGCACAGGCTGCCCATGCAGCAGGCCTCCTGCATGGACGGGACGGCTCGAGAAGTTGTTCAGGCAGCCCGCTGCCGCTTAAGCATGCTTCTGGAGTCCCTCCGAATTTAGAGGTTGCAATTGGGCCGAAAGTCTCAAATTTTGTTGTTATATGGGAAGAATATAGGTAATATAGACATGTTTTAAGTTTCATTTTGGCTTCCGGATTTGACGGAACATACGAAAATGCAAAACAGCTAGGGGAGGACATCGGCGATGACGACTTCCAGTCGGCTTTTCAAATCGATTTCGTATGGATATTTCGCCGGCTTGCCGTCGGGCTCCTGAATGACTTTGACAACGGGGCGTTGAACGAAGGAGGGGTCGACCGCTTCGATGACCGCTATTTGCCCGCTGTTGAGCAGCACCCGGCTTCCGAGCGGATAGATGGAAACGTGGCGCACAAACAATTGCACGAACGAAAGATCGAAAAGCCGGTCTCCCGACCCCAACAAAAATTCAATCGCGTCGCCCGGGGTAAAGGGATTCCGGTAGTGGCGCTTGGAGACGAGCGCGTCGTAAAGATCGGCGATCCCGATAATTTGCGGGAACTCGTGAAGTTCGTTTTTCCGGATTCGGAACGGGTATCCGGAACCGTCGAACCGTTCGTGATGCTGCAGGGCGCACGCTGCGGCCGCGCGGGGAAGATCGGAACGGGCGGCCAGCATCTGATGGCCGTCGATCGTATGGTATTCGATTCGCTCCCTTTCCGCCGCAGTCAGTCGTCCGGCTTTCCTGTACAGCCGGTCGGGAACGTTCAGCATGCCGATGTCGAACAGCAGGGAAGAAACGAACAGATCGTAAAGTTGCTGCTCGGAATAACGGTTCGCGAATCCGACGATCGTCGCAAAGACGGACACGTGCATCGTATGCTCGAACAAGAACGGATCCTTCTGGTGAAGCCGAACCAGCTGGCTCATGATATAGGGATGCCCTGCTGCCTCGTCAAGCAGCTTCCGATAAAGACCGGAAAAACGATAACCAAGCGACGGGACGGACAACCGCTTTTGAACCGATTGATTTTCCTTCAGATCGTTCATCGTTTTTTTCACGGCCATTCCGGAAGCCTCCATGCTTTGCCTGCGGGCAAACGGTTGCGGGTAAGGCTCGGGCGAACGGCCCGATGCCGGGGGAGCGGCCTCCTCCCGGCGGACGAAAATGTCCGAAATGCCGAGCTTTTTCAGCCGGCGGATGAACTGCTCGGTAAGCTCCGTTCCCGCGCTCAAGATCACCATTCCGTCTTTGTTCACGACCGATTTGGCCAACGTTTGGCCGGGAAGAGCGGTATGTGTCGCCGTTTGTTTCATGGACGAGACCCTGCCTTGTGCTGGAATTTAGTTCAGGTTTTGAATGCGATGAATCGCGGGCTCCGGAATTTTCAGGAATAAATCTACATAGGTACCGTCAAAATGCACGCTTTGCTGCCGATACAGCTCCTCCCGGGCTTCCCGGATCGATCTGACCCGGTTGTAGGAGCGGGGCTGAACCATCGCGTCGAAAGCGTCGGCCACCGCGCACATTCGCGCCCACTGGGGAATGCGCTCGCCGGCCAGCCCGTCGGGGTAACCGCCGCCGTCCCATCGTTCGTGGTGGGACCGAACGGTGTCGATCATCCGTCGGTCGCGCCAGCCGAGTTTGCGGACGAGCCGGATTCCAAGCACGGGATGGGCCTGGAGCATCGCGCGCTCTGCCTCGTCCAGCGCAAACGGCTTGGACAAAATCGCTTGCGGAACGAGCAGCTTGCCGACGTCGTGAAAACAGCACGCGAGCGTAAACCGGTGCCGGTCTTGCGCCGGCATGTCCAGTTCCTCGGCCATCGCGTGCGCCAGCATGCCTACCCGCAAGCTGTGCGAGAAGGTGACGGAATCAAATTGTCGGCCCAACGTCAAGAGGCCCGTGTTAAGCATGTTTCTCACGAAGACGATCACTTCCTGTTCTCAGATCGGCATTTGCGAAGTTCGAGCGGGGGATGTCGAACAATAATGATTGTTCGACATTTTTCTGCGTCTTTATACCTATTGATCAGCATTATATCCTACTTTGAGCTTCAAGACAATGCTTGCCCTAACATATTCTGCATGCTTTCGGCTACAAAATCCGGGGCGGTTTTTTTCATTAGCTCTACCGTATGTAAATATCTTTGCGTTGTATTGATTTGCGCATGGCCGAGCGTATGCTGAACCTGCTAAAGAGAAGCGCCGTTCAGCAGCGCAAGCGTCGCGTTCGTATGGCGAAGCCAGTGCGGCGTCACCCTCTTCTGAATTCCGCATTCCCGGCACGCTTTCCTTATGATCCGTTCCACTTGCCGGCCGGAGATCGGGAACACGCGCCGACTGTCGGCGGCCGCGTTCCGACAGAATTTCATGCGCTTCCGAACGAACATATCGTTATGCAGCTTCCAAAGCGAATCCGGCACCTTCACCCGCCTGCTTTTCCCTCCTTTCCCGTTGACGACGGTCAACCAGACGTTCGTTTCCGCCGGATCCGTCATAAAATCTTCCCATCGGATCTGGATCAGCTCCGACACGCGCAGTCCCAGAATCACCATATACAGCGTCATGATCCATCCCCTGACGTCCTTTTCCCGCAAATGCTGCAGCAGGCTTGTCAGTTCCCGTCGCGTCAAAAAATGATGGCCGCTCGTCACCTGGACTTTGGGCAAACGGATTCCGGACGCCGGGTTGAAAGCGAACAACGCGATGTTGGGAGAGCTCCCCCATTTGTAGAAAGCGCGAATAGGGGCGAGCAAACTTGCGACGGTCGAAGGCGACAGTTGCTTGCGAACCGCCGTTTCGGGCAGCAGCGACGCTTTATAGCGCTCCAGATCGTACCAGGTGACTTCTCCCAGCCTCTTGTCGCCGATAAAGGACCGGAATCGGGAAAGCGCCCGTCCGTAATTTCGGACGGTATTCGGGCGGTCGTATCTGGCAAGAAAACTTTGAATCACTTGCTCTTCGCTAAGTCCGGGCACTTGTTCCGGAATCTCGTGTCCCTTTGCTTCCACACTCACCGTTAACGGCCTCCTTTCGCCTTCGAACAATCATTATTGTTCGACATTTTCAGTTTACCCGATTTGCCCGCGGAATACTCGGCAGCGATCCGGAAGATTCTCGATGCTTGCCAAATTCCGCCGTTTAAGCTATATTGTTTTTAATTTCATATGACTGCGGGGGCTGGATGTAGTCCGGCTGAGATTGGAACCGTTATGTTCCTGACCGTTTAATCTGAACCAGGTAATGCTGGCGTAGAGAATGTATCGAATCTTAACCATTCGTGTATTTCTCGAATGGTTTTTTTGTTGTCCGGCTCTGCGGCCAGCTCCGAAAGGGGAGCGCAATCGAACGTGATCATCCGACATTCCATTCCGAATTCCGTCCGGAATTCGAACCCGGGTTTCGCCCGGAATCCCATCCGGAATAACACCCGGGGTCCCATCCAGACTCGTACCCGGAATCAAGATTCTATTCGGGCTAGCACTCCGCATCCGATCCCGGATCCGGCCCGCAATTCTCTCGAAAAAATCATCGAAAAGCTGCAGCAAGAAGCGGAAAAACGGCAGGACGAGTTGTTCGGGCTGCTCGAGCGGCTGGTCGCGTTTCCGACCGTCAGCCCTCCGGCGCGCAATACGGAGGAGGCCCAGCGGTTTATCGCGGGGCAGCTCGAGGCTTGCGGCTTCGAAACGGAGCTGTGGGACGTCTATCCCGGCGACCCGAACGTGACGGCGCTAAGGCGGGGCACGGAGAGCGGCGCGTACATGAGCCTGCTGCTGAACGGCCACGTCGACGTGGCCGAGGTCGGGGACGATCGCGAATGGCGGCACGACCCGTTCCGGCTCGTTCTCGAGGACGGTCGAGCGTACGGCAGGGGATGCGCCGATATGAAGGGAGGGCTGGCCGCGCTGCTGTTCGCGGTCAGGCTGCTGGCGGAGGCCGGCGTCGAGCTCAAGGGCGACCTGCTGTTTCAGTCTGTAATCGGCGAAGAAGCCGGGGAAGCGGGCACGCGAGCTTGCGCGGAACGCGGGTGCCGGGCGGATTTTGCGGTCGTGGCCGATACGAGCGGCATGGCCGTTCAGGGCCAAGGCGGCGTCATCACCGGCTGGGTGACGGTGGAAAGTCCGGTCACCTGGCACGACGGCATGCGAAGACGGCTTATTCATGCGGGGGGAGGCGAGTTCGGAGCGAGCGCGATCGAGAAAATGGCGAAGCTGATCGGCGCGCTTCAGGAACTGGAGCGCCACTGGGCCGTCACGAAACGTTATCCCGGATTCCCGGCGGGCGCGAGCACGATCAATCCGGCGGTCATCGAAGGCGGACGCAACGCCGCCTTTATCGCGGACCGGTGCGCTCTCTGGATCACGGTCCATTTTTATCCCGGCGAGGACCATGAGGCGGTCGCGGCGGAGGTCGAGCAATTTCTGCTCCGCGCGGCCGAGGCGGACCCTTGGCTTCGCCGGCACCCCCCGGTCTTCCGCTGGGGCGGAAGATCGATGCTCGAGGAGCGCGGCGAAATTTTTCCGTCGCTGGAGCCGGACCCGGCGCATCCCGGTTACCGCGCGCTCGTTGCCGGCCACGCGAAGACGCTCGGAGCGCCGCCCGAAACCGGCATGAGTCCGAGCGTTACCGACGCGGGCTGGCTGGGCCGGGCGGGCATCCCGACCGTCATTTACGGTCCGGGAAGGCTGGAACACGCGCATGCGGTAAACGAAAGCGTGGCGCTTCGCGAACTGGTCGATTACGCGAAAGTGATGATCGGATTTATCGCGGACTGGTGCAATCGGCCGAAGCGGCCATCGCCGGAGGGGAGGTGCGGCGCCGATGCCGAGTAACCCCTTCCCCTTTAGCAAGCGCCTGTACGAGGCCGCGAGGCCGATCTGGGAGTCGAGCCACCAGCACCCGTTCCTGACGGAGATGAGGGACGGCACGCTCGACCCGAAGCGCTTTATGTTCTATTTGAAGCAGGATTACGTCTATTTGATCGATTATGCCAAAATGTTCGCCCTCGGAGGCGCCAAAGCGCGGGACGTCGGGACGATGGCGAAATTCGCGGAGCTGTTCCATTCGACCCTGAACGTGGAAATGGAGCTCCACCGCCGATACGCCGAGCGGTTCGGCATTTCCAGGGAAGAGCTGGAGGCGACGGTGCCGACGCCGACGACGATCGCCTATACGAAGTACATGCTGGACGCGGCGGCCCAGGGGTCGCTGGCGGAGCTGACGGCCGCGCTGCTGCCCTGCATGTGGAGCTACCGCGAGATCGGCCGCGCGTTCGCCGCGGCGCCCGGCGCGCTGGACCATCCGCTTTATCGCGAATGGATACTTATGTACGGCTCCGCGGAATTCGGCGAACTGGCCGATTGGTGCATCGGCCTGATCGACCGGCTCGCCGAAGGGCTGCCGGAGCGGGAACTAGAGGTGCTGACGGAGCGGTTCGTCGTGACGTCGAAGTTCGAGTATTTGTTTTGGGACATGGCGTATCGGCAGGAGGTGTGGCCGGTATGAGCGCCGCCTTGACCGTGCGCGGGCTGACCTACGGCTTTGCCGGGGCGCCGCCTCTGTTCGAGGGGCTGGATTTCGAGGTGCGGGAGGGCGAGTTCGTCTCCTTCGTCATGCCGAGCGGAATGGGCAAAACGACGCTGTTTCGGCTGATCGCGGGTTTGCTGGAGCCGCATGCGGGCGCGATCGTCCTGGGCGGCGCGAGTGCAGGCAGAGGCGGAATCGAACGTCCCGAAGCCGATAGCGGCAGAACCGGGAGCGCCCGATCCGGGAACGTTCGAGCCGGAAGCGCCGCTTTCGGGAACGCCGCAGCTTCAAGGAACGCCTCGCTTGGACGGCTCGGCCGGGTCGGCTATATGCCGCAGCGAGATGGCTTAATGCCGTGGCGGTCGGTGCTGGACAACGCCGCGCTCGGCCTGGAGCTGCAGGGCGCGCCCAAGCGGGAAGCCAGGCGGAGAGCGCTCGAGCTGCTGCCGGCGTTCGGGCTGGAGGGGACCGAAAGCAGGCGGGTGCACGAGCTGTCCGGCGGAATGCGCCAGCGAGTGTCGTTTTTGCGCGCGATGCTCGGCGGCGGGGAGCCGCTTTTGCTGGACGAGCCGTTCAGCGCGCTCGACGCGATGACACGGGTCGCCATGCAGGAATGGCTGCTTCAGGTTTGGGAACGCGACCGGAAAACGGTGCTGTTCATTACGCATGACGTGGACGAAGCGCTGCTATTGTCCGACCGGGTGCTGGTTGCGGCGAAGGCTCCGATTACCGCGCTGGCGCAGGTCGAGGTCGGATTGCCCCGCCCCCGCTCGTACGACGCCGTCATGGACGAGGCGTTCATCGGACTGAAGCGCCGGGTGCTGTCGCTGCTCGGCGCGGGCGCGGGCGCCGCGGTTGGAACGGGCGGCAGGAAGGGGGGAGAGCGATAATGCGCAAGCTCGCTTCGGCAGCGCCGGTCGCGCTGTTCGCGCTGCTGCTCGCCGCCTTGTGGGAAATCGGGCCGCCGTTGTTCGGCGTCCCCCATTACATCATCCCGCGGCTGTCGGACGTCCTCGCGTCCGCATGGGAAAATCGCCGGCTGCTCGGCGCCCATTTCGCGGTCACGGTCGGAGAAGCGCTGCTCGGCCTCGGATGGTCGATCCTGTTCGGCACGATTTCGGCGGTATGGATCGAAAGCTCGAAAGTGGCGAAAAAAACGCTTTACCCGCTCATCGTCGCGTCCCAAACCGTCCCGATCATCGCCCTGTCGCCGATTATGGTCATGTGGTTCGGCTACGACGTCTGGAGCAAGGTGGCGGTCGTCATTTTGTTCACCTTTTTCCCGATCGCGGTCAATACGGCGGACGGGTTCCGCTCGGCCGACCCGGAAATCGGCGAGCTGATGCGGACGATGGGAGCGGGCAAGCGCGACTTGTTTATGAAATGGAAGCTTCCGTCCGCGCTGCCGGGGTTTCTCACGGGCCTGAAAATGGCGGCGACGATCAGCGTCGGCGGCGCGACGCTCGGCGAATGGCTCGGCGGCGAGGCGGGGCTCGGCATGTACACGAAACGGGCCTCCAACATGCTTCGGGGGGAAGCCGTGTTTTCCGGCGTGCTGCTGCTGTCGCTCATGGGCGTGCTGCTGTTTTTGGCCGCACAGGCGGCGGAGCGGGCGATTCTGGCCGGCAGAAGCCCGGGAAACGCCGGAAAATCGCAAACATGAAGCGAATCGAATCATAAAAAAGGGGACTTTGTAACATGAACGTATCGATGAAAAAGCTTCGGCTGTTCGCCGCGCTCGCGGCGGCGCTTCTCGTCCTGAACGGATGCGGCGGCGCGCCGCGGCAGGCCGCTCCCGACTCGCCGTCCGGGGAGGCCAAACCCGCCGAATTGACGGTCCTGCTCGATTGGTATCCGAATGCGGTCCACTCGTTTTTATTCGCCGCCAAGGAGCAGGGGTATTTCGAGGAAGCCGGACTTGACGTCAAGCTGCAGACGCCGGCGGACACGAACGACGCGCTGAAGCTGGTGGCCGCGGGCAAAGCGGACCTGGCGATCAGCTACCAGATGCAGGTCGCGATTTCCCGATCGGAGGACATTCCGGTCGTCTCGGTCGCGTCGATCGTCCGGCATCCGCTGAACCGGCTGTTCGTGCTGGAATCGGCGGGGGCGAACAGCCCGAAGGATCTGGCCGGCAAAAAAATCGGCTATCCTTCGATACCGCTGGACGAATCGCTCGTCGAAACGATGGTGGCTTCCGACGGCGGCGACCCTTCCGGGCTGACCTTCGTCGACATCGGATGGGACCTGATTCCGGCGATGACGACGGGAAGGGTGGACGCGATCGTCGGCGGCTACATCAATCACGAGAAGCTGCTCCTCGAAAAAGAAGGCGTCAAGCTGCTCGCCTTCGATCCGGCCGATTACGGCGTGCCCGACTATTACGAGCTGGTGCTGACCGCGAGCGAGGAAGGCGCGAAGAAAAACAAGGACGCGATCAAAAGATTCCTGGAGGCCGCCGCGAAAGGACAGGCGTATGTCGCCGGCCATCCCGACGAGGCGCTCGAAGCGCTGCTCGCGGAGGAAAGCGCCGATTTCCCCCTCGATCCCGAAATCGAGCGCGAAAGTCTGGACATTTTGCTTCCGTTGATGGATGCTGGTCAAGAGCCGTTCGGCAGCCAGTCCGCGGAAGCGTGGCAGGCCGTGATCGATTGGCTTTCGCAGCAAGGCCATCTGAGCAAGCCGATCGAAGCCGAAGAGGCTTTCGTGCGGCTTGAATAAATAAAAGGAAGGGATCGAATATGGCGGACGAACGCTATTCCAGGCAAACGAGATTTGCCCCGATCGGCGAGGCAGGACAGGAAAGGCTGAAAAACAGCGCGGTGTGCATCGTCGGCATGGGCGCGCTGGGCACCGTGCTTGCCAATCACATGGTTCGGGCCGGCGTCGGCCTGGTGCGGTTCGTCGACCGGGACTACGTCGAAATCAGCAATTTGCAGCGGCAAATGCTGTTCGACGAGGACGACGCGGCAAACGGCTATCCGAAAGCGATCGCCGCCGAGGCGAAGCTTCGCCGCATCAATTCGGACGTTCGCCTGGAGCCCGTCGTCGCCGACGCAACCGCCCGCAACATCGGCGAGCTGCTGGCGGGCATCGACCTCGTGCTGGACGGAACGGACAATTTTCAAACCCGCTTTTTGCTCAACGACGCCTGCTTCAAGCTGGGCATCCCGTTTGCCTACGGCGGGGCGGTCAGCTCCCGCGGAATGAGCGCGATGCTCGTGCCCGGGGCGACCCCGTGTCTGAGATGCTTTATCCAGTCGGCGGATTCGGGCGGGCAGACTTGCGATACGGTCGGCGTCATCGCGCCGGTCGTCGACATGGTCGCTTCGTACCAGGCGGCGGAAGCGATGAAGGTTCTCGTCGGCGCGCGCGAGCAAGTCAGACGCAGCCTCGTGACGTTCGACTTGTGGGACAATCATCATTTCGAGATGAAGCTCGGGCAGCCGGCGCCGAACTGCCCCTGCTGCGGACGCAAGGAATATCCCGCTCTCGACCCGGAGGCGCAGGACGCGATGCTTTCTCTGTGCGGGCGGGAATCGGTCCAGATCGCGGGGGCGGGACCGCTCGATCTGGAAACGTGGCGCAAGCGGCTGGAGCCCGCGGCGGTCAAAGTAAAGGCAAACCCGTATTTGCTGCGGGCGGAGCTTCCGGAAGGCGAGCGGCTGGTGCTGTTTCCCGACGGGCGCGTGCTCGTGCAAGGAACCGACGATTTCGCGCGCGCGCGGACGCTGTATGCCCGCTATATCGGAATGTAGGAGGCGAACGAAGATGAAGGACTTTCGCTTGTACGCGATTACCGGGGAAGAGTTCCATCCGGGCCGGGAGCTGCTCGACGTGATGGAGGAAGCGATAGCGGGCGGCGTCGATATCCTTCAGCTGCGCGACAAGACAAGCGGCAAGGAGGAGCTGCTCCGCAAGGCGAAAGCGCTGCGGGAGCTGACCCGCAGGCACGGCGTCACGTTTATTGTGAACGACCATCTCGACGTGGCGCTGGAAGCGGACGCCGACGGGGTTCATCTCGGCCAGGGCGATCTTCCGCTTGGCGAAGCGAGAAAAAGAATGGGCAATAAAATCATCGGCATTTCCACCCATGCGATCGAGGAAGCGCTGCGGGCGGAGCGGGACGGAGCGGATTATATCGGCGTCGGCCCGGTGTTCCCGACGAAGACGAAAGCCGATGTCGTCGCCCCCGTCACGGTGAGCTACGTGAGCGAAGTCGCGCGGCGAATCCGCATTCCGTTCGTGGCGATCGGAGGCATCAAGCTGCACAACGTGGACGAGGTTTTGCGGGCCGGGGCGACGCGGATTTGCGCGGTCAGCGAAATCGTCGGCAGCCCGGACGTGACGGGCACGTGCCGGGCGTTCATCCGCAAAATCGAGCAGGGGAGGAAGGCGCATGGAACTGGTCGTTAACGGGCAAAACCGGCGGCTTGAGGCGCGAACGATTTTGGACGTTATCGAATTTTACGGATTGGCGGGCAAGCCCGTCGTCGTCGAGGCGGACGGCAGGGTGCTGACCGAAGGGCAGTGGGCCGACGAGCCGGTTCGCGAGAAGATGGTCATCGAAATCGTTCATTTCGTAGGAGGAGGCTGAACCGAGTGAAAGACGACGCTCTCAAGATCGGGGGACGCCGCCTGTCTTCCCGCTTTTTTATCGGGACCGGGCTGTTCCCGAATCCGCACGTGCAGCGGGAAGCGATCCGGGCGTCCGGGGCCGAGGTGCTGACCTTTGCCATTCGGCGCATCAATCTGGAATCGCCGGAGGACGATTCGATTTTGCAGCACGTGCAGGAGGAGGGCTTTACGTATTTGCCCAACACGTCGGGGGCGAGAACCGCGGAGGAAGCGGTTCGGATCGCGAGGCTTGCCCGCGCGTCGGGGTTGAGCGACTGGATCAAGGTCGAGATCAGCGCGAACGAGCGCACGCTGCTTCCCGATCCGATCGAAACGTTGAAGGCGACGGAGCTTCTCGTCAAAGAGGGGTTTACCGTTCTTCCCTATACGTCCGACGATCCCGTCCTGTGCAAGCGCCTCGAAGAAGCGGGGGCGGCGGCGGTCATGCCGGGCGCGGCTCCGATCGGGACGGGACTCGGCCTTCTCAATCCGTATCATCTCGGACTGATCGTCGAGGAAGCGAAGGTGCCGATTATCGTCGACGCCGGACTCGGCTCGGCGAGCGACGTCGCGCAGGCGATGGAGCTCGGCGTTTCCGGGGTGCTCATGAATACGCCGGTCGCGAAAGCGAAGGACCCGGCCGGCATGGCGCTGGCGATGAAGCTGGCCATCGAGGCCGGACGGCTGTCCTACTTGTCGGGGCGGATCGAGAAGAAAAAATACGCGTCGGCCAGCAGCGGACTCGGCGAATGGACGCTGAAGTGAAAGAGAAAGGGGCGAAAAACGGATGAGCGAACGCGTGGTCATTCTCGGCGGAGGCGTCATCGGCTTATCGTGCGCGCTGGAGCTTAGCCGCCGCGGTCACCGGGCGACGGTGCTGGAGATGAACCGATGCGGCGGCCAGGCTTCCGGCGCGGCGGCCGGCATGCTGGCCCCGTACAGCGAAAACCCGGAAAGCCCCGATCCGTTTTTTCGGTTGTGCCTGGAAAGCCTGCGCTTGTACCCGGAATGGCAATCGGAGGTCAGGCGGCTTTCCGGCCTGACGTTCGAATATACGAATTCCGGCAGCCTTTATGTCGCTTTCCACGAGGCCGATCTGCTCGGGCTGCAGAGCAGGCTGCGCTGGCAGCGGGAGCACGGCTCCTCCGGAACGATCGTGGAAGGGAAATCGCTAATGCTGCTGGAGCCGCTGCTGTCGCGAAAGGCGATTGCCGCTCTGCACACGCCGGAGGAAAGCCACCTGTATGCGCCGGATTACGTGCGCGCGTTGGAGCGGGCTTGCCGAAACGCGGGCGTCGACATCCATGAACGGCTCGGCGAAGTAAGCGTGGCGCAATGGGAGGGAGAAATCGCCCTGAAGAGCGCGGACGGCCGAACGTTCGGCGGCGACCGGCTGCTCGTTTGCTCCGGGGCCTGGGCCGGCCGGCTGGCGGAAACGTTCGGCATCCCCATCCCGATTTACCCGATTCGCGGGCAAATCTGCGCGTACGAAGCCAAGCCCGCGCCGACGGGGGCCAAGCTGGTCGAGCACATGGTGTTCGGCAATCAGGGCTATTTGGTGGCCAAGGAAAACGACACGCTCGTATGCGGGGCTTCCGAAGATGTCGCGGGGTTCGACGCGTCGGTGACGGAGAGGGGCATCGAACGGCTGGCCAAATGGAACAAGCAGCTGTTTCCGTTTTTGGAACGGATGACGCCCTTTCATCGGTGGGCCGGCCTTCGCCCTTCGACGCAGGACGGGATGCCGCTGATCGGGCCGCTGGACGAATCGGGGCGCGTCCTGTTCGCGGCGGGCCATTACCGCAACGGCATCTTGCTGAGCCCGGCGACGGCCAAACTCGCCGCGGATTATGCGGACGGCAAATCGCCGGAAACGTTTTGCCGCGCCTTTTTGCCGAATCGGTTTCAACGTTATGCCGGCGTTAATTCCATGCGAGAGGAGACGGACATATGGCTAGCAAAGCTCGGATCGGACGGGCGCTGACGATCGCCGGCTCGGACAGCGGCGGCGGGGCAGGTATCCAGGCGGACCTCAAAACGTTTCAGGAGCTGGGCGTGTACGGCATGTCGGCCCTGACGTCGATAACGGCGCAAAACACGACCGGCGTGCAGGCGGTCTATCCGCTGACCGTAGAGGCGATCGTCAAGCAGATCGAGGCGGTCGGCACCGATATCGGCGTCGACGCGGTCAAGACGGGCATGCTGTTCAGCAGCGAAATCATTCGCGTCGTGGCGGAGACGATTCGGGGGTTCGGCTGGAAGCGGGTCGTCGTCGACCCGGTCATGATCGCCAAAGGCGGAGCGGAGCTGCTGCGGGAGGATGCGGTCCGCGCCTTGACGGAAAGGCTGCTGCCGCTGACGATGGTCGTGACCCCGAACATTCCCGAGGCGGAAAAGCTGGTCGGCCTGAACATCCGAAGCCAAACGGACAAAAGGGAAGCGGCCAAGCGTTTGTCGGGATTCGGAGCGCGGTATGTCATCATAAAAGGCGGGCATGACGAAGGGGAGATGGCGGTCGACTTGCTGTTCGACGGGCGCGATTTTACCGAATTGGCCGGGAACCGGATCGCCACCGCGAACACGCACGGCACCGGCTGCACCTTCTCGGCCGCGCTGGCGGCGGGGCTCGCCTCCGGGCTGGGCGTCGAGGAGGCGTCGCGGCAAGCGAAGGCGTTCATCCAGGCGGCCATCGAAGACGGCATTGAAATCGGACGGGGACACGGCCCGACGAACCATTGGGCGTATCGGAGGCAGCTGGAGAAGGAATCCGCCCGCCGGTCCGCGCCGGACCGCGCTGACGAGATCGCGGCGCCGTCGGACGAAGTCATTTTGTAAATAACGCGTTGAAGGAAACGAAGGCCTCCTGTCCGAATTTCGGAAAGGAGGTTTTTTCTTTGCCCGGCGTTATATGTTTTAATGGAAAAGAACCGCCGGGGCTTTGGACGCAGCCGAAAGACAACCCGCGAACAAGAAGGAGAGAACTTATGCAGATCGTATTGAAGGAACTGGCTTTGCCCAACGGAGAAACGATGGCCTATCGGGAGAGAGAGGGCGGGGAGACGCCTCTGCTTCTCCTGCACGGAAATATGGCTTCTTCCCTGAATTGGGACGTGTTGATGGAACGGCTGGATGCGGCCTATAAAATTTACGCCGTCGATTTGCGCGGCTATGGCGGCTCCTCCTACCATAAACCGATCGAAAGCATAGAAGACTTCGCGGAGGATGTGAAGCTGTTCGTCGACCGATTGGACATCCGGACGTTTCATCTGATGGGGTGGTCGAACGGGGGAGGAGTCGCCATGCAGTTTGCGGCCCGTTATCCGGACCGGGTCCGGAAATTGATTTTGCTCGCGTCCATGTCGACGCGCGGCTATCCTGCGCTTAAATCCGACAAAAGCCGAAAGCGCCTGAAAACGAGAAAAGAAATCGCAAGCGACAAAGGGATGCAGCTTCTTGTCAAAGCGGCCCGCAAAAGGAATAAACCGTTTTTCAAAACGGCGCTGTCCCAACTGCTCTATCGCGATAAACAGCCGGAAGAAAGCCGGTTCGACCGGTATGTCGAAGAGATTTTCAACCAGCGCAACATGATCGACGTCGCCTACGCGGCCAACCGGTTCAACATCGGGGACGAGGGAAACGGAGTTGCGGAAGGCACCGGGGAAATCCGGAATATCGAATGTCCGATCCTTGTGCTGTGGGGAAAAAACGATCTCATGACGACCGAGCAAATGACGCGGGAGATTGTCGACGATTTGAAGAAATACGGCAAACGGGCGGAGGTCCGGCACTTGAACGCGGGACATTCGCCGCTGATCGAGAATATGGACGAATTGCTGGATTCGGTCCAACCTTTTCTGAAAAACGACGAGCCGTAACCGTGCCTCAAGTCCGGTTATCGGTTTCGCCAGGGCTGGAGGAACTGCGGTGCATAACCTGTTGGAGTTTCGGAATTTGCGAAAAAGTTTCGCGGGACCCGGCGAAGGCGACGAGAAAAGGCTTCTGTTCGACCGGGTGTCGGCGGCCGTCGAACCGGCGGATCGCATTGCGCTGCTCGGCGTGTCCGGCCAGGGAAAAAGCACGCTGCTGCGCATTCTCGCCAGGCTCGACGTCATGGACGCGGGAGAGCTGCTGCTGAACGGGACGTCCGCCCGCGCCGTCGATCCCCGTATATGGCGAAAAAACGTCGGTTACGTGGCCCAGCATGCCGTCATGCTGCCGGGGACCGTCGAGGACAATTTGCGGACCGTCAGCATGCTGCACGGCACGCCGTACGATCGCGGGCTTGCCGGACGGCTGCTGGACCGGATGGGGCTTGGCGAGCTGGACGTCCGCAAGCAAGCCTCGGATCTGTCCGGTGGGGAGAAGCAGCGCGTTTCGCTGATCCGTTCGCTGCTGCTGCGGCCGAAGGCGCTGCTGCTGGATGAAATTACGGCTTCGCTGGACCGAAGCGGCAGAGAGAACGTAGAGCTGGCGCTTCAGGATTGGAATCGCCGGGAAGGGACCGCTCTTGTTTGGGTAACGCACGATTTGGAGCAGGCGAGAACGGTCAGTCAGAGAACCTGGTTTATGGCGGGCGGCACGCTGCTGGAGGACGCGCCGACGGAATCGTTTTTCCGCGAGCCCCGGACGGCGGAAGGACGCATGTTCGCGAGCTCGGGGAAAACGGGGGAAGGACGATGACGATAACCGCGCTAAGCTTCACGCTATTGTTCGTCATCGTGACGATGCTCGTCTCGGCATGGAAAAAGCTCGGCCTGGAGCGGGATATCGCGGTTGGCACCGTAAGGGCCGCCGTTCAACTGCTGGCGGTAGGCTATATTCTGCAATTCGTTTTTCAAGCGGAGCATCCGCTGCTGCTCGTTCTCATCATCGCGCTCATGATCGTCATCGCTTCGCATAACGCGGCCAAAAGAGGCAAGGGCGTGCGCGGCGTCTTCTGGCGCATCGCCCTCGCGATCGCGATGACCGAAGGCTTGCTCATGGCGGTATTGCTCGGGCTCGGCATCGTCGACGCGACGGCTCAGTACGTAGGGCTTGCTGAACGCTTGAAAAACCGACAAAAACCGCATAACCACAAGGATTTTGAGGCCGATTTGTCGAAATCATATGCAAAGGAAATGTTCGAAAGCAGCCCAAAACCCTTGCAGATGGAGTGACGAAAATGTTCAAGCCGACCGCGCACCTCGAAAATCAATTGCTCCTGCCCGGCGATTTCTTTCTGCCCTTCGGCGGAAAGCTGGACGAAGAGAATCGCTGGGTCCGGTTGGCGCGATTGGTGCCGTGGGCGGCGGCGGAGCAGAAATACGGTCAGTTCTTCAAAAACACCTTTCGCGGCCAACAAACGATCAGTCTGCGAACGGGGCTCGGCGCGCTCCTCATTCAGGAGCGCATGCAACTGACCGACAGAGAGACGGTGGAGTCGATCAGCGAAAATCCCTACATGCAATACTTCATCGGTCTGTCCGGCTTCACAATGAAGCCGCCGTTTCATCCTTCGATGATGACGCATTTCCGTAAGCGTCTGACAGACGTGCTGGCCGAGCTGAACGAGATCGTCGCCATCGAAGGCGCGAATGAAACGAAAGACGATGACAACGATGGTCCCGGCATAAGCGGCGGCGGGAAACGCAAGCGGAAGGCGCCTCATCAAACGACGGACACGGCCAAGATCGAGCAACAAGTGATGTTCGGAGACACGCCGATGGAATCGACCGCGCAACGGTCTGCTACGGCGCAGACCGTTGAAAGGGCAGCGCCACTTGAAGCGACCGAACGGGATGTTTATGAGGCGGAGGCTTCCGCCGCCGTGTCGGAAGCGCCGGAGCAACCGAATCAAGGAACGATGCTGGCGGACGCCACCTGCGCGCCAGCGGATGTAGCGTATCCGACCGATCTGAATCTGTTGAACGAAGCGCGGGAGAAACTCGAAGCGATCATCGATACGCTGCATGAACGGGTGATCGGACAAACGGCGAAACCGCGTACCTACCGGGAGAAAGCGCGAAAGCAGTTTCTGGCGGTATCCAAGCAGCGCCGGCCGGGACCGAAGGTGATCCGCCGCGCGATCCGCCGGCAACTGGGATTTGTGGGACGGAACCTTGCCATCATCGCCGAGCAAGTGAAGACGCAGCCGCTTACGCGTTTGAGCCGCAAAGCGTATCGCGATCTACTGGTGATTCAGGAACTGTACCGTCAGCAGCTTCACATGTACCAGAGGCGATCGCACCAGATCGACGGCCGGATCGTGAGCATCCATCAGCCGCATGTAAGGCCGATCGTGCGCGGGAAAGCGAAGGCGCGGGTAGAGTTCGGTGCGAAGCTCGCCGTCAGCATGACGAAGGGCTACGCATTCCTGGATCGGGCGTCCTGGGACAACTTCAACGAGAGTACCACGCTCATCGAGACGATCGAGAACTACCGCCGACGCCTCGGCTATTATCCGGCCGTCGTGCAGGCGGATCAAATCTATCGCACACGCGAGAACCGGAACTTCTGCAAGCAGCATGGCATTCGGCTCAGCGGTCCGGCTTTAGGACGGCCGCGGAAGGACGGTTCGACGAACGAGCAACGGAACCAGGACAAACGGGATGCCGGCGAACGCAACGCCATCGAAGGTAAATTTGGAGAAGGCAAGCGCAAATATGGGCTTGGCCGTATTCGCGCGCGTCTCGCGCAGACGAGCCTGTCCGCCATCACGCTGCAACTGCTGGTGATGAACCTGGAACGCAGGCTGCGCGTTCTTTTTGGCTTCCTATTTGCCATCCTGCTCCGCCGACGCCTCAGCCTGAATTTCGGGTAAAGTATCGTTCAGCAAACCCTACGTAATTCCGTTAAGCGGCATGGCCATCGGCAACGCGATGATCGTGGCGGGGCTGTTCGTCAACCACCTGAACCGGGAGGTCGAGTCGCACCGGGCGGAAATCGAGACGCTGCTTTCCCTGGGGGCGACGGCCCGGCAGGCGATCCGGATTCGTTTGAAACAAGCGGTCAAATTCAGTATGATCCCGACGATCGACGGCATGAAAACGGTCGGCCTGGTGCAGTTGCCGGGCATGATGACGGGGATGATCGTCGCGGGCGCCGATCCGGTCGAGGCGGTACGGTACCAGATTTTGATCGTGTTCGCTTTTTCGTGTTCGGCCGCGGTCATGAGCATGCTGCTGAGCGGGCTGATCTATCGCTTATGGTTTACCGATGAGTTGAATGTTCGGCTGCCGGGCGGGAACAAGGGGTGACAAGACGGCGGACGAGCGGCGTGCCCGCATGGATCGGGCGCCGGAAAGCGGAACGCAAAGCCGACCGCCCGAGGCAAGCGGAAGATCAGGCGGTCTGCCTGAGGCAAGCAGAACGGCCCGGGCAGGCTGTCCGGGGGGACGACGGGGTCAGGTTGCCGCCGCCCCCAGTTCGTTCCACTCGGCGGCCAGCCGCTTCTCGTCCATATCCACCCCGATGACGACCAGATAAGGCGTGCCGGGGTAGCTCGAACGTTCCCATTCGAAGCGTTTGCCGGCGTATTGCAAAAATTGCATGGAACCGTCGTCTGCGGCGGGAATGTAACCTTTAGCGCGGACGAGTCGGTCCTCCCAGCGGCGAAGAAACGACTCCACCCGTTCCCGGTCGAACCGGCGTTCCCCGGTTATCGTCAGCGTGGAGGCGCGGAGCCGCCCGTAAGAGCCGGAATGTTCCGGGCGATGATCGTGCGCGCGAGCCGGCTGCCGTTCGGGATAGCCGCTCAGCACCGGGAGGCTGCGCGGCCGATTCGCTTCGCCGGTCGGGGCGATGCCGTCCAGCAGCGGGGCGAGCGCGATTTCGCCGCGCACGGCATGGACAAGCTCGGCCTTGCCGTTCAGCCGGCGTACGAAGGGCTCGATCTTCTCCAACTTTCGCGGCGAGGCCAGATCCGTCTTGTTGACGACGAGAAGGTCCGCGCCTTCGATCTGGCGGCGAAGCGTCCGGACGAGCCGGCGGTCCGACAGGAACAGATTGTTGTAATCGAGCGTATGCTCGGCGTCCAGCATCGTCACCGTACGCCGGATTGCGACGCGCTCGCGCAGGCGCGGGCTCGCCAGCGCGTCCGCGATTTCCTGCGGATCGGCGACCCCCGACAGCTCGATGAACAGAACGTCCGGGCGGGCAGCCAGAAGCGTCAGCAGCGCGCTTTCGAGCTCGCTTTTTTTATCGCAGCAGACGCAGCCGTCCAGCAGCTTTTCGATCGTGCCGTCGGTATGGTCGCCGGCGGCGAGTCCGTCCACGTCGTTTTTCCCCAATTCATTGATCAGAATGCCCGGCTTCAAGCCGCGCGCCTTCGCTTCCCGAAGCAGACGAACGAGCAGCGTCGTCTTGCCGCTCCCGAGAAAACCGCTTAAGATGATGGCGTACGTTGCCATACCCGTTTTCCTCACCGCCCTGAATTTGGATATAATATGTGTATTATTGGAGGGAGAGGGTCATGCGTACAAAAGCACTTATCCGGGCTGGCGTCATTGCGGTTGCCGTTTACGCGCTGGCGATGGCCGTTTACGTCTGGCATACGTCGCCGAACGAGGTGCCCGAGGCGTATCGGGGAACGGCGGCGGATCCCGGCACGTTTTTTACCGCCGATCAGCTGCGCGAAAGCGCGGAACTGAACGCCGCGCGAAACTGGATTTTTTTTATGAGCGGCCCTTGGGAGTGGCTGATTTATTTCGTTCTGCTTCTGGGCGGAGCCGTTCGCGGCTGGAAGGATAAGCTCGACCGCACCCGGCTGCCGGGGTGGATCCGGTTCCCGCTGTTCGTGCTGCTCGTGGACGCGGCCGCGTTTTTGCTCTATTTGCCGCTGTGGATATTCAGCTTCGCCGTCTCGAAATCGTACGGCATCTCGACCCAGCCGGTGCCGGACTGGATCCGGGACAAGCTGGTCGAATTCGGGGTCGGCTATGTCACGATGCTGGCGGTTACCGCGGTGGCGTTCGGGTTCATTTCGCGGGGCGGCCGCTGGTGGCTGCGGCTCTGGCTGCTTTCGATCCCGTTTACGCTGTTCATGATGTACGTGCAGCCGGTTGTCATCGATCCGCTGTACAATCAATTTTCGCGTTTGTCCGATGCGCATCTGGAGGGCCGGATTCTGGAGCTGGCGGAGCATGCGGGCGTTCCGACCGACCGCGTGTACGAAGCGAACATGTCCGAGAAAACGAACGCGATCAACGCCTACGTGAACGGGATCGGTTCTTCGCTGCGGATCGTCCTCTGGGATACGATGCTGACGAAGCTGGACGAGGACGAAATCCTGATCATCGTCGCGCACGAGATCGGGCATTACGTCATGCATCATCTGGAATGGAGCGCCGTCGGAGCCGTCGGGTCGTCGCTGGTCCTGTTGTGGCTCGGCAGCCGCCTGTACGAATGGATCGTCCGTAGGTGGGGGAACGCGCTCGGCATCCGGAAGCCGGGCGACATCGCCGCGCTTCCGCTCGTTTTGCTGCTTCTTTCGGCGCTGTCGTTCGTTTCGCTGCCCGTGACCAATCTGGTGTCGAGGCAGGCGGAAGCGGCGGCCGACCGTTACGCCTACGAGTTGATCGGAAGTTCGGAAGGGGCGGTCACGATGCATCATAAAATGGCCATCGCGTCGCTGAGCGACATCGACCCGCCGCTGCTCGTGAAATGGTTCCGGTCCAGCCATCCGAGCGATCTGGAAAGGATTGTCGAAGCCGAACGCTTCGCTTCCGCGGCCGATGCGTGAGGTCAGGCTTTATTTGCTGGCGGGCCTGCGGACGGCGCCGCTTTTTATGGAAGGCTTCCGGGTCGCGCTGCACGGACGGCTCGAAGCGTCGGGGCGATCCGTTCGCTCGCGGCTGCTGTTTCCGTACGGGGATTGGAGCCGCGCCGTCGTGCCGCAGCTGTGGGAAATCCGCCGCGACATCGGCGCAGGCGCCAGGCGCCCCGAGCGCTCGATCGGCGGGCGGCGCGTGCTGGACCTTCTGCTTGGCGAAGGTCGGGAACAAGGGACGCGGACGCTGCTGGTCGGCCACAGCGCCGGAGGGCTTGCCGGCTTGCAGGCCGCGCAGCGGCTGCAAGCGCTGGAAGGCGGGGAGCCGAGCCCGGTCGTCATGATCGGCTCGCCTCGCTGCCGCATTCCGGAGGCGATGCTGCCGTACGTGCTCTATATGTACGCCGCGGGGGCCGAAGCGCCGTCCGGAGGCTCGTTCCGTCCGGCCGACCGCGTCAGCCGGCTGGGCTCGTTCGGCGGCTGGACCGCAAGGCCGCGCCGCCTGCCGTCGTGGACGGCGGACAAGTTTGCGCCGGCGCACAGCAGGGCGCTGCCGATCGTCGGCGGCCACGCGGACTATTTTCGCGAACGGCCGCCGTTCGTCGGCCCGAGCGGCCGGTCCAATCTGGAGCTGACGCTGGAGACGGCCTGGTCGTGGCTGGAGACGGTTTTGTAGCCGCCGGGACGGGCTAGGGTTTGTTCGGATGGCCAAGAAGGGGATTGGTTGGACTGCATGTTGGTTTGATTGAGGCTATGGAGCCAAAGAAGGGGATTGGACTGGACTGGACTGCACGGCGAAATAGCGGTGAGTTTGAATAGCAAGTAGGGTACTAGACGGCCTACTTGTACGGTTAGCGGCGTTTGGAGAAAATCGGCGGCGGGCGAGGCGCAAGTAGTGCACCCGGTGCGCTACATGACGTGGAGTGCTACGATAAAAATGCAGTCGAAAAACACCCTCGTATGAAATAAAATGAAAGCTGACGAGGGGACGAGGGACAATGAATCGGTACGACAAAGCATTCAAAGAAGAAGCAGTAAGGCTGAGCGATGAGATCGGAACAAAGAACGCCGCCGAGCAATTAGGGGTTGCCTACTATACCTTGCAGGGGTGGAGAAAGCAAAGAACCTTGCACGGCGACGGAGCGCATATCGGGAGCGGACGGGCTTATGCATCTGCCGATAAAACTGCGCGTGAAATCGAATTAGAAAGAGAAATAGGCGAGTTGCGCCGCGCGAATGAAATTCTCAAGGACGCACTCGGTTTTTTCGCAAAAGACCGGAAGCGGTAAAGGCATGCCAGCTCTATGCTTACATCCGCGAACGACGGGGTCGATGGACCGTCAAGAAGATGTGCGATGTACTTGCTATCAGCGAATCGGGCTTTTATCGTAGCCTGAAGCCCACTCCCAAACAGGAGCGGCAGCAACGCCTTCTGGTCAATATCAAAGAAATCATCGGGGAACATGAAGACAACAGCAATTACGGTGTCCAGCGTATTCTACTGGCGCTGTCACAAATAGATATCAAGACCAGCTACAGCACCGTCTATCGAATCATGAAGAAACACGGCCTGCTGAAGAAAGCCAAGCGTCATCCAAATGGCATTACACGCGAGGATGCCGCAGCTCAAAAGAGCGAGAACCTGATCCAGGGAGACTTCAGAGCCTCAGCCCCCAACCAAAAGTGGTTATCGGATATCACCGAAGTCCCTTGTTCAGACGGCAAGCTCTATCTGTCCGCTGTACTGGATTGTTTCAACGGAGAGATTGTGGGTCTCGCCATGGACGACAACATGCGCAAAGAGCTCTGCATCCAAGCCTTTGAGAACGCCTGTAAAACAAGAAATGCTCGCGGAATGATTTATCACAGCGATCGTGGCAGCCAATTCACAAGCCATGCTTTCCGGGAGAGTTTGGCTAGACGTGGCGCCATTCAAAGCATGAGCGGCACGGGGCGTTGCTATGATAACGCAAGGATGGAAAGCTTTTTTGCTACGCTAAAGAAAGAGAAGCTATACAAGATCAACACGGAGCGCTATCCGATGGCCTATATTAAATCAATCATCTTCAGATATATCATGGTTTACTACAACAGACGGCGGATCTACACCTCTAATCCAGGGGGCTGGCCTCCATCTATTTATCGCGAAAGAATGCTGTCACAAGCAGCTTAGTAACGGGAGTTCTGTATGAGGGTGTTTTCAAACTGCACTTTTTTTGACAACTCCAACGGGCAATCGGCGGTGGCGAGGCGCAAGTAGTGCACCCGGTGCGCTACATGACGGGCAATCGGCGGTGGCGAGGCGCAAGTAGTGCACCCGGTGCGCTACATGGCGGGCAATCGGCGGTGGCGAGGCGCAAGTAGTGCGCCCGGTGCGCTACATGGCGGGCAATCGGCGGTGGCGAGGCGCAAGTAGTGCACCCGGTGCGCTACATGGCGGGCAATCGACGGTGGCGAGGCGCAAGTAGTGCACCCGGTGCGCTACATGGCGGGCAATCGACGGTGGCGAGGCGCAAGTAGTGCACCCGGTGCGCTACATGGCGGGCAATCGGCGGTGGCGAGGCGCATGTAGTGCATCCAGTGCACTACATGGTGGAAAAATGGGGGTGGCGAGGCGCAAGTAGTGCACCCGGTGCGCTACATGGCGGGCAATCGGCGGTGGCGAGGCGCAAGTAGTGCACCCGGTGCGCTACATGGCGGGCAATCGGCGGTGGCGAGGCGCATGTAGTGCATCCAGTGCACTACATGGCGGAAATCGGCATTGGCGGCACGCAAGTAGTGCACCCGGTGCGCTACATGGCGGGCAATCGGCGGTGGCGGCGCGCAAGCGAGCGGGATTGGCTGCGGGAGGGAGCCCGTCGGGCGGGAGGGCGGACGTCAATCCGCTCCCGCCCTCATTTCCCGGGCGATCAGCTCGTACGAGCGGAGCCTGTCCTCGAATTCGTACGCGTAGGACAAAATCATCAGCTCGTCGGGCCGGTAGGCGGCGTGCAGGCTTTCGAGCCGCTGCCGCACGTCGTCGGGGGAGCCGACGATCATCGTTTTGCCGACCCGGGCGTCCAGGTCGATATTCCGGGCCTCGGCTTCCCGCCTCGCTTCTTCCGTCGAAGGCAAGCCTTCTCCGGCCGTGCCGTCCGCCGATCGAAGCCGCCATATGTACGGGCTTGCCGCCACTTCGCGAGCCTTCGCCTCCGTGTCGGCGCACACGGCCGAAACGGCCAGCAGCGCGTAAGGCTCCTTCAGCTGTCGGACGGGCCGGAACTGGCTTCGATAAGCGTCGAGCGCGCGGAATGCATTTTCTTCGTTCATAAAATGCCCATAGGCGTACGCGACGCCCATACGGGCGGCCAGCAGGGCGCTTTTCTCGCTGGTGCCGAGAACCCAGGGCTCGGGAGGCGCCGGCGGCAGCGGGTCGGCATCCAGGGCGGCATGCGGATGGTCTTCCGGAAAATCGCGAAAGAGGAAATGAAGCAGCTCCTCGAACGCCTCCGGGAGCTTCCATACCTGTTCCAGGTAGCGGTCCGACAGCGCCGTCGACGCTTCCGCCGCGCCGCCCGGCGACCGGGCCACGCCGAGGTCGACGCGGCCCGGAAACAGGGCGGCCAGCATGTTGAACGTTTCCGCGACCTTGTAGGGCCGGTAATACGGCAGCAAAATCGCGCCGGCTCCGAGGCGGATCGCCTTCGTTTGCGCGCCGATGTAGGCGAGCATGATTTCCGGCGCGGAGCATGCGAGGCCCCCCAGGTGATGGTGCTCGGCCATCCAGAAGCGCGAATAGCCGAACCGCTCCCCGGCCTGAGCGAGCTTCAACGCCCGCTCGAGCGCCTGCCGCGGCTCCATGCCTTTCGAAAGCGGGGCCTGATCCAAGATTCCAAGCTTCATTTTTTCGTTCTCCTCGCTGCTTGCCGGCTCCCTCCGCCGTTACTTTTTGACGACGGCGACCCACAATTCGTTTTTGTTTTCTTCCGGGGGCAAATAGCATTCGACGGCGGGCAAATAAGCAAGATCGTAGCCGGAGGTCGGCACCCATTCGGCGTACAGCCGCTTCCATAACCCCGCAATGCCTTCGGGCCCGCCTTCCGCTTCGAAGACGGCCCAGGTTGCCGCCGGGAAGTCCCGCTTGACCATCCCCTCCGGAGGAGCGGATTCCGACACGATCGACAGGATGTAATGGAATTCCTCGCTGTTGCCGTGGTCGCCGTCCGCGCAAACGCCGAGAATTCCCCTCAGCGGGAGACCGGTCGCCCGCAGGTCCCACAGACGCCCGAACAGTCCCTCGCGGGCGGCGCCGGCCCAGAGAGCGGGTACGACGTCGAAAGCGCCGTTCGTAGGAACCTTTTCCTGCACCCCCACGACGGAAAAGCCTTTCATTTCTTCGATTCGATAGTTCATTTCCGAAACCCCTTTGATCGAGATTTGGAAGGAGATCGGCGGATAGGCTTTGAGCTTCGTCCCGGCGGTTCGGGCCGCGCTCGGCGTCGTGCCGTGCAGGGCCTGGAACGCCCGGGCGAAAGCTTCGGGCGAGTCGTAGCCGAACTTGAGCGCGACATCGACGACTTTAACGTTGCCGTTCTGAAGCTCGAAGGCAGCCAATGTGAGCCGCCGCCGTCTAACGTACTCCGACAAGGGAACGTCCGTCATGAACGAAAACATGCGTTGAAAATGGTAAACGGAGCAGCATGCGGCTTTCGCCGCCCGTTCGTAATCGATTTTTTCCGTAATATGATCTTCGATATAGCGAATCGCCTCGTTCATTCGGTCGACCCAATCCATTCGCGTTGATCCCCTCCAAGTTCAATATAGCTCGACCGACACGCGCTATCCGTGCAGTTCATGCACGAATCTGCAAGGGAAATTCGGTTCGGGTCGATTGCTCCGAAAGTTTCGAAATCCGCTTAAGGTGCCGCGGCTTCGTTGCTCCCAAGCTTTCGTTACTCGCGCGGCAGCAGGCCGAGCGGCGTCGGCAGGCCGTCGATGCTTTTCGCGTTTTTCTCCCGGCGGTAAGCCGTCAGGCCTTCCTCGCCTTTTTGCTCCGCCCACCTCTCAAGCGTGTCCCGTTCTTTTTCGTAAGTCATAAATGGAACGGCGAAGCCGCACGAGGTTTGCACCTTATGCACGTCGATCGCGATGATTTGCCGCGCTCCGGGAACCGGACTAAAATGCCCGTACAGCGTATCCCACCGCTCGGAGCCGGGCAGCACGACGGTCCCGGTGCCGTACAGCCGCAAAATGTTCGGAGGCCCTTCGAACGCGCAAAACATGATCGTGACGCGTCCGTTTTCCCGAAGGTGCGCGCTCGTCTCGTTCCCGCTTCCGGTTACGTCGAGATACGCTGCCTGGCTATCGGATATAACCCGAAACGTATCGTACCCTTTGGGCGAGAGATTGACATGGCCGTCAGGGGATAAAGGGGCCGATCCGACGAAAAAGAGATGCTGTTTTCGGATAAAGGCGATATGCTCGGGCAGCATGGACGGAAATTGCTTTCCCATTTTCGAACGACCTCCCGCTCGCGCGCTGTTCGCGGCATTTGCTCCTCATTTTACCACAAATCGGATAGCAAGCGGCTTTGGTCCTTCGGTCGGGGCGGTGGAACTTTGCGATCGTTTGCTTTAATATAGAACTTGCGAGAAACAGTGCCGTGCAGGCTGCCGTTTCCGTTGTCTCGGACGAGTTCGATTAGGAGGGACTTTCTTGTCAAATTTACTGGAAAACAAAGTGATCGTAGTCATGGGCGTCGCCAACAAACGGAGCATCGGCTGGGGAATCGCCAAATCTCTGCATAAACAAGGAGCAAAACTGGTTTTTACATACCGGCAGGATCGTTCGCTGGATAAATTGACGGAGCTGCTGGCCGAGCAAAGCATCGAGCCGCTGCTGAAGGTGCGCTGCGACGTGCTGGACGACGAAAGCGTCGCGGGCGCGTTCGCGGAAATCGGCGAGAAGGTCGGGACGGTTCACGGCGTCGTGCACTCCCTCGCGTTCTCCGACAAGGACGAGCTGAAAGGGGAATACGTCAACACGACGAGGGAAGGCTATCTGCTCGCGCAAAACGCCAGCTCCTACTCGCTCGTGGCGGTGGCCCGCGAAGCGCGGAAGATCATGACGGAAGGCGGCGGCATCGTCACGCAAACTTACATCGGCGCCGAGCGCGTCGTCAAAAACTACAACGTCATGGGCGTGGCCAAGGCTGCGCTTGAGGCGAGCGTCCGCTACTTGGCCGAAGACCTCGGCAAGGACGGCATTCGCGTGAACGCGGTTTCCGCCGGACCGATCCGGACGCTGGCCGCCAAAGCCGTATCGGGCTTCAATGATATTATGTCGACGATCGAGGAAAAGGCGCCCCTGCGCAAAAACGTCGACCAGGACGAAGTCGGCGACGCGACGATGTTCCTGCTGAGCGACCTGTCCCGCGGCATTACCGGCGAAGTGCTTCATGTCGATTCGGGATACCATATTATGGGAATGTAACAAGCGCAGCCGATGCGCATTGAACGAACGCTGAAAAGGGGATGCCCGAGACGGTCATCCCCTTTCCGCGCGCGGCCGGGGCGACGCCCGGCTTCGGCCGCGGCGCCCCGGCCCGCGCCCAAACTTGAAATTTGCCGGCCGGGAAGAGACAATAGAAGGAGGCCGACAGGTGGGGCAAATGAAAGGAGCGGCTTTATGAGCGCGATTCAGGTCGAACAGTTCAAGCAGTTTAAAACCGAGATTACCCGTTTTTTAATGATGTATAAATTCGCGCTGAGCGAAATGGAAACGAAGCTCGAAATTTTGCAGGAAGAATTTCAGATGCTTCACGATTACAATCCGATCGAACATATGAAATCCCGGCTGAAATCCCCGGAAAGCCTGATCAAAAAGGTCGCCCGCAAAGGCTGCGACTTGTCCTTCGCGAGCATCCGGGAGCGGATCAAGGATATCGCGGGCATCCGCATTACCTGCTCTTTTATTTCCGATATTTATCGGATCGGCGATATGCTGCAAAATCAAAGCGATTTGACCATTATCCAAATCAAGGATTACATCAAGGAACCGAAGCCGAACGGCTATCAAAGCCTTCACATGCTCGTCGAAGTGCCGGTGTTCATGTCCGACCGTCGGGAAAACGTATGCGTAGAAGTGCAAATCCGGACGATCGCCATGGACTTCTGGGCGAGCCTGGAGCATAAAATTTTTTACAAGTACAATCAGGAGGTGCCCGCCCGGCTGCTTCGGGAGCTGAAGGAGGCGGCGGATTCCGCGACCGCGCTGGATCGGAAGATGGAGCGGCTGCATAAGGAAATCGAGCTCATCAAGGAAGTGCAGGCCGACGACGACCTGGCCGAACTGGGCAAGCTGATGCTGGGCAATCGGCAAATGAAGCTGCCCGCGGCGCTGATGGAGATGCTTGGCGACGGCCGGAACGACTGAGCCGGCGAGCTTAGGCGAATTGGGGAAAAACGTACCGCATGCCGGATCGGAGGGAATTGACGCGAAAAAAAAGCCGCCGGGACCTTGGGGGTCCGGCGGCTTTGCCGTAGTACGCCCAGCATGGGCGTCATCTCTAGGGTGAAAGTCCCGAACGGGGGCTGGCGAACGCCTACCGTTAGCCAAGAGCAAGGGTGTCAGCCGCGAGGCGGAATCTGAAGGAAGCTGGAGGCAAATGCACGAGCCAAGGTACACGAACTCAATTTGAGGCAGGGTTAGTCGGATGAGTCACCTACACATGACGAAATCCAAAGTCGCCAAGGGCTTTCCCTGTAAACTTGGGTGGTTGCGGGCAGAAAGATGACGTTCTTATCTGGGGAGACCTGCGGAAAATGCGAAGTTACTTCGTAACCACAGTCGGAAGGCTGTGCTGAATCCGCAGGAGTCAGCAGAGGCCATAGTACGGGAGTACGGGACGCCGGAAACCGGAAGGGCTGAACCGAAAGGAGAGAGGAAACCGATGCGTTCGCACGAGGAGCAAAGACAGCAGAATATCTCGCAAGAGAGCTTGCGGCAAAGAGAAGCGGTGAAGCCGTCAGGGTATGCCGAAGCGCCGAGTTCTACGACGGCACAAGTCGCCCCTTCCTCTCGCGAAGCGAATAACGACTTGTTAGAACGAATGCTCAAAGGAGATAACCTTAGGCTCGCCTACAAGCGAGTGGTGCAGAACGGAGGGGCGCGCGGTGTGGACAGTGTAACGGTAGCGAATCTACAAGCTTACCTGAAAACACACTGGGAAACGGTGAAAACCGAACTCCTCGCGGGAACCTACAGACCCATGCCCGTCAAACGAGTGGAAATCCCCAAGCCCGGAGGCGGCGTGAGGCTGCTTGGCATCCCGACCGTGATGGACCGCTTTCTTCAACAAGCCCTTCTACAAGTGATGAATCCGATCTTCGATGCGGACTTCTCGAGGCGTAGCTACGGCTTTCGCCCCGGAAAGCGAGCGCATGACGCGGTAAAGCAAGCTCAGCACTACATCCAGGAAGGTTTTCGATGGGTGGTAGACATGGACTTAGCGAAGTTCTTTGACCGAATCAACCACGACATGCTCATGGCAAGAGTAGCAAGGAAAGTGACGGACAAGCGTGTCCTAAAGCTCATTCGCGCCTATCTTAATGCTGGGGTTATGGCGAATGGGGTGTTCGAAAAGACGGGAGAGGGAACGCCGCAAGGGGGACCTCTGAGCCCGCTTTTAGCGAACATTCTACTGGACGACTTGGACAAAGAGCTGACAAAACGAGGATTGCGATTTGTCCGCTATGCGGACGACTGCAATATTTTCGTTGCCAGTAAACGTGCAGGCGAACGCGTCATGGAGTCGGTAACGCGCTTCGTAGAAGGAAAGCTGAAACTGAAAGTGAATCGAGAGAAAAGCGCAGTAGATCGTCCTTGGAACCGTAAGTTCCTCGGATTCAGTTTCCTGTGGGATAAAAAGGCGACGATTCGGTTAGCCCCACAGACCATTTCGCGGTTTAAAGAGAAGGTACGAGAGCTGACGAACCGTTCGCGGTCGATGTCTATGGGAAACCGGATTATGCAATTAAACCGCTATCTCATCGGCTGGATTGGCTATTTCCGACTAGCATCGGCAAAGGGACACTGCGAGAAACTCGACCAGTGGACTCGCCGCAGACTGCGTATGTGCTTATGGAAGCAATGGAAACGTGTACGTACTCGAATCCGTGAGCTTCGAGCACTCGGCGTCCCAGAATGGGCGTGTTTTGTCATGGCTAACTCCAGACGCGGTGCTTGGGAAATGTCTCGAAACACAAATAATGCCCTCCCGACTTCCTACTGGGAAGCGAAAGGGCTGAAAAGTTTGCTTACTCGTTATTTAGCACTTTGTTAACCTTTGGGAACCGCCGTATGCGGACCCGCATGTACGGTGGTGTGAGAGGACGGAGGCTAGGCGCCTCCTCCTACTCGATTTCGAAAGAGGAGTGCCGTCGTCCCGGGAACGCAGGCTGCAGGCGATTAGGCCTTATCCCTCCGAAAGCTCGGAGACGAACGCCTTCAGATTCGGCATCATGATCTCCAGTTTTTGGAGGGGCATGCCGAGCAAAATCGGGAAAATCGGGCTGTCGTCGTTCAAGTTCATGCCCGCAAAAGCTTGCTTGGTCCGGGCGGAATAGCGTTCGTCCTCCAGCCATTCCTTCAGGCTGTGATCGGACGTCAGCGGCTCGCGAATATCGTCTTCCGACCGGAACGCGACCTGCGCGGACAACCGGATGTCGCGGGAGGACGCGCCGACGAGAATCGCGAAATCGCCGGATTCGACGGCGAAGCGGCCGAGATGCTCGCAGTAGTGGGCAAAAGCGCGTTCGTCCAGCTCGATTTCCACCGTTTTCGTCTCTCCCGGCGCCAGTTCCACTTTGGCGAAGCCTTTCAGCTCTTTCTCGGGTTTGGCGACCGAAGACAAAACGTCCCTTACGTACACCTGGGCGATTTCTTTGCCGGCACGGTCTCCCCGGTTCGTCACGTCAAACTTGACCCGCAGAAGCTCGCCGTTCGTCAGATCGGCCGCGGAAAGCTCGAGGCGCGAATAGTCGAAGCGCGAGTAGCTGAGGCCGTAGCCGAACGGATACCGGACGTCCAGCTTCTTCGCATCGTAATAACGGTAACCGACAAAGATGCCCTCGTTATAATGAACCTTGCGAATATGGCCCGGGAAACTCAGGTACGACGGATTGTGCTCCAGCGCGAGCGGAAACGTTTCGGTCAGCTTGCCGGACGGGTTCGTTTCGCCGAACAGCACGTTCGCGATCGCGGAGCCTCCCGCCTGGCCCGGGAGCCACGCGTGTACGATCGCCCTCGCCAGGCTTTCGAACGGGCCGACGTCGATCGCGGAGCCGCTATGGTTGACGACGACGACGTTCGGGTTGACGCCGGCTGCCGCTTCGATCAGGCGCAAGTGGCTGGCCGGCAAATTCAGATCCGCGCGGTCGTAGCCTTCGCTTTCGATTTTTTCCGTGGTGCCGACGAACACGATGACGGCGTCCTTGCCCTTCGCCAGCTCCTTCGCTTCCTCGATCAGCTCCTCGTCGATCGATTCGTCCGTGTAGCCCGCGCCGTAGACCGTATTTGCGAAGGCGGACAACGCGTCAAGCGGGATATCGAGCTTGGCCGGATTCATATGGGAGCTGCCGCCCCCTTGAAACCTGGGCATTTCGGCGAACCGCCCGAGCACGGCGACGTTAGCCCGCTTTCGGAGCGGCAGCAGGCCGCCGTCGTTTTTGAGCAGGACGATCGCTTCCTCGGCAACCTTGCGGGCGAGCTCGTGATGCTTCTCCGTCTCGAGCGCCGGCACGTCGCGCCTCGCTTCGATCGCTTGGCGAATGACGCCCAGCACGCGGCGCACATGATCGTCAAGCTGCTCGTCCGTAACGAGGCCGTTCCGGTACGCTTCCAGCACTTCGGCGTCCCGCGCCCCTGGACCCGGCATCTCGAGGTCGAGGCCGTACCGGACCGAAGCGACTTTGTCGCCGACGGCGCCCCAGTCGGACATGACGAGACCTTCGAAGCCCCACTCGTTTTTCAGGATTCCGTTCAAATATTCGTCGTTATTCGCCATTTGCGTGCCGTTCAATTTGTTGTAAGAGCACATGATCGTCCACGGCTTCGCTTCCTTGACGATCATCTCGAACGGCAGCAGGTACAGCTCCCGCAGCGTGCGTTCGTCCGCTTCGGTGCTGACGACCATCCGGTTCGTTTCCTGCTCGTTCGCGACAAAGTGCTTGACGGACGTCCCGACGCCGCCGGACTGCACGCCTTTGACGAAGGCGGCACCCATGCGGCCGCTCAAATAGGGGTCTTCCGAATAATATTCGAAATTGCGTCCGCCGAGCGGAGAGCGCTTGCCGTTGACGCCCGGCCCGAGCAAAATGCCGACGCCGTAGTGCTGACACTCCTCGGCCATCGCCCGTCCCGCTTCCCCGATCAGCTCTTCGTTCCATGTCGCCGCCATGGCCGCCTCGATCGGAAACGCCGTCGCCGGCTTCGTGTTCGATAAAATATCCCCGGTCTCGTCGGAAGCGCTGAGGCGCAAGCCGTGCGGGCCGTCCGTCAGCACGATAGAAGGAATGCCGAGCCTTTCGATCGCGTTCGTGCTCCAGAAAGAGGCGCCGGCGAGCAGGCGGATTTTTTCCTCCGCCGTCATGCTGCCGATCAAAGCTTCGATGTCCATCGTTCAACCTCCGCATCTCATCATGAAATCAAACTGTATCCGATTTCAATATACAAAAATGGCACAACATGTGTCAATTATAAATTGCACACGTTGCGCCAAAATGCTATCCGTTTTTTAATCCGTATGCGATCAGGTTGACGAGCATGCGGATATCCTTCAAATCGTAATCGTACGTTTGCTTGAAAATTTCCCGTCTGCCGACGATTCGGGTAATGAGAGCGAACAGGGCGTGGTTAATCGTCAAAATCGCGCCGCTCACCTCCCGCTCCGTCATCGGCCGGATGCTTCCGTCCGCGATGCCGGCATTCAGCGCCGCATGCAGTAAACGGTACACTCCGTATTGCTCGAGCTCGGGCGTCGTGAACTCGTAGCTTTCGGCGTTTTTGAAGACGCGGTCGAATTCGTTCAAGTATTCGATTTCCGAAATGTGCCGCAAATAATGGTCGAGCACGAGCTCCAGCATCGCTTCCGTTTTCCCGAATCCGGCCTTGGGCGTTTGCAAGACGTCGTCCAGCCCGTCCACCGCCTGAAGCCGCCCGAGAAAATCCTGCTGGATGTCGATGGCGATTTCCTCTTTCGTATTGTAGTAATGGTAAATCGTCCTTCGGCCCATGCCCAGCTCATCGGCAATCTGCTGCATCGACGTTTCGTGGATCCCTTGCCGGATGAACAGCCTCTCGGCGACCTGCTTGATTTTCGTTCGGCGCTTCTGCTTGATCGCGCTCTCGCTTGCCTGCGTCTGCCTGGCGGAAATTCCGACGAACATGCGGATTCACCTCGAAATGGTTATGCTGCGCGCGTCAATGGCCGCCGGAAGCTTCCTCGTCGTTGGACAGCCGGGCGATTTCGAACACTTTGAACAGCAGGCTGAGCAGGATGGCGACGACGGTGGCCAGCGCCATGCCGGAAAGGGAGAAATCGCCGGCCGTGATTTTGACGCCGCTCAGCCCCGTGACAAGGACGACGGTCGTCAAAAACAGGTTCGTCGGCTTGCTGTAGTCCACCTTGGACTCGACGAGCATCCGGAAGCCGGACGCGGCGATGACGCCGAACAGCAGCAAGGAAACGCCGCCCATGACCGGCACCGGAATGTTGGCGATGAGCGCGGAAAATTTGCCGAGGAACGACAGCGCGATCGCGATGACCGCAGCGCCCCCGATGACGAACGTGGAGTAGACGCGGGTGATCGCCAGCACGCCGATGTTTTCCCCGTACGTCGTGTTCGGCGTGGAGCCGACAAAGCCGGATATCATCGTCGAAATGCCGTTGCCCAGCATGGAGCGGTGGAGACCCGGGTCCTTGGACAAATCCTTGTCGACGATGTTGCCCGTCACGATCAAATGCCCGATATGCTCGGCCACGACGACGAGCGCCGCCGGAACGATCGTCAAAATCGCGGTCCATTCGAGAGTCGGCATCGTGAAGGTCGGCGTGTCGAACCAGGAAGCGGCCGCGACGGCGTCCATCTTCGTTTCGCCCATCAGGTAAGCGAGCACGTAACCGGCGACAATGCCGATCAAAATCGGAATGATGCGGAAAAAGCCGCGGAACAGCACGGAGCCGAGCACCGTGACGAGCAGCGTCGCGACGGACAGGATGATCGAATCGGAATCGGGCTTCCAGTCGGCGCTTCCGTTCGCGATCCAGCCGGCCATGCCCGCCGCGGTCGGAATGAGCTCGAGGCCGATGACGACGATGATGGCGCCCATCGCGGCGGGCGGGAACACGACGTTGATCCAGCCGGTGCCGGCTACCTGCACGATCAGGGCGATCAGCGTAAACACGACGCCGGCTGCGATAAAGCCGCCCAGCGCCGCCGCATAGCCCGCTTCGAGCGAGGCATGCGAGCCGATAACCGCTCCGGCCGGCGCGAGAAAGGCGAAGCTTGAGCCGAGGTAGGCCGGAATTTTCCCCTGGCAAACCCACAAATACAAAAGCGTGCCGATCCCGTTCATCAGCAGGCAAACGGCCGGATCGACGCCAAGATAGGTCGGGACGAGCACCGTCGAACCGAACATCGCGAACAAGTGCTGCAAGCTGAGCATCAGGCTCTGGCCCGCAGGCGGTCTTTCATGAACCCCGATCGTACGTTTCATTCGTTGAAGCCTCCAGTTTTTCGCCATGAAGTTGCATTATCCTTGTAGATTTTACATACGGGAAGGCTCGCGGGCAAGCGTTTTATGCGAAACTTATTCTCATTGATTCCCTTTTCGGCGGCTTCCTAACGGTCCGGCCTGTTTGTCCAAGTCCTATCCGTCGGGTTGCTCGGGGCCAAACTTGGTTTCGGGAACGAACCGTAAGACCGCCTCCCGACAAATTGCGACGGGCGAGGCTCCCACTCGTTCCGATATGCTATAATGGAAGCATTATGAAGCGGTCGAGGTGGCGTCATGGCAGATTTCCGGGACGAACGCTTTGAAATTATCGGCGGCGTCCGCTACGATTTTCTATCTTCGCCCGAGTACCCGCATCAGGAATACTGGCTGGCCGACCCGACGTACCGGACGGTCGACCGGTTCGTGCCGGAGGATCGGACCTATCGCTTTACGGGAACGCTGACCGAGAGCGATACGCTCGTATCCGACGCGATCCCGCGCCTGTCGATCGATCTCGGCGACGTGTTCCCCGAGCCTCTGCCTGACGCCTGAGCAGCCGATTGCCCGTTTATCAATTACGAAAAAAGGAGAGTTTCGCCAATATGCAAACACTGGAAGCCATCAAGACGCGAAGAAATATCAAAAGCTTTAAGCCCGATCCGCTGGATCGGGAGCTGGTCGTTAGCTGGCTGGAGGCGGCAAGCTACGCGCCGAACCATCGGATGACCGAACCGTGGGAAATCAAATTCGTCGGGCCCAAGACCCGCGCGGAAATCAATCACAAGACGAACTTCAACGAAGCGCCGATCGTGATCGCCGTCATCTCCAAAGGGGCGCCGACGCCGATGGACCGCGACGAGCACGTCATGGCGACGGCCTGCTTCGTGCAAAACTTCCTGCTCGCCGCGCACGACGCCGGAGCCGGCGCGTTCTGGTCGTCGATCGGCGCATCGCCGCGCGGCCGGGGCATTCTCGGCGTGGCGGAAGGGGACGACGTCATCGGCATGTTCGGCATCGGCTATCCCTCCGAGACGCCGCCGGCCAAGGAAAGGACGCCGATCGCGGGCAAAATCGAGGATTTGGCTTAACGACGGAGCAGGGCAAGCAAAAATAACCCGCAGAGGTTTCATCTATGTCGCTTTCTTCCATTACGCAAAACATTTCCTATATCGTTTTGCTTGCCAACCTCATTCTTGCGATCGGCGTCATTTTTTTCGAGCGGCGCAATGTCGGGGTTACTTGGGCATGGCTGATGGTTTTGCTTTTTTTGCCCGTCGTCGGGTTTCCGCTATACCTGCTGTTCGGCCAAAATTTGAGCCGGCTGAAAATGTACAAAATCAAAAAAGAAACCGAGGAGCGCTTCCGCGGCATTATCGAACGCCAGCGGAAGCAGTTCCGGCAGCACAAGCTGGTATACAACGATGAAACGGCGGCCGAGTACGACGATCTCATTTATATGAACCTTTCCAGCGCGATGTCGCTCTACACGCAGGACAACGACGTCCGGATTTTTACCGAAGGCACGTCCAAATTCGAGGCGCTGCTAGGGGAGCTGGAAACCGCGAAGCATCACATCCATTTGATGTACTACATCGTGCACGACGACGGAATCGGGCGCAAGCTGCTCGATTGCCTGGCCCGCAAGGCAGCCGAAGGCGTGGCCGTTCGCTTCTTGTACGATCCGGTCGGCAGTCACCGGCTGCACTCCCGTTTTTTCGAGCCGCTGGAAAGGGAGGGCGGAGAGGTTGCGGCTTTTTTTCCGTCTCGCATCCCATATTTGAACTTCCGGGTCAATTACCGCAATCACCGCAAAATGGCGATTATCGACGGGAAGGTCGGATATATCGGCGGAATCAACGTCGGCGACGAATATTTGGGCCTGGTGGCGAGATACGGCTTTTGGCGCGACACGCACTTGCGCTTGCAGGGCTCCGCCGTCAAACAGATGCAATCGCAATTTTTGCTCGACTGGAACCTGGCTTCGGGACGGATGTTCGAGGGAGATCCTTATTTTCCTAATTTCACCGGAGACGGGGAAGTCGGCATGCAGATCGTGTCGAGCGGTCCGGACCAGGAGATGGAACAAATCAAAAACGGCTATATCCGGATGATCCATCTCGCCAAGGAGTCCGTCTGGATTCAAACGCCGTATTTCATTCCCGACGAAAGCCTGCTGAACGCCATCCGTCTCGCCGCCCTGTCCGGCGTGGACGTGAAGATCATGATTCCGGCCGAGCCCGATCACAAAATGGTGTACTGGGCAAGCCGGTCCTACCTCGGCGATTTGCTTTCGCTCGGGGTGCACTGCCTGCTGTACGGCAAAGGTTTTTTGCATGCCAAAGCGCTCGTCATCGACGGCAAGGCGGCGACGGTGGGGACGGCCAATTTCGATATCCGCAGCTTTAAGCTTAACTTCGAATCGAACGCGTTTATATTCGATCGGGGCGTGGCGGAACAGCTGAAGCGGACGTTCGAGGAGGATATGGCGTTTTGCCGCGAACTGACGGAGGAGGAACACTTGAACAGGCCGCGCCTGCATAAAATTCGCGAATCGGTGACGCGGCTGCTATCGCCAATTTTGTAAGGAGAGACGATGACTCTTTTTTTCACGATTCTATGGAACAACGTTTTGCCGCTGTCGATCATGATTTTGATCGGAGCGGTCATGCAGCGCTTGTTCTCGCTCGATATCCGGACGTTGTCGAAGCTGAATTTTTACGTATTTTCCCCGGGGGTCATGTTTCAACTGCTGTATACGACGGAAATCTCGACGCGTCAGTTCGGAACCGTCATGCTGTTCTGTTTCCTGTTTTTCGCCGCCCAGTACGCGCTCGTCGAGATCGTCGTGCGGCTTCGAGGGCACAAAGGCGGCATGAGGAGCGCGATGCGCAACAGCGTCCTGTTCTACAACAGCGCGAATTACGGCATTCCGATCAACCAGCTCGCGTTCGCGGGCAATCCGCATACGCTGGCGATTCAGATTTTGGTCATGGTCGTGCAGTCGCTTGTGCCGAATACGTACGGCATCTACAACGTCAACGCGCACAAGGCGGACTGGCGGAAAATCGTCAAAATCATTATCGGCATGCCGGTCATTTACGTCATTCCGGTCGCGCTCGCGCTGCGCGGCTTCCAGGTGCCGCTGCCCGGCTTTGTCGACACCTCGGTCGGCTATTTAGCCGACGCGTTCATCGGCACGGCGCTGCTTACGCTCGGCGTCCAACTGGGCAGCATGAAGTGGTCGTTTCAACGAACGCTTGCGCTCGATGTCGGCTTGTCCGCGCTTCTCCGGCTGGCGGCCGGCCCGGCGTTGGCCTGGCTGATTACGCTGCCGCTCGGGCTGGACGCGCTGACCGCTTCCGCGCTCATCGTGTCGTCAGCCGTCCCGACCTCGCTAAGCAGCGTTCTGCTTGCGGTCGAGTTCGACAACGAGAAGGAGTTTTCTTCGCAGGCCGTCTTTTTTTCCACGTTATTCAGCATCGTGACCGTCACGATCGTCATCGGCCTCGTTTATACCGGCACTTGAACGAAGAAGGCTCGCCTTGCCGACAGAACCGTCTGTCCGCGGGGCGAGCCTTTGCCTTTCCGGCGGCGGTTATTCGAAATTCAAATTGACCGGCTCGTCCGGCAGCTCTTCCTCTTCGGACGCGCCCGTCGTCGGCACCGACTCGTCGACGACGTCGAAGCGGAGCGTATCCGCCCACGCTTTTCCCGGCCCGCACAAAAGGATGCCGAAGGCGATCGCCACGCTGTCGCGCGGCACGTCGAGCACGACGGAGCAATGGGTCCAGGCCGTCGTTCCTTTGATGGGGCGATTGCCCATGTTGTCGAAGCCCAGCATCTCCTGATCCTTGCCGTCGATCCGCATCCACAGGCCGCACCACCCGGCGACGTTTTCGGTCTTGAGAAAGCCGGACAGCCGGAGTCGCTTGGCGCGATACGCATCCGCCTTGAACATTTGCATCATCGTGCTGAAGCCGTCGGCCGATTCGCCGCGGGATTGCAAATACCCCGACGCTTGTCCCTGGTGCGCGGATTTGCGGTCGATGCCCATTTCATAGCTCGCAGGGTGGCTTCCGCTCATGATCCACCCTTTCGGTTCCTGTGCAAAATCGGTTGCGGTCGTTTCGTTCATTCGGATTTCCCCTTTCCGGTTTGTTTGTTCCATAATGGCCATGACGTAGGTCCGGTACCTGCCCGGGGTCATTCGGTACTGTTTCTTGAATGCGCGCGTGAACGTCTCCTGGGAATCGAACCGATAATCGAGCGCGATTTCCAAAATGCGCCGGCCGGTCGTTAAAAGCTCGCCCGCCGCGCTTGCGAGCCTTCGTTTGCGCACGTATTCGGCCGGCGTCATGCCGACGTGCTGCTGAAAAAGCCGATGAAAGTGATAAGGCGAAAAAGCGGATCGGCTTGCCAGTTCGTCCAGGCGGAGGTCTTCCTGCAAATTCGCTTCCACGTATCGGAGCGCGCGTCCGATCGCCTCCGCGTGATCGTTGTAGATCATCGGTTCTTCTTTTTTTCACCTGCCTTTCGCTTGAACCAAGCTTAGCACCCGAACGGACGGTTCCGTTTGATTTTTCTTGCGAAGCAGGGGCCGTTCCCGGGACCGAAAACGAAAAACCGGAGCCGCCAGCCACGCGCAGCTCCGGTTATCCCGATGCCTCCCGTTAATTCGGCAGGCGATAGACGGCGAACGATTCGCCGTTGCGGTACGGATCGCTCATTTCGTCCAGCTTGCCCGCAACGTCGTCCGGCAGCTCCAGGGAAACGCTTTGCAAGTTTTCCAGCAGCTGTTCGGTTCGCGTCGCCCCGACGATGACGGTGGAGACGGCCGGCCGGCGCATCAGCCAGGCGATCGAGAGCGCGCCGGGCGTAACGCCCGCTTCTTCGGCGAGCCGGGCGACCTTTTGGCCGAGTTCCAATCTGCCGTCGTCTTTGAAAAAGCGGCCGAAGCTCGGATCCGTATCGGCCCGCGAACCGGCCGGCTTCGGATTGTCGCCCTCGTATTTGCCGGTGAGTATGCCGCCCGCGAGCGGAAAGTAAGGGATGATGCCGATGCCCTGATCGAGAGAGAGCGGCACCAGCTCGCGTTCGGGCGTGCGGTCGGCGAGCGAATAGCTGGTCTGTACCGAAACGAAGCGGTTCAGTCCGAGCCGGTCGCTGATGCCGACCGCCTTCATCAATTCCCAGGCCGCATAGTTGGAGGCGCCGATATAGCGGACTTTGCCGGAACGGACCATGTCGTCGAGCGTCCGCAAAGTTTCCTCGAGCGGAGTGGCCGGATCGAACGTATGGATCTGATAAAGGTCGACATAATCGGTCCGGAGCCGCTTCAGGCTTTCCTCGAGCTGCCGCATCAGATGAAAGCGGGAGGAGCCGCGGTCGTTCGGGCCGGGCCCGAACACAAGGCCCGCCTTCGTGGCAAGCACGGCTTCGGATCTCCGGCCTTCCAGCGCTTCGCCGATGATGCTTTCGGATGCGGTTCCCGCGTAAATGTTGGCCGTGTCGATAAAATTCATGCCGCGATCGAGCGATTCGCGGACGATCCGCACGGAGGCGCTCCGATCGGCGCGCTTGCCGAACGCGTTCGTGCCCAGCCCGAGCGCGGAAACCTTCAGGCCGCTTTGTCCCAAATGGCGATACAACATAGGCGTATACCTCTCTTCCTGTCGTTAACTTGAATATACTCCGATACGGGCGGGCGTGCAAACGAAGGAAAACGAAAATCCCCTTCCGCGCCGCCGAAGCGGAGACGGAAGGGGATGCGGAACCCGTTAAAGGGGGAGCGGCCGGGAGGAACGTTCGCGGAGCAGCTGGCGGATGATCTGCTGCTTGCGTTTGGAAACGGGCAAGCGTTTGCAGCCGGCGCCTTGGTCGCCGAAATACAAGTAATCGTCCGCGATCGTCGAAATTTTATTCAAATTCACGTAACAGTCGGAACCGACGCGGAGAAAATCGGCATCCCGCATCAATTCGTTGCGCTGTTCCGCGGACATTCGCTTCTTTATATTGTAATTGCGTCCGTGAAAGCTGATGAGACCGTGCGAACCGACCCGGAAGTAGAGCGTGTCCCTTTTGGGCTCGATGACCTCGTACCTGCTCATAGCTACGTCCATCTTTCCAAGACCCCCTTCAGAAAGTGTGCTTGGTAGCGCTTTCATTATAACACATTTAGACCAAAAGTTAACCCCCTTTTCGGGGGGAAATCCGCCTATTTTTTTGGCTGCTTTTCCGATTTCGGCTCGAAATTTCGCGCCTCGGCCGGTTCGGCTTCGCCCGCAAGCTTCCGCTCGATGCGGTCCTCGTACTCGCCGAACGCTCCGATTCCGCTCCAGCCGCGCTGCTCCATCATCATCCGGTAGCGGAACCGCTTTTCGGCAAGCCGGCCGCGCAGCTCGGCGCGCTCGTTATCGTCGCGGCAGCACCGGAGCAGGTCTTCGAGCGTAACCATCTCCTTGCGCAGCTCCATTTCCGGCGGAAGCGCGCCCGCGTTTTTGAGCAGCCGGAACCCCATGCGGAGCTCTTCCGGCACCGAAGCGAGCTCGTCCGGGGGGAGGGGCTTTCCCTTGCCCGGCAAATCGTCGAATTCGCCCTTTCTTTGGGCTTCGATAATGCGTTCGTTCGCGATCGATTGAAACCAGTCCACGATCCGTCGCCTCCCTGCATTGAAGCATTCCCGATCGTACCGATTGTATCATGTTCGGGAGCGGAAATATAGCAAGCGGGGCTCCCGCACGATAAAAGCCGGAACCCCGCTTGCCGTATGCGATCCGCCGCGGTTCACCCTTTCGCCGGACGGTTCGTCCGGTCGGCAAGGCGGGCTTTGCGGTGAGTCAGGAAATAATAGACGAGAGCGCCGCAAGCTACGACCGCCGCGGACGCCAGATACATTCTCCTGTTGCCGGCCGAAGCGGCGATGCTTCCCAAAACGACGGACCCGATGCCGACGCCGCCGTCGAAGAAAATAAAATAGGTGCCGGTGGCCATCGCCGTCCGGTGGGCCGGGGACGCTTGAACGGCGATCGTTTGCAGGATCGGCGCCATCGTGCCGAAGCCGAGTCCGATTAAAGCGGCGGACAGCAGAAAAACAAACGGATTATTCGCCGCCGACAGGACGACAAGACCGACCGCATACAGCAAAATCGTCGGATAGACAAGATAATGCGTGCTGATTTTATCGAACAATTTGCCGGTAAAAGGACGGGAGAGGACGATCATCACCGCGTAGACGACAAAGTAATAGCTGGCGACGGAGCTCATGCCGATCTCTTTGGCATATACCGGCACGAACGTCAGAATGCCGGCATAGGCAAACGCCATCAGCATGGACGTTATCGCGATCGGAATGGCTTTCGGCTCGACGAAGCTTCTCCAATGCCATTTGGAAAAGGCGGGAGCGGCCCCCGCGGGCGCGGGCCGGGGCTTCGGAATGTTGGCGACGAAGCCGAGAACCATCCCGAGCGCGGCCAGGACGGAAAAGACGACGAACAAAAGATTGTACCCGCTGTGCTCGACGATCAGCAAGCCGAGAAACGGACCGAGCACCATCGCCAAATTCATCGCCAGCGTGTAATAGCCCATCCCTTCCCCTTTTCGTTCTTTGGGCACGAGCTCGATCGCGACGGCTCCGTTGCCCGTGGTGGCGACGCCGAAGCTGAGGCCGTGGACAAAGCGGAGCAGCAGCAGGAGGCCGAAGCCGGCGACGGCCGAATAGGCGAACATCGACGCCATGAACAGCGCGATGGACAGCAGGAGCACCGTGCGGCGCTTCGAACCGTCAAGCCAGCGTCCGGCAAACGGCCGCATGATAACCGCGGCGATGACGAAAGCGGTCATCGCCCAGCCCGCCTGCTGCTGATCCCCGCCCAGTTCGTCGGTAACGAACGTCGGGAGGGTTGCGGAAAGAGAATAAAACGTAATGAAAATAAAAAAGCTGCTAAAGCAGATGCTGAGAAAGTCTTTCGTCCATAATTTTTGCTTCATTTTTTCGCCTCTTCTAGCTTTCGTTCATTTGACGCAGCCGGTTATTCGTGTTCGTTTCGATCTGCCCGAGAAGGCGATTCAGTTCGTTCAATTCGCCGGGCGAAAGTCCGGCGGTCGCGATTCGGACCGTTTCCCGCTCGATCGGGCACAGTTCTTCGTACAGCCGTTTCCCTTCGTCCGTAATTTGCGGCAGGAAGGAGCGGCGATCCTCGGGATTGGCCGTCCGGACGACGAGCTTCTTGCGCTCCAACTGATCCAGAATGCGAGTGACGTTCGTCTGGTCCTTCCCGACCCGGAACGCAAGCTCTTTCTGGGTGATCGCTTCCTGCTCGTTGAGGCGGGCCAGCACCGACCATTGCTCGGTCGTCACGTCATAGGGAGCGAACCGCAAAGAGAGCAGTTGAGTCAGCCGGCGTCCGGTCTGGTTGATGATAAAACCGATGGAGTCGTCAAGCGTCATGCGTGATTTCACCTGCCCAGTCATTTAGTTGCTATAGCAATTATATATGGTGCAATTATATGGTGTCAATGAACGGATTGCGATTTTTTGCCCGGTTAGGATGAGCTTCCGGGCCGGCCGCTATGAATTGTTGCGGTTGTCTGGACGAGGGGGTTGAACTTGCGGCCGCCGATTGTTACGCTTGAAAGGATCCGCCGCGATGGCGGGACAACGTTCAGGGAGTGTTGACGAGGCGATGATTACGCGCACGGTATCCCCGTCGGAAAGCGGCAAGCGGCTGCACCGCTATTTGCGGCAGCTCATGCCGAATATTCCGCTGGGTCAAATTTATAAAATGATCGACCAGGGCAAGGTCAAAATCAACGGAAAACGCAAAAAACAAAACTACGAGCTCGCGGCTGGAGACGAATTGACGCTTTATATGGAAGACGCGTCATTCAAGGAAGCTTCCGCCGGGCAGCCGAAGCCGAAATACGTCGGCGTCAACGCCAACATCGACGTCGTCTTCGAGGACGACGAGCTGCTGGTCGTTGCGAAGCCTGCGGGCGTGCTTACGCACCCGGACCGTCCGGACCAGAAGGATTCGCTCATCAACCGCGTGCACGCGTATTTGTACCGGAAGGGAGGGCTGGACAGCGCGCTGTTCATGCCGGCGACGGCCAACCGTCTGGACCGGAACACGAGCGGTCTCGTCCTCGTCGGCAAAACGGCGGGCATGCTGCACCGGCTGAACCAATGGATTCAGAAGCACGAGCTGCAAAAATATTATTTGACGATCGCCGAAGGCCGGCTGCAAGGGGAAGGAACGTTAACCGGCAGTCTCGTTCGCGACGAGAAGGGCAATCGGACGCGCGTCGTCGGAGATGCCGGCGGAAGCCCGGAAGGGGACGGCGGCGGCAACGGCGCGATCGGAAGCGCGGCAGGGGGCGGAAGCGCGGAGCAAGGCCCGCAGCAAGGCCCGCAGCAAGGACCGCAGCAAGGACCGCGGCAAGGCCCCCAGGAAAAGAGCGCCACGACGCATTATCGCGCGCTGCAGCACGGCAAAGGCTGCACGCTGCTGGAAATCGAGCTGGTCAGCGGACGCACCCATCAGATTCGGGCCCACCTGCAAAGCATCGGGCATTCGCTGCTGGGCGACGTCAAATACGGGGGGCGGCCGTTTGCGGGGGTGAACCACCAGCTTCTGCACGCCTGGCGGATCGTTCTGCCGGACGGCAGGGAATTTCGCGCCCCGCTTCCCGAGCGGATGCGAAGCACGATGGTCAAGGCGGGGCTTTCGCTTCCGTTGTCGGAGGAGAACTAAATTAACGGCCCGCGAAAGGCCGTTTTTCTATTGCAGTCTCGCCCGGTTGAGTCGAGGAGACTCATCTTGACCCGTGGTGCTCGTTCAGCCGCGCTTAGTTGGGTAAAAATGACTCATCTCAGCTCCTCCGCACGCCCGGCAACGATCCAGATGAGTCGTGACTACTCATTTAGACCCGTGATGCTCGCACAGCCGCACGCAGTTGAGTAAAAATGACTTATCTCAGCTCCTCCGCACGACTGGCAGCGGTTCAGATGAGTCGTGACTACTCATTTAGACCCGTGATGCTCGCACAGCCGCGCGCAGTTGAGTAAAAATGACCCATCTCAGCTCCTCCGCACGACTGGCAGCGGTTCAGATGAGTCGTGACTACTCATTTTGACCCGTGATGCTCGCACAGCCGCACGCAGTTGGGTAAACGTTGGGCAGCATGGGCTGCTTATATTGGATTTCATCCCATCAACGAAACGAGAATCGATGCTTATTTGGTCTAGAGTGGATTTTATCCAACGAAAAACAGCCGTTTCGGGCGAAAAGAACGAAATGGCCTCGCCAGATTGGATAAAATCCAGCGAGGCCAGACCCTTTTCGCGCAAAAGCCGGTGTAGATTGGACAAAATCCACTGTAGCTTCGCTATCGCGCCTACCTATACAGACCCAAACTTTAAAGGTTGATATCGTCAGGCAATCCGCCGATCCCGGCCAAGAAACCGCCGGTCCCCGCCAAGAAACCGCCGGTCCCCGCCAAGAAACCGCCTGACTCGCTTTAGAACAAAAACTCGTCCGGATTCGAGCCGAAGCGGCGGTTCCGGTTCAAGCCGTCGATCCGCTCCATGTCCTCCGCGCTCAGCTCGAAATCGAAAATGTCGGCGTTCTCGGCGATCCTCGACGGGGTGATCGATTTCGGGATCGTGACGACGTCGTGCTGCAAGTCCCAGCGAAGCACGACTTGCGCCGGCGTCTTGCCATATTTGGCCGCGATTTCCGCGAGGACGGGCTGGTCCAGATTGCCCTGCATGAGCGGACTCCAGGCTTCGAGCTGGATGCCGTTCTGCTTCGCGTAGGCGAGCAATTCCTTTTGCGTCAGAAGGGGATGGAACTCCACCTGGTTGACGGCGGGCACCGTCTCGCTCGCTTGGCGCAGCGTCTCCAGGTGATGAACGTGGAAATTGCTGACGCCGATCGCGCGGACATAGCCGTCGCGGTACAGCTTCTCGAACGCGCGCCACGTGTCGACGAATTTGTCTTTGCCCGGCCAGTGGATCAGCAGCAGATCGACCGTGTCGATGCCGAGGCGTTTGCGGCTTTGCTCGAACGCGGCCAGCGTCGTGTCGTAGCCTTGATCCTCGTTCCATATTTTGGTGGTAATAAACAGCTCGTCCCGGGAGATGCCGCAGGTGCGGATCGCCTCGCCGACGTCGCTTTCGTTATTGTAAATGCGGGCCGTGTCGATGCTGCGGTAGCCGGTTTCCACGGCGGCATGAATCGCGCGCCGCGCGTCCCCCGGCTCGGTTACTTTCCATACGCCGAGCCCCAGGCGGGGCATGCGCACGCCATTGTTCAGTACGATCGTGTCTTGAATGCTTCCACTCATTTGTTCGTTCCTCCAATCGGGGTTTGCCTTATTTATATAAGCAGGCCCAGCCATTCTTCCCGGTCGACAGGACCGAAATAGAAGGCAAGGTCCACGCCTTCAAGCGCCTTTTCGATCGCCTCTCGTTCGTAGCGAACGCCGATCAGCTTGCTCGTCACGTCGGACACTTCTCCCCGCCCGAAAAAGTCGCCGTAGATGGATGCTTCGGCGATAAGGCCTTTCTCGACGTTCAACCTGACGTCGAACGTGCCGGCGGCCAGCCGTTTCATTTGGCGGACGTTGGATGCCGGGGACAGGCCGTAATTCCAATCCCAGTTGCGGTAACGCTCGTCGGCCAGCGCCTTGACGCCGGCCCAGTCTTCCTCGGTCAATATGTAGCGCCGAACTTCCCGGCCTTCGAAAATGGACGTCAACAGGAATTCCTTAAACCGGTCGATCGTCATCGGCTCCGGCAAAAATTCGGCGATGTTGGCGACCCGGCTGCGCACCGACTTGGTCGCTTTCGATTCGAATTTGAGCGGATTCGGCTTCAAGGCCGAGGCCACGTTTTCCATGCGGGAATCGAACAAAAGCGTGCCGTGGCTGAACATGCGGCCGCGGGTGGAAAACTGGGCGTTTCCGGAAATTTTGCGTTCGCCGACCTGCAGGTCGTTGCGGCCGGACAATTCGGCTTCGACGCCGAGCTTCTGAAGGGCGGCGACGACCGGGGCGGTGAACTTGCGGAAGTTGTGGAACGAATCCCCGTCGTCCCGGGTGATGAAGCTGAAGTTCAAATTGCCGAGATCGTGGTAGACCGCCCCTCCTCCGGAGAGCCGGCGGACGACATGGATGCCGTTCTTTTCGACGTATTCCGCGTTCACTTCTTCGGCCGTGTTCTGGTTTTTGCCGATAATGATGGACGGCTCGTTAATATAGAAAAGCAAATAATCATGCTCGGCCGGCAGCTTCCGCAGCGTATATTCCTCAAGAGCGAGGTTAAACGCGGGGTCATGGCTGTTGCCGTTGTCGATGAACAGCAAGACGGTATCCTCCTTACGCGAAGATGATCACGACTTCTATTTTACGCCAGCGGGAGGCGGAGAACAAATCGGGCCGTTTTCGGCATCCGGATTGCTTGACATGAAGAGTTTCACGTAATAAAATTGGTTTACGTAAAAATAAATTTTTAGGTGAATCGAATGAAGAGCCAGGAGATCATGGACGTGTACCGGTTGGAGACGCCCGAGCAGGCGCTGGCGCTGCTCAACCCGCTGCGGGCCGAAATGTTGCGGTTGCTCGAGGAGCCGGGCTCCGCTTCGGAAATCGGCCGCAAGCTCGGCGAATCGGCGCAAAAGGTAAACTACCATCTGAAAGGGCTGGAAAAGGTCGGGCTCGTGCGCCGAAGCGGATCGAGGCAGGTGCGCAATTTGATCGAGGTCATGTACCAAGCCGTCGCGCGCACGTACGTCATTCCCGACACGTTCGGCTGGCCGGAGCATTTGACGCGGCGGATGAAGGATCAGGGAGCGCTGAGGCAGCTCGTCAACGCGGCGGAGCGAATCCGCAGGGACGCGATGGCGCTGATGGAGGCGTCGGATTCGCGGGAGCAGGTGCCGAGCGCGGTGCTGGAGACGGAAGTGGCGCTTCCGGACGAGAAGACGAGGGCCGCGTTTTTGCGCGATTACGCGCAAGCGGTGCGGGAAGTGGCGGAGCGGTACCGGGCGGCTTCGCCGGATGCGGGGGGCGAAGCCTTTCGCGCCGTATTGGCCGTTTATCCGGAAGTCAAACAAGGAGGAGAACGCGATGAGTGAAAACAGTCCGGCCAAGGAAAAGGAAACGAAACAAAAAAGCGAAAGGCCGATCGTCGTATGGGAGACGCGCCGGGACGGCCGCGGCGGCAAGCGGGGCGAAGGAAACGCCGGCGCTCCGCTCCCGCTGCGCGAACCGCCGGCAAGCGGGGAGGCGACCGTTCGCCTCGTGCCGCTGACCGATTCCGCCGGCCTGCCGGAGGGAGCGGTCGTCATCCGTATCGCCTCGTCGGGCTTTGGGGGGGCGCAGCCGCTTCCCGCGCACCCGAACGCGGAACTGCGCTGCGCGGCTTAAGCCGGCCGCCCGTTTGGCGACCGTTCCGTTCCAAGGTTTTTCCCAAATGACCAATTCATTTCAGGAGGTGCCCGATCATGAGTTACATTCCAGTCGTCGTCGAGCAAACGAGCCGCGGAGAACGGTCCTATGACATTTACTCCCGGCTATTGAAGGACCGCATTGTGTTTCTCGGCTCGGCGATCGACGACCAAACGGCCAATGCGATCATCGCCCAACTGCTGTTTCTCGCGGCGGAGGATCCGGACAAAGACATCCATATGTACATCAATTGCCCCGGCGGATCCACGACGGCCGGCCTCGCCATCTACGATACGATGCAATATATCAAGCCGGCCGTATCGACGATCTGCGTCGGGATGGCGGCATCGTTCGGCGCCTTGCTGCTGGCGGCGGGCGCGGACGGCAAGCGCATCGCGCTGCCGAACGCCGAAGTGATGATTCACCAGCCGTGGGTGAGCGGCGGCGGCGTGCGCGGCCAGGCGTCCGACATCGCCATTCACGCGGAGAACATTCTCAAAACGCGCGACCGCCTGAACAGGATCCTTTCCGGGAGAACGGGCCAACCGCTCGAAAAAATCGAGAAGGATACGGACCGCGATTATTACATGACCGCCGAAGAAGCGATGGGCTACGGGCTGATCGATCGCGTATTGAACTGACGGCGGGCGCCGGCGTAGCGAATCAAAGACTGTCCGAACGGAGCGCGATGTTCGGGCAGTCTATTTGTTTTTCCATATAAAAATGCCATTGACGTAGTGAGTCCTCACTATTTATAATGATCGCATGGATACGAACAATACTCCACCGTCGCGCAAACGGGCCAAAGGCATGAATCTCCAGGACCGGAGAGCGATGATCGTTCAAACGACGCTTCGGCTGCTGAAAGAGGTAGGGCCGAGCGTCACGACGCTGCAGATCGCCCGGGCCGCCGGGATCAGCGAGCCGACTATCTTCCGGGCCTTCGCCGACAAGCAAGAGGTGTTGGAGGCAAGCCTGGAAGAAGCGACCAAACCGGAGCATATCGCGATTGAATTGGAGGCAATCGACCTGGAAGCCGGCTTGGAGGAGCGCTTGACGAAGCTTATCGAAACGATGCGGGACCATTCGGAAAGAACGGGGGCGATCCTGAACGCGATCCGTCTGGCTTCTCCGTCCGGTCCGAAGGTTCCCGGGCCGCGAGCCGAAGAACTGCAGCGAAGATGGTTTGAACGGTATAAAGTCATTCACGCCTCCGTGTGCAAAATTTTGGAGCCGGACGAACCGCGCTTGCGCCTTCCGGTCGCCGAAATGGCAAGCGCGGTGCTCGCCATCGTGCTGTCGATCGGCCGCACCGGAGGCTCGAACAGCGGACTTCCGGTCGTCACGTCGAAGCAGTTGACGGATCTTATTTTGCACGGGGCTTTGAAGTAAGCTTTCGCTCGCGCCCGAATCACGGTTCATATTCAGTTCACAATAGCGTTCTATAGTTTGCGCTATGAACGGTCAAAAGGAAAAGACATTGGAGATGGTCGATCGATGGTAAAGCTTTTCCGGTTTTTAAAGCCCTACCGTTGGGGCGTCGCGCTCGTCATGGCGCTCGTATTGCTTCAGTCGTTGGGCGAGCTGTACTTGCCCACCCTGATGTCCGACATCGTCAACAACGGCGTCGTCGGGGAGAATACGCCTTACATTTGGCGGATGGGCGGCTTCATGCTGGCCGTAACGATTGTCGGAACGTTCGTTTCGATCATGGCGAGCTATTTTTCGGCGAAAATTTCGTCGGGCTACGGCAAGATCGTCCGGGCCAAGGTGTTCAAGCACGTCGAAAACTTCTCGCTGGAGGAGTTCGACAGAATCGGCACGGCTTCGCTGATCACCCGCACGACCAACGACATCAACCAGGTTCAGCAGGTGCTGATGATGATGCTGCGTCTGATGGTGATGGCCCCGATGATGTGCATCGGCGGAATCATCATGGCGCTGTCGAAGGACGCGAAGCTGACGCTTGTGCTGCTCGTGGCGCTGCCGGTGCTCGCGCTCGCGATTTTTCTGATCGCGCGCAAAGGCATGCCTTATTTCAAGGCGATTCAGACGAAGCTCGACCGGCTTAATCTCGTGCTCCGCGAAGGGTTGACGGGCATCCGGGTCATTCGCGCCTTCAACCGGACCGGACACGAGAAAGAACGGTTCAAGGAAGCGAATCGCGACTTGACGGATACGGCGATCAAAGTCAATCAGATCATGGCCGTCATGATGCCGCTGATGATGCTGATCATGAATTTTTCGTCGATTTCGATCGTCTGGTTCGGGGGCCTGCGCGTCGGCAGCGGGGATATGGGCGTCGGCGACTTGATGGCTTTTATCCAATACGCGATGCAAATCATGTTCTCGCTGCTCATGTTCTCCATGATGTTCGTCATGGTGCCGCGGGCTTCGGCATCGGCCGTTCGCATCGACGAGGTGCTGAACATGGAGCCGACCGTCACGAATCGGTCGGAGAAGGCCAACGCGCCGACGGAACGGGGAACGGTGGAGTTCGACAACGTCGCGTTCAGCTACCCGGGAGCCGAGCAGCCGGCCGTCGAGGGCCTTACGTTTACGGCGAAGCGGGGCGAGGTGACGGCCATTATCGGCGGCACCGGCTCCGGGAAATCGACGCTCATTCATCTCATCCCCCGGTTCTACGACGTCGACAGCGGCTCCGTCCGGGTCGACGGGATCGATGTCCGCGACTGGACGCAGGAACAGCTCCGGCAGCGGATCGCGCTCGTTCCGCAGAAGGCGGTTCTGTTTACCGGGACGATCGCGGATAATATTCGCTACGGCAAAGAGGATGCGACGGACGAGGAAATTCGAAAGGCCGCCGAAGTGGCGCAGGCGCTCGATTTCGTCTCGGCGATGCCGGAAGGGTTCGATTCGACGCTCGCCCAGGGCGGCACGAACGTGTCCGGCGGGCAGAAGCAGCGGCTGTCGATCGCCCGGGCGCTCGTGCGCAAGCCGAACGTCTACTTGTTCGACGACAGCTTTTCGGCGCTCGACTACAAAACGGACGCCAAGCTGCGGGCGGCGCTGCGCGGCGAAACGGCCGACGCGACGGTCATCATCGTCGCCCAGCGGGTGAGCACGGTCATGGACGCCGACCGGATTATCGTGCTGGATGAGGGGAAAATCGCCGGAATCGGCACGCACGGCGAACTGATGGCAAGCAGCGACGTTTACCGGGAAATCGTATCGTCGCAGCTTTCGGAGGAGGAGATCGCGTGAGCAAGGAACCGAACCGGACGCAAGCCGGAATGCCTCCGAGACCGCCGGGACCGGGCGGCCCCGGCGGGCCGGGCATGGCGGGGATTCCGGTCCAGAAGCCGAAAAATTTCAAAGCGACGTTCAGGCGTCTTGTCGGCTATTTGCGGCCCCACCGCTTCAAACTGCTGGCCGTACTCGTAACGGCGATCATCAGCACAGTCTTTTCCATTTTAAGTCCGAAAATTATGGGCCAGGCGACCGACAAGCTGTTCGAAGGATTCATGTCGGGATCCGGCATCGACTTTCAAGGCATTTGGGTCATCATCATGACGTTGGCGGGCTTGTATGTCGTAAGCTCCCTTTTCGGTTTTTTCCAGCAATACTTGATGGCGGGAGTGGCGCAAAAAACGGTTTACAAGCTGCGCAACGACGTGAACGAAAAGCTGGAGAAGCTGCCGCTGAAATTTTACGATTCGCGGACGAACGGCGATATTTTGAGCCGCGTCGTCAACGACGTGGACAACATCAGCAATACGCTGCAGCAAAGCCTGACGCAGCTGATCACGTCGATCGTGACGCTGGTCGGCGTCATCGTCATGATGCTGACGATCAGTCCGCTTCTTACGCTGATTCTTGTCCTGACGCTCCCGTTGAGCTTCATTGTCATCGGCATGATCGCGAAACGGTCGCAAACGTATTTCAAAGCCCAGCAGGCGCATTTGGGCGAGCTGAACGGGCATGTGGAAGAAATGTACACCGGGCATGCGGTCGTCAAGGCATACGGACGCGAACGCCAATCGATCGCCCGTTTCGAGGAAGTGAACGACAAGCTGGACGAAGCGAGCTGGAGAGCCCAATTCGTTTCGGGAATCATCATGCCGCTCATGACGTTGATCGGCAACATCGGCTACGTGTTCATCTGCGTCGTCGGGGGCGTCCTCGTCATCCAACGATCGATCAGCGTCGGGGATATTCAAGCTTTCATCCAATACGCCAGACAGTTCACGATGCCGATTACGCAAACGGCCAATATCGCGAACATTATCCAATCGACGATCGCTTCGGCGGAGCGGGTGTTCGAGCTGCTCGACGAGCCGGAGGAGACGGCGGAAGCGGCGGCTCCGGCCCGGCTCGCGGCGCCGAAAGGGAACGTGGCGTTCCGTGACGTCCGCTTCGGCTACAGCGAGGATAAGCCGCTTATTGAAAATATGAACATCGACGTCAAAAGCGGGCAAACGGTGGCGATCGTCGGACCGACCGGCGCGGGCAAAACGACGCTGGTCAACCTGCTCATGCGCTTCTACGAGCTGAACGGCGGATCGATCACGGTCGACGGGACGGACATTACCCGCTTGTCCCGGGCGGATTTGCGCGGCATGTTCGGCATGGTGCTGCAGGACACGTGGCTGTTTAACGGAACGATTCGCGACAATATCGCATACGGGCGGAAGAACGCCACCGAAGCCGAGGTGGTCGAGGCGGCCGCGGCCGCGCATGCGGACCATTTCATCCGGACGCTGCCGGACGGCTACGACACGGTGCTGAACGAGGAAGCCTCCAACATTTCGCAAGGGCAGAAGCAGCTGCTGACGATCGCGCGGGCGATTTTGGCCGATCCGTCGATTCTGATTCTCGACGAAGCGACGAGCAGCGTCGACACGCGGACGGAAGTTCTCATTCAGAAGGCGATGAACCATTTGATGAACGGCCGAACGAGCTTCGTCATCGCCCACCGGCTGTCCACGATTCGCGACGCGGACTTGATCCTCGTCATGAACAAGGGAACCGTCATCGAGCAGGGAACGCACGAAGAGCTGCTGGCGGAAGGCGGATTTTACGCGGAGCTTTATAACAGCCAGTTTGCCGGAAGAGTGCGTGCAAGCGCGGTCTGACCAGGCATTTGCAAGTCCCCGAACGTCCGGCTTGGCCGGTTTCGGGGACTTTTTGCTACGTTAAGCGCGATTTCCCGTTGAATGCAGCCGAAAATTAATCCGTTCCTCAGATTCCGTTCACGCTCCGTTCATTTTCCCGTGGTAACTTTCGAATAGCGAAAAGCGGGAGGGATGATCCGGATGAAAAAATGGCATTTGCTTCTGGGCGGGTTTCTGGCGATGGCCATGCTCGCGGGCTGCGGGTCGGACGAGTCCGGCGCGGCCGGCGAATCCGCGGCGGCGGGCGCCGCCGCCCAGACGGAACAAGCGCAGACGGCGGACGGTGGCGGACAAGCCCGGCAGGGGGACCCGGGGGCGGCTTCGGGATGACCGACGAGAACGGGAATGCGGCGGATCTGATCGGCAAAATCAAAAGCGTCAGCGGCAATACGATCACCGTATACAAGTCGCAAATCGATCCGTCGCAAACGGGAGGCGGCCGCGGCGGAATGCGTAGCGGCGGCAGCGAAGGGCAGGACGGCGCGGCGCGGCCCCCGAGCGGGGACGCGGAGACGTCGAATGGGGCTGCGCCGTCGCCGGGCGGCGATGGCAGCGCGCAGCCGGGAGACGGCGGGAGCGGCAGGCCGCCGGGCGGGGTGAGCATGGACGAGATGTTCACGGAGGAAACCGTCGACATCACCGTTACCGATGCGACCGTCATTCGGCAAACGTCGTTCGAAAACAACGAGATGGCGACGACGGACGCGGCGCTGGCCGACCTGAAAGAAGGCGACGTGCTGACGATTTGGCTCGCCGAGGGGACGCAGGAGGCTTCCTCGATCCGGCTCGGAGCCTTCGGCGGCGGCATGGGAGGCGGCGGCGGTCCGGGACAGCCGCAGGGGACGGATGCCCCGCCGGCTTCCGGCGAGGATTCCGCCGGCGCGGCCGATGCTTCGGCAGCGGCGAACGCATAGGCTAACAACTTGACAGTTAAAAAGGCAAGCCCGCCGGCAAACCGAGTCTTTTGCCGGCGGGCTTGCCTATTGGTCTGGAAACCGGCTCCTGACTAGGTAAGGCTCCCCCGCCTTCGCTGGATTTCGTCCATCCGGCGAAGCGGAAACCGGGAAAAAGGCTTGCTAGAGTGGATTTTATCCACAGAGGAAGGGAGCTTCGAAACATTTACGCAAAAAAGACTGCATTCGGTTGGAAGAAATCCAACGTAAGCAGCACGGCCCACGGAAAAAGCCGATTTTTATTGGATAAAATCCACTATACGTTCGCCAGCGATCGTTTCGGCCCCTCTATGCCGCGGGCGGGCGCGGGTATCGGACGCAATTCGGTTACCCGGAGCGATTTTTGCGGTAGGCCGCCGGCGTCATGCCGGCGATCCGTTTGAACGTCCGGTGAAAATGCGGCATGCTTTCGAAGCCGCAGCTTTCGGCGACGACGGATATGCCCAGCTCACCGTCGGCCAGCAAGTCCATCGCGCGGATGATCCGTTTGGTCGCGATAAATTCGGTGACGTTCATGCCGACGAGGCGCTTGAACAAGCGGCTGAAATGGGCCGGGCTGACGGCGGCGCGCTCGGCCAGCTCGGCCAGGCCGATCGGCTCGGCGAAGCGCCGGTCGATGTGCAGCAGCGCGTCCTTCAGCCAGGCGGGACCGACCGTCGGCAGCGGCTCGGGCGCGCCCGGATCCCGGCCGACGGCGCGGTCGATGCCGAGCAAAAGCGACTGCAGATGAAGCATGACGGCATGGCGGTACCCGGGTTCCCTGGCGTTCAGCTCGCCATGGATGCTCGCAAGCGCCGGCTCGACCGTCTGCAGAAAACGCTGCGGCAAAACCAGCTTGAAGCTTTTGTTTTTCCGGCATAATTCGAAGCACCGCAAATAAGAGAACGATTCTCCGAGCGAAGGCTGCTGCAGGGCGGCCGCGCCGAAGAAAACGGCGGTCGACGTGACGGGGTCCGCGCGGTCCGGAAAAGCCCGATGAATGGTGTTGCCCGGAATGGCGAACAAATCCCCCGCCCCCATATCGTAAATTTCCCGGTCGATAAAAAAAGAGCCCTTTCCGCTATGCACGTATACGAGCTCGTACCAATCGTGCAAATGATCCGGAAGCTCGCTTTGTTCGGTTTTCGTATCCCGGTAGACGAAGGAAAAAGGGAATGCCGGCGAGGCGTCGAAACGCTTGCGCAACGGCTTCATCGGCGGTCGTCCTTTCTGATCAGGATCGTATAGCTAGACGGTATCAAAAAACAGTATATTTTTGCAAGAATCGGTTCTTTTTTTGTTTAAAATTGCTGGTAAAGTAAAGGTATAGCGTTTACATCAACACGTCAAGCGATTGGATAGGCCAACGAATCGAGGGCGGCTTGCGCCCGGGAAGGGGAAGGAAACGTTGCGAATCGACGCGCATCAGCACTATTGGAAAATCGATCGGGGCGACTATGGCTGGATTACGCCGGACATCCCCCTGCTGTACCGGGATTTTCTGCCCGGTAATTTGCTTCCTTCGCTGCGGAAGCACGGGCTGGACGGGACGATTCTCGTTCAAGCCGCGCCGACGCTAGCGGAGACGGATTATCTATTGTCGCTGGCGGACGGAAGCGACTCCATCCTCGGCGTCGTCGGCTGGCTCGATCTGGCGGATGATCGATGCTTCGTGCATTACGATCGGTTCGCCCGCCATCCCAAATTCGTCGGCTTCCGGATCATGATCCAGGACATGCCGGACGCGAGCCGCATTCTGGAGCCGGCGTTCGTCGAGCGGCTGAAGACGTTCGAAAAGCGGGACGTGCCGGTCGATCTGCTGCTCGTCTCCGGGCAACTGGAACCGGTCATTCGGCTCATCGAGAAGGTGCCGGGGCTTCGCGGCGTCGTCGATCATATCGCCAAGCCGAACATCGCGGCGGGGGCGATGGAGCCCTGGGCGGGGCAAATGCGCAGGCTGGCCTCTTTTCCGAACTTGTACTGCAAGCTGTCGGGGATGGTGACGGAGGCGGAGCACCGCGCCTGGAAGCCGGAGCAATTCGTGCCTTATATTCGCCATGCCATTGATTGCTTCGGCGAGAACCGGGTCATGTTCGGGAGCGATTGGCCGGTGTGCCTGCTGGCGGCCGAATACGACGAGGTCATGGAAGTGCTCGTCCGCGCGCTGCCCGGGGAATGGGGCGAGCGCCAGCGGGCGAAGCTGTTCGGCGGCAACGCCGCGGCATTTTACAAACTGGATACGGGAGGCTGAACCGAATGAAATACCGCAAGCTGGGCCGCACCGGACTGGATGTATCCGCGCTGTCTTTCGGCGCTTCGTCGCTCGGCTCCGTGTTTCGCGAGACGAGCGAAGCCGAAGCGATCAGGACGGTGTTCGCCGCGCTCGAGGAAGGGATCAATTATATCGACGTTTCGCCATACTACGGCCTGACGAAAGCCGAAACGGTGCTTGGAAAAGCGATAAAGGAGCTCCCGCGCGACCGGTTTCTGCTCTCGACGAAGGCGGGGCGCTACGGCGCCGATGCGTTCGATTTTTCCGGGGAGCGCATCGCGAGCAGCCTGGAGGAGAGCCTTCGGCGGCTGAATACGGACTACGTGGATCTGATGTTTTTGCACGATATCGAGTTCGTTCCGCAGGCTGTCATTCTGCAGGAGGCGCTGCCGGCGCTCGCGAAGCTCAAGGAACAGGGAAAAATCCGTTATTACGGCATTAGCGGCTTGCCGATCGAGCTGTTCGAGACGATCGTTCCGCAGGCCGAAATGGATGTCGTTCTCTCTTACTGCCATTACTCGATGAACGACACGACGCTGCTGGGCCTGCTTCCGCTGCTGGAGGAGCGCGGAATCGGACTCGTCAACGCCTCGCCGCTGTCCATGGGGCTGCTGAGCGCGCGGGGGACGCCGGAATGGCACCCGGCCTCGCCCGAGCTGAAGGCGGTTTGCCGGCGCGCGGCGGAGTTTTGCGCGGAGAAGGGCGCGGACATCGCGAAGCTTGCAGTGCAGTTTTCGACGGCGAACGAACGCGTTCCGACGACGCTCGTCAGCACGGCGAATCCGGCGAACATCCGCAACAACGCCAGATGGACGGACGAGCCGCCGGACGAGGAGCTGCTGGGGGAAGTGCTGGATATGTTGAAGCCGGTCGCGGATCAGACGTGGCCGAGCGGAAGGCCCGAATACAATCGGAACATCAGGACGTGAGCGGGGGGATGAACATGAAAGGCATCGTTTGCGAACGGCCGGATCGTCTGGAACGGATCGACTTGCCGGAACCTGTGCGAGGCGAGGGCGAAGCGATCGTCCGCATCCGCCGGGTCGGCATTTGCGGCACGGATATGCATGCTTACAAAGGCAATCAGCCGTTTTTTTCCTATCCGCGCATTCTCGGCCATGAGCTGGCGGGGATCGTGGAGGAAATCGGGAAAAACGACAAAGGGCTTGTGCCCGGCGATCAGGTGAGCGTCATCCCGTACATGCACTGCGGCGCCTGCATTGCCTGCCGGCGAGGGCGGCCGAATTGCTGCGTCGACATGAAGGTGCTCGGGGTGCATATCGACGGGGGCATGCGGGAGCGCGTGGCGCTTCCGGTCACGCATCTGATCCGCGCGAACGGGCTAACGCTCGATCAGGCCGCCGTGCTGGAGCCGCTGGCAATCGGAGCGCACGCCGTGCGCAGGTCCGCGCTCGAAGCGGGCGAAACGGCGCTCGTCGTCGGCGGCGGGCCGATCGGGCTCGGCGTCATGGCGTTCGCCAAGTCTCGCGGAGCCAACGTGATCGCGATGGACGTAAACGAGGAGCGGCTGGCGTTCGCCGGCGACTGGGCGAAGGCCGATCATCTCGTCAACGCGCTCGACGCGCCCGGCGACAAGCTGCGGGAATGGACGGGCGGCGATATGCCGACGGTCGTGTTCGACGCGACCGGAAACGCCCGGTCGATGACGAATTCTTTTCAATGGGCGGCGCATGGTGGTAAACTGGTATTCGTAGGACTGGTCAAAGCCGATATTGCGTTTTCCGATCCGGAGTTCCACAAGCGGGAATTGACGCTGATGGGCAGCCGAAACGCGACGTCCGAAGATTTCGACGCTGTCGTGGAAGCGGTTAAATCCGGAGGCGCGAGCGCGGAGCGCTACATCACGCACCGGGCGCCGTTTGCGGACATGATCGGGCAATTCGAACATTGGCTGAAGCCCGAATCCAAAGTCATTAAAGCGATGGTCGAGCTGTAACCTTAAGGCTTGGCCGAAAGGAGCTCTTATGTCATCCAAATTGTTGCAGGCTTTATCGGAGGAAAAGATCGTCGCCATCATTCGCGGCATTTCCGCAAAGGACGGCGACGCGACGGCGAAGGCGCTGGCCGACGGCGGCATCGTCTTTCTCGAGGTTACGCTGAACACCGAAGGGGCGATCGGCATGATCTCGCGGTTCCGCGAGCAATATGAGGGGCGCATGCGGATCGGCGCGGGCACGGTGCTCGATATCGGACAGGCGAAGGAAGCGGTCGCGGCCGGCGCGGAGTATATCATTTCCCCGAACCTGGACGAGGAAGTCGTTTATTACGGCGTGGAGCAGGGCGTCGATGTTTGGCCGGGAACGATGACCCCGTCGGAAATCGTGCGCGCTTACAAGGCGGGCGCATCCGCCGTCAAAGTGTTTCCGCTCGGCTCGCTCGGCGTCAATTACTTGAAGGAAATCCGCGCGCCGCTGGACCACATCCCGATGATCGCGACCGGCGGCGTCAACCTGCAAAATATTCGCAGCGTGCTGGAAACGGGCGCCGTCGGGGTCGGACTGGGCGGCAACCTGGTTAACAAGCAGCTCGTCGCAGAAGGCAAGTTCGAGGAACTGACGAAGCTGGCGCAATCGTTCGTCGCCGAGGTCAAGGGAGCGAAGTGACGATGAAGGGACTTCAACCGGCGGACGTTGTCACGATCGGCGAAAGCATGGTGCTGCTTCAGCCGATGAGCGAAGGCCCGCTCGCTTACGCTCCCTTGTTCACGCGCTCGATCGCCGGCGCGGAATCGAACGTCGCCATCGGGCTGTCGCGCCTGGGACTTAACGTGCGCTGGATCAGCCGGCTCGGGGCCGACCCGTTCGGCGATCTTATCGTCTCGACGCTCGCGGGAGAAGGCGTCGACGTGTCGCTGGCCGAGCGCGATCCGGCGTATCCGACGTCCGTCTACTTCAAGGAATTCAAAGGCTACGGCGATCCGAACGTATATTATTACCGCAAAGGGTCCGCGGTCAGCCGCCTGACGCCGGACCATGTGGAGTCCCGCTGGTTCGAAAACGCGCGCCACCTGCACGTCACGGGCATTACGCCGGCGCTTGGGCCGGAAACGGCGAACGCGGTGCGCGCCGCGATGATCGAAGCCCGCAAGATGGGGCTGACGATTTCGTTCGATCCCAATTTGCGGCGCAAGCTGTGGAGCGAGGAAGAGGCGCGCGCCGCGCTGCTGTCGCTCATCCCGCTCTGCGACATCTTTCTTCCCGGCCTCGAGGAGGCCGAGTTTTTGGCGGGCGAAATGACCGAGGAGGCGTACGGCGCGCACTTTATCGGGCTGGGCGCGAAGGTGGTCGTGCTCAAGCTGGGCGAACGCGGGTCGATCGGCTTTACGCCGCTCGCCGCCGCGCGGGTCGCGCCGCATGCGGTCAGCCGCGTGATCGATACGGTCGGCGCGGGCGACGCTTTCGCGGCGGGCTTTTTGTCGTCGTGGCTGAACCTCGATTCCAGCGACGACGAGCGGAACCTGAAGGCCGCCCTTGCCCGGGCCAATCTGATGGGCGCTTTGGCGACGCAGTATCGCGGCGATTGGGAAGGGCTTCCGAAGCTGAGCGAGGTCGAACGTTTTCTGTCGGGCGGGAGAGAAACGACCCGCTGACCGGAATGGGTTTGGTAGAAGATAGGGCGCGCGGTACGAAGCGATCATGCGGAAGCCGCGCGCCTTTTTTTCGATATGGAGCAAACATAAAAGTCCGCCCGCCGCGAACGATAAGACCGTTATATCAGTTTCCTTTACCGTAATAATTACATTATACATAAGAGCTGCATATTAAATTTGTTGAAGTCTTGCGGAGGTTTGCTCTGCACGAGAAGAGGAGGCGTGCGAGTCGTCCGAAAACCAAGCGGGCGACGCAACCCGCTAATTTGTTGCGGGAACGAACGAACTCCGCCAAACCGAGCCGCGTTTGTGGGAAAACGAACAGATGCGAAGCGTTTTGTTCATTGAAATCGCTTACTTTAAGGCGTACTATTTTGAAGTAATCGGGATCTATTTTTCGGCAAAAAGGAGAGGGGACAAACATGGCAAGATTGGAAGGAAAAGTGGCGATCGTCACCGGAGCGGCGCGAGGCATGGGAGCCGCGCATGTCCGAAAACTCGTTTCGGAAGGCGCGAAAGTCGTATTTACGGACATTTTGGAGCAGGACGGACAAAAGCTTCAAACCGAGCTCGGTTCCTCCACCCTGTTTATCAAGCATGACGTAACGAAGGCCAACGAATGGCAAACGGTCATGGAAAAGGCCGAGAACGCTTTCGGGCCGGTCAACGTGCTGGTAAATAACGCGGGGATCGACGTGCCGGCGGCGAATCTTGAAGAGGCTTCAGAGGAAACGTTCCGCAAAGTGATCGACGTAAATCAGGTGTCCGTTTTTCTCGGAATGCGCTGCGTCATTCCCTCGATGCGAAAAGCCGGGGGCGGCTCCATTGTCAATATATCCTCGCTTGCCGGAATGGTCGGCGCGTACAAGAAAGTGGCCTACACGGCCTCCAAATTCGCCGTTCGGGGCATGACGAAAGCGGCGGCCCTCGAGCTGGGCGAATACGGCATCCGGGTCAACTCCGTCCATCCCGGTTTTATCCGCACTCCGATGACGGAAGAGCTAATTAGTCCCGAACTGGAAGCCAGCTTTCCGATCCGCCGGGTGGGTCGTTCGGATGAGGTCTCCGAATTGGTCCTTTTTTTGGCGTCGGATGAGTCCAGCTATTGCACCGGATCGGAATTCGTTATCGACGGAGGCCTGGGGGCGCAGTAACGCGTTCCGATCCATTTTTGACGATGAGAGACGTCGGCCTGTTCAGCGTAATCGCAGTAAGCTGTTCGTACATGTAGCGGGCAGTATATTTGAAACGATTGCGAATCCAGAATTTGATCATTCCGAGCGTGGCATGAATTTGATAGCTTAAGAGGAGCTCGTAATTGATTTCGTTGCTTGGGTCATCCCGGTGAAAGACGATTTCCTCCGTAAAAACGAACCAAAACAAGCTTTCGAGTCGTTCGTACAAGTTCGGAGATTCGGGCAAAAGGTCGAGAGCGGTAAACAGATCCCGCCGCTGTTCGATATATTCAAACAATCGAACCGTCGATGGCACGATGCCGTTCAGCCCGACCCGCTGCACATTCCGGTACGGTTCTCGCAGCGCTTGAGCGAGACCTTCGATGCCATCTTCGTACAGTTCATTTAGAATATCGTTCTTATCCGTATAGTGAGCATAGAACGTTGCGCGATTCAAATCCGCGCGTCCGGCAATTTCCGAAACCGTAATCGAACGACTTTCGTTTTCGGCCAGGATCAGCTCGGTGAATGCCTTTTTCAGGGCGTCTTTCGTTCGCCGCTGTCGGCGGCTCTGGTTGGCAGCGGATGTCAACGCGTTCACTTCCCAAACGTTTGATAAGTTCATTATATCTTTTTCAGGAAACGGCAAACCATCGGCTGCTTGTGCAAATGGCGCAGGCGGCCGATCGGCTTGAAGCCGGACTTATTCGTACAACCTCCGGAACTGCCGGGGCGGCAGTCCCGTCTTGCGGCGAAACGTCGCCACGAAATGGCTCGCGTCCCGGAACCCGACGCGCTCGGCGATCTCCTTCACGGTAACGTCGCTTGCGCCGATCAGCAGCTCCTTCGCCTTGCGCAGCCGGAGCTGAACGAGATAGGCGTACGGCGAAAGGCCGAACGTATGATGAAACCACAAATTCAGCGTGCTGACGGGAACGTCCAGCACTCCGGACATTTCCGCGAGCCCGATCTCCGCGTCAGCATAGTGAAGCTCCAGCCATTCCAGCAGCGGACGCAGCCGTTCGGAGCCGTGCGCGATGTCGGTCCGGTTGTCGAAACGGCCGTAATGGCGCAAAGCGATGAGGAAACGGTAGGCGTCGGCGGAAGCGTTCAGGCCGAACAAGTCCGGCTCCGTCTCCAGGCGGTCGAGCATGTCCCGAAGCAGGCCGGTCAACGGCGCGTCCGCGTCCCAGCGGACCGGAACGCCCTCCTGCAGCTTCAGCGTATGCAGCATTTCGGCAACGCTGGGCCCGCCGAACGTCAAATAAGCGGTCTCCCACAATTCCGTGCTGGCTTCGTATTGATGCGGAGTGCCGGCATACAGCAGCACTCCGCTGTTTACGGGCAAGGCGAACGTTGACCCGTTGACGGTGAACGATCCCTCGCCGCGGGTCGTCTGCAGCCAATGAAAAAACGGATACCCCTCGGTCCGCACCATTTTCCTCTCGATGACGATTCCGATCGTTTCCACGAATAACGGCAGCGTTTGTTCCCCGCCGGGAGTGAACGCGAATCTGCGCATGCGCGGCACCTCGTTAATTTTTCACGATGTTGTAATTTTCTTATACCGTCTTAACAGATGATTATATTTTACCGTACTCGGCCATGCCTTAAAATAGGGATATCTTTATATGCCAAAAGGAGTGCCGACGATGATCAACGATAAATTGCCGAAAATCTGGTACGGGGGAGACTATAATCCGGAACAGTGGGAAGCGGATACATGGGCCGAGGACGATCGCATGTTCAAACTGGCGGGCATCGACGTCGCGACGATCAACGTTTTTTCGTGGGCCTTGAATCAGCCGAGCGAGGACGTTTACCATTTCGAGTGGCTGGACGAAACGATCGAGCGGCTGCACGCCAACGGAGTGGGCGTATGTCTGGCGACGAGCACCGGCGCGCATCCGGCATGGATGGCCAAAAAATATCCCGAGGTGCTGCGCGTCGACTATAACGGCCGGAAACGCAAATTCGGCGGCCGCCACAACTCGTGTCCGAGCAGTCCGGTTTACCGTCACTACTCGCGCCTGATCGCCGGCGAGCTGGCCCGCCGGTACAAGGATCATCCCGCGCTGCTGATCTGGCACGTGTCGAACGAGTACGGCGGCTACTGCTATTGCGATCTGTGCGAAGCCCAATTCCGCGTCTGGCTGCAAAAGCGGTACGGCACGCTCGACAAGCTGAACAAGGCGTGGAATACGCGGTTCTGGGGCCATACGTTTTACGATTGGGACGAAATCGTCGCCCCCAACGCGCTCAGCGAGGAATGGAACGGCAACCGGACCAATTTCCAGGGCATTTCGCTCGACTATCGCCGTTTCCAATCGGACGCGCTGCTCGAATGCTATCGAATCGAATACGAAGAGATCAAAAAATACACGCCCGACGTTCCGGTAACGACGAACCTGATGGGCTTTTATCCGGAACTGAACTATTTCGAGTGGGCGAAATACATGGATGTCGTGTCCTGGGACAACTATCCCGCGCTCGACACGCCGCCCAGCTTTACCGCGATGACGCACGATTTGATGCGCGGCCTGAAGCACGGGCAGCCGTTCATGCTGATGGAGCAAACGCCGAGCCAGCAAAACTGGCAGGCGTACAACGCGCTCAAGCGCCCGGGCGTCATGCGACTGTGGAGCTATCAGGCGGTGGCCCGGGGCGCCGATACGGTCATGTTCTTCCAGCTCCGCCGCTCGATCGGGGCGTGCGAGAAATACCACGGAGCGGTGATCGAGCACGTGGGCCACGAGCATACGCGCGTCTTCCGCGAATGCGCGGAGCTGGGCCGCGAACTGCAGCAGCTCGGAGACAAGCTGCTCGATTCCCGCGTCGCGGCGAAGGTCGCGATCGTGTACGATTGGGAAAACCGGTGGGCGACCGAGCTGACGAGCGGGCCGACCGTCGCCCTGAAGTACGTGGACGAAGCGCACAAATATTACGACGCGCTGTACAAGCTCGGCATCCCGGCCGACATGATCGGGGTCGAAGCCGACCTAAGCGGCTACGATATCGTCATCGCTCCGGTGCTGTACATGGTGAAAACCGGCTATGCCGCGAAAATCGAAGCGTTCGTCGAGGCGGGCGGAACGTTCGTGACGACGTTCTTCAGCGGCATCGTCAACGAGAACGATCTGGTGACGCTCGGCGGCTACCCGGGCGAACTGCGCAAAGTGCTCGGCATCTGGGCGGAAGAAATCGATGCCCTGTTCCCGGGCACCGTCAATCAGGTCGTCATGAAAGGGGAGCGCGGCGCGCTGAACGGAACGTACGAATGCGGCCTGCTGTGCGATCTGATCCATTCGGAAGGCGCCGAGGTGCTGGCTGAATACGGCGACGATTTCTACAAAGGCATGCCGGCGCTGACCGTCAACCGCTTCGGCAATGGGCAGGCCTGGTACGTGGCGACGAGCCCGGACGAGCGGTTCATGAAAGACTTTTTGTCCAACCTGTGCGCGGAAAAAGGCATCGAGCCGCTGGTGAAGGCGCCCGCCGGCGTCGAGGCGACGCTGCGCGTCAAAGGCGAGAAATCGTATTTGTTCCTCTTGAACCATAACCCGGAGGCATCGGCGGTCGATCTGGGCGGCCGAAGCGGGACGGACCTGCTGTCCGGCCAGGCCGCGCAAGGCAACGTTGCGGTACCCGGCAGAGGCGTCATGATTATCGAGACGGTTTGAGAAAGGGGCGTTTTCGCTTGAACTTGCACTATTTTTCGCCGGCAAAGGTTTGGACCGAGGCGCTGCCGATCGGCAACGGCCGGCTGGGCGCGATGGTGTTCGGAGGCGTGGAAAGCGAGCGTCTTCAACTGAACGAGGATACGCTCTGGTCGGGAAGCCCGAAGGCCGGCAACAACCCGCGCGCCCGCGAAGCGCTGCCGGAAATCCGGCGTCTGCTCGCGGAGGAGAAATACGAGGAAGCGGACGCGCTGTGCCGAAAAGAAATGCTGGGGCCGTATGCGCAAAGTTATTTGCCGCTCGGCAATTTGACGCTTCACTTCGAACATGGGAACGTGGGGCATCCGTACAAGCGCAGCCTCGATATCGGCGAGGCGATCGCGCGGACGGAATACCGGGTCGGAGAGGCGGAGTACGTCCGGGAGGCGTTCGCTTCCTGCCCGGACCAGGTGCTCGTCGTCCGCCTGACGGCAAAGCGCCCGGGAACGCTGAACTTTACGGCCAAGCTGGACAGCCCGCTGCGGTCGTACGTCCGGGCGGAAGGAACGCGGCTTGTCCTGCGCGGCCAGGCGCCGGAAAACGCGGACCCGAACTATTACCACAGCGACCGGTCGTTCGCATACGGGGAGCCCGACGCGACCGACGGCATGCGCTTTGCCGGTTATTTGGCGGCCGCGCTCGACGACGGCGACTTCAGCGCCGATCCGGACGGCTTGCGCGTGCGGAACGCGTCGGGCGCCACGTTGATTTTCAGCGCGGCGACCAGCTACAACGGGTTCGACCGCTCCCCCGGACGGGAAGGCGTCGACCCGGACGCGAAAGCATCGGCCTGGCTGGACGCCGCCCTGGGCAAATCCTACGAAGCGCTGCGCAGCGCGCATATCGAGGACTACCGGTCGCTGTTCGACCGGGTGGAGCTTCGGCTCGGAGCGCCGAAGGAGACGGACGCGCTTGCCGATCCGGAAAACCTCGCGACCGACAAGCGCGTCGAGCGGTACGGAGACGGCCTGGCGGATCCGGGGCTTGCGGAGCTGATATTCCAGTACGGGCGCTACCTGATGATCGCCAGCTCCCGGCCGGGCACGCTTCCGGCCAACCTGCAGGGAATCTGGAACGAGCACACCCGCGCCCCCTGGAGCAGCAACTGGACGCTGAACATCAACGCCGAGATGAATTATTGGCCGGCCGAAACGTGCAATCTCGCCGAATGCCACGAACCGCTGCTCGACCTGATCGGCAATCTCGCGGCGAACGGGGCGGAAACGGCCCGCGTCAATTACGGCGCGCGGGGCTGGGCGGCGCACCACAATACCGACATCTGGTGCCAGTCGGCGCCGGTCGGCGCTTTCGGGCACGGCGACCCTTCGTGGGCGTTCTGGCCGATGGCGGGAGCCTGGCTTTGCCAGCATCTTTGGGAGCATTACGCTTTCGGTGGCGACAAGGAGTGGCTGCGCGACCGGGCGTACCCGATCATGAAGGAAGCGGCGCTGTTCGGTCTCGATTGGCTGATCGAAGACGGCAACGGCCATTTGATCACGTCCCCGTCGACTTCGCCGGAGCACCGATTCGTCGCTCCTTCGGGCGAGCTGGCCAGCCTTAGTCCCGCGGCAACGATGGATTTGTCGCTGCTTTGGGACTTGTTCACCAACTGCATCGAAGCTTCCGAGGCGCTCGGGGAAGACGAAGCGTTCCTCCGCGAGCTGCTTGCCGCCCGGGAGCGCCTGCTCCCGCTGCAGATCGGAAAGCACGGGCAGCTTCAGGAGTGGTCGCGCGACTTCGAGGACGAGGACGTGCATCACCGTCACGTCTCCCATTTGTTCGGCGTCTATCCCGGCCGGCAGCTGACCGGGGAAGCGGAGCCCGAGCTGTTCGCCGCGGCCCGACGCTCGCTCGAACGCCGCGGCGACGGCGGAACGGGCTGGAGCCTCGGCTGGAAAATCGGCCTTTGGGCGCGGTTCGGCGACGGCAACCGGTCCCGCCGGCTGCTGTCGAATTTGCTTACCCTTGTTCGCGAGAACGACGAGCACAGCCAGGGCGGCGGCGTCTACCCGAATTTGTTCGACGCGCATCCGCCGTTCCAAATCGACGGCAACTTCGCCGCTACGGCGGGCATTGCCGAAATGCTGCTGCAGTCCCACGGCGGCTGCATCCGCTTGCTGCCGTCGCTTCCGGACGCATGGCCGGAAGGCTTCGTCCGGGGACTCCGCGCCAGAGGAGGGGCGGAAATCGCCATCCGGTGGGAGCAGGGAAAGCTTTCGGAGGCGAAGCTGGTATCGCCGGCCGGCGGCACGTACACGATCGACGCCGCCATGCCGGTCGTCATCGAATCCGTCAACGGGCGGCCGGTTGAAACGAAAGCTTCGAACGGCACGAAGGTCATGTTCGAAGCGGCCCCCGGCCAGACGTACGCCGTCCGTCCGCTCGGGTAGCGACAACCAAGGGAACAAGGAGAGGAAACGATAAAATGCCCAGTGTTAAAGGCGCACCGTCGAAATTCGTCTATTCGCCGCCGGCGAACGGATACCCCGAGTGGAACCGGAATCCGGAAATTTTTCAACTGAACCGGCTGGCCGCCCATGCCGCGTTCGCATCATACGATTCGCTGGAGGCGGCGCTGTCGGGCAGACGGTACGAGACGACCGGCCGCTTGTCCCTGAACGGCACGTGGAAATTCGCCTGGGCGGAAAATCCGGACGCCCGCATCGCGAATTTTTACGAACGGGACTTCGATCACGGGGACTGGGCGGATATTCCCGTGCCGTCCCATTGGCAGCTTCATGGCTACGATTACCCGCAGTACACGAACATTACGTACCCGTGGGTTCATCGGGAGGAGCTGCTTCCGCCGCAAGCGCCGACGAAATACAATCCGGTCGGCTCGTACGTGCGGACGTTCACGGTTCCGGAAGCGTGGGACCATCAGCCGGTTTTCATCAGCTTTCAGGGCGTCGAATCGGCATTTTACGTTTGGGTAAACGGGGAGCTGGTCGGATACAGCGAAGACACGTTCACTCCGGCGGAATTCGACTTGACGCCTTACCTTGTTCGCGGAGAAAACAAGCTGGCGGTGGAAGTGTACCGGTGGTGCGACGCGAGCTGGCTGGAGGATCAGGATTTTTGGCGGCTGAGCGGCATTTTCCGCGACGTTTATCTGTATACCGCGCCGCCTGTTCACATCTATGACTTTTTCGCGGAAGGCGCTTTGGACGACGATTATCGGGACGGGCTGCTGAAGCTGAACGTGGCGCTGGCGAATTATTTCGGCCGGAGCGGAACGGCGACCGTCGAAGCGCAGCTGTACGCCGGCCGGGAGCCCGTGTGGGCCGAGCCGCTGAAGCTTGAAGCCTCGCTTGACGAGACGAAGGCTTTTGATAACGGGAACGGCACCGCGACGGCATTCGGCTCCGCAAAGGTGAAAAGCCCGCTGCAATGGAGCGCGGAGAAGCCGAATTTGTACACGCTCGTGCTCGAATTGAAGGATGACTCGGGAGCGACGCTGCAGCTGGCGAGCTGCAAAATCGGATTCCGACGCTTTGAAATCAAGGACGGTTTGATGAAGATCAACGGGCAGCGGGTTTTGTTCAAAGGCGTGAACCGCCACGAATTTTCCTGCGACGCGGGCCGTGTTCCTTCGCCGGAAGACATGCTGACGGATATTCGGCTGATGAAGTCGCATAACATTAACGCGGTGCGGACTTCCCACTATCCGAACGATACGCGCTGGTACGAATTGTGCGACGAGTACGGGCTTTACGTCATCGACGAAACGAATCTCGAGACCCACGGCAGCTGGCGCTACGGGCAAAAAGCGGAGGACGAAGGCGATACCGTCCCGGCGAGCAAGCCCGAATGGACGGCCAACGTGCTCGACCGCTGCAATTCGATGTTTCAACGGGACAAAAACCACCCGTCCGTCGTGATTTGGTCGCTGGGCAACGAATCGTGGGGCGGGGACAATTTTATCCGGATGCACGACTTTCTTCGCGAAAGGGATCCGTCCCGAATCGTCCATTACGAAGGCGTGTTTCACTGCCGGAAGTCGGAAGCCGCTTCCGACATCGAAAGCCAGATGTACACCCGCCCGCAGGCGGTCGAAGCCTATGCGCTGGAACCGCGGCCGGACAAAAAGCCGTTCATTTTATGCGAATACAGCCATGCGATGGGCAATTCCAGCGGCGGGCTTCATTTGTACACCGACCTGTTCGAAAAATATCCGATCCTTCAGGGCGGCTTCATTTGGGATTGGGTCGATCAGGCGATTCGGACGAAGGATGCGGAGGGACGGCCGTATTTCGCCTATGGCGGCGATTTTGGAGAATCTCCGCACGACGGGAATTTTTGCGGGAACGGGCTCGTTTTCGCGGACCGGTCCGTATCGCCCAAGCTGCTTGAAGTAAAAGCCTGCTATCAATCGATTCGTTTTCGGGCGGCGGATTTGCGGACCGGCCGGTTCGAAGCCGCGAACGGGTACCTGTTCACCGATCTGGCGGAATTCGAATTCGTCTGGATCGTAACGGCAAACGGAGAAAAGATCGCGGACGGCTCGTTTTCGGCTGCCGCCAAACCCGGCGAAACGGCGGAGCTCGATTTGGCGGCAGCCTGCGAAATGGCGACCGGCGCTTCGGCCGAATACGCGTTGACCATAAGCGCCTGCCTGAACCGAGACACGCCATGGGCGAACGCGGGACACGAAGTTGCGTTCGGGCAATTCGTTCTGCCGGCTCGCGACGGAGCTGCGTTCGGAAGCTCGGCCGCCGCGGAAGGAAACCCTCCCCAAGCTGCCGAGAAGGACGGCAAGCTGACGCTGTCGAACGGCCGCATCGCGGCGACGTTTGACCATGCAAGCGGCAATCTGGTCTCGTACCGGGTGGACGGGCGAGAATTGCTGCGGTCGGAGGTCGCTCCGAATTTTTGGCGCGCGATGACGGACAACGACAGGGGAAGCAAGCTGCACGAGCGCAGCGCGGTTTGGCGGGAAGCGGGCGCGGAACGCCGATTGCTTGCATTCGAAGGCGGCCCGGCCGGAGGCGGCAGCTATACCATAACCGTGCGCTACGAACTGCCTACAACCCCCGTTTCGTACTGTACGATCGCGTATGCGATGAACGGCGCCGGAACGCTGGAAATCCGGATGAAGCTCGAACCCGGCGAAGGGCTGCCGGAAATTCCGGAAATCGGCATCATGTGGGAGATGGAAACGGCGTTCGACCGCTTGAGCTGGTATGGCCGGGGACCGCACGAAAACTATTGGGACCGCCGCGCCGGCGCGAAGCTCGGTCTGTATTCGGGAACGGTGTCCGGACAGGTCGTTCCCTACCTTCGGCCGCAGGAACACGGCAACAAGACGGACGTGCGGCACGCTTCTGTTACGGACGAAACCGGATTCGGACTGCGAATCGAGGGCTTGCCGACGTTCGAATGGAACGCGAGCCCGTACGCGCCGATCGAGCTCGAAGCGTACGATCATTTCCATTTGCTGCCGGAGCCGGAGAAGACCGTCGTTCGGGTGCAGTACAAGCAAATGGGCGTCGGCGGCGACGACAGCTGGGGCTCCCGCACGCAGCCGGAATATACGCTATTCGCCAATCGTACGTACGAGTTCGCCTTCCGGATGAGCGGCCGGCCGCAGCCGTGAACGAACGGCTTGCGGATGCATAATCCTTCCATGGCTTACGCAAGCTATCTCCATCGGGAGGTGTTTGCAAAATGGAAGGAAACGCTCAGCAAGTCGTCGCCGTCCGCAAAAACGGCGACGGAGATATCGTTCAGCTTCAGCTGTCCTCCGGACAAGTCGTCGATTACAAGCAAGCCCAGCAAATGGCCAAGGAAGGCTTGATCGCCAACGTCAACGTGTTCAAAGGACGCGACGGCGACGAGCATCTGCGTTCGGATCCGGACGGGCGCGAAGACAACAACCTGGACAACTTGCCGCCGTTTTAAGTTTGGATTCAGTCCGGCCCCGTTTTCCGCCCGCGGCGGAGACGGGGCCTTTGTTTTTTTCCATCCCCCCGTACGCTAAGCCCGCAAAAAACAGCGGCCGCGAGGCTTTTGTTGTAAGTACAAGTCGAACGAAAGAAATGAAAGCAGCTGCAATTTTTCACATAATGAAAACGAAAACATGTCTTGAATAATCAAAAGATAGGGAGTAAACTTGAGGTTGAAGGATGTACGTACAAGTTAAAAACGTTCTCTTTCCAGGAGGGTGCATGATGGTACAAGTGAAACCGTATGTATTTTGGTTCGTGACCGGAAGCCAGCATCTTTACGGGCCCGAAACGCTCGACGAAGTCAATGCGCATTCCAGGGAGATTGCGGAAAGTTTGAACGCGGACGCCGGAATTCCTTATCCGATCGAATTCAGGCCTGTCGTCACGACGCCGGAGGAAATCCGCAAGCTTTGCATGGCGGCGAACGCCGATGAAACCTGCGCGGGCATCATCACGTGGATGCACACGTTTTCCCCGGCCAAAATGTGGATCGGAGGCTTGACCGAGCTGCGCAAGCCGCTGCTTCACCTGCATACGCAGTACAATCGCGATATTCCGTGGGATTCGATCGACATGGATTTTATGAATACGAACCAGGCCGCCCACGGCGACAGGGAATACGGCTTCATCGGAGCGCGTCTCGGCATTTCCCGCAAAATCGTCGTCGGCTTTTGGCAGGATCAAACGGTACGCTCCCGAATCGGCGCATGGACGCGCATCGCGGTCGCCTACAATGAAAGCCGCACGCTGAAAGTGGTTCGCTTCGGGGACAACATGCGGCAGGTAGCCGTTACCGAAGGCGACAAGGTCGAGGCGGAAATCAAATTCGGCTGGTCGGTCAATACGCATGGCGTCGGCGATCTCGTGGCCTTGGTCGATGCTGTGACGGACGAAGAAGTCGGCAAGCTGATGAGCGAGTACGAGGAGCGCTACGAAATCGTGCCCGAAGGACGCGCGGCCGGTCCCGTTCGCGACGCGATCGCCTATCAGGCAAAGCTGGAAATCGCCATTAAGCGATTTTTGGAGGATGGCGGGTTCACGGCGTTCACGACGACGTTCGAAGATTTGCACGGGCTGGAGCAGTTGCCGGGACTGGCGGCGCAGCGGTTGATGGAGCAGGGCTACGGGTTTGCGGGCGAGGGCGACTGGAAGACGGCCGCGCTGACGCGTTTGCTCAAAATCGCGTCCGGCAACGTCCGCACGGCCTTTATGGAGGATTATACGTATCATCTGGAGCCCGGCAATGAAATGGTGCTCGGCTCCCACATGCTCGAAGTTTGCCCGACGCTCGCCAAATCCAGGCCGCGCATCGAGGTTCATCCGCTCGGCATCGGCGGCAAAGCCGACCCGGCCCGCCTCGTGTTCGACGGTCAGGCCGGCGACGCGATCAACGTCTCCGTCATCGATTTGGGCAGCCGTTTCCGGATGATCGTCAACGAGGTCGTCGGCGTCGAGGTCGAGAAGGAAATGCCGAAGCTTCCGGTAGCCCGCGTTCTATGGAAGGTCGAGCCATCGCTGGAAACCGGCGTGGAAGCGTGGATTTTGGCGGGGGGCGCCCACCATACGGTGTACTCCCAAACGCTGTCGACCGAGCAGATGCTGGATCTCGCCGATTTGTTCGGAATCGAGGCCGTCGTCATCGACAAAAACACGAACACGCGCCAGTTCCGCAACGAGCTGAAATGGGGCCACGTCGTTTGGAACCATCAGAGATAATCGGGTAGCATGGCCGGATGGAGATCGTCTCTGTCCGGCTTTTTATTTGGCAAAAATAAAGCCATCACCGCGCTAAGATGCTGGAGTAGGCTGCGGGGCATCGGCGGGTGGCTCGGTCCGGCAACATTTCTCGGATGGCGAGGTACTCAACGCACTTGGAGTGTCTAATATGGATGGTTCGTAAAGAGTGGGATGTGACAATACTACTCACGCTACATAAAGAAAAGAGGATTGAAATGAAGGTCAAACGAATCGTTGCCAATATAAATACGAAAGAAATCGCGGAAGCCGAACGCTTTTACCATGACGTGCTCGGTCTTGAATTGTTAATGGATCATGGGTGGATTCGAACCTATGGTTCAAATGAGGAGATGAGCATTCAAATTAGTTTTGCTTCACAGGGGGGCTCCGATACGGCTACACCTGATCTATCGATTGAAGTTGATGATGTCGACGCTGCGTTTGAACGAATGAGGAATGCGGGATTTTCGGTAGAATATGGGCTTGTGGACGAGCCTTGGGGTGTTCGGAGATTTTATGTGCGCGATCCTTTTGGTAAGCTTGTCAATATTCTGGCACATAAACATTGACCATTTTTAACTATGCGCCCGACCATTATTCCCCGCCCTCTTGCGAATGATGGATTGAGGCATCCGGACGCTTCGATTATGATGGGAGGAGAACGATTCCGAGTATCGGTCAGAGGAGGTCAAGATGAGCGGAGCAGCTTTTGATATGAAGCTATTTGAGAGCTATAAGCCGGGGTTAACATCGTTTTGCTACCGAATGCTTGGTTCCATCGATGATGCGGACGATGCTGTTCAGGAAACGTACATTCGAGCTTGGCAAAGCTGGGACGTGTTCAGGCAGGAAGCATCCATTAAAACATGGATCTACCGTATCGCGTCGAACTTATGTCTGGACAAGCTGAGGCAGGCCAAGCGCCGGGTTCTTCCCGTTGACCTATCCGATCCGGCGGTATCCATTGTCACGCCGAGCGAGACGCTGCCGGAATCGGCCTGGATTTGGCATTCACCTGATTTTGGCGGAAACCCTGAGGATATTCTCGTTCGCAGGGATACCCTTCAGCTCTGTTTTATCGCCCTCTTACAGGCCTTGCCGCCTCGTCAACGGGCGGTTCTTATTTTGAAGGATGTTTTTGAATGGTCCTCCAAACAAATCGCGGAAACTTTAAGGATGTCGCCGGCGGCGGTGAACAGTGCTTTGCAGCGTGCCAGAGAGACGATGGACCGGACGCAGCTTCGTTCCGACGAGATCAGCAGGATGGATGCGGACCCCGATCCGGATCTCCTCTCCCGGTATGTGGAGGCCTTCGAACAATTTGACATTAACGCGCTTGTGTCGCTGTTCCATGAAGAAGGTTGTATGTCTATGCCTCCATTCCCTATGTGGATAAGCGGCCAAGACGACTTGTTCAAGTTCTTTACGCTTACGCGCTGGCATTGCGAAGGGTCTAAATTTTTGCCGACCATAGTGAATGGCGGTTATCCGGCTTTGGCACAGTATATGCCGAGCAAGGATGGATCTGTTCTGGTGCCTTGGGGAATCCACGTGATTGAAGTGAAGGATAGTCGCATACGACATGTTCAAAATTTCATAAACACAAAATTATTTTCTCGATTGGGGCTTCCGGAACAATTAGTCCGATGAATTTAGCAATTGGATTTCGTCTATATAAGGGAGAGACAAAAAAATACCCTTAGAGAGGTGTCATTCACAATGGAAACAAGCAACCCAATCAAAGTAACGGTAGAGGCCGTCGTTCAAGCCCCTGTAGCAAAAGTATGGAGCTCTTGGACCGAGCCGGAGCACATTATGAAGTGGAATCAGGCTTCTGAAGACTGGCATGCGCCACATGCGGAAAATGATTTGCGAGTCGGCGGAAAGTTCGTAACCAGAATGGAAGCGAAGGATGGCAGCATGGGCTTTGATTTTGGCGGAGTTTATGATGAAGTTGAGCTTCATAAGACGATATCTTACACTCTGGGAGATGGCCGTAAGGTAGAGATTACGTTCGTCGATCAAGGCGAGACAACGAAGGTCATTGAAACCTTCGACGCCGAAAGTAGTCACCCCGTTGATTTTCAGCAGGCGGGCTGGCAAGCGATTATGAACAATTTCAAGCGATATACGGAAGAATCCAAATAATTTATGATGCAGTGGCCGAATCCTAAGTGAAGGAGGTCGAGGAAGTCCTAGGCGTATTGAGAAGATTTGACATAAGATTGGCATAATAGATGAGGAGATCGGACCGGTTACTCGGTCCGACTCTAGGTTTTATGGGAAATGCGAACTCATATTAGCGCCAAAAGGTAATTTGCTCACTAGGCAAGCGCACAGATTCATGCCCCTCTTCTTTAGCCTTCCCAATGGAGAGGAGCATGACCGGTACATACCGTTCGTCGAACAAAGCTGCATACATGGTCATATACATGGTCATTGGCAAAGATCTGGACGGCAACAAGGATGTGCTGGGCATGTAGATCGGCGAGAACGAGTCGGCGAAGTTCTGGCTGAGCGTGCTAAACGACCTCAAGAACCGCGGCGTTCAGGATATTCTCATCACCTGTGTCGACAACTTCAACGGCTTCTCCCAAGCCATCTCCGCCTGCTATCCCCAGACAGAGATTCAAAAATGTATCATCCACAAGATCCGCAACTCTACTCGGTACGTTTCCTACAAGGATCTGAAAAAGGTCACAGCAGACCTAAAGCCGATCTACAAAGGCTACCGAGGACATGGCGCTGGTCGAGCTGGATCGCTTTGAAGAGACGTGGGGTGCCAAGTATCCGCTGATTAAAATGCTCTACCTGGTCACCATGGACGTCACACGGAAATGGACGGGCCGTGTCCAAAACTGGGGGCAGATGCTTTTGCAACTCTCCGTCTTCTTTCCCGACAGGATCGGGCAACACTTACCTTGATGGGCCTATTTCCCCCTCGGGGGAGATTCCTATATAGGAGTTTACACAGAATTATTGACAGACCCCGAAAGGGCCATTTGAAAAGATGGCCTTTAATCTAATCCGCTCCGGTGCCGAGCCGGAACAATGCGCTTGCGAGCGGAGAGCGGCCGAGAAATCGTTCTATCGCGGCTCCAACCGGCACGAACATGCACGATTTCGTTCTATGAACAACAAGAAATCGTTCATGCCCGGGCCCGATTCGCCATGGTACGATGATTGCGGCGCCGATTGAAATCCGCTTTTATGTAACCGCTTTATCGAATCTGGCTGCGGAAATCTCGCAGACGCAAATCTCGCAGACGCAAGCACTGATGGAAAGTCATTCGTTCGCAGGAGGCGACTGGGCATGAAGTGGAAGAGAGCTTTAAGAGTTTGGGCGGCGGCAATCCTGCTGGCCTCGCTGACGCCGGCCGGCACCGGAAGCGCCGCCGCGGCGCTGACCGAGGTTCCTTACGCGATGGACTCCAGCAATCAGGCGGGCTGGTGGTCGCCGCTCGCGACGTACGGAACCGGACTCGAGTACGCCTATATGGCCTATAACGCGCCGGGGAGCGCGGCCGGCACGCACAAAGTTTATATCGCGAGAAGGGACGGGACGGGCGCTTGGTCGAATATTCCGGTGATGAATGGAACCGCCGTCGCCGAATACGTCGACGACAACGGCCATAACCAGCCTTCGATCGCGAGGGACGGCAACGGCCGGTTCCACGTGTTCGCCTCGATGCACGACAACGAGTGGCGTTATTTCCGTTCGGATACGGTCGGGGGTCCGCCGCAAAACCATTCGGCCGACATGCCCGACCCGAACATGAAGATTACGTATCCGATCGTGAAGACCGCTCCCAACGGAGACCTTTACTTGCTTGTCCGGGCCTCTCAGGACCCGGCCGGCAAACGCAACGGCGTGCTTTTCCGTTGGGACAATGCGGCGTCCGAATGGAGCCAGATCGCGGTCGTCGCGTCGACGCTGAACCGCTCCGTGTACCCGGACGATCTGGCTTTCGATTCGAACGGCGATCTGCACCTCCTGTTCGAATGGTCGCATTTTGCGGCAAGCGCCCTTCGCCATGAGCTGTCTTATCTCAAGTACAGCCCGGCGACCGGAACGTTTTCCAAGGCCGACGGCACCCCCGTATCGGTGCCCGTACCGCTTTCCGCGGCGGATATCGTTCAACCGCTGGCGGCAAGCGAAGCTTACGTGCAAAGCGGGAGCGATCCGGGAGGCCCTGGCGTGCAGAGCGCCAAGCTGACCGTCGACTCTTCGAATCAACCGGTCATTGCGTACAGGTACCGGGAGGAAGGCAGCGGCACGTTCTCGGTCAAGCTTGCGACGCGCGCCGGAGGGGCTTGGAATTTGCAAACCGTCTATGACGAATCCGAAACGAGAGCGGCGCTGGACGTTACGTGGACCGGCTCGCAGGCAAGGGTTTATTACGCGAAGACTAGCGGAACGGACCGCGCGTTTATGGCGGTTCAGTCGGGCGGCACCGGCTGGAGCGCGGTTTCGATCGCTCCCGGCAAGCCGATCGAGCGGCTTGCCGTCGAGCGGAACGCGAACGGCGTCGATATTCTTTATCTCGTCGATATCGCGAACCGCAAGCTTTATTACGGACGAAATTGACGCGGACGTTGCGCGGCCGGACGAACGTTCTCGTCCGGCCCTTTCTTTGTATAAGAAAACCCCCAGTTCGACTGGGGGTTCAGGAAAGCTTATAGCTATGAGTAGTCATCCCTTGACCTTCAATGATAATATGGGAGCCGGTCTGCCAACCGCTACCAAACATCAATGGAGGACAAGGGATGGACAAGAGCAGTCTAGCACACACGAAATGGAACTGTAAATATCATATCGTATTTGCCCCGAAGTATCGGCGGCAAGTGATCTATGGGAAATTAAAAAGGGAAATCGGAAAAATCATCCGGGAGTTATGTGAGCGAAAAGGGGTAGAAATTCTCGAAGCTGAAGCATGTCCGGATCACATCCACATGCACGTGAGTATTCCGCCGAAGCTAAGCGTGTCCGAGTTTATGGAATACTTAAAGGGAAAAAGTTCACTGACGATCTTCGATAAATTTGCGAATATGAAGTACCGCTACGGCAATCGACAGTTTTGGTGTAGAGGGTACTACGTCGATACGGTGGGACGAAACAAAAAGGTTATCGCCGAATACATTCGGAATCAACGAACAGAGGACAAGAACTACGAACAACTCACGATGAAGGAACTGATCGACCCGTTTACGGGTGAGTCGGTGAAAAAGGGCGTATAAAGAGGCCCCTTTCCAGGGGCTAGCCTGAGGTAACACGCGGTTGGCAGATCTTCAGAGCGCCTTAGAGGCGCTTGCTTGTAACATGCCCTTATAGGGCTGATGGAAGCCACCGGCTAAGCCGGTGGTTATGACTTCGGCTCCTGACATTGACAGTAAAAGGAAAGAACGATTATAGTAAGGGCACACGAGAGTCCGGGAGAGAAAGCCTCATGAACGCGTTCCGATTGCTCCGCACGCGCAAATTTTTGCAGCGGATTCTGCTCGGCTTCATGTTGATCGTCGCAACGCTCGCGGTGACGTCTTACCTGCTCAACGTCAACGCCCGCGGCAAAATCGTGGAGATGCAGAACGAAGCCGACCGCAAGCTGCTCACAGATCCATTACAACATCGAAAACATGAACGGGATCGTCAAGGACTTGGCGGTTTCGCTTTACAACGACGACGAACTCATCGCGTTGAAGGCCGGCTCGGACTATCGCCAAAGCCTGCTGAAAATCGACCGCCTGGATCGAACCGTCGCGGAATCGCCTTATCTGCATGCCGTCGCGTTTTATAATCCGGCGCAGAGCCGGTTTTTCTCCTCGCTCAATCACGAAATGGACAACAACCAGCTGTATTCCGCGTTAAGCGACTATATGGCCTCTCACCCGGACGTGCCGAAGCTGCAGCTCATTCCGCTCGATTTGGCCGGCGGGAACGAAGGCATCGACGTTTTCGCTTTTTTTCTGTACGACGGTCCTTCGCTGGGCTCCGTTAACGGCAGCGTTCTCGTGCTGACCGTGAAGCCCGGATGGATGGTGGACAATGTGGAAGCGCTTAACAAACTGGCGGAGCGGGAGGACGACGTGCTCTTCGTGACCGACGGGGAAGGCAACGTCCTCATTTCGAACGGCCGAATGCCGCCCGCGCAGTTGCAGCTCAAGGACGAGCTGCTGCCGCGGATCGAGAATTCCTCCGGCACGCTCGGCGATTTTATGTATCGGTTCGAGGGCAAGAAATATAAGGTCGCGTACTTAAGCAATGGGATGAACAACTGGCAAATCATCAGCCTGCGGGATTACGATGCGGTGCTCGGCCATGTCCGGCAGTTGAAATGGACGGAGATCGGGGTGACGGTGTCCGTCGTGCTGTTCGCCGTTTTGCTGTCCTTTTATTTCTCTCTGCGGTTATACCGGCCGGTCGGACAGCTTCTCAACCTTATTCGCGAGGATCAGCGGGAGGTTCCGCAGGCGAAGGACGAGTTGACGCTTATCGCGGCCAACTACGTCGACATGCTCGACAAGCTAAAGGGCATGGAGCGAGATCAAGCGTCCAGGCGGAACATCGCCAAGGTTTATCATTTGCGCAGCCTGCTCGGCGGGAGCGATGCCGTGCCCGAAGCCGAATTTTCGCAAAACAGGGAGCAGTACGGAATCGACATCGTTCCGTCGGGGGTGCTGCGGCTCGCGGTCGTCCGGCTCGATCGCAGGGAGGAGCTGTCGGCGGCTTCGGGAGCCGGCGCCGAGTCGCTGTTCCACTTCGCCATAGCCAATATCGGAGAAGAACTGCTGCGCCGCGAAAACGGCTGCGAGTACGCGGACATGAAAAACGGCCATCTGGCGTTTATCGTCAGCAGCCGGGAGGAGAACGGGCTCGCGGGCCTTGCGGAGCGGTTCGGCGAACTGCAGAGGACGATCCGGAACTTTTACCGGATTTCGTTCACTGTCGCTTTAAGCCGGCCGTTCGGTCATTACCGCGAAATTACCGCCCACTACGGACAGGCGCTGCGTCTGGCGGATTACCGGATGATCGCGGGTCACGGATCGATTATCGAACCGGAGAGGGTCGAAGACAACGAGCGGAACGAGCAATTCCGCATTCCGCAGGAGCTGGAGAAGCAGCTGGTCGACGGCTTGAAGAGCGGAGACCGGGAGCGAACGTCGGAGGCGATCGAGCGCTGGAGCGGCTGATCGGAACGTTCAGCTTCGAAAATATGTTTTCCGCCTTGCTTCATATGGGCGTGACGCTCAGCAACACGCTCGGGGAGATGAACCATTATCATCTGCATCCGATATCCGTCGATCTTCGCGCGATCAACCGCAGGCTGATCGGCACCGAAACGCTGGACGAGGTGCGCGAGGTGCTGCTGGCCGTCATCCGCGAAGTGTTCGAGCAAATGCAAAGCGGAAAGGAAGATAAAAACAAGCTGCTTTCCGATACGATTCGGGAAATTATCGAAAAGCATTACTCGGACCCGGATCTGAACGTGCAAAAAATCGCCGATATGCTCAAAATGAATTCGGTCTACCTGGGTCAAGTGTACAAATCCCAGGAAGGGGAGTCGGTCGTCGACCGGATCAACGCGACCCGTCTTGCCCAGGCGAGGCTTCTGCTGGAGCAGCAGGATCTGATGGTCGCGGAAATCATGGAGAGGGTCGGATTCGGCAACGAAAGCTATTTCTATCGGCTGTTCAAGCGCAGGTACGGCGTGACGCCGAAAGAATACCGCTTGAAATTCGCTATAGACCGCAACACGTAACGAAGGCCCGCCGGGTTTGCCGGCCGGCCTCTTTTTTTGCCCCGAACGGCGCCTCTTGCAGGATTCTGGGATACGTACAACCGCCGGATACAGGAATCCTGCATATGTACAGTACCTCTTGCGGCGCCCGTTGCGCTATCGTTAGTCGTGCAAGCCGGAAAGAGCGAGGCGGGAAAGGAAGGGCATTCGAAATGAAAAAGGCATCTTATGCTTGGCGCGGCAACAGCGGCCGAAGCATCGGAACGGAAGCGGATCCGCCGCTTTCCGAAAAGAAAGCGAAATCGTTCATCGGAAGAGAGCTTAAGCATTTGAAGAGCAACCGGGAGTTGCTGCTGTTATCGCTTCCCGGCGTTTTGTACAAGCTGATCTTCGCTTATTTGCCGATGGTCGGTCTCGTCATCGCCTTCAAAAATTACCGGTACGACCTCGGAATTTTCGGAAGCGAATGGGCCGGACTGGATAACTTCAAGTATTTGTTCAGTACGGATACGGCCTGGGCCTGGAGGATCACCCGCAATACGGTGCTTTACAATGCCGCTTACATGCCTCCGTCACGCGTGCCTATATTGGAATTTATCCAATCGAAGAAGCGAAAAACGGGAATGCCACGGTCGACAGTGGATTTTATCCAACGAGCAACGTGGACAAAATCCACCGAAGCTTCGCCCGCATTGCGCCAGAAGTCCGACTCGCAAAGTAGGCTCGACCACAGGGGAGGGGACAAGTTGATTTAGGTCGAAATTTGTCGATTATCTAAAACCTGGGGAGAGACGGCTGGCCCCGGTGTGATATGCATCACAGACAAAATTCGGAGACGAAGTATGATGGAGAAGGAAGCGCTCCTTATTGCCTCGCTCCTGTTAAAAATGTCACAATTTCGACAACAGGAATAATAGGGCAGTAAGAGAATATAGGTACAGATTGGGAACTAGTTCTTTAGGATTATTCTACAAAATTCAACGGGGGAAAGACGTCATGAAGGTTCGCTTCGGAATCGTGAAAAAAATGGTCATCGGCATTACGACCGTATCCGGCATTACGTATATGACAAGCGCCTTTTTTCTGCTTGTGCTCAGGGAATGGTTCGATTTTCTTCCCGAAGGGCTGTTTGTCTTTCTGACCTTGATCGTCGGGGTGTTCTGGACCGGGCTGTTCGGATTCTTTTTCTCCAAGTGGCTGCTGAAGCCGCTGCTGTCGCTGACGGCGGCGGCCCGGGAAGCGGCCGAGGGGAATTTGCGCGTGCACGTTGCGGTCGGACGGACCCGCGACGAGCTGTCGATGCTGAGCCAGGCGTTCGATGACATGCTCAAGCAGCTCGTTTCGATTATTAACGGCATCCGGGAAAATTCGCAATCGACGGACCGGCACGTGGCGGACTTGCAATCGGCGATAGGGGAAGCCGCGCTGCAAATCGAGCAGATTTCCCAACAGGCGGAGACGATCACGGACGGGACGGTGCGCCAGCATCAATCCGCCGAGACGATGCGTTCTTCCGTCGAGGAGCTTTCGCAAACGGCGGCCGAGATCAATGATCAGGCTTCGGACGCCCGCGATCGCGCCCTGGTCATGAACCGTTCGGTCGAGGAGAGCGAAAAGGTGTTTCAGTCGATGGTGGTCGGCATGCAGCAGTTGTCGGAATTGAATCGGGAAGCGCTTGAAGTCGTCAGAAGGCTGGACGAGCACGCCGACAAAATCGGCTCGATTTCGAACGTCGTCGGGGATTTCGCCGAGCAAACCAACCTGCTCGCGCTGAACGCGTCCATCGAAGCGGCGCGGGCGGGCGAGGAAGGAAAAGGCTTCGTCGTCGTCGCGCAAGCGGTCAAAAAGCTGGCCGAGCAGAGCGGCAGCGCGGTCAAGGATATCCGCCAGCTGATCGCGCAAATTCAGACGGAAGTCGGAAACGCGGTCATGCACATTCAGCAGCAGACGATCGTAGCCGAGCAAGGGTTCAAACGCGGGCAGGCTTCGGCCGACTCGCTCGAATCGGTCGCCAAGGAAGCGGAACGGGTAAGCGAAATCGTCAACGCGATCGCCGCCCGGCTGGCCAGCCAGACCGAACAGGTCGAGGGCGTGCTCGGAGAGGCGCGCAATGTCGCGCAGGTGGCGGACGCCATTCGCTCCGGAGCCCGGGAAGTGTCCTCGGCTTCGCAGGAGCAGACGGCGGTCATGCAGGAAATCGCGGCGTCGTCCGAATCGCTGCGCGCCAAATCGTCCGATCTGCAAGGGCAGGTCGCCTTTTTCAAATAAATCCGTCCGGTTTTGCCGCCGGAAATGAGAAGCTCCCGTCGGGAGCTTTTTTTATGGAAAAAACGAAAAATTTTTTTGAAAATTCGGATGAAAACTAGCGATATTTCCTTTATAATAAATGTAACATATGTGTGAATTGTAAGGAAAATTGACAGAAAAATAACTTCCGCATTCCTTTTTGCCTATGCCTTTCCCCTACGAAGGAGGTGATCTCCGGCATGACCATGTTTTCTCCCCGGGTTTCTTCCGACATTTTGTATTTGTTCAACCGCGGCCAATTATTTCATGCGTACCGGACATTCGGCGCACATATGGATGAATACGAAGGAGCTTCCGGCGTACGTTTTACGGTTTGGGCTCCAAGGGCGCGCGAAGTCCGGGTCGCGGGCGAGTTCAACGGATGGAACGGGGCGAATCATCGGCTTCAGCCGGCGGGAACGACAGGAGTGTGGAACGGTTTCATCCCCGGTCTGAAGGAAGGGATGCTGTATAAGTTCGAAATCGTCGGCGCTGACGGGCAATTGCGGCTTAAATCCGACCCGTTCGCCTTCCGCTGCGAGACGCGCCCTTCGACGGCTTCCGTCGTCGCCGGGCTTGACGGGTACGAATGGAGGGACCGGGCCTGGATGGAAGGAAGCCGCGCGCGGGCGCCCTACGACAAGCCGATGCTCATTTACGAAGTTCATCTCGGAAGTTGGAGGTCGGACGCCCCCGAACGATTTCGCACCTACGACGAGCTTGCGGACGAATTGGTCGATTACGTGCTGGAGATGGGGTATACCCATATCGAAATTCTGCCGCTTGCCGAGCATCCGCTGGATCAATCCTGGGGCTACCAGGCGACGGGCTATTTCGCCCCGACGAGCCGCTACGGCCCGCCGGACGGATTGAAGCGGCTTGTCGACCGCTGTCACCTTCGCGGCATCGGCGTGCTGCTCGACTGGGTGCCCGGCCACTTCTGCAAGGACGATCACGGCTTGCGGCTTTTCGACGGAACGCCCCAGTTCGAGCCGGAAGACTGGCGGGTGGCGGAAAAGCCGCTGTGGGGCACGCTCGCCTTCGATTTCGGCAAGCCCGAAGTGCAAAGCTTTCTTATTTCCAATGCGCTGTATTGGCTTGAAGTGTTTCATATCGACGGCCTCAGGGTCGATGCCGTGGCCAGCATGATCGATCTTCACTTCGACAAGCCCGAGGAAATGCGCGCCTATAACCGCAGGGGCGGCACCGAGCATCTGGACGCGCTCGACTTTTTGCGCAAATTGAACGAAACCGTGTTCCGGTACTTTCCGAACGCGTTGATGATCGCCGAAGATTCCTCCGCCTGGCCCGGCGTTACTTCTCCTACCTACATGGGCGGCCTCGGATTCAATTACAAATGGAATATGGGCTGGATGAACGATTCGCTGAAATACATGCAAACCGATCCCGACCGCCGGCCCGCCGTTCACTCGCTTTTGACCTTTTCGCTTTTGTACGCCTACTCCGAAAATTTCGTGCTCCCTCTGTCGCATGACGAGGTCGTGCACGGAAAACGCTCCTTGCTGAACAAGATGCCCGGCACCTACGAAGAGAAGTTCGCGAATTTGCGTCTGTATTACGGTTATTGGATGACCCACCCCGGCAAAAAGCTGCTGTTCATGGGCGGCGAGTTCGGCCAGTTCGACGAATGGAAGGACGCCGGGGAACTGGACTGGATGCTGCTGAAATACCCGCTTCACGACGGGCTGAGGCGCTTCGTTCGCGATTTGAACGCGCTGTACGGCTCGGAATCCGTTTTGTGGGAATCGGATCACCATCCGGACGGGTTTCGCTGGATCGACCCGGACAATGCGCCGCAGTCGATGTTGACATACGTTCGCCGCGGCGCCGACGCGAGGCGGCATCTCGTCTGCGTATGCAATTTTTCCCGCATGAATTACCCCGCTTTTCGCATAGGCGTACCCTACGGGACGGTGTACCGAATCATTTTGAACAGCGACGTCCCCGATTACGGCGGCTTCGGCCGCAAGCTGCCGCGGCAAAGCAAGGCGGAGCGCAAGCCCATGCACGGACAATCGTTCAGCCTGGAGCTTCCCGTTCCTCCGCTGTCGTTTTTGCTGTTGGAGCCGGAACCGATCGCCGTCGAGTAACAAACCCCGTCGGAAGCACGGAAGCTTCGTTTAGAGAGAGGAGTCGTTCATATGCGCCGCAACGAATGTATCGCCATGCTGCTCGCGGGAGGAGAAGGCCGAAGGCTGGGCGTGCTGACGAAGGATTTGGCCAAACCGGCCGTCCACTTCGGAGGGAAGTACCGGATTATCGATTTTACCCTCAGCAATTGCGTCAATTCGGGCATCGAAACGGTCGGCGTGCTCACCCAATACCAGCCGCTCGTGCTGAATCGACACCTCGGCATCGGCAGTCCGTGGGGACTCGACCGGCGGGACGGGGGTATGCACGTGCTGCCGCCGTACGTTCGCCAGAAAGGCGGTTCCTGGTACAAAGGAACGGCCAACGCCATTTTTCAAAACATCGGCTTTATCGAACGGTACGATCCCGAATACGTGCTCATCATTTCCGGAGACCACATTTACAAAATGAATTACGAACTCCTGCTCGAAGCCCACAAGGCGAATCGCGCGGACGCGACGATCGCCGTCATATCCGTACCGTGGGCGGACGCGAGCCGGTTTGGCATTCTGAACGTCGACGAGGACGGCAAAGTGCTTGAATTCGAAGAGAAACCGAAACAGCCGAAAAGCAATCTCGCATCCATGGGCGTGTACATGTTTTCCTGGCCGGTTCTCCGCGATGCGCTGCTTCGGGACGACGAAGACAAGATGTCTTCCAACGATTTCGGGAAAGACATCATCCCCAAGCTGCTGGGGGAAGAGGCGAGGCTGTTTTCGTACCGGTTCGACGGATACTGGAAGGATGTCGGCACGATCGAGAGCTTGTGGGAAGCGAATATGAACTTGCTGGAGGGTTCCCCCGCGCTGGATTTGAACGATCGCTCCTGGCGGATTTACTCGGTAAGCCCCAACCAGCCAGCGCAGTATTTGTCTCCCGAAGCGTCGGTAACCAATTCGCTGATCAACGAAGGCTGCGTCGTGGAAGGCAGGATCAACCGCTCGGTTTTGTTTCACGGAGTGAAAGCGGGGAAGGGGAGCTTCATCGAAGACTCGGTCATTATGCCCGGCGCGGTCATCGAGCCCGGCGCGCGAATCGTTCGCGCCATCGTCGGCGAGAACGCGATCGTAGGCTCCGGCTGCCGGGTCGGAAGCGTCGATTCCGAGCATATCGCCGTCGTCGCGAGCTATGACCATATCGTGCCGGAAATTCCGCTGGAGGAGGCGAATCCGCTGTGAAGCTGCCGCTGATGGGCATCATCAACCTGATTCACGAAACGGAGGAAATGGGGGCGCTGACCGCAGGCCGCTGCCTGGCGACCGTGCCGTTCGGCGGCCGCTACCGGCTGATCGATTTCGTGCTTTCCTCGATGGTCAATTCGGGCATTTCCAACGTATCGGTATTTGCCCATACGAAATTCCGCTCGCTGATGGACCATCTCGGCTCCGGCAGCAACTGGGATTTGCACCGCAAGCAAAAAGGGCTGTTCGTCCTTCCGCCGGCGATGGAAAACCAGACCGATTTCGGCAAAGGCGATCTGTACCATTTTTGGCGCCACCGGGATTATTTCCGGCGCAGCGAGCACGATTACGTCGTCATCACGCGCAGCCATATGGTATGCAACATCGATTTTTCGCTCGTGCTCGAGCAGCATCGGGAACGCGGCGCCGACGTCACCGTCGTCTGCAAGCGCTGGCCGAACGCGACGACCGGACTGACGCGCAAGGCGCGGCTCGACCCGGACGGCCGAATCGCGGAAATGCAGGATCATTTCGGCCGGCTCGCCAGCGATATCGTATCGATGGAAATGTACGTGCTTCGCAAGGAGCTTCTCGTCGATCTGGTCGAGACGTCGCTTGCCCAGGGCAAGGACCATTTCGTCCGCCATGCGGTTTTGTCCCGGCTCGGGGAGCTGCGGGTCGAGGCGTATATGCACGAAGGTTACCTCGGCGTCGTGAACAGCATCCCGGCCTACTACCGGCACAATATGGAGCTGCTCGACCAGAAGGTGTGGAGGGAGCTGTTTTTCGAACCGGGGCCCGTATTCACGAAGGTAAAGGACGAACCCCCGACCCGCTACCGGGACGGGTCCACAGTCGTACAGTCCCTCGTCGCGAATGGCTGCGAAATCGAAGGCGAGGTCCGCAACAGCATTTTGTTTCGGGGAGTCAAGGTGCGCAAGGGGGCGGTCGTCCGCAACAGCATCGTCATGCAAAACGGCGTCGTCCGCGAGGACGGCACGATCGAAAATTGCATTTTGGACAAAGAGGTGGAAATTCGGAAGCAGCAGCAGCTTAAAGGTTCGGCCGACATGCCGTTTCTGGCGGTGAAGCGAAACGTCATTTAAAAACGGAGGGGTTCGATGAACGTCTGGTTTGCGGCTTCGGAGGCGGTGCCGATGGTCAAAACCGGGGGACTCGCCGACGTCGTCGGCGCGCTGCCGAAGGCGCTGGCGAAGCTGGGGGTGAACGTGACGGTGGTGCTGCCCAAGTACGGCGCCATTCCCGAGAAGTATACGAAGGAAGCCCGGACGCTCGATACGTTCCGCGTTCAAGTCGGTTGGCGTTCGCAATACTGCGGAGTGCTGGAGACGTTCGCCGACGGGGTGCGGTTCCTGCTGATCGACAACGAATATTATTTCAAAAGGCATTATTTGTACGGGTACGGCGAGCAGGAAGCGGAACGGTTCGCGTTTTTTTGCCTGGCGGCGGCGGAAACGCTTTTGCGGACGGACGCGCTGCCCGAGATCGTGCACTGTCACGACTGGCAGACGGGGCTGCTCCCGATGCTGCTGCGAACCCGGTACGCCTACGATCCCGCAATCCGCAAAATAAGGACCGTGTTTACGATTCATAACCTGCAGTATCAGGGCGTGTTCTCGCGCGAATGGCTCAAAGATTTGCTGTCCGCCGGCGACGAGCTGTTCGGCGAGGACGGCCTGGAATTTTACGGAGCGGGCAGCTGCATGAAAGCGGGACTCCGCTTCGCGGACAAGCTGACGACGGTCAGCCCGACGTACGCGAAGGAAATTCAAACGGAGGAATACGGAGAAAAGCTGGAGGGCGTCCTGCGTCAGCGATCGGGCGATTTGACGGGGATCGTCAACGGCATCGACACGGAGAGCTACGATCCGATGAACGATCCGAACGTTCCGGTTCCGTACCGTCATTCCCTCGCCAAAAAACGCAAAAACAAAATCGACCTGCAGCGCGAATTCGGGCTTCCCGAGGACGAGAACGTTCCGATGATCGGCATCGTGTCGCGACTTGTCAGCCAGAAAGGCTTCGACCTGGTCGGCGAAGCGCTGCCGGAACTGCTGGAAGAGAACGTGCAGATGTTCGTGCTCGGCTCGGGGGATCCGCAGATCGAGGGCATGCTGCGCGGCGCGATGGAGCGGCATCGGGACAAATTGTTCGTCTGGTACGGGTTCAACGAAGGGCTCGCCCGCCGGATTTACGCGGCCGCCGACATGTTTCTCATGCCGTCCCGATTCGAGCCGTGCGGGTTGAGCCAGCTTATTTCGCTCCGGTATTTGACCGTGCCGATCGTGCGGGAAACGGGCGGACTTCGCGACACCGTCGAATCGTACAACGAATTTGCCGATACGGGCAACGGATTCAGCTTCGGGCCGGCATCGTCGGGCGACTTGCTGTTTACCGTCCGCCGGGCGCTTGCCTTTTACAAGGATCATGCAGTCTGGGAAAAAATCGTCAAAAACGGCACGAAGCAGGACTACGGCTGGGAGACGTCCGCCAAAGCGTACGAGCGCCTGTACCGCGAGCTTGCGATATAAAGGAAGGGGATGCCTAATGGCTCGACATCTTGTCATCGGCAACGGCAAAATTTTAGTTAATCTGGACAAAAGCTGCTTCATCCGGGATATTTATTTCCCGTTCGTCGGACAGCTGAATCATACCGGCGGCCATCCGTGCCGGTTCGGCATTTGGTGCGGCGGCAAATTTTCCTGGCTCGACGATCCGTCCTGGCGGATCGAACTGGGCTACATCGAAAATTCCCTCGTCACGAACGTGTCCGCCCGGAACGAGGAACTCGGGATCGAGCTACATATCAACGACGGCATTCACCAGCGCGAATGCATCTACATGAAGCGGGTCGTCGTGCGGAATTTGACGGAAGAGCCGAAGGACGTCCGGGTGTTTTTCCACCAGGACCTGATGATCGACGACAGCGAAGTCGGCGATACGGCGGCTTTTTTCCCGGCGAACCGGACGGTGTTCCATTACAAAAGATCGTCCTATTTCATGTTCAACGGACGGTCGCAAGGCGGCGGCATTTATCAGTTTACGACCGGCATCAAACGATTTCACTCGGCGGAGGGCACGTGGAGGGACGCCGAGGACGGCGAATTGATGGGCAATGCGATCGCGCAAGGGTCGGTCGACAGCACGATCAGCTTGCGGGCGGAACTGGCGGCCGGCGGCGAAAGCACCTTTTATTACTGGATGTCGGTGGGCAGCGATTTGGAAGAGGTGAAACGGCTCGATCAATACGTTCAGGAAAGCCATCCGGAAAAGCTGCTCAGCCGCATCGTCATTTACTGGAATCACTGGCTTGCCAAAGCCGACGCGGATTTCGGGGATTTGCCCGCTTCCGTCGTTCAGCTGTATAAGCACAGCCTCCTGATCGTACGGACGCAAATCGACGAGCGGGGCGCGATTCTGGCGGCCAACGATACCGACATTCTGCAGTACAACCGCGACCATTACAGCTACATGTGGCCGCGCGACGGCGCCCTGATCGCGGATGCGATGTCGCTGGCCGGGTATCACGGGACGATCGCCCCGTTTTTCGATTTCTGCAACCGGGCGCTTTCCCCGGAAGGCTATCTGTACCACAAATACAATCCGGACGGAACGGTCGGTTCCAGCTGGCATCCTTACGTCGTGCAGGGCAGCCCCCGGTTGCCGATTCAGGAGGACGAGACGGCGCTGGTGCTTTATGCGCTGTGGAAAGATTACGAGCGCCAAGGGGAAATCGAGCTTCCCCAGGCGCTGTATCCGACGCTCGTTCGCATGGCCGCCTCGTTCCTGTGCGATTTTATCGAGCCGACGCTCGGTCTTCCGCTGCCCAGCTATGATTTGTGGGAGGAGCGCTACGGCATTTGGACGTATACGACCGCGTCCGTCTACGGCGGTCTGATGGCGGCGTCGTACTTCGCCGACCTGTTCGGCGATTACGAGCGAAGCGACCGTTACCGCAGCGTGGCCGAGCGCATGAAGGCGGGGATGATCGCCCACCTGTGGGACGAAGATGCCGGCCGGTTCGCGCGGGGGCTCGTGCAGCGGGACGGCCAGTGGGTGAAGGACATGACGCTGGAAAGCAGCCTGTTCGGCCTGTTCGAATTCGGCGTGCTGCCGGCCGACGACGACCGGGTCGTCCGCACGATGGGCGCGATCGCGCAAGGCCTCGCCGTGCAGACGGAAGTGGGCGGCATCGCCCGCTATACGAACGACTACTACTTCCAACAGAGCGGCGACGTGGAGAAGGTGCCTGGCAACCCGTGGATCATCTGCACGCTTTGGGTCGCCAACTTCCAGATCGCGACGGCCCAAACGCTGGCGGATCTGGAACCGCCGAAAGCGACGCTCGAGAAGGTCACGAAGCATACGCTGCCGGGCGGCAACTTGCCGGAGCAGCTGCACCCGCACGACGGCTCGCCGCTGTCGGTGGCGCCGCTCACCTGGTCGCACGCGACTTACGTGAGCACCGTATGCAAGTACTTGCAGAAGCGGGAGAAGCTCGCGGCGGCGAAGTAGGAAAACGAATATTTTTAAAAGGGACCCCTCCGATCGGCGGGCAATGCCGCCGATCGGAGGGGTCCCTTTTTCCATGATATGGGTTATAATAGGGGATGATCTGCGATCGAAGCGGGGGAGCGGCAACACATGAACTTAACCATTGAATTATTGGAGGACCCGAACGAAATTCCGTACGATCTTCTGCTGCTGGCCGATCCGTCCCGGGAGCTCGTGAACGAATACGTCGGCCGAGGGTACGGTTACGGGGCTTATTTGGACGACGAACTTGTCGGCGAAGTCGTCTTGATTCATACGCGCCCCCGGACGATGGAAATCGTCAACGTGGCCGTCAAGGAGTCTCGGCAAGGCCAAGGAATCGGAAGGCAACTGGTTCAAGCGGCCATAAGGGAAGCAAAGAGCCGTCAAGCGACCGCGCTGGAAATCGGAACGGGCAATTCAAGCTTTTGGCAACTGAAGCTCTATCAAAGCTGCGGCTTTCGAATCGTCGGCGTCGACGTCGATTTTTCGTGCGGAATTATGCGCAAGACATTTACGAGAACGGCATTCATTGCCGGGATATGATCAGGTTGCGGATGGAATTGTCGGGGTGAAGGAAGAGGAGGAGAACGATGCAACGAAGAACAGCCGGGGTCGTTTTCATCTGTATCGCCGCTTTCCTGTACGGAATTCGCTATATTAGCGCTGCGATATTCGGTTCGAACGCGTCAAGCTGGAGCTACGAGATGTTCCGGGCAATGTTAGGCTATATCGGAAACGGTCCCCTTATCGCGAGCATCGCGTCCTTGATCGTCGGCATCGCGTATTTAGTCGCTTCGGAGAAGGACTGGCTGAAAAAGAACGCGGAACAAATCAAGGAAAACTGGAACGAGCCTGAACGGAAATGAACCTGTGCTCGCCAATATTGATTTTCCGGCAAGATCGTGCTATGTTTATTAACAAGTTAACAAAAAAATTATTTGATTAAGCTTGATTTAATTTTTATGATTTGAATCCCGTTCGTAAATATTGTTAATTTATAAACAAAATATTTTTTAAGCGGGTGACCCCTAATGGAAGCGGATCTAACGCTCAGGCAACTGATATACGGCCAGTTTATTCATTTTATGCATCTGAACGAACAGCGCATGGAAGTCGAATTTCGCGAGTTCGCCGATAAAGCGCGGGAATTGAATCTGACCGCGTTCCCGAACAATTTGACCAGCATCCATGTCATCGACTGCATTGGCAACAACGAGCCGATCAACAACACGTCCGTTGCCGGAAAATTGAATTTGTCGAAAGCGAGCATTACGAAAATCAGCGCCAAGCTCCTTGAGGAAGGATTTATCAAACGCAGCCGGCTTAACGACAACAAGAAAGAGGTGTACTTCAGCCTAACCCCGAAAGGCAAGGAAGTCCTCGAATTGCACGAGACGTTGCACGGAATCCAAGAAAGCAAATTTTTGCGGTCCTTGAATTCGTTTTCGGAAACGGAACTGCATACGATTTTGAAATTTTTCCAGACGATGATTTCGCATTGGAACGCCAATCCATTGCCGAAAGGGGCGAAAAACCGATGAGCGTCGCGCAAACCGTAAGGGAGAGAAGGAGCATCCGCTCGTTCAACCGGCTGCCGGTATCCCGAGAGCTGATTCTGGAATTGCTGAACGATGCGGTATGGGCGCCGAATCACGGGCTTCGGGAGCCTTGGCGGTTTATTTTGATCGAAAGCCCGGAAGGGCGGGAAAGGCTGGCCGATTTGGCGGTGAACGCTTCCGGCAATATGATGCGGATGAAGCTGCTTCCGGCGAAATTAAAGGAATTGATGAAGAAGAAGATGGCCGAAATTCCCGCCAGCCTGGTGGTCGTGATGAAGGAGGAGAAAAACGAACATAAGCGGGAGGAGAATTTCGCGGCCGTCTGCTGCCTGATGCAGAACATGCAGCTGCTCGGGTGGGAGCGAAGGCTTGGCATGACCTGGACGACCTTCGAGTTCATCCGCTCTCCCGTTTTCCGCGAAGGCCTTGGCGTCAAGGAAGGAGAACAAATCGTCGGCATTTTGCATATCGGATACTTCGACAAGGCGCCGAATCCGAAACCGCGCACTCCCGCGGAGAAAAAGCTGACGATTTGGTAACCGGCCGTCACCCGGTACGCTCCCCGTTTTCATAATCAGGGCAAGGAAGCAGGAACCCGCCCGGGCCGCGTCGAAACCATACGTCGAGGCGGGCAGAAGCTTGCCGCAAGCCCACGGGAGGAAAAATGCGTTCGTATTGGCTTTGGCTGATTTTCTTGATCGCGGCGTGGCTGGGGGCGATGCTGCACATTTATCCGCTAGAACGCGAGATCGCATGGCGCTTGCTGCTGAGCGCCATGTTTTTTGCCGTTTACTTTCTTTTGCCGTTAATTCGGGAAAGGCCGGCGCTGTTGACGTTCGCAACGAGCCTTGCGGCTTTGCTCGCCGCCGTCGCGCTCTGGCCCGCAGCCGACGGTCCTCCGAATCCGTACCCGCTCATCTTGTTCGCACTGCTTGTCGGCCATGCGGCATACAGCCTGAAGTCCGCCGGGGCGGCGGTCGCGGGCGCTTTTGCCGTCCTGGCAGCGTTTTTGCCGGTTTTGGCCGGTTATCCGAGCCTGCCGCTCCTCTTTCTCGTTTTATTTACGGCGATTTCCGCTGTCGCTCTGATCCAATTTCGCGTTTTGCTTTCCGAGCGGGAGGAGACGGCCGCGCGCGGCGAAGCGCTGCTAAGCGAATACCGGCGGTTGAAGCGCAGGCTGATTTCGGATGAAGAAGCGGCCAGGCAGGAGGAACGGGCTTATGTCGGACGGGAAATCCACGATTCCGTCGGACACAAGCTGAGCGCCTTGCTTATGCAGCTTGAGGTTTACCGGTTGAAGTCCGGCGGGGAAACCCGAGAGATGCTGACGCAGTTGAAAGGACTGGCCAAAGAAAGCCTGGAGGAAACGAGAAACGCGGTCAAAGCGTTGAAGCAGCAGGAACCGGGCGGCTTGCCAGCGATATTGGGCTTGATCCGCAGGCTCGAGGCCGAAAGCTTTATGCGCATTCAGTTTACGGTGCGGAACGGCGCGCTTTCGGCTCCCCTTGGGAACGCGCAATCCGCCGCGATCTATCGCGCTGTGCAGGAGGCGTTGACGAACGCGATGAGACACGGGAACGAAAGGGAAGCCCGAATTCTTTTCGAAGCCCCCGGAGGAAGCATTTTCCGATTTGAAGTGTCGAATCAACGGGCTGTCGCCGATCCGGTCAAGGAGGGCTTCGGCCTGCGGTCGATGCGGGAGCGGATCGAACAGGCCGGAGGAAAACTGGAAATCGCGGCGTACGATCGTTTGTTCGTCGTCAGAGGCACATTGCCGCTTATTGCGGCCAACACGCCGGAACAGGAGGAGAATTCGTGATCCGGATTTTGCTCGCCGAAGATCAGGCGATGGTCAGGCAAGGCTTGAAAATGATGATCGAAACCGACCCGGAGCTGAAAGTGACCGGAGAGGCCGGGAACGGAAAGGAAGCGATCGCTTTATGCGAGAAGCAAGCGTTCGAGATCGCCGTTCTCGATATCCGAATGCCGGAAATGAACGGATTGGAGGCGCTGCGTGCGATCCGGTCGCGCTGGCCCCGCACCAAAGTGCTGATGCTGACGACGTTCAATGACGACCAATATGCGTTCGAAGCGTTAAAAAACGGGGTGGACGGCTACATGCTGAAGGATGCGGAACCGGAAGCGCTCATCCGTTCGATCCGAAGCTGTCTGTTGGGCGGGCTTTCGCTGCAGGAGGAAGTTGCGGCCAAAGTGATCCCGCGCCTGCTGAAAGGGCAAGACGAACCGGCCGTCGACCCGTCGATCACGCCGCGCGAGCTGATGATCGTCCGGCTTGTCGGGGAAGGAAGAAGCAACCGGGAAATCGCAAACGAGCTCGGGCTTTCGATCGGAACGGTCAAAAACCATGTGAGCCAAATCATCGACAAGCTGAATTTGCGGGATCGGACGCAGCTTGCCATTTACGCGATTCGGAATCAAATCGTTTGACCATGACTCCAGTCATGGTTTGCCATAAATGAAGTGACGGAAGACAGTGAGCGCACTGTCTTTTTTCTTGTATCTTTAAACCATAATCGAAGATCCATGGAAAGAAAGGATGGCTGCCGAACATGCTCGAAACGGTTGAGCTTCGCAAAGTATTCAAAGGAAAGACTGTGGTGGACGACGTCAGCTTGTTTTTGGACAGAGGGGAGTCGGTCGGCTTGCTGGGCCCGAACGGAGCGGGAAAGTCGACGACGATTTCGATGATCGCTTCGCTGCTGCGGCCGACCGAGGGCGACGTGCGCCTGAACGGAAGAAGCGTCCTCAAGCACCCGCAGGAGCTGCGCAAAGTGCTGGGCGTCGTGCCGCAGGAAATCGCCTTGTACGAAGAGCTGAGCGCTTACGAAAATTTGAAGTTTTTCGGTTTGATCTACAAACTTAAAGGACCGGCATTGGACTCGAAAATTCAGGAAACGCTCGAGCTGGTCGGGTTGCGCGAACGGCAGAAGGAGCTGATCAAATCGTATTCCGGAGGGATGAAGCGCCGGATCAACATCGCCGCCGCGCTGCTTCACGAACCGCAAATCGTCATTATGGACGAACCGACGGTCGGCATCGATCCCCAGTCCCGCAATCATATTTTGGATATGGTCCGTTTGCTCAATCGGGAAAAAGGAACGACCGTTTTGTACACGAGCCATTACATGGAGGAAGTGGAGCAGCTTTGCAACCGGATGTACATTATGGACAACGGTCGGATTATCGCTTCCGGAACGCGCAAAGAACTGCAGGGCATTTTATCCGGCGAAGATACGCTGCTCGTTCAATTGAACGCGCCGAGTCCGGAGCTGGTCAGGGAGCTGCAAGCGCTGGAGTCCGTCCGACAGGTCGAGGAAACGGAATCCGGCCTGAAGCTGATCGTGTCGAAGCAGCGCAGCGTGCTGTCGGCCGTCGTTCAGGCAGCGGAACGGCTGCAAGTCCAGATCGTCAACATTCATATTCAAACGCCTAGCCTTGAGGATGTGTTTCTTCATCTGACGGGCCGTACGCTGAGAGACTGAAGGGGGAGACGGAATGCTGCCTTTCCTCAAAAAGGATTTTCTGGTGTACTGGCGGGACCGAAAAGAGATGGCGCTCTCGCTTCTGCTGCCGATCGTGCTGATCGTCGTTTTGAGCCTTGCGCTGCCGAACTGGGTCGAAAACGGCGCCGAATCGCTCGACATGGACGTCGCGATCGTCCGGGAAGACGACGAGGAAGCGGGCTTGCGGCAGTTCCGGGATTCGCTGGCGTCATCGCGGCTTGCGGAAGAGGAGGCGGGCGCTCTTGCCGCTCGGGCGGAGCAGCTGCAGCCGGCCATGCTGCTCATGCAGCTGCTCGAAGGGGAAGAAGTCGGACAATTCGTAAAGACGACCGAATCGGATGCGGAGACGGCTGCCCGGCAATTGGAGGACAACGAAATATCCGCGATCCTTACGATTCCCGAGGGCTATACGCTGGCTGCGCTGAACCGGATGCTGCTCGGCGAAGGCGAAGCCATGCCCCTTGCGCTGACGGCGGCGGATTCCTCGCTTGAAGTCGACGTACTGCGGGATATCGTCGAAGGCTTCATGAAGACGTTGAACTTCGAACTGGCGTTAAGCCACGCCTCTGCCGATCATGCCGGGGCCGGGGCTCCCGATGTTCCCGTCTCCGTCGGTGGCAGGGAAACGATCGAAGGCTTTCAAATGATCACTTCGTTTCAATATTACTCGCTGTCCATTACGATCGTTTTTGCCTTGTTCGTGGCGATGACGACGGCAACGAAAGCCATTACGGAAAAAAGGGAGCGCGTGTTCCAACGGATTTTGCTGAGTGGCAGTCCGCCGTTCCGCTATTTGGCCGGCAAGATCGGTTCGACCTTCGTCATGTCTCTTCTTCAAATGACGGCCGTTTTCGCGCTCTGCCATTTCGCGCTCCGCCTGTTCCCCGGCCGCTCGCCGCAGTTCTGGCTTGGCATGGCGACGATCGCGCTCGTCTTTTGCTTCAGCATCGCCTCGTTGTCCGCCGTTTTTACCGCGTTGGCTTTCCGGTACAAGGAATCGTCGGCGAACGGAGCGATGATCATCGTCATCATGGTGACCGGAACGATCGGGGGCAGCTTCGTCCCCGTCTATATTCTGCCGGACTGGCTTCGGGATGTCGGGGAATGGACGCCGAACGGGTTGTCTTTAGCCGTTTTCATTCAATGGGTCCAACAAGAAGCGATATCCGTTATCGCCATCCCGCTTCTGCAGCTTATCTTGTTTTCCGTCGTCGCGATCGCGGCGGGTTTGCTTCTATTTCCGAAAAGGGGGCGGATTTAATGGTTCCCGTCCTGTTGTCGCAATGGATGAAGGAGAAACGTTCCCCTTATCTGCTGTTGCTTTTTATCGGCTTAAGCGTATTGGCCGTCCTGCTGTTCGGCATGAATGCGGAGAGCAAATTGAAAGTGGACGTATTCGCCGCGGACGGAATATCCGAGGACGAGGCTGCGGCGTGGATCGACCGGTTGAACGAAAGCGAGGCGTTCGAGTTCGTCCTGGAGGACGAGAAGCAAGCGAGAAATAAAGTTCGCGAAGGACGTTCGACGGTGGCGGTCGCGCTGATGCGGAACGATTTCCGGATCGTTGCAGCCATCGAAGACTATAATGTCCAGACGGTCGAACAGCACGCGAATGCCGTCTTCCGGCAGGAACTGCAGCTGCGGGAAGCCGCGGAACGTACGGATCAGCCCGAACGATTCCGAGAGGATGTCGCCGCGTATATGGAGCGTCCGCCGCTCTTTCTTCAGGCCGCCAATCCGGAAGGAGACGAAATCGCGAGCTACGATATGAGCATGCAGCTGATGTTCGCCTTTGCCTTGTTTTTGTCCATGTTTACCGTCGGCTTTAAAATCAATGCGGTCAATTCGGAAAAAACGTCCGGCATATGGAACCGGATGATTCTTTCCCCGACGACGAAAACGGAAATGTATATGGGGCATTTGCTGTATGCGTTTATGATCGGATTCGCGCAAATTCTGATCGTCTACCTTATTTTCTTATACGGATTCGGTTTCGATCTGGGCGACAATTTCGGGATGCTGCTTTTCGTGACGGCGGTTTTTGTCTTCGCTGTCGTCGCCCTGGCGCTGCTGTTTACCGGATTCACCAAAACGCCCGAACATTTCAATATGCTGTATCCGTCCATCATTCCGGTCATCCCGCTGATTAGCGGTGCCTATATGCCGCCGGGAACGCTTACGAACGACTTCATTTTGCTGGTGGCCCGGTTTTTTCCGATGAGCCATGCCATGGATGCCTTGCTCGGAATTGTCCTGTACGATGAAAGCGGATGGGACCTGTTTCCCCCGGTTTCCAAGCTTCTGCTGTTTGCCGTCATTTGCATGGGAGTCGGGATCAATTTGGTCGAACGAGGGCGTAAATAAAAGGGAAATGAATGGAAGGCAGCCGTTTGGGAAACCGTATCGTTGTGATTATCCTAACGAAAGGTGCTATCCGAAATTGAAATGGTTAACGATATCCTGGGCGCTGCTCCTGCTTTCCGCGCCGCTTCCCGACAGTTTCTCGATCCGGTACAAGGAACAAATCGTGGAAAACGTCAAGCGTGCCGACTACGAATTATTGCCCGCCCTGCCAATCGTCGACCCGGAAAAATTCGAGCGGCTGCTTGAACGTCTGCACGAGCGCGTCTACGAACGGCCGCAAAATGCCACGATCGGCGAGAGCGGGCAAATTGTGCCGGAAAAAGTCGGTTACAGGCTGGATCGCAACCGATTTGCCGAAAAATTTTACGATTCGCTCTTCGGCAGCGGATCTCCCTCGATCGAAGTGCCGCGGACGGCGGTTTATCCGCGGGTCGACAGCGAGCTGCTGGCGCCGCTTCGAGAGAAGCCGATCGGCCACTACGTCACCTATTTTAATTCGCGAAACAAAAACCGGTCCCACAACATCGGCCTGGCCTCCAAAGCGATCAACAACACAGTCGTGTTCCCGGGGGAGACGTTTTCCTTCAATCGGGCCGTCGGCATTCGCACGATCTCGAGAGGATATTTGCCCGCGCCGATTATCGTGCGGGGCGAATTGTCGGAAGGGATCGGCGGCGGCATTTGTCAAGTATCCTCCACGCTGTTTAATGCGATCGACCGGGCGGGACTTACGATTGTCAAACGCTATTCGCATAGCCGGAACGTCCCCTACGTGCCGCCCGGTCGGGATGCCACGGTTAGCTGGGGCGGACCGGACTTCGTTTTCCTCAATCCGTACAATCAGCCGGTTCTGATTCGTACCTTTACGGGAGGGGGCCGGGTTTTCGTCACGGTATACTCCTCCGACGAAATCGAATATTCGCCGCGAGAAGTGCCTGGAATTTCCGAGCGGTTGCCTGAAGAGATCAAGCAAGAGAAGCCCGCCGGGAACCGGAAGATTGCGAGTCATTAGGCGGGATCCGCGGTCATCTCCCGCAGGCGCCAAGGCGATAACGGCGACTGCCGGAAATAGGCGAAACGGAACACGAGGTCCGATTTTTCGCGATTGCGGTACACGACGGCTTTCCATTCGGCACAGGCGTTCAGCGCGCCGTCTTCCGTCTCCTTCGGCCCGGCGTCCTCCGTCCGAATGGCGGTCACGGCATTCAATTCCCGAATGAGGGACGAAGAGCGTTCCTTCGGCATTCCCTTGGTCAGAAGCCGGACGATTTCCGCTTCCCGATGGTTCGCCGCCTCGATCATGCTTTGGGCAAGCAAGGCGGGCCCGGACGATTCGAAATACGGCCGCAACCGCCCAGCGGCTTTGAGAATCATCAATTGGTGGGAGGGTCAGGGGAGTCGGACCGATGCGTCGTGCTGTGCAAAAAATGGATGCAGAAATGGCCGGAAAAGCCGTTTTCGGGAATGCCGTCGCCGCCGTGCGGCATGCCGTTCATCGAAGCTGCGACATTTCGGCCGTTCGCGGAGACGATGACGGCTTTCCGTTTCCAGCTCCAGCGGTTTTGATATATTTTTTTCATGACGGCCGTGTCTTCCCTGGTCAAAGGCTGTACGTCTGCATGCGTTCGTCCGGCGCGGCGTTGAACCCGAAACGTCAAACCGGTTTCCGCGTCCCGAACTTGAAAAGTGCTCTTAAGCGGGAAGAACGATTTGGCTTCTTCCCATGAAAGAAGCTCGCCGTAGTGGCGTTGCCGAAGCTTCAGGGCTTCGTTGCGCAGCTTGTCCGACCATTTCTCCGGAAGGAGGAACCGCTTTCCTTCGGCATCGCTCCATAAATTTCCGGTTATGTCCAAACGCAACGCCATCGGAAGCGAAACTTCCGTCTCTACATAAACGTCCGTTAAAAGCGGAGCAAATTCCGTTTCCGCGGCGGCCGCATGCTTCAGCGCTTCGGCTAAATCGCGATCGCTCAGTTCGAGCCGGGTCGCGAATGCGGCTTCGGGACTTGTGCGCACGCTCAACGCAACGCTTGCCGCACGCGTTTCGGAACTTTGCGCATGAAGCGACGATGCCGGCGGAAAACCGAAAAAAATCGCAGCCGACACAAGCAACGGAAAAATCCGTTTCGTCATCACGATCCTCCTTGTTTTTCGCAAGAACACCCCCCGAATCGACGGATCGGGAGGTGTTCTTTCATCCGTTATTGATTGACGTTTACGTGCGATCCCGCTCGGGATTGCGGCTGCGCATGCCGAGCAAGCCGAACAATCCGAGCAAACCAAGCCATCCCCAGTTGTTCCCGGCGCGGTTTGCGGCAGCTCTCGTCCGGTAATTTCCGCCGTTCGCAAAGCCGTCGTTCGCCGTGCCGTTCGTCGTCCCTCTGGTCGTATAGCCGTTGCCCGGCACGGTCGTGCCGGTATAGCCGGTATTCGGAACGACCGTTCCCGCGCCGGTTCCGGTTCCCGTGTAGGTACCATGGACTCCCGGTCTAGTCATCGTGCCGTTGGTGCCCATCGAATGAGTCGTTCCTTCCGCGACTGCAGGAACCGTCAGCATCAGGGAAATACCGGCCACCATCAGGCCGCTTGCCACCTTTTTGTTCATCTGTCGTCTCCACCTACTTGTTTTTATTTGTTCCTTGCATTAAGATTTCGTCTTTTTCGCTCACTTATGTATCGCAGCCTTTTCGAAACTCCTTCCAATTTATTGTCGATCCGGAAAGGATAACAACCGGAGCGAAAGGGGACGATAAACGGGCGAAAATCGTTTGCGGACCCGAGCGAACGGGGAAGGGCTGCAAAAGGGGGAAACATAAATGGATAAGGAAATGTCATACGGCGAGGACTACCGCTTTTTGCCTTTTACGTCTATAAAAAACGGAACGGGCCTGGAGGTCGGGCCGGATCTGTTTTGCGAAACGGTCCAGATCGTCAACGTCGTTTTCATCGGGAAGCCGGGCGGCGAGTGGGTGCTGGCGGATGCGGGAATGCCGCAATCGGCGGCCCAAATTCGGGCGGCCTGCCAACGGCGATTCGGGGAAAACGCCAAGCCGCAAGGGATCGTTTTGACCCATGGCCATTTCGATCATGTCGGCGCGATCGTCGAACTGCTCGACGAGTGGGATGTTCCGGTTTATGCGCATGAACTGGAAATGCCTTTTTTGACGGGACGGCAATCGTACCCTCCGCCCGATCCGGCCGTCGAAGGCGGGCTGGTCGCCAAGCTGTCCTCTCTTTTTCCCGTAGAACCCGTAAATCTGGGAACCCGGGTCGAAAACCTGCCGATGGACGGATCGATTCCCGTGCTTCCGGAGTGGCGATGGATTCATACTCCCGGTCATACGCCGGGGCATATCTCGCTGTTCCGGGAGCGGGACCGCGCTTTGGTCGCGGGAGACGCGTTCGTGACGGTTCGCCAGGATTCGCTCTTGAACGTATTTACACAGCAGCCGGACATGAGCGGCCCCCCAAGATATTTGACGACCGATTGGGAGGCTGCCCGCCAATCCGTGCGCAAGCTGCGGGATCTTCAACCGCAATCGGCCATTGCCGGTCACGGCATGCCGATGGAAGGCGAGCGACTGGCAGAGAGTCTGCGAAAATTGGCCGAGGAATTCGATTCGGTCGCCGTACCCGACTATGGGAAATATGTAAAGCACTAGGCTACTTGCGAAAATGATTCGCTTGAATCGGGGTCATCCGGATATCCGGCTGGCCTTTTTACTTTGAAGATGAAACTCTCCCGTTTTTCCAGGTCCCGATTATGCTATGATAAAGGACAAGGATGGAAAAAAACCGGATCTCGGATCGCAAGGAGACACCATGCATCGGATAAAAGGCATTATGTTCGATATGGACAATACGCTGCTTCGCTCGGCCATCGATTTTCCGGAGATGAAGCGGGAGATTTACGCTTTTTTGGCCGGCCACCGGCTTCTGGACGAGGATTGTGCGTTCCAGCGGGAGACGTCTTCGACGCTAATTCGGCAGGCTCGTCAGACGGGCCGGTTGACGAAAGAACTGGAAGAGGAAACCTGGGCGATCGTCAGGAAGCACGAGGTGAAGGGGATGGCCGGCGCCGAATTGGAGCCGGGCGTCAGGGAACTGCTCAACGGACTCGTCGGCTGCTATCGTTTGACGGTCGTCACGAACAACTCGGAGGAAGCGGCGCGTGCCGCATTGGCCGAAAACGGCATTCTCTCTTTTTTCGATCTCGTTGCGGGCCGGGAACGAATGGCCATGCTGAAGCCGTCGCCCGACGGTTTTGTCTACGTTCTCGAAAGTTATCCGGATATACCGGCTTCGGAGTGGATTTCCGTCGGCGACTCCTGGATCGACGGCAAGGGGGCGCAGGAGGCGGGCATCCGGTTTGTCGCGTATGGGACCGATATCGCCAAAATGAGGGAAGCCGGCGTCGAACCGGACGGCAAAATCGATCATATCGGCCAGTTGCTCGATTTTTTGGCGTCCGGATAACGTCCCGGGTCCGCTAGCCTGCAAACGTGCGAGAGTGGAGGGGGTTGGCGGTCATGAGAAAAGAAGTGAAGCTGATGTTCGAATCGGCGATCGTCTCGGTTTTGGCTGTCGTCCTATTGGCGGTTTGCTTGGCCATACGCGGATATCTTTTGACAAAATCCTATAAGCCGGGCTTGTTTTATGATTATGAAGAGATAACCCAACTTTCCGGCCGCGTTGTGATCGCGTGGAACCGGCCGTTCGATTGGGGGAGATTTGCCCTTTGGTTTTTCCTGTTTTTCGTTATCTATTATTCGATCCGATTGCTATGGATAAAAGTACTTCGGAAAAGACGATAAAAGCTGGGGGCGGGATGGTTGAGAAGCGCTTTAAACGTAATGGGCTTCGTTTTGCTAGGCTTCGGTCTGTTATTGGGATTGGCGGGCAAAAATTTGGTCTTGATCTTCGGGGGACTATTTTGCTGCCTAACGCTGCTGGCATTATCCAGAATCATCAAGCTGGTCGAACCGTTGCACAATCAGGCGCTGCATATTCCTTTCACAACGAGCCAACTGCTCGCGATCTTGCATAAATCCCCGGCCTTTTCCGTCGACTCGCCTCATTTTGAAGTTTACCCGAACAATGAAATCCCGTATCCGCTTCCGCTGCTGGATGGCGAATATTATATTCGAGCCAAAGTTTTCTACAGCTACCTGAGTCAGGAGGGAAGCGCTTATACGTTCTCTTTGCCGGACGCGAGGCCTGAAACGCTTCATTGCTCTTACTCGTATTACAATGGCGCGGACTTATTTTCCGTGAACGATCAAGTGTACGTACGACTGAGAAAATTGGGATTAACGCCGAACATGGTCGGAAACAAAGCCGTGCTTGAACGTACGGCTAACTGATTAGATGAATGCATATGTAACGCATAGAGACGAAAGGTGATTTCGTAATGACAGAGCCCTTGTTCGAGCTTATCTTGCAGGAAATCGGTTCGGAGCTCGCTCCGCAAGGTTTTCAAAAAACGAAACAGCAGCATCAGCCCCAACTTTCCGATACGCGTTACGCCGTATTTGACGGCACGGACAAACTCGTGCGGGTCATTTGGGACGGAAGGCAGCGTACGCTGGCAGTACGCGTGTACGCTAAACGGAAATTTTTATCCAAGCTTGCCAAAGTGCTGATCGGTCAAAACGATACCGAAAAATTGGTCAACGAAACGACGATTCGGTACGCGGAAATGAGCTCGATGACCGACGAGCAAATCGTCCGGCAATGCGTCCTGGCCGCGCGAACCGGAAAATAGCGCTTTGGGACGCTAAATCGAACCGCCTAAATCCGCATTGACAAAAAAACGAAGGTTCATCATAATATAGGAAAAGATGTTCGGGAAGCACCCTTACAAAGCCAAACACGCGGCGTGTTGCTTTGCTGGGGTGCTTTTGTTGTCAAAAGCCGCGGAGCGAAGAAGTCCTTGTATTCCGAATAGGGGGGATCCGGTTGGAACACTTGCTGATCCAGGTGCTAGACGAAGTGAAAAAGCTGGGCGGCCGGATGGATTCGCTCGACTGCAGCATGGAAACGATGAATAGCCAATTCGTTTCGATGGACAGCCGCATGAATTCGATGGAAAGTCGCATGAATTCGATGGAAAGTCGCATGATTTCGATGGAAGAGGACATAACATCCTTTCGCGGAGAAGTTTATCGACGTTTCGATGAGATGGATATGCGTTTAGACAGCGTGGACACGCGACTGGATAGCATGGATATGCGTTTAGACAGCGTGGACACGCGACTGGATAGCATGGATATGCGTTTAGACAGCGTGGACACGCGACTGGATAGCATGGATATGCGTCTAGACAGTGTGGACACGCGACTGGACAGTATGGATATGCGTTTAGACAGCGTGGACACGCGACTGGACAGTATGGATATGCGTTTAGACAGCGTGGACACGCGACTGGACAGTATGGATATGCGTCTTGACCGTATCGAGCGTAAGCAGGACGCCATATACGAGGAAGTCGTCCGTAATTCCGAAACGCTGACCGTTGTGAAAGCGTCTATTCGCCAAGCGAACGAATATTTGGCGGATTCTCCGTTCAAATCGTCTTGACGTCCCGTTCTCAACCGATGTGGATAAGTTAGAAGGTGCTAAATTGCCGCATGTCAGAATTCGCTGTACGGGATTGATCGTCAAAAAGGATGCCGTCTTGCTGGTCGAATACGACGATAACGGCGTTCATTATAATTTGCCGGGAGGAGGACTGGAGCCGGGGGAAACGATCGTCGAAGGCGTCGCGCGGGAAATACGGGAAGAAACGACCGCGGAAGTGGAGGTTGGGCGGCTTGCGCTCGTGTACGAAATGGCTCCGCATAAGCAGTCCGGCGATTACGGGCGCGATGAAAAACATGGTCTCCATCTCATTTTCGAATGCGCTCTGAAAGAAGGCTCGGAGCCAAAGCTGCCGCCGCTGCCGGACCCGCTTCAGTCCGCGGTAAAGTGGGTTCCCGTCACGGAGCTGGATTCCGTTTTGCTTATCCCCAATATTGCGCCTCAACTAATAAGCTATCTGACGGGAGACAACCGAGACGCCGTGTTCGTCGAAGACTATCGGTTGGAGCGGCTTCGAATCGAAACTTGATATCCGAAGTCTCAAACGTTCAGAACGCCGTTCCGCCTGATTTCATCTGCATTTAATAATCGAATGTTACGCTAATGATGGACGTTCACTATTATTCAGATTCCCTGGGAGGTTTTTGCGTACATGAGAATCGTCGTCGCAGGCGGAGACGGATTTTGCGGTTGGCCTACCGCCCTTTATTTATCCCGAAAGGGACATGAAGTCACGATCGTCGACAGCCTCGTTCGCCGCAAATGGGACGAGGAGCTTCGTTCGAATTCGCTGACGCCGATCGCCTCGCTCGAGGACCGGATCGCCCGCTGGAAAGAGCTTACCGGGCGGGAAATTCAATTGTACATAGGGGATTTGAATCATTATGACTTTTTAAGAACGGTACTTGCGCAAACCCGGCCCGAAGCGTTCGTGCATTTCGCGGAACAGCGTTCCGCCCCCTATTCGATGATCGACCGGGAACACGCCGTATTTACCCAAGTGAACAACGTGGTAGGCACGCTTAACGTCATCTATGGGATCAAGGAGGTCGTGCCGGACTGCCATCTGATCAAGCTCGGAACGATGGGGGAATACGGAACGCCCAACATCGATATCGAGGAGGGCTACATTCGGATCGTTCATAACGGCAGGGAAGATGTCCTGCCCTACCCGAAACAGCCGGGTTCCATGTACCACCTTTCCAAAGTTCACGACAGCCACAATTTGATGTTCGCCTGCCGGGTTTGGGGGCTGAGGGCAACCGATTTGAACCAGGGGGTCGTTTACGGACTGCATACCGACGAAACGCTGATGGATCCTCTGCTGGTCAATCGTCTAGACTATGATGGGGTGTTCGGCACCGCGCTTAACCGATTCCTTATTCAAGCCGCCATCGGCCACGATTTGACCGTTTACGGCGAAGGCGGCCAAACGCGTGGGTTTCTGAACATTCGCGATACGATCCGCTGTATCGAGATTACGGCTGAAAATCCCGCGGAAAGCGGCGAATTCAGGGTGTTCAACCAATTCACGGAGGAATTTTCCGTGTTGGACCTTGCGGAGAAGGTACGGAGGGTTGCGGAGCGGGAAGGCTTGAACAGCCGCATCGTCCATTTGGACAATCCGCGCGTCGAGAAAGAGAAACATTACTATTTCGCGAAAAACACGAAGTTGAAGGATTTGGGTCTCGAGCCCCATCTGCTGACGGACGAAGCGCTGCTCGACATTTTACAAACGGCTATCAAGCATAAGGACCGCGTGCTGACGGAAAACGTTCTGCCCAAAGTAACCTGGAAATAGCGAAAGGAGGAAGCGCGGATGAAGATCGCCATCGTGACCGAAACGTTCCTCCCCTCGACGGATGGCATCGTGACCCGTCTCCTCGCGACCGTCCGCTGGCTTCGGGATCAGGGGAATCAGATTACGGTCATCGCGCCCGACCTTGGGATAAGCGAATATGACGGCATAAAAGTCGAAGGCATTCCCGCCCGTCCCTTCTTTTTGTATCCCGACAAGGAGCTGGCGATGCCCAGCCGCCGGGTCGGCGCCATCCTGCGCCGAATTCAGCCAGACCTGCTGCATGTCGTGAACCCGGCCGTGTTGGGGGTGGCGGGAATTTATTATGGCCGCAAGCTGCGCTTGCCTTTGGTCGCCTCTTACCATACGCAAATCCCGAAATACGCCGATTATTACCGGCTTCCGTTTCTGAAGCCGATCTTGTGGACGTGGCTTCGCCTGCTTCACAACCGCGCCGACCTCAATTTGTGCACCTCCAAATCCGTGCAGGAGGAGCTGATCGCGCAAAAATTCCGCAGCGTCCGATTGTGGAAACGAGGCGTCGACACGGCGCGGTTCGGGCCGCAGCATCGGAAGGACAGCATGCGTCTGCGCCTGTCCGGAGGAAAGCCGGCTTCGACCATCCTGCTCTATGTCGGCAGGCTCGCCGCCGAAAAAGGCATCGAACGGATTCGGGAAGTGCTCGCAAGCTCCCCGGGCACATGCCTTGCCCTTGTCGGCGACGGACCGCATCGTCCTTATTTGGAGCGCTATTTTCAAGGGACGAATGCGGTGTTTGCCGGGTTCATGCACGGAGAGGAGCTGGCGCAAGCTTACGCTTCGGCCGACCTTTTCGTTTTTCCGTCCACGACCGAAACGCTCGGTCTCGTCATCCTGGAAGCGATGGCGTCCGGGCTTCCGGTCGTAGCCGGCCGCAGCGGCCCGACGTGCGAGCAGATCGAAGACGGAGTAACGGGCGTGCTGTTTGATGCGGACCGGCCGGGAGGCATGAAGGAGGCGGTCGATCGGCTCGCGGGCGACGCCGATTTGCGGCAACGAATTTCGCGCGGCGCCGCCGAACTTGCGAGCCATGTAGGCTGGGACGAGCCCTCCGAGCAGCTTCTCGGCTACTATCGGCAAGTGCTTCAAGGGGACTTGCGCAAAGCCCCCAGCCCATCGGTTGACACGCGCAGTCCCTGACTCAAGGACTGAACCGGGAATACAGACGGCATATCAGATCCTTTCGGCTCTCGACGCCTATTTGGCAAAGATCGATTTGCAAAGATCCGGAACCGTGTATGCGGAATGTGCAGCTCCCGGGTCGCTTACGATCGTTCCTCTTCCCAGGCGCGGATTTGCCGAACGAAGGTTTGAAGCAGCTCGCGCGAGCCGTACGTTCGGCTAAAATCCTCGACGCCAAGCCAGCCGTCGTAGCCGACGGATTTCAGCGCGGACAGCACGCGCTTCCACGGGACGATACCGCTTGCGATCGGCCACCAGTCGCATTTCCATTCTGCCGGCGCGAGCGGATCGGGTTCGGCTTCGTCGCCGGAGGCGGCGGCCGCAAAGGGCATAGTTTCGCCGCTCTCCGAGAGCGCGACTTGCGCCCAGGCGGCATTTTTGACGTGCACATGAGCAAGATAGGGGCCGAGAACCTCGACGCCAAGCCGCCATTCTTCCATTCCTTCGTGAATCATGTTGCCGGGATCGTACAGCACCCCGAAACGTTCCGGCGAGTATCGGGATACGAGGCGCCAAGCCGCCGACGCGCTCGCCGCGATCGTACCGTGATGCGTCTCGACGAGCGCTTTGACGCCGTAATCGCGGGCCAGCTCGTCCACCTGATCCATGTAGGCATACGCCGCCTCCAGTTGTTCCGGATAGCGGACCCGCTCGTTATAGGCGGGCACCCCGATGCGGACCATGCCGCACCCGAGAGATGCGGCGAGACGGAATCTCGCTTCGGTCTCCTCGACATCCCCGCACGTCAAATACGGTACGAGGGCGAGATTCGTCAGGCCGCTGGCCGATGCCAGGTCGCGAATGCGCGTCGCCTGCTCCTCCGAAGCGTCCGGCGGGATCGTACAGCGGTTGTTGCCCCAGAACGAAGGCGGCTCGGCGATTCGTTCCGGAGGCGTTTCTTTGCATCTCCATTCGACGCCCTGGATTCCGGCGGCTCGGGCAACGGCGCACAGCTCGGCCGGCTCCAGATCGGGAGTTGCCACGGTAAATACGGACAGCTTGAACAAGGCGAACACGCTCCTTCAGCTTTTTGGCTATCGATTGGAAAAGCAATATATACCGACTAATGAATTCTAGTGAATTCGGTTACATTCTAGCACACGATCCGTTCGGCGGAAGCGCCGGAACGAAAGGGCGTAACGAGAGTCAACGTCTCCCCGCATCATCTTTTTCCCGGTCAATTCGGACGGCGTTCCGTTTTGCCGCAACTTTTTTCCAGGATATCAAGTATGATATGATACCGGGATGAAGCTGAAAAAGGAGGTGCGCGCCGATGAGCCGCCAAACGCGCCATGCGTCGATCGGAGGGGCATTGGGCACCCCCATTTTGCTCGTGTTGACGGGCACTTCGTTTCTTTGCCTGCTGCTGCTGATCGTACGGGCCAATCAATTGGAACTGGATTTCATCAAACATCGTTTTCTGCTGTGGAACTTGTTTTTGGCGTGGATTCCGCTGTTCGTTTCGATGGCGACCATGAGCCTGGAAAGACGGAGGAGAAGCGACAAGCCCGGCTTCGCGTTTTTCCTGTTGGCGATCGTCTGGCTGCTGTTTTATCCGAATGCGCCCTATTTGACGACAGATCTTATCCATCTGATCGCCGACCCGAATTACATTTGGTCGAAAATCAACGAGTCGCTGCTCGTCTGGTACGATCTCGTCGTCTTTTTTATATTTTCCTGGGCTGGGTTGCTGCTCGGTTATTTGTCCATGCGTCAGTTTCACCACATGATTCGCCATTACGGCGGTCCCGTCGCGGGCTGGGCGTTTATATTCGCGACGTCGTTTCTGGGCGGATTCGGGGTTTATCTCGGCAGGGTCGTCCGCCTGAACAGCTGGGACGTTCTTTTTAGCCCGTTTCGCCTGATCGAAGGCGTGCTGGGAGGCCTCGATCATCGCGGAGCGATTTTCACCCTCTTGTTCGGCATGCTCATTCTGATCGTTTACTTGTCGCTGTACGGTCTAGGCTCGTTGACGATGCAAACGCCCAAAAGCGCGAGGCCCGATCCGGAGCCGGCCGGCGGGAACGAACCGTAAGCCGCGTTTCGAGAATCGAAGCGTCGTCTTAAGCCATAAAAGAGAAGCGCCGTCCGCGATGCCCGAGAGGCAACGGGGCGGCGCTTTTTTCGGGCGGGCTCAACGGAAGGCGGGAAGCCAGTTGCCGTGCGCTTCGATCAAATCGTCGCAAAGCGAAACGATATCGTCGATCGACAGCTCGGCCGACGTATGCGGATCCAGCATGGCCGCGTGGTAAATATGCTCCTTCTTGCCGGTACGGGCGGCTTCCAGCGTCAACAGCTGCGTGTTGATGTTCGTCCGGTTAAGGGCGGCCAATTGCGGCGGAAGATCGCCGATATAGGTCGGGTTGATTCCGCTCGTGTCGACCAGGCACGGCACTTCGACGCAAGCTTCCTTCGGCAGGTTTGTAATGAGCCCCGTGTTCATGACGTTGCCGCCGATTTTGAACGGGACGTTCGTTTCCATCGCTTCGAAAATATAGGAAGCGTATTCGTGCGACCTTTCATGCGTCAGATTGCGGTCGTTGACGAGCGATTCGCGCATGTCCTTCCATTTGGCGATCTGCTCGACGCAGCGGCGCGGATATTCGTCAAGCGGAATGTTGAAGCGTTCGATCAATTCGGGGTAATTGCGCTTGATAAAATAAGGATGGTACTCGGCGTTGTGCTCCGACGATTCCGTGACGTAGTAGCCGAAACGCAGCATCAGTTCGAAACGGACCATATCGTGATGCTTTTCCTTTTGCTTTTCGGCCGCCCTGCGCTTGATCTCCGGATACAAGTCCACGCCGTCCTTGGTCGCTTCGAGCAGCCACGCCATATGATTGATGCCGGCGATCTTCGTTTTGACGCCTTCCGTCGAAAGTCCGAGCGCCTCGAACAGATGCGGGACGCACACCTGCACGCTGTGGCACAGGCCGACCGTTCGGACGCCGCCGAGGGTAATCATCGCGTTCGTCAGCACGGCCATCGGATTCGTATAGTTCAAAAACAACGCATCCGGGCAGACGTCCTGAATATCCCGCGCGAAATCGAGCATGACCGGGATCGTGCGAAGGTTGCGGAAAATGCCGCCGATGCCGACCGTATCGGCGATCGTTTGACGCAGGCCGTATTTCTTCGGAACTTCGAAGTCGGTAATCGTGCACGGGTCGTATCCGCCGACCTGAATCGCGTTGACGACGTATTTGGCTCCGCGCAGCGCCTCGCGCCGGTCGCCGTACGCCTTGATGACGCAGGTGCTGCCGACGGAAGCTTTCAGGTTGTTCAACATTTGCTCCGAGTCGGACAGCCGCTCGGCGTCGATGTCGAATAGCGCGATTTCAAAGCCTTGAAGCGACGGAGTCTGCAAACAGTCTCCCAGTACATTTTTGGCGAAAACGGTGCTCCCCGCACCGAGAAAAGCGATTTTGGACATGATCGACACCCTTTCGGATTTTTCGCTTGTTAGAAGGCCTTCTGCGTTCTAGAATAGAGGAATAAGCCTCGTTTCGGATATGGATGGAAGCGATGTCTATATGGAATTTTGTAGTCACGTGAGCGGAGGCGATGGGCCAGTGAAACCCTTTTCGGAGCGAATAGCCGTCAATCCTCATCCGGGCGAAAACGGGGAGATGACCGTCCTGTTTTCCGGCGTGTCGCAAACGAAACCGGATCACCGCCTGGGTCCCCAGGTGCTGGATTATGCGCTTGTGCATGTCGTCGAGGAAGGCAAGGGCTATTTCCGTTGCGGGGAGAACGAATACGAGCTGGGGCCCGGCGATTCATTTTTCATCCTTCCCGGCGTTATTCACTCGTACCGTTCCGATTCGGAAACCCCATGGAAGTACCGCTGGATCGCCTTCCGGGGACCCGCGCTTCCCGGCTGGCTGCGGCGCGCCGGCATCTCCCCGGCCCGCCCGGTCATTCGGCAGAAGGACGAGGCGCCGCTGGCGCCGCTGGCCTCGGCCGAGAGCGCCTTCCGGCGGGGCGGGGCTGCCGCCGATCTCGAGGCGGAAGGCTGGCTGCGGCTGGCCTTTGCCTCGTGGGCGGAAGCGAACGGGGAGAATCGGCCGTCTGCCGATGGAGTCGGGAAATCGGGCGTCCAGGCGCGGGAGGCCGAGCGGGCGGCTCTCTGGCTTCAGGCGCAGTTGGGGCAGCCGATCACGATCGAACGGATGGCGAAGGAATTGGGCTACCACCGGACCCATTTGTCCAAGCTGTTCCGCCAACAGTTCGGGATGCCGCCCGTCCGCTATTTGCAGAAACTGCGACTGGAGCGCTCGCGGGCGCTGCTGCGCGAGCCGCTCACGGTCGAGGAAGTCGCGGCCGCCGTCGGCTATGCGGATCCGCTTTATTTTTCCAAATCGTTCAAGCGGCAGTACGGCGTCACGCCTACCGACTACCGGAAGGGAAAGGCTTGAAAATCCGGCTTGCGGAACCATGACGAGCGGGCTTTCGTATGAGATAATAAGAAAAAGCTAGGAGGCGTTCACGATGAGCATATTCAAAAAAATTACCGAAACCGTGAGCAAAGGGGTATCCACCGCGACGGAAAAGGCTCAGCAAACGGTTGAAATTACAAAGCTGCATACGCAAATCGCCAACAAACGAAAAGAAATCGACAAGAAACAGGCCGCGATCGGCGAGGCGGTGTTCGGCGCCTACCTCGAGAAGGATCTGTCCAAGGCGGAGCAGTCGATCATCCCGATCTGCGAGGCGATCGTAGGCATCCGCAGGGAAATAAGCGCGCTCGAAGACCGCATTCGCGAGCTCCGCAACGAAAAGGAGTGCGAATGCGGACAGAAAGTCGAGTTCGACACGAAGTTTTGCCCGGCGTGCGGGCGGAAATTCGAAGAGCCGGTTCATGCGGCCGCCGAAGTGGTCGACGCGTCGCCGGAGCGGGAGCAGGCCGCGCTCCCCTTGGAAGAAGCGCGCGAAGACGAGATCGAGCCGGCCGATGCCGGGCCGGCGCAGGAAGTCCTTTCCGTCGAGACGGAGAAACGTTGCGCCCGGTGCGGCGAACCGTTGGCGGCGGAGGCCAGGTTCTGTCCGAGCTGCGGAAACGCCGCAGAGCCGGCGTAAACGATAGATATCGTAACGTCATTTCCGGTCACCCTTTGGGGTGGCCGGTTTTTTTTTGTTGCGATTCCGAAATTTATACCGGCTTATGCGCAATATTTTGAAGACATTTCAACAAATATGTTATAAAATATTACATTAAGATAGAGAAAAAAAGAATATCCCGTTTTTGTGTTACGATTAATGACACAGAGAAATCGAAGCGCTGGGGGGAGCTAGTGTGTCGGTTTATTTAAAACTGGGTCTATGCACGCACAGGAGGGACAGGGATGGCCGCAATGCCTCGAAAGGAAACCGCATCCGGCAGCAAACCGGAACATGCCTCGTTGACCGTCAAAGAATTGCTCATGCTGCCGCTGCTTAAGCAGGCGAAGCTAATCGCCGGGGAAAGGGGCGTATCCGCCGCGATTACCCGGATCAGCTTGCTGGAAACGGCGGACGTCTCGCCTCGGGTTCGCATGGGCGAGCTGCTTCTTGCCGGCGGAGCGATGCTGCGCGAACAGTCGGACCGTTTCCGGCAGATGATCCCGGACCTCGTTCAACGCGGTTGCGCCGCCATCGGGTTCAAACCGGATCGCCCTTCCGGCGAGCTGCCGAAGGAAGTCGCCGAGGAAGCGGCCATACATGGATTGCCGATCGTCGAATTGCCGTACGCCTTGTCCTTTTCGGATTTGGTTCGATCGGTCATGGAACGGCTGCTCGCGCAGGAATCGGTTCAGTTGACCGAATTGCAGGGCCGAATTCACCATATGACACGCCTGCTTCTGGACGGAAACGGGCTGTATGCCTTTTTGGACGCGATGGAAAATATGCTCGGCAATCCCGTTGCAATCGTCAGGGATCAGGATAAGCCATGGCTTTCCGAAAGCTTGCGAAGCGCCGATGCGGTCGAAGTATGGCCCTTCGTGCAAATGCTGGCGGGCCGTCATGCCGGGAAGCTGTCAAGCGGCGGCTTTACGCTGATGCAGAATGTCTGCCGGGTATACGCGAGTCCGGTGCCGGCCAGCCGCTTCAAGCCGGCATGCCTCGTGCTTTTGGAACGCAACCGGGAAATTCAGCCGCTTGACGTCGTGACGGTCGACCGGCTCGCGTCGCTGACGGGTCTCGAACTGGCGAACGTGGAGGCGGTTCGCGAGGTGGAGGGGAAGTACGTCGACCAGTTTCTCCAGGATTGGCTGTCGGGCAAGCTCGTTTCCGAGCAAGACTGGAAGCTTCGGGCGGAGGTGTGCGGCTGCTCGCTGCCGGAGGAGACGCCGTTGTGCGCCGTGCTCGCGGGATTCGGCGAAGGGGAGCAGTCCCAGGAGAAGCTTAGGGAAATGGCGCGGAAAATTCGCTCGGAACGCCTGCAGGCGGCGGATTCCGTCTTGTCGGCGCCGGTCGGAGCCGACCTGGTGCTGATCGTGCCGGTGCCCGATACGGGCCGGCTCGAAGCGCGAGCCGATATAACGGAATCGGGCGTGCTGCAGCGGCTGCATGACGAATTGCGGCAGCTTCTCGGGGAAGAAAGCCTTCGATTGTTCGCGGGCCGCCCGGCGGAACGTCCGGAACAGCTGTCGGCAAGCTTGTCCCAGGCCAGGAGGGCGAGGCAGGCGGCGGACGTTTGCGGACTGGACGGGAATATCGTGACTTACGACCGGCTTGGCGTCTATTCCCTGCTTTATTTGATTCCTTCGAGCGAGGAACGGGATCAATTTTTGCAGCGCTTTTCGATTCCGCTTCAGCATGCCGACAAGCGCGGCGGGGGACGGCTCGTGGAAACGCTGGAGATGTTTTTCCGCTGCAACGGCAACATTAAGCTGACGTCGGAGAAGTTGTACGCGCACTACAACACGGTCGTCTACCGGCTCGAGAAAATTCAGAACATTCTCGGCATTTCGTTGGACGATCCGGAGGACCGGCTTCAACTGCAATTATCGCTCAAGCTGTGCCACATCACGCCCGGAGGAGCGGGAACGGGTTGAAAACGACGACGGCCGACAGCCTTGCCGGATGCATTCGGCAAGGCTGTCGGCCGTCGAACGGACGGATTATGATGAGCCGCTTACCAGCAGGCGCGAAGGATGATGACGAGCAAAATAAACAGAACGAGGGCGAATGCAGCTGCTCCCATGCCGCCATATCCTTGGCCGTAACCTGCTCCTGCAACCGGGTAACCCATAGCGATAACCTCCCGCATTAGTGTGTGTGATGGCGTATCACAATGTCAGCATATGCGGCAGGCGGACGGCGACCTGTGCGTTTGCACCGGTCGGAACGTCCTTGCTTCGAAAATCAGCGGATGACCCGGTCGTTGAAATGCCGGATGTGCAAAACGCGCGCCAACGCGTCATGAGGTCCCCCGCACCCTACGCGAAAGATGGAGGACGTGGAGACGCCAAGCACGGAAACGCGGCCGACGCGAATCGCCCCGTCATCCGATGCGGTCGTAACGGCGACGTCAAGCGGTTCGCCGGGCTTGGGCCGCGGCAGGAAAAAAAGCGGGTAAGAAGCAAACTTCACTTCGTCGCCTTCGAAATTCGGCACGGCCCGCTGAACGGCAATACCCCGGTTGCGCTGATCCGACTGCCGTTTCGTATCTCCGAATTGGACGATTCCCGCCTGCGAGACGGTGTTGACGAAGACGCGCTTGACGACCGAGGTGCGGCACGCGATCATTCGGTTTCCTCTTCGGGGAGCGCGGGCAGCGGCGCGAGAGGGCCGACGATGACGGATTCGGGCGGCGTGTCGAAATAGGAGTACAGCGTCAGCGATTCGGTATCCCCGACTAGCAGCGAGGAGGAACTGGAAATGCCGACGACGCGGATCGATCCGACCGTCACCGGACCGTTTCGCACGTTCATTTCCATGCTTGGCGTCATTCCGTCTCATCCCCCTTGCTTTCGCTTTTTCCATTCATCCCGTTCAAATAGGCGGATATCGCCGCTTCGATATCGCGTTTCGTTTTTTGCATGACCGAATCCTTCCAGCCTTGCTTCTCCGCATCGGTTCCGTTTGCGGGATACCGAACGTTTTTCGCGTAATAATGGACCCTCGGATTCAGTTGCGACTTGATGTCTTTCACGATCAATTTCCGGTGCGCGCCGTCAAGCGGAACTCCCATGCGATCCGATAGTTCGTCGAGCATCGCCGGCGCCTCGCTGTCCATGTAAGTAGCGGCTTCTCTCTGCAGGGCGCGGATTTGTTCGTCCTCCGCGTCGCCTCCGTTTGCGGGCGCCGTCCACATGCCGGGCGCCGATACGTCGAACGATTCCGGGGCTTGCATGCCCTGGGGCGATAACCCGATGTTCAGCGTTCCGTCCAGCCGGGAAACTTTCAATTGATCGAAATGATACTCCACATGGACCGGCGGCGTTTTTTTCAGCTCCTGCATTTCGTTTTGCATGGCTTGAAGCTGATTGCGAAGCTCCTCCAGCCGCTGCTCCAGATTGCGGATATGCTGAACGCACGCTTGCCATTGGGCGGGGGAGGGGCCGTACCAAAAGTTCGTCATGTTCCTTCCTCCTTTGCCCCCCACTGATCTCCTGACCCGACGCTGTCAAAAGCTCGCTGTCGCTAGCTTGGATTCGGAAGCGGGACGAACGAAATCTCCTGCGCCCCCTCGCCCGCTTCGCCCAACGGAGCGGCAGGGCCGGTATATCCGCCCGTATTGTACAGCTGCGAAAGCGATTGAATGCTGCCCGCGCTGCCGATTTGCAAAACCGAGGAGTTCGTGACGGCATCCACGCGCAGCTGCTGAATCGTGATTTGCTGATGAACATTCCACTGGATCATGTTGCGACACCGCTGTTTCCGCCGACCGTATTTTCGCTGGAGTCCTGAATGTCCTCGTCATTCGTATTGGTTGCGCTGATGGCGTTGTTCGTCCGCGACAGGTCGCCGGTGACGAACGATCCGGCCCCCGCGTACGACTTGGAATTGCTGGACGGGCTGTTTTGCAGGTTATCCCCGAACTGCACGATCGCTCCCGAGCCGACGCTCAAAATTTTAACGGCTCCGACGATGGATGGCATGGGCGCAACGACTCCTTTGCAGGGATCATGCTGCATTGTATGAAGGCGAATGCCCATGGGTTCATGGACAAGCAGTCTGGAACGGAGACGTCGAGCCGGGCATAGGATGACTGGAGGCTCCGCGTTTGGAGGGAAGACGATGAGTTCCTTTTTTGATAGCGGCCCGCTCCCGGATTTTAAGGAAATCCAAAAGTGGCTCGGAAAAGATTTGCCCTGGAAGCTGGCCGAACAATGGGACAAAGCCAATGACGGCTCGTGGCTGAACGACTATATCCAATCGGTGTTGCGGAAAGCGCGAACGGGCGCGGACGCGGGAACGGGCACGAACGCGGGAACCGGAATGGAAAAAAAAGAAACGCTGCGGACGGATGTGTCGAAAAACGACAAATTTGTGACGGTTCGAATTTGGCTGCCCGCGAATGCCGCCCTCAAAGACGTTCGTTTGTTCGCCGCCCCGGACCGGGTCAAATTGACCGGACTGCCGAACGGCCGGAAACATGCGGTAAAATTGCCCGCGCTCGTTCTGCCGCGATCCGGAAAGGCCGACTGGAATGAGGGAAAGCTGCAGGTGCGGTTCCGGCGGCGCCCGCCGCAACGCGACGAAGTGGAATTGTTCATCCGCGAATGAACCGTTATAATCGAGCTTAAGGCGTCCGCGACGGGAGCATGGGCCGGGACGGACCGAAGACGTGCCAGGGAGGATCGGAATAGTGGAAATAACGGACGTATCCTATGTTTCGTTCGGGCTTTTCGTAACGGGAGTTTTGTTTATCCTGCTTGTCGGCTCGTTGCTGAGTCTGGGCGTGGTCAGCTTTTTTCAAAAACGCAACCGTCGGGGCGGACTTTACCTTGCGGGCTCGGCGTTGTCGTTTGTCGTCATGGTCCTCGTCGTGGACCGCTGGTTCGCCTGACGGGGATTTCCCGCCCGGGTCCGAATGCCTATGGACGGGCGGCGCTGTCCGGAGCTTTCCGGCTATTGCCAAGCCGGAGGGCTTCTTTCATGTGCGCGCGGGGAAGGGCGGAAGGCTGAAAGACATTCGATAGAAGAAGATTGCCAGAGTCTGCTGGCGGATTTTTCTTTCCGGCCGGCATCGCAACTTTTTGCGGGTTCGTTCGTCTACATCAACAACGTTTCTTTTTTAATGCCTATTCGTTATCGCCATCGAATCGAACCAAAGGAGTTATTGCGGATTATGAAGAAGAAAATGCTTTCCCTGCTTGTTTCGGCATCGCTGGCCCTGTCGGCCGTTCCGCTTGCCGGGGCCGAAGGCGCCGCTGCCGGAGGAAATACGCTAATTCTTTACACGGACACAACGGACGTATCGTTCAACGGAACTACATACACGGCCGCCCAACCGACCGTCATCAAGGCCGGCGTCACGTACGCCGCGTTCAGCATGATGGCGGCGCGCTACGGGTACAAAGTCAGTTACGACAGCGTCACCAAGGAATCCGTCGCGAAGCTGAACGACACGGAAATCCGGTTCAAAGCGGGCTCGACCACTTACAAAATCAACGGCGAAGCGAAAAGCGCCGCCGGCAAGCCCTACGCAAGCAACGGCTCGACGATGATTCCGGTCCGCGCCTGGGCGAACGCGACGGGCTCGACGCTTTCGGCGTCCCAAGGTCAATTGACGCTTGCCTGGAGCACGGCGCCGACCGCCAATTTCAAGGTGACCCCGGACGTCATTTACGCGAACCAGACGACGGTCAACTATACGAGCGAATCCGACAACCCGGAAAATATCGCGGGAGAGCATTGGGAAGGCAATCAGCCGGTCTTCGCCGAGCCGGGCATTTATACCGTAACGAGATCCGTCCAAGACTACGAAGGCAACTGGAGCGAACCGTATTCGGTGACGATTACCGTCCTCCCGGAAAACCAGCCCCCGGTCGCCTCCTTCACGACGGACAAAACCGTCTACAAAATCGGCGAACCGATCAAGTATACCGATTTGTCCACCGACGATGAGAACGCGATCGCGGAAACCGCCTGGGACAACAACAAAGCGGCCTTTTTCACCCCCGGCGAAAAGACGATCTCGCTTTGGGTAACGGACCGGCACGGGCTGATGTCCCAGGATGTGAAGACCATTACGGTCACCGATGAAGTCATGTATACCGAGGAGCAGTTCTACCAACGGTTTACGCCGGCCGGCGACAAGTATCCGATCGACGGGCAATCCGTGCTGAGCTTTGCCGCCGTTCCGTACACGTACAACGTTTCCGACCGTACGCTGATCGCTTCCAACAGCCCGGAGGAGATGGACCGGGAAGGCGTCCTGTACCGCGACACGATGAACGGGGATTTCCGGCTGTTCCTGTACCATATGAACAAATCCGCGGACCGCATGAAAATTTATTTGATCGCGACCAATGAAAACGACTACCCGGTGCTCGTCAACACGGGAGCGTTCGGCAAGGCGGGGCCGGACATTTACGGCTCGTGGACGGGCAAGCAGGCGGCGATCCGGTATTTGGATTCCGCGAAAATCGGGGAGTCCTCGACGACGACGCTCGCTCCGGGCGAAACGAGAGTGATGATCCCGGAGATCGGAAGCTCCGTTCTCAAACCCGGCCAAACCTATTCCGCGTACGCGGATCTCAGCACCTCGGCTTCGGTGAAATTTACGCTGGTCGCCATCAAGGAAAACCGCGAGCCGCTTGAGGCGCTGCCGACGCTTCCCGTCCTCAATCGCGATACGAAGCATATTCGCGGGACGTTTTTCGGCGCGGACCGCGACTTCCAAATTTCGACGGTGCTCGGCACCGAGCCGCAGCGCATTTTGTTCGGAGACAACAATCACGACCCGTCGCTCATCGGCCGCGACATGCTGAACGGCGTCTACGAGAACAACTGGGGCAACTACGGCGTCGTCTATCACACGGTCGTAACGGTCAAAGCGAATACGCTGATCGCGGCCAACGGCCGCGGGGGCGAATATTCGGGGGCGTTCCAGATCAACGGGACGGACGTTATCGTAGCGAACAACAGCATGCTCAAAAATCCGAACGAAGCCGCCGTTCTGTACCGGACGGGGCCTTACGACGAAGTCGTCGAAATCTCGTTCATTACGGCGCTCGGCTCTTATCTGCCGATGAATTTGCTCTTTATTCCGATCAAATAATCGTGCCGCGTTTCGTTTTCAAAGCCGCCCGTCGAGGGGCGGCTTTGTCGTCGTTGCGGGCGGCCGCCCGCTTGCCCGAAATCCGTTTCGCCGGTCGCGGCATTGACTTTGCCGAGTCCGATGGTTCATGATGAATAAAAACGAAACTGCGGATAGAGAGGAGGCGGGAGAAATGATGCGCCGGGCTTTGCAAGCACCTGTCGTCTTTTACCGGAAGTTCATTTCGCCCTTGAAGCCGCCCACTTGCCGGTTTTATCCGACCTGTTCCCAGTACGCGCTGGAAGCGCTGGAAACCCACGGCGCGGTCAAAGGAACGTGGCTAAGCGTCAAGAGAATCTGCAAATGCCATCCGTTTCACCCCGGCGGCATCGATCCCGTCCCTCCGAAGGGCGGATCGCGGTCTTCCGCGACGGGCAACACGCCGTAACCGCTTGACATTCGGGTTCCGAGTTCGGTATATTGGGGCCAATAGCATAACTTGCATATTTCCGTCGAAGGGATAAGTACGACTGAGCGGTCTGCCACAGAGAGCCGGAGCAGCTGGGAACCGGCGCACGACGCCTGCGGAAAATGGTCCTGGAGGAATCGCTTTCGAGCCGCGCGGCCGTATTCGGCCGGGGCGCGGTAAGGGGGCGACGCGGTTCCGGCGTTAACGGACTGCCGATCGGTTCGGCAGGCACGAGCCCCGTATGCTTCTGCAAGGCGTTGGGGGAAATTGGGTGGTACCACGTGAGCGCGCGCTCCCGTCCCATGCGGACGGGGGCTTTTGTGTTTTCCGGGGCCCCGGCGATCGACCGATTTCAAAGGAGATGAACGTTTCATGACGGATGACAGGAAGACGTATTACCTAACGACTCCGATTTATTATCCGAGCGACAAGCTGCACATCGGGCATGCCTACACGACCGTCGCGGGCGACGCCATGGCGCGTTACAAGCGCTTGCGAGGGTACCGGGTGCGGTATTTGACCGGAACCGACGAGCACGGGCAAAAAATCCAGCGGAAAGCCGCGGAAGCCGGGAAAACGCCGCAGGAGTTCGTTGACGGAATCGTGTCCGGCATTCAGGAGCTGTGGCGGAAGCTGGAAATTTCGAACGACGATTTCATTCGGACGACCGAGCCCAGGCACAAGGATGTCGTGCAGCGAATTTTCGACCAGCTGCTTCGCCAGGGCGATATTTACAAAGGCGAGTACGAAGGCTGGTACAGCATTCCGGACGAAACGTATTATACCGAAACGCAATTGGTGGACATCCAGCGCAACGAGCAGGGCGACATCGTCGCCGCGAAAAGTCCGGACAGCGGCCATCCGGTCGAGCTGGTCAAGGAAGAAAGCTATTTTTTCCGGATGAGCAAATACGCCGACAGGCTGCTGAAGTATTACGAGGAAAATCCGGGCTTTATCCAGCCGGAATCGCGGCGAAACGAAATGATCAACAACTTCATCAAGCCGGGGCTCGAGGACCTGGCCGTGTCGCGGACGACGTTCGACTGGGGCGTGCCCGTCAAAGGGGATCCGAAGCACGTCGTCTACGTCTGGATCGACGCCTTGTCCAACTACATCACGGCGCTCGGCTACGGCTCGGAGGACGACGAGCTGTACCGGACGTTCTGGCCGGCCGATGTCCACCTGGTCGGCAAGGAAATCGTCCGCTTCCATACGATTTACTGGCCGATCATGCTGATGGCGCTCGGGCTGCCGCTGCCGAAAAAAGTGTTCGCGCACGGCTGGCTGCTCATGAAGGACGGCAAAATGTCCAAATCCAAAGGCAACGTCGTCGATCCGGTGACGCTGATCGACCGCTACGGCCTCGACGCGCTCCGCTACTACCTGCTGCGCGAGGTGCCGTTCGGCGCTGACGGCACGTTCACGCCCGACAACTTCGTCGAGCGGATCAATTACGATCTGGCGAACGATTTGGGCAACTTGCTGAACCGGACGGTCGCCATGGTCGAAAAATATTTCGAAGGCATCGTGCCGGACTACGCCGGCAAAACAACAGCCTTCGACGGCGAGCTTGAGCAAGCGGCGGCGGAGACGGTGGCGAAGGTGGAAGCGGCGATGGAAGAGATGGAGTTTTCCGTCGCGCTCGCGGCCATCTGGGGATTGGTCGGACGGACGAACAAATATATCGACGAAACGAAGCCCTGGGCGCTGGCGAAGGACGAAGCGGCGAAACCGGAACTGGCGTCGGTCATGGCGCACCTGGCGGAAAGCCTGCGGATCGTATCCATCCTCCTGCAGCCGTTCCTTACGCATACTCCGCGCAAAATATGGGAGCAGCTCGGACTTGCGGAGGGGCAGGCGACGGCTTGGGACAGCCTGAGCGATTTCGGCGGAGGAATCCCGTCCGGCACGCGCGTCGCCAAGGGCGAACCGCTGTTCCCGCGTCTCGAAATGGCCGAAGAGATCGCCTGGATCGCCGGGGCGATGGGAGGCGGCGCCAAGGCCGCCCCGGCCGCCGAAGCGGCCCCGGCACCGGCAGCGGAGCCCGCAGCGCCGCCGGCGGACCGCAAGGACGAAATCGGGATCGACGATTTCGCGAAGGTCGAGCTGCGCGTGGCGCAGGTCGTCGCGTGCGAGCCGGTGCCGAAAGCCGACAAGCTGCTGAAGCTTCAGCTCGATCTCGGCTTCGAAACGCGGCAGGTCGTCTCGGGCATCGCAAAGCATTACAAGCCGGAGGAACTCGTCGGACGCAAGGTGATTTGCGTGACGAACCTGAAGGCGGTCAAGCTGCGCGGGGAATGGTCGCACGGCATGATCCTCGCTGCCTCGGAGGGCGAGAAGCTTACGCTCGCCACCGTGCCGGAAGGCATGCCGAACGGCGCGATCGTCAAATAAAAGCCCGGGACGAATTCCGGCTGAACCGAACAAAGGGACCGATCCTTCCCGCGGACTCTCGTCCGCCGGCGAATCGGTCCCTTGCCGCTTGACATCCTATGCGGCGGCGGCTATACTCCTACACGACCGGCGTTGCTCGTTTTGCCGACAATAGGTAAAATCAGCGTGCAGGGGAACGGCTGCGGACTCTAGGCAAAGGAGAGGTCGGCTTGAACGAATTGAACATCGGGATCGCATTCGCCGGGGGGATCGCCTCGTTTATATCTCCCTGCTGCTTGCCTCTTTATCCCTCGTACTTATCTTATATTACCGGCATATCCGTCACGGAGCTGAAAACCGACACGAGCCGCGAAGTGCGGCTGAAAACGATGTCCCATACGTTCTTTTTCATATTGGGTTTTTCGCTCGTCTTTTTTACGCTCAGCTATACGGCCAACGCGTTCGCGGCGGCATTTCGCGAATACCAGGATTTGATCCGCCAGATTTCGGCGATTTTGATCGTGCTGATGGGGCTGTTCCTGCTCGGCATTTTTCAGCCGCGCCTCCTGATGAAGGAACGCAAGATGAACGTCAGCTGGCGGCCGGCCGGCTATTTGGGCTCGTTCATCTTCGGCGTCGGCTTTTCGGCCGGCTGGTCGCCCTGCGTCGGCCCGATTCTGTCCTCGATTTTGCTGCTCGCCGGAAGTCAGCCGGGCACGTGGCTGCAAATGACCGCCGCATACTCGCTCGGTTTCGGCGTGCCGTTTTTCGTGCTTGCCTTTTTTATCGGTTCGACGAAGTGGATTGTTCGCTATTCGGGACGGCTGATGAAGATCGGCGGGGCTTTGATGCTCGTCATGGGCGTGTTGCTGTTTACCGACCGAATGACTTACATTACGATCTGGCTCAACAGCATTACGCCGGAATGGATGCTGTTCTAGCCGCCGCCGTCAGGTAAAATATTCGATTTTCGCGGCGGGAAACGCAGCGAAAATCCGCTCGGTTAAATATTCTCTCAACGCTTCGGCCTTCTCGTCGGGATACACGTATTTGTGCCGGCCGTAGCGGCCCCATTTTTTCTTCCGAATCGCCTCGTCCATTTCCAGCTTCGTTTTCGGATATCGCTTTTCGATCGTCGATTTCGCCGTCTTCGTAAACCTGTGCTGAATAAGCTCGAACGTGAGATCGTCGTTCGCTTCGGGGGGCAGCTCGGCCGCGAGCCTCTCGAGCAATTCCGCGTATCCGTTTTCCCAGCCGTCATACCAAATAATCGGAGCGATGATGAAGCCTAGCGGGTAGCCGGTTCTTGCGATGCGGCCGGCCGCCCGGATGCGCTCCTCGAAGCGGGACGTCGCCGGTTCGAAGTTCCGGATGACGTAATCCGAATTGACGCTGAAACGGATTCGCGTGCGTCCGTTGTGGGTCAAACCGAGAAGCGGATCGACATGGTGGTATTTCGTCACGAACCGGAGCCGTCCCAGCGGCTGCTTCGCCATGAATTCGATCGTTTCCGCGAGCGATCCGGTTATATGTTCGAGCCCGACCGGATCGGACGTGCACGCAGCCTCGAAGCGGGTGATTTCGGGAGCCCGCTCTTCGATATAGCTTCGGGCCGCTCCCAATATTTCCTCCGTGTTGACGTAAACCCTCACGTAAGGCTTTGCGCCGAGCGTCGTCTGCAAGTAACAATAATGGCAGTGCCCCATACAGCCGGTGGAAAGAGGCAGCGCATATTCCGCCGATGGCAACGACGTATCGAACTTCAGCGTTTTGCGGACGCCTACGACCAGCGTTCGTTTCGCGATTTTGTACTGCTCCAGCTCCGTTTCGCCGGGCAGGCCGGTAATCCGGTTGTGCGACGAGGTCGTCCGGTGCGGCAGGCCGCGTTCTTTGACCCATTCCCAAATCCGCTTGCCTTTCGGATAGTCGAGCGCGGCAGGCTCGAAATAAACGAGCTCCGGCACGAAAATCGCGGTTTCCTTCGGCGTTCGGCGGGACGTGTTTATATCGGTGCTCAACGTTTAATCTCCTCCTTCCGTAGAACAAAGTGTGCTTCTAAAATGCGGCTTCCATACGCCGGGGACGGGGATTCGGCGCTTGTCGAGCTTGCCCCTTCCCCCCGCTCCGGTGTATGATACTTAAGAGCAAAACGTCGGAAAGGGGACTACGCGGTGCCGACCCCAAGCATGGAAGATTATTTGGAACGCATTTACCGTCTGATCGACGAGAAGGGGTATGCGCGCGTTTCGGACATAGCCGAAGGATTGGAAGTGCATCCATCCTCGGTGACGAAGATGATCCAGAAGCTGGACAAGGACAATTACCTGATTTACGAAAAGTATCGCGGACTCGTTCTGACGAACAAGGGCAAAAAGATCGGCAAGCGGCTAGTGGATCGTCATCATCTTCTCGAATCGTTCCTTCAGACGATCGGCGTGCAGGAAGAAAATATTTACCGCGATGTCGAAGGAATCGAGCACCATTTGAGCTGGGACTCCATAACATGCATCGAAACGCTGGTCGAATATTTTCGCCGGGACGAAAATCGCGTCGCCGAACTGCGGCGCATTCAGGCGGAATTGGATACCGAATAACAAGGCAAAGAGCGCGCCCCTCGGAGCCGCTTTTTGTTTTTTAAAGACCTGCCCACGGTTTCGCAGTCCCATCTCGCCGCCCGCCGCATAAGCTGGATTTCGGGAGACTGGCGACGGGGGGGGGGGAGACGGATAAAAGCAAACGGTGTATTTGAAGGAGGGGGCGTCAAGGGGATCTCGCTTGTCGGCGCGGTGCGTGCCGCCGAGCTGAACGGGGTGGAACTGGATCGCGTGGCGGGAACGTCTTCCGGAAGCATCGTCGCTTCGCTTGTCGCAACCGGTTACACCGCCGCGGAGATGAAGCTCATCATCGAATCCGCGCCGTTCGCCTCTTTTTTGCGAAGATCGAAAGCGTTCGCCCTGCCTCTGGTCGGGCCGGCTTTAAGGCTGCTGTTCAAAAAGGGGCTGTATTCCGGCGACGCGCTCGAGCGATGGATTCGCAACCTGCTGCGGCAAAAGGGGGTCGTCACGTTCGGCGATCTGGAAAAGGGGAAGCTGAAAATCGTCGCCTCCGACATCACGAACGGCCGGCTGATGGTGCTGCCGGACGATCTTTCCGAATACGGGCTCGATCCGGAGCGGTTCGAAGTGGCGCGGGCGGTGCGGATGAGCGCGAGCATTCCGTTTTTTTTCGAGCCGGTGCTGCTTCCGCTAAGACCCGAGGGGACGGGAGAGAGAAGGCGGCGGCGAATAGCGAAGGCGGTTCGGACGGTATGCGTCGTGGACGGGGGGTTGCTGAGCAATTTTCCGCTGTGGCTGTTCGATCGGGAAGCCGAGGAAAACGGGCGGCCGGTCATCGGCTTTCAGATGGTCGGGCGGAGCGAGGCCAAGCCCAGAACGATCGGCGGTCCGTTGTCGATGCTTCAGGCGATGTTCGAAACGATGCTGAGCGCGCACGACGAGCGCTATATCGAGCGGTACAATGCGATCCGGACGATCAAAATTCCGACGCTCGGCATCGGGACGACCGATTTTCATCTGTCGGCCGAGGAGAGCGAGCGGCTGTATCTGTCCGGCCTCGCCGCGGGAGAACGGTTTTTCGAGCAGTGGGACCGCAAAACCGGAATGCTGCGGCCGGCCGGAAGCCGCGGCTCGCCGCAGGAAGAGCGGGCCGGGGGCGTTCTAATCCGTTTTTCCGCCAGATGAACAAATGCAAAAGCCGATCCGTTCGTCAGCGCTGCCGCTGCACGATAGATCGGCTTTTGGTTTCAATGATAGGGCGGTCGAGGTTCGTCGTCGCGGTTTTTGCTGCCTTCGATCACTTTGAACGGAAACGATTTGCGTTTCGTTTTGCCCGTCGGGCGGCTCGCATGCCTCCGCTGGCTTCTCATCGCCGCCTCGCGGTAACGCGCTTTTTCCGACCTTTTGGATGACCAGCGGGAAGGCGGAAACTTGTAGAGCAGGAAGACGATGGCGACGATGATTAGCGGAGTGAGCAGCTGGCGCGAATTCAGCCCGTTGAGCAGCCAGCTCGTCAGCCCGATGAGCATGAGGGCCAACAGGAAAAAATGAATGGGACCGAAACGTTTGCGCATGCGATCACTCCTTGTGATATGGTGTCGCGGATCGGCTCATGCGCGCACCTTTATACAGGATTATATTGGCGTTCCAGCTCTCTCATACGGTTAAAGGAAGCGATGGACACCGCGACCTGGTCGTCGGAAGGTTCCTTCGTCGTCAGCAGTTGAAGCCACAGGCCCGGATATCCGAGAAACCGCAGCACCGGAATGTCGCGAACCGCGTTGGTCAGTCTGAGCACTTCGTAGGAAACGCCGAGCACGACCGGGAGCAAGGCGATGCGGATCCAGATGCGGTCCCAGATCGTCTCCCAAGTGAAGATCGGGAAGGAATAAATGACGACGCCGACGATGACCGTAAAAATAATAAAGCTGCTGCCGCAGCGATAATGCAGCCGGCTCATTTTTTGGACGTTTTCGACGGTGAGCTCGAGCTCGGCCTCGTACGCCGTGATGACTTTGTGCTCGGCTCCGTGATACTGGAACAGACGCTTGATCATGGGCGTCTTGGAGATGATCCAGAGATAGAACAGGAGCAGCGCAATTTTGATCACGCCTTCGAGAATATTATGCGCAATCTTGTTGTCGAAAGCCCACTCGAATAACAGGCTTTCCAAAAACGCGGGAACCGATGTGAAAATCAGCTTTCCGAAAACGAACGAAAGGACGCCGACGACGGCGACTCCCAGCACCATCGTAAGGCTCCATTTTTCCTTTTCCTTGGAGGATTTGGCCGCATCCTCCGGCGTCGTTTCGTCTTCCGCATACGCTTCGGCGGAAAAGTTCAAATGCTGGGACCCCTTCGCCGACGATTCGATCAGGCCGACCACGCCGCGGACGAACGGGATTTTTTTTAACCACTTTACGATATTCGGCGTAGCACCTCGGGGTACTTCGTAAAAATCGATCTCCTGGTTTTTGCGGCGAACGGCGGTGACGTTCACGTGTTTGCCCTGAAACATGACGCCTTCGATCACGGCCTGTCCTCCGTAAGCGGTAACCGGTTGCTGTGCCAACGCTCTTCACCTTCTTTGTTTTCGATGCGCTTTATCAAGCTATGCTTTATTTTACAGGATAACCCGAATCAATGCCACAGGAAACGGGCGCGTTCGCTTTTCCGGTTATGCCGGCGTCCGCCGGTCCATACTAACGGAAAAAAAGCTCGAAGGGGGCGCGAAAATGGCGGACGATCGCGATCCGACTAGAAAGGAACGCACCGACGGAGGCAATAGCGAGGCGCGCAAGAGCGCCGAAAAGCCCCGTTCGCTTCACCCGGCGGTCTACTCGACGCTCATCGGACTGTACGCGGGATTCATCTGGGGGTTGATACGCTGGCTTGTCGTCGCCCTGAAATTCACCGACGTTCCGCAAGCTTTTTTGGCCGATCCGTGGGTTCGCAGAGCCGCGCTGGGCCACTGGTACTGGCAATGGGGCGGGCTGCTGCTGTTTATGCTGATGTCGGCGTTGGCCGGTTTCGTCTATTGGCTCTTGCTGAGAGCGTTGCGGGGGCCGTGGCCGGGTATCGTTTACGGGGCGGCATGGTGGGCCGCGCTGTTTTTCGCGGTCGGCCCGATGAGCGGGGCCACGCTCCCGGCGCGCGAGATCGGCTGGAAGAGCCTGATTTCCGAATTGTGCATTTATGTGGCATGGGGCTTGTTCATCGGCTACAGCATCGCGTTCGAATATCACGACGAAGCGGGCCGGGAGCCGGACGAAAAAGGAAACCCCCAATCCGGGCGCGAGCCGTCCTTTTCGTAATTCCGCTGGTCGCCGCTCCTCCGGTTATGATAAAATAAGCGAGTGAATCGGAGCGGACTACATAATCGGAGGAGAACGGACATGTCCAGCATTCTGGTGCTAAACGGGCCGAATCTCAATATGCTCGGCGTCCGCGAACCCGGCATTTACGGTTCGGGAACGCTGCAAGAGATCGAGGCGAAGCTGCGCGAGCTCGGCGCCAAGCTGGGCGTCGGGCTGGCGTTTTTTCAGTCGAATCACGAAGGGGCGCTGCTCGACGAAATCCATGCCGCATTCGGCAAGCACGACGGAATCATCATCAATCCGGGAGCTTATACGCACACGAGCTATGCGTTGCGCGACGGCCTCGCCGCCGTCGGGCTGCCGGTCGTGGAAGTGCACATTTCGAATATTCACAAGCGGGAAGCGTTCCGTCACGTTTCGCTGACGGCCCCGGTCGCGCTCGGGCAAATCGCCGGCTTCGGCGCGTACGGCTACGAATTGGGCCTGCTCGCCTTGTGCGAACATTTGGGAATCGCTCATTAAATCGAATGGGGGAAACGAGATGCCGAATACGCGGGTAGCCAGGCTTCGCGCCTTGCTCAAGGACAAAGGGGAAGAGGCGATCCTGGTCACGAACGCCGTCAACCGGCGCTACTTGACGGGGTTCACGGGAACTTCGGGCGTCGTGCTCGTAACAAGCGACAAAGCCGCGCTGCTGACCGATTTCCGCTATCGCGACCAGGCGCCGATGCAGGCCGTCGGCTTCGAAATCGTGGAGCACGCCCCGGACGTCTACGAGACGGTCGCGGAGTTGCTCGGCCAGTGGGGCGTCGCGCGCCTGCTCTTCGAAGACAAACACGTATCCTTCGCCGCCTATGCGGCGATGAAAGACAAGCTGAAGCCGGCCGAAATCGCGGCGGCGGGGGCGATTCTGGAGCAGCTCCGCATCGTCAAGGACGAGCAGGAGGTCGCCGTCATCCAGGAAGCGGCCGACTTGGCGGACCGGGCGTTTGCCCATATTTTGAATTTCATCAAGCCCGGCGCGACCGAGGCGGCCGTCGCGCTGGAGCTGGAATTTTTTATGAGGAAGCACGGCGCGACCTCGACATCCTTCGATACGATCGTCGCATCGGGCCCGCGGTCGGCGCTGCCTCATGGCGTCGCGAGCGACCGCGTCATCGGGAAGGGCGAATTCGTCACCCTCGATTTCGGAGCCTATTACAAAGGCTATTGCTCCGACCTGACCCGCACCGTCGTCGTCGGTCAGCCTTCCGACAAGCAGAAGGAAATTTACGATATCGTGCTCGAAGCCCAGCTTTACGCGCTCGAGCATCTCCGTCCCGGCCTCACCGGCAAGGAAGGAGACGCCTTGACGAGAGATATCATCACGAGGTATGGTTATGGTGACCATTTCGGACATGGCACCGGACACGGGCTCGGCATGGAGATTCACGAATCTCCCCGGCTGTCCCGAACGGACGATACGGTTTTAACCCCCGGCATGATTGTCACCGTCGAACCCGGCATTTACGTGCCCGGCTTCGGAGGCGTTCGGATCGAAGACGATGTCGTCGTTACCGATACCGGGATTAAAATACTTACACATTCCCCGAAGGAGCTTATCGTTCTGGATTAGGGGAGCACGTTTCCACAGGAGGGAATTTTTACAGTGATTTCGGTTAACGACTTCAAAACCGGTCTGACGATCGAAGTGGATGGCGATTTGTGCACGGTTATCGACTTCCAGCACGTCAAGCCCGGCAAAGGCGCGGCCTTCGTCCGCTCCAAGCTGAAAAATCTGCGCAACGGCAACGTCATCGAAAAAACGTTCCGCGCAGGCGAAAACGTAGCGCGCGCCCACGTGGAAAACCGCGCCGTGCAATACCTGTACAACTCGGGCAACGAGTATACGTTCATGGACAACGAAACGTACGACCAATTTACCCTCGACAAGAAGCAGCTCGAGTGGGAAATCAATTTCCTGAAAGAAAACATGACCGTCAACATCGCCAGCTACCAAGGCGAAATCATCGGCATCAACTTGCCCAACAACGTCGATCTGAAGGTCGTCGAAACCGAGCCGGGCATCAAGGGCAACACGGCGACCGGCGCGACGAAGAACGCCAAGCTCGAAACCGGGCTCAACGTTCAAGTGCCGCTTTTCATCAACGAAGGCGACGTGCTGCTGATCGACACCCGCGAAGGCAAATACATTTCCCGCGCCTGACGGCCGGGCCGATCCTTGCTTCCCGCGCCGCGCGCGCCGCGAAGCAAGGATTTTTTTTCATTTATGGGCATTTGAACTTATGCTATAATATACTGCTGTATGCAACTGATGTCTTTTTGAGGAGTGAAGGCGAGTTGTCGTTATTCGTAATGAAATTCGGCGGCAGTTCCGTGGGCACGACGGAACGGATGCAGCGAGTGGCGCAGCGGATCGTGGATAAAAAGCTGCAGGACCACCGCGTCGTCGTCGTCGTTTCCGCCATGGGAGACACGACGGACGACTTGATCGACAAATCGAAGGAATTAAACGATTCGCCGCCCGCGCGGGAAATGGATATGCTGCTGACGACCGGCGAGCAGATCTCCGTTGCGCTGCTGGCGATGACCATTCATAAACTCGGGCACGCGGCCAAATCCTTCACGGGCTGGCAGGCGGGCTTCGTTACCGAGGCCGTTCACGGAAAGGCGCGAATTTTGGACATTAAGCCTACCCGGGTTCACGCGGCGCTCGATCAGGGGGAAATCGTCATCGTGGCGGGCTTCCAGGGGATGACCGAAGACGGCGAGATCACGACGCTGGGGCGCGGCGGCTCCGATACGACGGCCGTCGCTTTGGCCGCGGCGCTCGAAGCGGACGTTTGCGAAATCTATACCGACGTCGACGGCATTTATTCCACCGACCCGCGCATCGTCAAAAACGCGCGCAAGCTGGATGTAATTTCCTATGACGAAATGCTCGAACTGGCGCACTTGGGGGCTGCCGTGCTTCATCCCCGCGCCGTGGAATACGCAAAGCACAACAAAGTGAACCTGGTCGTAAGATCCAGCTTCACGCAGAACGAAGGCACGTTGGTGAGGGAGGAAGCGGCAATGGAGCAAGGAGTCGTCGTAAGCGGCATCGCATTCGACAAAAACGTGGCGAGAATCAGCATTTTGGGAGTGGAAGACGTTCCCGGCGTGCTTGCCAACGTATTCGGCGCGCTGGCGTCCGAAGGCATCGACGTGGACATCATCGTGCAAAGCGGCGTGCAGGACGGCAAGGCCGATTTCGCCTTTTCGGTCTCGACCGGCGATCGGGCCAAAGCGATTCAAGTGATCGAAAACATCCGCGAAAACGTCCCGTACCGCGAAGCGACGTTCGAAGAGGGGCTCGTAAAAGTGTCCATCGTCGGAGCGGGCATGGTGTCCAATCCCGGAGTCGCGGCCAAAATGTTCGAAGTGATCGCCGGCCTCGGCGTCAGCATTAAGATGGTCAGCACGTCGGAAATCAAATGCTCGTGCGTCATTTCCGCGGATTCGCTGCAGGAGGTCGTGCGCGCGCTTCACACCGCCTACGGTCTCGATGCGGCGACGACCGCCTTCGTCGGCGGCCCGCAGGAACGCCGTTAATGGGCGACGGCATGAGCAAGCCCCTCCGAGGCCAACGTCTCGAGGGGCTTTTTTCGATCCGGATTCAGGCGAAAACGACGGCAGCTCGGATATCGCGGAACGTTAAGTACAGCGTGCCGTGGCCGCTATTTTTCCGCGAAAAATTGGAACAGCTTCAGGAACAAAGCGGTGAGGCCGGCCGCCATGAGCGGACCGACGGGGATGCCGCGCAAGAAGATGATGCCGAAAATGGAGCCGATGACAAGCCCCACGATCAATTGGGGATCGATTTTGAGCAAATCGAGCCCTTTGGCGTTCAAGTAGGTCGCGAGCGCCCCGCCGATCAGCGCCACCCAGCCTGTCCAGGTCGTGAACGGACTGATGACGTCCTTTACCTGCACGCGGCCGGACGCGAACGGCACGAGCACGGCCATCGTCAGGAAAAGCAGCCCGAGCTCGAGGCCCCGCCGCTCGATCGAAGGCAAAAACCGCTGCAAATGGACGAGCTTGATGATCAGCAAAAAGCACGCCGCCGTCGCAATGATCGGAGAACGGCCTATCAATCCGATAATGATTAGAGCAACCAGTACGATATCTCCGTTCAACGTTCGCCACGCTCCCGGCTTCATTTCAATTTGGTTCCGTTATAATAGGAATATGGAACAAGCCCCGGCACTAGAACGGCAGCCGGGGCTTTGGCGGTTTAAATGACGTAATCCGAAATGACGCGGTGCAAGCCGAACGTATCCGAACGAAGCCCCCGCCTCATCGTTTCGAGCGCAAACGCCTCCTGAGGCTGAACGTTGCCCAGGTTGACATCCGGCCCCGCGATGCGGAGCAGCGCGGCCTGCTGATCCTTTTGCGGCGCTTCCCACATCAGCTTCGTACGGTCCGGTATTCGTTTCAAAACGAGCTCCATTTCGTCCTCGCGGCAGGCCCCGTCGTCGTCGAACAGGCCGACGCCTTGGCCGGATTCGCGCGCCTCGACCGTGACCAATTCCGCCCCGCAATTCAAATCCCGTTCGAAGGTTCTGCACAGATCGTCGATATCGAGACGGGCTCCGTGCGTTTTTTTGCCGTACTCCGTAAACACCCGAAGCCCGAGCAAGCCGGCTTCCCGAATCAATTCGTCCCGTTCCGAACGCTTCAAATGAACGGTTCCGTCCGATATTTCGACGCCGTCAAAGCCCAGTTCCAGCACCGAGCGGAAAAAATTCGGCACGACGCGCAGCCGAAACGCGGCTTCCAGCAGCGTCCCCCCGGGAAACGCGGCGATGCCGGCGTTTTTCGCCTGCGCGAGCTTTTCCCTGAGCAGGGGAGACGGGTACAAAGACGAGGTGCCGAAGCCGAATTTGAGAAGGTCGAAGTAGCCGGACGAAGTCGTCAGCAGGTCTTGAAAGGCATGGGGGCCCAGCCCTTTGTCGATGACCATCGTCAGACCCGAGGTCCGGGGTTTGACTTCGCGGCTGTCGCTCGGGTCCGTGAGGCGCGGATGCCACGGCGAGCCGATCGTCGATTTCATAAGCAGCTCTCCTTGTTGGAAAGGTTGAGGTTGCCGCCGTTCGTTTCCCCTTGCGGGGGCGCGGCGGCGCATGGCGCGACTTCCTTGCAAGAGCAATATATGCGGCCCGGCGTAGGCGGGTGTCCCTCGACTTTCGCTTCGGCCGCCGAATTTGCCCGAAGGTTGTCCTGTTTGGCGCAGGCGGCGCATATAGTACAAAAAAGGACAATCTCTTGCCGGAAGGAGACGATCGGTTCATGGATAAAACGGTGTTCGGAATGGCGATTTTGCGCCTTCTTTCCGGAAGTATCGAACTCACGGCCGCGCTCGTCATGCTGAAGCTGAACGACGTGCAGAAGGCGCTCGTCGTCAATTCGATGCTGGCCCTGGTCGGGCCGCTCGTTCTGGTCGCGACGACGACGATCGGGCTGGTGGGCATTTCGGATAAGCTGTCCCCGGGCCGTTTCATCTGGGTGACCGCGGGCGTCGCCTGCCTGCTCGTCGGCGTTCTCAAAAAGTAGCGGCGGACGCGGCGAAATGCGGACAAGATGACATAATCGCCTCGTACAAGCATACATATGAATCAGAAATGGACAACGTCTCGAAAAAAGGGGGGATTCCCTGATGGCGCCCAACTGGTTGGACCTGATGCCTTCCGTTTTGCGAAGCCTTTTGGCCGGCCTGCCGCAAGCGATCGCCGGGACATTGGAGGAAATCCGGATTCGGGAAAATCGTCCGCTGGAAATCGGTTATGGAGGGCGCTACGGCTTCGTCCGGTCCGACGGTTCGGTAACCGGCGATTTCAAATCCGCCTATAAGCCGGATCGGGACCAATGCAGGGCATTGCTCGAAACGATAACGAATCATTCGCTTTATGCCGTGGAGGAGGAGCTTCGCCGCGGATACGTGACCGTTTCGGGAGGGCACCGGATCGGCCTCGTCGGAAGAACCGTCACGGAAGGCGGCGCGGTCCGCCAGGTCAAAGACATCGCGGGCTTTAACGTGCGCATAGCTCGTCCTCGCGTCGGCTGCGCGGCGGCCGTCCTGCCCGGCTTGCTCGATCAAGCCGCCCGGACGGTCAAGCATACGCTGATCGTGTCCCCGCCGCAGCACGGCAAAACGACGCTTCTTCGCGATATGGCCCGAGCGGTCAGCTCCGGGGAATGGGGGCATCCGCAAGCGGCGGGCTGGGGGGGACGGAAAGTCGGGATCGTGGACGAGCGGTCGGAAATCGCCGCCAGCGAAAGAGGAATCCCGACGTTCGATCTGGGCCCCCGCACCGACGTGCTCGATGCCTGCCCGAAGGCCGAAGGCATCATGATGATGATTCGCTCGATGTCTCCCGAAGTGATCGTCGTCGACGAAATCGGGCGCGGCGAGGATGCGTACGCGCTGCGCGAAGCGCTTCACGCGGGCGTAAGGGTGATCGCCACGGCCCACGCGGCCGGCCTCGACGACGTGCTCATGCGCCCGGTGCTGTCGGAGCTCGCCCGGGACCGCGTGTTCGGCGCTTATGTGCTGTTGTCCCGCCAGGGCGACAACGTGCGGCACCTCGTCTATTCCGACCGCGACGCGGACGAGAAATGGCGCGGCGGCGGAACGCGTTCTCGCGCTTCGCCGCGCGACGCGCCGCCCGAAACGGAGGAAACGCGGTCCGGTTCGGCGGCGGGATCGCCGGGCGGCGGGGGCGGAGTCCCGCGGCCGTTTCCGAGCATCCGCTCTCCGTCCCGTGCGGAAGATGCCGGACGGGAGGCGGAACATGCTTAAGCTTGTCGGAGCGGCGCTCGTGCTGTTTGCCGGAACGTTGCTCGGTTTTCTTCAGGCGGCCAAGTTCGCCGAACGTCCGCGCCAGATCCGCCAGCTGCTGCATGCGATGCAAAGGCTGGAGACGGAAATCGGCTACGGGCAGACGCCGCTGCCGGACGCGCTCGACCGCATTTCCTCGCTTCTTCACCCGCCGCCCCTGGCGGCTTTGTTCGCCGGCGCTTCGGAGCGCTTGCGGGACGGGACCGGGGCGACGGTGCAGCAATGCTGGGAAAGCTCGATTCACGAGGGCTGGCCGAAAACGGCGATGCGGGCGGGAGAGAAGGAAGCGATGCTCCGGCTCGGAGCGTCGCTCGGCGGCAGCGGGCGGGAAGATCAGCTCAAGCATATGCGTTTGGCGGTGCTGCAGCTGCAGACGGAAGAGGCTTCGGCACGGGAAGACCAGCAGCGCTACGAGAAGCTTAGCCGCAATCTGGGAGTGCTTGGGGCGGCCCTGGTCGTTATCCTGATGCTGTAAGCAGGGAGGCCGTTAGTCATGAACATCGATGTCAGCACCATTTTTCAGATTGCCGGGATCGGCATTATCGTAGCCATGATCCATACCGTGCTTAAACAGATGGGCAAGGAAGATATGGCGCATTGGGTGACGGTGATCGGATTTGTCGTCGTGCTGTTTATGGTTGTCAGAATGCTGAACGACTTGTTCCAGGAGATCAAGACGATATTCCTGTTTCAGTAGCGCGAAGCGGGAACGAGCGGGTGAGGACGCTGGATATCCTTCAAATTGTAGGCATCGGACTGCTGGCGACCATCCTCATTCTGGTCATACGGGAACAGAAGCCGATGTTCGCCTTTTTGCTGGCGGCGTTCGTCGGCGTCGCCATCTTCCTGACGATGATCGGAAAAATCGAAGGCGTCGTGTCGGTGCTCGAGGATTTGGCGGATCGGTCCGGCATTTCGTCGGTGTACCTGAAGACGATGCTCAAAATTATCGGCATCGCCTATATCGCGGAATTCGGCGCGCAAATCGTGCGCGACGCCGGACTCGAAAGCGTGGCGTCCAAAATCGAATTCGCCGGCAAAATATTGATCCTGGTCATGGCGGTGCCGATCATCGGCGTTTTGATCGAGACGGTCTTGAACCTGTTGCCGGCTTGAGGAGGAACGGGAACGGGGGGGAACGATGCGAAACCGGGCGCTTCTAGCAAAAAACTCGGCCTGGGCGCAGCTGGCGCTGCTGCTCTCGGCATTGGCGCTGTCGTTTTTGCCGCATGCCGCGCAGGCGTTCGCATCTTCCGAACCGCCTCCTTCCGCCGGGGAGCGGGCCGGAACGGACAGGCTCGCCTACTCCGCGGCGCCGGCGGCCGAAGGGCGGCAAGAGGTTTCCGGTCAACCGGATGCGGGCGAGTTGGCGGGGGAGCTCGCCGTTCAGCAGTCCGGGGACGTCGACATGAGCCAGATCGAGCAATTTTGGAACAAGCTGGGGCGCGAATACGGCGGCTACTTTCCGGAAGGACAAATACCGGAACTCAGCCAAATGATGTTTCCGGAAGGGAAGCCCTGGAGCGTTTCCCAAGCGCTCGGAGGACTCGCGCGGTACTTCCTTCACGAGCTGCTGTACAGCGGCAAGCTCGTCGTGACGATCGTGCTGCTCGCCGTGTTCGCGATGATCCTGGAAACGATGCAAAACGCGTTCGAGCGGAACGCGGTCAGCCGGGTCGCCTATTCGATCGCGTACATCGTGCTCCTCATCATCGCCGTCAACAGCTTCCGCAGCGCCACGGCCTACGCGGAGGAAGCGATCAGCGGCATGGTGCAGTTCATGCTGGCGATGGTCCCGCTGCTGCTGACGCTGCTTGCCGGTTCGGGAGGGGTCACGACCGTCGCGGTCATGCATCCGCTGATCGTGTTCATGATTCACTCGATCGGCACGCTCATTCACCTGGTCGTCTTTCCGCTGCTGTTCTTTTCCGCCGTCCTGCATTTGGCCAGCGCCGTGTCGGACCGGTACAAGGTGACGCAGCTCGCCAATTTGCTTCGCAGCGTCAGCGTCAGCATGCTGGGCATCCTGCTCACGTTGTTTCTCGGCGTTCTTTCGGTTCAGGGGGCGACCGGGGCGGTGGCGGACGGGATCGTGCTCAAGACGACCAAGTTCGTCACGGGAAATTTCGTGCCCGTCGTCGGCAGAATGTTTTCCGACGCGGCGGATACCGTTTTGTCGGCCAGCCTGCTCGTCAAAAACGCGGTCGGACTTACGGGAGTCATCATTTTGCTCTTTCTGTGCGCGTTCCCGGCGATCAAGATTTTGACGCTGGCGCTGATTTACAACTTGTCGGCAGCCGTTTTGCAGCCGCTCGGGGACTCGCCGATCGCGGGCTGCCTGCAAACGATCGGGAAAACGCTCATTTACGTCTTTGCCGCGCTGGCTTCGGTCGGGCTGATGTTCTTCCTTGCCGTGACGATTATTTTGACGGCGGGCAACGCTTCGGTGATGCTGCGCTGACGACGCGGGAGGTGAACGCATGATCGACGCGCTGGCCAAGTGGCTTCAGCAAATCATCGCCGTCGTGCTGCTCGCTTCGCTCGCCGACCTTCTGTTGCCGAACCGGGTGATGCAGCGCTATGTCCGGCTCGTCGCGGGATTGTTCATTCTGCTGACGATGGTGACGCCGCTCCTGCAATGGATACGCGGCGATTTCGGGGAACGGCTGGCGATGGGGATCGAATCGGCAAGCCGCTCGCCGGAGTCGTCGGCGGACGAGCTGGCCCGCATCCGGGAAGACGGCGAGCGGCTGCAGGCGGTGTGGGCGGAGCGGGCGGCAACGCTCGCGACGGATCGGCTTGCCGGGGAGATCGAGCGCGAAGTGGAACGGGAACAAGGGGTGGACGTCCGCCGGGTGGAGGTGGACGTCGAAACGACGCCGGAAGGGCAGCGGGTTGCGGGGATAACGCTCGTTCTCGCCGCCCCCGCCGAGCCTGCCGGCCCGGCATCGTCGCCGGGCAGAGGCATTGCGGAAGTGGAGCCGGTAGCGCCCGTCGACGTCCGGATCGGGACGGACGAGTTGCCCGTCTTCGCCGAAAACGGAGCGGGCGTCGAACCGGAACAAGCTTCCCCGGAACGGCTTGAGGGCGAATCGGAGGCCGACAGCCGGACGAGGCAAAAGATTGCCGCGCAGCTCGCCGCGCGGTGGGGGGTTTCGGCCGACCGCATCGCGGTCGTGACGGAGGCCGGCGGCGGAAATTCGGGATAAGGGGGTGTTCCATGGCAAAATGGCTGCAGCAGTTGGAAACGTTCATCGGAGGAGGACCGGGAGGACCGCGCCGGGTCAAGGCGTTCCGCTGGCTCGTGCTGATTGGGCTCATCGGAGCCGCCCTCATTCTCGTCGCCAATCTCCTCAACGTGAAGACGATCGATCCGTCGGGCGACAAAGATTACGCTCCGCTGGGCGACAACGATTCGCCCGAGCAGCAGACGATGACCGCGGGAGCGGCCCGGGTCGACGATCCGTTCGTCGAAATCGAAACGACGCTGGAAACCCGGCTGAAGGAGATGCTCGAAAACATGGTCGGCGTCGGGACGGCGGACGTGATGGTTACCGTGGAATCGACGGAGGAGACGGTCGTTCAGCAGAACGAACGGGATACGTCGACGATTACCGAAGAGTCCGACCGCAACGGGGCCAAGCGGCACATTACCGACGTGACGAGGGACGGCCAGGTCGTCCTGTACGAAGTGTCGGGCAGCCAGACGCCGATCGTGGTCAAGAAAATCAAGCCTCGCGTCCGGGGCGTGCTGATCGTAGCCAAAGGCGGGGAAAACGCCACCGTGCACAAGCTGATCGCCGAAGCGGTTTCCCGGGGACTGGACGTCCCGATCCACCGGATATCGGTCGTTCCGCGCAAGCAATAAGGAGACGAAATAAACGCACAATCGAATAACGCAGCCCATCCGGGGCGGTTCAAAAAAAGCCCAAAATCCAAGGAGGCAAGGAGAGCATGAACAACAAAAGGCAAACGATTTGGCTGGTGTCGATGCTCAGTTTGATGGTCATTCTGTCGGCATACTACCTGTTTACGGAGGACGTCAATCCGGCCGGACAGACGGCCGACCAGGCCGGCGGGTATGCCCAGGCGGATCCCGGAAGCGGCGTGGAAATCACGCAGGTCGACGGAGCATACGGCGATGAAACCGAAGCCGGGGCCTCCCCGTCCGCCTCTCCCGATTCGCAAACGGGCGCCGAAGAGCCTTCCGAATCCGGCGATCCGGCTTCCGGGAGCGAGCCGTCGCCGGAAGCGGGAAGCGCGGGCGAAGAGTCGGCGGCGGAACCCGAAACGGGCGGTCCGGAGGACGAAGCCGTGCTGAACGGAATGAACAACAATTTGGGCGGCAGGGAATATATCGATCGGATCGCGCTTGAAAGATTGGAAAATTACTCGCAAGAGCAGGAACGGCTGAACGCGATTATCGCCGACAGCAAAAACACGACGCCCGAGGAAGCCCAGTCCGCGATGGAGGAGCTGAGCCGGCTCGACGCGATCGAAGAGCGGATGACTTCCCTGGAGGAAAAGTTGGTCGCCACCTACGGCAACGTCGTCGTGGAAGAGGAAGAAAGCAACTACAAGGTGGTTGTTCAGGCCGACAAGCTGGAGAAGGACGAAGCCGTAACCATCGTCGAGCTTGCCATGAAGGAGCTGGAGGTTTCGCCCGACAGGCTGACCGTGCAATACATTCCTTGAACGAACGGCGCGCTGCGGCAAAGAGTTCGGCCATAAGGCCGGACTCTTTCCATTTCAGTCGAATGTGATATAATAACTTCGTTATGGGAACGAACAAGCATGGCCTGCAAAGGAACCCCGAACCAAGGAGTGTCCGAGACAATGTTTAAACTTAGCGAAATCAAAGAACTGATCAAATTGGTGGATCAAACGTCCGTTCAAGAGCTGGAAATCGAAAACGAAGGGGCAAGGCTCGCCATTCGCAAACCGGGCCGGACCGAAGTCGTCAACGTGCAAACGGCTCCGGCGGCACATACATACTTGCCCGCGGCGGCATCCGCGCCGGCCGCGGCGCCCGCCCAAGCGGCGGCTTCCCCGGAAGCGCCCAAGAGCGAGTCTTCCGAACGCGAAGGCCTGCACAAGATCGTTTCCCCGATGGTGGGAACGTTCTATCGGGCTCCTTCTCCCGATGCCCCGAGCTTCGTCAATGCCGGCGACAAGGTGACCGAGAAGACGGTCGTTTGCATTTTGGAAGCGATGAAGCTGATGAATCCGCTGGAAGCGGAAGTGAAAGGCGAGATCGTCGAGATTCTGGTAGAGAACGGACAATTGGTCGAGTACGGCCAACCGCTGTTCCTCGTCAGACCGGAATAAAGGATTTCCGGCTTTCGAGCGTCAACTGGTATCAACGAAGGGGGATCTCCTGTTTTGAAAATCCATAAAATTTTGGTGGCCAACCGCGGCGAGATTGCCGTCCGCATTATCCGGGCGTGCCGGGAGCTCGGAATTTCGACCGTCGCGGTCTATTCCGAAGCCGACCGCGAATCGCTGCACGTCCGCTTGGCCGACGAAGCGTACTGCATCGGTCCGACGGCCTCCAAAGACAGCTATTTGAACTTGACCAACATTATGAGCGTGGCTACGCTGACGGAATGCGACGCGATTCATCCGGGCTACGGCTTCCTGTCGGAGAACGCCGACTTCGCGGATATTTGCGAAAGCTGCAACATCACGTTCATCGGCCCTTCCGCCGAAGCGATCAGTCGGATGGGCGACAAGTCCGTGGCGAAGCAGACGATGAAGGAGGCCGACGTTCCGGTCATCCCGGGTTCCGACGGCCTGGTCGAGGATCTGGACGAAGCCGTCCGGGTAGCGCGCGAGATCGGGTATCCGGTCATCATCAAGGCGACGGCCGGTGGCGGCGGACGCGGCATTCGCCTTGCGGACGACGAAGAAATGCTCGTTCGCGAGATTACGACCGCCCAGCAGGAAGCCCAGAAGGCGTTCGGCAATTCCGGCGTCTATCTCGAGAAATATTTGACCGGCATGAAGCACGTCGAAATTCAGGTCATCGCCGACAAGCACGGCAACGTCGTTCACCTCGGCGAACGGGACTGCTCGGTGCAGCGCCGGCGCCAGAAGCTCGTCGAGGAAGCGCCGTGCCCGGTCATGACGCCGGCCCTCCGCGAACGGATGGGGCAAGCCGCCGTACGGGCGGCCAAAGCCGTCGACTATTGCGGCGCGGGCACGATCGAGTTTTTGCTGGGTCCCGACGGCCAATTTTATTTTATGGAAATGAATACCCGCATCCAGGTCGAACACCCCGTCACCGAAATGATCACGGGCGTCGACCTGATCAAGGAAATGATCTCGGTCGCGGAAGGAGCGCCTCTTTCCTTTGCGCAGGAAGACGTCAAATGGGACGGTTGGGCGTTCGAATTCCGGATCAATGCGGAAGATCCGGAACGCAATTTCATGCCGTCTCCGGGGCGCGTCGGCTTTTATTTGCCGCCCGGCGGTCCCGGCGTGCGCGTGGACAGCGGCGCTTACACCCACTACACGATCTCGCCGCATTACGATTCGATGATCGCGAAGCTGATCGTCTGGGCGCCGACGCGCGGCGAAGCGATCGCTCGCGGACGGAGGGCCCTCGCGGAGTTTTTCGTGGAAGGGGTCAAAACGACGATCCCTTTTCATCTGAAGCTGCTGGATCATCCCCTGTTCCAAAAAGGCACGTTCGATATCAAGTTTCTCGAAGAACACGATATCTATGATCCCGGTTTGTCATAATCAACGCGCAATGCTATAGTATGAATAATAAAGAGGTGCATGGCCCAATCCGGCATGACGGCCCAGCCGCCATGCCGAGGGCTGCCGGCGCCTCTGACAGCCGATGCTTGGGCGAAGAGCCGTACCATTTTGAAGGAGGTGGATTCACGAATGGAAACATTGGTGACCGATTACGAACGCACGGAAATGGGTACCATTCAAATCGCGCCGGAAGTCATCGAGGTGATCGCCGGTCTCGCGACGGTCGAAGTGGAAGGCGTTGCCGGAATGAGCGGCGGTATCTCCTCCGGAATTGCGGAACTTCTCGGACGCAAAAATTTGTCCAAAGGCGTGAAAGTCGAAGTCGGCCAGCGCGAAGCGGCGGTCGACGTCAATATCGTCGTCGAATATGGCAGGCGCATTCCCGAAATCGCGGCTGAAATTCAGCGCAACGTCAAGCGTTCGATCGAAACGATGACGGGGCTGAACGTGGTGGAAGTGAATGTACATATTCACGACGTTCATTTCAAAACTCCGGAGAAACCGGAAGAAGACGATTCGCATGCGCGTGTCCGATAGCGCCCCCCGGGATTCCCTGAGGTAAGCGATTACCGGAATGCGGATGACGGCGCCGTAGCGGCCGAACCCAGGGGGAGGCCGAGCTTCGGCGCCTTTTCGTAAGGCGGGGCATACGCGCGTCGAGACTGGAGGAGACTGTCGTTGATTAGAATGCTGGACAGGCTGCTGTTATTTTTATACACGCTGGCGGTGGGCGCCGCTTCCGTAATCGCCGTCGTCGTCGCGCTGGGCGGCTTCGATACGGAATGGCTGAAGCAGTTCGTCGAGGAGGCCGCGGGAGGCTACCGGGCGGTTCAGGCATCGGTCATCGCGGTCGGCGTCGTGCTGTTTTTGATCAGCTTCCGGCTGTTCGTCGTTTCGTTTCGGCGCACCGGCGGCTCGTCCGAGTCGATCACTCAGCGCACCGAGCACGGAGATATTCGCATTTCGGTCGAGACGATCGAGAATTTGGCGCTCAAGGCCGCATCCCGTTCCCGGGGCGTCAAGGATTTGCGCGCGCGGGTCCGCGCTTCCGAATCCGGCCTGCAAATCATGATCCGCGCTTTCGTCGACGGGGAAAACTCCATTCCTTCGATATCCGAAGAAATGCAAAAAGCCGTATCCGAACATTTGGAGCAGACGACCGGAATTCCCGTTTCCGAGGTTTCCGTCTTTATCGCCAACGTGACGCAGTCGCCGACCACGTATAAAAGCCGAGTGGAATAGGGGGACGGCCGCCCATGTGGAAAGAATGGCTGGAAGCCTACGGAGGACGGGCGCTTGGCATTTTGGCGGGACTTTTTTGCGCGGTCATCTATTTAATTAGCGGATTTTGGGATATGCTGTTTTGTATATTGCTTGTCGGTTTGGGATATGGAATCGGATATAACAAAGACAAGAAGCGGGGCCCTCTGCTGCCGTGGGACCGGCTGGTCTCCTGGATGTCCGATCGGTGGCCGTGGCCGCGCTGATTCGCAAGCCGTGAAGCCTTCTTGCCCGAAGCGGCGCCTCGCGCCGCCATCCCGTTTCGGGATCGGGCGGGACGGCTCGTCGTTTTTTCTGAATGCTATTTCGGTTGGCCCAAAAAACAAGTTGTCGAAGCGGGAGGATTCATGAAGCGCAGATTGGCAAGGGAAATTGCGGTGCAGAGCCTGTACCAGATGGAAATGAACGGCGTGGACGCGCAGGCCGCGGTGGAGACCGTTCTGACGGAAGCGCGCGAAGAAAACGAAATCGGCGCGAACGTCGAAGACGTCGGCGCGGTCGACGGGTTTACCCGCGAGCTGGTAAAGGGCGTTACGGCCCACCGGGAAGAAATCGACCGCTCGCTGGCCCGGTATTTGACCGGATGGCAGGTGGATCGCCTGTCGCGGGTGGACCGCCAGATTTTGCGGCTTGCGGCTTTCGAGCTCGCCCACCGGAAGGAAGTGCCTCCGAAGGTTGTCGTAAACGAAGCGATCGAGCTGGCGAAGCGCTTCGGCACGGACGAATCCGGCAAATTCGTCAACGGCGTGCTCGGACGCATGCTGCGCGAGACGGGGGGCGGAAAGCCGGAATCCGCAAAAGATCCGAAGCCCGAATTCGAAACGAATGGCGAGGAGGAACCGCAATGAGCGCAAAGCTGATCGAAGGCAAAAAAATTTCCGACCAAATCCGGGCGGAAATCAAAGACGAAGTCACAAAGCTGAAAAGTTCGGGCATTCAACCGGGGCTTGCCGTCATTCTGGTCGGGGAAGATCCGGCGTCCCAGGTTTACGTTCGCAATAAGGCGAAAGCTTGCGAAGATCTCGGCTTTTATTCCGAGGTGCACCGCCTTTCCGCGGAGACCTCGCAAGCGGAATTGCTGGAGCTGATCGGCCGGTTGAACGCCCAAGACAGCGTGCACGGCATTCTCGTGCAGCTGCCGCTGCCGAAGCATATCAAGGAGAAGGCGGTCATCGACGCGATCGCGGTCGAAAAGGACGTGGACGGCTTTCATCCGGTCAGCGTCGGCAATATGGTCATCGGAGACGACGCCTTGCTGCCTTGCACGCCGGCGGGCGTTATCGAGCTGCTGAAGCGGACGGGCAACTCTCCCGCCGGCAAGCATGCGGTCGTCATCGGACGCAGCAACATCGTGGGCAAGCCGGTTTCGCTCCTGCTGCTTCGGGAGCATGCGACGGTGACGATTTGCCATTCGCGCACGCCGAATCTGGCGGAAGTTTCCCGCCAAGCCGATATCGTCGTGGCGGCGGTCGGCGTTCCGAAGCTGGTCAAAGGCGACTGGATCAAGCCCGGAGCCGTCGTGATCGACGTCGGCGTCAACCGGCTGCCTGACGGCAAGCTGTGCGGCGACGTGGATTTTGCCGAAGCTTCCGAAGTTGCGGGCTGGATTACGCCGGTTCCGGGAGGCGTCGGGCCGATGACGATTACGATGCTGATGAAAAATACGCTGAAAGCGGCATTGGGCAAAGCCAAGTAAACGAAATACAGACGCAAACGGTCGCGTTCGAAGCCAAGGAGAGGAGGCGGCGCGTTTGGAGCCTTCGCGCGTGCTGAGCATCCGCGATGTGAACCGGTACATCAAGCTGAAGCTGGAAGGAGACGCCAAGCTTCAGGATATATGGATCCGGGGGGAAATCTCGAATTTCACCCATCATTCGAGCGGACATATGTACTTTACGCTCAAGGACGAAAGCGGCAGACTGAAAAGCATCATGTTCGGCTCGTACAATCAGCGGCTGCCCTTCCGGCCGAAGGACGGCATGAAGGTGCTGGCGAGAGGCGGGGTGTCCGTCTTCGAGCGGGACGGCCAGTACCAGTTTTACGTTACGGCGATGCAGCCGGACGGCGTCGGCAGCCTTTATCTCGCTTTCGAGCAGTTGAAGCGGAAGCTTGGCGAGGAAGGCTTGTTTTCCGAGGCGGTCAAGCGGCCGATTCCCCGATACCCGAAAGCGATCGGCGTTATTACGTCGCCGACGGGGGCGGCGGTGCGGGATATTATCATTACCCTGCAAAGGCGGTTCGCGTCCGTCCCGGTGCTTCTCTATCCGGCATCGGTCCAGGGGAAGGCGGCGGCGGCCTCGATCGTGCAGGCGATCGAGGCGATGAATCGTCTCGGCGAGGCCGACGTCCTGATCGTGGGCCGCGGGGGCGGATCGCTCGAAGAGCTTTGGGCGTTCAACGAGGAAATCGTCGCCCGAGCCATTCGCGCGTCGGCCATTCCCGTCATTTCGGCGGTCGGCCACGAAACGGATTTCACGATCGCCGACTTCGTCGCCGATTTGCGCGCGCCGACGCCGACCGCGGCCGCGGAGCTCGCGGTTCCGCACGCGGCGGAGCTGCGCCAGACGATCGAGTCGCTGCGGCGGCGAATGGACAAATCGCTGCGCTTTAAGCTTGTCCATTCGCGGGAACGCTGGCAGCGCGCGGCCAAGTCGCCGTATTTTTTGCAGCCGAAGCGGGCGTTGCTCTCGCAGGCCGAACGGCTCGACCGGCTGCGGGATCGGCTGCAGTTCCGCGCCGAGGGGCGATTCGCCCGGTCGCAAGAGCGGCTTGCGCGGCTGGCGGGCCGGTTGTCGGCCGCAAGCCCGCGGGCGCAAGCGTCGTTCGCGCGCAAGCGGGCCGATGCGGCTGCGGCCAGGCTGTCGCAGTCGATGCGAAGCGTGCTGCGCGAACGGCAAAGCGGCTTCGGCGCGCTCGTTCGCCAGCTTGACGCGCTCAGCCCGCTCAAAATTATGGGCAGAGGCTACAGTCTCGTCTATGACGAACAGGAAGAAGCTATCATTCGTTCGATAGAGGAAGTTCAGCCGGGAGACCGGGTCAAAGTCCGCTTGGCGGACGGAACGCTGGATTGCCAAGTATGGGGATTGCAGGAGGAGGGAGTCGGGAATGAGCCTTAAACCGGAACGGGAAACGGCAGGCGCGGAAACGGCGGCGAGCGCGGATGCCGCGCAGGCTATTTCCTTCGAGGAAGCGATGGAGAAGCTGGAGGAAATCGTGGCCCGCCTCGAGCATTCGGACGTCCCGCTGGAAACCGCCATCGAGCTTTATCAGCAGGGAATCGCATTGTCCAGGCTTTGCGGGCAGAAGCTCGAACAAGTGGAAAAAAGGATCGAAATGCTGATGGAGGACGAAACCGGATTTCAGCGCAAGCCGTTCGCGCCTTTGCAGGGCGAGGCCGAAGCGGATAAAGGAGAGTAGCGGAAGTGACGGTATCTGGCAACATCGAAGCGTATATCAAGGCTTTGCGAGAACGCGTCGAAGAACGGCTTCGCGAAGCGATACCGGCCGAATGGCGCATTCCGGCCCCGCTGAGGGACGCGGCCGTTTACTCGCTGGAAGCCGGGGGCAAGCGCCTGCGGCCGATATTGGTTTTGGCGTCGGCGGAAAGCGTCGGCGGCGACGAGGGGATCCACGCCAGGGCGATGCCGTTTGCCGTCGCCGTCGAAATGATCCACACCTACTCGCTCATTCACGACGACTTGCCGGCGATGGATAACGACGATTTTCGCCGCGGACGTCCGACCAACCACAAAGTGTTCGGAGAGGCGATGGCGATTCTCGCCGGCGACGGGTTGCTGACGCACGCCTTCTTCGTCGCTTCGCAGGCGGCTTCTTTGGGCGTTCCGGCAGACCGGGCGCTCGCCGTCGTTTCGGAGCTGGCCCGGTTTGCGGGACTTTCGGGCATGGTCGGCGGCCAAGCGAGCGATATGCTGGGAGAGCAGGGAATCACCTCGCTCGAGGAGCTCGAGTCGATCCATTTGCACAAGACAAGCGACCTGATCGCGTTTTCGTTGCGGGCGGGGGGGCACGCGGCCGAAGCGGAAGCCGACAAGCTGGCGGCGCTCGAGCTGTTCGGCCGCAATATCGGCCTCGCCTTCCAAATTCAGGACGATATTTTGGACGTGATCGGCGACGAGGGGAAACTGGGCAAACCGCTGAAAAGCGATGAGCGCCAAGGCAAAGTGACGTACCCGTTTCTGCTTGGGCTGGACGCGAGCCGGGAGCGCGTGTCCCGTCTTACGGAAGAGGCGATCGAGGCGGTAATGGCCGCGGGTTTTGCCAAGCCGGAATTGCTGGCCGGCATCGCGCGCTCCATCATGAATCGGGATCACTAGCCGTTGCACCGGTTTAAAAGAATTTGCGCTTTATCCGGACTGCCCGGCGAGCGGATGTCGACGTTGTCGACGCGCCGGGGCGGTCTTTTTTTTGGCCGTGCCGAGCGCCCATGGATGAGGATCCTTGCCTTTGACGGCTAACGCCAGTCGGGGGCGGAAAACGGCAGGTGATCGTTTTTGCGTGCAATCGCCGAACTCACGCCGAATTCACCCGGAACCCTTTCGAACCTTTGAGGATACACAAACTTCCACCCCAACTTGCGAACTAGAAACCGGGCCGGATCCTCGCGCCAATCTTGAATTAAAGTTTCCGAACCGAAGTATTCAACCCGTACAAATAAACACTTCGCCTTGCAGCAAAATCCCGGAACGATTTTCACGGTTAAACGTATGGAATGGGATACCATAACCGCAGCGGACCGTCGCGGGGGCTTGCGTCCGCATTTCGTCAAGATCTGCCAAGCTTGGCCCCGTATTGGGCATTTGTCTGCCGCATGTGTTATAATGATATCAAATTTTGTAACGTACACGGACTTATCCGGGAAAGCGGGGAACTCCATTGCTGCTCGACCGTATCGACAGCCCATCTGATCTTAAGCAGCTTTCCTTAGCCGAGCTGCCTCAGTTGGCGCAAGAAATCCGCCAGTTTTTAATCGAAAATTTATCCGCGACCGGCGGGCATCTCGCGCCGAATTTGGGCGTCGTCGAATTGACGCTCGCGCTCCATTATTTGTACGACAGCCCGCGGGACAAATTCATTTTCGACGTCGGCCATCAGGCCTACGTTCATAAAATTTTAACCGGCCGCAAAGACCGCTTCGGCACGCTGCGCCAGAAGGACGGCCTGTGCGGCTTCGTCAAGCGTTCCGAAAGCGAGCATGACGTATGGGAAGCCGGGCACAGCAGCACTTCGCTGTCGGCCGCGGCCGGCATGGCTCTTGCGCGCGACTTGAAGGGCGAAAGCAACAAAGTGATCGCCGTGATCGGGGACGGCGCGCTGACCGGGGGCATGGCGCTCGAAGCGATGAACCATATCGGTCACGAGAAGCGCAATCTGATCGTCGTCCTGAACGACAACGAGATGTCGATCGCGCCGAACGTAGGCGCTCTGCACAACTACTTGGGCAAGGTCCGTTCCGACAAAACCTATCGCAAAGCGAAGGACGAATTCGAAACGCTCGTCCGCAAAATTCCCGCCATCGGCGGCAAGCTGGCCAAGACGGCCGAACGGCTCAAGGACAGCCTGAAATATTTGGTTGTCCCGGGCATGCTGTTCGAGGAATTCGGGCTCAAATATTTCGGGCCGGTCGACGGCCACGATATCGAGAAGCTGGTCGAGGCGTTCCATCAAGCCGAGAAGGTGAACGGTCCGGTTCTCATTCACATCCTGACGATCAAGGGCAAAGGATATTCGCCCGCGGAAGCGGATTCGTTCAAATGGCACGGCATCACGCCGTACAAGATCGAATCCGGACAAGTCGTCAAGTCGGTCGGACCTCCCGTTTATACGGACGTCTTCGGCAAAACGCTGATCGAACTCGCGGAGCGGGACGACCGCATCGTGGCGATTACCCCGGCCATGCCGGGAGGTTCCGGATTGCTCGGGTTCGCGGAACGCTTCCCGAACCGGATGTTCGACGTCGGCATCGCGGAGCAACATGCCGCCACGATGGCCGCAGCCATGGCGCTGGAAGGCATGAAGCCGGTATTCGCCGTCTATTCGACGTTCCTGCAGCGCGCCTATGACCAGGTAGTGCACGATATTTGCCGCCAGAAACTGAACGTGGTGTTCGCGATCGACCGGGCCGGCTTTGTCGGCGCAGACGGGGAGACGCACCAAGGCGTGTACGATATCGCATTCTTGCGGCATATTCCGAATATGGTCATCATGATGCCGAAGGACGAGAATGAGCTGCGGCACATGCTCAAGACCGCGGTCGAATACGAGGACGGCCCGATCGCCGTCCGTTATCCGAGGATCAACGGACTTGGCGTCCCGATGGATCCGGAGCTTCGGCCGATCCCGATCGGCAGCTGGGAAACGGTTCGCGACGGGGATTACGCCGCCATCATCGCGATCGGCCCGATGGTTCAAGTCGCGGAAGAAGCCGCGGAACTGCTGAAGCGCGAAGGCATTCAGGCCCGGGTCGTGAACGCCCGCTTCGTCAAACCGCTGGACGAGGAGATGCTGCTCTCCTTGGCCAAGGAAAACATCCCGCTGCTCGTGCTCGAAGAGGGATCGGAGCAAGGGGGACTGGGCGGCGCCATTCTCGAGTTTTACGCATTGGCGGGCCAGCAGCACATCTCGGTGGGCATGCTCGGCGTTCCCGACCGTTTCATCGAGCACGCGACGATCAAGGAACAGCGGGCCGAAGTCGGGCTGACGCCCGAAAACGTCGCGCAGGAGCTGCGCAAGCGCGTCGTCCGCAAGCGCCAGAGAGCGACGTGATGAACGTACCCGTCAAGGAACGGCTCGACGTTTTGCTTGTGGAGTTAGGCTATTTCGAAAGTCGCGAAAAGGCGAAGGCGGCGATTATGGCGGGGCTCGTTCAAGTCGGCACGGAGCGCGTCGACAAGGCGGGGACGAAGGTGCCGCGCGACGCCGCCATCGTCGTCAAAGGAGCGCCCCATCCGTATGTCAGCCGCGGGGGGCTCAAGCTCGAGAAAGCGATCCGATTTTTCGGGCTCGATTTGAAGGATGCGGTTATGCTCGACATCGGCGCCTCCACCGGAGGGTTTACCGATTGCGCGCTTCAGAACGGCGCGGCATTCGTCTACGCGGTGGATGTCGGGTACAACCAACTGGACTGGTCGCTGCGCCAGGACGAGCGGGTCCGGGTCATGGAACGGACGAATTTCCGTCATATGACCGCGGACCAGCTGGACGGGCCGGCGCCGGCATTTGCGACGATCGACGTTTCGTTCATCTCGCTGAAGCTGATTTTGCCGACGCTGGCCGAGCTGTTTCAGTCCGGCGGCGGGACGGTCGCGCTCATCAAGCCCCAATTCGAGGCGGGCCGCGAGCAAGTAGGCAAATCCGGCGTTGTCCGGGATCCGGGCGTTCACGAATCGGTGCTGATCGAAGTGCTGGCTCACGCGGAGAGGCTTGGATTTCGGCTGCAAGGGCTGACCTATTCCCCGATTACCGGGGGCGAAGGCAACATCGAATTTTTGGCCTATTGGCGGCTTGAAGCGAACGCTTCGGAAACGTTAGAGGACGAAAGTTCTCCGGATTCCGTTCCGTCGCTCGTTCGCTCGGTCGTGGACGAGGCCTCGAACGCTTTTCACCGCAAAGGTTGATCTTAGCACGAAATAAGCAAGGGAACATCTGTCCCGGAGCTGCCGAAGAACGGCCGGATCGAATAACCGGTTTCTCGCGGGCATGCTCCGTTTTTGCGTTCCTTCGCGGAAAAAAGGAATTCAGGGCTTGCGGCGCGAACTACGATTAGATGCGGCGAACCTCCAGGAACTCGACAATCGATAACGCCGACGTTCGATGCGGAGGGGGAGCGATCGTGGAGCGGTTCGGCGATTGGCTGTTGTTTTTGACGGTTGCGGGGCTGCTGGTCTGGTGGCTGGCGAGGCGGCTGCATTTGTGGCTGTTAGAGCCGCCCAGCGCCAGGCTTCGGAAGCTCGCGCATGCGGGAGAAGTGGAACCGGCCGATGCGGTAACGCTGCTGGAAGAGCACGGTTACGAGGTGTTGTCCGGCAAGCATCGCATTCCGCTTCGCGTGACCGTCGACGACTTTCCTTCGCAGCCTACGCGCCTTTATTTCGATTATTTGGCCAAAAAGGATCAACAATACTATTTAGTCAAGCTCGAACGGCCCCGAAAGCCGACCGAGTGGAGCGCCAGCGGGCTCAGGGAGCGTCTGCTGCCTTATGCTCTGCTGTTTCCGGAAAGCGCGGGGATTATCGTTGCCGATCCCAAAGAACGGACCGTGCGTACGGTGCGATTTAAAGTGGAGGATGACAAGGAATGAAAGTTCAACGACAACGGCAAATTCGGGAAATGATCGGCAAGCGGGAAATCGAAACGCAGGAGGAATTGGTCGAAGCGCTGCGCAACGAAGGCGTTCATGTGACACAGGCGACCGTTTCCCGCGACATCAAGGAAATGCAGCTGATCAAAGTGCCCCTCGAAGACGGCCGATATAAATATTCGATGCCGCAGGATCAGCGGTTCAATCCTGCGCTGAAGCTGAAGCGGGCGCTGCTCGACCATTTCGTTCAGGCCGATGCCGCCGAAAATTTGGTAGTCGTCCGCTGCCTGCCGGGAACGGCCAACACGATCGCCGCGTTGATCGACGGCATGGACTGGCCGGAGGTGCTGGGCTCGATCGGTGGCGACGATACGACGCTATTGATCTGCAAGTCGAAGGAGCAGGGACCCGTGATGGTCAAGCGGATCCATGAAATGATGCAATAAAAGCGCAGGCGTCAGCAAAAGAGGGGAGGCCGCAAGGCAATGCTTCGGGAGCTGTCTATTCGCAATTTGGCGGTAATCGAACAGGTTACCGTAGGGTTTCATCGCGGATTTCACGTGTTGACGGGAGAAACGGGCGCCGGTAAATCGATGGTCATCGATGCGATGGGGCTTATCGCCGGGGGAAGAAGTTCGGCGGACATGATTCGGCACGGGCGCGACCGCGCGGTCATCGAGGCAAGCTTCGACTTGCCGGAAAATCATCCGGTATGGGCGACGCTGAACCGATTCGGAATCGACGCGAATCCGCGCGAAATGCTGTTGATTCGCAGGGAAATTTTGCTGCACGGCAAATCTTCCGCGCGGCTGAACGGCCAAAGCGCGACGCTGTCGATGCTGCGGGAAGTCGGCGAGCATCTGGTCAATATCCACGGGCAGCACGAGCACCAATCGCTGCTGCGAACGGATCGGCATCTCGAGTGGCTGGATCAATACGCGGGAGACGAAATCGTCCCCGACAAAAACGCCTACGCCGACAAGTACCGGCGATTCCGGCAAATCGAGCGCGAGCGCAAGGAGCTCGAGGAATCGTCCCGCCAGCAAATGCAAATGCTCGACCTGTACCGGTACCAATTGGAAGAAATCGAAGAAGCCCGGCTTATGCCGGGTGAAGACGAATCCCTGGCCGACGAGAAACGCAAACTAAGCCATGCGGAAAAGCTGGCGGATTCCGTATCGGAAGCCTACGATTTGCTTTACGGTTCCAAGGGGCTTGCCGTCCTTTCGCGGGCGATCGCGCGGCTCGAGGACATCGTCAAAGTCGATCCGGCGAAAATCGGTCCGCTCGTGGAGCAGCTGCAATCGGCCTATTACGGCGCGGAAGACGCGGCGTATCAATTGCGCGGGTACCGCGACCAAATCGAATTCAATCCGGAACGGCTCGCCTTTATCGAAGAGCGGCTGAATTTGCTGAGCGGATTGAAACGCAAATACGGGGAAACGATCGAAGATATTCTGGCCTACCGGAAACGAATCCAAGCCGAAACGGACAAGCTGGAAAATCGCGACGAACGGCTTCAGCAGCTTGCGGACGAACAAGAAAAGCTCGAGCGCGAGCTGTCGCAGCTTGCCGATCGGCTGACCTCCATCCGAAGAAACGCGGCGAACAAGCTGTCGGCGATCATCGTTCAGGAGCTACGCGATTTGCAAATGGAGCGGGCGATATTCGAAGTCAAGCTGGAGCCTGTTCCGTTTGACGCCACGGGTGCCGACAGCGCCGAGTTTTTGCTGTCGACGAACCCGGGGGAGCCGCCCAAGCCGTTGTCCAAAATCGCTTCCGGCGGGGAAATGTCCCGCGTCATGCTCGCCCTCAAAGCGATTTTCGCCCGCATCGACCGGATTCCGGTGCTCGTTTTCGACGAAGTCGATACGGGCGTAAGCGGCCGTGCCGCTCAAGCCGTCGCGGAGAAATTGTCGCTGCTTGCGAAGCATTGCCAGGTTTTTTCGATCACCCATCTGCCCCAGGTGGCATGCATGGCCGATTATCAGTACGAAATCGCCAAAAGCATTACCGACAACGGAAGAACGGCAACGGCCGTGCGCGAGCTTTCCAGCCAGGAACGGGTGGAGGAACTAGCCCGAATGCTCGGCGGAGTGGAAGTAACGGCAAAAACCCGTCACCACGCTCAGGAAATGCTGGCGCTGGCTAAACGCCTAAAAAACGCGTAACGGCGCGAAAATTTAAAGGTTTAGGAAGCTTTTTGGGAACATAAAAGCAGGGGGGCACGGTTACCTTATAGTTACGTTGCCGGCTGATCGAAATGCCGGAAAGACTGTAAGGGAGCGTGAGAATTTGAACCGAACAGCCTCCATACGACGCAAAATCGGCATCGTTCTCGTTTTATTTCTTTGTCTAGCCGCTTCCTCGGGTCCGATTCGGCATTATGCCGCTTTTCCTGACGAGCTCCGCCTGTTCGAGGGCCAATCGAAGCGGCTTCATTACGCCATGCCCGTCCATGCCCAAGGGAGCCTGGATCCTCAGGTGGCGGTCGTCAACGGCGCGAATCGGGAGCATTTCCCTGTCGATTTGAACAAACCGTTATCGATCGAGTCCAAAAACAGCGGAGTCACGAAACTGAAGCTCCGGTTGTTCGGCAAAATCCCGTTTAAGACGGTTAAGCTGCAGGTCGTGCCCGATTTGCGCGTCGTTCCTGGCGGGCAAACGATCGGAGTCAAAGTCAAATCCGCGGGCATCATGGTCGTCGGACATCATTTGATCCGCACGAGCCCGGAAACCCGGATGTCTCCCGGCGAGGAAGCGAAGCTTCGGCTCGGCGATCTGATTGTCGAGATCAACGGGCAGCCGTTAAACGACGTTTCGAAGGTGGCGGCGCTGGCCGAACAAGCCGGCAAAAGCAACGTGCCGCTCGATCTTGTCGTCCAAAGGGGCAAAAGCCGTTTCCGCACGCAGCTTAAGCCGGCGTTCGATTTGGAGGACAAGGTGTGGAGGCTCGGGCTTTACATCCGGAATTCGGCCGCCGGCGTCGGAACGCTTACGTTTTATGCGCCGGATCAAGGCGTGTACGGAGCGCTGGGCCATGTCATCACGGACATGGATACCCAAACGCCGATCGTCGTCGGCGACGGTCAAATTTTGCAATCGAATGTGCTGTCGATTTCCAAAAGCCAGAACGGCGAACCGGGCGAAAAGAGGGCCAACTTCGTAAAAGAAGGAAAAACGCTGGGAAGCGTGGAACGCAACACATCGTTCGGCATTTTCGGCAAAATGCGCGAACTTCCCGATCACGGCCTTCATCAGAAGCCGGTGCCGGTTGCTTTCGCCGAGGAAGTCGAGGAAGGTCCGGCGGAAATTTTAACGGTCGTCAACGGACAAAAAGTGGAGAAGTTCAACATTCAGATCGTTCATGTCGCCAAACAAACGTCGCCTGCAACGAAAGGCATGGTCATCCGAATTACCGACCCGCGGCTGCTCGAACGAACGGGCGGGATCGTGCAAGGGATGAGCGGAAGCCCGATTATTCAAAAAGGAAAACTGGTCGGAGCGGTAACCCACGTATTCGTTAACGATCCGACTTCGGGATACGGCTGTTATATCGAATGGATGCTGCAAGACGCCGGCATCGTCCTGCAACCGAACCAAACAACATCTAAGGCGGTTTAACGCCTTGGATGTTTGCGTTATTGGGAGAAGCAGGAACTTTTGTCGAAAAAGTTCGAAAAAAGACGTCATTTGGCACAAAACTTCATTATAGAGCATCTCGGATAAAAAATAAAGAAAAAAATTCTAATCAAGAAGGATTCAAAGTGGTCGTGTCGAATTTGGATACACAGAGCAACACTAACCTAAATGTAGATAAGGGAGGACCAACCTTGCAGCGGATCGAAGTATTTCTGGCTGACGACAACCGAGAATTTACGAATTTGTTGTCCGATTACATTGAAGAGCAGGATGACATGACGGTCATCGGGGTGGCGTACAACGGAGAAGAAGTCATCCGCCAATTGGAAGAAAATCGTCTCGTACCCGATGTGATGATTCTCGATATCATCATGCCGCACTTGGACGGACTAGGCGTGCTTGAAAAGCTTCGGGATATGAATTTGTCTCCGATGCCGAAGATTATTATGCTTACGGCGTTTGGGCAGGAGAACATCACGCAGCGAGCGGTTCAACTTGGGGCTTCCTACTACATATTAAAACCGTTCGACATGGATGTGCTCGCCAATCGAATTCGTCAACTGGCCGGATATTCGGCCGTCTCGGCTCCGGTATCGACGTCCTCGATCGCCAGCGTGGCGCGTTCGAACATCGTGCCGATCGGCAAACCGAAAAACCTCGACGCCAACATTACGAGCATCATTCACGAAATCGGCGTACCCGCTCATATTAAAGGGTATCAATATTTGCGCGAAGCGATTACGATGGTGTACAACAACATCGAAATCCTCGGCGCGATTACGAAGACGCTGTACCCGGCGATCGCCGAAAAATTCAAAACGACGCCGTCCCGCGTCGAACGCGCGATTCGCCACGCGATCGAAGTCGCCTGGACGCGCGGCAACATTGACAGCATCAGCCATCTGTTCGGCTATACGATCAATATCAGCAAATCAAAGCCAACGAACAGCGAATTCATCGCCATGGTGGCCGACAAGCTGCGCATCGAGCATAAGGTGAGCTAAAAGAATAAAAGAGGAATGAAAGGACCTCATCCCTGCGAGGCATCGGGGGGCGAGGTCCTTTTTCGCGCGGATGGCTCGCCTCGTCTCCGACTTAATCGGGAGCGCCGGCCGGAGACCGTTTTTTTTGCGATTTTTAGGTTATATTAAGGAAAATCCGCGACAATTTGTTATAGTAGACCAATAGGCTTATTTCATACAAGGAGGATTTTTGAAGGATGAGCGATTTGGAAAAGGAACAGGGTCAACGGCAACAAAACGGCGGGGAACCGGACAAGCCGGTCGCCGCGCCAATCGCGCCGACAGCGAAAAAATCCGGCGCGAGCGTCAATTCGGTTCTGCCGTGGATCATTACGGCAATCGCGCTGATCGCGCTGGTCATCACCTCCCTCGGCGGAGCGGGCGAAAGCGAAGCCAGCGAAGCGGTGGGCGAGGTTGGCGGCGAGCAGGTGACGAAAACCGAGCTCTACGATGAAATCGTCAAGCAAATCGGGGGCGAAACGCAAGCCGGTCAAATTTTGGATCAATACATGCTGCTCAGGCTGTTCGAGTACGAAGCGGAGAAGGCCGGCGTGGAAGTAGCCGATGCGGAGTACGATGCGGCGATCGAGGAGATCAAGCAGCAAAACGGTTTTACGACCGACGAGGAGTTCGAGCAGGCGCTCGCATACAGTAATCTAACGCTTGAAGACTACAAGGAGCAGGCGATTCGTCCGCAACTGCTGCTCCGCGGCATTTTCGAAGAGAAACTGGCTCCCAGCGACGAGGATTTGAAGGCGTATTACGAAGAAAACCAAGCTTCTTTCGGTACCGAGGAACAAGTGAAGGCTTCGCACATTTTGCTGGACACGAAGGAAGAAGCGGAAGCGGTGCTCAAGCAGTTGAAGGAAGGCGCCGACTTCGCGACGCTCGCCCAGGAAAAATCGCTGGATCCCGGCTCCAAGGACAGCGGCGGAGATCTCGGCTTTTTCGGAAGAGGCGTCATGAACGAACCGTTCGAAACGGCCGCATTCGCCCTGAACGTAGGAGAATTGAGCGGCGTCGTCGAATCTCCGAACGGGTTCCACATTATAAAAGTGACCGACAAGCAGGAAGCGTCCGTTCCGGCTTATGAAGAGGTTCATGACAAGGTCAAGGCGGCTTACCTGGACGCCAAGGCGAACGAAGGCTTCAACGAATGGTACGAGCAGGCAAAGAAAGACGCCGCATACAAAAATCTTTTGACCGGCGAAGACGCGACGGCGGCCGAAACGGCGCCTTCGGCAAGCGCGGGAACGGAATCCCCGGCCGCAGGCGCCGAAACCGAATCCCCGGCCGCAAGCGGCGCAACGGAATAACGGCTTCGAGGATACGCGAGAATGCGCCTCCAGGCGGGAAAACCCGCCGGAGGCGTTTTTATTGTTTTCACGCGATCCAAGTATCGTAAATGACCGTTGATAGGAGGCGGGGAATGCGGTACAATAGAATGCAATTGATAACCATTCTCATTTTTGGCGATCGGAGGACGTTAGCCGCATGACGCTTCATACATAATCGATTGAATCTCGGGGGTGCCTCGTAGTTGGTTCGCAAGTTTTTTTCCTATTATCGCCCTTACAAAGCGTTGTTTTTTTTCGATTTTTCTTGCGCCGTCATCGCCGCGCTGCTCGAGCTCGGGTTTCCGCTTGCCGTCAACCGGGTCGTCGACGATTTGCTGCCGAGCAAGGATTGGGAGCTGATTCTGTGGGCTTGCGCCGGGCTGCTGGCCGTTTATGCGATCAATACGGTACTAAACTTCGTCGTTGCGTATTGGGGACATATGCTCGGCATCAACATCGAACGGGACATGCGCAAAACGTTGTTCAACCACATTCAAAAATTGTCGTTCCGTTTTTTCGACAACAATAAGACGGGGCATTTGCTGTCGAGAATGACCAACGATCTGAACGAAATCGGCGAAGTCGCCCATCACGGTCCGGAAGACCTCTTCATCGCGGTGATGACGCTTGCCGGCGCGTTCGCGCTCATGCTGAACATCCATCCGGAGCTGGCTTTGCTGACGTTTGTCACGGTGCCGTTCATGATCGTGCTGGCGGTTTATTTCAATGCGAAAATGACGAAGGCGTTCCGCCGCATGTTCACGGACATGGCCGACTTCAACGCGCGGGTCGAGGACAACATCGGCGGCATTCGCGTCGTGCAGGCCTTCTCCAACGAAAAATACGAGAAGGAACTGTTCGCCGTCAACAATGAGCGCTATCGTACCGCCAAATTGATCGCTTATAAAATCATGGGCAAAAACAGCTCGCTCAGCTATATGCTGATGAGGCTCGTGACGCTGTTCGTCATGATCTGCGGCGCCTGGTTCGTATTCAACGACGATTTGCAGTACGGCGAATTCATGGCGTTCATTTTGCTCGTCAACGTCCTGTTTCGCCCGATCGAAAAAATCAACGCCGTCATCGAAAGCTATCCGAAAGGCTTTGCCGGCTTCAAGCGATACGTGGAGCTGTTGAATACCGCGCCGGATATCGCGGACGCGCCCGACGCGGTCGCGGTCGATTATTTGAAAGGGCACATCCGTTTTCAAAACGTGTCGTTCGGCTATGAGCGGCACTCGCCGATTTTGCGAAACGTCGACCTGACGATCCGTCCGGGCGAAACGGTCGCCTTCGTCGGTCCGTCCGGCGCCGGAAAAACGACGCTTTGCAGCCTGCTGCCCCGATTTTACGAGGCGGACTCCGGCACGATCTCGATCGACGGAATGGACATCAAAGGGATCAAGCTGGAGTCGCTGCGCCGCCAAATCGGCATCGTCCAGCAGGACGTGTTCCTGTTTGCCGGCACGATCCGGGAAAATATCGCGTACGGCAAGCTGACCGCGTCCGACGAAGAAATTTGGGAAGCCGCGCGCCGGGCGAAGCTGGACGAGTTTATCGCGGCCCAGCCCGAAGGGCTGGCGACGGTCATCGGCGAGCGGGGCGTCAAGCTGTCCGGAGGCCAAAAGCAGCGGCTCGCGATCGCCAGAATGTTCCTGAAAAATCCGCCGATCCTCATCCTGGACGAGGCGACGTCCGCGCTCGATACGGAAACGGAAGCGGCCATTCAGCAATCGTTGGCGGAATTGTCGCAAGGGCGAACGACGCTCGTCATCGCCCACCGTCTCGCCACGATCAAAAACGCCGACCGCATCGTGGTCGTGACCGAGGACGGCATCGGCGAGCAGGGCAGGCACGAGGAGCTCGTGTCGGCCGGAGGCATCTACAGCCGTTTGCATCGGGCCCAGTTCGGCACCTTGAACTGAAAGCCGGAATTCCGTATCCGACTCACTTAATTCGAATAAGGCAGGTTCTCACGCTCATGACATCATCCATCGATCCCGTGCCGCAAGAAGCGCCGAAGGTGCGTTCGCGGCCGCTTACCGCCACGATCATCCTGATCGGCGGCGTGGCGGCCCTTGCCTTCGCGCTTGCGCTGTCCATTTCGGTCGGCGCCGCGGACATCAAGCTGGCAACCGTCTGGGAAGCGGTATTCCGCTTCAACGGAGACTTGACCCAGCATCAAATCATCCGCGAACTGCGGATGCCCCGCGCGATCGTCGGCGCTTTCGTCGGCGCAGCGTTCGCCGTGTCGGGCGCGATCATGCAGGGGATGACCCGCAATCCGCTGGGCGATCCGAGCTTGCTCGGCATCAATGCGGGAGCCGCTTTCGCGCTGGCGATCTGCTTCGCGTTTTTTCCGGGAATGGCGTTCGGCCAGGTGACGCTGTTTTCGTTTCTGGGCGCCGCGCTCGGAACGGTGCTCGTGTTCGGCATCAGTTCGGCGGGCAGAGGGGGCATGTCTCCGGTCCGGCTCGCTCTGGCAGGGTCGGCGATCACGGCGCTGCTCGTCGCGCTCAGCGAGGGCATTTCGATCCATTTCAAAATCGGGCAAGAGCTCGCGTTCTGGTACGCGGGCGGCGTGTCCGGGACGAAGTGGTCCCAGGTCGAGGTTATGGTGCCCTGGATCGGAGTCGGACTGATCGGAGCCTTTATTTTGTCGCGCTCGATTACGCTGCTTAGTCTCGGGGACGAGGTTGCGTCTGGACTCGGCGTGCGGACCGCCTGGGTCAAATTTTTCGGCTCCGTGCTCGTCCTCGTTTTGGCCGGCGCATCGGTCGCCACCGTGGGCGGCATCAGTTTCGTCGGACTTGTCATTCCGCACATTTCGCGCATGCTCGTCGGCGCCAACTACCGCTGGATCATTCCGTGCTCGGCCGTGCTCGGTGCTCTGCTGATGGTTTTCGCCGATATCGCGGCGAGAATGGTCCGTCCCGGCTTCGAAACGCCGGTAGGGGCGCTTATTGCGGTCATCGGCGTTCCGTTCTTCCTGTATTTGATTCGCCGCATGAGGAGGGAGACGACGTGAGCACCGCATCGTTGCAAAAAGCGAAAGGCAGAAAGACGGCCCGCTCCTGGACGATCATTATCGTGTTGGCCGTGCTAATCGTCATCGCTTTTGTCGTTAGCATGAACACCGGTTACACGCGCCTTTCCCCGATCGACGTCTTCAAAACGCTGTTCGGCTACGGAACCGAGCAGCAAAATCTGATTCTTTTCGATTTTCGGCTGCCGCGCATCGTCGTCTCGATCCTGGTCGGCGCGGGTCTGGCGTTGGCCGGATGCGTGCTGCAAGGCATTACGCGCAATCCGCTCGCGGACCCGGGCATTCTCGGCATCAATTCCGGTGCCGGGCTGATGGTCGTCCTGTTCGTTTCCTTTTATCCGATGAACGAAGCGGCGCCCGTCTTTTTGCTCCCGGTGCTGGCGCTGGTCGGGGCGTTCGCGACGGCCGGGCTGCTCATGCTGCTCTCCTACAAAAAAAACGAAGGCATATCCCCGATGCGGATGGTGCTCGTCGGGATCGCGATCGCGGCGGCCATCCAGGCGGCGATGATTATCTTGACGATTCGGCTGGATCCGAACGAATATCAGTTTGTGCAAGTTTGGATGGCCGGGAGCATTTGGGGAACAACGTGGAAGTACGTGCTGGCGCTGCTGCCGTGGATCGCCGTGCTGTTCCCGTTCATTCTCTACAAGTCCAGAACGCTTAACGTCCTTAGCCTAGGCGAGCAGCTCGCCACCGGGCTCGGCACGCCCGTCGGCAGGGAACGGCTGCTGCTGCTCTTGGCAGCCGTCGCGCTGGCCGGGTCGTGCGTCGCCGTCGGCGGCGGCATCAGCTTCATCGGCCTAATCGGGCCGCACCTGGCCAGGCGGCTCGTCGGATCGCGGCACGAGGTGCTCGTTCCGGCATCCGCGCTTACCGGCGGCCTGCTGCTGCTCGTCGCCGACACGATCGGCCGGGTCATCCTTCAGCCGTCGGAAATTCCGACCGGCATCGTCGTGGCGGTCATCGGGGCTCCTTACTTTCTTTACCTGCTCTCCAGAGCGAAGCAGAAATGACTTGCGCGTTATTGCCTTTGCGGCCTGCGGCCGTAAAGGTTTTTTTCGGAATGCGGAAGTTATTCGCCTAGCAAACCCGCTTGCTCCTGCGCGATCCTGCGTTCCCGCGCTCAAGCGGGTATAATGGGAAGAAAGGGAGGTGCCGCCGGATGAGCATGGAATTGCACGCGCTGTTTCGCCCGATCCAGGCAAGCGGCAGAGTCGCTTCCTATCGTTATGCGGAGCGGCTGCCCGCCGCGCCGCTGCGCCCATACGTATCCTGCTACTGGACTTCCGAGCCTGCGGAACCGTATCGGGAGACGGCGCCGCTTGCCGCCCGCAAGGGGATCGACCGGGTGGTGCCGGACGGCTGCTCGGACTTTATTTTCGCATGCGATGCCGGGGCGAACCGGGTAAACGTCCGGTATTGCGGCATATACGACGAACCGTTCGCGATCGAGCATGACGATCGCCCTGTCCGCAGCTTCGGCATCCGGTTTTTCCCGGGAGGCGCTTATCCGCTGCTGAAAGCCTCGCTGGCCGAATTTGCCGGGCGGGCATTCAGCCTGGACGAGCTGCTCCCCGGCGGAGCCGGCACGGTTGCGGAGCGCCTGTTCGCGCAGCCTTCATTCGAAAGGCAAGCCGAAGTCGCAGACCGTTTTCTAATGAGCAGGCTGGAGAAAAACGGGCGTCCCGACGACAGCCTCGTTTCGAACGCGCTGTATCGGATTTTCGTTGCCAAGGGATGCGGCAGCGTGAGCGAATTGGCCAAGGCGGAAACGGTCAGCGCCCGGCAGTTGAACCGGGTGTTCGACCGGTGGATCGGCCTCGGCCCGAAAAAATTTTCCGAAATCGTCCGCTTCCAGAACGTGTTGACCGTTGTACGAAACGGGCGCATCGCGAACGGTTCCCGGCTGGCGGCGGATTTCGGCTACTCCGATCAGGCGCACATGATCCGCGAATTCAAGCGCTTTTACGGCGAATCGCCGCTCGTTGCCGCCGCCGAATATGCCGGAATGACCGATCATACGAAGCTGAGCGTACCCATAAAATGAAAAGGAAGGGAGAAGTCGGGACAAGGAGAGGTGCCGATGGCGATACCGGTTTTGCGTTCCAAAACGCTGATTCAACCTGCGGAATGTTCGTTTCCGCTCGCTTACGATTTTTTGTCCGATCCGGGCAATTTTCCGTTGTGGGCCCCCGCTTTTTTCCGATCGCTTCGCAAGTCCGGAAACGAATGGATTGCGGATACGCCGGAAGGGGAAGCCGCCGTCCGCTTTGCCGGGCGGAACGAGAGCGGCGTGCTGGATCATTGGGTCGTTCCGTTGAACGGAAAAGAGGCCGCGCGGAAAACGCTGAACCCGATGCGCGTGCTGCCGAGAGGGCCCGACGGGTGCGCGGTGATGGTAACCGTGTTCCAGCAGCCGGACATGACGCATGAGCAATTTCTGAACGGCGTGGAGACGGCCGAAGAAGAGCTGCGGAAGCTCAAGCGGGTGCTGGAGGAGAGGACGGCGGAATAGGGGCGTCGAGCGCGAGGGAAGCCGCGCTACGGGAGCATGTTGCGAAACGAAGCGTAATGCAAAGCGAAGAGGCCGAACCCCGGCAGGAATCGTCTGCCAGGGGTTCGGCCTCTTTGCGTCTCTCTTCCTTACAGCTGAATCGACAGCGACGAGCCGCCGGCCGCGATGCGGACGCCTTCCGCCGTCGTTTCGGCCGTGCCGCCCGAGGTGCTTTCGACCGAGGAAATGCCGCGCAGCAGCACGTTCCAGTCGCGAGTGTCGCCTTCGGCGCGCACGTCGATGCGGCTGCCGCTGCGGGAAGCGGTGACGGTCAGCGCCGTATTGCCGCTAGCGTCCGGCACGACGGCGGAGGCGGTTGCGCCGTCGGCAAGCTCGAACAGGTGAAACGTCACGCCTGCCGCGTAGTCGTAATCCGGACGGCCGTCTTCGCTGCCGACCGCGACGATCGAGCCGGCCTTCGCGAACAGCGGAAGCCCGAAGTAATCGTACGTTTCGTTGCGCCAGGAGCCGCCTTCGACTTTTTCCCCCGTCAGGAAGTGGGTCCACGTTCCTTTGGGCAGGTAATAGGAAGATGCGCCTTCCTCGTTGAAAATCGGAGCGACGAGGAGCGAGTCTCCGAGCATATATTGACGGTCCAAATAATCGCTCGTCCGGTCGTCGCCGAATTCGAGCAGCATGGCGCGCATCATCGGCAAGCCCAGCTTCGTCGATTGCACCGCCTGGCCGAACAGGTAGGGCATCAGGCGCAGCTTCAGCTTCGTAAAGTGACGCAGGACATCGACCGCTTCCTCGTCGAACAGCCACGGAACGCGGTACGAGCTGCTTCCGTGCAGGCGGCTGTGGCTGGACAGCAGGCCGAAGGCGACCCAGCGCTTGTACAGGTCCGCCGGCGCGCTTTGCTCGAACCCGCCGATGTCGTGGCTCCAGAAGCCGAAGCCGGACAGGCCGAGCGAAAGACCGCCGCGCAGCGTTTCCGCCATCGACTCGTACGTCGCCTCGCAGTCGCCGCCCCAGTGAACCGGGAACTGCTGGCCGCCGGCCGTCGCCGATCGGGCGAACAAGGCCGCCTGGCCTTTGCCGAGCTTTTCTTCCAGCACCTCGAACACCACTTTATTGTACAGCTGCGTGTAGTAGTTGTGCATTTGCATCGGATCGGAGCCGTCATGGTAAACGACGTCCGTCGGAATGCGCTCGCCGAAGTCGGTTTTGAACGAATCGACGCCCATGTCCACCAGCGCGCGCAGCTTGTCGCCGAACCATTTGCAGGCGTCCGGATTCGTGAAATCGACGATGCCCATGCCGTACTGCCACATGTCCCATTGCCATACGCTGCCGTCCGGACGTTTCAGCAGGTAGCCGTGCTTCATCCCTTCGTCGAACAGCGGGGAACGCTGCCCGATATACGGGTTGATCCATACGCAGATTTTAAGCCCCTTCGCTTTGAGCCGCTCCAGCATGCCTTTCGGATCGGGGAAGACGCGCTCGTCCCACTCGAAGTTGCACCATTCGTATTCCTTCATCCAGAAGCAGTCGAAATGGAACACCGCAAGCGGAATGTCTCGTTCGGCCATGCCGTCGATAAAGCTGTTGACGGTCGCTTCGTCGTAATTGGTCGTGAACGACGTCGTCAGCCACAGGCCGAACGACCAGGAAGGCGGAAGCGCCGGCTTGCCCGTCAAAGCCGTATAATTGCCGAGCACCGTTTTCAGCGAATCGCCGCCGATCAGGAAATATTCCAGCATTTCGCCGGGAACGCTGAACTGCGTTTTCGACACTTTTTCCGACGCGACCTCGAACGACACCTTTTCCGGGTGATTGACAAAAACGCCGTAGCCGCGGTTCGTCACGTAGAACGGAATGTTTTTGTACGCTTGTTCCGAAGCGGTGCCCCCGTCCTCGTTCCAAATGTCGACGACCTGGCCGTTTTTGACGAAGGCGGAGAAGCGTTCGCCGAGCCCGTATACCGTTTCGCCGACGCTTAAGTTCAACTGCTCGCGGAAATGATGATGTCCGTCGTCCGCTTTGACGAATGCGGTCAATCGGGTGCCGCTGCCCGTCAGGAAGCGTCCTTTGTGCGTATACCGAATGGAGACGGGGTGTTTTTTCGTAATCGTTACTGTCGTGTCTCCGCTCGTCAGGCTGACGGCTTCGTCGGTGTTTTCGATTTCGACGGGAGCGTTGCCTTCGAGCAGCAGCGGAAAGGAATCCGGGGTGCCGCGTTTTTGGCCTTTGTGTCGGTAAAACCGGGCGCGGATCATGTCCTTGGCCGGCGACGAAAATTCCATCGTCATGAGCGGCTCGTTCAACGTGTTGCCCCGGTGTTCGAGGTGCCTGAACGTAGCGAAGACGGTAATCCTGTTCGTGCCGACTTGGACGTCGTGTATTTCGTAAGGACTCAGCACTTGATACCCTTCGCGGGTCATCCAGTAGCCGTTGCTGAATTTCATCGGAATTCATCCTTTCTTGTCGCAGCTCGCTTGATCGTTTACACTGTCATTATACTGATTAAAACGCAAGAAATCTTGCACTATTACGTTTTCATTTAACACGATTCTGATATATTGGAAGTGATGAAATGGATTTGACCCATCTTCGGGAAAATCGGAGGCACGGGACGCAGGATTTTCCGGTCGGCGTGTACCGGATGGAACTGCCGGCGGGGCATCCGATCCTGGAAAATCATTGGCACGAAGAAACGGAATTTCTCGCCGTCGAGAGCGGTCGGGCCATATTCCAAATCGGCGCCTCCGAGTACGAGCTGCAGGCCGGGGATGCGATATTCGTGCCGGGCGGCGAAATTCACGGCGGCTACCCCGCCGAGGATTCGGCTTGCACCTATACGGCCATCGTCTTCGATCCGGGGATGCTGATCGGCGGCCGCGAAGGGGAAACGGCCCGGTTCCTGCAGCATTTGCAGCGAGGCAGGCTCGCGCTTCCTCCGCATTTCGGCAAAGGGACCGAATGGGGCGAGCGGGCGGTCGGGCGCCTGGAACGGATGTTCGAGCTGTTCGAATCGGCCGACCCGGCCCGCGAGATGAAAATAACCGGCGAGCTATATTTGCTGCTGGCCGAATTCTGGTCGGCCGGCGTTTCGGTTTCGCGCGAGACGGAAGCGCCGTCGGAAGCCCGGACGCTGGAACGGCTGAAGGAAGCGCTCAAATTCGTCGAGACGAACTTCGGCCGCAAGCTGACCGTCCGCGAGCTCGCGGAAGCGGCGGGCATGAGCGAAGGCCATTTTTGCCGCGTCTTCAAGACGTACATGCGAAGGACCCCGGTCGAATACGTCAACCATTTTCGCCTGCGCTACGCGGCCCGGCGATTGTCCGATTCGGACGCGACGGTGGGCGAGGCGGCGGCGGAAGCGGGATTCGACAACTTTAGCTATTTTAGCAAACTGTTCCGCTCCTTATACGACTGCACGCCGTCCGAGTACCGGAAAGCGAAGGCGCAAGGCGGGCGGACGGAAGTCCGCTGACGGACACGAAAGAAGGCTCCCTGCCGGAATCCGGCAACGGGAGCCTTCAAGCGTTATTCGCGAAATTATTCCGCCGTTCCGCCGGAATCGGGCCCGGACGGCTTGGTCGGCCGCGGGCGCTTCGGCATGAAGCGGGGAGCTACGTATTTATGCTTGCGGTCGCGGAAAAAAATCCAGCCTCCGATAAAACCGACGCCCGCAAAAAATAAAATGAATCCGAATGCGAACGAGAGCCATTCAAAGCGCGGGTCCTGCATTTGCACGTCACCGAGCTGAACGAAATATTCGTACAATGCGTCCTTCATAAGCAAAAATCCGTACGCCGCTGCCAAACCCGGCACGACTAGGAGTAAAATGGCGATTAGGCGGGAAATAACGAGTCTCACCGGACATCCCTCCTTCCACTTCTCCTATCATACCGATTTTGCCGGATTCTGTCCACGAAAAGCTGAAAGGGGATGAAAGGGACGGCCGCCCGGCAAATCGACTGGACAAGCAAAAACAGGTACAATAGTAGACGGACTTACATAACGTCGCGATGACGGACAAGCCAGTATCGATCGGAGGATAATACGATGCCAATAGAGGTTGATGTCGCCGTTTTGGGCGGCGGACCGGGGGGATATACGGCGGCGATCAGAGCCGCGCAGGCGGGACGAAGCGTCGTCCTGATCGAGCGGGACAAGCTGGGAGGCACCTGCTTGCATCGGGGGTGCATCCCTTCGAAAGCTTTATTGCGGAGCGCGGAGGTGTTTGCGACGATTCGCGCCGCCGCATCCTACGGAATCATGGTGCCGCAGGAGGGAGTCGCCGTCGATTGGCCGGCCGTCATCTCGCGCAAAGCCGGCATTGTCGACCAGCTGCACCGCGGACTCGAGGCGCTGATGAAACAACACCGGATTCAGGTGCTGAGCGGCAGCGGACGGATCATGGGGCCGTCGATCTTTTCGCCGAGCAGCGGATCGGTCTTCGTGGAGCTGGCGAACGGCGAGTCGGAGACGGTCGTGCCGCGTCATTTGATCGTGGCGACCGGCTCGAGGCCGCGAAGGCTCGAAGGCATTCCCTACGACGGCCAAGCGATCGTGACGAGCGACGAAGCGCTTGCCTGGGAAAGCTTCCCGGAATCGGTCATCATCGTCGGAGGCGGCGTCATCGGCGTGGAATGGGCTTCGATGCTGAGCGATTTCGGAAGCAAGGTCGCGGTGGTCGAAACGGCGGAGCGGCTGCTGCCCGGCGAGGACAAGGAGATCTCGTCCGAAATCCGGAAGGCGCTCGAAAGGCGCGGCGTCGAGATTCATACGGGAGTCAAGCTGGATGCGTCCTCCGTCCGGATCGGAGAAGGCGAAGTCGCGTGCGAAATCGAGTCGCCGTCCGGCAAATCGCCGCTCGCCGCGCAGCGCATGCTCGTTTCGGTCGGCCGCCAGGGCAACGTCGAAGGCATCGGCTTCGAAAACACCGACATCAAAACGGCCGGCGGCTTCGTTGCGGTCGATCCGCTGACGCTGCAGACCGGCGAGCGCCATATTTACGCGATCGGCGACTGCATCGGCGGCGTGCAGCTTGCGCATGCGGCCATGCACGAAGCGGCGGTCGCGGTCGATCATTTGCTCGGCGCGCCGGTGCCGGCCGTCCGGTCGGCGGATCGCGACATTCCGCGCTGCGTCTATTCGCGGCCGGAAGCGGCGGCGATCGGCTGGACCGAAGCCGCGGCGAAGGAGCGCGGCTTCGACGTGAAGACTGCGCGCGTCCCGCTGCGCGTGCTCGGCAAGGCGCTCGTTCACGGCGAGACCGAAGGCTTCGCCAAGGTGGTGGCCGACCGGGCGACGGGCGACCTGCTCGGCGTTCATCTCGTCGGCGCGCATGCGACCGAGCTGATCGCGGAAGCGTCGCTTGCGAAGCTGCTCGACGCCGTCCCGTGGGAGATCGCCCGCTCGATTCATCCCCACCCGACGCTGTCGGAAGCGCTGGCCGAAGTGACGGCCGCGCTGGGCGGCGGCGCCGGACACGCATAACGACTTGCATACGGCCAACCTGCGGCGATCGGGCATCCTTGAGCCATGTCCGCGGGTTGGACGTTTCTTTTTGCCGGGAAGGGGAGTATAATAGGTTTTAGATTCAAGTATTAAGACCAGGTTATAAAACTAAGTGTTAGCCAGGAGGGACGAGCTATGACCCAATCGGGAGCCGTTCGGCACAACTCGCGTCATGCCGAGCTTGGCCTGTCGGATCGGCAAGTCGTCGACATGTACGAGAAGATGATGCTGGCACGCCGTTTTGACGAAAGAAGCCAATTGCTGCGACGCGCGGGAAAAGTCAATTTTCATATTTCCGGCATTCATCAGGAGCCGTCCCAAGTGGCGATGGCGTTCGCGATGGATCTCGAAAAAGACTGGTTTTTGCCCTATTACCGGGATTACGGTTTCGTGCTGTCGGTCGGGATGACCGTCAGGGAGCTGTTTCTTTCCTTGTTCGCCAAGGCGGAGGATCCGAACAGCGCCGGCCGCCAGATGCCCGGCCACTTCGGCTGCAAGCGGCTTCGCATCGTGACGGGCTCCAGCCCCGTGACGACGCAGGTGCCGCACGCGGTCGGATTTGCGTACGCGGCGAAGTACCGCGGCGAAAGCTCCGTGGCGCTCGTTTCGTTCGGCGAAGGCTCGAGCAACCAGGGGGACTTCCACGAAGGCTGCAACTTCGCGGGCGTGCATAACCTACCGGTTATTTTCGTTTGCGAAAACAACGGCTATGCGATTTCCGTGCCCTTCGCCAAGCAGTCGGCCGGCCGCATTTGCGATCGCGCGATCGGCTACGGCTTTCCCGGCGTTCGCGTGGACGGCAGCGACGCGCTCGAAGTGTACCGCGTATTCAAGGAAGCGCACGAACGGGCGATTCGCGGGGAAGGACCGACGCTGATCGAAGTGATGACCTACCGGATTACGCCTCACTCCACGACAGACAACGACATGGATTACCGGACGAAGGAAGAGGTCGACCTGCACCGGGATCAAGACGGCATCCCGGCCTTCCGCAATTATTTGACGGAAATCGGATTGTGGTCCGACGAGCGGGAAGACGAGCTGCAGGCGCGCATCCGCAAGGAACTCGACGAATCGCTGGCGTACGCGGAGCGGGCGCCGTTTCAATCGACGGAGGAGGCGTTCCGGCACGTTTACGCGGAGCAGCCGGAAGCGAGGGGAGGGCGTTAAGATGCCGGTTATCGAATATATCGAAGCGATTCGCACGGCGATGAAGGAAGAGATGGAGCGCGACGACCGCGTTTTCGTCCTGGGCGAGGACGTCGGGCTCAAAGGCGGCGTATTCAACGCGACCAAAGGACTGCAGCAGCAGTTCGGCGAATTGCGCGCGCTCGATACGCCATTGGCGGAGTCCGCGATCGCCGGCGTCGCGATCGGCGCGGCGATGGCGGGACTCCGGCCGGTCGCCGAAATGCAGTATTCGGACTTCATGTTCCCGGCGACGAACCAGATCATCAGCGAAGCCGCCAAAATCCGCTACCGCTCGAACAACGACTGGGACTGCCCGATCGTCATTCGGGCTCCGATCGGCGGCGGCATCTTCGGAGGGCTGTACCACTCGCAATGTCCGGAATCGGTGTTTTTCGGAACGCCGGGTCTCAAAATCGTCGCCCCGGCAACCGCGTACGACGCCAAAGGGCTGCTGTTGTCGGCCATCCGCGATCCCGACCCGGTGCTGTTTTTCGAAAATAAAAAATGCTACCGCCTCATCAGCGACGAGGTTCCCGAAGGGGAGTACACCGTTCCGATCGGCAAATCGAACGTTTTGCGCGAAGGGGACGATATTACCGTGATCGGGTACAGCATGCCGCTGCATTTCGCGATGGCCGCGGCCGAGGAGCTGGAGCGCGAGGAAGGCGTCTCCTGCCACATTCTCGATTTGCGCACGCTGCAGCCGCTCGACCGCGAGGGCATTCTCGAGGCGGCGGCTCGTACCGGCAAGGTGCTGATCGTTCACGAAGACAACAAAACGGGGGGCATCGGAGCCGAGGTGGCCGCGATGATCGCGGAGGAAATGCTGTACGATCTCGACGCCCCGATTCGCCGGGTGTGCGGGCCGGATGTTCCCGCGATGCCGATCAATCCGCCCGGGGAGAAGCATTTTTTGCTCAATAAGGAAAAGCTGAAGGCCGCCATGCTGGAGCTTGCCCGCTATTGACCGTATTGAACGACGAATCCCAATATGCCGGAGAGGAGTGAACGGCGCACATGGCAAAAAAAATCGCGGAAATCATCATGCCGCAGCTGGCCGAGTCGCTGGTGTCGGCTACGATCGACCGTTGGCTCAAGGAGCCGGGCGACCGGGTGGAAATGTACGAGCCGCTGTGCGAAATTCAAACGGATAAAGTAAACGCCGAGCTGCCGGCGACGATTGCCGGCGTGCTCGTCAAAAAGCTCGTGGGAGAGGGCGAGGAAGTCGCCGTCGGCTCTCCGATCGGCTTGATCGAAACGGAAGCCGATTCGGCGGCCGAAGCGGACGGCGTTCCTGAGCGGGCGGAAGGAAGCGCCGCTCCTTCCGTTCCCGCGGCGCCCGCTTCCGCCCGTCCGGGCGCGGCGATCCCGGCTCCGGCGGCGGCGTTCGACCCGGGCGCGCCGATGCGCGGGCGCTATTCGCCGGCCGTTCAACGGCTTGCGGCCGAGCATGGGCTTGACTTGAGCCGGGTGAACGGCACCGGGCTCGGGGGGCGCATTACGCGCAAGGACGTGCTGCAGGCCGTCCAGACGGGAGGCTTCGCCGCTTCGCCGGCGCCGTCCGCCGGACGGCCTGCTCCCGAGCCGTCGGCAGCCCCCGCCCGGCCGAGTCGCCCGGAACCCGCCGCCGACGCTGCCCGAATGCCGACGGTCGAGGTCGAAGGCAAGGTCGGGCCGGGCCGCGAGTATTACATCGACGTCACGCCGATCCGCAAAACGATCGCCAAAAACATGCGCCAAAGCGTGAGCGAAATTCCGCACGCCTGGACGATGGTCGAAGTCGACATTACGCATCTTGTCGAGCTTCGCAATCTTTTGAAGGACGATTTCCGGGAGCAGGAGGGCATCAACCTTACGTACATGCCGTTCCTGATCAAAGCGGTCGTCGGAGCGCTCAAGGAGTTCCCGATTATGAACTCGGTTTGGGCGGACGATAAAATCATCGTCAAACGGGATATTAACATCTCGCTTGCGGTCGGAACCGAGGACTCGGTGCTGACGCCGGTCATTCGCAACGCCGATCAGAAAAACATCGTCGGCCTGGCTCACGAGATCCACGACCTGGCGCGCCGGACGCGCGAAAACAAGCTGAAGCTGGCCGACCTGCAGGGCGGCACGTTTACCGTCAACAACACCGGCACGTTCGGATCGGTGCAGTCCGTGCCGATTATCAACTACCCTCAGGCGGCGATATTGACGTTCGAAACGATCGTCAAGCGCCCGGTCGTCCTGAACGACATGATCGGCATCCGCTCCATGGTCAATTTGTGCCTGTCGTTCGACCACCGGATTTTGGACGGGGTCATTTGCGGAAAATTCCACCAGCGGGTCAAAGCCAATCTGGAAAGCTACGACAAGAATACGAAGCTGTATTGAACGAGAACCATGCGGGAAAAGGCAAAGACGAAGCTGCCGTTTTAGTCGAAAAGCGAAGGACTGCCCGCCGGCCGATCGGGGGTTCGGAAAGCGAGCCTGCCGACAAGCCGGCGGCGCGGTCCTTGGCCGTATCGGGGGCAAGCCGCAAACGGGAGGCGCACACAGGATGAAAACGTTGACAGCCGCGTTCGTTACGCGAGTCGATTACGGGGAAGCATGGGAGTTCCAGAAGCGGCTCGTTCGAGAGATCGACCGGGAGCGGATCGGGGATACGCTGCTGCTGCTCGAGCATCCGCCTACCTACACGCTCGGTTCGGACCGGCATCCGGAGCATTTGCTGATCGGGCCCGAGGAATTGGAACGGCGGGGGATCGGCGTTTATCAAATCGACCGCGGCGGAGACATCACGTACCACGGGCCGGGACAGCTCGTCGGGTATCCGCTGCTCTATCTAGATGCGGTCGGTCTCGACCTGCACGCTTATTTGCGGAGCCTGGAAGAGGCGATTATCGGGCTGTTGGCGGAGTTCGGCATAACGGGCGGGCGAAAGCCGGAGTACACGGGAGTATGGGTCGGAGACGAAAAAATCGCCGCGATCGGCGTCAAGTTCAACCGGGCCAAAACGCGCAGAGGTTTCGTGACGAGCCACGGGTTTGCCTTTAACGTCAAGCGGCAGGTGGAGGCGGAAGGCTTCCAGAGCATCGTGCCGTGCGGGATCAGCGAATTCGGCGTCACATCGCTGGAAGCCTTGACGGGACAAGAGTACGAGGTGCACGAGATCGGCCGGCGGCTGCTGCCGCATTTTATCCGCGTGTTCGGCTATGACGAAGCGAATCAGCCGATCAACGTGCCGACGGACATCAGCACGGTCGAGGCGACCATGGCGAAAAGCATGACGTAGACGATAATCTTGAACAGCCGTTTGTTGTTCATGGGCGATCCTCCTTTTCGAGTTGAATCGTCTTTCAAGCGCATAAGCTGCGCGGCCATCCTGTATATTGTAACGCAAATGAAGATCCAAGGCGAGCGGGAGGAATACGAATGGTGCAGCGGGAACGGCTTATCGCCGAATTTATGGAGCTTGTCCAAATCGACAGCGAGACCGGATTCGAACAGGAAATCAGCCGCGAGCTGCGCGATAAATTCGCCGCCCTCGGCTGCGAAGTGACCGAAGACGACGCGCGGGAGGCGACCGGGCACGGGGCGGGCAACCTGTTCGCCTGGCTGCCGGCCTCGCCGGGGCTCGAATCGGCGCCGGCGCTGCTGTTCACTTCGCATATGGATACGGTCACGCCCGGACGCGGCGTCAAGCCGCGTTTGGACGAGGACGGGTATATCCGCAGCGACGGCACGACGATTCTCGGCAGCGACGACAAGGCCGGACTTGCGGCTATGCTCGAAGCGCTGCGCGTCATCCGGGAACAAGAAATAGCCCACGGACCGATCCAGTTCGTCATCACGGTCGGAGAAGAGTCCGGATTGGTCGGAGCGAGAGCGATGAACGCGGAACGGCTCCGGGGCAAAATCGGCTTCGCGCTCGATTCCAACGGCAAGATCGGGGATATCGCGGCGGCGGCGCCGTCGCAGGCGAAGATCGTCTTCGCGATCCGAGGGAAATCCGCGCATGCCGGCGTCAATCCGGAAGACGGGATCAGCGCGATCCAAGTTGCGTCCAAGGCGATTTCCCGGATGCCGCTCGGCCGGATCGACAAGGAAACGACGGCCAACATCGGCCGTTTCGCCGGAGGCGGGCCGACCAATATCGTCTGCGACTACGTGCGAATCGACGCGGAAGCGCGAAGCATCGATTCGGCGAAGCTCGACCGGCAAGTGGCGGCGATGCGCGAGGCGGTGGAATCGGCCGCCCGGGAGTTTCTCGCCGAGGCCGAGTTTTCGAGCGAAATCATTTACCCGTCGTTCTCGTTCGGCGAAGACGACGAGGTCGTGCAGGTCGCCAAAGCGGCGATCGGCCGGATCGGCCTCGAGCCGAGAACGTTCAAATCGGGCGGCGGCAGCGACGCCAATATTTTCAACGGCAAAGGCGTGCCGACCGTCAATCTCGCCGTCGGATACGAGAACATTCATACGACGAAGGAACAAATCAAGGCCGACAATCTCGTCCTGACGACCGAGCTCGTGCTTGCCATCGTGCAGGAGATGGCCGAACGCGGCCGGGCTTGACATCTCATCGCGCAGGAGATGGCCCGAGAGCGCGGCCGGTCTTGACGTCACGCGGGGCTCTGGCTTGTACCGTGCGCGATACAGCCGGGCCCCTTGCGCACGGATGCTCCGGCACCGGCGTACCGCTGCATGTCGGCGGTCCGTGGGCAGACGTCCCGGCACCGGCGTACCGCTGCATGTCGGCGGTCGACGGACGGGAAGAGAAGGTATTCCGCCACCCGACTCGGATGGTTTTTTGGCATAGTCGGAAAATTCAAGTCTTTATCTAGCTAAAGAGTTTTGTAGAAAATTAGGGGATGAGGAGGGGGCAGTCCAAGCGCAGGGAACTTATGTTGGATTTTGTCCAATCGAGGGAGCAGAAAACGGGGAAACCGTTGTCCAGAGTGGATTTTATCCAACGAGAAGCATGAAATTTGGGCAAAAACGCGGAAAAGGCCTCGCCAGATTGGACAAAATCCAGCGAAGATAACGTATTTCGTGAAAATACCGGTTTTGATTGGACAAAATCCAACCAAGCTTCGACGAACCCAACGTCATCCCGTTCAGGAGTTCTTTTTATTGAAAAACTTCCGAGCAAGCCAACCCCAAAATCGCCGAAATTGTCGCGCCCAAGCGAACGATGATGCGGCGAACTCGAAATTCGCTTCCCCCCTCGAAACAAACTTTGCCGCAATCGCTTAAGAAAATTCGCCATTTTCCACAAAAGTAAAATTTACAAAAAAATAAACCGTTGTTATAGTTAAATTATTAAAACGTTTTATTGGAGGTCGCCGAAATGGTCGGACTGAAGGAAATCGCCAAAATGGCGGAGGTGTCGATTTCCACCGTTTCCAACGTGCTCAACGGACGCAAAAACGTGGGGAAGGAGACGCGGGAAAAGGTTCTTCGAATTTGCGCCGAATACGGTTACAGCCCCGCGGCGGAGGCGAAAAAGGGACGGGCGGGGGCGAGCCGCACGATCGTGTTCATATACAGCGATTTCGACCGCGATTTTTATTTGAAAATCATTCAGGGGCTGAGCGATTGCCTGACGGAAAACGGGTACGATTTTATTATCTGCACCCATTCGTCCAGCGAAAGCTTCCTGCGGCCGAGTTTTGCGAGCGGAGCGATCATCCTCGACGGAAGCATGACGGACGAGGCGCTCGTTTCCGCGGCCGGTCCCGGCATGCCCGTCGTGATGATGGACCGGATTCTCGAAAGCGACCGGGTCAACGCCAAAAGCGTCATCGTGGACAACTATCCGATCATGTGCGAGATGGTGCAGGCCCTCGTCGACAAAGGCTACCGCAAATTCGGCTTCATCGGGGGACACAGTTTTACGCTCGATAACAAGGAGCGGTTCGCCGCCCTTGTGGAAACGCTTGCAAAAAACGGGATCGCCTTCGACCAGAAGCATTACTATCACGGCAACTACCGCGAAAACAGCGGCTATCAGGCGGCCAAGCTGATGCTGCTCAGCAACGATTTGCCGGAAATGCTCGTCTGCGCGAGCGACAATATGGCATTGGGCGCGATCCGGGCGTTCGAGGAAAACGGCGTCCGCGTGCCGGAAGACGTGGCGGTGACCGGCTTCGACGATTCGGAAACGGCCGCCGTCGCCGGGCTGACGACGATTTCGATTCCGCGCTACGAAAGCGGCTACCTGGCGGCGAAGAAACTGCTCGAAATGATTCAGGGGACGGAAAGCACGATGCCGTTCAAAATCGGCGCAGGCATCAAGTGGCGAAAAACGACGCGGTAATTTTGCGAACAAAATTTATTGACTAATCTATGTTTTACTAAATATTTTACTTAAAATTTACTGATAACGCTACCAAAACCGGTTGACAGCGCTTTAATGTTTGCATATGATGGGGGTGTAAAGCGTATTTTAATAAAGTTTTACTCCATTCACTAAAAACGAGGGGGAAGACCAGATGAGGAAAGTAAAAAGATCGATAATTTTACTAACCGTGTCGGCCATGATCGGAGTTTTGAGCGCTTGCGGGGGCTCGTCGAACGGGAATGCGGGAGCCGGTTCTCCGACCGCTTCCAGCACGTCGTCTCCCGAGGCGTCGCCGGGCGGCGCCGCCGAAAAGCAGGTGAAAATCTCGCTGTTCCAATCGAAGGTCGAAATTGCCGAGCCTTTGGAAGCGCTAGCAGAGAAATATAAGGAAGAAACCGGAAACGAAGTGGAAGTGTGGGGCTCGGCCGGCGACGCTTACGCGACGCAGCTGCAGGCCAAGCTGACGGCGGGCGAAGGGCCGACCGTGTTCAGCGTCGCCACCGGGGAAGAGGCGGAAAAGTTCAAGTCTTATTTCGCGGATCTGAGCAATGAAGACTATGCGAAAAACATCGCGCCCGACATGGCGCTCAAGGATGGCGACAAAGTCGTCGGCGTTCCTTACGGGGTGGAAGGCTTCGGGCTCGTCTACAACAAGAGTCTGGTCGATCCGCAGCAAATGACGGACCTGGCTTCGTTCACGCAGCTGCTGGAGAAATTCAAGGCGGAAGGCAAAAACGGCATCAGCCTGTCCCAGGAAGCTTACTTCCTCATCGGCCACATCATGAACACGCCGTTCGCGCTGCAGGCCGATCCGCAGGATTTCATCGCCAAGCTGAACAACGGCGAGGTCAAGATGGCCGACACGAAGGAGTTCCAGGAATTCGCCCGATTCTTGGAGGCGATTCGCGCCAACGCGGAAAATCCGCTCGAAGTGAAATACGACACCCAGATGGGCGACTTCGCCGTCGGCGAAACGGCCATGGTTCATCAAGGCAACTGGAGCTACGGCATGCTTGCGGACTTCGGCGACCTCGGCTTCGACATCGGCATGACGGCGCTTCCGCTTTCCGGCAACGACAAAATCGCCGTCGGCGTCGCCAGCAACTGGGTTGTCAACGCCAAGGCGAGCGCGGATCAAATCAAGGCCGCCAACGCGTTCCTGAACTGGATGTTCACGAGCGAAACGGGCAAAAACGCGATCGTGAACGAATTCAAGTTCATCCCGGCGATGACCAACATCGAAGCGGAAAATCTCGATCCGCTGTCACAGGCGGTTTACGAAGCGACGAACAGCGGTGAAACGATTCCATGGGCGATGAACTACTTCCCGCAAGGGATCATCGTCAACGATTTGGCTCCGGCCGCGCAGGAATTTTTCCTGAACAAGGACATGACCGGCGAGCAGTTCCTGGCCAACCTCGACGCCGCGTGGGCGAAAGGCGCCAAATAATCGGCTTCGGCTGCAAGCGTTACCCGCGAGAACCTAACGCCGCCTTACGGGTTAGGTTTTCGTTTTATCATCCGGAAAGCGGTGAATCGATGTGACGACACGAAAACGCAAAGAAAGAGCCTGGTACGCGCTGTTTACGCTGCCGCTGCTGATCGTTTTTACGACCGTGGTCATCATTCCGTTTTTTATCGGGATCGCCTATTCCTTCGTCAGTTGGGACGGCATTCCCGCCAATCCGAAGGTGTTCGTCGGCTTCGCCAACTATGCCGACCTGCTTCGCGACGAGCGCTTTCTGACTTCGGCTTGGCGGACGATCGAATTTACGGTGCTGGCGCTCGTGCTCGTCAACCTGCTCGGACTCGTCTTTTCGCTGCTCGTTACGTCGAAGCTGCGCGGCGGCAACGCGGCGCGAACGATGTTTTTCATGCCGAACCTGATCGGCGGCCTTATTCTCGGCTACATCTGGCAGTTCATTTTTACGGACGCGTTCAAGTTCATCGGGGAAAAGACGGGCATGGAATCGGTTTTCTTTAATTGGCTCATTCACCCGCAGTTCGCGCTGTACGCGATGGTGATCGTCTTTACGTGGCAGATGGCGGGCTATACGATGGTGGTGTACATCGCGGGCATACAAGGCATTCCCGACGAACTGAACGAAGCCGCCAAAGTCGACGGGGCGAATTTGTGGCACCGGCTGACGAAAATCATCTTCCCGCTGCTGATGCCCTCCTTTACGATATGCTTGTTCCTGACGCTGTCGGGCGCCTTCAAAATATTCGACGTCAACCTGTCGCTGACGAAGGGCGGGCCGAACAACGCGACGGAGCTGTTCGCGATGAACATTTACAACGAAATTTTCGGCTACGGCAATTACGGGCTCGGACAGGCGAAAGCGATCGTCTTTTTCGTCCTGGTGGCGGCCGTCACGCTGACGCAGGTCATCATCACGAAGAAAAGGGAGGTCCAGTTCTGATGAAGACAACAAGCCGCACGGCGCTCGGAGCGCTGCTTGTCCTTTTGTCGCTGGCCTTCCTGTCGCCGATCTACATCATGCTCGTCAACTCGTTCAAAAACCGGGCGGAGCTGTACAAGAACGCCCTTGCGCTCCCGTCCTCCTTCAGCTTCGAGTACTATGCGGAAGCGATGGACAAGATGAACTTTTTTACCGCTTTCGGCAACTCGCTGTTCGTGACGCTCGTGTCGGTCCTGTTCGTCGTCGTCCTCGCCTCGATGACGGCTTGGATGCTCGTGCGGACCGACAACGCCTTGAGCCGCGTCATTTTTCTCGTCTTCGTTTCGACAATGCTCATTCCGTTCCAAACGTTGATGATGCCGCTGATGCAGGTGATGGACTGGATCCGCACCCACCTTCACATCCCGATGCTGAACACGCACGGCGGCCTGATTTTCATGAACGTCGGCTTTCACGCCAGCATGGCGGTGTTTCTGTACCACGGCTTCATCAAGTCGGTGCCGGTCGCGCTGGAGGAAGCGGCCACGCTCGACGGCTGCAGCAAATTCGGCGTGTTCTGGCGGATCGTGTTTCCGATGCTCAAAACGATCACGATCACCGTCGCGATTCTCGACGTCATCGCCATGTGGAACGATTATTTGCTGCCTTCGCTGACGCTGTCGGACAAAGGCTTGAGGACGATTCCGCTGTCGACGTTCTATTTCTTCGGCGAATTTACGATTCAGTGGAATCTCGCGATGGCCGGGCTGACGCTGACGATTATTCCGGTCGTCATTTTCTATATGTTCGCGCAAAAATACATCATTAAGGGCATTGCCGCCGGCGCGGTAAAATAAGCGATCGCCCGCCAAGACATCCAAAGAAACGAACGGGGGTTGAACCTATGGCGGCAGCCGCAAACCAGGCATGGTGGAAAAAAGCGGTCGTGTATCAGGTGTATTGGAGAAGCTTTTACGATTCGGACGGCGACGGCTGCGGCGACCTCGAAGGGGTGATCCGCAAGCTCGACCATATCCGGGACTTGGGCGTCGATATCGTCTGGCTGAACCCGGTGTACGAATCGCCCGACCGGGACAACGGCTACGACATTTCGAATTACGAAACCGTCATGGCAAAGGCCGGCACGATGGAGACGTGGGAGCGGCTGCTTCGCGAGACGCACCGGCGCGGAATGAAGCTGATGATGGACATGGTCGTCAATCATACGTCGGATCGGCATCCGTGGTTCGTCGAGTCGCGCTCGTCCCGCGACAATCCGAAGCGGGATTGGTATATATGGAAGGATCCGAAGGACGGCGGGGCGCCGAACAACTGGCGCTCCTACTTCTCTCCGTCGGCCTGGACGTGGGACGAGCGGACGGAGCAGTACTATTTTCACTCGTTCGCCTCCGAGCAGCCGGATTTGAACTGGCGCAACCCCGAGCTGCGCGAGGAAATTTACCGGACGATGAGGTTTTGGCTGGACAAGGGAATCGACGGCTTCCGGCTGGACGCGATCGCGCTGCTGGCCAAGCCCGACGGGTTTCCCGACGCGGAAAACCCCGCGGATATCCGGTATTTGACGAACAACCCCGGGCTGCACGATTATTTGCGCGAGATGAACGAGCGGACGTTCGCCCGTTACGATATCGTCACGGTCGGCGAAGCCGCGTTCGTGACCCCGGAGGAGGGGCTGAAGTTCGTCGGGGAAGACCGGGGCGAGCTGAACATGCTTTTCCACTTCGAAATTTGCGACGAAATGCCGGAATGGGACATGCTCCGCTTCAAGCGGATTCAGCGCCGATGGTACGAAGGACTTTGGGGAAAAGGCACGAACTCGCAGTTTTTGAACAACCACGACCATACGCGCCAGGTGAGCCGTTACGGCAACGACGGGCCTTACCGCGTCCAGTCCGCCAAGCTGCTCGCGACGATGCTGCACACGCTGCCCGGCGTACCCTATATTTATCAGGGCGAGGAAATCGGGATGACCGGCGTGCGCTTCGGCTCGATCGAGGAATATGACGACATCGCGATGAAAAACAAGTACGCGGAGCTCGTCGGGGGCGGCGCCGATCCGCAGGAAGCGCTGCGGAGCCTGCAGCCGCTCAGCCGCGACAATTCCCGGACGCCGATGCAATGGGACGATTCGCCGAACGCCGGCTTTACGACCGGCACGCCGTGGATCCGCGTCAATCCGAACTACCGGGACCTTAATGCGACCAAGGATTTGGCGGCCCCGGATTCGGTCTACCGGTATTATCAACAGCTGATCCGGCTCCGCAAGGAGAACGACGTCATGGGGTACGGAGACTTCGCGGAGCTTCCCGAATGGATGGACGACGAGCGGCTGTACGTATACACGCGCACGCTGGGGGGGACGACCTGGCTGATCGCGCTGAACCACTCGGACGAGCCGAGCCCTCTCGAATGGCCGGCAAGGCTGCGCGGCGCGAACGTGCGGCTGCTGCTCGCCAATTATCCGGCGGACGTCGGGCAGTCCGGGCTTCCCGCGACGCTTCGTCCGCACGAAGCGCGGATTTATTCGGTCGAGTGAAGCGATCGAGCCGATGCACGCGGCTCCGGCGTTCATCCCGATGGACGGGCCCGGCGTTCGCGAATGGCTGGTGCGCGGAAGGCGCAAGTCATTTATAATGGAATTGCTTCGCGAACGAAATGACAAGTTGGCGGTGATCAGGATGGGGTGGTTATTGGCCGCGGGAGTCGCGATTATCGCGATCGGTCTGGCGGCGACGATCGTCATCGGCCAGTCGAAGAGCAATCGGGAAGAGGATCCCCGTTATTTCCAGCAAACCGGCCGGAAATGGCTTCGTCTCGGAGGGATTTATATCCTCGGCATTATCGCGGTCGTCGTGCTGCTCATGCTGTGGAACGGATGATAACCGATAGCATCAACGCGCCGCCGGAGGAAGCTCCGGCGGCGCGTTTTTGTTGGCGGAGCTTCGTCATCGGCGAGCGTGGAGTTGGCGCAGCTTCAGTGGAATTTGTCCAATCGAAACCGGCATTTATTAATCGGATAAATTCCAACAAAGGTTATCTCCGATGCGCCGAGTCCTCCCATTCCCCCAAAAAAGCCCTCCGGCTCGCCAGGCGGCAGCCGGAGGGCGGTTCGTTTGCGGCCGCCCGCATCAGGAGCGCGAGCGGACTTCCTGCCGCATGAACGTCACGTAGGAAACGGCGAAGATAAGCGCCGTTTCCGCGACGAGCGCCGTCACCTGCGGCCATACGAGCAGCAGGCTCTGGCCGAACGAAAGCGGCGCGTTGACGGCGAGATAGGCCTGATCCTGCGTCACGAACGGATTGAGCGTCCGGACGTCCGGATACAGCAGGGTCGAGGTCGCCTCCTGGAACAAATACGAGGGAGACAGCCGCGACAGCAGCGTCAGGTTGCTTTGCGCGTCGATGTACGACTGCACGTCCGCCATGTCGGAAGAGATGAGGAGATTGCCGACGAGATTGACGATCATACTGTAGAACACGAGAAAAAAGATCCAGACCGCAATCCCGGAAAGCGCCGAGGTCGCCGCCTGGCGGAACCGCGCCGAGAAAAAGATCGACAGGTTCAGCCACCAGCCGACATAGACGATCGTCATGACCAGCATGACGACGACGCGCCAAAATTCCTCGGGCGTCGGCGGATAGCCGATCGTAAACAGCCCCATGCCCATGACGAGAAAGCCGAGCGAGAAAATGACGACCGCGATGAGCAGCAGCCCGGCGACGAACTTGGCGATCAGAAAATCGTCGCGATAGATCGGCTGCGACAGCAGGCGCCCGAGCGTTCCCTTGTTTCGTTCGGAATTGACGGCGTCAAAGCCGATCGCGATGCCGATGAGCGGCGCCAAAAACGACATAAACGTCAAAAAGTTGGGCAGCGATCCGTCCGACTCGGTGAACATGCGCAGAAACAGAAACGTGTCGCTTCCGGCCGAGGCCGCCGAACCGCTTTTCAGGGCGGTTACGGCCGTATAGATGGAGCCGAAACACGCGAGCGTCACGATCGACATCAGGATGATGAAGCGCCAGCTCCGTATGTGGTCCCCGAATTCTTTCTGCACCATGACCCAGAACGGCGAGGGCGCGCGAACGGCAGCCTGCGCCGCTCCTTCGGCCGCTTCTCCGCCGGCGGGCCGCAAGCGGAACCGTTCGCCCCAGGTCGACCGAAGCTTTTCGATCCATGCGTTCACGGCTTTCCGCCTCCTTCGAAATAACGATGATAAATGTCGTCAAGCCCGTACCGCACCGGGCGCAGTCCGTGCAGGGCGGCCCCTTGGCCGATGGCCGCCGCGGCCAAAAGCGGCGTGACGTCCTTGCTGCTGATGACGCGAACGGTCGCGATATCCGATTTCTCCCCCGTTTGGCCGCCGCTTTTCAGCGCGTCGGATTCGGTACGCTCGACCTCCAGCACCGAATCGACGCCGGCGAGCGCTTTTTCCGTCTCTTCGTTCCAGCCTTCCAGGTCCAGCTCTACTTTATAGTTGGCCTTGGTCTCCAACTGCAGGGCCAATTCGTCCAGGTCGCCGACGGCGATCAGCCGGCCTTTGACGAAAATGCCGACGCGGTCGCAAATTTGCTGCACCTGATGGAGGTGGTGGGAGGAGAGCAGCACGGTGAGCCCTTCGTTGCGGCTCAAATCCCGGATGAGCACGAGCAGCTCCCGAACCCCTTCCGGGTCGATGCCGAGAGTCGGCTCGTCCAGAATGATCACTTCCGGCTTTTTGATCAGCACGTCAGCAAGCCCGAGCCGCTGCCGCATCCCCCGGGAATACGCGCCGACTTTTTTGCGCGCGGCCGCGGCCAAGCCTACCCGATCGAGCAGCTCAAGCGCCCGCTTGCGCGCTTCCGGCTCGGGGACCCGGTTCAGCCGCGCCGTGTAGACGAGATTGTCCAGGCCGGTGCGGTCCTCGTAAAAGCCGACGTCGTCGGGCATGTACCCGACCCGCCGTTTAACCTGCATCGGCTGCCGCGTGGCGTCGACGCCGCAGACGGTCGCCGTCCCCGCGTCCGGTTCGGCGAGGCCGAGCATCATCAGAATCGTCGTCGTCTTGCCGGCGCCGTTCGGTCCGAGCAGGCCGAAAATTTCGCCCGGCCGTATCGTCAGGTTCAGCCTGTCGACGGCCGTGAATTCGCCGTATTTTTTCGTCAGCTCCTTGAGTTCGATGACCGATTCCATCACCGGTTACCGCCTCCCGTATTTACGGAACAGGCCGTAAATGCCGGCGAGCACCGCAAGGATGATGAGCACCCCGATCCAGCCCCACAGCACCGAAGTTTCGACGGTCACCCGGATCGTGGCGTCCGACGATTTTTCCGCCGCCTGGGCGGTCATGCCGACCACGTAGTCTCCGGCGAGCGAGCTGTCCGTCGATTTGATCGTCGCCGTGACCGGAACGGATTCGCCCGCCTTGAGCGCGGGAATCGTTTTCGGCTCGAACGTCACTTCCCAATCCGTCGGCGTCGTCGCCGTCAGGCTGATGTCGCTCAGGTCCGACGTGCCGGTGTTGCGGACGACCATTTCCAGGTTGCGGGAACCGCCCGCCGTCAAATCCGTGCTCAGGCGTTCGTCCGACGTCGTCAGCTGCAGGTCGTACGTTCCGGTAATGACCGCCTCCAGCGTCGCTTCCGCGGTCGTGCTGTTGTTCGTCGCCCGGACGGGAATCTGGTACGTTTCGGCCGTCGCGCTTTCGGACGGAGTGACGGTCAGGGTAATGGACGACGAGGAATTCGGCTCGATTTCGACGGCGGTGACGTTGTTGCTGTTGACCGAAAATACGGCGGACCAGCCGGCCGGCGTTTCGGCCGCGAGCGCATAGTTTTGCTTGTTCGCCGTCCGGTTGTTCAGCGTCAGGCTGTAGGTGAAGGTGGAATCGGAAGTCCCCTGCATGTTCACCTGGTCGGTCGTGAGCTCCGATTTGTAGGAGCCCTGCTCGGAGACGTTGATTTTAAGACTCAGCGCGCCGAAGCTTCCCGCGTTGAGCCTGAACGTATAAGCGCCCTTGTTTACTTCGTAGGGGACGGTAACCGACAGATTGACCGTCTGCTGCTCCCCCGGCTTGACGGCGATCTGACTGATCGGATGCCCGCCCGCGGTCAGCTCCGTCGCCCAGCTCGTGCCGCCCTTGTCGAGCGAAAGGTCGGCGGTCATGATCGAGCCGCTGTCGTTGATCAGATCGACGCTGTAGGATACCGTTTCGCCGGGCGCCGCGGACAGGCTCGTATACGGCGTGTAGACCGAGGACGCGAAGGCCGGGCCGGATACGGCAAGCAGCCCGAGGCTTAACAGCAGCACGGCTGCCGTCAGCCGTTTCGTTCTTGCTTTCCATGCTTTGATCATCGCTTTGGACCCTCCTGAGGATATTGTTTTTTTTCATCGGATCTACGCGCCAGGAAAGCGAACGGATTTACGTTTTGGGCGAAAAAAAGGATAAAAATTTGCTTAAAACGAGCTTAAAAAAACGTAAAAAACGGCTCGGGATCGTTTTCAACGGATTTCGTTTTTGATATGAATGAAATAAGGGATACCGAAAATACGGAGGAGCAAAATGGGAACGTTTACGAAAGGTTCGGCGTCCGAATTGGCTCAATGCCTGGAGGAAATGAACGGCGGCTCGCTGCAAGCGTTCGAGCGGTTTTACGAGTCGGCCGTCCCCTTGATCCTGCCGATCGCGCGCCAGTTGCTCGGGGACCGGATGGAGGCGGAGGACGTATGCCACGACGTGCTTCTCGCCGTCATTTCGCATCCGGAAAAATTCGATCCGGGACGCGGCTCGGTCGAAGCGTGGCTTGCCGTGCAGACGAAAAGCCGCTGCCTGGACCGGCTTCGCCGCAACAAGAAGCTGCTGCTGACGGAGCGCGAGGACCTGGAAGCCGGCCGGGCTTCCGGATCGAGCCGCTCGCCGGAGGAAGCGGTCTTGTCCAAGCTGGAGGGCGAAGCGCTGCGCAAAGCGCTCCAGGAGCTGCCGGGCTTGCAGCGGAGAGCGCTGGCCGAAGCGTATTTCGCCTCGAGGAGCCAAAGCGAGCTGGCGGAAGCCTGGAAGGTTCCGCTCGGGACGGTCAAGTCGCGAATGCGTTACGGGCTTCATCATTTAAGGCGGGCGCTCGTGAAAATGGGCTGGGCGGAAGCGGAAAGGAGGCCGGGCGATGGAACTGCGGAAATGCGGAGTGCCGGAGGAAAAATGGATTGATTACCATTCGGGCCGCCTTGACCCGATGGCCGCGAGCGAGCTGCTGCGCCATCGCGAAGCTTGCCCGGATTGCGCGAAAGCGAGCGAACAGTGGAGCGGCCTCCTGCGGCGGGCGGCCCGGGACGATGCGGAGGAGAGCCGGCCGAAGCTGCGCACGTGGCGGAAGCGGCATTTGCAGGCGCATGTCGTCTGGCGCGGCCTGAAAGAGAAAACGAGGCGGAAAGGGAAGCGTTGGCGCGCGGCCGGCGTCACCGCCGGGCTGGCGTTCGCCTTGCTGGCCGGCGCGATCGCCTTGCTGCAAACGCCCGACGGCGATCGGGTTCTGCTCGAATCGCAGCGCTACGCGAAAGAGCATGTGCCTGTCGGCGAAGCGGTGATGAGCCGGCCGGATACGGTGATGTACCGGCTCGGGGCCGGATCGGACGCTGCGAACGTTTCGCTTGCGTCGGGAACGACGCAGACGGTATGGATCAACGTGCGGACGCAGGAGCTGTTTTTGCTGCTGGACGGAATGCTCCCTTCCGACAAGCTGGACGTGCAGGCGTGGGCGCTTGTGCGCGGAAAATTGGCCAATTTGGGCGTGCTGGAGTTCAACAATAACCATGCCCATTTGTACAGCAGGGGAGTTCGGCCCGAGCTGTGGGAAGCGATCGCGCTGACGATGGAGCCGAAGGGCGGCAGCCGGCACCCGACCTCTCCGGATGCCGCGATGTTCGGGTACGTATCGCTTCCTTGACGAGCACCCGGTAAGCGGCCGTGGGGGAATTCCGGAACCCGGCTTCGCGTCTCCATTCCCGGCTTCAGGCCGCCGGCGATCCGGGCTGTCTAGCGTTTGGCGGCTTTGGCCGACTCGGCGAGCCAGTCCGCCAGCCGGACGTCTCCGCCGCTTTGCCGTTTCGCCCGGCGAAGGGCGTAGCGGACCTCCCAGGCTTTTCCCGTCCACTGCACGCGATCTTGCGAAACGTAGCGCTTCAACATGGCGATTCCTCCTTGTCCTCGTTGGCGGCGGACTTGCATTCCGTCGGACATGCCTTTATGTTGAAGGTATGCGGCTTTACGTTTTTTCATGACAGGAGGAACCCGACCGAATGAATCCGACGGACGCAAGCAAGCATCCTTTTTACGAACAAACGATCGAAACGAAGCCGATTTTCGAGGGGAAAATCATCTCTTTGCAGGTAGATACGGTACGGCTGCCGGACGGAGGAACGGCCACCCGGGAGATCATCCGCCATCCGGGCGCGGTCGCCGTCATAGCCCTGCTGGACGGCAAGCTGCTCGTCGTCGAGCAATACCGCAAGCCGCTCGACCTTGTCCAGGTCGAAATTCCGGCCGGCAAGCTGGACGCGGGCGAGGAGCCGGAGCAGGCCGCCCTTCGCGAGCTCGAGGAAGAAACCGGATACCGGGCGAAATCGCTCGTCCATTTGCATACCTTTTCCACTTCCCCGGGCTTCGCGGACGAGATTATTCACCTGTATTTCGCCGACGAGCTGGAGCCGGGCGACGTCCATCTCGACGACGAAGAGTTTCTCACCTGCGAGTCGATTACGCTGGAGCAGGCGGAGCAATATATTCGCGAAGGCCGGATCTATGACGCCAAAACGCTGATGGCCGTGCAGCTGTGGCGCCTGAAGACATTGACCGGGACGTTCTAGTGGAAGAGCTGAGAAGGGTGTTCGCCGATTTGCACGTGCATATCGGCAGCAGCGAGTCCGGCGAAGCGGTCAAAATCAGCGCCAGCCGGAAGTTGACGTTCCGTTCCATCGCGGAGGAAGCGTCGGAACGGAAGGGCGTCGAGCTGGTCGGCGTCATCGACGGCCACTCTCCGCCCGTGCAGGACGATATCGCCCGTCTTTTGGACGAGGGGGAGATGGAGGAGATTGCCGGGGGCGGGATCCGCTATCGGCGGACGGTCATTTTGCTCGGCTGCGAGCTGGAAATCCGGGAGCCCGGAGGCGGGCCGTTCCACCTGCTGGCCTACCTGCCGACGTTCGAAGCGATGAAGCGGTGGACGGAATGGATGCGGCCGCGAATGGCCAACGTCCGGCTGAGCTCCCAGCGCATCCGGACGACGGCCCGGGAGGTGCAGGCGGAGGTGCTCGCGCGGGGCGGCAAGCTGGTGCCCGCGCATGCGTTTACGCCGCATCGCGGGTTGCTGGGCTGCTCGGCCGACCGGCTGGACGCGAGGCTCGAGCCGGACGGCATCGCCGCCGTCGAGCTGGGCTTGAGCGCCGACAGCGACATGGCGAGCCGGTTGTCCGAGCTGGATCGCTACCCGTTTTTGACGAATTCGGACGCCCATTCGGCCCGGATGATCGGCAGGGAATGCAACGAGCTGCTGCTGAAGGAGCCGTCGTTCGACGAATGGGCCAAGGCGCTGTCGGGCGAGCAAGGACGGCGGATTACGGCCAATATCGGGCTGCATCCGCTGCTCGGCAAGTACCACGGCACGCAGTGCGCCGCGTGCGGCCGGGCGTTCCGGCCGCACGAAGAAGAGGCGGACGTTTGCCCCGATTGCGGGAGCAAGCGGCTCGTCCGGGGCGTCTCCGGACGAATCGAACGGCTCGCCGACCGCGAGCGGCCGTTCCGGCTGTCCGGGCGGCCCCCGTACCGCCGTCAGGTGCCGCTTTCTTTTTTTCCGGGACTCGGCCCTCGCATGCTCGATAAGCTGCTCCATGCTTTCGGCTCGGAAATGAACGTGCTGCACCTCGTCCCCTATCCGGATCTCTCCGCCGTCGCGGGAGAGGCGCTGGCATCTCTCATCGTCAAGGCGCGGACGGGCGATCTCGCGCTTGCCGCCGGCGCCGGCGGCGCTTACGGCAAAATCAAGCAAGGCGAATAAACCCGACTTGTCCGGCATACACATAATCACCGAAACGGAGCTTGGCCGGACGGGGAGGGGGCATGCGGTGAGCGTTCGTACTTGGAGTCTGTCGGCGCGGGACAACCTGAACCTGTACGTTTTTATCGGCGTTGTCATGCTTTGCGGCGCTATTTTCGGCGTGATGCTCGTGAACGCTCTCACCTTCGAGCAGCAGCAGGAATTGGCCGACGAGCTTGGCGTTTATTTGTCTTCCGCGGGCGACCCGTTGTCCTTGCAATCGAGCGAGGCGTTCTGGAGCCGATTTGCGTTGTATTTCAAATGGATGGGATTGATCTGGCTGCTCGGCTTGTCCGTCATCGGCCTGCCGCTCGTGCTGGCGCTCGATTTCATGAAAGGCATGCTGATCGGCTTCGCGGTCGGCCTGTTCGTCAGACAGCTCGAGTGGGAAGGAGTACTCGTTTCGCTCGCCGCGGTGGCGCCGCAAAACGCCGTCGTCGTTCCCGCGTTCATGATCGCCAGCGTATCGGCTTCCCGCTTTGCCTACTATATCGTGCGGGAAAGGCTGTTCCGGAAAAAAGGCAAGCTGCTGCCGCCTTTTTTGCAGCATTCGGCCGTCGCGTTCGTCATGCTGCTCCTGCTTGGGTGCGCGGCGGCGTACGAAGCGTACTTGTCCCCGATGCTGCTCGAGCTGGTCGTCCCGGCCGCGGCCGATGTTTGACTTCGTGAAGGACCTCCCCCTATAATGGAAACAAGTGCGCCGTTCGGCTGTAGGGGGAGAGACGATGGAAGCCCGAATCGAGAAAGTGAAGCAACAACTGCAATCGCAGGGCTACAAACTGACTCCGCAGCGGGAAGCGACAGTCCGGGTGCTCCTTGAGAACGAAGAAGACCATCTCAGCGCGGAAGACGTGTTCATGCTCGTCAAGGATATCGCGCCGGAGATCGGTCTCGCCACGGTATACCGAACCCTTGAACTGTTAAGCGAAATGCACATCGTTGAAAAGCTGAATTTCGGCGACGGGGTTGCCCGCTACGATTTGCGCGCGGAGACGAACAAGCACCATCACCATCACTTGATTTGCGTCAAATGCGGGTCCATGTCGGAAATTATGGACGACTGGCTGACGCCGCTGGAAGAACGGCTGGAGAACGAGTACAACTTTACGGTTCTGGACCACCGTCTGGATTTCCAGGGCATTTGCGCCAAGTGCAACGCCATTGAAAAAGAACAGGAAACGGGCGGCAGCCCGGAAGACAAAGTGTCGTCCGGAGCGTAGCGGCCGGGGGATGCTGCGGAGCGCGACAGGCGCGGGCGCGGCATCCCTTTTCATTTGCGGCGAAGGAGCCGGGACGAGGGCGTTCGGCGGCTATAACAGCTTTTGAATGCGGCTTTCGATTTGCTCGGGCTTCGCGGTCGGCGGGAAACGCCCGACGATCCGGCCTTGGCGGTCGATGAGAAACTTGGTGAAGTTCCATTTGATCGCCTTGCTCCCGAGGAAGCCGGGGGCTTCTTTTGTCAAGTAGCGGTACAGCGGGTGAGCCTCGGGTCCGTTTACGTCGATTTTGGCGAACAACGGGAAAGTCACGCCGTGGTTGATCTGGCAAGCCTGCAAAATATCCGAGTTGTCTCCGGGCTCCTGATTCGCGAACTGGTTGCTCGGAAAGCCGAGAACGGCGAGGCCTTTGTCCGCGTAGGTCTCGTGCAGCCGCTGCAAGCCTTGAAACTGCGGGGCGAATCCGCATTTGGTGGCCGTATTGACGATCAACAGCACTTTGCCTTCATAGTCCGCCAGCTTCTCTCGCTTGCCCTGGATCGTTTCGACTTCGAAATCGTATATGGACACGTTGTCACCTCCGAAAAATATGATACAATTAAATTGTATAAAATTTAATTGGAAAGTCAAGGGCCGAAAATCGGCTTTGCGAAGCTCGATCCGCAAACCTTGTTTGCTTCGAAAAGGAGGCGCCTTATGGAACGGGAAGAACATTTGAAGCTCGACAATCAGCTGTGCTTTGCGATATACGCTTGTTCGCGGGAGATTACGAAGCTGTACGCGCCGCTGCTCAAGGAGCTCGGACTGACGTACACGCAGTACGTCACGATGCTGGCGCTGTGGGAAGAGGACCGGGTCAGCGTCAAACAATTGGGGAGCCGGCTGCTCCTGGATTCGGGAACGCTGACCCCCCTGCTCAAAAAATTGGAAGCCCAGGGACTCGTCACCCGAACCCGGGACGGCGAGGACGAGCGCAACGTGTATATCGCGTTGACGGAACGAGGGAACCGGCTGCGGGAAGACGCCTGCGGCATTCCGGAGGCGATCGTCCGCAAATTCGGCATCCCGCTGGAGGACGTGTTCGCGCTGCACCGCGAAGCGACGAATCTGCTGAAAAAAATGAAGGCGGCCAATCCGCGCGGTTGAGTCTCGGGCTTGCGCCCGGCTCACTTGGTTGCCGCTTTCCCGGGCGGCCCGGCGTTCCGCGGCGAACAGGCGGCGCGGCGGCGAGCGATGGCGGCCGCTTTGGCCGTCTGCAGCAGGCCCGATCCGGCTGCGATCGGCGCGAATCCGGGAAGCCGGCGGGCCGACGCCCGGATCAGCCGCGAGACGGCGGCCGGCCCGAGCTTCGGGCGCAGCGCCCGCAGCAAGGCGGCGGCTCCGGACACGTGCGGCGCGGACATGGACGTGCCGGACATGCGAACGTACGTATGGTAAAGATACGTGGACAAAATGTTGACGCCCGGAGCGGAGACGTCGATTCCGGCTCCCCGGCTGGAAAAGGAAGCGATTCGGTTGCTTCGCGTCGTGGCCGCGACGGCGATCGTCTCCGCGTATCGCGCGGGATAATCGACCTCTCCGGTTGCGGAATCTTCGTTGCCGGCCGAGGCGACCATGACGATGCCGCGTTTTCTCGCCCGCTTCACGGCTTCCCGCAGCGTCCGGTTGTCGCTTGGCAGGCCGAAGCTCATGTTGATCACCCGGATGCCGTTCGCGATGCACCAGTCGATCCCTTCCGCAATATCGGAAACGAACCCGTCGCCGCGCCGATCCAGGGCTTTGACCGCATACAGCCGAACGTTCGGGGCGTTTCCGAATATCCGGACGTTGCCGGTGGCCGCGGCGATGCCGGCGACATGGGTGCCGTGGCCGTTGTCGTCCTTGTACGACGTGCCGCCCATCGTATTGACTCCGCCCGCGATGCGAAGATCGGGATGGGGAGCGATTCCGGTATCGATGACGGCCAGTTTGATCGTTTCTCCGCGCGTTTGGCTCCAAACCTCCGGGGATTCCACCCGGCAAACGTTCCACGGGATTTTATTCCGGGACCGTTTCGGCGAGGACGGGCGATCCGGACGCGATCGAAGCCAAACGGAGCTTCCGTGCGCCGAAACTTTTTCGTCTTTTTCCACGTAGGCGACCATCGGATGGTTTCGAAGCTCTTTCCATTTTTGCCGTTTGTCCGCGTAACAGCAAATGAGCCGCGCGCCGGAAACGGTTTTCACCGGCTGAATGCCGGAAGCCGCCAACTGCCGCAAGCATTTGCGATAGTCGGCGTTTTTTCGGAGCACGACGATTCTCCGTTCGGTATATCGCGTCGATTTTGGGCGGACGCAGCCCGTAAGCACTTGCTCGACCGGCTTCATCAAATGCAACTCTCCCTGATCTCCGACTCGGAATGGTTTGGCTTTCTTATGCAATGTATGGGCCGGCGTGCCGCCGCGTGCCGACCGCCCTGGCGCCGTGGCCGTTTTTTTGCGAAGAACGCCCTGGTCTAGTCCGATTTCCGGAAACATAACGTTTTACTAGGACAAACGGAAGGGGAGAACCGAATTGAACCGGCAGCTCGGAAAATGGAGGGATCGGCTGCAATTCACGCTCGTTTTTCTTGCGCTTACCGTGCTTGTGCACTACGCTTTCGGCTGGATGCGCGTCTGGCTCGACCCGGTCGACCCGTACAAAGTGCCGGAGGGAGAAGCGGTGAAGGTGTTTATGACGGGCGAGCCCGGGAAGGAAACGTCGCCGCTGGAACGGTTGAAGCTGTTTTTTTGGCTTGGGGAATAGCCGGCGGGAAGGATTCCGTTCCGGAATGTGGAATAAAAGCAATTGGGCCGCCATGAAAATAGAAAGGATAACGCGATGCGAAGCGATCTCGATGCTTTTATCGAATATTTGCAAGCAGGAAAGGGGCTGGCCGCAAACACGCTCGACGGGTATCGCCGGGATTTGAACGATTTTATCGGTTCGCTGGAAGCGCTGGGGGCGGCCGACGTTCGCGACATCAGGTCCTACCATTTGTCGGGCTATTTGCAAAGCCTTCGGGGACAAGCCCGCTCCAATGCGACGCTGTCCCGAAGAATCGTGTCGATCCGGGCTTTTTTTCAATATTTGCTGCTTCAGAAAAAAATCGCGGAAAACCCGGCATTGTCGCTCGAAGCGCCCAAACCGGAACGAAAAGCGCCGCAGGTCCTTTCGGAGCAACAGGTGGAAAAGCTGCTCGATGCGCCCCGAACCGACCATCCCGCCGGCGTCCGCGACCGGGCGATGCTGGAGGTGCTCTATGCTTGCGGCTTGAGAGTGTCCGAATTGCTCGCGCTGAATGTGGAGCATGTCAAGACGGAGCTCGGTTTTTTGATCTGCACCGGTCCGGGCGGCAAGGAGCGAATGGTGCCGATCGGGTCCGTCTGCGCGGAATGGGTCTCGCGCTATATGCGGGAAGCGCGGCCCAGGCTGCTGTCCGAAAACTCGACGGAACGCGCCTTGTTCGTCAACCGGCTGGGGAGCCGGATGACGAGGCAAGGCTGCTGGAAAACGATCAAAAAGCTCGCGGCCGAAGCCTCGATCCCGGTCGAGCTCACGCCGCATACGCTCCGGCATTCGTTCGCGGCGCATTTGCTGGCCGGAGGGGCGGATCTGCGCGCCGTGCAGGAAATGATGGGGCATGCCGACCCGGCGACGACGCAATTTTATCGGCCTCCGGCGAAAATCCGGATCAAGGAAGAATACGATCGCGCTCATCCAAGAGCCGACGGCAGTCGAATAAGGAGGTAAACAGGAATGACTTTTCGGCGCATTGCGGTTATCGTACTCGACAGCGTAGGAATCGGGGAACTGCCGGACGCTTCCGCTTACGGAGACGCGGGAGCGCACACGCTGGGCCATATCGCCGCTCGCGTTCCGGATTTGCGGCTGCCGAACCTTCGCAAGCTTGGGCTCGCCAATATCGCTCCGATCGCCGATTGGGAGCCGGAGCCCCGGCCGCTGGCAAGCTACGGCAAAATGGCGGAAATTTCGAAAGGAAAAGATACGATGACGGGGCATTGGGAGCTTATGGGGCTCAAGATCGACACCCCGTTCCGGACGTTTCCGAACGGCTTCCCGGACGAGCTCATTTCCAAATTCGAAGCCGAAACGGGGAGGACGGTCATCGGAAACCGGGCGGCTTCGGGGACGGAGATTTTGGACGAGCTTGCCGACGAGCAAATTCGCAGCGGTTCGTGGATCGTCTATACGTCGGCCGACAGCGTATTTCAAATTGCGGCCCACGAGGACGTCATTCCGTTGGACGAGCTGTACAGCGCCTGCCGGACGGCGCGCAGGCTGACGATGCACGAACCGTACGCCGTAGGCCGGGTCATCGCTCGGCCGTATGTCGGCAAGCGGGGAGCGTACGTGCGAACGCCGAACCGGCACGACTATGCGGTCAAGCCGCCGCAGCCGACGGTGCTGAACGCGCTTAAGAACGGCGGCCGGGACGTCATCGCGGTCGGCAAAATCAACGATATTTTCAGCGGGGAAGGCATCGTCAAAGCGATTCCGACGAAAAGCAACGAAGACGGCATCGCCGCGACGGTCCGCGAGCTGGCCAAAGAGTTTCACGGCTTGCTGTTTACGAACCTGGTCGACTTCGATTCGCTTTACGGCCACCGCCGCGATCCCGAAGGCTACGCCCGCGCGCTGGAGGAATTCGACCGCGCGGTTCCCTCGCTGCTCCGGTCGCTCGGAGACGACGATCTGCTCGTCGTCACGGCCGATCACGGCAACGATCCCGTGCATTCGGGAACGGACCATACGCGGGAATACGTCCCGCTGCTGGCCTACAGTCCGCGCGCGGCGGCGCCCGGCAGCATCGGCACTCGCCGGACGTTCGCCGACCTGGCCGCCACGATCGCCGAAAATTTCGGCGTTGCGGCTCCGGCAAACGGAACCAGCTTTTTGAACGAGATCCGTTAAGCGGACATTGAAGGAGGGAACAGTCGGATGAACGAGTCCACCAAGGCCGTTATCGACGAATCGGCGGCCTACATCGCATCGCTTACCCCGCTGAGTCCGGAAATCGGCCTCATTCTCGGATCGGGCCTTGCCGTTATCGGAGAAGACATGGAGGATGCGGTGACGATTCCGTACCGGGACATTCCGCATTTTCCGGATTCGACCGTGGAGGGCCATGCCGGCGAGCTTGTCGTCGGGAAGCTGCAGGGGCGCGCCGTCGCTTTGATGCGGGGGCGGTTTCATATGTACGAAGGGTACGAACCGGAGCGGACCGCGCTTCCGGTGCGCGTCATGAAGGAGCTGGGAGCGAGGACGCTGCTCGTGACGAACGCGGCCGGCGGGGTGAACCTGAACTATGAGCCTGGCGATTTGATGATCATTTCCGACCATCTTAATCTGACCGGCCGCAATCCGCTGGCCGGTCCGAACGACAACTCCCTCGGCGTGCGCTTTCCGGACATGTCCGATGCATACGCCCGCCGTCTCCGCGGGATCGCGAAGGAAACGGCGGCCGCGCTGAACATCCCGGTACAGGAGGGCGTCTATGCCGGCATGCTCGGTCCCAACTACGAGACGCCGGCGGAAATCCGCATGCTGCGCGCGCTCGGGGCCGACGCGGTCGGGATGTCGACGGTTCCCGAGGTGATCGTCGCGCGGCACTCGGGGTTGGAGGTTATCGGCATTTCGTGCATCAGCAACATGGCGGCGGGCATTCTCGATCAGCCCCTGTCGCACGACGAAGTCATGGAAACGACCGATAAAGTCAAGGCGAAATTCATTCAGCTCGTGCTCGCCTTGCTGCCGAAGCTGTAAATTTGGGGTATCGGCGGGCGTGTTGGGAAAAATGCAAATTCGGGCTTTCGACGGACGTATAGCCAGAGCCGCCGATTCCGTTTCCGCAGGGGGCAGGCCGCAGCTGCATTTTTCGGGTTCCGTCGGGCCTTTGCCGAGGCTGCAATTTTCATATGCCCGCCCGCCTAAGGACGTAAACTTCCCTCTGCGTTAAATGTTGAATAAGCCAATCACGATGGCACGAAAGGAGGCGGACAAGCATGCGCATGGTGGATGTTATCCGAAAAAAAAGATCGGGAGCGGAGCTGTCCGCGGAGGAAGTCCGGTTTGTGGTCGATGGCGTCGTCTCCGGCGAGATCCCCGATTATCAGACGTCCGCCTGGCTGATGGCGGTCTGCTTTGCGGGAATGACCGCAAGAGAAACGGCAATCCTTACGCTGGCGATGGCCGATTCGGGCGATCGCGTCGATTTGTCCGGCATACGCGGCATCAAGGTGGACAAGCACAGCACCGGAGGAGTAGGCGATAAAACGACGCTGATCCTGGCGCCTCTCGTTGCCGCCTGCGGGGTGCCGGTCGCGAAAATGAGCGGCCGAGGGCTCGGCCATACCGGCGGAACGATCGACAAGCTGGAGTCGATGCTCGGGTTTCGGACGGAGCTTCCGCGCGAGCGTTTTTTTGCGCAGGTGAACGAGATCGGCGTCTCCGTCATCGGCCAGAGCGGCAACATCGCCCCGGCGGACAAGAAGCTGTACGCGCTGCGCGACGTAACCGGAACGGTCGAGTCGATTCCGCTTATCGCCAGCTCCGTCATGAGCAAAAAAATCGCGGCCGGAGCCGACGCGATTTTGCTCGACGTCAAATTCGGCAGCGGGGCGTTCATGAAGACGGCGGAAGAAGCGAAGGCGCTTGCGCAGGCGATGGTCGCCATCGGCCGGGAGGTCGGGCGGCGCACGGTTGCGGCGATCACCGACATGGATCAGCCGCTGGGCCGCGCCATCGGCAACGCGATGGAGGTTCGGGAGGCGATCGACGTGCTCGCCGGCGAGGGGCCGGACGACTTGCGCGAGCTGTGCCTTGAGCTTGGCGGGCACATGGTCGCGCTCGGCGGCAAGGCGAGCGATGCGGCGGAGGCGCGCCGCATGCTGGAGGAGGCGATCGCCTCCGGGGCGGCGCTGCGGAAGTTCGCCGAGCTCGTCGCCGCGCAAGGCGGCGACCCGGCGGTCGTCGAACGGCCGGACGAGCTGCTGCCGCAGGCCGGGCTGCTCGTGCCCGTGGCGGCGGCGGCGGACGGGTACGTGCACGGCATCGACGCGGAAAGCGTCGGGCTCGCGGCGATGCGCCTGGGCGCGGGCCGGGCCGCCAAGGACGATCGGATCGACCACGCCGTCGGCGTCGAGCTCGTTCGCAAGCGCGGCGATCGCGTGCGCGGCGGCGATACGCTGGCGCTGCTGCACGTTCGCAACGACAAAGGCGCGGACGAGCTCGCGCGGCAGCTGGCCGCGGCTTACCGCATCGAGAGCGCGGCGCCGGGCGCGAATCCGCTCATCTACGAGATCGTCTCGTAGACGAGCGGCGCGTGCCTCGGCCGAATTGGAGCCGACGGCACGCGCGCTTTGCTGCTTGACAGTTCGCGCCAGGTTTCTTTGCATGAATTGCTCGGAACGGATTAAAACGCATAGTGCCAAATCGGATGGCCAATGAGAGAAAGCCGGCGGGAAATGCGGTCAAGAAGTGCACCCGGTGCGCTGCATGGGGGCAGTTCGGCGGGGAATGCGGTCAAGAAGTGCACCCGGTGCGCTGCATGGGGGCAGTTCGGCGGGGAATGCGGTCAAGAAGTGCACCCGGTGCGCTGCATGGGGGCAGTTCGACGCGGAATGCGGTCAAGAAGTGCACCCGGTGCGCTGCATGGGGGCGGCTCGGCGCGGATTGCGGTCAAGAAGTGCACCCGGTGCGCTACATGGGGGCAGTTCGGCGGGGAATGCGGTCAAGAAGTGCACCCGGTGCGCTGCATGGGGGCGGCTCGGCGCGGATTGCGGTCAAGAAGTGCACCCGGTGCGCTACATGGGGGCAGTTCGGCGGGGAATGCGGTCAAGAAGTGCACCCGGTGCGCTGCATGGGGGCGGCTCGGCGCGGATTGCGGTCAAGAAGTGCACCCGGTGCGCTACATGGGGGCAGTTCGGCGGGGAATGCGGTCAAGAAGTGCACCCGGTGTGCTACATGGGGGCGGCTCGGCGCGGAATGACGCTCAAGGCGCGGCCGCAACTTCCTCTGCCGGCCCCTTTTCGTACCAATCCCGGCTTCCGTCCTCGTTTTCCCTGGTCAGAAGCGTGACCGCGACGGCGGTTCCGTCTTTGCGTTCCCAGAAGAGGACCGCTTTGCCTTCCTCTTTGTTCAGCAGCAGCGCCGGCCAAAAATCCCCGACCTGCAAGGCGGCCCGATGCGCTTTCCCCATAAATGCCGCATTGAACGAAAAAGCCTCCTTCTGGGTCAAAAAATTCGTAAACTCGATGCCCGCGTCCGCGCTGTTGATCCGCTGCCAGCCGTTTTCGGCGGTGAGCTCGCGGTCCCAATGCCTTCGCAAGATCGCTTCGCTCCGGTCCCAGCTGTCCACGATGGCCTGAACGACTTCCTTGTCCTTCATTTGCGCAAACATCGGTTCCTCATGCCGGATATGCGCGGTGCCTGCCCGTAATTCGTCCATCAACGTGGCTTCTCCTGAAGCTTTTGTGTCGGCGGACGGCAACGCCACGGCTACGCACAGAAGCGCCGCAAATCCGATCAAAGCCAGAACCTCTTTCATTTTCATCCGAACGATCACCCCGTTTCCCAAGAGATCCTTTGATATCGGGAGAAACGCCCGAATAAGCCGATCGAACCATTGGCAGCCCCGGCCGATTAAGGCAGCTCCCGCTTTCTCGCCTGCGAGGGCGTATGCCCGAAATATTGCTTGAACAGCTTCGTAAAATAGTTCGGATTGCCGCATCCGACGCTTTCGGCGATTTCGGTCACCGTCAGGTCGCTCTGCCGCAGCAGCCGCAGCGCTTCGTTCATCCGCAGCAGGTTCGAGTAATCGATGAAGGTCCGGCCGGTCAATTTTTTGAACTGTTTGCAAAAGTGATAAATGTTGAGATTAACGAGTCCGGCCGCCTGCTCGACGGTCAGTTTTTCGGAAGGGTTCGATTCCATGCGGGCGAGCAGCGATTTGAACCGGTCGCGGTTGCGAAAAGTAGGTTCGGCTGCGTTTCGCGCGGGAGCGGCGGGAAGAAGCGAACGGGACAGAAGCGCAAAAACGAGCAGCAAATCGTTTTTGACGACGAGCTGATAGGCCAGCCGCTTGCTTTTGAATTCGGCGATCGCATCGTCAAGGAGCGCGATCAGCCGCGCGTTTTCCGGGTCGAGGCCGTCCAGCTTCATCGCAAAGGAAATCTGTCCTTCCAGGAACGGCTTGACGAAGGCCTCGAAGACCGGATCGCGGGCCGAATCGCCGAACAGGGCGGGGCTTGCGACGATCGAGACGTATTCGACGGGGAGGTCGGACCGGTTGTAGCCGACATGCAGGCTTCCGGACGGCACGACGAGCGCATCGCCCGCATCGGCTTCGAACGGAAGGCTGTCGATGAGAAACAGCGCGGAACCTTTTTTCATGACGATGATTTCGATATGCTCGTGCCAATGCAAGTACAGCACGCCTTGCCCGGCCCCGGCGAGAGGACGGTTCGCAAAAAAATTGACGGGGTAGCTCTTGTCCGGCAGGACGGTGTTTTCCCGCAAGTTGATCGGATAGGTCATCGCAAGTTCCCTCCGCACAAGATTCGTCTGTTTTCAGCCAAGATTGAATAGAGAAAACGCTTGCTTACCCGGCTATAATCGAAGTGAATTCCGAGTAAATCCATTATAAACGGGGTGCGCAAAAATGTCGAAAAAGCGTTTTCGGATCGCCGTCGCCGGCTGCGGCAGCATGGCGAGGACATGGGTGGAGCACGCGCTCGGCCGCGAGGATGCCGAAATCGTCGCTCTCATCGATATCAAGCCGGAGCTCGCGCAGGCGATGGCCGACCGTTACGGCCTTGCGTGCGGCGTCTACGCCGATCTCGGCCTGGCGGCAAGCGAGTCCGGCGCCAATTTGCTGTTCGACGTCACGGTGCCGGCGACCCATCACCGGATCGCGACGACGGCGATGTCGCTCGGCTGCGACGTGATGGCCGAGAAGCCTCTCGCCGCTACGCTTGCGGAATGCGCGGACATCGTCAAAAAAGCGGACGAAACCGGACGCTTTCATGCCGTCATGCAAAACCGCCGCTACGATCCGCGCATCCGCGCCTACCGGGAGCTGATCGCCTCCGGGACGATCGGGCGGCCCGGATTCGCGTGCGCCGATTTTTTTCTCGGGCCGCATTTCGGCGGCTTTCGCGAAGCGATGGAAAGTCCGCTCCTGCTCGATATGGCGATCCACACGTTCGACCAGGCCCGCTTCATTCTAGGCTCGGATCCGGTAACGGTCTATTGCCAGGAGTTCAATCCCCCCGGATCGTGGTACGAGGGAAGCGCGGCGGCGGTTTGCATTTTCGAAATGTCGGACGGCACCGTGTTTTGCTATCGGGGCTCCTGGTGCGCGGAAGGCGTTCCGACGTCGTGGGAAGCGGAGTGGCGCATCATGGGGGAAAGAGGCACCGCAATCTGGAACGGGAACGATGCCCCGTTCGCCGAGACGGTCGAGCTGGTCGACGCATCCGGCAGCTTTCACAAAAATCGCCGGCGCGTCGACGCGCCGGTGACGGAGGGCGGCCGAACGTTCCATAACGGCTGCCTGGACGAGATGTTCGCCTCGCTTGCCGCCGGCCGCCGCTCCGCCACGGATTGCAGGGACAACATTCAAAGCATGGCGATGGTGCTGGGAGCGCTCGAAAGCTCGAAAACCGGCCGGAAAATCCGTTTGGCCGAGATGTTCGCGGAAATCGAATAACCGGAAAGGTTGGGAATATTTTGTTCGGCCTCGGGGCAGACTGGTTGGAAGCAGCGATAACGCTACCAAACCGCCATTTCCGGAGGGGAACGAATCGACATGAACGTTTTTCGCAATCGCCCTTGGACTCGTTTGCTGACGGCCGGCTTGTTGTCGATGACGACGGCTGTTTTCGCGGTCGGGCCGCAGCAGGCGCTGGCCGAAGAGAGCAAACCGGGCGCGAATCCGCCCCAGGCGCAGCTCGCGAGCTCCGCCCGTTCCGCCATACTGATGGACGCGGACAGCGGAACCGTCATTTTCGAAAAGAACAGCCAGGAGCAGCTGCCGCCCGCCAGCATCACGAAGATCATGACGATGCTGCTGGTCATGGAAGCGATCGACGAAGGGCAGCTGAAGCTGTCGGATCCCGTGCAGACGAGCGAATATGCCGCCTCGATGGGCGGTTCGCAGATTTTTCTGGAGCCGGGCGAACAGATGACGGTGGAGGAGATGCTGAAAGGGGTGGCGCTCGCTTCCGGCAACGACGCCTCGGTCGCGCTCGCGGAAAAGCTGGCCGGCACCGAGGAAGAGTTCGTCAAGATGATGAACGAGAAAGCCAAGGAGCTCGGGATGACGAATACCCATTTCGTCAACTGCAACGGCCTCCCGTCGCCGGGTCACGCTTCTTCGGCCCGCGACATCGCCATCATGTCCCGCGAACTGCTTAAGCACGAAGGCATTACGAAATACACCGGAATGTATCAGGATTACTTGCGCAAGGAATCGCCCAAACCGTTCTGGCTCGTCAACACGAACAAGCTCGTCCGGTTTTACCACGGGGCGGACGGCCTGAAGACCGGCTTCACGGGCGAGGCGAAATACTGCCTGTCGGCAACGGCGCGGCGCGACAACATGCGCCTGATCGCCGTCGTGTTGGGCGAGCCGGATACGAAAACGCGCAACGCGGAAGTGTCCAAAATGTTCGACTACGCCTTCGCGCAATTTACGAACGTGCCGATTTACAAAAAGGGCGACGCCATCGGAACCCTCCAGGTCGAAAAGGGAGAGACCGCGAAGGTGCCGCTCGTGGCCGACCGTTCGTACAGCGTGCTCGTGCGCAAGGGCGACGCCGGCCGCAACATCCGCCACGAGCTGGTGCTGTACGACAAGGTGACCGCTCCGGTCGAAGCCGGGCAGCAGGTCGGCAAAATCATCGTCTACCGCGGCGACGAAGTGATGAGCGAATTCCCGGTCGAAGCTCCCGAATCCGTCGGACGCGCGGGATTGTGGACGCTGTTCAAGCGATCGGCCGGCAAGCTGTTTATGAACGAATAGCGGATGGGACCGGGTGCGCCTCCGGGTTGGGGGCGCAGCCGGTTTTGCGGCGTTCGAATGATGCCGGCATGGCCCTTCCCGAAGGCGATTCCGGCTCCCGGCCGCCAACGCCTCTTTGCCGTATTTTGTCGGGTAAACGGGGGCTTTTTCTAGTTTTGTCGGGGGGCAGGAATGCGGCTCGCGGCCGTAGAATTGGGAGAATAGAGCCGGGAAGCAGGAGACGGTCATGTTAAGGTGGGAGGAGAATCGGCATGAGTTTGCAAGTGGAGCTGGAGCAGCACCGCAACGTGCTCATCGTTCGCTTGAGAGGCGAGCTGGATCATCATACCGCGGATATCGTCCGGTTTAAAATGGAGGATGCGATTTTGCGCGGACGCTGCGATCATGTTTTGCTCAGTTTGCGAGATTTGCAGTTTATGGACAGTTCCGGACTCGGCGTCATCCTGGGGCGCTACAAGCTGGTGAAAAGCCGCGGGGGCAAAATGGTCGTATGCGACACGCACGCGAACGTCAAACGGTTGTTCGAGCTGTCGGGGTTGTTCAAAATTATCTCCTTCTACGACACGGAACGCTCGGCACTCGCCAGTCTGGAGGTCGTATCATGAGCGCAGCCAATTTTATGAAGCTATCGTTTGCCAGTCGTTCCGAGAACGAAGCGTTTGCGAGAGTCGCGGTCGCCGCCTTCGTGTCGCAACTGGATCCGACGATGGAGCAGCTGAACGACATCAAGACGGTCGTTTCCGAAGCGGTCACGAACGCGATCATTCACGGCTATGAAAACGAGCCGACCGGAGTCGTTCGCGTCGAAGCGGAGATCGAGGCCGACACCGTCGCGATTACGGTCAGCGACGAAGGGCGCGGCATCGAAGATATCGATCTGGCGCGCCAGCCTTTGTACACTTCGCGCCCCGAGCTGGAAAGGTCGGGCATGGGCTTCACGATCATCGAAAACTTCATGGACGAATTCGAAGTGGCGAGCGAGCAGGGCAAAGGCACGCGGCTGTGGATGAAGAAACGCATCGAATCCAAAAAAGCGCTCTACAATTAAATCCGCGCGGCAGGGGTTGGAAGCATGGAATTGGAAGCGAAGCGAACGTCGCCGCCGGGATATTTGGACGATGCGGAAGTGAAGCGCCTGATTGCGCTGAGCCAATCCGGAGACAGCGCGGCGAGGGAAACGCTGGTGTCAAACAATATTCGGCTCGTCTGGTCCGTCGTTCAGCGGTTTTCCGGACGGGGGTACGATTCCGAGGATCTGTTTCAAATCGGGTGCATCGGCCTGCTGAAATCGGTCGACAAGTTCGATCTCGGGTATGACGTCAAGTTTTCGACGTACGCCGTGCCGATGATTATCGGGGAAATCCAGCGATTTTTGCGGGACGACGGGACGCTGAAGGTGAGCCGGTCGCTGAAGGAAATGGCGAACCGCATCCGCAAGGCGAAGGACGAGCTGTCCAAGCGGCTCGGTCGCCAGCCGACGATCGGCGAGGTCGCCGACGAAATCGGGTCGACGCCCGAAGATATCGTCTTCGCGCAGGAAGCGAACAAGCCGCCGACCTCGATCCACGAAACGGTGTTCGAAAACGACGGCGATCCGATCACGCTGATGGACCAGATCGCCGACGAGTCCCAGGAGAAGTGGTTCGACAAAATGGCGCTTACGCAGGCCATTCAGAGCCTGAGCGACAGGGAACGGCTCATCGTGTTTTTGCGGTACTTCCGCGACCAGACGCAGTCCGAGGTCGCAAGCCGGCTCGGCATTTCGCAGGTGCAGGTCAGCCGGCTGGAGAAAAAAATATTGCAAAACATCAAAAATCAGATCGCCCAGTGACGGGCGAACGCCGGGAACGGCGAAGCGCGAAGACGCTTGCCGTTCCCGGCGTTTTTTTTGGCCGCATTCGTCTCATACTACAGGATATGCCAGCGGCGGCTCCGAAGCGGCAGCCGGATTTCGAAAGCATGGGAAGGGAGGGGGCGCCCGGTGGACAATACGGTATATTTGCGTTTGCGGCGGCGCGTCGTCGTACCCCCGAAGGCGGTCATCACGCTCGGAAGCATTGCGGCGCTGGAGACGGGAGAGGCGGCGAAACGGAAGCTCGCCGCCCTTCCGGTTTGGACCGTCAAGCCGGAAGACGGCAGCCTGATCGTCATCGACATGCTGCAAATCGTCCGCAAAATCCGCGACGCGATGCCGGACATGCTCGTGGAAGCGTTCGGAGCGCCGCACGTGTTGGTCGAGGTGGCCGAACGAGGGACGATCCGGCCGCGGCGCGCGCTGCTCGTCGCCGCCTGGCTCGTGCTTTTTTTCGGCTCGGGCATGACGATCATCAACTTTCACGCGGACGTGGATATGCCGGAAGTCCAAAAGCGGATAACGGAGCTGATGACCGGCCGGAGGGAATGGCACCCGTGGCTGTTCCAAATCCCTTATTCGATCGGGCTCGGACTCGGCATGCTGCTGTTTTTCAACCGTCTGTTCAAGCGGCGGCTCAACGACGAGCCGAATCCGCTCGAGGTGGAAATGTTCATGTACCAGGAGAACGTGAACCATTACGTCATTACGGAAGAATACCGGAAAAAACACGAAGCCGGGGGAGGCAAGCCGGATGCGTGAGCTTTGGGGCGGAGTCGGACTGGCCGTAGCGGGATTGGCCGGCGGCGTTGCGGTCGGAAGCGCGTTTGTCGCGCTTTTGATCGTACTCGACGTCGTTCCCCGGCTCGTGCAGCTGACTCGCGCCTACAGGCGCTCGATCGTGTTCGAATCCGCCCTCCTGTCGGGAACGCTGTTTTGGTGCGCCGCCGATCTGTTTCACTGGGAGACGCCGCTGCCGGCGGCGGTTTTGTTCGTGCCGTCCTTGCTTAGCGGAATTTTCGTCGGCATGATGGCGGCCGCGCTCACGGAGGTGCTGAACGTCATCCCCATTTTTGCCAAACGCCTTCGATTGGACCGGTATCTGTTCGCGCTGCTGATGGCGATGGTTCTCGGAAAGGTGGCGGGATCCATCGTCGATTGGCTGCTGCTGCAGCCCGAATAACGCAAGAAGGAGCGAATAGCCATGGAAACGACCGAACACGGCCCCATGAATCTCGACCGCGAGCCTCGGCCTCCCGAATCCCGCGGCGGCGGGCCGGGCGACTCGGAGCACGAGTTTTCCGCCATCAAAAAACCGAAGACGATCGAGCAGATGCTGCGCCGCGAGAAGCGCGAGGAAGCGAAGGAAGAAGACAGGCCGGCGCTTCGTCAGCATCATGAAAACGAGGTCCCGCCCGAAGACCGAATCCCTCCGCGTATGGACGAGTGGATGGACAAGCTGCGCGAACGGATCGGCCTCGAATTCAATTTTGACGTGCAAGTAAGGCAAATGACGTTCGGGGATCGCGAAACGGCCCTACTTTTTATCAGCTCGCTGACGAAGGATCCGTCGCTTACGGAAATCGTCAAGCGCCTGACGTTCCTCGAGCCGCAATCGTTAAGCCATGACGCGCTCGAATCGTTCTTTACCTATTATTTGCCGGCGGTCCAGGTCCGCAAGTCGCAATCGATGTCCGAAATGATCAACGACGTCATGATGGGCAATTCCGCGTTTTACGTGGACGGAGAGGATACCGTTCTGCTCATCGACGCGAAGCAGTATCCGAATCGAAATCCGGAAGAGCCGGCGCTGGAGAAGGTGGTGCGCGGCAGCAGGGACGGGTTCGTCGAAACGCTGCTCGTCAACGTCGCGCTTATTCGACGCAGGCTGCGCGATCCGAAGTTGCGGTTCGAGATCCTGAAAGTCGGCACGCGAACGCAGACCGACGTCGCGATCGGCTATATCGAGGACATTGCCGACCGCAAGCTGGTCGAATCCGTTCGCGACAAAATCCAGGCGGTGAACATCGATGGCATTCCGCTGGCCGACAAGCAGTTGGAAGAAATGACGGTCAAAACGGGCTGGAATCCGTTTCCGCTCGTGCGCTACTCGGAGCGTCCGGACGTCGTGGCCGCGCATTTGCTTGACGGCAGCGTCACCGTCATCGTCGACACGTCGCCGAGCATCATGCTGCTGCCCACCACGTATTTCGATCTGATCCAGCATGCCGAGGAAAACCGCCAAAGTCCGACCATCGGCACCTATTTGCGGTGGGTGCGTTTTTTCGGGATGCTGGCTTCGGTGTTTTTGCTCCCCCTTTGGTTCTTGTACGCGCAAAATCCGCAGCTTCGGCCGGAGTGGCTGTGGTTTATCGGCGTGAACGAAAAGGGCGATCTGCCGCTCATTTTGCAGTTTATTTTGGTCGAGCTCGGCCTCGATCTGCTGCGGCTCGCTTCGGTGCACACGCCCGCGCCGCTCGTGACGGCGATGTCCCTGATCTCCGCCATTCTGATCGGCGATATCGCGGTGCAGACCGGATTGTTCGTTAACGAAGTCATATTGTACATGGCCGTGGCGGCGGTCGGCATGTTCGCCACCCCAAGCTACGAGCTCGGCTTCGCCAACCGGATCGTCAGGCTCGTGCTGCTGGTCGCCACTTTTTTGTTCAACGCCGAAGGGTTTGTCGTGGGCTCCACGGTCATCTTCGTCTGGCTGGCGCTCATGCGGTCGTTCAACGCTCCTTTCATGTGGCCGTTGGTGCCGTTCAACGCAAATGCCCTGATCGGCGTCATTTTCAGAAGGCCGATTCCGAGAAGCAAGTTCCGCCCGTCGATCAACCGGTCCAGAGACAACAGCAAGCAGCCGGTATAAGGCGGCGCCGAAAGTTGTGGAAGCGGCGGGACGGACGCGCGCAGGCGGACCCGCAAGGCGGACGAATGCAAATGATGTGGCAAATCCTCCATTTCCCCGGGAGACGGTTTCGGATATACTCTAAGTAACATGCGCAATTACCGGATGCGGCCGTCTTGCGACCGAACCGTTTATCCGAATTTATTTGTCAAAGGGGAAATTCCAAATGTATTTGCACGGAACGAGCCGTATCAACGACTTGGGCCATCTGGAAATCGGAGGCTGCGACGTTACGGATTTGGCCAAGCGGTTCGGAACGCCGCTGTATATCGTGGACGAAGCGCTCGTCCGCCAGCGCGCGAGAGAATATGTCGAAGCGTTTAAAGCGACGGGCCTGCGCTTTCAGGTCGCCTACGCGTCCAAGGCGTTTTGCGTCATGGCGATGTGCCGGGTGGCCGAGGAAGAGGGCATGAGTCTCGACGTCGTCTCCGACGGTGAACTGTACACGGCGCTGCAGGCGGGCTTTCCCGCGGAGCGCATCCATTTCCACGGCAACAACAAAACGCCGGAAGAAATCGAAATGGGGCTGGACGCGGGAATCGGCTGCTTTGTCGTCGACAACTTCGTCGAGCTGGCAATGCTGAACGCCATCGCCGCGGAAAAGGACAAGCAAGTAAACATCCTGCTCCGCGTCACGCCGGGGGTCGAAGCCCATACGCACGATTATATTTCGACGGGCCAGCAGGATTCGAAGTTCGGCTTCGACGTCGGCAACGGCACCGCGCTGCGCGCGGTCGAGGAAGCGCTGAAACAGCCGCAGCTCAAGCTGCTCGGCGTGCACTCCCACATCGGCTCGCAAATTTTCGAAGTCGAAGGCTTCCGCATGGCCGTCGAGAAGGTCGCGGCGTTCTCCGTCGAAGTCCGCGAGAAGTTCGGCGTCACGTTCCCGGTCATCAACCTGGGCGGCGGCTTCGGCATCCGCTATGTCGAAGGGGATAAGCCGCTTCCGGTGGCAACGTACGTCAAAGCCATCACCGATGCGATCATTACCCATTTCAGGGAAAACGATTATCCGCTGCCGGAAATTTGGGTCGAACCGGGCCGCAGCATCGTCGGCGACGCCGGAACGACGCTTTACACCGTCGGAACGAGCAAGGACATTCCCGGCGTGCGCAAATATATCGCCGTCGACGGCGGGATGACCGACAATCCGCGTCCGGCGCTGTACGAATCCAAATACGAGGCCGTGCTCGCCAACCGCTGCAACGACGCCGCCGACGAAGTCGTATCCGTCGCCGGCAAATGCTGCGAAAGCGGCGACATGCTCATCTGGGACCTGAAGCTTCCGGCTGTCCGTCAGGGCGACCTGCTTGCCGTATTTTGCACGGGAGCGTACAATTATGCAATGGCCAGCAATTACAACCGGATCCGCCGTCCCGCGGTCGTGTTCGTGCGCGACGGACAGGCCGATCTGGTCGTATCCCGCGAATCGTTCGACAATATCGTCGGCAACGACATCATTCCCGAGCGTCTACGCAAGCAAGCTGTGGCCAAGTAATGCCCGGACCGGGCGATCGACAGACGAGAGGATGAATCGAATATGGCAAAGCAAGCGGTTATCAAGCTTGAGGACGGCAAGGAAGTCGTCATCGAACTGTTCGAGAAGGACGCTCCCGGAACGGTGGCGAACTTCGAAAAGCTCGCGAACTCCGGATTTTACGACGGCCTGACGTTCCACCGCGTCATTCCCGGGTTCGTCGCCCAGGGCGGCTGCCCGAACGGCAACGGAACCGGCGGGCCCGGCTACGAGATTCCGTGCGAAATCAACCCGAACAAGCACGAGCGTGGAGCGCTCGCGATGGCGCACCGCGGCCCGAACACCGGGGGCAGCCAGTTCTACATCGCGTATGCGCCGCAGCCGCACCTGGACGGCGTGCACACCGTATTCGGCAAGGTGACGTCCGGCATGGAGCATGTCGACGCGTTCAAAGGCCGCGACAAAATGGAAACCGTTCGCGTCGGCGAAGGGGCGTAAATCGCGTCAAGGAAGCGGTTCGCTTCGGGAGGTCCCGCATTCGGGCCTCACGCGCGGACGGCTTCTTCGGCGTGGGCGCGGGCTGAATTGCGGGGCTGATTGCACGGGCTGATGGTCGTTTCATGAGGCCGCGCGATTTATCGTACAAAATCGCCCCGTCAGGCGGTTATATATACGCATTTGTATGATTTTTCGTACACTCCCGTCATCTTACGTTTAGGCGCCTACAACTAAAAATTTGTTAAAACCGTTACCGGGGGAATATGAACCGCTTGACGAGCTGCGTTGGATTTTGTCCAACCAGCGAAGCGAAAATCGGGAAACGCGCTGTCTACGCTGGATTTTATCCAACGAAAAAGGGCATTTCGGGCGAAATGGACGGACAAGGCGTCATCCGATTGGATAAAATCCAACGTAGGGAGAGCGATTGGGGAAAACGGCGCTTTTGGTTGGATGAAATCCAACGCGGGCGGAGCGATTAACGAAAACGGTGCGGTTCGATCGGCGAAAACGGTGCTTTTAGTCGGGATCAAGTCCAACTTAGGCTAGTAATCGGCGAAACGGTGCGGAGCGATTGGGGAGAACGGCGCTTGCGAAATAAAATCCAACGTAGGTCACGCGTTCCGGGGTTCCGGACGAAAAGGCGTCGTTCGTGCGGCGCCCCTTAACGTTGGCGCCGGGAGCCCGATGGCGCCGAATCATGTAACTGCGCAAAGCCTGTCCTAATGGGGGACCGCCCAATGGCCAGCGCGGGGGCGCTTGGCGGCTGCGGAGGGGCAGCCTTTTTTTGGCTTGCAATTTATGCAGGCGAGTGGTAAACTTTCTTTCAATCAGCGACTTACCTTCGGGGCGGGGTGCAATTCCCCACCGGCGGTGATCGACGGAACGCGCAGGCCGCTAAGCGGACGCCGCCGTCGTCAGTCCGTGACCCGTCATCGCAGCTACCGGATAACCGGCGGGCGTGATGCGGTGGACCCGGTGCGAATCCGGGACCGACAGTAACAGTCTGGATGGGAGAAGGAAGCGCAGCGCGGCCGGGCCGCGTCTTTAGGCATCCAATCGACAGGAAAGCGAACGAGCGGCGCTTGCGCTAATCAGGCGCTAACGCTTTTTCAACGATAATCGCAAACAGGTTATCGTTTAAGCGACTTGGCATGTACCATTTTTCACATGGGACCATGTTGCGCGCATCGATTCGTCTTTCGGTACGGCGAGTTCGGGATCGGTTTGTTCGAGTCAAGACTTCTGCGGAAGACGCGATTCGGGGCCGGCCATCGTTTCGCGCCGCGTCGGTTGTCTTCGTTGTCCGCTTGTCTCGCATGCGAGCGAGCTTGGGACTTGTTTGCCTTTGGACGAAGCGATTTTTCGGTCGGATAACGCTGTGTAACCACCCCCGGGGCTTGCCGCTCCGGGTTTTTTTGTTTTTATTTCGGCGTCGGGAGCGTGGGAGGCAAATGGACATCATCAACGACGAATTTTACATGCGGCTTGCGCTGAATACGGCCGCTTCCGCCGCCGGCCAGACGGAAGTCAATCCGATGGTCGGCTGCGTCGTCGTCAATAACGGACGCGTCGTCGGCATCGGCGCCCACCTGCGCAGGGGAGAAGCCCATGCCGAGGTGCACGCGCTCAACATGGCGGGAGAGGACGCGAAGGGCTCCACCGCATACGTGACGCTCGAGCCGTGCAGCCACCACGGCCGGACGCCGCCCTGTTGCGAGCGCCTCATTCGCGAGGGCGTGGCCCGCGTCGTCGTCGCGACGGCCGATCCGAACCCGCTCGTGGCGGGCAGGGGGCTGGCCCGGCTCCGCGAGAGCGGCATCGAGGTGAAAGTCGGCGTGCTCAAAGCCGAGGCCGAGAAGCTGAACGAAGCGTTCAACAAGTACATCGTTACCGGCTTGCCGTTCGTCACGATCAAGACGGCGGTGACGATGGACGGCAAAATCGCGACGCGGGAAGGGCACAGCAAATGGATTACCGGGCCGGCGGCCCGGGAAGCGGTTCATGCGCTCCGCCATCGGAACAACGGCATCATGGTCGGCATCGGGACGGTGCTCGCGGACGACCCGGAATTGACGACGCGGCTCGGCGTTCCCGGCCTTCATCCGATTCGGATCGTGGTCGATTCGCAGCTTCGCCTGCCCGACTCGGCCCGCGTGCTGAACGGCGAGGCGCGGACGATCGTGCTGACGACGGCGGGCGCGGACGAAAATCGGGCCCGGTCGCTCAGGCAGCGGGGAGCGGAAGTAATCGCGTGCGGCGAGGGACCGAAGGTCGATCTCGCCGCCGCGCTTGCGGAACTCGGCCGCAGGGATATCGCCTCGCTGCTCGTGGAAGGAGGCGGCGCGCTGAACGGCGCGCTCGTCGAGGCCGGCCTCGTCGACAAGATCATGCTGTTCTACGCGCCGAAGCTGGTCGGCGGTGACGCTCCGCCGGCGTTTGCCTTTACCGGTCCCGAACGAATGGAAGAGGCGCTTTCGATCGAGCGGATTGAAATCGAGCGTTACGGGGACGATTGGTGCGTCAGCGGTTATCCCGCCAAGCCGAGGCTCTAGGAAGGAGGAACGGACATGTTCACGGGACTTATCGAAGAAATCGGAACGCTGCGGCGCGTGCAGCGGCGCGGTGAGGCGATGGTGCTGACGGTCGCCGCCGCCAAGGTGCTGGAAGGCGCGCGCCTCGGAGACAGCATCGCCGTCAACGGGGTGTGTCTCACGGTCATTTCGTTCGACGGATCTTCGTTCGACGCGGACGTCATGCCGGAAACGTTTCGACGCTCGACCTTGCACGAACTGAAGCCCGGCGATCCGGTCAACCTGGAACGGGCGATGCTTGCCGGGGGGCGATTCGGCGGACACATCGTGCAAGGGCACGTGGACGGCACGGCAACGGTCGTCTCCCGCCGGGCGGAAGCGAACGCGATCGTTTTCGCGATCAAGCCGCACAGTCCGGAATTGGTCCGCCAATCGGTGCCGAAAGGTTCGATTACGATCGACGGCACGAGCCTGACGATCGTATCGGTCGACGACGGCGCCGGAACGATTACCGTTTCCATCATTCCCCATACGCTGAAGGAAACGGCGATCCAGTTCAGGAAGCCGGGCGACACGGTCAATGTCGAGTGCGACATTTTGGGCAAATACGTCGATCATTTGCTCAGGCAGCGGTTCGGCGAACCGCCTGCGGGCACGGCTGTCCCCGGGGCGGCCGGCAGAGGCTTGACGGAAGCGATGCTGCGCGAAAACGGATTTTGATGATCGGCTGCCGGACATTCGAGTATCCGGGCAACCGGCATAACCGGCACCCGGACAGCCGAGATCCGAACAACCGAGATCCGGACAAACGGGCACCCGGACAACCGAGATTCCGACAACCGGCATTCGCATAACCGAGATTCGAATAAATCGGCATTCGGTCAACCGTTCGGACAATCGGGCATCCCGGCAATCGGATTTAAGTTAGCGCGAGAACAGAGGAGGACAACAGGATGGACGCCTTCAACTTCCATACGATAGAAGAAGCGATGCAGGATTTGCTGCAAGGCAAGGCGATCGTCGTCGTGGACGACGAAGATCGCGAAAACGAGGGCGATTTGATCGCGCTGGCGGACAAAGCGACCCCCGAAATCATCAACTTCATGATTACCGAGGGCCGAGGCCTCGTATGCGTGCCGATTACGGAGGAGCGCGCGGAGCAGCTCGATTTGCCGCCGATGGTCCAGCACAATACGGATTACCACGGCACCGCGTTTACCGTGTCCGTGGATGCCGTCGCGACGACGACCGGCATTTCGGCGTTCGAGCGCGCGGAGACGGTCAAGGCGCTCATCGATCCGGCTTCCGGCCCCGCCAGCTTCCGCAGGCCCGGCCACATGTTTCCGCTGATCGCCAAAAACGGCGGCGTCCTGCGCCGGGCGGGCCATACGGAAGCGGCCGTCGACCTCGCGCGCTTGTGCGGCACGTACCCGGCCGCGGTCATTTGCGAGGTCATCAAGGAAGACGGGACGATGGCCCGCCTGCCGGATCTGATCGAGTTCACGAAGCGCCACGGCCTGAAGCTCGTGACGATCCAGGATTTGATCCGCTATCGCAACGAGAAGGAAAAGCTGGTCAAACGCGAAGTGGAAATTCGGCTGCCGACCGATTTCGGAGAATTCCGGGCGATCGGGTATACGAACGTCGTCGACTACAAGGAGCACGTCGCCTTGGTTAAGGGGGACATCGACGGTTCGGCGCCGACCCTCGTTCGCGTCCATTCCGAGTGCTTGACGGGCGACGTCTTCCATTCGCACCGCTGCGACTGCGGGCCGCAGCTCGAAGCGGCGCTCAGGCAAATTGATGAAGCGGGCTCCGGCGTGTTATTGTATATGCGTCAGGAAGGCCGCGGCATCGGGCTTTTGAACAAGCTCCGGGCGTACAAGCTGCAGGAAGAAGGATTGGACACGGTCGAAGCGAATATCAAATTGGGCTTCGCCCCGGATTTGCGGGATTACGGCATCGGAGCGCAAATCCTGAAAGACATCGGCGTCCGCCGAATCCGGCTGCTGACGAACAATCCGCGCAAGATCAAAGGCTTGGAAGGCTACGGCCTGAGCGTCGTCGAGCGCGTCCCGATCCAAATGCCGGAAAACGAAGACAACGCCCGCTATTTGCATACGAAGCAAGATAAGCTCGGCCATCTGTTTTCTTTCCCGGAGGAAGGCCGCCGGACCGAACCCTTGAACGTCATCGAACAAAACGAACAAATTCCGGGCTTGACGCCGAAGAAAGGATGAATAATAATATGGCAGTCGTATATGAAGGCAATCTGATTTCCACCGGTTTAAAATATGGGGTCGTCGTCGGCCGTTTCAACGAATTTATTTCGACGAGACTGCTCAGCGGGGCGCTGGACGCGTTCAAACGCCACGGCGCGCAAGAGGACGAGGTTGAAATCGCCTGGGTGCCGGGCGCGTTCGAAATTCCGCTCGTCGCGCAGAAAATGGCCGAAAGCGGCAAGTACGACGCGGTCGTCACGCTCGGGGCCGTCATTCGCGGTTCCACGCCGCATTTCGATTTCGTTTCGAACGAAGTGGCCAAAGGCGTGGCCGCGACCGCACTGAAAACGGGCGTGCCGACGATTTTCGGCGTGCTGACGACCGACAGCATCGAGCAAGCGGTCGAAAGGGCCGGCACGAAAGCAGGCAACAAAGGCTGGGAAGCGGCCACGACGGCGATCGAAATGGCCAATCTTACGCGGGCGCTGAAAGGCTGAGCGGACGATCGCGGCCGCGGCTCGCGCGGTCGGCGCAAGCCGCTCGGTTTGCGCTCCGCAGAAAGGGTGACTTGGCGGCGTGACGGTGCTTTACAAGCTGGAAACGTTCGAAGGACCGCTCGATCTGCTTCTGCATTTGATCGACAAAGCGGAAATCGACATTCAGGACATTTCCATCAGCGAAATAACGGATCAATATATCGAATATTTGGAAGCGATGCAGGAGCTGGAGCTGGACGTGACCAGCGAGTTTCTGGTCATGGCCGCCACCCTGCTCTCCATGAAGAGCAGACAGCTGTTGCCCAAGCCTCCGGCGACGGAAGAGCCCTGGGTCACGATGGACGACGACGGGGAAGATCCCCGCGAGGAACTGATCCGCAAGCTGCTGGAATACCGGAAATTCAAAGCGGCCGCGAGCCAGCTTCGCGAGCACGAACTGGAGCGAAGCCGGGTATTCACGCGCGAGCCGGCCGATTTGTCCCCGTACGTTCGCGACGTTCAAATCAATCCCGTGGAAGGCTTGCACGTGGACGATCTCGTCCGGGCCTTCCGCAGGGCGCTGCGGAGGGAGGCCGGCCGCAATCGCGTCGCCTCGATTGCCCGCGACGAAATTTCCGTCAAGGACCGGATCCGCGATATCATGGACGCGCTCAAGCGCAAAGCGGCCGAAGGGGAAGGCAAAGTGCTGTTTTCCCAACTGGTCGGAGACCGGTTCGACCGCAATGAAATCGTGGCGACTTTTCTCGCGATTCTGGAATTGATGAAACGTCGCTGGGTGCTTTGCCATCAGAACAAGCTGTTTGACGATATTGTCGTCAGTTGGACGGGAAGGGAGGGCGACGATGGACTATTCGACATTGAGGTCGGTACTTGAGGGGCTCCTGTTCGTAGCGGGAGAAGACGGCCTCAGCGCCAAAGCGATGGCGGAAGTCGTCGAAATGAACGCGGACGTCGTGCTTGACGTTCTTCGCGACCTGCAAAGCGATTACGTTCGCGACAATCGCGGACTGCGCATTGCCGAGGTGGCGGGAGGATTCAGGCTGACGACGGCTCCGGAGCACGCGCCGTATCTCGAAAAGCTGGCCTACTCGCCCGCCAGGACCGCCCTGTCCCAGGCCGCTTTGGAGACGCTGTCCATCGTGGCCTACCGCCAGCCGATCACCCGCGTCGAAATCGAGGAAATCCGCGGGGTCAAATCCGATCGGCCGATCCATACGCTCGTCGCGAAGGACTTGATCGAGGAAGTCGGGCGCGCCGACGCGATCGGAAGGCCGATCCTGTACGGCACGACCAAAGCTTTTCTCGACTATTTCGGACTGCCGGATCTCCAGCATCTTCCCGACCCGCTCGTAGCCGAGGGAGACGACGAGCTGGAGGAGCGCACGAAGCTGTTGTTCGACCGGATCGAAGGCCGCCAGCTGACGATGGACGATCTGAACCGGGCATTGGAAACGAATTGAATCGGTTCCAGCCGTATGAACCGAAACCGGAAAAGGCCATACTATTCCCACACGAAAGGCGGCGGGGAACGTATGGCTTTTTGGCATTTCTTGGCGATCGGATGCGTGTTGGCATTGGCGATTGCCGTATGGGCTTCGTCCATCAGAATTCGGATCCGTTATTCGCGCAGCGGCCATTTCGACCAGCTGGTCGTCATCGCGAGAGCGTTGTTCGGGCTTGTCCGGATCCAGACGGCCATTCCTTCGATCATGATCAAAGGTTTCGATATCGTCTATCGGCAAAGGGGAAAAGAGGAAGCAGGCCTGATCCGGCGCAAGAAACGAACGACCAAGCGGATCGGCATGCGCGGCGCTTCTCGGTTTATGAAAAGGTACCGAACATTGCTCGGCAACGTTTTCCATTTCAAAAAAAGGGTTCGAAAATTGCTGCGCAAGGTGGAATGCACGAGGTGGCGTCTCGACATCGAGATCGGGCTGGGCGACGCGGCGCTGACCGGGACCGCAGCCGGGCTTGCCTGGTCGGTTCTCGGCTGCGCGGCCGCCCTGACGGGTCATTTCGTCGCGCTTAAAACCCATCCCCACGGCAGCGTGAAGCCCAATTATTCCGGCGAGGAACTTTCGATCGTCTGGGAAGCGGATTTTCGTCTCCGATTCGGCGATGCGTTCGTCGAGTTGGCCAAATTCGGAACCGGCGCCCTGCGAATCGCGAAGACGGTGCGATCGTGGCGCGCGGCTCCCGGTTCTTAGCGTCCGGCCAGCCGACGGCCGGCGAATAAAAAGCTCGGCGTTGTAGCAAAATGAAACCGCGTAGAATGCGAAAAAGAAAAGGAGTGTCACGATGTCCGAGCATCCGATTAAAGGCCTTATGCAAACGGCAATGGAAAATATCAAGGAAATGGTGGACGTCAACACCATCGTCGGCGAGCCGGTCCAAACGCCGGACGGCAGCGTCATTATGCCGATTTCCAAAGTCGGGTTCGGATTCGCGGCCGGGGGCAGCGAATTTCAGGCGGCCGACGAAACCGATAGCGCGGGCGCCGGCGGCAGCCCGTCCGACGCGCACCGCGCGTCCGTCGCGCTTCCGTTCGGCGGGGGCAGCGGCGGCGGCGTTTCGATCACGCCGATCGCGTTTCTGGTCGTCGGCGTGCAAGGAGTCAAAATCGTTCCCCTGGACAATCAGACCCATCTGCTCGAAAGGCTGATCGATGCGGCACCGGCCTGGGTCGAAAAACTCCAGGGCTTGATCAAAACGGGTCCGCAACGCGAAGGGAACGAAAATATCGCCATTCGCTCTCCGTCTCCGGATCTGATGTAGCCCGAAACGAACTGGCCTATGGCAGCAAGAGGGAAACCGGCCGATTTGGCCGGTTTTTCATTTCGCATGAGAGCGGACATACTTTTGGACATGCCGACATATTTTGAATCAGGAGGCACAACATGAAGCACGCCGCAGCATCCATAACCCGCTACGCGATAATCGCCTTGTTCGGCGGATGCCTCGCGCTCGTTCCGCCCGCGTTTCACGTTTCCCGCGCGTACGCCTCGTCCTCGCAGCCGCACGGCCCGGGAGCCGTCGGCCGCCCGTCGACGCACGCCCAAGCGGCGGCGCTGATCGACGTCCGATCCGGGCGCCTGCTGTACGATCACCGCGGCGACGAGCCAATGCGAATCGCGAGCCTGACGAAAATCATGACCGCGATCGTCGCGATCGAGCATGGAGATCCGAGCGGCGTCGTCACCGTGAGCAAACGCGCCGCCGGCAAAGAAGGTTCCTCCATCTATCTGAAAGCCGGGGAAAAAATGAAGCTGGCCGATATGCTATACGGCCTCATGCTTCGGTCCGGCAACGACGCGGCCATGGCGATTGCCGAGCATGTGGGCGGAAGCGTGGAAGGGTTCGTTTTTTTGATGAATCGCAAAGCGGAAGAGCTCGGGCTGGACCGCACCCGTTTCGCGAATCCGAGCGGGCTGGACCAGGACGGCCATTATTCGACCGCGAACGATTTGGCCAAGCTTGCCGCTTACGCGCTGCATAACGATTTGTTTCGGGAAATCGTCCGAACGAAGGTCAAGACGGCTCCGAATCCGTACGATCCATGGGATTACAAGTGGGTCAACAAAAATAAAATGCTGTTTCAGTACGAAGGCGCGGACGGCGTCAAAACGGGCTATACGAAAAAAGCGCTGCGCTGCCTCGTCAGTTCCGCCACGAAAAACGGCCAGCAGCTCGTCGCGGTAACGCTGAACGATCGGGACGATTGGCTCGACCACCGAAACATGCTCGATTACGGATTCGCCCGTTATCCGCTGCAGCGAATTATAGGGAAGGGAGAACCTTTCGCGGGCTATCCTTATATCGCGATGACCGAATTCGCTTATCCTCTCGCGCAGGGAGAGCGGGAGCAGCTGAAAGCGCATTTCGCGCCGGCCGCTTCGACAAGCCTGGATTATGCGTTCGGGTATCGCGGCAAGCTGATCTTCCGGATCGGCGACCGGACGATCGGAACGATCGGCCTGACAGAGGCAAGCCATGACTGATTTTTGATTTTGGGGGAGGGCGGTTCAATTGGTCAACGGGATTTGGCTCGGCATGATCGTGTTCAGCGTCGGCTACGCCGCCGTCAACGGCCGCGTTCAGCAGGTGACGGAGGCGGTATTCACGGGAGCGCAGACGGGCGTTACCGTTTGCTTCGGGCTGATCAGCATCATGGTGTTCTGGCTCGGCATGATGCGCATCGCCGAATCGGCCGGGCTGGTCGGCCTGCTTTCGCGAGCGGTCGCTCCCGCCGTGCGCTGGCTGTTTCCGGACGTGCCCAACAACCACCCCGCCTTCGGCTTTATCCTTTCGAATATGAGCGCTAACCTGCTCGGACTCGGCAATGCCGCAACGCCGATGGGGATTCGGGCGATGCAGGAGCTGCAGAAGCTCAATCCCCGTCCCGACACGGCCACGCCCGCGATGTGCACGCTGCTTGCCCTCAATACGGCCAGCATCACGCTCGTGCCGACGACGCTGATCGCGATCCGGATGAATTTCGGCTCCGCTCATCCCGCGGACATTATCTCGTCGACGCTGCTTGCCACGATCGTCTCGACCGGGGCTGCGATCGCCGCCGACCGATGGTACCGGAGCCGCAACCGAAAAGCGCCGCCGCTTCGCTTGGGTCCGGCCGAGGCGGAAACGAAAGGAGGGTGATCGATGCTCTCCTTTCTTCACGCTTTGTCCGCCTGGGCGATTCCGATGCTCATCGTCTTCATTCCGCTTTATGCCGCGTTTCGGAAAGTGCCCGTTTACGAGACGTTCGTCGACGGGGCGAAGGACGGCTTTCAAACCGCGATCGGCATCATCCCCCATCTGGTCGGCATGCTGACTGCGATCAGCATGTTCCGCGCTTCGGGAGCGCTTGACGCCCTCGTCGGCCTCGTCCGCCCGTTTTTCGAACGGATCGGCGTCCCCGGCGACGTGCTGCCGCTCGGTCTGCTGCGGCCGATTACCGGAGCGGGCGCCCTTGCCTACACGACCGACCTGATCAAGGAGTTCGGCCCGGATTCGATGATCGCCCGCATCGCGTCGACCATTCAAGGGAGCACCGATACGACGCTTTACGTGCTGACCGTCTACTTCGGCGCCATCGGCATCCGGCGTTCCGGCTACGCCCTCAAGGTCGGCCTGTTTTCGGACGTCGTCGGTTTTTTCGCCGCCGTCGCCGCATGCTTGTTGTTGTTTTAAACCTTTCGTCCATGTATGATGAAGGATGAGGTGAACATCATTGGAACGATTGCAAAAAGTACTCGCGAATGCCGGCGTCGCCTCGAGGCGCAAATGCGAGGAACTGATAAAAGAGGGGAAAGTGACGGTCAACGGGGAAGTCGTGACCGAGCTCGGCGTGAAAGCCGACCCCGCCAAGGACGATATCGCGGTGAACGGAAAGCGGATCCGCTCCGAACGAAAGATTTATTTGATGTTCAACAAGCCTAAAGGCGTCATCACGAGCGTCAACGATCCGAAAGGGCGCCCCGTCGTGACGGACTACCTGAAAGGCGTCAACGAGCGGGTCTATCCGGTGGGACGGCTCGATTTCGATACGGAGGGCCTGCTCCTGCTCACGAACGACGGCGAGCTGGCGCATAAGCTGATGCACCCGCGGCACCACGTCCCGAAGACGTATTTGGCCACCGTGGAGCGGGTGCCGCACGGCGACGCGCTGGACAAGCTGAAGCGGGGCATCAAGCTGGAGGACGGGATGACCGCGCCGGCCGACGTCGAATACCACGACGTGGACCCCGACAAAAAGCAGGCCACCATCCGCATTACGATCCGCGAGGGGCGCAACCGGCAGGTGCGGCGGATGTTCGAGGCGATCCATCACCCCGTCATCCGGCTCAAGCGCATTTCGTTCGGGGGACTCGCGCTCGACAATTTGCAGCGGGGCAAATACCGCAAGCTGTCCGGCGAGGAAGTCCGGCTGCTGACGGAGGCCGCGGACGGGGCGGAAGACGCGAACCGGGCGGAGTGATTTACGTCACACAATGTTCATAACCGGAGGTCCGGGCGCTTGCCTGCGGCCCCGGTATTTTCGTTATAATCAAGTCGAAGGTTTTACGCGAAAAAAAACGGAAATACGGCGGTGAAATCATTGAAGCGTTACCGGAAGCCCATCCAGTATATCATCCTCGCCTTCGTCGTCGCGATCGGCGGATACGCGATCGGGCAATCTTTTTTCAAAACGTCCGAAGTGCTCGAAACCGGCCAAGGGGCGCCCGAATTTACGCTCGCGGATTTGTCCGGGGAGACGCATTCCTTGGACGATTATAAAGGCAAGCCGCTCGTGCTGAATTTCTGGGGAACGTTTTGTCCTCCGTGCCGCAACGAAATGCCCGACCTGCAGAAGGTGTACGAAAAGTGGCAGGACCAGGGGCTCCAGGTCGTCGGCATCAACCTGAGCGAAGACAGGGTGAGCGTTCGCAGCTTCGCGCAAAGCGTCGGCGTGAATTTTCCCATCCTGCTCGACAAAAATCGCAAAATCGAACGCCTGTACGGCTTGCGGGAATATCCGACCACGTTTTTTATCGGATCGGACGGCACCATCGAAGAAATCGCCATCGGCGGGCCGATGAGCGAAGCATTTATCGAAGAGAGGGTCGAACGGCTGTTCTAGCCGCCCAGGCTCCTTGCAAGGAGGCATAAGCTTCATTGTTTCAAAATACGAAATGCGAATGCGGACATCAAAATCCGACGGGAACGGTGCTTTGCGAAGCTTGCGGCAAGCCGCTTGTCGAAGACTTGCCGCTGGACAGTCCGCTGGAGATGCGGTACGACGGCGTCGCCCGCCGCTCGCAAAAGTCGAACCCGTCCTGGATCGACCGGATCTGGAACTTTTTTTCCTCCGTCAAAATCGCCGTCTGGCTGATCGTCATTACGCTGATCGGCGCGGCGCTGGGCACGATTTATCCGCAGGAAAGCTCGTTCGTCAATCTGTACGATCCGGCGCAGTATTATAAGGATACATACGGAACGTGGGGCGCGATTTATCAATTTCTCGGATTGTCCCGAACGTATGAATCGTGGTGGTTCATCGGCCTGCTCGTCATGATCGGCACGTCGCTCGTCGTTTGCAGCCTCGACCGCGTCCTTCCGCTTTACAAGGCGCTGTCCAAGCAGCAGGTGCGCAAGCATATGACGTTTCTGAAGCGCCAGCAGACCGCATTCGAAACGACGCTCGAGATCGACGCCGGCGAGTGGATGCAGAGGTTTCAGAGGGAACTGAAGCGAAAGCGCTACCGGGTTTGGGTGGATCCGAACGACGGAACGGCGCTGCTCGCCGAGAAGAACCGGTTCAGCCGCTGGGGGCCTTACATCAACCATATCGGCCTTATCGTGTTTTTGCTGGCGGTGCTGGGACGGGCCGTTCCGGCCTGGCATATGGACGCGTACGTCTCGCTCGACGAAGGGCAGATCAAGCAAATTCCGAACACGCAATACTACGTCAAGAACGAGAAATTCACGGTCGAGTACTACACGGACGACGAGCTTCCCGAAAGGCTGAAGGGCACGCTAAGGGCGAAGCTGTACGAAACGAAGGCGACGCTGTACGAATGCACGGCGGACTGCGACGATCCGGTCAAAGAGCCGGTGCTGACGCAGGTGGCGCAGCACGACATCCAGGTGAACAGCCCGCTATCTTACGAAGGGTTGAAGCTGTACCAGTACAACTACGACGAGCGGATCCGGCTCCTTTCGGTCAAGCCGAAGCTGATCGATACGCAAACCGGCGAAACGTACGGCCCGTTCGAGCTTCCGATGACCAATCCTCCGTTGACTTACGAGGCCGGGCCCTATACGCTGAAGTTGAGCAATCTTTTTCCCGATTTCGGCCTGGACGAGTACAACCGCCCGATGACGAAATCGCGCGAAACGATCAATCCCGCCTTCGTGTTTGTCGTGACGGGACCCGGCATCGCGCCGGACGGCGAAATGTATATGTATTTCCCGCTGCCGTCGGCGGACAACAAGACGCTGCAAAGCCAGCTGAACGAAAGCTTCCGAAAGCTCGGCACCAATACCGGCCGTTTTTCGTTCGAAGTGGGCGACATGCAAAACGTCGAGTTTTCGCTGTACAATTCGACCCTGAACGTGCGCGTGGATCGCGCGATGCCGTTTATTTGGGTAGGGGCCGCCATTTCGATGATCGGGCTCGTTATGGGCTTCTACTGGCAGCACCGCCGGATCTGGCTCCGGATCGACGACGGCGACAAGCTTACGATCGGCGCGCACACGAACAAAAACACGTACGGCATCCGGGCGGAAGTGGCCGCCGCGCTCGGCAAAACCGGCATCAAGGTCGATCCGAAAGCGCTGGATAACAGGAGGAATTAACGTTGAACCAATGGCTTGCTTTTAGTGAAAATGCCTTTTTGGCCGCCTTTTTTCTGTACTGCGCCTCATTTATCGTCTATGCGGTGGCGGTAGCCGGAAAAAAATGGAGCAACCGCGCTCCGGAAGCCCACGTGAAGCGTTGGGGGAAGATCGGATTTATCCTGGCCGTCGTCGGCTGGATCGCCCACCTCGCCTTTTTCTTTACGCGCTGGAAGGGCGCGGGGCACATTCCGACGAGCAATATGTACGAGTTCATGACCTTCCTCGGCATGGCGATCATGCTTGCCTTCATTATTGTATATTTGATTTACCGCAAAGTTATGCTGGGCGCTTTCGCGCTTCCGCTTGTCGTCATCATTATCGCTTACGCTTCGGTGTTCCCTTCCGAGGTACAGCCGCTCATCCCGGCGCTGAATTCGATCTGGCTGTCGATCCACGTGACGACGGCGGCGCTGGGCGAAGCGTTTTTCGCGGTCGGCTTCGCGGCCGCCCTCGTGCATTTGATCCGCGTGCTCGACTATTCGCGCACCGACAAGGCGGCTCGCCGCTCGCAGAAGTGGACCGAGCTGGTGCTCGTTTTTATCGTCATCGTGATCGGCTTTCTCGTCTCGGTATTCGGCTTCCGCGCGGCGGGGTACGAAGCCCAGTTCAGCCAGGAAAAGTTCCGGATCGACGATGCCGGCCAGGAACAGACGACGGTGGAAAGGGTCGAGTATACGCTTCCGCCGATCGTCGCCCCGTACAATAGCGAAACGCTGGAAATGGACAGCTTCATCGGCATGGACAAGCCGTTGTTCGAGGCTCCGTCGTGGATGAACGGCGTGAACGCCGGCCGCAAGCTGAACACGATCATCTGGTCGATCCTCAGCGGGCTGATCTTGTACGCCCTGATTCGACTGATCGCCCGCAAGCCGATCGCGGCCGTCATCCGGCCGCATTTGGAAGGGATCGATCCGGACGACCTCGACGAAATCGCGTACCGGGCGATCGCGATCGGCTTCCCGGTATTTACGCTCGGGGCGCTCATCTTTGCGATGATCTGGGCGCAGATCGCCTGGTCCCGGTTCTGGGGCTGGGATCCGAAAGAAGTATGGGCCTTGATTACTTGGCTGTTCTACAGCGCCTATCTTCACCTGCGTCTTTCGCGCGGCTGGCAGGGAACGCGTTCGGCGTGGCTGGCGGTGATCGGTTTTATCGTCGTCCTCTTTACGCTGATTGGCGTCAATCTCGTCATCGCCGGCTTGCACTCCTACGCGGGCGTGTAAGAGAAGGCCGAGGGACATCCTAAGAATGGAGGGGATTGCATATGGCAAACCAAGCCGGCAACCGGATTTTGGTCGTAGACGATGAGGAACGGATTCGCCGTTTGCTCAAAATGTATTTGGAAAAAGAAGGGTACTCCGTGGACGAAGCGGAAGACGGGGAAACGGCTTTGCGCAAAGCGCTTCAGGATAATTACGATCTGATCGTGCTGGACTTGATGCTGCCCGGCATCGACGGCATCGAAGTATGCACCCGCCTGCGTCAAAGCAAGGCGACCCCGGTCGTCATGCTGACGGCCAAAGGGGAGGAAGTCAACCGGGTGCAGGGGTTTGAGGTCGGCGCGGACGATTACGTCGTGAAGCCGTTCAGCCCGCGCGAAGTCATTTTCCGCATCAAGGCGATTTTGCGCCGTTCTTCCGCGACGGCGTTTTTGTCCAAGGAACTGAACGCCAGCAACAATATCGTGTTCCCCCACCTCGTCATCGAGCATGACGCGCACCGGGTGACGGCGGGGGGCCAGGAAGTCAATTTGACGCCCAAGGAATACGAACTGCTGCATTATTTGGCCAGTTCTCCCGATAAAGTGTTCTCGCGCGAGGAGCTGCTGAAGGATGTGTGGAATTACGATTTCTTCGGCGATTTGCGGACGGTGGACACGCACGTGAAGCGTCTCCGCGAAAAGCTGAACCGGGTGTCGACCGAAGCGGCGGCGATGATCACGACGGTTTGGGGCGTCGGCTACAAGCTGGAGGTTTCCAAGTAGACGATGGCGATATGGAGAACGGTAGTCGGAAAATTGTGGCTGACGATGATGGGGCTTGTCGCCGTCGTCATAAGCACCATCGGATTGTTCCTTCTTCAATATATCGATTTGACGTTCGAAAATTCGGTAAAAGTAAAGCATTTGTTCGTAGCGGCGGGGGCTGTCGGTTTTTTGCTGACAACCTTTTTCGCTTTTTTTCTCCTGACGAAAATCACGCAGCCGCTTCGCGAAATGAAAGAAGCCGCCGACCAGATCGCGCAAGGGGATTACACCGTTCGGGTCGCCATCCGTTCGACGGACGAAATCGGGGATTTGGCCAATACGTTTAATCAAATGGCCTCCGAGATCGACTCGCTCATCCGCATCCTGGAGCACGAGCGGGATCATCTGAGCAGCGTGCTGCGCAGCATGACCGACGCGGTCATTTCCTTCAACGCGGACGGCGGCGTCATTTTGACCAATCCCCAGGGCCAAAGCCTGCTCGAGGAATGGAACGCCTACGGGTGGGAGGAAGACGACCTGCCGAAGCCGGGGCGCGTTCCCGAGCCGCTGCTCGAAGCGTACCGCGAAGTCATTTCCAGCGGCAAGGAGACGACGGCGAAGCTGAACGTCCAAAACGAGGTCTGGTCGGTGGCGATGACGCCGCTTGCTTCGACCAGCGGCGTCCGCGGCGTGGTGGCGGTGCTGCGCAACGTGACCGAGGAACATCGGCTGGAAAAATTCCGCAACGATTTCGTCGCCAACGTCTCCCACGAAATTCGCACGCCGTTGTCGATGGTTCAAGGCTATAGCGAAGCGCTGCTCGACGACATTGCAGGTTCGCCGGAGGAACGCCGCGAGATGACGCAAGTCATTCATGACGAATCGCTCCGCATGGGACGGCTCGTGAAAGACTTGCTCGATCTTGCCCGCATGGAAGCCGGCCATATGGACTTGCATTTCGAGCGGCTCGACATGGGCGAGCTGCTGGGCAGGGTATACCGCAAATTTGCCGTCCTGGCGAAGGAGAAAGGGATTGCCCTGACGAAATCGACGGATGATGAGCCCCTCGTGCTGGAGTCGGCGGATCGGGACCGGCTGGAGCAGGTACTGACCAATTTGCTCGACAACGCGATCCGGCATACGCCCGAAGGGGCCGAAATCCGGCTGACGGCCAGAAAGCTGGAAACGCAGGGCGGTCCCCAGCTCGAGCTTGTCGTGCAGGATGAAGGAGAGGGCATACACTCCGACGATTTGCCGTATATTTTCGAGAGGTTTTACAAAGCCGACAAGGCTCGCAAACGCGAATCGAGCGGCGGCACCGGCCTGGGACTGTTCATCGTCAAAACGCTGGTCGAAGCGCATCATGGAAAAATTCGCGCCCAAAGCAAGCCGGGGAGCGGGACGACGTTTACGATCACGCTGCCGATCGGCGGCGCTTCCAAAACGGCGGGAAAAACGGCACGTCCATAAACGGCGAACTGGCGACGCAGCTCGCAGACGATGGGGGAACTTTCGGTGGGACTTCTTCGGGAGTGGAAAGAACGTCTGAAAGGCTCGAGAACGGGCGGAGCGCATACGCTTGCGCCGGAAGCGTTCGTCACCTTGTTTATTCATGGCTGCTTCCAATTCGGCGCGTCCATGTCGGGGCTTTTCTTGAACTTGTACTTGTGGCGGCTGACGGAGGATTTATGGGTAAACGGCATGTTCAACGTGCTCGTCTACGGGATTACTCCGCTCGCATTCGCGGCCGGCGGCTACATCGCCAAGAAAAAAGACCGGATGGTGACGTACCGGATCGGCATTATGCTCATTGCCGTCTTTTATTTGGGCGTCATTTTCGCGCGGGAGCAGGTAGCGGCCTATTATCCTCTGTTCGCGCTGTTCAACGGCACCGCTCTCGGGTTTTATTGGGTCGGGTACCTTGTCCTGATGTACGACGTGACGAGCGAGCGGAATCGGGGACGCTTTCTCGGCTTGAACCTGATCGTGTTCAATACGGCCGGCCTCGCGGGGCCGGCGCTGGCCGGATACCTGATCGGCCAATTCGAAGGACTGCAGGGCTACATCGTCACGTTCGCGATAGCGTTCGTCATGTTCGCCCTGGCTTCGATGTTCAGTTTGAAGATCGGAGCGCTGAAAATGCGCCACCGCACGTATTATTTGAATTACGCCGGCGAAATGATGAAGCGGAACCGGCTGTGGCTGAACTCGTTGTTCGGCTATTTCATCCTCGGCCTGTTTCAAGGCATCATGCTTTTCCTTCCGAACATCTTGCTTTATCAAACCTATGGCCGGGAGGATCGGGTCGGTCTGCTGACGGTGTTTTTCGCTCTCATTACGATTGGAACCGCATTCTTCGTCTCCCGCCGAAAATCGCACGACCGCGCGAGACAGGACGTGTTCTGGTCCACTTTGATGTCCACCGGAGCCGCGTGCGTTCTGCTGATCGACATCAGCTGGTGGACGGTGCTGATCTTTATGATCGTGTTTTCCGTCTTCAATCCGCTGACCGTCAATTCCTTGAACGTCTATTATTACCGGCTTATGGACTTTTTGCCGCTCAAACGACAGTTCCGAATCGAATCGGTCGTCATTCGCGAATTGTTCCTCAACATCGGACGCGTCATCTCCATTTTCGGGCTGATCTCGTTCGCCGACAACCCGGAATCGGCCGCGCTGCCCGTCGTCCTGGTCGCGTCGTCGATTTTGCAATTCGGCATCGTCTTTCTGGTGGCCGGACGGGCGGAGCGGCCTGCGGGCAACGCCGTTGCGGCAGAACGCCGGCGGCAGGCGGCCGAAAAGGGATAACCGGCCGGCGAATCGCGCTCCTTGAACGAAAAGGGGTCGTCCCTCAGGTCCATGTCGACCTTTCGGGACGGCCCCTTCGTTCCGTCGATTAGAGCAATTGCACTTCTTTCGCTTTGACGAGATCCGGCAAGCTTTCCAATTGCGCGAGCACTTCTTTCGGCACGGCTTTGTCGACGCCGAGCACCATGATCGCGGCGCCGCCGACGTCTTTCCGGCCGACCTGCATCGTGGCGATGTTGATGTCGTTCGTCCCGAGAAGCGTGCCTACCCGGCCGATAATGCCCGGCTTGTCATGGTGCGATATCAGGACATGGTGGCCTTGCGGCTCGACGTCCACCGGATATTTGTCGATTTGCGTGATTCGGGCGCCGAATCCGTTCAGCAGGGCGCCGGCGACCATGCGCTCTTCCTTGGCCGAACGCAGCGTAACGGTGACGAGATTCGTAAAGCCTTTGCTGGCCGACGATTGGTTGACGACGATGTTGACTTCGCGCTTTTTGGCGAGATGCATCGCGTTGACCGCATTTACTTGCTCGGCTCCGAGGTGGTAGGACAATACGCCCTGCACGATATACCGGGTAAGCTGCTGCGTATCGACGTCGGCGAGCTCGCCCGCGTAGCCGACGACAATTTCCTTCACCGGGCCTTCGGTCATTTGAGCGGCAAAGCTGCCGAGCTTGCGGCCGAGCGAGAAATACGGCTCCAGCTTCGCCAGGACGTCGGCGGGAACCGGAGGCATGTTGACGGCGTTTTTGTACGGTTCGCCCCGCAAAATGTGCAGGAGCTGCTCCGAAACGTCGATCGCCACGTTCTCCTGGGCTTCGACGGTCGAAGCGCCGAGATGCGGCGTGACGATAATTTTCGGATGGGACAGGAAAGGATGCTCCGGCTTCGGCGGTTCTTCTTCGAAGACGTCGAACGCCGCCCCGGCGACGATCCCGGCGTCGATCGCCTCCACGAGCGCGGCTTCGTCGATAATGCCGCCGCGCGCGCAGTTGACGATCCGCATGCCCGGCTTCATGACCGCGAACTGCGCTTTGCCGATCATATGGCGGGTTTCCGGCGTCAGCGGCGTATGAACGGTAATGAAATCGGCGTTTTTGATCACTTCGTCGACGGAAGCCAGCTTGACGCCCATTTTTTGGGCGCGTTCTTCGGTCAGGAACGGATCGTAGCCGAGAACGGTCATGCCGAACGCTTTCGCCCGCGCGGCCACTTCGCTGCCGATGCGGCCCATGCCGAGCACGCCGAGCACCTTGTTGCGCAATTCCACGCCGACGAACGATTTGCGGTCCCATACGCCGCCGACCGTTTTCAAATAAGCTTGAGGAATATGGCGGGCCAGGGCCATCATCATGGCGAACGTGTGCTCGCACGTCGTGATCGTGTTGCCGTCCGGCGCGTTAATGACGATAATGCCGCGTTTGGTGGCGGCTTCCAGATCGATATTGTCGACGCCTACGCCCGCGCGGCCGATGACTTTCAGCCTTTTGCCGGCGGTCATAATGCGTTCGGTGACGCGGGTTTGGCTGCGGACGAGGAGGGCGTCGTACTCGCCGATAATCGCGGCAAGCTCGTCTTCGCTAAGTCCGGTCTTCTTGTCGACGGCGATGTCGACAGCCTCGACCAGTTGCGAGATGCCCAAGTCGCTGATCGGGTCCGATACCAACACTTTAAACATGTGAATCCCCCTAGGTTCGTTGTTTGCAATATTGAAAACACCCTCAATCAGTCCTCCGCCCGCGTGCAAGCGGCCGAACGGTGCGATGAGGGTGAACTCCGCAAGGTCACTTCGAAAAGCCTTTCTTATTTTAAAGCAATCGGACAGCCAAATGCAACGGTCAAACTGAAACAAAAAGGTGAAAGGGAACGTAAATCTACTTGTCCGGGAAAAAGAAGGGCAGCTGCGGAAGCAATTGCCCGCCGTAGAAGCGGTTCTTCAACTGGAGAAAGTCGCCGTCGCGAACGGCGTCGGTTTGCGTCAGCAGCTCGCCGACGGCACCCATCGATTTCAGCTTCATTTTGCCGGCTTGGCCGGAGGCGATGAACGCGTCGATTCGCGCGGTCAAATCGTGCGGCATATAGTCGCTGAGCTCGCGCTGATCGGCCAGAAATTCCGCGGTCAACAAGTTGCGGCGGACGAGCGGCAGCGTCTGCCATCGCGCCAAATCCACCATCGTATCGAGCTCGCTTTCGGCGTCGATGTCGGGATCGACGGTGGCCGCCCAGCGGAGCATGGATTCGTAATAGTTTTCCTGGGCGGACAAGCCTTGCTCGAGCGCTTGCGTATAGTACGCGTCGGATGCGAGAGCGTTCAGCAGGGCGGTGGCGGGCCCTTCGTTCGCTTCGGAGGCCTTCGCCTCAAAGCCGGTCGCGAACAGCTTGAGGCTTTTGAGGTAGGCGACTTGAGCATCCTGCAAAAGCGGCGATACCGGCGGGATATAAGCGACTTTCGCCGCGTCGTATTTTTGGTTGGCGGATTTTGCCAGTTCCTTCAGGGACGCGGAACGATCCGCCGTCGGATCGGACAGCCACTTCTGCTTGGCCGTCGTCCACTCCGTTATGAATTCACGATAAGGCAAAAATACGGTATGATAAAAGGATACGAGGTCTTGCTGCTGGTAGGCGTTGGCGGAAACCTGCCGGACGGCCGCGGTTTCGCCGCCGCTTTCGAAACGCGCTTCGGTTCGCTCGGTGCCGATCTTTACCCCGTAGAAGAACGCTCCTACCGCGACGATAAGCAAAAAGATAAATCCAAGTGCAAGCATGAGGTCGGTGCGAGTTAGACGTTTCTCCATCGGATACTCCTTTAACGACATGTTTTAGCAAAATTTGAGTCGGCGCAAGCCGCGTAGGTCAAGTATAAAAAAATAAACGGCGCTTGAACATATCCCAATTCGATAACCTTAGAGGTATTATGAAAAAATTCGACATTCGCAACATTAAAATACGCAAGGTGACCGTCGACGAGCTCGACGACAACATGCTGCTCGTCAATTTGTACTTGACCCAACTTCTTACTCTTATTATCGGTTTCATATGGGTGATTTTGCAGGGCAGAAACGCGATTAATTTATTTGCAATTCCTGACAGTTTCGAATTCGCCGGCTGGGCGGCCGGGCTTGCGGCCGTCATCGTCGCCTTCGACATCGGCATCTCGCGCTGGGTTCCGGAGGAGGCGATGGACGACGGGGGCGTAAACGAAAAAATTTTCCGAAAGCGCGCGGTCTGGCACATCGCCCTCATCTCGTTTATCGTTGCCGTATGCGAGGAGCTGCTGTTTCGGGGAGCGATCCAGCATTCGATCGGGCCCTATTGGACCAGCATCTTGTTCGCGGCCATTCACGTCCGGTATTTGCGGCACTGGATTCCGACCGGCATGGTTTTCGGGATCAGCTACGGCATCGGATTGCTGTACGATTTTACCGGCACGCTTTGGGCGCCGATCGCGACGCATTTCCTTTTTGACTTCGCCATGGGGTTGATCATTCGTTTTCGGAAGGAAGAGCAGAAATGAAAGAAAGCGACCATTCTTCGGTATGGACGCGCTACAAAGAAGCCAAGCGGATCGCGCTTGAGACGGAGGAAGAGAAACCGGAGAACGAAGAGCCGCGGACGCTCGAAGAACTGGAAGCGGCGATCGCCAGAACGGCCGAGCTGTCCGGCATTCCGGAGACGGGATTGCCGCCGCGCGCCGGCGTTCACGAACGGGCTTCGAGGGGCTACTCGCGCTGGTTTTACCGGGCGCTCGTCGTTCTGTTTACGGGCCTGGTCGTTTTTATGTTTTGGATGGGGAGGCAATATTACGGAGAATGACGAGGCCTTTCGCTTCCTGATTTTGAGGGAGCATGACCCGGGGCGCCGCGAGCCACACTATACCCGTCAATACCCGATAAGCGGGCAGCAAATAGGGCATCAGGAGGGAATAATGTGAAAATCGGTTCTTTCATTGTCGGAGGTTTGGCCGGAGCGGCGGTCGTCATGCTGATGCAGCGCAACGGACGCATGATGGCGATGGCCGGAACGGCCGGCGAAAGCCTGAAGCGCAGGGCGGGCGAAATGAAGGGCGAGGCGCTCGGACGGCTGTTTTCGATGGGGACGGGCGGCGAGCGCGGCTGGAGCGGCAAAGACCAATCCCGTGAGCGCGGGGAAAACGAGGGTCTCGGCCATGTCGCGAAGCTGGCGTCCCAAGACTCGGAGGTCAAGCGGCAAGTCGATAAAATCCTCGAAGAAAACGCCAAGCATCCCAATTGACGCAACCTCGAAACGAGAGCGGCGCTTTCTCTTCCGAAGCGGGAGAAAAGCGCCGTTTTTTTTGCGTTTCGGTGCTTTTTCCTAGTGCATTTCATGTGAAGAAGTGATAACATGTTGTAAAACGCATTTCAAGCACACATTATATGCCACAACATACGCTGTTATCACCCATCGGTGGGGGAAGGAGGATCCTGTCATGAGGATGGAGCGGCTAAGCCAAGACAAGATTAGGATTTTCCTTACGTTTGACGATTTGACCGAACGCGGAATTCAAAAGGAAGATATGTGGCGAGAAATTCCGAAAGTGCACGAACTATTCAGCGAGATGATGGATCAGGCGTACAACGAGCTTGGATTCGACGCTTCGGGACCGCTGGCGGTCGAAGTGTTCGCGATGCCGGCTCAAGGCATGGTCGTCATCGTCACCCGCGGAAAGCTCGATCGGGATGCGGATTCGTCCCCCGAGGAAGAATTGGACGAAGACGTTTACGAAATGGAAGTGACGCTCGAACAGAGCGAAGCCATCATATATCGTTTCCGCGACATCGAGCACGTCATCGATGCCGCCAAAACGCTCAGCGGACGGCTGACCGACGAAGGCCGGATGTACCGTTACCAGAAGGACTGGGTGCTTTGCTTCGACCCTGCCGGCTGGGAGAACGGCGCCTACCAAGCCTTGATCGCCGTGCTGGCTGAATACGGAGAAGCGTCCACGGTTACGCCGGCGGTGCTCGAGGAATACGGCCAACTGGTCATCGCTTCCGAAGCGGTCAAGACGTTGGCGGAGCATTTTGCCTAAACATGAAGCCCCTTGTCTTGCTTTGCAAATCGTTGCATGCGGAAAATGACGGATATTGCCCGAATGACGGCTACGTTATTTGGACAATATCCTTTTTTGTTTAAATTTCGATTAAATATTTCGGAACCTTTTCCCAAGCGGGTGCTTGAATCCGAAGGACGTTGTATAATGGTTACAACGAAGGGAGGGAGGACGTAAGGTGACGATTTTCTCGCTGGTCGCCGCGGCTGTCGCGCCAGGAATCGCTTTGCTTGCCTATTTTTACTGGAAAGACCGCTACGATTCGGAACCGTTATCGATGGTGCTCAAGCTGTTTCTGACCGGCATCCTGATCGTGCTGCCGATCATGATCGTGCAGCGCGCGCTCATGATCTGGCTGGGAGAATCGCCTTTTACGTTCTCTTTCATCGTCACTTCGGCCGTCGAAGAGTTTTTCAAATGGTTCGTTTTGTACCATATCATTTACAATCATACCGAGTTTGACGAGCCTTACGACGGCATCGTATACTCGACCGCCGTGTCGCTCGGCTTCGCGACGCTGGAAAACGTGCTCTACGCCTTCCTCGAGCCGGTGACGTTCGGCACGCTGCTCGTGCGCGCGCTGCTGCCCGTGTCCGGTCACGCCTTGTTCGGGGTGTTCATGGGCTATTCGCTCGGCCGAGCCAAATTTTCCCACGGGGCCCGAACCCGGCTTCATCTGTGGATGGCGTTTTTGCTGCCCTGGTTTTTGCACGGGCTTTACGACTTTTTGATGCTGACCGTGTCCCGTTCGTGGATCTGGATTTTCGCGCCGTTCATGTTCATTTTGTGGTTCGGCGGCATCCGCAGCGTCAATCGGGCCAACGCCCGCTCGCCGTTCGGCATCCTGAAACGGGACGACGAGGTTAAAACGTTCTCGACCCGTCCATACTCTGAATGACAATATCAGATGAGGAGTGGACGCGAGGTTCATGACGGCGGTACGGGTCAAAGTAGTCATCCGCTGCAAGCAATGCGGCGAAAAATTCGTCCTGAGAGGGCGCAGGGAACGGGGCCGCGTCGATACCGGCTTCAAGCAATGCATATGCAACAACGCGAACGATTTCGACATTTCCGAGGAATAGGCGGCGCTTTAAGCGCCCGCAAGCAAATGCTTTAAGCGCCCGCAAGCAAATTCCGTGCATAAAGCCGATCTCTTTGTCCCACACTAACGCCACTAAGTAGTCTGGGAAAGAAAGGGGTCGGCTTTTGCATGTATGCTCGACTTAGCTCCGTTCTGTTTCCGATCGCCGCGCTTTTGTTCGTCGGGGCGCTGTTGTGGGGATATCAGGAACATCAGGAAAAAAACGCGGTTTTAATCAAAGCGGAAAACCAGTACCAACGCGCGTTTCACGACTTGACCAATCATATGGGAAAGCTGCACGACGAGCTCGGGCAATCGCTGGCTGTATCGTCCGCATCGCAAGGAATACAGCGAAAAAGCCTCGTGAACGTCTGGCGTCTGACGAGCGAGGCGCAAAACGAAATCAATCAGCTTCCGCTCGCGCTGCTGCCGTTCAACAAAGCCGAACAATTTCTTTCGCGAATTTCCGATTTCGCCTATCGGACCGCCGTCCGGGATTTGGCCAAGCAGCCGCTTTCCGACGATGAAATGAAGACGATGAAGTCCCTTTATGCGAAAGCGGAAGACATCAATAACGACCTCGGCAAAATGAGGGAGGCCGTCTTGACGGACCGCCTGCGGTGGATGGACGTGGAAGTCGCGATGGCGAGCAAGGACGAGCCTCACGACAATACGATTATCGACGGCTTCAAGGCGGTCGACAAAAAAATCGCCGCGTACCCGGAAAACGACTGGGGACCGTCGTCGATGTCCGCCGACCGGAAGAAGACGATGGCGGCGCTGTCCGGAAAGCCCGACGCCAGCGAAGAGCAAATCAGGCAAAAGGCGCTGGAGTTTGCCGGAATGACCGTTCAATCGGGGGGCGGGCATGAGATGACCGTTACGGAAAACGGCAAAAACACCGATATGCAGACGTATTCGGTGCGCATGAAAACCGCGGAAGGCGGCAACGTCGAACTGGATTATACCCGCAAGGGCGGCGAGCTGCTCTGGTTCATGAACACGCGAACCGTCAAGGAGCGCAATCTCGACACGGCCGGGGCCAAGGCGCAGGCCGCCAAGTTTTTGGAAAGCCACGGCTACGAAGGCATGACCCCGGTCACTTACGACGAGTACGATCATGTGGCGGTGTTCACGTTCGTAGGCGAAAAGGACGGCGTCCGCGTCTACCCGGACAAGGTCACGGTGCGGGTGGCTCTCGACAACGGCGAGACGGTAGGGTTGCAGGCCGCGGACCACGTATTCGCCGGCAAGACGCTCTCCGCGAGCAAGCCGAAGATGAAGATGGAGGAAGCGCGAAAAGGGCTTCACCCGGACTTCGAGGTTCAGGACCATCATTTGGCCGTCATCGAGAACGAAGAAGAAAAGCAAGTGCTCTGCCACGAATTTACGGGCAAAATCAACGGAAGCAGGTATCGGATTTACATGAATGCCGATACTGGTATCGAAGAGGAAATCGAAATGTTGCCCGATTCGGCAAAAGCGATTTTGAAATAATCGGCTCCGGTTCGGGAAGCTGTCTGCCGCGACGCGCGCGGCAGGCGGCTTTTTTCGCGAGGAGGCGTACCTAATCTTCCGCGGCGTGGTATAATCGAAAGGTATATTTCGCCTTTCATCAAATCGCCCATGGAGGGGTCAGGGTGCTCCCGAAAATCAACCAGACGATATTCATTCATCCTGCGTCGGCCGAAGGCGCCGAAAGCGGAACCGTTACCCTGCGCTCCCGGCTCGCCGATGCCGACGAACGGGCGCTGTTTATCGAAATTCCGCTCGTGGAAGAGACGAGAAAGCTGTACCGGGCGGAAATCGGCGAGGAGCTGCGGCTGTTCTACTTTACGGCCGATGGGGTCAGGCATCAGTTCGTTTCGAAGGTGACCGGCTTTCGCAAGGACGCCGTCATGCTCGTCGCGATCCGCAAGCCCGACCCGCAGGAAATTTCCAAAGATCAGCGCCGAAGCTTTCTCCGGGTCGAAGCCCAATTGGAAACCGCCATCCGCATCGGCGACAAAATCCGGTTCACCGCGCTGACGGAAGACGTCGGGGGCGGCGGATTGTCCTTTCGTTGCGAACGGAAATTTCCGCTCACGCCGGAAATGAAGCTCACGGGCTGGCTGCTGATCCCGTACCGTTCCGGAACGGTTTCGCACGCCAGCTTCGAAGCCGAAGTCGTGCGCGTCGTGCCGGAGGAGCCGAACCATCTGAAAGCGATGGTCAAATTCAACGATATCCAGGATTCGGAACGGCAGAAAATCATCCGCTACTGTTTCGAAAGGCAGCTGGATTTTCGCAAGGAATGATCTCATGAACGAACGCCCGAACGAAAAAACGGCTTTTATCCGGTGGACGAGCCGCATCGAGCGGGGCTTGCTGAGGACGGCGGCCGCGCTGGCCGCGGCGCTGCTGGTCGCCCAGCTCCTGCTGCAAATCCCTTCCGTCCGGCACTTTCTCTCGGGAGCGGAATCGCATGAAGGAATCGTTTACCATACCCGTTGACGCCTTTTTGCGGCATGCTTTTTTTGCATCTGCCAAAGGGGTGTGGTATAATTTTCTCGAATGCAAGCAGGCCGCGCCTGCTGCTTTTTTCTTACGGTTGTGTTGAGTAGGAGGACCTTTCATACCCCATGAATCCACATTCGACGTTTCCCATCAACATCGCGATAGACGGTCCCGCCGGCGCCGGCAAGAGCACGGTTGCCAGACTGGTCGCCGACCGGATGCGATATATTTATGTGGACACCGGAGCCATGTACAGAGCGGTTACCTTTATCGCCTTGCGACAGGGGCTCTCGCCTGACGATTCGAAGCGGATCGGGGAGCTCGCGGAGCGTTTGGATATCGTACTGCTTCCCGGCGACGGAGGACAGCGGGTGCTGGCCGACGGAGAGGACATCACCTCGCAAATCCGCTCCCTGGAAGTCAACCGCAACGTTTCGCGGGTTTCGGCCATCGAGGCGGTCCGGCTTCGAATGGCGGATCTTCAGCGGCAAATGGCCAAATCCAAAGGCGTTGTCATGGATGGAAGGGATATCGGCACGCATGTGCTGCCCGACGCAGAGCTTAAAGTGTTTCTCACCGCTTCTCCGAGAGAGCGGGCGCTCAGGCGTTACCGCGAGATGGGCGAAGCTCCGCTAGTCACCTTGGACCAACTGGAGCATGAAATTTCCGAACGCGACCGAATGGACCGCGAACGCGAATTCGCTCCGCTCGTTCAGGCGCTCGACGCCAGGTACATAGATTCCACCGGGCGATCGATCGAGGAAGTCGTGGACGAGATCGTCGAATGGGGGCTTAAGGCTTCAAGAACCATTTCCGCGGGGGAGAAGTAAAGGATGTTATACCGGTTCAGTCGGGCGTTGCTTCGAGTTCTGTTCGCGGCGCTTTACCGTTTCGAAGCGCGGGGGATCGGCAACGTTCCGCTCGAAGGTCCCGTCATTCTGGCGAGCAATCACAAGAGCGTCATGGATCCGATCGCGCTCGGGATCGCGGTTCCGAGACAGATCCATTTTATGGCGAAGTCGGAGCTGTTCGGAATTCCGCTGTTCGGAGGGCTCATTCGCAAGCTGGGCGCATTTCCCGTCAAACGCGGCGGCGTGAGCAAGGAAGCGATCCGGAACGCGATCGATTTGCTGCAGGACGGCCGCGTCATGGCCATTTTCCCGCAAGGAACCCGCAACGAAGATATCGGGATGGGCAAGCGGGGAGCCGTGACAATGGCGCTTCGGTCCGACGCGAAAATCGTTCCCGTCGCCCTCATCGGCAATTATCGCCTGTTCCGGAAGATGATCGCCGTTTACGGGACTCCGATCGACTTGAAAGCGTCGGCGGCAGCGGGCGTGGACATGGAAGCCGCCACGGAGGACATGATGTCGCGAATCCGCGAAATGGCTTCGACCGGACGGCCGCGATAACGGGCAAGCAAGACGATTTGCCGGCACTTATATCGATTATCTTTCGAACGCCCTTTTTTACAGCCGTCATTTGGTTTAAGATTAGAGATGGGATCGATTTAAACACCGCCAAACCTGCGGGTTTAAATAAAGCTGTGGTAGAACTGAGGAGGTATTTTCATGTCTGAAGAACTGAATGTCCAGGAAACGGCGGCCGCCGAAACGGTCAGCCAGGATGCGCTTGAGAACATCGTATCCTTGAAAAAAGGCGATACCGTGAAAGGAACCGTCGTTAAAATCGATGATAACCAAGCTTTCGTAAGCCTTGGATATAAATACGACGGAGTCATTCCGCTGCGGGAACTGTCTTCCGTTCAATTGGATAACGCATCCGACGCCGTGCAAATCGGCCAGGAAGTCGAGGCGAAAGTCGTCAGCATCGACGACGACAAGGAGAAGCTGGTCCTCTCCAAACGCCAAATCGACAGCGCCCGCGCATGGGACGAACTGCAAGCCAAATTCGATAGCGGCGAAGCGTTCGAAGTGACGGTCGCCGACGTCGTCAAGGGCGGCCTTGTCGCCGACGTGGGCGTTCGCGGCTTCATCCCGGCTTCGATGGTCGAGCGTCACTTCGTCGAAGATTTCAGCGGCTACAAAGGCCGCGCCCTTCGCGTTAAAGTGAAGGAGCTAGACCGCGAAAACAACAAGGTCATCTTGTCCCAGAAGGACGTTCTGGAAGCGGAATACGAGGAAAAGAAGCAGCAAATCATGGCTTCCCTCGAACCGGGCCAAGTGATCGAAGGAACCGTTCAACGCCTGACGCCGTTCGGCGCGTTCGTGGATATCGGCGGCATCGACGGCCTCGTTCACGTATCCGAGATCGCCTGGACGCACGTCGCCCATCCGGCCGACGTCGTTTCCGAAGGCCAATCGGTCAAAGTCAAAGTGCTTAAAGTCGATCCGTCGATCGGCAAAATCAGCCTGAGCATCAAGGCCGCCCAACCGGGTCCGTGGGAAAGCGCCGCCGGCAAATTCAACACCGGCGACATCGTAACCGGCGTCGTCAAGCGCCTTGTCAGCTTCGGCGCGTTCGTTGAAATCGCGCCGGGAGTCGAAGGCCTCGTGCACATCTCGCAAATCGCGCACCGCCATATCGCGACTCCGTTCGAAGTGCTGAAAGAAGGCCAGGAAGTGCAAGCGAAAGTGCTGGACTTCAACCCTGCCGAGAAACGCGTCTCCCTTTCCATCAAGGAAACGGAAGAAGCGCCGCCTCGCGAAGAGCGCGCTCCCCGCGCTCCGAAGCAAGAGTCGAACCTCCCGGCTCCGGAAAGCATGAGCTTTACGCTCGGCGAGAAGTTCGGCGACAAGCTGAGCAAATTCAAATAAGAAGTTGTCCCCAATCCATAACCGTCCCGAAGCAGGAAACTGCCTCGGGGCGGTTTTTTGTCTTTCGGGTCCGAAAGGCGAAGGCTCGCCGTTATTTTCAGAGCATACTAACGGCAGGAAAGCAGGGAAGGAGTTTTCCATATGCCTGTTTGGTTTGCGGCGGGAATCGGCTGGCTCATCGCATCGGTTTTATGGTGGAGCGGCTGGCGGAACGAATTGGCGGAAGGGGTGCCCGGCCGCTGGGCCGGCCTGTATTTGGCCGGCTGGCCGTTCGCCTGCGCGGCGGCATGGATGGTCCCTGACGGATTTTCGTTGAACGGCTCGTTTGGGTGGACGGTCATGTTTGCGCTCGCTTTATTTGGCCTGATGGATGCGGATCAGAGGTGGATGAGCCTTGCGGCGGCGATGTTTATCGCGGCGGCCGTGCTGTTTCTCTTCAGCTTGGCGTCGATGTCGAAGGGGGAGAAATTCGACGCGTTTTCGCTTGCGGCCGTCGCCGCCGGGATTGTCGCCGCGACGATGCTCGGTACCGCCGTCGAGCAGCTTGCGGCGGTATTCCTGGGCTGCCTGGCCGCTTCGCTCGCCATGTCGGGTTTGTTCGGGCAAACGTGGTTTCAGCATTCGGACGCGGCCGGATCGGTCGGGATTCACCCGTGGTGGCTATCCGTTTTTGCGGCAAGATCGCTCTCGCTCGTTTTAAGGTTTTTATCGAACCGCTTCGGCGGGCGGGAAAACCCGGACGGTTGGGACGAAGGAGGAGAAAAGGTTTGATGTTGCATTGGATCCGCGATAATATCGCGTTGTTCGGAGTCGGTTTGGGCACCTTGTTCGGCGTGTTGTCCCGGTTTGTTATGCTCCGAAGCGATTACCGCCAATATCCGGCCTACCCGCACGGACGCATCATTCATTCGGCGCTCGGACTCATTGCCGGCGCGCTGGGAGCGGTCGCGGTGCCGGCCCTGCTCGACAAAGACTATACCGCGATAACGTTTTTGGCGCTTGCCGCCCAGCAGTTCCGGGAAGTGCGGAATATGGAGCGGAACACGCTGACGGCGATTGACGAGCTGGAGCTCGTGCCCCGGGGCGCGGCTTACATCGAAGGCATAGCCGTCGTGTTCGAAGGAAGAAACTATTTGTCGATTTTGGCCGCTTTTTTGACGAGTTTGGCGGTAAACGTTGCGGCATGGTGGACCGGCATTATCGTCGGTTTGCTCTATTTGGCGCTCATGCTCCGGTTTCGGAACGGGAAGACGCTCAAGGATGTCGCCGACATCGAGCTTGCCGACATCAAGCTGGACGGACCGAACCTGTATGTGGGGGAAGTCTATATGATGAACGTCGGCCTAAATGACAATCGCCGGATTATCGCGGAGCAGGGCATCGGCTTTCTCATATCGCCGAAATCGGACGATGCGAAGGTGACGCTCGCGAATTTGGGACAGCGGCAGGCGATTTTGCACGATGTGTCGACCCGGCTCGGCGTCTACAGGGACGACGGGGATCCGGCTTTGCTGCCGCTCGCGAAGCTCAGGCTGCCGACGGGCCAGCTCGGGCTCCTCGTTTTGCCGAGGGAGCGCGATCCGGAGAAAGCGATGAAGGCCGTGACCGGAGTGCCGCTGCTCGAAGCGGCCGTCCGGATGCCGACGGAAGCGAATCGCCGAAAAGGGAGCGTGCAGCATGGCTAGAATCAGCGCGATCGTCACGACGCGGAAGGAGGAAACGGCGGGAGGCGCTCCGATCTTCTGGACGCCGGACCGCGAGAAGCTGCAGACACTGGCCAATTTGCTCGAAAAGGTGCTCGATTGCGCGGCCCATCAGCTTCATGAGGATTTGATCATTATCGTGGACCGAAATTGACGGGCTTGGCGCGGAATAACCGTTAGCCAAGGCGAAATATTTTTGTTATGATGTAGGCTGAGTGTATCGAGGTTACCAATTTTGAGGAGTGAACTTGAATGGCAAGACCCGTCATCGCCATCGTGGGTCGGCCGAACGTAGGCAAATCGACGATTTTCAACCGGATAATCGGCGACCGGCTGGCAATAGTGGAAGACAAACCGGGAGTAACGCGCGACCGGATATACGGAACGGCCGAATGGAACGGCGTCGCTTTCAGCGTCATCGATACGGGCGGTATCGAAATCGACGGCGAAGACGGCCTGCTGAGGCTGATCCGCATGCAGGCGGAACTTGCGATCGAAGAAGCCGACGTGATCGTCTTTATGGTCGATGCCAAGTCCGGGCTGACCAATGCCGACGAAGATGTGGCCCAAATGCTGTTTCGATCGGGCAAGCCCGTCGTGATCGCGGTTAACAAAGTGGACAATTTTCAGCGCATGGACGATATATACGAATTTTACGCGCTAGGCTTCGGAGATCCGGTGGCGGTATCCGGCGCTCACGGCATCGGCATCGGCGATTTGCTCGATGCGGCGGTGTCCAAGCTGCCGGCGAAGGAGGACGAGCATTACGACGACGACGTCATCAAGGTCGCGCTGATCGGACGGCCGAACGTAGGCAAGTCGTCGCTCGTCAACGCGATTTTGGGAGAAGAAAGAGTCATCGTCAGCGACGTGGCGGGAACGACCCGGGACGCGATCGATACGCCGTTCGAGAAGGACGGCCAGAAGTACGTCCTGATCGACACCGCCGGCATGCGCAAGCGCGGCAAAGTGTACGAAACGACGGAGAAATACAGCGTCATGCGCTCGATGAAGGCGATCGAGCGGGCGGACGTCGCGCTTATCGTCATCAATGCCGAGGAAGGCATCATCGAGCAGGACAAGCATATCGCAGGATATGCGCACGAACTCGGCAAAGCCTCCGTGTTCGTCGTCAACAAGTGGGACGCGGTGGAAAAAGACGACAAAACGATGCAGCAGTTCACGAACGCGCTGCGCGATCATTTTCTTTTCATGCATTACGCGCCGATCGTCTTTTTGTCGGCGCTTACCAAGCAGCGCTTGCATCGCCTGTTTCCGGTCATCGACCGCGTCGCCGAACAGCATGCGATGCGGATTCCGACGCACGTCTTGAACGACATCGTCGCGGATGCCGTCGCGGTAACGCCGCCGCCGACCGACAAGGGCCGCCGCCTTCGCGTCAACTATGCGACGCAGGTGTCGGTCAAGCCGCCGACGCTGCTCGTGTTCGTGAACGATCCGGAATTGATGCATTTTTCTTACGAGCGGTATTTGGAAAACAAAATTCGGGCTGCATTCGAGTTCGAGGGGACCCCGCTTAGGATCTACACTCGCCGCAAGTCCGATCAGGAATAGGGGAGACGGAAGTGTCGGGTGTAATCGCAGCGATAGTCGTCAGTTACTTGTTAGGATCGATTTCGTTCAGCATTCTCGTGGCGAAATGGCTGCGCAAAATCGATATCCGCGACCACGGAAGCGGCAATGCCGGCGCCACCAATACGCTGCGGGTTCTCGGCAAAGGACCCGGCATCGCGGTGTTCGTTCTCGATATCGCCAAGGGCGTCGCCGCCGTGTTCATCGGCCGCGCGCTGATGGGGGACGAGTACGGCTGGCTGCCGGTCGCGAGCGGCCTGGCCGCCATTGCCGGTCACAATTGGCCCGTGTTTTTCAAGTTCAAAGGCGGCAAAGGAATCGCGACGACGATCGGCGCGATGGCGACGCTCGCCCTCGTGCCGTCGCTGATCGCGGGAGCGGTCGCGATCGCCGTGATCGCCGCCACTCGCTACGTCTCGCTTGGCTCGATGCTGTTCGCGGCGTTGCTGCCGATCATCGCCGCGATCGGCGGATTCGACCGGTCCGTCGTCTGGGGGGCGGTCATCGTGGCGGTGCTGGCGATCTTCCGCCACCGCAAAAACATCGTCAAGCTGCTGAACGGCACGGAAAACAAGCTCGGAAGCAAAAAGGAGGAGCCCCATGGCGCCTAAATCGGTTGCCGTGCTGGTTGCCGGCAGTTGGGGGACGGCGCTGGCCCGCGTGCTGGCCGACAACGGCCGCTCCGTTACGCTATGGACGAGGAGCGAGGAGCAAGCCGCCGAAATTCGCGAATCGCACCGCAACCGCAAGTATTTGCCGGAGGCGCAGCTGCCCGAATCGATGACGGCAACCTCGGACATGGCGATAGCGCTGAAGGACGCGGAAGCGGTTTTGTTCGTCGCGCCCTCGGCCGCGATGCGCCAGGTAGCGGCCGATGCCGCTTTACATATTCGACCGGACGCGCTTGTCGTCCATGCGACGAAGGGCTTCGAAGGGGAAACGCTCAAGCGCATGTCGACCGTCATCGCCGAAGAGCTTGGCCGTCCGGAGGAACAAATCGTCGTGCTGTCGGGACCGAGCCACGCGGAGGAAGTGATCGAGCGCCATCCGACGACGGTGGTCGTCGCCTCCCGCTCGAAGGAGCGCGCGGAGCAAGCCCAGGATTTGTTCATGAACGACAACTATTTCCGCGTCTATACGAATCCGGATATCGTCGGCGTGGAGACGGCCGGCGCCATCAAAAACATCATCGCGCTCGGGGCGGGGCTTTCCGACGGACTCGGCTTCGGCGACAACGCCAAGGCGGCGCTCATTACCCGCGGACTCGCCGAAATCGGCCGGCTCGGCGAGGCGATGGGCGCAAAGGCGCTCACGTTTGCCGGCCTGGCCGGCGTCGGCGATTTGATCGTCACTTGCACGAGCAAGCACAGCCGCAATTGGCGGGCCGGTTCGATGCTCGCGCAAGGCCTTCGGCTGGAAGAGGTGCTGGAGCGCATGGGAATGGTCGTCGAAGGCGTGCGAACGACGAAGGCGGCATTCCGGCTGGCGCAGCGTTACGGCGTGGAGATGCCGATTACGCGCGAACTGTACAAGGTGCTGTTCGAGGGGAAGGCGCCCGAAGAGGCGGTCGGCGCCTTGATGGGCCGGGTCCGCACGCACGAAATCGAGCCGGCCGCCCTGTCGGCATCCGAAGGGGACGAACAACGCAATTAGCGGATGCATAGAAGGCTGGCGCCCCAAGCCCTCACCGTTTTCCTCCTCTCCTCATAGGATACATTGCAGAAGATCCGGAGGAGGGAAACGATGGACAAGAAAATTTCCAAAGATATTTTGAATACTGTCAACAAAAAAACCGGCAAAGCGATTTCCGAATCGTCGATCAAAAAAATCGCAAGCCACGTAACGCCGAATACGCTGCAAAGCGAGGCGCAGATCCGGCAGCTCGTCAAGCAGGTTTCGGCGATGGCCGGCGTGCCGGTTTCGGAAGAAACGACCCGCGAAATTATTTCCGCCGTCAAAAAAAGCGGAATGAAATTGGATAATCTGGAAAGCCTCATGAAAATGATGATGAAAAAGTAGTCGCCCGGCCGCTGCGGGAACCTCCTCTTCCTTGGAAGAACGAGGTTCTTTTTTTTCCGAATAGCGCCCGCATCGGCGGGAAAAATGAAATCGATCGGCCCGGGAACGGATCGCGGGCCGATGACGGTCATTCAACCGACAGGAGGTAGCGGATCTTATGTCCCATACGGCAACGGCAGCCGATTTTTTGACGGCCGTCAAGGCGAGGCGCTCCTATTACGCGATCGGCAAGGAATCGCCCGTTTCCGACGAGCGGATCCATCAGCTGATCGAAGAAGCGGTCAAGCATACGCCTTCGGCATTCAACTCCCAGAGCACCCGGATCGTGCTGCTGCTCGGGGCGCAGCATGACAAATTGTGGGACATGACGGAGAACGTCTTGCGGGGCATCGTCGGCGACGAGAGCAAATTCCAGTCGACGAAGGAAAAGATGGACTCTTTTCGCAACGGACACGGAACGGTGCTGTTTTTCGAGGACCAGGAGGTCGTCAGGCAGCTTCAGCAGCAATTTGCCCTGTACAAGGACAATTTTCCGGTTTGGTCCGAGCACGCTTCCGCGATGCACCAGTTTGTCGTTTGGACAAGCCTGGAAGCCGAAGGGCTCGGGGCGTCTTTGCAGCACTACAACCCGATTATCGACGACGAAGTGAAACGGACGTGGAACCTTCCGGACAGCTGGAAGCTCATTGCGCAAATGCCGTTCGGGAAGCCGCTGGCAGCCCCCGGGGAAAAAGAATTCCAGCCGCTCGAGCAGCGCGTGAAAGTGTTCAAGTGACGATCGTCCGCGAATGAACGGGCCAGCCGGTCGGGTTTCCGATCCGGTTGGCTTTTTTCGTGCTAAGGCCCGGTTTTATTTTTCCTCGTTAAAATGTTATAATATTTACCGTTTTGTAGGGTTAATCGGAAAGGAACGGCGCACATGGATCCAATGACGAAAATGTGGGTATCGTTTGTCGGAATCGGCCTGATGATCGTCTCGGCCATTCTCATTATGTTCGCCCGCGCCAAAACGAAGGGCATTATCCGTTTCGTCCTGTCCCTTGTTTCCTTCGCGGTGTTGATGCTGGGGATGATTTTCGGACTCTTTTCCATCATTTAAAATGTTTTTTGAGAATTGGAGGGTCAGGCATGCTGACGTTAACCGGACGAACCCTCACCCGAACGGCCGAGCCGCCGGTCGGCTCGACGCTGCTCGAAGCCGCCGTCAAGCTCGGCGTCGATTGGCAATTCAATTGTTCGCGAGGAACGTGCGCGCGCTGCCGCTGTCTCGTCAAGGAAGGCCGGGAGTTGCTTGCCGAGCCGAACGACGCGGAATGGAACCGTTTGGATCCGGAAGAGCTGGAGGAAGGCTACCGCCTCGGGTGCCAGGCCGTCATCGAACGCGCCGGCACGATCGCGGCGGTGAATCGGACTTATTTTTGAATTTCGCATCCGGAAAGAAGGGAATGCCTTGCTAACGCCGAATCTGGAACTCGCCGCGGAACGGTTGGCCGAATTGACGAGAGACTGCGGCGTACGCTGGATTGTGGGCGGCAGCGCGGCGCTTGCGATGCGCGGGGCGGAATTGGGACGTCCGCCGAGAGATTTGGATATTTACGCGGACGCGCAGGATATTCCCGTTTTGCATCGCCGTCTGAGCGAGGCGGCGCTCGACCGTCCGACCGAGGATCGGACGGGCCGCTACCGTTCCGTCCTGTCCCATTACGATCTGATGGGAACGACGGTGGAGCTGGTCGGAGCGTTTCGCGTCGGCTCGAGAAACTCGGTTTACAATACGGAAGTCGCCGCCATTTTGTATCCGATGAGCGATCGGGTGCGGCTTGCGGCGGGAGAACTGGCGCTCGCTCCGCTCGGGCACGAGCTGCTCTTTAATTTGCTGCGGGAGCGCTACGATCGGGTGGAGACGGTCGCGGGGCTTATCCGCGCGAATCCGGAGGCGCATCTCGCGGGGCTTCGCCGTTTGCTCGAACGCAACCGGTTGGCCTCCGACGTCGCCGAGGAAGCGCGGCGATTGGCCGGAATCGGCGAGAAGGGGGATCGCGCCGATGACGCGCCGCGAATTCGTTAACGCCGTGTTTCTGCCCGACGGCCAATCGGTCAAAGTCCGTGCCGGCACGACGGTCCTGGAAGCGGCGCGCAAGGCGCGGGCGAACGTTCGGACCCGCTGCGGCGGCGTGGCCGGCTGTTTGATGTGCAAGGTTTCCGTCGACGAAGCGAACCGGTCCGGTTTGAGCGAGCCGACGGCGGCGGAGCTGCGGAAATTGGGACCGCTTGCAGGGCAGGGAACGCGTTTGGCCTGCCAGGCCAGACTGCTCCGGGATGCCGTCGTGCAGGTGCCCGAGGATCCGCTCAAGGCGGCCATACGCAAAAAATTGGCCGAACAGGCGGAGGAAGATTTGTGGTGAAACGTAGGGGGAAGACGATGAGGATTTCGTTTGGGAAACGGATCGGGCTCTTGCGGCGCGCGGCAGCCTGCGGATTGGCAGCCCTTGTTCTGCTGTCGCTCGGGGGATGTTTGTATCCGGACGACCACACGCCTGGCGGCAGCGCTTCGGCCCGCGAAGCGGTGAATGCGGTGCAGGACGCGGTGGACCGGTATCAGGCTTCGACCGGCCTGCTGCCGATCGTGACGGCGGACGAGACGGTGCCGATCTACGAGAAATACAAAGTGGATTTGGCCAAGCTGCAGCGAATGGACTATTTGGGAAGCATTCCTCGGGTCGCCTTCGAAAACGGCGGCAAGGACCAGTTTCTCCTTATCGACGAAGAAACCGATCCGACCGTCAAGCTGCTCGATTTGACCGTTTACCAGAGCGCGTCGGACGTACAGAAAAAAGTAGACGAATACGTCAGCAAGCGCGGCGGAGAGGTCCCGCTGGGCGAACAGCTGTATCCCGGGTTTTACGTGCTGGATTTTGCCAAGCTCGGGACCGGCGAGCCGGATATTCGCAGCATGTTTTCCGGGCAAAGCCTCGCCTTCCTGACGGACGAACAAGGGACGGTGTACCTCGACTACGGAGCCGACATCGCGACCGCCGCCGCCAAATCGGAAACCGATCCCGGTACGTACGACGATCTTCGCCGCTTGCTGGCGGAAGCCTCTTATTACGTCCCGGTCAAATCCCCCGTCTACAAATGGGTGGAAGGCGCGCCTCAGGCGACGCGCGAACAAGTCTAGCAAAACGAAGCTTGCCGCTCTCCGATTTTTCGGAGGGCGTTTTTTTGCGTACGGCGACATACGCGTTGCCCGGAATACATACAATCATGGGGGAACGAGCGCGACTTAAGGAGTTTGCGTTGCGCACGAATTTTTTGTTCAGCCGTCATAAACGGAATTTTCCCACATACTATTTTACTAGTCCAAGTTCGTGTACGAGTTCCGTCGCGCTGACGGATTCACGCAGGCTTCGCGATTAAGCAGGGGAGGGAATCGAAGTGGAAAAAGTGGACATTTTCAAGGATATCGCCGAACGCACGGGCGGAGATATCTACCTCGGGGTCGTCGGCGCCGTCCGGACAGGCAAATCGACCTTCATCAAGCGGTTTGTGGAAACCGTGGTGCTGCCTAACATTACGCACGAAGCGGATCGCGTCCGCGCGATCGACGAGCTTCCGCAAAGCGCGGCGGGCCGTACGATTATGACGACGGAACCGAAATTCGTTCCGAACAATGCCGTTCAGATCAAAGTGGCGGAAGGGCTGGAGGTCAACGTCCGGCTCGTGGATTGCGTCGGCTATACCGTCGAAGGGGCGAAAGGCTTCGAAGACGAAAACGGCCCGCGGATGATTACGACGCCCTGGTTCGAGGACGCGATACCGTTTCAGGAAGCGGCCGAAATCGGGACGCGCAAGGTCATCCAGGAGCATTCCACGCTCGGCGTCGTCCTGACGACCGACGGAACGGTCGCGGAAATTCCCCGCAGCGCCTATATCGAAGCGGAGGAACGGGTCGTCCAGGAGCTCAAGGAAGTCGGCAAGCCATTCGTCATGGTGGTCAACTCGACCCGGCCGCGCAGCGAGGAAGTGCAGTCCCTTCGCAGCGAGCTGTCGATCAAATACGACATTCCGGTCATCGCGCTCAGCGCCGCCACGATGGGCGAGGAAGAGGTCATGAGCGTGCTGAGGGAAGTGCTGTACGAATTCCCGGTGCACGAAGTGAACGTCAACCTGCCGAGCTGGGTCATGGTGCTGAACGAGAAGCACTGGCTGCGCGCCAGCTACGAAAATTCCGTTCGGGAGACGGTCAAGGACATTCGCCGGCTGAGGGACGTCGACCGCGTCGTCTCGCAGTTTATGGAATACGATTTTATCGGCCGGGCGGGGCTCAGCGGCATCAATATGGGCCAAGGGGTAGCCGAGATCGACCTGTTCGCCCCCGACGAGCTGTACGATAAAATTTTGCAGGAGGTCGTCGGCGTCGAAATTCGCGGCAAAGACCATTTGCTGCAGCTGATGATGAGCTTCGCGCACGCCAAACGGGAGTACGACCGCTTCGCGGAAGCGCTCGAGATGGTCAAGACGACCGGCTACGGCATCGCGGCTCCTTCGCTGGCGGAAATGGCGCTCGACGAGCCAGAGCTTATCCGCCAGGGCTCCCGCTTCGGCGTCCGGCTGAAGGCGACGGCGCCGTCGATTCACATGATCCGCGTCGACGTCGAATCCGAATTCGCGCCGATCATCGGCACCGAGAAGCAGAGCGAGGAGCTGGTCCGCTACCTCATTCAGGATTTCGAAAAGGATCCGATCAAAATATGGGAATCGGACATGTTCGGACGTTCCTTGCACTCGATCGTGCGCGAAGGCATTCAGGGCAAAATCGCGATGATGCCGGACAACGCGCGCTACAAGCTGCAGGAGACGCTCGGCAGGATCATCAACGAAGGCTCGGGCGGCCTGATCGCCATTATTCTGTAAACCGAACCCCATACGATGTTTTGAACCGCGCGGAGGGAGACCTTTGCGCGGTTTTTTGATTCAATTCTCAACCGTGCGATAGCGCCCGGGCAAGCTTGCGGGCACAGGCGCGCGCCGCTCGCGCTGCGGGAACGTTCTCCGGCAACACCCCCATCCGCTTCGGGAGTCAGCCCTGCCCACCGCGGCCCGGTTGAGGCATGGTGACACAACTTGCCCCGCCAACCGCAACCGGCTTTACGTACTTGAGTCAAAATGACTCCTCTCCGCCCTCCGTACGAACGCCGCTGTAATCCTAACGGTCTATGCCAGATTCACCGCATTTAAATTACACGGTTTGCTTGCCGCGCCGGTTCCGCTCGGCCGAAGGATGGAAAGCCGCTGGAGCGGAAAACCCGGACAGGAACCATTAAGCCGCTTGAAACTTGCGCGTTGAAACCTATGTTGGATTTTATCCACTACGTATGCAAAAAACCTGACATGAAGCTAGCCAAAATAAAAAAAGTCTCCTAATGTAGAGGAAGCAGACAAAATTGCCCATTTCCCTACAAAGGAGAACTAACCCATGGGCAATATACACCAAAAAACGGTTATGCGCAAGTGTTTAAAAGAACTTAAGCTCCATATGGGAAAACTTCCTTTGGCGGATCGCTATGCGAAGAAATTGACGATCACCGCGGCCATCCTGTTATGTATCGAGGGGGAAATTCAACAGCGAAGGACCTTGGAAGATATTCAGCTCCATTTGGCTACCGATCCCTATCTTCAAGAACTGACTGGCGTGTCTTCCGTTCATGCCTCGACGCTGAATCGAAAGCTGGCGAAACTGCCCTTGGAATACTTGCAGTGCATCTTCAATCGATTAGCCTCCCGACTGCAACAACTGATGCCAGGCGCCAAGGGAGTTGGTCATTTGGGTAAACTGGCCCCTATCGATTCAAGCAGTTTCCTTCTTCCGTTTGTGTTTGGCGATTGGGCCTTTTATCAGGATCGAACCAAGGGGGTGAAGATGCACACTCGGCTGCTATGCTTGGACGAAGAAAATCCCTTTCCGGACCGGATCGTCTTGTCCACGGTTGGGGTCTCTGATCAGATGGCGGTTGATGAGCTCGTGACACGCAAGGATCTGACCTACATTTTGGACCGGGGCTACGTGAATTACACGCGCTTTTGTGCATGGGCGAAAGACGGCATTACCTTTGTGGCCCGACTTAAAACGACCAACACGTTCACGGTATTGCAGGAGCACCCTGTGAAGGCCGACACGCCGATCCTGCGGGATGCAACCGTCACGATCTACGACAAGAAGACGAAAACCCATCGGCCGTTTCGCTTGGTGGAGTTCCAGGACGAGAAGGGTCGGACCTACAGGCTGCTGACCAACCGCTTCGATCTTAGCGCCGCGGACGTAGGGGAAGTCTATCGCTGCAGATGGCAAATTGAGTTGTTTTTTAAGTGGATCAAGCAACACCTGACGACGATCACCTTTCACAACCATGATCCGAATGCCGTATGGGCTCAGTTGTATCTGGGCGTCATTAGCTATCTGTTGTGCCAGCTCGTGCATCGGCAAACGCCGAACAAGTTGACCCTGTTTAACTTTGTTCGTTATTTGCGTCATTACAGCCAATACCCGTGGAAGCGGTTCGTCGCCATCTTGAATAAACCTACGGAACGAACCAGTCGGGGAAGGCAAAAGCGAAAACAAGCCAAGACCGTCCCTCGGATTCAACCTGGCAGAGGCAAAAATGAACGTGAGGTTGTGAAGATTCTAGTCCCGTAACGAAACCATTTGGATCCAAACCTTTTTTTGGCAATTTTTTCTGCGATTCCTCCCCTGTTGCTCGTTTTTCCTCTCCCCATCCAAACGACATGTAAAATATTAGGTCAAAGGAAATAATAATGACAAACCAACTCGGTACTGGATTTCGCGTTAGGTTTATTGCATGTATAGTGGATTTTGTCCAATCGGCGAAGCGAATAACGAAGTATATTCGATCTACAGTGGATTTTATCCAACGAGAAACGACCATTTCGACCGGAAATGAATGAAATCGGCTCCCCCGATTGGACGAAATCCAACGTAGACAAAACGTTTCACGAAAAAGCCGGTTTTGATTGGATAAAATCCACTGTAGGCACCCTGAGCTGGATAAATCAAGGCAGTGGGGGCATTGCGAAGGCGGCATTTCGGGAATCTTGCGGACAGCAGAGCCGTTGTTTCGGTTCGAGCGGGTCTAATAGCAGAGTATTGCAAAAGCGTGCCCTGTGCCGGGAACGCCGTATCGAGCTCATCTACGGGGCGGGGGGAGAGGAAGGCGGGGACGGGAGAAGGTGGCGAGTACGGCTGTTGAAGGGGGCACGAGAAGAAGGTGGCGAGGACGGGAAAAATGCGAAGGCAGTTGAAGGTGACGATCACGGGCGAAAGGCAGCCGCCCCTATAGCCGCGTAATTCGCGATTTTAGACAAAACTATTGAAACTTCGACAAAATTCTCATAAAATCGGATATTGTTAGTTGTCATTCGATAATTTATATAAAACCGATTGACATAGTTGGTAATAGAGGATATAGTAACTATTGCAAACTAGAGTACTCGGACTTTCTTGGGGGAGGAACAAACGAAATGAAAACCAAAACTCGTTATAGCGCATGGATTGCGCTGGCCATGGCGCTCGTGCTGGCGCTAACCGCTTGCGGCAGCCAAGGCAACTCGAACGGAGGCGCCAGCCCTTCGGCATCTTCGCCCGCGGCATCGCCTTCCGAATCCGCATCGCCGTCCGGCTCGGCCGAAGCGCTGCCCGCCGACGTCGAAGCGCTGAAAGGCAAAAAAATCGCGCTCGTCATGCAATTTATGCAAGGCACGTTTTCCGCTCAATACGTCGACGGCGTCAAAAGCCAAGTCGCGAAATACGGCGGCGAATTGACCGTATTCAACGCAAACGGCGATCTGAACGTCATGGCTTCCAACCTGGACAACGCGGTGAACCAGAAGTTCGACGGCATCCTGATCGACCACGGCAATGCGGAGGCGCTCGGCGCCGGCGTGCAGAAGGCGGTTGCGGCAGGCATTCCGGTCGTGGAGTTCGACGCCGGCCTGGAAGTCGAAGGCGTCACCAGCGTCGCGCAGAACGACAAGCTGCTCGCGCAAAAAACGTTGGAACAGCTCGCCAAGGACGCGGGCGGCAAGGGCAACATCGTCAAAATTTGGGTGGCCGGCTTCGCGCCGATGGAACGCCGTCAGTCCGCATACGCGGAATTTTTGGCCGCCAATCCGGACATCAAGGAAATTTCCGGCTTCGGCCAATTCGAAAACGCCCAATTGAACGCGCAAACGCAAATGGAAGCGGTATTGAAGCAAAATCCGGAAAAAGGCAGCATCACCGCCGTCTGGGCCGCTTGGGACGAATTCGCCAAGGGCGCGGCTACGGCGATCAAGCAAGCGGGACGCACGGAAATCAAGCTGTACGGCATCGACCTGACGGACGAGGACCTGGCCCTGATCCAAGACCAGGACGGCGCTTGGGTCGGCAGCGCGGCGGTCGATCCGAGCTCGATCGGCGTCGTGCAAGTCCGCTACTTGTATCAAAAGCTGCACGGCGACACGACCGATGCCCGCGTCGAGCTGGAGCCGGTATACGTGAGCCGCGACGCGCTGCCGAAGGACAAGCAGGTGACGACGGCGGAGCTTTCCGAGTATATCCCGGAATGGGGCCAAACCGAAACCGGGAACACGGATTACCTGAAGCAGCTCGAGCAATCCGTAGGCGCATAATTGCAGAAGTTGCTCATTCGGAGCCGGCGCGGAATTTTTCCGCGCCGTTTCCTGCTGTCCGGACCATGAGAAGGAGGGGAATTACGAGTGTCTAAGCGAAGCGGGCTTGAAATGAAACGCATCTCCAAATCGTTTTCCGGCGTTCCGGCGCTGGCATCGGTCGATTTCAGCGTGCAAGGCGGCGAAATTCACGCGCTGCTCGGCGCGAACGGCGCGGGCAAAAGCACGCTGATGAAGGTGCTGTCCGGCGCGTACGAAGCGGATGACGGCAGCATCGAGCTGAACGGAGAGAAGCTTTCGGTCGGATCCCCCGCCGATGCGAAAGCGGCGGGCATTCACTGCGTTTACCAAGAGGTCGATACGTCCCTCGTTGCCCATATGACGGTGGCCGAAAACATTTACCTGGACAGGCTGGCTTCCTCGCGCGGCGGAGCGTTCGTCAAATGGAGCGGCATGTTCGACGCTGCCGAGAGCACGATGCGCCAGCTGGGGCTGGATATTCCCGCGCGCAAGCGGGCCGGCGAGCTCAGCCTCGCCGAGAAGCAGCTCGTCCTGATCGCGCGGGTGCTGGTGGAGGAGGCGAAGGTCGTCATTTTGGACGAGCCTACCGCTCCGCTGAGCATCGAAGAGGCCGAGCGGCTGTTCGTCATCATGAACCGGCTCAAGTCCGCGGGGATCGCGGTCATTTTCATTTCGCACCGGCTGCCCGAAGTGTTCCGCATGTGCGACCGCATTTCGGTCATGCGGGACGGCCGGATGATCGTCACCGAGAAGACGGACAAGCTTGCGCCTCCCGACGTCATCCGGGCGATGCTCGGCCGAAGCTTCGAAGAGGAATATCCGAAGCGCGAAGCCGCCATCGGCGAAAGGCTGCTCGAGGTCAAGGGGCTTGCGGCCGGGCGAAGGGTGCGCGGCGTGAACTTCGACGTCCGCAGGGGCGAAATCGTCGCGATCGTCGGGCTCGTCGGGGCCGGAAAGACGGAACTGTCGCGCCTGCTGTTCGGCGCCGATCCGGCCGACGAAGGCCGCGTCGAAATGAACGGCAAGCCGGTGGACTTGTCTTCGCCCGCCGCGGCCTTTCGGGACGGCATCGTTCTCGTTCCGGAGGAGCGGCGCAAGGAAGGCATTCTCGTGAAAGAGTCGGTGCTGCGCAACCTGAGCCTTCCGGTGCTGCGTACGATCAGCCGTCTGGGCGTCCTTTCCCCGGCGGTCGAACGGAACTATGCCGACGGCCTTATCGGACGGCTCGGCATCAAGGCGAGCTCTCCGTCCCAATTGACGGGCACGCTCAGCGGCGGCAATCAGCAAAAAGTCGTCATCGGCAAATGGCTTCAAACCGATGCCGAGCTGTTCGTGCTGGACGAGCCGACGAAAGGGGTGGACGTCGGCGCGAAGCGGGACATTTTCAATATCATCGGCGATTTGGCTCTTCAGGGCAAAGGGGTGCTGTACTTGACCTGCGAATTTGCCGAAGCGCTCGGCCTTGCCGACCGCATACTCGTCATGTGCGACGGGCGCATCGCGAAACAATTCGCCCGCGGAGAGGCGACTCAGGAAGACTTGCTTTATTATGCCAGCGGCGGCCAGGAGGAATGAAAGTGAAAAACAAGGTGCTGGATTTTTCGTTCAAATACGGGGCGCTTATTTTCATCGGCGTCATTTTGCTGTTTTTCTCGCTTTACAATCAATATTTCTTCACCTATTCGAATTTGACCGACATTCTCCGGTCGATCTCGATCGTCACGTTCGTCGCCATCGGGGTGACGATTTCGCTTATGGTGGACGGCTTCGACCTGTCCGTCGGTTCGACGGTGTCGCTTTCTACGGTCGTCACCGCCACGCTCATGATCTGGTACGAAATGCCGCTCGTGCTCGTCATCGTGATTCCGCTGCTCGTCGGCGCGGCCGTCGGTCTGCTCAATTCGCTGCTCATCGTCAAAATCCGGATTCCGGATTTGCTTGCGACGCTCGCGGTCATGTACATCATCAGCGGTCTTCACCGGACGTATACGAAGGGCTACTCCATTTACAACAACATGCAGCTGACCGACGGCTCGAAAGCCCCGGGCAAAATGTACGACTCGTTTTTGTGGATCGGGCAAGGCAAGCTGCTCGGCGTCCCGTTTCCGGTCATTCTCATGATCGTTGCCGTCGCGGCGGCGCACCTGTTTTTCAAATATACCCGCTGGGGCAGGCAGCTGATCATGACGGGCGGAAACGAAGAGGCGGCGCGCCTGTCCGGCCTCAAGGTGAAACGCGTGCGGATGTGGGCATACGTCGCCTCCGGCGTGTTCGCCGCGATCGGCGGCATCCTGTTCGCCTCCCGCGTCGGCAGCGGCCAGATCGACGCCGGAGCCCCGCTGCTGATGGAGGCGGTCGCCGCCGTGTTCGTCGGTTATTCCGTTTTCGGCGCGGGCCGGCCCAATATCATCGGCACGTTCGTCGGGGCGGTGCTGACCGGCATTTTGATCAACGGCCTGACGATGCTGAACGTGCAATATTACGCGACGGACATCGTCAAGGGCGGCGTGCTCGTGCTGGCGCTTGCCGTCACCTTCATTCACCTGACCCGGCGAAAATCCTGATCCGCGCAAGGGGCGCGACGCCGCCGAACGCCGAACTTCGCGTCCCGCTTGAAACTTCGCCGCCGTTGTGTGTATAATTTCTGATGAAACGGATAAACAGTTAACAGGCCAGTATCCGCCCGGGGAGGTGAAAGCATGAACAAAACCGAACTGATCGCCAAAGTATCCGAACTGGCCGATCTGTCCAAGAAGGATGCAACCCAAGCGGTTGACGCCGTATTCGATGTCATCTCGGAAGCGCTCCAAAAGGGAGACAAGGTCCAGCTCGTCGGCTTTGGCAATTTTGAGGTGCGCGAACGTTCCGCCCGCAAGGGGCGCAATCCGCAGACCGGCGTAGAAATCGAAATTCCGGCAGGAAAAATTCCCGCATTCAAGCCGGGGAAAGCGCTCAAAGAAGGCATCAAATAAAAATTCGGCTTTTGCTTAGTTTTGTGATGGTTTCAGGGTTGCGAAAAGCCGATGTCCTGTGCTATAATCACTCTCGTATTCTTTCGGGGTATAGCGCAGACTGGTAGCGCGCACCCTTGGGGTGGGTGAGGTCGTGGGTTCAAATCCCGCTACTCCGACCATGACATACTTACACAGAACTGCTTTTTCGCGGGCTTCGCGGAAAGGCAGTTTTTGTTTGACAGAGAGAAACGCATCCCTCATCATGGGACATGATAGAAAGATAAAGAATAGCTAAAGAAAAGGGAGGGGAAGGGAAGATGGAGTCTGTTCCCGCTCAAGGAGAATACATCGTAGTCAAAGCCAAGGAAAACGGCGTCAACGTGATCGGCCTTACCCGAGGCCAGGATACCCGGTTCCATCATACGGAAAAGCTGGACCGCGGCGAAGTGCTGATCGCGCAATTTACCGATCATACGTCCGCGATCAAAATTCGCGGCAAAGCGACGGTCATGACCAAGTACGGAGTGGTCGAAACCGACGTTTGACAGATCTCTCTGTCATAGCTTCTCCTTTCGCGATGTACAATGAGAATGGGACAACATCGCGGCAAGGGGAGGGATGGCGTTGAGCTTTCTGCGAGCGTGGCTTGGACTTGCCGCGTTTGGATTCGTTTTGGCGGTCGCGCTTGGACAATTCGCGGCGCGGGAGCCTTTGGCCCGGGACGCCGGGGAAAGCGCGGCCGTGTTTACGCCGATTCGCGTCTCGAAAATGTCGGACGATACGATCGTGGATGCGTTTATCAAGCTTCCGTTTGCCAACCGTTTGACTCGGGTCATCTGGGAGAACGGCATCCTTTCCGTCGATTTGACGCTTTCGCCGGAGTCGGATCGGCCGGAGCGGCTGTGGAACGACGTCCGGCAAATCGTCGGCTTGTCTTTCGAGCGCATGCCGAATGTCCGCCAGGTGCTGCTCCGGTTTTTCCGGGAAGACGAACGCGGCCGAACGCTGCTCGTATCCGCCGATTCGCGCGCCGGCGACTGGACCGCTTCGGATCTTGCCGGGCTGGACCGCGAGGCGGCAGGGGAACGCGCGCCCGCCTGGACGGAGAAGCTGAGGCTTTCCTGGACGACGGATGGAAAACGCTGGGCTGGAAATATTACAAATGAATGAAACCTGCCATGCAGTTATGCGGGGGAACGGCAGGTATGTTATAATAGATGAAATTTAAGAGAACGAATGGTTTGCTGCGGATGCTCGGAGGCATAAACGATGACACGTAACCGATTGGCACAAATGGCCGGGAAATATATGGAATACGATATGATCCAGATCCATACCGAGCTGCCGGAATTTCCGGAAGCGCGGATCCGTTTGCTCCATGCGATGCTTGCGTACCAAGCGGAGAGCGCGCAGCACAGGGAACTGCTCGCGATCGTCGCCTCGCTCGCGCAGATGGGACTCGACACGCACGATCTGGTGGAGAACGAATCCGCCGCGGAACGCGGCGGATTGCTTGTTATGCGCGCGAGGCAGCTTAAGGTGCTTGCGGGCGATTATTTCAGCGGCCGCTTTTACCATTTGCTCGCCCAGGCCGGCCAGGTCGATATGATTCGCCGGATCGGGGATGCGATTTGCGAGCTGAACCGGATCAAAATCGGGTTCTACGCGAAGATGAGACAGATGAAGCTGAACGCGGAAGAGTATTTGACTCACGGGGCGGAATTGAAATCCGGCTTGTTTTTGTCGTTTAACCATCTGATGACCGGCCTGTACGAACGGCTGTGGCCGGAAATCATGGACCGGTTCAGCCGCTGCGAGCTGCTTCTGCAGGAGCTTGGCAAGCTGGAGAAACCGACCGACCTGAGCGGCAGCTGGGGGTTTTGGCACGTGCTGGAGGAAGGCGCCGACGAGGATAGACGGGCGCTCGAGGAGAAGCGGGAGGACGCCGGCCTTCTCCGCCAGCTCATGGTCAAATATTCGGTATCCGAAAAGCTTTCCGGCATGCTGCATCAAACGGCGATGCAATTGCAGAGCCTGCTGGCGCGGATGCCTTCCGACAAACTCGCGCAGGAATTGGCTCCGCTGGTCGCCCCGTTTTTCCGGGCGGCGGCGCCCGTATCCGCAGCAGCTACCGAATTGGGGTGAACCGAATGGATGCCGAGTCCAAACAAAACCATGTCCATTCCGTATTCGAGAGCATCGCGCCTCAGTACGATAGAATGAACGATATATTGAGCTTCCGCAGGCACAAATCGTGGCGCAAGTTCACGATGCGCAAACTCGCGCTGAAGCCCGGCGAGACCTCGCTCGACCTGTGCTGCGGCACGTGCGACTGGACGATCGCGCTGGCGCAAGCGAGCGGCACCGGCCGCACCGTCGGGCTCGACTTCAGCAACAACATGCTGGAAATCGGGCGGGCGAAAGTGAAGAAGCTCGGGCTGGACAAGCAGATCGAGCTGATCCAGGGCAACGCGATGTCCCTTCCTTTTCCCGACGATTCGTTCGATTACGTGACGATCGGCTTCGGCCTTCGGAACGTGCCCGATTACATGCAAGTTCTGAAAGAGATGAGGCGGGTCGTGAAGCCGGGCGGAAAAATCGTCTGCCTGGAGCTGTCGAAGCCCGAAAAGCAACCGTTCAAAGGCATTTATTTTTTCTACTTCGAAAAGCTGCTTCCGCTGCTTGGCAAGTGGATCGCGAAACGCTACGAGCAGTACCGTTGGCTGCCCGAGTCGCTCGCGACATTTCCCGATATGCAGGCGCTTGCCGAGATGTTCCGCGAAGCCGGCACGCGCAACGTGCGCGTTTACCCGCTGACCTTCGGCATCGCGGCGCTTCATATCGGCACGAAAGGGAACGAACATCCATGATCCGCAAAATTCGCATCTTCCTTGAAATGATCAAAATCGAGCACACGCTGTTCGTGCTTCCGTTCGCTTACATCGGAACGATTCTCGGCGCCGTCACCGAAAACGGCGCGCTGCCGACGTGGGCCCAATGCGGATGGATACTGCTCGCGATGGTGGGGGCTCGTTCGGCCGCCATGGGGCTGAACCGCGTCATCGACAAAGCGATCGACGCGCGCAATCCCCGAACGGCCAATCGGGCGATTCCGGCCGGCTTGCTGAAATCGGCCGAAGTCCTCGTTTTCATCGTCATTTCGTTCGTCTTGCTGTTCTGGGCCGCATCCCAGCTCAACAGCCTCGCGGTCAAGCTTATGCCGATCGCCGTCTTCATGACCGTTTTTTATTCCTATACGAAACGATTCACCTGGGCTTGCCATTTATTTCTCGGCTTGACGCTCGGCCTGGCTCCGCTCGGCGGATGGGTGGCGGTGACCGGAACGATTTCGCTGCCGGCTATCGTGCTGTATTTGTCCGTGGCGTGCTGGACGGCGGGATTCGATATCATTTACGCCTGCCAGGACATGGAGTTCGACCGCAAGGAAAAGCTCCACTCCATTCCCGCCCGTTTCGGCATCGCCGGCGGGCTGCGGTTCGCGCGTTTTTTGCATCTCCTGACGTTCGCGGGCTTCGCGGCGCTGATCGCGCTGACGGATTTGAGCTGGTGGTACTTGGCCGGAATCGTCGTCGCCGGGGCGCTGCTCGTCTACGAGCACCGCATCGTCAGCCCGAACGACCTGAGCAAGCTTAACAAGGCGTTCTTTACGATGAACAGCGTCCTCAGCATGGTGATGTTCGTCTTCACCTTCGTCGATCTCGTGGTGGTGCGCGCATGGTAAGGGCCGAACACGGGGAAGGCGCGCGTCGCTGGGTCGTCGGAATTACCGGAGCGAGCGGGGCGATTTACGCGGTGACGCTTTGCCGCGAGCTTCTCGCTTCGGGCTATCATTTGCACGTCGTCATTTCCGAGGCGGGGTGGCGGGTGCTCAAGGAAGAGCTCGGCTGGAACGCGACGAAGCGCAAAGAATCGCTATATCGGGGACTCGGAGTCGAAGAAGGCGACCCGCGGCTGACGTTCCATCCCCCGTCCGATATCGGGGCTTCGATCGCAAGCGGATCGTTCCGCGTCGAAGGCATGGTCGTCGTGCCGTGCTCGATGGGGACGCTGTCGGCGATCGCGCACGGGTCGTCGGACAATTTGCTGGCTCGCGCCGCCGACGTCATGCTCAAGGAAGGGCGGCCGCTTCACCTGGTGCCCCGCGAGACGCCTTTGCACGCGATCCATCTGGAAAACATGCTGAAGCTTGCGCGTCTCGGGGTGCGGATCGTGCCGGCGATGCCGGCGTTCTATTACGGGCCGCAAACGCTCGAGGACGCGGTCAGGTTCATGGTGGGCAAGGTGCTGGACGGCATGGGGATTCCGCACCATCTGTTCAAAAGGTGGGGAGAGGCCGATGAATAACGCCCGCCGCCCGCTTCGCGTAGGCCGCATCGATTACGCCAACGTGTGGCCGGTGTTTCATTATTTCGATCCGGCGCGGCTGAATGGCGAAATCGAAACGGTGCGCGCCATGCCGGCGGAGCTGAACCGGAAGCTGCGCGAGGGCGAGATCGATATTTCCGCCGTTTCCTCGTTCGCGTTCGGCTTGTCCGCCGACGATTACTGGCTGCTGCCCGATCTGTCCGTCAGTTCCCTGGGCCGGGTGCAATCGCTGCTGTTGTTCCTGAAAAAACCTCTCGCCCAGGCGCTGAACGGAAGGATCGCGCTGACGACGACTTCGGCGACGACCGTAAATTTGTTGAAAATCATCGTCGAGAAATTTTACGGAGGCCGACCGACATACGAAACGGCGGAGCCTTCGCTTGAGGAAATGATGAAAGAGGCGGACGCCGCGCTGCTCATCGGCGATCACGCGATCCGCGCCTCGTGGCAGAACCATGGCTACCAGGTCATGGATTTGGGGGAAATGTGGCGGGAGCGGACCGGCCATTGGATGACGTATGCGGTTTGGGCGGTCCGCCGGGATGCCGCGGCGGCCAACCCGGAAGCCGTTCGCGATATCTACCGCGAATTCGTTCGTGCGAAGGAGCTCGCGGCGCGGCGGCCGGAGCAGCTGATCGCAGAGGCCGTCCTCCGCATCGGCGGAGACGAAACGTACTGGAAAGGTTATTTCGACGGATTGAGCCATGATTTCTCCGCTTCGCAGCGGGCGGGACTTCAGCTCTATTTTCGTTACGCGAAGGAGCTCGGCCTGATGGACAAGGCGGTGACGCTGTCCGAATGGTCCGAATCCGTTTCGGCCGACGCGGCCGGTATCCGATACCAAGGGTGAATTTATGAAATTAATGCAGCTGTACGCAGCGATGAGAAAAGACCTGAACGCGATCGAAGACACGCTCGCCCAAAGCGTCGCCTCGGAGATGCCGCTTCTGAACGAATCGGCCCAGCATCTGCTGAAGGCCGGCGGCAAGCGGCTGCGTCCGGTTTTCGTCCTGCTCGGGGGGAAGTTCGGCGACTATTCGCTAGACCGGCTGAAATACGTGGCGGCTTCGCTGGAATTGATCCATATGGCGTCGCTCGTGCACGACGATGTCATCGACGACGCCGAGACAAGGCGGGGGCAGCCGACCGTCAAAGCGAAATGGGACAACCGGATCGCGATGTACACGGGCGATTACATTAACGGCAAGGCGCTCGTCGTGGCAAGCGAATTGAACGACCCGCGGATTCACCAGATTTTATCTTCGGCGATCGTGCAGATGTGCATCGGGGAAATGGAGCAAATCCGCGATTTTTTCAACACGGAGCAAACCGTCCGCAACTACTTGCTCCGCATTCGCCGCAAGACGGCGCTGCTCATCGCGATCAGCTGCCAGTTGGGGGCGATCGCGGCGGGCGCTTCGAAGGAAGTGAGCGGCGCGCTGTACCGTTTCGGGTACCAGGTGGGGATGGCTTACCAGATTACGGACGATTTGCTGGATTTGTGCGGTACGGAAAAAACGATCGGCAAGCCGCCGGGAAGCGATTTGCGTCAGGGAAACATCACGCTGCCGGTCATGTACGCGCTGCAGGAACCGGACATCCGCCCGGCCTTGCTTCGGGAAATCGAACGGATCCGGCAAAGCGAGAACGAAGCCGACTCGAAGCAAGCGGTGAAGCTCGTCCGCGCAAGCGGCGGCATCCGGGAAGCGGAGCGGCTTGCGGATCGCTTTATCGCCAAAGCGTTAAAAGCGCTGGAGGCGATTCCGGACATCCCGGCCAAAAAAAATCTGGCCGATATCGCGAAGTTCGCGGCCGAGCGAAAATATTGAAAATATGGTAAACTCTTTTCAAGACGGATTCCGGGGAGGGAAATAGCGTCATGGAACGGACATATGTGATGGTCAAGCCCGACGGCGTGCAGCGAGGACTCATCGGCGAAATCGTCGGACGTTTGGAGAGAAAGGGATTGAAGCTCGTCGGAGCCAAGCTGATGCAGGTGACGCCGGAGCTGGCGGCCCGCCATTACGCGGAGCACGTGGGCAAAGATTTTTACGCGCGGCTTATCGAGTTTATCACCTCGGGACCGGTGTTCGCCATGGTATGGGAAGGCGATCAGGCGGTATCGGCCGCCAGGCAGCTGATCGGCAAGACGAACGGGCTGGAAGCGGCCCCGGGGACGATTCGGGGGGACTTTGCCTTACATACGAATTACAATCTCGTTCACGGCTCCGATTCGGTTGCGAGCGCGGAACGGGAAATCGGCATTTTTTTCGCCGAAAGCGAGCTTGCTACATACGAGAAAGCCGTTCAAATCTGGATTTGACGGCATCCACGCGGGGAGAGTATGAACGGGCATGACTGAATGGGGGACAAGCAAGGCGCCTCGGTCTGCGGAGGACGAAGATTTTGCCCGCTTTGTGGCCGACATCCGGAAAGCGACATCGATCGATTTGTCTCAATACAAAGAGACGCAAATGCGCAGGAGATTGACGACGCTGCGGCTCAAGCACGGCTTTCTGGACTTCGCTTCCTATTTCAAGGCGCTCATGAGCGACAACAGGCTTCACAACGAGTTTTTGGACCGGATGACGATCAACGTTTCCGAGTTTTGGCGCAATCCGAATCGCTGGCAGGTGCTGAAGGACAAGTTTTTGCCGGCCATGCTGAAGAACAATCCCCGTTTGAGTATTTGGAGCGCGGCTTGTTCGACCGGCGAAGAGCCGTATACGATCGCCATGATTCTCGATTCGCTTCGCGCGCTGGATGCGTCCAGCGTGCTGGCGACGGACATCGACGACGGGGTGCTGGCGAAGGCGAAGGCCGGCGTTTATTTGGAACGGTCGCTAAGGGACGTGCCTCCGGAATTCGTCCGGAACTATTTCCGGGAGGCGGACGGGGCTTATCACGTGAGCGACCGCCTGAAAAAGGCGGTCCGCTTTCAGAAGCAGAACCTGCTGCTCGACCGGTTCGGCGACAATTACGATCTGATCGTCTGCCGCAACGTCATGATTTATTTTACGGAAGAGGCGAAGCAGGATTTGTACAGGAGGTTCGCTCAGGCGCTCAAGCCCGGAGGACTGCTGTTCGTCGGGAGCACCGAGCAAATTTTTTCCCCGGGGCAGTACGGGCTCGAAACGTCGGAGACGTTTTTCTACCGCCGTTCCGTATGAGCTTGGGGGCGGCGCGCGATACTATGGATAACCTAACGTCCCGGAGGGATTCATGGACAAGCGCAAAGTGATCGAAGCTTATCGCCGCCGCTTGATATCTTCGCAGGAATGCGCGCAAATTCTCGGCCTCGACAACGTGGCATTGATCGGTTTTTTGCGCGAGACGCCGCAGAGCCGTCCCGATATCGCCAAGCAGCAGCCCGTCCGCACGTGACGGGCTGTTTTCTTGTCAAATTCTTCGGGGCTGTACTATAATGAGCAAAGACGTTTACAGGACGCCATTACGAGCGATTGCCGGCGGTGCAAGGAACCGGGGTGCGGCTCGATTGAATTTTAGGAGGTCACTACAGTTGAGTTTACGTTATTTGACCGCGGGGGAAACGCACGGTCCGCAGCTTACCGCCATAATCGAAGGATTGCCCAGCAATTTGGAACTGGATTTCGAAGCGCTTAATTTTCAACTGCAGCGCCGGCAGAAGGGCCACGGCCGCGGGCGGAGAATGCAAATCGAAAAGGACGAAGCTCAAATCGTAGGAGGCGTCCGCCACGGCAAAACGACCGGGGCGCCGGTCGCGCTTGTCGTTGCGAACAACGACTGGAAGCATTGGACGGCTGTCATGAACATCGAGCCGATCGAAGGCAGCGACGAAACGAAGCGCCGGGTTCACCGTCCGCGTCCGGGGCATGCGGATTTGAACGGCGGTTTGAAATACAATCTGAAAGACCTGCGCAACGTGCTGGAGCGGTCCAGTGCGCGCGAGACGGCGGCCCGCGTCGCGGTCGGCGCGGTGGCGCGCCAGCTGCTCGCGCAATTCGGCATCAAGGTCGCCGGCCGCGTCGTTTCCATCGGCGGCATCCGCGCCCCGCTGCCGGAAATGCCGATCGACGAGCTGATCGAGCGGACGGAGCAATCGCCGGTTCGCGTCGCGGACGCGGAATCCGAGCAGCGGATGATCGAGCTGATCGACAAAACGAAGGCCGACGGCGATTCGATCGGCGGCGTCGTCGAATGCATCGTGGCGGGACTTCCGGTCGGCCTGGGCAGCCACGTTCAGTGGGACCGCAAGCTGGACGGGCGGATCGCGCAAGCGGTCGTCTCCATCAACGCGTTCAAGGGCGTGGAGTTCGGCATCGGCTTCGAGGCAGCCAATCTTCCGGGCTCGCAGGTGCACGATGAAATCATGTATTCGCCGGAGCGCGGCTATTACCGGGCTTCCAACCGGCTCGGCGGCTTCGAGGGCGGGATGACGAACGGGGAGCCGATCGTCGTGCGCGGCGTCATGAAGCCGATTCCGACGCTGTACAAGCCGCTGCAAAGCGTCGATATCGACACGAAGGAACCGTTTACGGCCCAGGTCGAGCGTTCGGACGCGTGCGCGGTTCCGGCGGCGAGCGTCGTCATGGAAAGCGTCGTCGCCTGGGAAGTCGCCAAAGCGTTCCTCGAGAAATTCGGCGGCGATTCGATGGAGGAAATCCGGGCGAATTACGACCGCTACTTGGAACAGGTGGCGGAGTACTAATGGCGGGGGAGACGGGAATTCGGGAGCTGAAGGTGGAGCTTGGCGACAGATCGTATCCGATCCTGATCGGAAGCGGGCTTCTCCGGCAATCCGGAACGTTGTTCAAGGAGCGGGGCTTTCCGGCGAAATCGCCGATTTTGCTCGTGACGGACGCCGCGGTGGAACATTTGTACGCCGGCACGGTGGAACAATCGCTGCGCGAGTCGGGGTATGCGGTCGCTAGAGCCGTCGTGCCTTCGGGCGAGAAGTCCAAATCGCTGACGGCTTTCGACGATCTGATTACGGCGGCTCTCGAAGCGGGACTCGACCGCAAGTCGACGGTCGTCGCGCTCGGGGGCGGGGTCGTCGGCGATCTTGCCGGGTTCGTTGCGGCCTCGTATATGAGAGGGGTCCGCTTCGTGCAAATGCCGACGACGATTCTGGCGCACGACAGCAGCGTCGGCGGAAAAGTGGCGGTCAATCACCGCCTGGCGAAAAATATTATCGGCGCCTTCCATCAGCCGGATTTCGTCCTGTACGATCTGGACACGCTCGTCAGCCTTCCGGCGCGGGAAGTGAGCGCCGGCTATGCGGAAGTCGTCAAGCACGGGCTGATCTGGGACGCGGAGTTCGCGCGCTGGTGCGGCGACAACGCCGAGCGTTTGATGAGGCTGGAGCCGGACGCGCTCGGACGCGCGCTTTACGAAGGCTGCCGCGTCAAATCGATTGTTGTGTCGAAGGACGAGCGGGAAAACGATTTGCGCGCCATTCTCAATCTCGGCCATACGATCGGCCATGCGCTCGAAGCGGTAGCGGGTTATGGCGAGCTGCTGCACGGCGAGGCGATCGCGATCGGCATGGTCGGTTCCGCCCGTCTTGCCGCAAAGTTCGGATATGAGGCGAGCATCGAGACGGAGACGGAATCGCTCATGCGCAAGTTCGGCCTGCCGGTGCGGATTCCGGAAGCTTACGACACCGACGCGATCATGGCGGTGATGATGCACGACAAAAAGTTCAGCGAAGGAAACATGGTGTTCGTCGTGCCGACGGCGATCGGAACGGTCGAAATCCGCAACGACGTCCCGGCCGTCTGGGTCCGCGAAATCGTGGAAAGCTTGAAAGGAGAATCCGTACGAAGATGAGCGTAAGGGGAATCAGAGGCGCGATTACGGTCGAAACGAACGAAACGCAGCCGATTTTGGACGCCACGCTTGAGCTGCTGAGAGCGATCGTCGAGGCGAACGGGACGGCTCCCGAGGATATTTGCAGCATTTTCGTCACCGTGACGCAGGATTTGGATACGGCGTTTCCGGCGAAGGCGATCCGCATGCTGGAAGGCTGGGAATACGTTCCGCTCATGTGCTCGGTGGAAATTCCGGTCAAGGGCGGCCTGGAAAAATGCATCCGGCTGATGGTTCACGTCAATACGGACGTTCCGCAGTCGGAAATTCATCATGTGTATTTGGGAAGGGCGCAGGCGCTCAGGCCGGATCTGGCCGAATCGAAGGGCTGATCCGTTGACGCAAGCGGCGCGCAATGCTATAGTGATGGTATGACTTGGCGCGGAACCTTCGGCCGCAGGGACGAAAACTTACGCGAAAGTCCATGAACGACGAGCAGAGACGAGATGAGCGGAGTTGCCGGCGAACGGGAATCGGACGATTTTCGCTTCGTAGTCGGCAAGGAGTGGCGGCCGTATGTCCGGAACCGGGCATGGCGGATTTCAAGCCCTCATATACCCTTGTCTACGGATGCATCTCTGCGAAGCGGAGATGCTTTTTTCATGCTCGGCGTGCCCAGCTAAGCACGCATCTTCTAGCCGGTGAAAGTCCGGTCACAGGAGGGGCCAAGCCCCTGTGTAGCTAGGATACCTGCGTATGGCGAAAGCTGTGCGTAGAAGCGTATCGACGAAAGTACCTGTCGGAGACAGGGCGAGCAACATGTCAGGCCGTAACATAAAGTGAATCCTGCCGCGTCGTCAAAAAGGCCTCGCAAGAGGGAAAAGAGGAAGCCGAGCCCCGCGAGCATGGGCGAAGGCCATGGAAGCTGATAAGAACTTGGAGCGTCAGCGAAGAATCCTCCGGCGTAGAGGGATCGGCATGGGATGAAAGAGGATGCAGTGAACTGGGGAGACCCTCCCCTGCACGGAGATTTTTTTTTTCGAAACCGTAAAGAGACGCTCTATAAGCCAAAAGGTGAAGTGATCCGTCTGCAGGAAGGGAGTCCGAGGGGCGAATAGTACCGGGGAACGCAGGACAACACAACCTGCGGGAGGGAAGGCGCCCTGCTTTGTTCAAGCTTCACAAGGAGGTACGAGTGAGTGAATGCCAGAAGGCTAACGACACCAACAGAAAAAGTTCAACAACTCCAAGAGAAGCTAGGTCATGCGGCCAAGACGAGCAAGAGCAGAAAGTTCCATGCACTGTACGACAAAGTCCATCGATTGGATGTGCTACAGGAAGCGTGGCGGAGAGTACGGGCAAACAAAGGAGCGGCAGGCATCGACGGTGAAACCTTGGCAGATATAGCGAAGATGGGTGAAGACCGATTCGTAGCGGAATGCCGAGAACGGCTCCAGAAGAAGTCCTACCGCCCCCAGCCCGTGCGCCGTCACTACATTCCGAAGAAAGACGGACGGAAACGCCCGCTCGGCATTCCAACGGTAAGGGACCGCGTCGTGCAAATGGCAACGAAACTCATAGTGGAACCGATCTTTGAAGCCGATTTTCAGGAATGCTCGTTTGGCTTTCGACCGAAGCGAGGCGCAAAACAAGCGCTGGAGCGAATCCGTAAAGCCTGCAACCGCAAAGGCAATTGGGTGGTCGACGTCGACATCCAAGGCTACTTCGACAACATTAACCAAGAGAAGCTCATGAAACTGGTAGAAATGCGAATCAGCGACAGACGCATTCTCAAGCTCATTCGGCAATGGCTCGGAGTAGGAGTGACGGAGGAAGGAACGGTCAGACGTTCCGATCTGGGAACGCCGCAGGGCGGGGCGATCTCGCCGCTACTGGCGAACATCTACCTGAACTACTTCGACCGATTGTGGGAAAAGCATGGCAAAGAGGCCGGGGAACTCACGCGGTACGCAGACTACTTTGTCGTCGTGTGCAAGACAAAGAAAGATGCGCTCCATGGGTACAAACTCATTCAAGCGATAATGGAGCGTCTGGAACTGACTTTGCATCCGGGAGAGACGCGGTGTGAGGGAACATGGACGGGGGAAGCAGGGTGTGACGACCTCGGCATGCACCACCGGAAGACGAAAGCAGAAACGGGGCAGAACCGCGTGTACTATACGACGCAACAATGGCTCTGTGTTAAAGCAGAGAAACACATTCGGGAAGTCGTTAAAGAACGACTCGCGCCGCCGAAAATGCGGCACGTTTCGTTCCAAGAACATGTGGACTGGCTCAACCTGAGAATCCAAGGCTGGAAGAACTACTATTCGACGCCATACAGTTCCAAATGGATGACAAAGTTAGATGGGTACATCCGCACAAGGCTAACGAAGTGGTACGCAAAGAAGCGCCAGCGTAGTCGCTGGCGCAGTTCTGGAAATGAGGTTAAGTTGCTCTGCCAAATGTATGGACTCAAGACGCTTTTGTAAGTCGCACGCACATGAATGACGAACATCGGAAAGCCGTATGAGGGAAAACCTCACGTACGGTTTGATGAGGAGGGGCTGAATTTATTTCAGTCCTTCACTCTAGCTTTGACGAACGGCCATTAGCGAGCTTCGGCCGGCTTTGCCGGACGAAAGCTTGGAAAGGGGAGAAAAAGAAATGGAGCAGCGCGCGCAGGAACTGAAGCAGGTCATTCGCCTCGCAAGCGAGTACAACGTCATTCCGGTCGCCAGACGCCTGTTGGCCGATACCGAAACGCCGATTCGCGTTTTTCAGCAATTGAGCCGGGACCGCAGAGCTTTTTTGCTCGAAAGCGTGGAGGGCGGCATTAAATGGGCGAGGTATTCGTTTATCGGAACCGATCCCTTTTTGACGCTGAAGCTGAAAAAAAACAAGGTTACGTTGGAGGAGGGCGGCCGGACCGAATCGTTTGCGTCCGATAACCCGCTGCAGCTGCTGCGAGAGAGACTGCGGGCGTACCGCTCTCCCGCGCTGCCCGAACTGCCTCCGTTTACGGGAGGCGCGATCGGCTTCTTCGGCTACGATTTGCTGCAGTATTACGAACGCAAGCTGCCTTCGCATCGCGTGGACGACCTGGAGATGGACGACATGCACTTCATGTTCTGCGACCGGATCGTCGTGTTCGATCATTTCAAGCAGCAGGTGCTCGTCATCGGCAACGTGCATGTTCCCCAAGGGGCGTCGGATGCGCAAATCGAGGCGGCTTACGACGACGCTTGCGCGGGACTCGACGAGATGATCGCTCGTTTAAGGCAGCCGGCGCTTTCGTCGCCGGCCCCGACCGGGACGCCTCCGTCCGATCCGGAGCTTGGCGACATCCGCTCCAATTTGACCCGGGAGCAGTTTATCGCAAACGTCGAGAAAGCGAAGGAATACATCCGCGCGGGCGATATTTTCCAGACGGTGCTCTCCCAGCGGTTCCATATCGAAACCGAAGTCGATCCGCTCCAGGTATACCGGATGCTGCGGACGATGAACCCTTCTCCGTACATGTACGTGCTGAAGCTGGGCGAAGAGGTCATCGTCGGCACGTCGCCGGAGCTGCTCGTCAAAGTCGACGGCGGCCGCGTGGAGACGCGCCCGATCGCCGGAACGAGACCGCGGGGCAAAACGCCGGAGGAAGACGAGGCGCTGGAGCGGGAGCTTCTCGCGGACGAGAAGGAGCGGGCCGAACACGTCATGCTCGTCGATCTGGGCCGCAACGATTTGGGCCGCGTATCCGAATTCGGCAGCGTCAAATGCGACGCCTACATGGAAATCGAGCGATACTCCCATGTCATGCACATCGTGTCCAACGTGACCGGCAAGCTTGCCAAGGATAAAGATTTTTTCGACGCCTTCCTGTCGTGCCTGCCGGCCGGTACCGTATCCGGCGCCCCGAAGCTGAGGGCGATGGAAATTATCGCCGAACTGGAAAACGAGGCGCGAGGAGCCTATGCCGGCGCGATCGGCTACCTGGGCTTTTCGGGCAATCTCGACACCTGCATCACGATCCGGACGATCATTTTCAAGCATGGCAAAGCTTACGTCCAAGCCGGGGCGGGCATCGTGTGGGATTCCGTGCCGGAGAAGGAATACGAAGAGACGGTCAACAAGGCGAAAGGCATGCTCAAGGCGATTCGCGCGGCGGAGGCGGTGTTCGCGCCGGCTCCGGCCCGGAAGCTGGCTGCCGCGGCGTACGACCGCCGCACCAATCTCGACTACGATTGAATCTTGGAGGGCGAAAAGATGGAGACGAACACGCAAGCGATTTCGATGCCGCTCGCGCTCGCCCGGGTCGTGGGCGGCGGGGATTTGACGCTTGGCGAAGCGCGCGAGGTGATGAGCCTCATCATGAAAGGCGAAGCGACGCCGGCTCAAATCGCCGGTCTGGTCGTCGCGCTGCGGATGAAAGGCGAAACGGTCGACGAAATTACCGGCTTTGCCGAAGCGATGCGCACATTCGCCAGCCGGGTCCGCGCGGAAAGCCGCGATTTGCTCGATACGTGCGGAACGGGGGGTTCCGGCATTCATAAATTCAACATTTCCACGTCGTCCGCCGTCATTGCGGCGGCGGCCGGCGTCCGCGTGGCGAAGCACGGCAACCGCGCCATGTCCGGCAAAGCCGGCAGCGCCGACGTGCTGGAGGCGCTCGGCGTTCAGATCGGACTGACGCCGGAGCAGGCCGCCGAGTGCCTCGAACGGACGGGGATTTGCTTTATGTTCGCGCAGGCGTTCCACCCGGCGCTCAAGCATGCCGCGGTTCCGCGGAAGGAGCTGGGCGTGCGGACGATTTTCAACATGCTCGGCCCGCTGGCCAATCCGGCCGGCGCGGACCGGCAGCTGATGGGCTTGTACGACCGCTCGCGCACGGAAACGGTCGCCCGCGTGCTGGAGCGTCTCGGACTTGTTCGGGCGCTCGTCGTCGGGAGCCATGACGGACTCGACGAAATCAGCATTTCGGCGCCGACGCAAGTATCCGAGCTGAAGGACGGAACCGTGACCACGTACGATATTACCCCCGAGCAGCTGGGGCTGAAGACGGTGCCGCTCAGCGAAGTGAAGGGCGGAGACGCGCGGGAAAACGCCGCGATCATCCGCCGGGTGCTCGGCGGGGAACGGAGCGCCTACCGCGATGTCGTGCTGCTCAACGCGGGGGCCTGCATCTATGTGGCGGGGCGCGCCGATTCGCTTGCAGACGGCGTTCGGGCGGCGGCGGAAACGATCGATTCGGGCAAAGCCCAAGCGAAACTGGAGCAATGGATTGCGACGACGGGAGAAGTGAGCCATGTTTCTTGATCGAATAGTCGAAACGAAAAAAAACGAGGTCGAACTGCTGCGCGAAACGCTCGCGCTGGCGGAAGCGGAACGCGCCATTTCGGAACTTCCCGCTTGCCGCGGCTTTGAAAAAGCGTTAAGATCGGAGAATCGGCGCCGTTCCGTCGGCCTCATCGCCGAGGTGAAGAAGGCAAGTCCTTCCAAAGGGCTCATTCGCCCCGATTTCGATCCGGCGAAGCTGGCCCGCATGTACGAAACGGCCGGGACGGATTGCATCTCCGTGCTTACCGACGTCGAGTATTTTCAAGGCTCGAACGATTATTTGGCGCAGGTGCGCGAAGCGGTAAGCGTGCCGCTGCTGCGCAAGGACTTTACGATCGACGAGAGGCAAATATACGAAGCGCGCCTCGTTGGCGCCGACGCGATTTTGCTGATCGCGGCAATATTGACGAAACGCCAGCTTGCCGATTTTCACGACCTCGCCCGCGCTCTCGGGTTGGACGTGCTCGTGGAAGTGCACGACGGGGAAGAGCTGGAGACGGTGCTGGACATCGGCAAGGCGACGCTCATCGGCGTGAACAACCGCGATTTGCGCACGTTCAAGACGGATCTTGCCGTGACGGAGAGGCTCATCGCGCTGCTCCCGCCGAACGTCGTCGCGGTTAGCGAAAGCGCCATTTCAACGCCGGACGATATCGCGTTCGTTCGCGGGGCGGGCGCCCAGGCGGTGCTTGTCGGCGAGCATTTCATGAGGCAGGAAGATCCGGGCGAAGGCGTGCTCGCCTTGCTGGGACCCGTGACGAACGGGGGCGCGGCCAAGTGAGCGGCCCGGTTCGCGAAGACGCTCCCGCGGCGGCGCCCCTCGTCAAAATATGCGGCATCCGGGAAGAAGCGACGCTGCGCGGGATGAACGGACTTCCCGTCGATTACATCGGGTTCGTTTTCGCCCCGAGCCGGCGGCGGGTGACCGCCGCGCAGGCGGCGCGCCTTGCCGCGGAAGCCCGCCGCACGCGCATGGCCGGCGGATTGCCGCCTCGGATCGCCGGCGTGTTCGTCGATCCGTCGCCGGAGGAAATCGCGGCCGTCATGGCGGAGGTGCGGCTCGACGTCGTGCAGCTGCACGGCTCGGAGTCGCCGGAGCTGTGCCGCGAGGTGGCGGAGCGGTTCGGCGTCGAGGTGTGGCGCGCGCTCCCGGTCGACGAGCCGGGCGACGGCGCGGAAGCGGGTGCCGGCGGCGGCAAGGAAAGCGCCTCGGCCCGAGCTCCCGCTCCCGCCTCCGGCGAGGCCTGGCGCGGCGGCGCGGAGACGGCGGGGCCGGACCGGCTCGACGCCTATCGCGGAGCCGTATCCGCGGTATTGCTCGACACGGCGGGAGGAGGCACGGGGCGGCCGTTCCGTTGGGATCTTATTCCCGCCTATCGGAAGAAGGCGGCCGATAACGGCCTGAAGCTGTTTGTCGCGGGCGGACTCACGCCCGATAACGTGAAGGATTTGCTTGCGACGGCTCTGCCCGACGGCGTGGATATTTCCAGCGGCGTGGAGACGGACGGCGCGAAGGACAACGACAAAATCGCCGCATTCGCGGAAAGGGTGAAACTTTAGATCATGACGCAAACGCAGGTGCCGGACAGCGCCGGACGTTTCGGTTCGTTCGGCGGACGCTACGTGCCGGAAACGCTGATGAACGCGCTGTTCGAGCTTGAAGAGGCCTATCATCGCTACAAGGACGATCCGGAGTTTCTCGAGGAGCTTCGGTATTTGCTGAAGCAGTATTCCGGGCGCCCGACCCCGCTCTATTATGCGGAACGGCTGACGCAGCATCTCGGCGGAGCGAAGGTGTATTTGAAACGCGAGGATTTGAACCACACCGGAGCCCATAAGATCAACAATACGATCGGACAGGCGCTGCTGGCCAAACGGATGGGCAAGAAAAAAATCATCGCCGAAACCGGAGCCGGCCAGCACGGAGTCGCTTCTGCGACCGTCGCGGCGCTGCTCGGTCTCGAGTGCAAGGTGTTCATGGGCGAGGAAGACACGAAGCGCCAGCAGCTCAACGTATTCCGGATGCAGTTGCTCGGTTCGGAAGTCGTCCCCGTCACAAGCGGAACGCGGACGCTCAAGGACGCGTGCAACGAAACGCTGCGCTATTGGGTCAGCCATGTGGACGATACGTATTACATTCTCGGATCCGTGACGGGACCGCACCCGTATCCGATGATGGTGCGCGATTTTCAGCGCGTCATCGGGCTGGAAACGAAGGACCAGATGCTCGAAACCGAGGGCCGTCTGCCCGACGCGATCGTGGCGGCGGTCGGCGGCGGCAGCAACGCGATGGGCATCTTCCACCCGTTCGTGGACGATGCGTCCGTTCGCCTGATCGGGGTCGAGGCGGCCGGGCGCGGGGTCGACACCGAGGAACACGCGGCGACGATGACCAAGGGGCGGCCGGGCGTTTTCCAAGGCTCGATGAGCTACGTGCTGCAGGACGAAGGCGGCCAGGTGCTGCCCGCGCACTCGATTTCGGCGGGGCTGGACTATCCCGGCATCGGGCCGGAGCATTCGTACCTGAAGGATACGAACCGCGCCGAATACGTGCCGATTACCGACGCCGAGGCGCTCGAAGCGCTCCAGCTGCTGTCCAGGCTGGAAGGCATCATTCCGGCGCTGGAATCCGCGCATGCAGTCGCGCATACGCTGAAGCTGGCTCCGACGATGGGCAAGGACGAAACGATCGTCGTCAGCCTATCCGGACGGGGAGACAAAGACGTAGAATCGATCATGCAGTACCTGGGAGGTGCCGAATCGTGAGCGTAGCGACGACGAACGCCATCGACGCTGTGTTCGCCGAACTGAAGGCGAAAGGCGAGACGGCGATCATTCCGTTTCTGACGATGGGAGATCCGGACCTCGAAACGTCCGTCTCCCTCGTCCAGGCGGCGGAAGCGGCCGGCGCGCATATGATCGAGCTCGGCGTCCCGTACTCCGATCCGCTGGCCGACGGTCCGGTCATCCAGCGGGCTTCGGAGCGGGCCCTGAGGCACAGCGTTTCCCTCGCCGACTGCATGTCCGTCGCGGCGAAGGCGCGCGAACGCGGCGTCGGCATGCCCTTCATTCTGTTTACTTATTTCAACCCGGTGCTGCAATTCGGCCTCGACCGCTTCTTCGAGCAGTTGAAGGCGAACGATTTCAGCGGCGTCATCATTCCGGATTTGCCGCTCGAAGAGGACGAGGAAACGAGGCAAAAGGCGGAGGCGGCCGGCATTCATCTCATTCCGCTCGTCGCGCCGACGTCGGACGCCCGGGTCGAGCGCATTGCGGCGCGGGCTCGCGGCTTCGTCTACTGCGTTTCCTCGCTCGGCGTTACCGGCGTCCGGTCGGAATTTTATTCGGGGATCGACAAGTTTCTGGCGACGGTGCGGGGCGCGGCAAACGTGCCGATCTGCGTCGGCTTCGGCATCTCGTCCCGCGAGCAGGTGGAGCAGCTGTCGTCGTCGTGCGACGGCGTCATTGTCGGCAGCGCCATCGTCCGCAAAGTGGAAGAAGCGCTGCCGCTGCTGACGGCTGCGGAAGCCGGCAAGCGCCGCGAAGGACTGGAAGCCGTGCAGGCGTTCATCGCCGGCTTGAAGCCGCGGAGCTGAGTCGCCTCGCTGCGGAAATAGAAGAAACGAATCGGGCTTGCGCAGTCGGCGCAGGCCCGATTTTCGATCCGGCCGGCCGAATTTCGGAGCGGCCGATTCCCCCCTTGGCATCTGTACAGGGGTTGCGCAATGTGTCAAAATAGAAGCATATCGCACGTCGGAGCGCGCAGCGCTCTTTTTCAATGTCACAAAAGCGGAAATCAGGAGGAACCCCGATGCAACCCAAACCGAATATCGTCCATTTGCCGGTTTACCAGCCCGGCAAGCCTGTCGAAGAAGTCAAGCGCGAGCTTGGACTGACCGAAGTCATCAAGCTCGCTTCCAACGAAAACCCGTTCGGCAGCTCGCCGGCGGCGCTCGAAGCGATTAAAAACGAGCTGGGCAACATCAGCATTTATCCGGACGGGGCAGCCGTGGAGCTGACCGCCGCCCTGGCCCAATATTTGAACGTCGACCCGGATCAAATCATTCTCGGCTGCGGTTCGGACGAAGTGATTCTGATGATCGCCCGCGCGTTTCTGCTTCCGGGGGACGAGACGATCGCGGCCGATCAGACGTTCCCGCAATACAAGCACAACGTCGAGATCGAAAACGGCGTGTTCGTCGAGGTCCCGCTTCGCGAAGGCACGCACGATCTGAAAGCGATGCTCGACAAAGTGAACGACAAGACGAAAATCGTCTGGATCTGCAACCCGAACAACCCGACCGGAACGATCGTCACCCAGGACGAAGTCGAATGGTTTTTGTCCAAAGTGCCGCAAAGCGTCATGGTCGTGCTGGACGAAGCGTACTGCGAATATATCGACGATCCGGAATTCCCGGACGGCCTCGCCCTGCTGAAAAAGTATCCCAACCTCGTGCTGCTTCGCACGTTCTCGAAAATTTACGGGCTGGCTTCGCTTCGCATCGGATACGGCATCGGACGCGCGGAGGTGATCCGTTCGATCAACCAGGTGCGCGAACCGTTCAACACGTCGCGATTCGGGCAAGCCGCCGCGCTCGCGGCGCTGCAGGACCAAGCGTTCATCGACGGCTGCCGGAAGGCCAACAAGGAAGGGCTCGCTTACCTGCGGTCGGAATTCGACCGGCTGGGTCTGTCCGCGTTTCCCGCTTACGGCAACTTTATTATGGTCGATGTGGGGCACCCGGCAGGCGAGGTGTTCGACGCGCTGCTGCGCAAAGGGATTATCGTTCGCGCCGGCCACAAGAAATATCCGACGCACCTGCGCATAACCGTAGGCAGCGCCGAGCAAAACGCGAAAGTCGTCGCCGCGCTGGAAACCGTTCTCCAACAATTCGGGGCGCGGGTGTAGCGAATGGCGGCGGATCTCGACGGCTTTATCCAACAAGGGGAAACAACCGCCCCGCCGAAAATCCGCATCGCCGTTTTCGGCGTCGGACTGATCGGGGGCTCGCTTGCGCTGTGCTGGAAGGGAAAGCCGGGGTATGAAATCGTCGGACATTCGATCAACCCGGCTTCGGTTCGAAAATACGAGCGGCTCGGAGTGGTCGACGTCGGCACGACGTCGATCGCCGAAGCGGCTGCGGATGCGGACTTTATTTTTCTGTGCGTGCCGGTCGGACGCCTGAACGATTATATCGAACAGTTGGCGAAGCTGCCGCTGAAGCCCGGCTGCGTCATCACCGACGTCGGCAGCACGAAGGCGTCCGTCGTCGCGTTCGCCGAGCGGCTTGAGCTTGGCGGCGCGGCTTTCATCGGCGGCCATCCGATGGCCGGATCGGAGCGCAGCGGCGTCGAGGCGGCGTCGCCCGACCTGTTCGAGAACGCCTACTACGTGTTGACGCCAACGGATCGGACGCCGAGCGGGGCGCTGGAACGGCTGGAGGAGCTGCTGCGCTGGACCCGGGCGAAAATCGTGAAAACGGACTCCAAGATGCACGACGACATTGTCGGCGCCATCAGCCATTTGCCGCATATTATTGCGGTTGCGCTCGTGAACCAGATCGCCGCCTACAACGATTCGAACGATCTGTACCGCAGCCTGGCGGCGGGCGGCTTCCGCGACATTACCCGCATCGCTTCGAGCGATCCGACGATCTGGCGCGATATTTTGCTCAACAACAAGGAAGTGCTGTTGAAGCTGCTGGACGATTGGCGGCTTGGCATCGACAAGTTCGCGGCGCTGCTCGAAGCCGGGGACGGAGACGGAGTAGCGGAACAGTTCCGCAGCGCCGGGGCGTTTCGCAACCAGCTTCCCGAACGGCGCAAGGGCATGATTTCTTCGCTGCACGAATGCTATGTCAACGTTCCCGACCAGCCGGGAATCATCGGCAAAATCGCGACCGAGCTCGGCCAGGAGAAAATCAATCTGAGCAATCTGCATATCATCGAGAGCCGCGAGGACGTTCCCGGCGTATTGCGCCTGTCGTTCCGGCAGCAGGACGATCTCGACCGAGCGGTCGGACTGCTTCGATCGCTTGGGCATGAAGTGTTTTTCTGAAAATAAGCGGCGCCGCCTCCGGATCGGGGAGATTCGGGCGGGCCGCTTTTTCTGTCGTATGGGATAAGTTTAAGTCCTTCGCGTCCTTAAGAGGCGTATGCGGGAGCCTTAAGGGAAGGCGGAGGGGGCGTTCAAGCGGAGGGATTCGGAGGGGGACCGTCCAAGCGAAGGAAGGAGCATCCAAGCGGAGGGAGGCCTATGTTGGATTTCGTCCAATCAAGGGAGCGGAAAACGAGGAAATCGTTGCCTAGAGTGGATTATATCCAATGAGGGACTCGGAATTTGGACAAAAACGCTAATAAGGCCTCGCCAGATTGGACAAAATCCAACGAAGCCGAAATGTATCTCAAAAAAGCCGAATTAGGTTGGATAAAATCCAACCAAGCTTAGGCGAACCCATTTGCGTCATCCCCGGCCAATCCTGCATCCTCCGTCCAATCCCGCATACTCCTGCCCATTCCTGCATTACCCTCGTTCGAATCCTCGCCAGGAATACGGCCAAGTGCCAGTCGCTGCCTTCTCTCGTACAATTGCCCGTAATCCCCGTTCGCGAGCGGAGGAAGTCTGAACGCGAATAACGCATAATCGTGACGCAAGCCCGACGTATTCGAGACTTCGGTCGCGTTCCATCCCATTACAGGGTGTGAAATCATACCGTCGAGAAGATCCAATTGCCAACGAAAAAAATCGTGCAACAAATCAAGGCTTGCGAACGTTTTATGGTTAAGGAATAACTTTTCTATTGCGCTTCCCGCATTACCCGGGATATTCGGAATCACGGCATGCGTCATAAGGCCGCCCATTGGATCACAAACAAAAAACGCCACTCAAGGAGTGGCGCGAGCGTTACGTCGAACGCTCAGATATTGGATAGGAGTGGAGAGAAACCATACTGTACTTTTATTATATGTATCCGTTTTCATTTTGTCAATAAGCGTTTTCATTATTTTTGAAGCGTTTTCGAAATTTTTATTGCGACATTCGCTTCAAGGACCTCGAATCGGTTCCATTCGCCAAAAAAGCATTTTTAGAATTTTTTAAGCTTTGCGCTCTTCGCGGTGTGTTACAATAGCAAATAGCCTATGTAAAATAATGGGGTTGTGTGGAAGATGCGCGCTTCGCGCAACTTTTTCGTTTATGGCCGGTATATTGGTATAAGCCGGCTGCAAGCGAATCCCTGCACAAGAGGGGAGGCTCGCAGGGTCGATGACCGATTCGCAACTGATTCGGGAAATCAAGGACGGAAACGTTGAACTTTATTCGGAATTAATGACGCGTTACCAGAAGAAGATTCTTTCATTTATATACCATATGCTGCGCAGCGCCAAGCTGGAGCTGCTCGCGGAAGACTTGTGCTCCGAAACGTTTTACAAAGCGTACCGCAGCTTGCACTCGTTTCGGGAAGTGGACGCTTCGTTCGCGACCTGGCTGTATACGATCGCGCGAAACACCGTTCTGAGCGAGCTTCGGAAGCAGAAGGCCACCCACATGTCGCTGGACGACTCCGCATACATACCCGCCGCTCCTCCGGAGGCGACCCCGGAAATGGCTCTTTTGCGAAACGAGAAAGTGTTGAAGGTGCGGGAAGCGATCAACAATTTGCCGGAGAAGCAGCGTTCCGCTCTCATTCTACGCGAGTACGAAGGCATGGACTATCAAGAAATCGCGGGCATATTGGGACAGACGGTGAGCGCCGTCAAATCGTTGCTCTTTCGGGCCAGGGCCAGCGTCAAGACGCAAATGGAATCTTATTTTAGCGAGCCGGTTCTGCTGAAGGATATTGAGGAGATGAAATCGCGATGAAGACCGGGTGCGATCTGATACGATTGAAATTCAGCGATTACTGCGAAGGATCCGCCTCCGAATCGGAGCGGCGCCAGGTCGAGGAGCATTTAAGCTCTTGCGCCTGCTGCTTCGAGGAATATCGACTCTGGGAGGAAAGCGCCAGCCTGATCCGGTCGCTGCCGATGGACGAGGAATTCGAGAATTATTTGGAAAAATCGGTTAACCTCGAGGAAATGAACCGCAACGTCATGAACCGGATTTACGCCGAGCAAAATTGGTTCATGCCCGCCGTGCAGCGCTCTTACGCATTCGGAAGGGCGTTCCGCATCCGGGTCGCCGGATTGCTTGCCTCCCTGCTGGCCGTGTTCGCCTGCGGGTTTCTGTACGTGCTCGCGGATCGCATGATGTCTTCCGATACCGGCAGGACGGGCGTCATGGAAACGGCCTCCGCGTTTTCCGTCGCCAGCCCGGGTTCCCGCTTGTCCGTCGACGTGCCGGTGGCAAGCTTGAGCGACCCGATCGTGCTTCACGCATCGCCCGCCTATCCCGAATATTGGATCGCTCTGTCGCTGCTCGGCGTCGTCATGACGCTTCTGGTGCTGAACTGGTTCACGAGGGTGCGGACATGAACGCCTGCATGCGGATGGGTTGGGTACGGCACGGGCTTACCGCCTGGAACAAGGCCGGGAAAATTCAAGGCACGACGGACATTCCGCTTAGCGCCGTCGGAGAGATGCAAGCCCAAAGGCTGGCGGACCGGCTGCTCCGGGAGAAAGGCTTGTGGAACGGCGTCGTCAGCAGCGATTTGAAACGCGCCGCCAAAACCGGGCAGATTTTGTCCGACCGGCTTGGCATTCCCTTTTTGACCGACCCTCGCCTGAAGGAAAGAAGCTTCGGCCAAGCCGAAGGCACGACGGAGGCCGAACGGATCGAACGCTGGGGGCCCGACTGGCGCAGGCGCGTTCCCGATCAGGAGACGGACGGCAGCGTCCGCGAACGCGGCCTTGCGTTCGTCGAGCAGTTTACCGCGAGCCACCCTGGCGAGAATTGGTTGGTCGTGACGCACGGCAGCTTTTTGGCGCAAATGCTGCAGACGCTGATCGCGGACGCCGGCGACGGCCATATCGCGAATTTGTCCTTGACCGTTCTGGAGAGGCGGGAGGACGGATGGATTCCCCTGCTTCACAATTGTACGGCTCATTTGCGCGACGATTTCCATGAATAACGAGCGAGCGGCTTTCGGGCTGCCGCTCGTTTTTTGTTGGCCGGACGTTTAAACGGCGCGAAATCCACCGATAATGGCATATAAATCCTCCGGAAACGGGGAATGCCGATGAATTTAGCGGATATGCTCACCTATGCCGACATCGAGCAATTGACGCGCATTGCCGAAACGTATGGCTGCGAAACGAGCAGCCACTCGAAGCACGAGTTGATCCAATCGATTTTGTCGACGGCGCAAAGACGGGATGCAATCGCGCAAAGGGTGGACGGAATGAGCGAGGAAGACTTGCGGCTTCTGAATTCGCTTCTGTTCGAGCCCAGGGAGCTGTACAGCCTGGAAGATTTGACGGCCAGGGCTTTGTGGACGGCATCCGATACGAATGCCCGGGCGTCCGTGCCGGCGGCGGAACCCGCGGCTGTCAAGACGGCTCCGGCGCCGAAAGGGCGCGCTTCGAAATCCGGAAGCGGCCGCCGAAAAGGGAAAGCGGCGAGCGAGGCGCCTCCCGAACCCGATCATTCGGCCCGGCAGGCAATCGCCAGGTTCAAGCGGTTCGGATGGCTGTTCAACGGTTTTACGCAGCATACCCGTTACATGTTCCAGGTGCCGGAAGACGTCAAAAGCCGGCTTGCCGACGTTCTGGACGAGCGGTTTCGCAATCGGCTGGACGTCCGCGAAGAGCCCGGCGTCTACCGGGACGAGCGGAACCTGCTATGCGAGGATGCCGTTCTGTTTTTGCGCTACGTGCGCGATCACGACATTTTGCTGACCTCGGAAGGCTATCTGTACAAAAGGCAGCTCGGACAGCTGCTCGAGTCTTTGTCCGTAACGGAAGCTTTGCCGGGAAAAACCGCTTGGCGATTCGGGTACGGGCGCCGTTTTCGGGAATATCCCGAGCGATTCTCGCTTCTCTACGATTTTTGCTGCCAGGAAAATTGGGTAAGGGAAAGCGGGGAGAGACTGGAATTAACGGAGGCGGGGCAGCTTGCGGCGGGCGGCGGACGGCCGATCGAACCGGCGGAGATGTATCGTTTCTGGCTGCGGAGCTACCGGGGGCCGATTCCGAACGTGCTGCCTTTGGCCCAATGGACGATGCGTCTGGCGGCGGATTGGACGACGACGGCATCGCTCGCGTCCGTGCTGCTTCCGCTCGTTCGTCCCTACTATTACGATACGGCGGAAGACGTGCTGCACTTGCGGATTTTGAAAATGATGATGCATCTGGGCCTGCTGCGGTGGGGAGAGACGAACGACGGGGTGCCGCTCGTTCGGCTGACGCCTATCGGAAAAAGCGCGATGAAAGAAAAGGTTTAGATTTAACCAATATCGAGGATCGGCAAGGGGCTATTGACCTGAACGGAGACGGCAGCGATGAATATGCTTTAAGGGGAGCCGACAGATAGAGCCCTATCGCCGGATTTTGGAGGTGCAACCGATGGACATGAAAATCGCCTATGAGACAATGCTCGGGTTGGAGGCGGAGATGGTCCTTGACGAAGCGCTGCGAAAATACCGGATGGCAAAAATCTACGAGGCAATTGACGCGGCGCTTGTCCAAGGGGATGCCGAATCGTTTCGGCGCCTGACTGACGAATTGAAGGCAATTCAACCGTAATGCCGACGGACGATCCTTCCAGCTTTCCCGATACGGCCCGACCTCCCGGCCGCCGCCACGCGCGGCGGATCGGGAGGTTGTTTGTTTCGAAAAAGAAAACGCTTTTCTGCGGGCGGAATTTGCAGTAGGATGAAGAAAGGAGGATTTTACCGTTAAATAAGAGGAAGGAATGAACGAACTTGCCGCTGCTCGACATGCCGCTAAGCCAATTGCAGGCGTACGAAGGGAGAAATCCGAAGCCTTCCGATTTTGACGCCTATTGGGACCGGGCGCTCGCCGAAATGCGCGCGACGGACCCTCAATTGAAGCTGGTCCCGGCCCGCTTTCAAGTGCCTTTTGCCGAATGCTTCGATCTTTACTTTACGGGCGTTCGCGGTGCCCGAATCCATGCCAAGTACGCAAGGCCGAAAAACGCGCCCTCGCCGCACCCCGCCGTCGTTCAATTCCACGGCTATTCGGGACATGCCGGAGATTGGGTATCCAAGCTCGGCTACGCCGCGTTGGGCTTTTCCGTCGCGGCGATGGACGTGCGCGGCCAGGGCGGGCAGTCCGAGGATGCGGGAGGCGTCAAGGGAAATACGCTGCGGGGCCATATTATCCGCGGGGTCGACGACGATCCGGACAACCTGCTGTTCCGTCATGTTTTTCTGGATGCGGCGCAGCTTGCCGGCATCGTCATGGAATTGCCGGAAGTGGACGGCGGCCGCGTCGCCGCGATGGGAGCGTCCCAAGGCGGAGGGCTGACGCTCGCGTGCGCGGCGCTGGAGCCGCGGATCGCCAAGCTCGCGCCGATCTATCCGTTTTTGAGCGATTATCGGCGCGTTTGGGAGATGGACCTGGCCAAGGACGCCTACGAAGAGCTCAAAACGTATTTCCGTCTGTTCGATCCGCTGCATGAGCGGGAGAACGAATTTTTCGAGCGGCTCGGCTACATCGACGTCCAGCATCTCGCTTCGCGGATCCGCGGGGACGTGCTGATGGCGGTCGGGCTGATGGATTCGATTACGCCGCCTTCGACTCAATTCGCGGCCTACAACAAAATTACGGCCCCCAAGCAGCTGGCGGTCTATCCGGATTTCGGGCACGAGGGCCTGCCGGGAATCGACGAAAAGATCATGACCTTTTTCGGCTCGCTGCTCTAAAACGTTATGCAAAGGAAGAATGCACGGCATGAAATTCAGTGAATTCGATTCGCTTACCTGGCCGGGGCTGCAAATGTACTTCGATACATGCCTGCTCCCGGTAACCGGCCTTACCGGAAGGGAGACGCCGGCGGAAATGACGGACAAGGCGGCGGCCGTCGGGGACTGGCTGTCCCCGCTCGAAACGGCGTTCAAAGGCCGGGCCGTCACGCTGCCCGCGTATCATTATTTCGACGCGGAAGCGTCGGCCGACGGGGAGCTTCTGGAGCGGCGCTGCGATGCGCTTAAGGCCGCCGGCTTCCGCTTCGTCGTGGTCGTTTCCGGAACGGCGGGCTTGCTGAAGGCATTGCCGGCCTCGGCCGATTTGCTCGTTCAGCCCGCCCGTCCGGAAGAGAGGCCCGATGCGGAAGCGATCTGCAGGCCGGTCGCAGCCCTGTGGAAAGACGCATAATTTTCCACGTTTGGGGAATACCAATTACCGTCTCCACAAGTCCGACAAATGTGACAAATTTGAAACATTTTTGACCTGCGTTTTCACACAAGCCGGTTATTCGTCTTGGCAATTGTTGACGCCCCCATATGCGTGTACTATTATAAATTATGTCTTGTGAACAGTAAGGCAATGTCCATGGTGGACAGCGACATTGGTGGGCAAAGGGGGTAGAACAATGGAACATAACGAGCAGCACGAGGCCGCGCATAAGCCGATCAAACGCCAGGAAATGACAAGACGTCAATTTCTGTCCTATACGCTGGGCGGCGCGACCGCATTTATGGCCGGCGGCGCCATCCTTCCGATGCTTCGTTTCGCCGTCGATCCGCTTCTCCAGAAGAAAACGGAAACCGGCTTCGTGAAGGTCGTCGAAGAAGCCAAGGTGACGCAGGATCCGCAAAAGATTTCGTTCAAGATCCATCAGGTGGACGGATGGTACGAGAGCGATCCGCAGTTGGAAGCGTACATCGCGAAAGGCAACGACAACAAGATCTTTGCGCTGTCGCCGGTGTGCAAGCACTTGGGGTGCACGATCAGCTGGGGCACGGAGAAGCCGGACGAATATCACTGTCCTTGTCACGGGGCACGGTATACGAAAGACGGCAAAAATCTGGCGGTAGCGCCCAAGGCGCTCGACGAGTACGAGGTCAAGATCGAAAACGGGTGGGTGTACCTCGGACCGCTAGTATCGAATACGCGCACGTAGAAGGAGGGCGTTTCGTCCCATGTTTAAAAGCATGTATAACTGGATTGACGAGCGTCTCGACGTTACGCCGTTGTGGCGCGATATCGCGGACCACGAGGTGCCGGAGCACGTCAACCCGGCGCATCACTTCTCCGCATTCGTCTATTGCTTCGGCGGATTGACGTTCTTCATTACCGTCATCCAAATCCTTTCGGGGATGTTTCTGACCATGTATTATGTGCCGGACATTATCAACGCTTACTACAGCGTCGATTACCTCCAGCATCAGGTAGCCTTCGGCGCGATCGTCCGGGGCATGCACCACTGGGGAGCGAGTCTGGTTATCGTTATGATGTTCCTACATACCCTTCGCGTATTTTTCACCGGTTCTTACAAAGCGCCGCGCGAAATGAACTGGGTCGTCGGAATGCTCATTTTCTTCGTCATGCTGGGCCTTGGCTTCACGGGCTATTTGCTGCCGTGGGACAACAAGGCGTACTTCGCGACCAAGGTCGGCATGGAAATCGCCGGTTCGGTTCCTTGGATCGGCGGGTACATCAAGGAGTTGCTGGCTGGGGGCACGATCGTCGGCGCGCAAACGCTCACGCGTTTCTTCGCGATCCACGTCTTCTTCCTGCCGGGCCTGCTGCTTACGCTGCTAGCTGCGCACTTCTTCATGATTCGAAAACAGGGCATCTCCGGGCCGCTGTAAGAAAGAGGGGAGTGGCAAGCTTATGGCACACGGACACGGATCCAAATCCGATGAAAAAGTCGTTTATATCGGCGATTCCCGCATTCGCAAGGGCAAGGGCTTTCAGACGCCTCCGGACTATACGGCTTTCCCCGGAAAGTCCGAAGCGTTCATCCCGAACTTCCTGCTCAAGGAATGGATGGCCGGCGTCGTCGTTCTGGTCGGCTTTCTCGTTCTGACGATCGCTCATCCGGCTCCGCTCGGTTACCCGGCGGATCCGATGAACGGATCGTTCATCCCGATGCCGGACTGGTACTTTCTGTTTATTTACCAGCTGCTCAAGTATCATTATGCATCCGAAAGCTACATCGTGCTCGGCACGATCGGGATTCCGGGGATCGCGTTCGGAGCTCTGCTCCTCGCGCCGTTTCTCGATACCGGCAAGGAGCGCCGCTTCTACCGCCGTCCGATCGCTTCCTCGCTGATGATCGTTTCGCTGGTCGCCTGCGTATACCTGACCTGGGTATCCTGGGATCACTACCAGCATGAACTCGAGAAAAACGGCGTCGTCCCCGAGCATATCGAACGCGAGGAGAAATCGCGCGAATCGATCGAACAGGGCAAGGGGCGTTTTATCGCCGGCAAGGAGAACGTCGTGGCGCTCGTCAATCCCGACGATCCCGCGTTCAGCATCATGCAGGAAGCGCAATGCATCGCCTGCCACGGCGCGGAGCTCGAAGGCGGAGGCGCGCCGTCGCTTCGCGGCATCGGCGACACGATGTCGAAGGAAGAGCTCGTCGACATCATCACGAACGGCGCGGGCGAAGGCGCGATGCCGGCGTTCGGGCAAGAGAACGGCGGAACGCTTACCGCGGACCAAATCGACCAAATCGCCACCTGGCTTTCGACGCAGAAGGCCGAAGCGGCGGAATAAAGACGAACCACGAGCAGACCTGACCGGAAACGGTCAGGTCTTTTGCAACGATTCGAAGCGTTTCGGCGCGTCGTTTCAATCGAGAGGAGACAAGGCATGAGCTGGAAATGGTTTTTGTCCCGGGGATGTTTGCTGCACCCGACGACGCTGACGCTGCTGATGATTTTTTACGTTCCCGGCACGGTTTACGGTTATATCTGGTACGGGGGACAGCTCCAGGACACGTGGGAAACGCATCCGTTGTGGCAGCTTCCGTTCGTGCCGGACAGCCCGACGGCGTCGCTGTTTTTCGCGATCGCCGTTTTGTGGCTTTGGCTGCGGCCGAAACCGACGGGCGGCGGATTTTGGGGCGGCGTTCGCGCCATCGTCGAAGCGCTGGCGGTCGTCACGTCGATCAAATACGGCATTTGGGCGACGGCCGTCATTTTCGCGGGAGCGGCGCTCGGCGACCAGCTCGTCTGGCAAGACTGGATGCTCGTCGCGTCCCATACCGCGATGGCCGTCTGCGCATGCGCGTACGCCCGGTTTTTCCGGTTCGGCGGATGGGCGCTCGGCGCGGCGGCGTTCTGGACGTTTTTGAACGACACCGTCGACTACGGGTACGGCGTTTACCCTTATTTGCCGAGGCAGCTCGATCCCGCTTATTTGCAGGAAGTCGCCCTGTTTACGTTCCTGTTGACCGCCTTCAGCGTCATGGCCGGCGGCCTGTTTCGCTATCTCGATACGATTCGCGGCATCCCGGCTTCGGCGGATTCGAACCGGTTCTAAGCGTGGACATCCCCTCATAAGGTAAGGCAGGAGGGGGATGTCCATGGTTTGCGCTGATTCGTTATCGACAAATCGGAATCGCCGCCGTCAAAGACGAAACGGCAGATGGTCCCGATTCCTTCATATGTGCGGGCTTCGGCTCATGCCGCTGCTGGCGCTGGCGGCCGTACTGCTCTTTTCGGCGGCCGCCGGCGCGAAAGCCGCAGGCGACGCTCCCGAACGGTCCGCCGGCGCTGACGCTTCTTCGACCGCTCGGGCCGCCGACGATCAGGCGGTGAAGGCGTTCCGAAACGCGGCCGAAGCGCTGTACAAGGCGGTAGGCGAAGGGGACAGGCTTGCCGCCGCCCGTTCGCTGCAGGAAGCGGAACTTCGGCTGCGAAAATTGCCGATGACGGCGATCGCCACGGCGGAGGGGATCCAGGCGCTCGCCGACAGCGTCGCCAAGATGAAGCGGGCGATGGCCGCCGTCTCGCAAGACGCCAAACGGATTCAGACATCTGCGGCGGAATTGCGGCTTGCGGCGGATGCCCTTGCCGAGCCGCGAAAGCCGCTGTGGCTTCAATATCGTCCGGTGCTGCGGGAAGACGTAAGCGTATTGGAACGAGAGCTTGGCGCAAGCCCGGGGCGCGTAACGAAGGAAGCGCAAGCGGCATGGAACGGCCTGGCGGATCATTACCGGCTCATTCGGACGGCGGTCGCGCTGCAAAGAGAGCCTTACGTCGTCGAGCGGGGGGATGCGGTCATTCGCTACGCGGACCGGCTGTTGCGGTCGGAGACGCCCGACCCGAAGCTGCTCGGGGAGCTGATTCCGCCTTTGCGGGAAGCGATGGAGGGATTGTTCCCGCCCGAAGGGGAGCGGCCCGCGACCGTCCCGGCGGTCGTGCCTCCTCCCTGGGGGTTCAGCGCGACGCTGGGCTCGATCATCGTGGCGATATTGACCTGGGCCGGATGGAGGCGGTTCCGTTTCGACCGCTCGCATCCGAATTACGGTTCGGACCGGGAGCGCAAGGACGCGGCCGACCGTTGGTTCAAGTCGCTTCTTCGCCTTCCCGGAAGCCTTCGCCGAGCACGTCATGCACGTCGCTGATCACGATAAAAGCCTGTCTGTCATGCTGGCGGACGAGGCTTTTTAATTTGCGGATTTCGAAGCGGCTGACGACGCAGTACAGCATCGTTTTCGGCTCGCCCGAATAGCCGCCGACGGCGGGCATGAGCGTGACGCCCCGGTCCAGTTCCCTGGCGATCGTCTTGGCGAGCTGCTCCGGCGATTTGCACAGCACGGTGAACGCCTTGGCCGAATACGCCCCTTCCTGGATAAAGTCGATCACCTTGGAGGCGATAAAAACGCTGACGAGCGTATAGAGAACCCGCTCCTTCGGAATGAAAAACAACGAGGCGCCGATGATGACGATATCCATCGCCAAAATGATTTGCCCGATGCTGAATCCCCGCCACCGCTGCACGATCCGGGCGATGATATCGACCCCGCCGGTCGTGCCCCCCGACCGGAAGACGAGGCCGAGCCCGGCTCCGAGCGTAACCCCGGCATACAGCGCGACGAGAAAAAAGTCGTACTCCGTCGCGAACGGCCGAATCCACCCGAGCGCGATGACGCGCTCCCATATCCATAAAAACAAGGACAGGAGCACGGTGCCGCCGACCGTGAAGACCATCGCGCTTTTGCCGAGCTGACGCCAGCCGATGAGGAACAGCGGCAGGTTGATGAGCAGGGTGGACAGCCCGGTCGGCCAACCTGCCGCATAGTGCAGCAGCACCGCGATTCCCGTCACGCCGCCTTCCATCAGCCGGTTGGGCAAAATGAAGTACTCCAGCCCGAAGGCGTAAATGGCCGTTCCCGCAATCAGAACGAGCCAGGATCGGACCGAATCTTCCAAGCGTTTGTTGTTCACAAGCCGTCCCTCCGCCAAAAATTTGGTTTGTTTTTGAATCCGTCTTAAGCTAACATAGGGATAAGTCGAAGGATTCGTTTCCTCGACTTTTTTCGAGCAGCAGTCCATAATGACAAGCAAGCCGAAGCTTGCGACGGAAAGGAACCGGTTTTATGGGAGAATCGCGCATCGCCGGCAAGCCGCTGGCCCAAAAGACCCTCGCCGATATCCAGCGCGAAGTGGACGCCTATATTTCGCAGTTTAAAGAAGGCTATTTTTCCCCGCTCGCCTTGCTCGCCCGTTTGACGGAGGAGGCCGGAGAGCTTGCGCGGGAAGTGAACCATCTTTACGGAGAAAAGCCCAAAAAACCGGACGAGGCGGAAAATTCCATCGAGATGGAGCTCGCCGACGTCCTGTTCATCGTGCTCTGCTTCGCCAATTCGCTCGGCATCGACCTGACGGAAGCGCACGACAAGGTCATGCATAAATTCAATACCCGCGATGCCGACCGCTGGACAAAGAAGGACACCGACGCTCCGTAAGCTTCATATGCTGTATCATCCCCTTTCCGAGATGAGGAGGGATGATCGGCCATGAATGGGGAAAGTTGCGTCGGGCAGGCGTACGAGGCGATACTTCGCGGAGACTTCGAAGCCGCCGCAGCCTGGTTTCTTCGCGCGGTTGAACTGGAGCCGGACAATGCATCCTATCATTATAAAGCTTCGGTCACGCTGTCGAGAAGCGGAAAGCTCGATGTCGCCATCCGCCATGCGAAGCGGGCGGCGGAGTTGGACCCTGAAGCGACGGTTTATCTTTATTATGTGCAAACGCTGGAAGCAAGACAACTGACGAGCGAGGCCAAAGCGCTGCTCGAGCGGCAGCCTCCGGCGACGGAGCTTGCGATCGGGCTGCTGAACGACGCAACGAGGCTCGATCCTTTGGATGCGGAATCGTTTCTTCTGCTCGGCATCGCCTACCGTTTGCAAGGCGATTTGGAACGTTCGCTCCAAGCGCTGCAAGAAACGCTCCAGCTTCACCCGCAGCACGAAGAGGCGAAAAAATGGCTTGACCTCGTCAAGGCGGAACGCCGCCGCAATTTGAAGCTAACGTACTTTCGCAATCATAGGAAAAGGGACAGGTGAACGGAATGTCGCAACGGATTAAAGTAGCGGTAGCAGGAAGCGCCGGCCGGATGGGCCGGGAAGTCGTCAAAATGGTGCTTGAAGATCAGGAACTGCAGCTGGTGGCGGCGATAAGCAGGTCTTCCGCGGGGGTTGACGCCGGTGCGCTGGTCGGCAAGCCCGACACCGGCGTCTTCGTGACGGACCGGCTGGACGAAGCGCTGGAGGCGGCCAAGCCCGACGTTCTGGTCGACTTTACGAACCCGAAATCGGCGGTTCCCCATACCGAGGCTTGCATCAGGCACGGCGTTCGTCCCGTCGTGGGGACGACCGGGTTCACGCCCGAGCAAATCGAACAGTTGGACAAGCTGTGCGCGGAGAAGGGCATTGGCGGACTGATCGCGCCCAATTTCTCCATCGGAGCGATTCTCATGATGAAATTTTCCGCGATGGCGGCCAAATATATGCCTCACGTGGAAATTATCGAATACCATGGCGATCAGAAGCTGGACGCGCCTTCCGGCACTTCGATCAAGACGGCGGAATGGATCGCGCAGACGAGGCAGGAGCTTCGCCAGGGCAATCCGAACGAGGAGGAAACGATCGAAGGCGCAAGAGGCGGTTATTACAACGGGTTTCGAATACATAGCGTCCGTCTTCCGGGCGTATTCGCCCAGCAGGAGGTCATCTTCGGCGGCCACGGCCAAACGCTGAAAATCCGCCATGACTCGTACGAGCGGTCCGGGTACATGCCCGGCGTCAACGCCGCGATCAAAAAAGTGATGACCGTAACCGGACTCGTGTACGGCTTCGAGCATTTTCTCGACTAATTTATAGAGTAATTTAAACCGATCGAACGTGGAGGGGAACGGACGATGATGCAAATCGCATTGATAGCCCACGACCGAAAAAAAGACGAAATGGTCAACTTCACGATCGCCTACGAGCATGTGCTCAAGCCGCACAAGCTGTATGCGACCGGAACGACGGGCACCCGCATTATGGAAAACACGTCGCTTAACGTGCACCGGTTCATGTCCGGTCCGCTCGGCGGCGACCAGCAAATCGGAGCGCTGGTGGCGCAAAACGAGATGGATCTCATCATCTTTTTGCGGGATCCGCTGATGGCCCAGCCGCACGAGCCGGACATTATCGCGCTGCTTCGCCTGTGCGACGTGCAGGGCATTCCGGTCGCGACGAACGTCGCGACGGCCGAGCTGCTCGTCAAATCGCTGGAGCGCGGCGACTTCGCGTGGCGCGAGCTTGTGCACAAATACAAGCCGGGACTGGAAGAATGAGCGAACGTACGGAATTCGGCCTTGATTTGCTGGCGTTCGGCGCGCACCCCGACGATGTCGAAATCGGAATGGGCGGCACGCTGATCAAAGCGGCGGCAAGCGGGCAGAGAACGGGCATCGTCGATTTGACGCGAGCCGAAATGAGCTCGAACGGCGACGTAGCGACCCGCAAGCGGGAGGCGGATGCCGCGACGGCCGTTCTCGGCCTCGCCGTCCGGGACAATCTCGAGCTGCCCGATCGCGGGCTTTCGGCAAGCGATTCCTCGCAAGTCGGCAAAATCGTGGCGGCCATTCGCCGGTATCGTCCGCGCGTCGTCTTCGCGCCCTATTTCGCGGACCGCCATCCGGACCACGTCATGTGCAGCCGTATGGTGGAGGAAGCGGCGTTCAACGCCAAGCTGCGCCGCTACATGCCGGAGCAAGCCGCGTGGACGGTGGACATGCTGTATTATTATTTTATCAACGATATGCATGCTCCCCAATTCGTCGTCGACGTCACCGACGTGCACGAACGCAAAATGGAGGCGCTGCGGGCGTACCGTTCGCAATTCGAGCCTGCCGGAGATTTGCGCGACTGGGTGCCGACTCCGCTGACGATGGGGTACCTCGACAACGTGGCGGCGCGGGACAAGCTGTTCGGACAAGCCCGCAAATTCGTTTTTGCGGAAGGCTTCATCGCGAAAGGGCCGATAAGCCTGGATCGTTTTTGACGCCGCGGCAGCGGATTCGTTTGTGTCAAGAAAGCAAGCATTCGGGGAATAGGATGTAGAAAGGAGGAGAGGGAATGGATCGGCCGCTCAAAATCGGCATCACCTGTTATCCATCGCTCGGGGGTTCCGGCGTCGTGGCGACCGAACTCGGCAAGCTGCTCGCGGAGAAGGGCCACGAAATTCATTTCATTACGCACAGCGTGCCATTCCGCTTGGGCAAGTTCCAGCGCAACATTTATTATCATGAAGTGGAAGTTACCGATTATTACGTGTTTCGCTATCCTCCCTACGACCTTTCGCTGGCCAGCAAAATGCACCAGGTCGCGCAGCTTCAGCAGCTTGACCTGCTTCACGTTCATTATGCCGTTCCTCATGCTTTGTGCGCTTATTTGGCGAAGCAAATGTCCGGCGACCGGCTCAAGGTCGTCACCACGCTTCACGGAACGGACATTACGGTGCTGGCCCAGGACGAGTCGCTCAAGGATCTGATCCGGTTCGGCATTCAAAACAGCGATGCGGTCACGGCGGTCAGCGGGGATTTGATTCGGGAAACGCGCGAGCTTCTCGACATCGCAAGGCCGATCGAGCTGACGTACAATTTCGTGGACAAACGGGTGTATTACCCGCGGGACGTTTCGGACATGAGGGCGGATTATGCGGAGCCCGGCGAAAAAATTTTAATGCACATTTCCAATTTCCGGCCGGTAAAGCGGGCCTGCGACGTCGTGGACATTTTCGCCAGGGTGAACGAGAAAACGAAGGCGAAGCTGCTGCTTGTCGGCGAAGGTCCGGATTTGCCGAAAATTCAGGCGAAAATCGACGCGATGGGCTTGAGCCATCGGGTTTGCTACCTGGGCAAGCAGGACGACGTCGCGCAAGTCATTTCGCTTGCCGATCTGATGCTGCTCCCTTCGGAAAAAGAAAGCTTCGGGCTCGTGGCGCTGGAGGCGATGGCTTGCGGCGTTCCGACGATCGGCTCGGCGGCAGGCGGCATCCCGGAGCTGGTGTTAAGCGGGAAGACGGGATTTCTGTCCGCTATCGGCAACACCGCGGAAATGGCGGAGAACGCCTTGCGGCTGTTGACCGACGAAAAGCTGTACGCCGAATTCAGGGAAGCTTGCCTGACGCGGGCCAGAACGGAATTTTGCAACGATAAAATCACCGCCCAATACGAAAATATTTATTACAAGGTTTTAGGCATTCCCAAGGAGCTCGAGCTTCCGGTTTGCTTGGCGCCTTGACGGGGAGGGCGGCAGCTTGACCGATACGGATCCTATTGCCTGGGCCGCGGCGTTGAGGCTGCTCGCCCGCTTCGAATCGGCCGGCCATACCGCCTATCTGGTGGGCGGCTGCGTGCGCGACCGGCTGCTCGGCCGCAAGCTGCACGACATCGATATCGCCACCTCGGCGACGCCGGAGCAGGTTATCGCGATGTTCCCGAACGCGATTCCGACCGGACTCGCCCACGGCACGGTAACGGTACGGGACGAGGGGCACTCGTTCGAAGTGACGACGTACCGGCGGGAAGGCAAATACACCGATTCCCGCCGGCCAGACAAGGTGTCGTTCGTCGGAAATGTCGAGGAGGACCTGGCGCGCCGGGACTTCACGATTAACGCCATCGCATGGGGAAGAGACGGCGCGACGGTCGACCCGTTCGGGGGCGCCGCGGATTTGCGGCGAGGAATCGTCCGCACGGTCGGCGAGGCGGCGGAACGGTTCTCCGAAGACGCGCTCCGGCTGCTGCGCGGCATCCGGTTCGCGGCGGAATTCGGATTCGAGTTCGCGCCCAAGACGTGGGACGGACTGCTCGGACAGCGGGAACGGCTTCGGCATATCGCAATGGAGCGGGTCGGAACGGAACTGGACAAAATCATGGCCGGAAGCGATCCCGACCGCGCGTTCGCGCTGCTGGCCGAAAGCGGGCTTCTCCGGTTCGCCCGCGAGCCGCTGCCGCCGTCGGCAGCGCTGCCGCCAGGCGGAACCGGCGGCGGGGCCTCCGGCCTGAAGCGGCTGGCGGACCCCGATCTTCGATGGTGCGCGCTGCTTCTTGGCGGCGGGGCCGCGCCGGACGAAGCGGAAGCGGTTTTTCGCTCGCTATGTCTCGGCGTCAAGCGGGGCGCCCGGGTCGCGGCTGTCGTCGGCCTGAGCCGGAGGCTTGCGGCGGACGCGAACGCGGCGAAGACCGCCCCTTCCCGGACGGACGAGCTTGGGGAGACGGAAAGAACGGACGTTAATGGGCCGGTCCGGGAGCAGCTGCGCCGGAGCTGGACGCTGGCGGTGCTCGAATTCGGCCGTCCCGCCGCGGAAGATTGGCTCGCGCTGGCGGCGGCTTGTCCCGAAGCGGCGCTCGGATCGCTTGAACCCGGGTTTGCCGAACGGGCCCGGGATTGGCTGGGCCGAATGGCCGCGACCGCGATCGGAGGGCTCGCCGTCAGAGGCGACGAAGTGGCGGAGGCCGTCGGCAAAAAACCGGGCCCCTGGGTCGCGAAGACGCTGCGGCGGCTGCTTGAGGCCGTCGCGCTTGGCCGGCTGCCGAACGAGCGGGACGCGCTGCTTGCGGAGGCCGCCGCCGTCGAAGGGGATATCGGCGGAAATCGGGATTCGAAAGAAGGAACGAAATGAAACCAACGTCTTTGTTAGCTTTGCTGGAATCGGCCGAACCGAACGCCTATGTTTCGGGCGAAGAAATCAGCCGCCGCCTCGGCGTCAGCCGCACCGCCGTCTGGAAGCAGGTCCGCAAGCTGGAAGCGGAAGGGTTCCGGATCGAGGCGGTGCCCCGGCTCGGCTACCGGCTTGCGGGACGGCCGGAAAGGCTGTCGCAGGCGGAGCTCGCCGGGCGAATGAAGACGCGTTCGTTCGGCCGGGTCCTCCACTTGCTGGAGAGCGTGCACTCGACGCAGGATGTCATGCGCAAGCTCGCGGAAGAAGGCGCTCCCGAAGGGACCCTCGTCATTGCCGAGCAGCAAACGGCGGGCCGGGGACGAATGGGCCGCTCCTGGGTGTCGCCGGCGGGCAAGGGCATCTGGATGAGCTTGCTGCTCCGGCCGCGGCTTCCGATGCAGGCGACCCCGCAGCTGACGCTGCTGGCGGCGGTCGCGCTCAGCCGGGCGATCTCCGCCGTCGTGCCGCTTTCGATCGGCATCAAATGGCCGAACGATTTGCTCGTGGACGGGCGGAAGATCAGCGGGATTTTGCTGGAGTCGGCGACCGAGGACGAACGCGTTCGGTATATCGTCGTCGGGATCGGGGTTTCGGTCAACCTGGAACGGGAGGATTATCCCGAGGAGGTCGCGGGCAAAGCCGTTTCGCTCAAAATGGCCGCCGGCCGCCCGGTCGACCGGGCGGAGCTGATCGCCTGCACTCTCCAAGAATTCGAAAACCTGTACGAGCTGTACTTGCAGGAAGGGTTCGAACCGATTCGCGCGCTGTGGGAAGCGCGTTCGGTCAATTTGAACCGCCCCGCCGTCCTGCATACGCCCAAGGGCGTCATCGAAGGCGTTCCGCGCGGCTTGAGCGACATGGGAGGGCTTCGGGTGGAATTGCCCGACGGCTCGATCGAAACGGTCTATTCGGCGGAAATCAATCCTTGGCGGGAAGGCTAACGTGTCCCGCCTGCCGGACTTGCGCGACAAGAGGCGGGCGGGAAAACGTGGACGCCGGAAGAACGGTCTGTTATAATGAAGCGGCAAGGCGTTATCGCCGTTCGCGAATCGCACTTGCGCAAGGCTTTCAAGGACAAACGAATAACCGTGATCATTTCGCGGCGGATTCTGCTCTGAGCCGAAAGGACCGAGACAGAAGGACGTGAAGCGCGCGTTCCTGCTGAATGGAAACCTTTCTTTGCTCACGGGCAAATGAAGGTTTTTTTGTTTGTCCGGGCCAAAAGAGGAGGCGCTTCACGCGATGAAACAGCCATTAACTTTGCCTCGTTTGCGAACAATGAAAAGAGAAGGAACGAAGGTCGCGATGCTGACCGCTTACGACTATCCTTCCGCCCGGCTCGCCGAAGAAGCCGGAGTCGATATGATTCTCGTCGGCGATTCGCTCGGCAACGTCGTGCTCGGCTATGAAACGACGGTGCCCGTCACGCTTGAAGATATGATTTATCATACGCGCGCGGTCGTTCGCGGCGCGCCGAATACGATGATCGTTACCGACATGCCGTTTGCGACGTACCGTCTCGGAAGCGCAGCGACGCTTCGCAACGCCGCCCGGATCATGCAGGAAGGCGGGGCCCACGCCGTCAAAATCGAAGGCGGAGCGGATCTGGCGGACGAAGTGCGCACGCTCGTCGCAGCCGGCATCCCGGTGCTGGGACATCTGGGCTTGACCCCCCAATCCGTCCTGCAAATCGGCGGTTACAAGGTCCAGGGCAAGGGAGCGGAAGAAGCCGAAAAGCTGAAGGCCGACGCCAGGGCGCTCCGGGACGCGGGCGTTTTCGGCATCGTGCTGGAGCTGGTCACCGAGCCGCTCGCCTCCGAAATTTCCCGCTCGCTCGACATTCCGATCATCGGCATCGGCGCGGGACGCGGATGCGACGGACAGGTGCTCGTGTATCACGATCTGATCCGCTACGGTTCGAATATTCGCGACAAACGCTTCGTCAAAACGTATGCCGACGTCGGCGAAACGATTCGCGCGGCGATCGCGGACTATGTCGGCGACGTGAAGGGCGAGCGGTTCCCCGAAGAGGGTCACGCCTTTCAACCCGGCCCGCAAACGGCACAGCCGCTGACCAATTCGTTGTACGGGGGGAATTCGCAATGAACCATGCCGTTGCGGCATCGCCGGAGGTCGTTCGCACGATCGCCGAACTGAAGCGGAAAATCGCCGAATACCGCGGCCGTGCGGGCGAGCCCGGAACCGTCGGCTTCGTGCCGACGATGGGCTATTTGCACGAAGGGCATGCGAGCCTGATCCGAAGGTCCGCGGAAGAAAACGGGCTGACCGTGATCAGCATTTTCGTCAACCCGCTGCAATTCGGGCCGAACGAGGATTTCGAACGGTACCCCCGCGACGAAGAGCGGGACAGAACCGTCGCGGCGGAAGCGGGCGCGAACGTGATCTTTATGCCTTCGGTCGAGGAGATGTATCCCCGGCCGATGCGAACGGCCGTTTCGGTTCGCGGCGTAACGGAGCGCCTGTGCGGCGCAAGCCGGCCGGGGCATTTCGACGGCGTGGCCGCGGTCGTCGCCAAGCTGCTGAACATCGTCGCGCCCGACCGCGCTTATTTCGGATTGAAGGACGCCCAGCAGGTGGCGGTCGTTTCCCGAATGGCGGAAGATTTGAACCTTGCCGCCGAAATCGTGCCTTGCCCGATCGTCCGCGCGCCGGACGGCCTGGCGCTGAGCTCGCGCAACGTATACTTAAACGAAGAGGAACGGCGTCAAGCCCTTATTTTATCGCAAACGTTGAAGCTGGTTCCGGAATGGGCCGAAAGCGGAGCCACGGCTCCCGAGCTGGTCGACCGCATCAAGCGCCGGCTGGGGACGCAGCCGCTGGCGGATATCGATTACGTCGAAGCCGTATCCTACCCGGACCTGGAGCCTTTTTCCGAAGATTTGCCTTTGAACCGGGCGGAAGAGCGGATTCTCGTCGCCCTCGCCGTGCGGTTCGGCAAAACGCGGCTCATCGACAACGTTTTACTCGAACGACCACGAAAGGAGCGGTCCTGAATGCTGCGGCAAATGATGAAGTCCAAAATCCACCGCGCGACCGTTACGGAAGCGAACTTGAATTATGTCGGCAGCATTACGATCGACCGGGACTTGATGGATGCCGTCGACATTTTGCCGGACGAGAAGGTCCAGATCGTCAACAACCATAACGGAGCGCGCTTCGAAACGTACGCGATATCCGGTCCCCGCGGCTCGGGAGTCGTCTGCCTGAACGGGGCCGCCGCCCGCCTCGTCCAGCCCGGCGATACGGTCATCATCATCGCCTACGGCTACATGACCGACGAAGAGGCGAAGCGCCACGAACCGAAGGTGGCCCTCGTGGACGAGAACAATCGCCTGGTCCGAATGATGGGGGAAGAACCTCATTCGACCGTCCTGTAACGCGTATGAAACCCCCCTCCGGAACGCAGAATGAGGGTGAAACCCGATTGCGGCAGGAGGGGACGAAAATGATTCGACAATGGTTTGAAGCCTTGAACGAAACGCTTGACGAACTTATTCGCCGTTATCCGCAAGCTTCCGTCGCCGAAAAGAAAAGCCTGGATCAGCAATGGGACGTGTTAAAGTCGCTCAGTGATGATATGATTGAATCATGGCTGCAATTCGAGGACAAAATGGCGGTTTACCGGGAACTGAAGGAACAGGCCGCGGCTTCGGCCGCCCACGCGGACATTTGCGAGCCCTTCGTCATGGGGCAAGGTTATTTCAAGCTGCAGATGTACGACAAAGGCGCAAGCTGCTTCGAGGAAACGCTGATCCTGCGTCCCGAGCTGATCGGCGCGCGGGTGCTGCTGGCGATGTGCCGCATGTACTTGCAGCAGTTCAACGAAGCGCAGCGCCATTTTCAGCTCGTGGCGGCCATTGCCGACAATGCGAAGCTGAGGGCCGTCGCCTATAATGCGCTCGGCTGCGTTCAGGCCGTCCATGCGAATTTGCAGCAGGCGCAGCTTTATTTTGCCAAAGCGGTGGAGTCGGACCCTTCGTTCGAAGAGCCGCGCCGCAATCTGGAATCGTGCCAAAGCCATTCGGGTCAACTGGAGCTTCAATTCGGCTGCGGGGAATTGCACGCCCTCGTTCAGGCTTGAAAACCGGGCGAGTTGTTTTGCGAATCGGCTTAAAGCCACCGAAAGGAAGTCAGGCATGAACTTTGCCGTTCTCGATTTTGAAACGACGGGAACTTCATCCGATAAAGACGAAATCATCCAGGCCGGCATCGTGGTGATCGACGAGGCGGGGAAGGTCCTGCGGACCTTTTCCTCCCTCGTAAAGCCGGAAAAGCCGATTCCGGAATGGATCAGCCGGCTGACCGGGATCGACGACGCGCTCGTTGCCGACGCTCCGGGAATCGACGAGGCGCTGCCGCAAATCGTGCCGCTGCTCGAGGATGCGGTATTGGTCGCGCACAACGTCGGCTTCGACGCCGCTTTTTTGCAAGCCGCTCTCGATCGATGCGGCTATTTGCCTTTTTCCGGAAGAATGCTCGACACGCTCGACCTGGCCAAAATCGCTTTCCCCACGATGCCTTCGTACCGGCTTTCCGCGTTGACGCTTCAACTGGAATTGAATCACGATCGCCCCCATCAAGCGGACAGCGACGCTTCGGCTACGGCGGACTTGTTCGTGCGCTGCCTGGAACGGTTGAAGTCGATTCCGCTTCTGACGCTGCAAAGGGTGGCCGCGCTGTTCGATCGCGAGCAAAGCGATACCGGCTGGCTGCTGGCCGAAATCGCCGCCGCGAGGGAGGCCGTTTTCGCCCCGGACGAACAAGAGTACGAATATTACCGGCAATTCGCGCTTCGCGTAAAGGATTGGCTCGACGACGAAACGGGAAAAGCCGAACCGGAGTCCGAAAATGCGGAGCGGGCGACCGGCCTTGCCGAGGAAGCGGGCTTTGCCGGATTTTTGGAAGCGATTCAGGGCAAGCTTCGCGAACTGCTGCCGACTTACGAGCCCAGAACCGGCCAGGAAATCATGTTCGGGCAAGTGCTGGACGCCTTGGAAAAAGACGCCCACCTGCTCGTCGAGGCGGGAACCGGCACCGGAAAATCGCTCGGATATTTGATTCCTGCTCTCTATTATGGATTGAAAGAATCAAAAAAAATCATGGTCAGCACCCATACGATCCAATTGCAGGAGCAGCTGCGCCAACGGGATTTGCCGCTTTTGCAGCAGGTGCTTCCGGTGCCGTTCAAGGCGGCCGTCTTCAAGGGCCGAAGCAATTATTTATGCCTGCGCAAATTCGAGCAGCAGCTGCAAATTCCCGAATACGCCATGAGCAAGGAAGAAGCGGTCGTCCGCGCTCAGATGACGGTCTGGCTGGCGGATACCGAACGCGGCGAGGCGGAGGAGCTGAATTTGAACGGCCGCGCGAAAGACGAGTGGACCGCGGTCGCGAGCGACGCGGATTCCTGCCTGAATCGAAGCTGCCCGTGGTTTCGCAAATGCTTTTACCACCGGTCGCGCAACGAGGCCGGCAAAGCGGATTTGATCATTACGAATCACGCGATGCTGTTTACCGACCTGCGCGCGGAAAACCGGCTTCTCCCCGCGTACAGCCAGCTGATCGTGGACGAGGCCCATCATCTGGAGGAAGTGGCGAGCCACCATCTCGGCCAGAAAACGGCTTACGGGTCGCTGCAAAATCCGTTATACCGGCTCATGAAGGACGCCCGGACCGGATTGCTCCCGCAGCTGATCGGGCAGCTCGCTTCCGATCCGGACAAAGACGCCCAAGCCTGGACGGAAAAACTGGAAGAGGCCGTTCCGAAAATTCAGGACATCCGCGAAAGCTGGGAACGCTGGACGGATCGCCTGTTCGCCATGCTGGCGAAGCTTTCGGCCTCCGACGAGACGGGAAGCTTGTCGTACCGGATCAAGCCGGATCAGCTCCCCGACGAGTGGGAGGCGGCCCAGACCGACGGCCGCAATGTCATTCAGCTGCTGTCGGATTTGATCAAACCGCTCGAAAAAATGCTCCCGGACATTCGGGAACGGGCGGACGAGCTTCCGCTGCAAAGCCTGCTCACCGACCTGAACGGCGCGGTCAAGGATTTGGCGGCCGTGAAGGCGGAGCTGCAATCGTTCGTCACGCTTGCGGATCCGGATTTCGTATACTGGCTTGAAGGGCAAACGCAATACCGCAGCCGGTCCGTCTCGATGTACGGCGTTCCGGCCGACGTCAGCGGAAAGTTGAAGGAATACATTTTCGACCGCAAATCGAGCGTCGTGATGACTTCCGCCACGCTGACCGTCGACAAATCGTTTCATTACGTCACCGAGCAGCTCGGCTTGACGCAAGCGGACAAAGCCGGAAAGCTGATGACGGCCCAGCTTCCGTCCCCGTTCAACTACCGGGAGCAATCGCTCGTGCTCATTCCCCGCGATTTTCCGAACATCCGGGGGCGCGACGGGGAGGATCGGTTCACCGAGGCGCTGATCGGTTCGCTGGCGGACGTCGCCCGCGCGACGGGCGGCCGCATGCTCGTTCTTTTCACTTCGTACCGAATGCTTAAAGCGGTGCACGGCCCGCTGAAGGATCTGCTGGCTCCCGCCGGCATCGAAGTGCTCGGGCAAGGGATCGACGGCAGCAGCCGCAGCGGCCTGACCCGGCAGTTCCGGGAGCAGCCCTCGTCCGTGCTGCTCGGCACGAGCAGCTTCTGGGAGGGCGTCGACATCCCGGGAGACGCGCTGACGTGCCTCGCGATCGTAAGGCTCCCCTTCCAGCCGCCGAACCATCCGGTAGCCGAGGCCAAATCGGAGCGCCTGGCGGCCGAACGGAAAAATCCGTTCATGAAGCTGTCGCTGCCCCAGGCGGTCATTCGGTTCAAGCAAGGGTTCGGCCGTCTCGTCCGGACGACCAGCGACAAAGGCATTGTCATCCTGTACGATACGCGCGTGCTGGAAACGAATTACGGCAAGCACTTTTTATATTCGCTGCCCGGGCCGAAAATGGAGCATTTGCCGGCCTCCGGGCTTGTCGGGCGAATCCGCGATTGGCTCGGGCAGGCGCACGAATAGCGGTCATTCTATCATAAGCAGACAGGGGGGAATCGGATGAAGCAGGATAAAATTTCCGAAGTCGTTGTCCGGCGCTTGCCGATCTACTTGCGCTATTTGGACGAACTGCACAGAAGCGACGTTCAGACGGTGTCGTCGCAGGATTTGGGCGAAAAGCTGGACCTCAATCCGGCCCAAATTCGCAAAGACCTCGCTTATTTCGGCGACTTCGGCCGCAAGGGAGTCGGGTATAACGTTCCATATTTGATCGAAAAAATCCGCCACATTTTGAAGCTCGACCGGCCGCTTTTCGTCGCCCTTGTCGGAACGGGCAATCTCGGACGGGCGCTTTGCAATTACAATATGTATTTGAAAGAAAACATGAAAATCACCGCCGTTTTCGACCGCGAGCCTTCGCAAATCGGAAAGACGATCAACAATTTGACGATTCTCCCGATGGAAAAATTAAACGAAACCGTCAAGGAGAAAAACATTACGATCGGCATCATTACGGTGCCGGCGTCCGAGGCGCAAAACGTCGCCGACCAGTTCGTCGCCGCCGGCATCCGGGGCATCCTCAATTTCGCCCCGACCGTCATTCGCACGCCGCCCGACACGCGGCTGCATCAGTCCGATTTTACCGCGGATCTGTTCAGCCTGGCATATTACATGAACCGCGACGAAGAAAATCAAACCGATGAGGGGAATCGTGAACCATGAAACGTTGGCTGATCGAGAACGCAATTTTGATTACGATGGATCCGCAGCGGCCGGTCGTGAACGGCTGGATGGCGGTCGAAGGAACCGCGATCGCGGCGATCGGCGACGGAGCCGCGCCGGAGAAGGAAAAACGGACGGCGGAAGAGACGATCGACGGACGCGGCCATCTTTTTATGCCCGGTCTCATCAACACGCACGGCCACGCGGCGATGACGCTGCTTCGAGGGCTCGCGGACGACCTGAATTTGCAGGACTGGCTGCAAAATCATATGTGGCCGATGGAAGCGAAATTCACGGGCGACGACGTTTACTGGGGCACTTCGCTGGCCGCGGCGGAAATGATTTTGAGCGGCACGACGACGTTCGTGGACATGTACGACCATATGGACCGGGTGGCGGAAGTCGTCAGGGACTCCGGGCTGCGGGCTAGTCTTACGCGGGGCGTGATCGGACTGTGCCCTCCCGACGTTCAGCAGGCCAAGCTGGACAACGCTGTCGGGTTCGCCAAAGATTGGCACGGAGAAGCGGACGGCCGGATTCAGGTGATGATGTCTCCGCATGCGCCATATACCTGCCCGCCGGATTACATTGAAAAGATCGTCGCCGCCGCTCACGAACTCGGACTTCCGCTACATACGCACATGTCCGAGACCGAAGCGGAAGTCGAGCAAAACGTCCGCGACTACGGCGTTCGCCCGGTCGAGCATCTGGACCGTCTCGGCCTGTTTTCGCGGCCTGCTCTCGTCGCCCACGCCGTGCATCTGACCGACGAGGAAATCGCGCTGCTCGCTAATCGCAACGTGGCGGTGTCGCACAACCCGGTAAGCAATTTGAAGCTGGCCAGCGGCGTCGCCCGCGTTCCGGAGCTGCTGCGGGCCGGGGTGACGGTATCGCTCGGCACCGACGGGGCCGCAAGCAACAACAATCTCGACCTTTTCGAAGAGATCCGGATGGCCGCGCTTCTTCACAAAGGCGTCTCGAAGGTGCCGACGGTCGTTCCCGCCGCGGAGGCGCTTCGCCTCGGCACGTCGTACGGCGCGAAGGCGATCGGGCTCGAAGGGGTAACGGGCATGCTGAAGCCGGGACTTAAAGCGGATTTCATCGCCGTATCCATCGAAAAGGCTCACTTCGTTCCGGCTACCGATTACGTTTCCCATCTCGTTTACGCCGCTTCCGGCGCCGACGTCGCCCATATGTGGGTGGACGGCCGCCAGCTGATGCGCAATCGGGAGCTGCTCACGCTCGACGTCGAACGGATTCGCCGCGAGGCGCAGCGCTGCTTCGAAAGGCTGCGTGCGTGACGGTGAGCCGCAGCGACCATTACCGGAGATCGGCCCGGATCTCGCCGCTTCGCTGGATTGTGCTGACCGTAAGCTTCGTTCTCCTGCTCCTGCTTCTGCTCGTGATGACGGTCCGCAACGCCGATGCCGATTACCGCAGGGACGAGGCGGAAGCGATCGAACTCGCCAAAACGGAAGCGGGCCTGACTTCGATCGATTCGGCCGTCAAGCATGTTTGGGAGGAAACGGTTTGGGTCGTCATCGGCAAGGACGCGGAAGGCGTCGCCCGGATCGTATGGGTGCGGGAGTCGGGGGCGGCGAACGATGCCCTGGCCAACGGCTTGTCGCAGGACCAGGCCGAGCAGCGGTTCGCTTCCGAGCGTCCCGGCGCGAAAATCGTCCGCATCCTTCCCGGCTGGTTTCAGGATCGGCCGGCTTGGGAAATTCGTTATGTTGCCGATCCGGAGACGGAACGGCAGGCGATCGATTTTTACGCGTTCGAGGACGGTGCCAAGCTGAAAACGTACGAACTGCCGGGCCGCACGGCCGGTTGAAACGTTCCGAACGAAGAAACGCGCCGCACGCAAAGCCTTCAGGCTCTTATCGAGGAGCCCGAAGGCTTTTTTTGCGCGTTCGGCTGGGATCGCTGCCAACGATTAGCTGACGATGAATCTATCGAAATATGATATACTCATTGATGTACAAATGGTATATCCGATGATCATAAAAATAAGAGCAAGGAGGACATTGCGGCATGAAATTGAAAATAGGACCGACGGTCACGACGGCCGCGTTGTCCGCGGTTTTGTTGTTTGGCGGTTGGTACGGTTACCGGCACTACGGGGTGGAGCAGCCTTTGGACCGGATCGCGGAATCGGTGCCGGGCGTGGAGTCCGCCGAGTCGAGCATGAGCGGAAACGACGTTACGCTCAAGGTCGGCCTGGCCGCGGACGCGAATTTGGCCGAGGTGTACAAAAAGGTGACCGAGCAGGGCGCATCGTCGATCGGGTCGAAGACGCTGCAATTCGTCGTGGACGGCGGAACGAACGACGATCTGGAGCATATTTGGAGCCAGGCGCTGTTCGACGTCGCCGAAGCGATGGATAAAGGGCAGTATTCGGACGTTCGCGACGCGATGGCGTCGCTGGCGGAACGATATCCGAATCTCGAAACGGCTACCGAAATGGACGACAACAACGTTTATATTACGCTTCGCAGCGGAGACGACGCGAAATTCGTCATCCTGCCTCGCCAGCCGGCCAAGTTTGGGGTGTGGCCGAATGCGTAATTTGCGAAATTACGGAAAAGAAATCGCGCTCGGCTTTTTGCCCGTGCTTGTCGTATTTTTGATCTACGCGGGGATTCCCGCGCTGCCGCTGCTGATGGGCGTTTGTCTCGTCGGCGGGCTGATGCTGGTCGCGAAAGGGCGCGGAGGCGTGGCGATGGGGGCGGCGACGCGCAAGACGCCCGCGCGCGAGCCGGAGGCGCTGACGTTCGACGATATCGGCGGGCAGGAGCAAGCCAAACGAGAATTGGTCGAAGCGCTCGAATTTCTCGTGCGAAGCGAGCAGGTCGAAAAGCTGGGCATTCGCCCGCTGAAGGGCATTTTGCTGACCGGTCCCCCCGGCACGGGCAAAACGCTGCTCGCCAAGGCGGCCGCGCAGCACACGCATTCGGCGTTCATGTCCGCTTCGGGCAGCGAATTCGTCGAGATGTACGTCGGGGTCGGCGCGGGGCGCATCCGGGACTTGTTCCAGGAAGCGAGACGGCTTGCGGCCAAACGGAAGCGGGAATCCGCGATCATCTTCATCGACGAGATCGACGGCATCGGCGGCAAGCGCGACGGCGGGCAGCAGCGGGAATACGACCAGACGCTCAATCAGCTGCTGACGGAGATGGACGGCATTCAGGGCGACGAAAAGCCGCGGGTTCTGCTCATCGCTGCGACCAACCGCAAGGAGCTGCTCGATCCCGCGCTGCTCCGGCCGGGGCGGTTCGACCGGCATATTCAGGTCGATATGCCGGACCGTAAAGGGCGCGAGCACATTTTGCGGCTGCACGCCCGCAACAAGCCGATTGCCGGGGAAGTGTCGCTCGCCAAAATCGCCGAGGAGACGTTCGGCTTTTCCGGCGCGCAGCTGGAAAGCGTCATGAACGAGGCGGCGATCTACGCGATGAGAGAAGAGAGCGAGAAGCTGGAAGCTGCTCATTTCGGCAAAGCGATCGACAAGGTGATGATGGGCGAGCGGATGGACCGCGAAACGACGCGCGAGGAACGCGAGCGCGTGGCGATTCACGAGCTCGGTCACGCCATCGTGGCCGAAACGGTGCGTCCCGGCAGCGTGGCGCAGGTGTCGCTGACGCCGAGGGGCGGCGCGCTCGGCTACGTCCGCCATCATCCGGCGAAGGACAGCTATTTGTACACGAAAGAAACGCTCGAGGATCAGATTATGATCGCGCTCGGCGGCGCCGTTGCCGAAGAGTTGAATTACGGAGGCCGGAGCACGGGCTCGAAAGGCGATTTCGAGCAGGCGACGAACATCGTCCGCACATTGATCGAATCCGGCATGTCGGGGCTCGGCATCGTCCACCCGCAAGCCGTGACGACGGAGCAATGGTCGCAGGAGAACGCGGTCATTCTCGGAGAGCTGACCGAACGGACTCGCGAGCTGCTCCGCGGCCATCTTGAAACGTTCAAACGGCTGCTGGCCGTGCTGATTCGGGAGGAAACGCTCTCCGGCGAGCAGTTGAGAGAGCAGTTGAAGCAGGCAGCCTGACGCCTGGCAAGGGGCGTCCCAAAAGGTCATCGAGACCGGAGGGGCGTCCCTTTCTGCTTTTTCGATGATAAAGAAGAAACCGGACCTGAAATATGTTAGCATAGTAAAAGGTTCGAACGGGCCCGTTTTAAAAACGACATTCCTTGTCCCTAAGGGCGGCGAAGCCGTTTTTGCCGGGCAGCGATCTTTTTTATGAAATCTTTAAACTTGTGCGCTTGCCGGATCGTCGAATAAAGAGGTGGAAGGCTTGAACTCCGAAGCGAATTTCGATTATTTAAAATACATGACCGAATCCGAGGACCGCAAAGCGCTGTTGAACGAGCTGATGAGCGCTTACGGCAAGGAAGTATGGAACTACGCCTTCAGCATTACGCGAAAATGGGATATGGCGGACGATATCACGCAGGAAGTTTTCATCAAAGTATACAAAAACCTGCACGCCTTCCGCAGCGATTCGTCCGTCAAGACGTGGCTGCTCACCATTACGCGCAATACGGCGATCGATTTCAAGCGGTCGGCTTTCCTGCGGAAGGTGACGCTCACGGACCGGATCGGCGATTCCGCCGGCGTCCGGTTATCCGCCGAGCACGATGCGCTCGAACAGCTGGCCTCCAGCGAAATATGGAAGCTCGTGCTGGAGCTTCCCGTCAAATATCGCGAAGTCCTTATTTTATACGCTCATCATCAAATGTCGCTGAAGGAAATCGCGGACATGCTCGGCGTTACCGAAGGAACGGTAAAATCGCGCATGTTCCACGCCCGCCGGAAACTATCGAAGATGAAGGGACGACTTGGCCATGGATCTGATCGATAAAGAGCTCGAACAACAGTTGGCTGGCGATCCGCTGAGAAGGCACGGCTTTGACGAACGTTTGCGGCGCCGTATCGAGGAACGGCTGGACGGCCCCGCGCGCAACCGGAAGGAAGGAATTCGTTTCGGGTGGAAGGGCGCAGGCGCGGCTTTGGCCGCGGTCGTTCTCGTCGCCGCGGGGATCGGACTGTGGAACGGCTCCGATTTGCGCAGCGTCGACCAAGCCTCGCCGACCGCTTCCGTCAGCGCTTCCGGCGAACCCGTCGAAGCGTTGGCGGCGAATAACGAAACGATTGCCTCCGCGCTGTTGATCGGCATTCGCAACGACGAGAACGGAGATGGCGCCAGCTCATACCGGACCGTGCTCGTCGCGCCGGAGGAAAACAAGCTGGAAGTCGTGGCGGAGGGAGACGGCATTCTGATGCCGTACAGACAGGATTTTTGGAAAATCGAAGCGATTCAACCCGCAGAGGGTTCGGATTCGCAGCTGCTGCGAGCTTACAAGGCGGAAGGAACGGCCGCTTCGGAGGCGATTGCTTCGTCCGTTACGGCCAGGGAAGCCGTCGTGGAGAAACTTCTGTACGCCGGCAATCAGTACGTATCGCTGTCGAAGCGGGTGCTTTCGCCCGAACGGGACGCGGAAGCGGACGAATATTTCTTCGTCAAAAACGTGGAGCAGCTGACCGCGAATTTGCAAACCGTATTCGAGCCGAGTCTCGAACCGTTTGCCGCATTCGAAGACGTGGCGCAAAGCGTGCCGACCGCGGAAAAAGAGCCGGCCCTATCGCGCACGGTGCAATGGTCGATCGTCAGGGAGCCCGGGCAATGGGTAGCGGTCGGATTCGCCGGATCGGAGTCGCTCCGTCCGGTCGATGCCGATACCTCCGAGGAAATCGCCGTCGCGCTGCCGGAAACAGTCGTTCAGAGCGACGAGCTTGCGCTGTCCTGGGAGCAGATTCGGCAAATCGAGCCGAAGGCCGAAGACGCCTTTACCTCTCCGCGGGAGGATGTGCTCGCCGTCGTGCTGCCGAACGAAATCGACGTTTATCCTTACAAGCAGAAAAGCGGTCAGTCCGTGACTCTTGCGCTCGCGCCGACGGAATCCGTCGTCATGGTGCAGTGGGCGGCGTCGGAAAGCTACGTAGAGTCCTGGAAGCAGCGGGTGGCGGACATTCTCGCAGACGGCGGCGCGCCGGATCGGAGCTGAACTGAGTTTGGCAGAAGCCGAGCCGAAGCCGAACGGAGCGGAGCCGAGCCGAAGCCGAACGGAACGGAGCCGAGCCGAAGCCGGACGGAGCGAAGCCGAGCCGAAACCGAACGGAGCTGAGCCGAGCCGAAGCCGAACGGAGCTGAGCCGAGCCGAAGCCGAACGGAGCTGAGCCGAGCCGAAGCCGAACGGAACGAAGCCGAGCCGAAACGGAAATTGAACCGAGCGGGAACTGAACGGAAGCTCGGCGAAGCGCGGAACTTGGCGAAATCGCAATTCGCGCGAAGGTTAGGACGCATGGCGGATTGCGCTTGGAATTGGATGGCTTTGCCTTTAGGGCAGAGCCCTTTTTTTCTACGACAGCATAATTAACTAACAGGATTTTCCTGGAGGATGTCGAATACATAAGGGACACAAAATAAGTTGGAGTGTGCCCTTATGCTTTCGAAAAATCGCCTCGGCGCCGCGCCGAAAATCTATTTCCGACCCGAGTTGACTAACTGCCCGCATTGCGGGGTCAAGCTTAAGCGATCCCATACCGCCTGGAACAAAAAAATCACTACACTAACTGGTGTTATTCATGCCTGGAGCATGGCCTACATGTGTCCTAATGCAAGCTGCGTTCACACAGGCGTAGCCTATAAATCAGCGGAAGCCGAAATGCTGAGCATGAAGTATTCTTCTTATGGCTACGATGTGCTCGGCCTCGTTGGGGAGTTGCGTTTTAAGCAGCACCGCACGTGTAAAGAGATTGCAGAGTTGCTAAACGAGCGCGGGATTGTAGCTAGTGAGCGATATGCGCAAACACTCTATGAACGCTATCAAACCCTGCTGGCGGCCAGTCTTGACGAGCATGTAAGACAAAGCTTGGCGGAAACCACGGCACAAAATGGCGGCATCATTCTCTCCATGGACGGCGTCCAGCCGGAAAAAGGAAATGAGATGCTCTATGTCATTCGAGAGGTGTTCAGTGGCACAGTTTTGGCGGCTCAGAACATGAAAAGCGGAGCCGCTGGCGAATTACGCAGCCTCATCGAGCCAATTATTGAGTTGGGCTTCCCCGTCGTCGGAATCGTCAGTGACGGACAAGTTTCCATTCGTCAGGCATTCGAAACGCTTCTGCCGGATGTGCCGTATCCCAGTACCACTACCTTAAAGATATTGCCAAACCTGTTGTAGATGCGGATCGCAAACTCAAGATGGAGCTAAAGAAGAGCATGCGCGGCTTGCGGGAAGTCGAAAGGAAGATCGAGCAAGTTGAGAAGAATGCCGTGGAAGCTGCTCAAGCAAACGAAGGCGTAGCCACAGACACTTCATGTGTTAGGGCGGAAACCATTGCAAGCGAAGCGCAGGTTGCAAAAGGTTATGTCGCTGCGGTTCGCGCTCTGCTTCTGGAGGACGGGGAACCGCCGCTCAAATTGCCCGGGATGCTTATTTATGAACGAGCTCAAGCCATACAGGCGTCGCTTGCGCGGTGCTTGACTAAAAAAAGAGCCTCATCTCCTCCAAGGTCTGGTCAGAATTTTCAGCAAACTTGATGAGCAGGCTACCAGATATGCGTCTGTCGTTCGCTGGGCTACACCGCTAGCCCATATCGCGGCTACCTTGGCGCCAGACGAAGACAAGACGAGCGAAACGGTTGAGTGGGAAATGACCCAATTGCTCGGGTGGCTGAACAGACTTACATCGATGAACAGGATGCCCCTATGGTGACCACTGTACTACTACTCTCGCGGCTTCTGGAAGGGACTGTTCACTAGTTACGATCACTACCACATCCCTCGTACGAACAACGATCTGGAACAGTTTTTCCGCCGAATGAAGGCTGTTCATCGCCGAATTACTGGGCTACGCAATTGGAACAGCTACATTGTGCGTAATGGAGAAATGATTGTACTTGTAGACGATGCACTTCGACAAAAACACATCATCGCCCGTTTAAGAACGGTGGGCTATGAAAAATATGCAACGCGCAAAGCACGATGGGACCGGCGGCTATCCGAAAGCGTTCAGCGTAGAAGATTTAACCGCCAGCCCATCGCTTTTCTAGAGAAACTGGAGGCACAATGGGATCAAATTATGTGAGTTAGTTAATTGTGCCGTCGTAGTTTTTTTTTCGCCTCGTGATTTGCGCTGTCCGGCGGCAGCGCAGTTGTTCGGCGACGGTCGCCTATGTTGGATTTTATCCACTCTACGGAGCGAAAAACGAAAAAACCTTGGCCTAGAGTGGATTTTATCCAACGGGAAACGGGGATTTCGGGTAAAATCTCCGAAAAGGCCTCGCCAGATTGGACAAAATCCAACGAAGGCAGCAAGTTCCGCGAAAATGCCGATTTTGATTGGACGAAATCCAACGAAGCATCGCCTAGCCCGTGCAAACCTCCGCAAGCCTCCGCAAGCCTCCGCAAGCCTCCGCAAGCCTCCGCAAGCCTTCAGAAAACCTCGCGCAAATCCTCCGCAATCATGCGGATACGCCAACCACGCCATTAGTGATTTACTAAGTTAAAGTATTAATGTATCACATGATTGATGTATTAAAGCGACAGAGAGGATGAACTATTTTGCAAAAACACGCAATCGCGGCGCGCGAAACGCTGAAGCGCATGACTCCGTACACGCCGGGCAAACCGATTTGGGAAGTGCAAAAAGAATACGGATTGGAAAAAGTCATCAAGCTGGCCTCGAACGAAAACCCGCTCGGTCCTTCCCCGAAGGCGCTCGAGGCTATCCGGCGAATGCTGCCGGAAATTCACCGTTACCCGGACAATCGGGCCTCGGCGCTCGTCGAGGAGCTCTCGTCCCATTACGGCCTGGAGAAAGAATGCCTGATCGTTTCGAACGGCGGAGACGAGCTCATTACGCTCGTTTCCGAGGCTTACTTGAATCCGGGCGACGAAATCGTCGTTCCGCAGCCGGTGTTCAGCGAGTACGAATTCGGCGCGACGTTGATGGAGGCGAATACGGTCAAGGTACCGTTGGACGAACATTGGCAGTACGACATCGATCGGCTGCTCGCCGCCGTAACGGATAAAACGAAAATCGTTTATTTATGTTCGCCCAGCAATCCGACGGGCACTTATTTGAAAAAAGACCGGCTGCGCGACTTGCTGGCAAAGCTTCCGCCCCGGGTGCTGGTTGTCCTCGATGCGGCTTACCATCCATTCGCCGACGCGCCGGACTATACGAACGGACTGGAATTCGTCAAAGAAGGCTTTCCGGTCATCGTGCTGCAAACTTTTTCGAAAATTTACGGCCTTGCCGGCATCCGCATCGGCTTCGGCGCCGCTCCCGCGGACGTGATCCGTACGCTGCTCCAGGTGAAAGAACCGTTCAACGTCAACGCGCTGGCTCAAGCCGCGGCGGTCGCAGCGCTCGGGGACGAAGCGTTCGTACAGGCTTCGATCGCGGCGAACGGGGCCGGGCGCAGGCAGTTGTACGCCGGGTTCGAGGCCCTTGGCATTTCCTTCGTTCCGAGCATGAGCAATTTCGTTTGGGTTCGGTTCGGGCCAGAGGCGGACGCGATTTACGAGGAATTGATGAAGCGGGGCATCGTCATCCGCTCCGGCCGGGGCTGGGGATTTCCCGATTATGCGCGAATTTCCGTCGGCAGCGAGGAAGATAATGAAGCGTTTCTGAACGAACTTGGCAAGCTGGCCGGGAAAATCCGTTGATTTGTGACAAAGCGGTTAACGGAATTGCCACGAGATCGTCGGTTTCGGCTGCACCCCTGGTATGTTAAGATAGTATAGAATTCGCAAGCGAACAGAGAGAAAGTTACGCGGATCGGTTGGAGGGACATACGTTATGTTTCGCAACGTTGGAGTGGTTGGAGCCGGTACGATGGGCCAGAGCATCGCGGAAATGCTCGCCGCCAAAGGATTGGACGTCCATTTGGCGGAAAAAACGCCCGAGCGCCTGCAAAACGCGCTGAACGGAATCGAAATGAGCCTGGACCGGCAAATCGAGCGCTGGGCCATTACGCAAGCCGAGAAAAAATTGATCCTGAATCGCATACATACGGAGCCTTCATTGGAACACCTGGCCGATTGCGACCTGATCATCGAAACAATCAGCGAGGATTTGGAGAGCAAACGCGCCGTGTTCGCGCAGCTCGACGGCATTTTGCCGGAAGAAACGGTCATGGCGAGCAACACGTCTACGCTTAGCCTGACGGAGCTCGCCGGAGCGACGCGCCGCCCGGAGCGGGTCATCGGCATGCACTTCGTCTATCCGGCCATTCGCGTCGACGTCGTGGAAATCATTCTCGGTTTGCAAACGTCCGACGACACGTACCGGAAGACCAAAGATTTTATCGAAAACGTATTGAACAAAAAAGGGGTCATGGTTTACGAGTCTCCCGGTTTCGTCACGACCCGGCTCATTTGTCTTCTTATTAACGAAGCGCTGCATTTGCTGGAGGAAGGGGTCGCTTCGGCCGAGGATATCGACAGCGCGATGCGGATCGGCTATCAGTTCCAGCACGGCCCGCTGGAGATGGCCGACCGCTTCGGGCTCGATTCGGTGCTCGCGGCGCTGGACCGGATGTTTCGCGAATACGGCGAGCTCAAGTATCGCCCTTCGATTTTGCTGAAAAAGAAAGTGCGGGCGGGACAGCTCGGCGTGAAGACGGGCACCGGTTTTTTTACTTACGATAAGGACGGTGACCGGATACTATGAACATCCTTGTCATTAACGCCGGAAGCTCTTCGTTGAAATATCAGCTTTACGACATGTCGAAAGAGTCGGTTTTGGCGAAAGGACTCGTCGAAAGAATCGGGATGGATTCCTCGATTCTGACGCATGAAGTGGAAGGGCAGCCGGAAGTGCGGGAAGTCAGCGAAATTTTAGAGCATACGGTTGCCGTCCGGAAGGTGCTCGACATGCTGACGCATCGCAAGTTCGGCGTATTGAGCAACGTGGGCGAGATTCAGGCCGTCGGGCACCGGGTCGTTCACGGCGGCGAAACGTTCCACGAGTCCGTGCTGATCGATTCGAACGTCAAGCTCGAAATCCGCAAGCTGTTCGATTTGGCTCCGCTGCACAATCCGGCCCACATGATGGGGATCGTCGCGGTGGAAGCCAATCTGCCGGACATTCCGCAGGCGGTCGTGTTCGATACGGCTTTCCATCAGACGATGCCGGCGACCTCGTACTTGTACGCGATTCCGACCGTGCTGTACCGCAAACACAAAATTCGCCGCTACGGCTTTCACGGAACATCGCACGATTACGTCAGCAAGATGGCCGCCGAATTTTTGGAGCGTCCGCTCGAAAGCTTGAAGCTCGTCAGCTGCCATATCGGAAACGGGGCCAGCTGCACCGCGATTCTGCACGGCAAGTCGTACGATACGAGCATGGGCATGACGCCGCTCGAGGGGCTGATGATGGGAACGCGGAGCGGGGATTTGGATCCGGCCATCGTTCCGTTTACGATCAATAAAGAAGATCTTACGCTGAACGAAGTCAATTCGATGCTCAATAAGCACAGCGGCTTGCTCGCCGTATCCGGCGTCAGCAGCGACATGCGCGAAGTGGTCCAGGCGATGAGCGAAGGGAACGAATCCGCCAAGCTTGCGTTCGATATGTACGCCTACCGCATCCGCAAATACATCGGCGCATACGCCGCGGCGATGAACGGCCTGGACGCGGTTCTGTTTACGGCCGGAGTCGGGGAAAATTCCGACATCCTCCGCAAAAAAGTTTGCGAAGGCTTGACGTTTCTCGGCCTGGAGCTCGACGAGGAGCGCAATAAAGTCCGCTCGAGCCAGGCTCGCCGAATCACGAAGGACGGTTCCAAGGTAGAAGCGCTCGTCGTGCCGACCAACGAGGAGCTGCTTATCGCGCGGGACACGTACCGTCTCGTACAGAAAACGGCCGCCGAAGCCAAGGAGTAAGGCCGCGTCGGCACGGCATACGTTCGGAGAGGAGAAGGCTTGAATGAGCGAACGCGCTGCGCTGGCCCTCGGGCTGGCGGAAGCTTATATGGACGGAGCGGTAAGCTTGCCGTACGCGTTGTTGCGAAGCTACCGGGTTCTGAACTTGACCGATACGGAATGCATGCTGGTGATCCAGTTGCTGGCCTACCGGCAATTGGAGCAAAACGATTTTCCGACGATGGAGCAGCTTCAGCAACGTCTCGGCATTTCCCAGGCGGAAGCCGGGAAAACGATGCAAAAGCTGATGCGGCTCGGCTATGTCGGCATCGACGAGGTAATCGACCCGTTGACCGGGGTCCAATCGGAGCGTTACAACCTGGCAGGGCTGTTTCGCCGGATCGGCGAGTTGCTCGCGGACGGGGAACTGCCGCCGAGAGCCGGATCGGAACAGGAGCGGCCGGAGGAAGCGCGGCCGTCCGGGAGCTTGCCGGAAGCTTTCCCGGGCGTGCCGGTCAACGGGCGCGCCCAGACCGACCTGTTCAGCGTATTCGAGCAGGAATTCGGCCGGCCGCTTACTCCGATGGAGTGCGAAACGATCGCGAACTGGATCGATCAGGACGGCTATCCGGCCGAATTGATTTTGTTCGCGCTCAAGGAAGCCGTGTTCGCGGGCAAGCTGCATTTCCGGTATATCGACCGGATTTTGCTCGAATGGAGCCGCAACCGGGTCGAGAACGTGGACGCCGCCCGCGCCCACGTGCAAAAATTCCGCGGACGTTGAACGCGACCGAAAACGAAACGAAAACCTTCTCGTTCGCCGCAGGCGGATCGGAAGGTTTTTTGCTTATCCGCGAAACGTTCCGGCTCTCTCCGTCCTCAGGCACCCGGCTTTAGGCGGCTGCATATGATGTCTTGTGTGAAGGAAAGCGGAAGGAGGGAGGCGGCATGCTTACGGGTGTGCACGTCGTTCTGGCAGGCGGAGACGCGAGGCAGCTGGAAGTGATCCAAAAACTGACGGAGCTCGACGCGACCGTTTCGATCGCCGGATTTGACAGGCTGGATACGCCGTTTCCGGGAGTCTCCAAAGCGGATTGGACGCCGGAACTGCTGAAGACGGCCGACGCTTTGCTGCTGCCCGCGGTCGGTACCGAAGACGACGGCACGATCGCGGCGATTTTTACCGATCGGGAAATGAAGCTGTCCGACGCCTATTTGGAGGAATTGCCGGATCGGAGCAAAGTTTATGCCGGGATGGCAAAGCCTTTTTTGCGAAAATTGTGCGAAAAGCACCGAATCGGCCTGGTCGAACTGTTCGAACGGGACGACGTGGCCATTTACAATTCGATTCCGACGGCGGAAGGCGCCTTGATGATGGCGATTCAAAATACCGACATTACGATTCACGGCTCCTCCTGCATCGTGCTCGGTCTGGGCCGGACCGGGCTGACGATGGCGAGGACGCTGCAAGGAGTGGGGGCCAAAGTCAAAGCCGGCGTCCGTCGCGAGGAGACGTTCGCCCGGGCTTTCGAGATGGGGTTCGAGCCTTTTCACGTAAGCGATCTGGCCCGCCAGGCCGAAGGCTGCGACTTGATTTTTAATACAATTCCGAATATGATAATCACAGCGCAGGTGATCTCCCGACTCCCCCTGCATTCCGTGATTATCGATCTGGCATCGAAGCCCGGCGGAACCGATTTCCGTTTCGCCGAGAAGCGCGGCGTCAAAGCGCTGCTGGCTCCGGGATTGCCGGGAATCGTGGCTCCGAAAACGGCCGGACGCATTATCGCGAACGGGCTAATCCAGATGATTCTGGAGGACAGCCGACTACGGGGGGAGCAGCCATGAATTGGCAGGGAATCACGTTAGGTTACGCATTGACCGGATCTCATTGCACGTTGCCGGAAGTCGTCCCGCAAATCCAGCGTTTCATCGACGCGGGGGCGAATGTCGTTCCGATCTTGTCTCCGTCGATTATGACGACCGATACGAGATTCGGAACGTCGGAGCACTGGCAGACGGAATTACGGAACATAACCGGAAACGAGCTGATCGCTTCCATCGTGGATGCGGAGCCGCTCGGTCCGAGCAAGCGGATCGACGTTTTGCTGATCTCGCCTTGCACGGGCAACACGACGAGCAAACTGGCAAACGCAATGACCGACAGCCCCGTGCTGATGGCGGCCAAGGCGCAGATGCGCAACGGCCGTCCCGTCGTTTTGGCGATTTCGACAAACGACGGCCTGGGGCTCAACGCTGCCAATATCGCGAAACTGCTCGTGGCGAAGAACATCTATTTCGTTCCGTTCGGGCAGGACAATCCGCAGACGAAGCCGAATTCGCTAGTGGCGCGAATGGATCTTGCCATGGAAGCATGCGAGGCGGCTTTGCAGGGGAAGCAGCTGCAGCCTATGCTGATCGAGCGTTTCCTGTATGCTTGAAATGAATTTAATACGCGCCATTTGTCGGACTCAGCTCGCCTTCGCCAGCTCGCGGCATTCCCATTCTGGTGACGGAGGAAGGTTTGCGTCATGATCATGGTGCAAAAATTCGGAGGGACGTCGCTGTCAGACGAGGAAGGTCGACGCAACGTCCTCCGCCATATATTGCGGGAACGGGCGGACGGCAAGCAGCTTGTCGTCGTCGTTTCCGCCATGGGCCGCAAAGGAGAGCCTTACGCGACCGATACGCTGCTCGACTGGATCGGCCGCAACGGGGACGCGCTTCCGAAGCGGGAAAAGGACCTTTTGCTAAGCTGCGGAGAGATTATTTCCGCGGCGACTTTGTGCAGTTTGCTTAACGCGTCGGGCATTTCGAGCACGGTGCTGACCGGCGGGCAGGCGGGCATTTTGACGGATGGACGGTTCGGCGCGGCCCGAATCGAGCGGATCGATCCGTCCGCGATGTTCCGGCATCTGCACGACGGCCGCGTCGTCATCGTCGCGGGCTTTCAAGGGATAACCGAGGACGGCGAAACCACGACGCTCGGGCGCGGCGGCAGCGATACGACGGCGACGGCGATCGGCGCCGCGCTTTCCGCGTCCGTCGTCGACATTTATACGGATGTCGAAGGGATCCTGACCGCCGATCCGCGGCTGGTCGCGCAGGCGAGACAGCTTTCCGTTGTAAGCTATGACGAAATTTGCAATATGGCCTATAATGGAGCCAAAGTCATTCATCCCCGTGCCGTGGAAATCGCCATGCGAGCGGGCATCCCCATTCGGGTCCGCTCGACTTTTTCCGACGGGGAAGGGACGCTCGTCACCCATGCCGACCAGGTGCGCGGCCGGAAGGATTGGAGCGACAGGACCGTTACCGGACTGGCCCACGTGCGCGGGGTGACCCAGCTGTCGATCGAGACGCTGAACAGTCCTCCGGATGTACAGGTCCGCATTTTCCGGGCGATGGCGGCGAACGGCATCAGCGTCGATTTTATCAACGTGACGCCGGCGGCCGTCGTGTATACCGTCGCCGGTTCGGACAGCGAACGCGCGAAGCGTTTGCTCGGGGACATGGGCTTCTCGCCCAAAATCCGGCCCGATTGCGCCAAAGTGGCGGTGATCGGCGGCGGCATGAACGGCGAACCCGGCGTCATGGCGCGCATCGTGGAAGCGTTGACGGAAGAAAGCATCCCAATTTTGCAATCTGCAGACTCCAATACGACGATTTGGGTGTTGGTGGCTGAAGAAGATATGGCTCTTGCCCTGCAAGCGCTGCATACGGTTTTCGGTCTGCATCTCGTTTCTTGAGCGCCGGCGTTTCCGCCTTTTGGACGAATGCGGACCGAGGCCGATTTTTTACCGCAAACCGGAGGAGGAAAAAGCAATATGTGCTTTGGTCGGTTAATTACGGCGATGGTGACGCCGTTCGACGAACAACTGGAAATCGATTGGGAGGTTGCGGGCAGCCTGATCGATTATCTCATCGAGGAGCAGAAATCGGACAGCCTAGTCGTCTGCGGAACGACGGGAGAGTCCCCGACGTTGACCGATCGGGAAAAGGAAGACCTGTTCCGCTTCGCCGTCGAGCGCGCGGCGGGCCGCTGCAAGATTATCGCCGGAACGGGCAGCAACGATACGCGCCATTCGATTCATCTCACGAAAATGGCGGAGCAAGCGGGAGTCGACGGCGTCCTGCTCGTCGCCCCGTATTATAACAAGCCGAGCCAGGAAGGCATGTACCGGCACTTCAAGGCGATTGCGGAAGCGACCTCGCTTCCCGTCGTGCTCTATAACGTTCCCGGACGGACAGGCGTCAGCCTGTCGACGGAGACGACGCTTCGGCTGGCCCAAATCCAAAACATCGTCGCCACGAAGGAATGCGCTTCCGTGGAGCAAATGACCGAAATCGTCGCCGGCGCGCCGGAATCGTTCGTCGTATACAGCGGAGACGACGCGGTGACGCTTCCGGCTCTTGCAGTAGGCGGCTACGGCATCATCAGCGTGGCCAGCCACATTATCGGGGCCGAGATGAAGCGGCTGATCGAAGCCTACACGGAAGGCCGCACGGCCGACGCGGCGAAAATCAACGCCAGCTGCTACCCGGTATTCAAGGGATTGTTCCATTGTCCTCATTCGGTGCCGAATCCGGTCGCGGTCAAGGCGGCGCTCCGAATGAAGGGGCTGCCGGTCGGCGGCGTAAGGCTTCCGCTCGTCGACGTGACCGACCCGGAACTGGATTTTATCCGCAAGCTGATCGGCTGATCGGGGGGTAACCGAGGAGCCGGACGAGAATCCGAGCCGTCGCGAAAGAGGAAGCATCGGCAAAGCGGCTTGAGGGAACAATAGGAGCCGACAGGATTATCGGGCGAAGAAGCTGCCTTGAATTCCTCAAATCGCATCATGTATAATATTGGTGAGTGAATGGGTGCGGCTATTAATTTTTTGCAACTTGACAATTCCATAATGAGCGGGATCGTCGACTTAACGTAGGAGGTACCAGACTTGTCTAAGAAGAACAACCAAGACAAATTACTTATTTTCGCACTGGGCGGCGTCGGCGAAATCGGCAAAAACATGTACGGCATCCAGCACGGAAACGACATCGTCATCGTCGATGCGGGCCTGAAATTTCCCGAAGAGGAAATGCTGGGCATCGATGTCGTCATACCGGATATTTCGTACTTGACCGAGAATCGCGACAAAGTGCGGGCGATCCTGCTTACTCACGGACACGAAGACCATATCGGCGGCTTGCCGTACGTCCTGAAGCATTTGAATATCCCGATCTACGGGACGCGGCTTACGTTGGGGCTCGTCGAGAACAAGCTGAAGGAAGCCGGCTTGCTGGGAGAAACCAAGCGCCATGTCATCACCGCGGAATCCGAATTGCAGTTCGGCACGATCAAGGCGAGCTTTTTCCGGACGAATCACAGCATTCCGGATTCGGTCGGCGTGTGTCTCGATACGCCGGAGGGCGTCGTCGTCCACACCGGAGACTTCAAGTTCGACCATACGCCGGTTAACGGGCAATATGCGGATCTGCAACGGATGGCCGAAATCGGCAACCGCGGCGTCGTCGCGCTGCTGTCGGACAGCACGAATGCGGAACGTCCGGGGTTTACGCCGTCGGAGAGCAGCATCGGCAAGGAACTGGAGGAAATTTTCCGCAGATCCAAACAGCGCGTCGTCGTGGCGACCTTCGCCTCGAACGTGCACCGGATTCAGCAGGTGATCAACGCGGCGATGGAAACCCGCCGGAAAATGGCCGTCATCGGAAGAAGCATGGTCAACGTCGTTTCGATCGCTTCGGAGCTCGGCTATCTGGAAATTCCGGAAGGCATGCTGATCGAACCGGAAGAGGTGAACAAGCTGCCGGCGGACCGCGTCGTCATTTTGTCGACCGGCAGCCAGGGCGAACCGATGTCCGCCTTGACCCGCATGGCCCGCTCCACCCACCGCAAAGTGGATATCATGCCGGGAGACACCGTCGTCATCTCGGCGACGCCGATCCCGGGGAACGAGAAATATGTCGGCCGCACGGTCGACGAACTGATGCGTTTGGGCGCGTCCGTCATTTACGGGCCCGGCTCCGTATCCGGCGTGCACGTATCCGGCCACGGCAGCCAGGAAGAGCTGAAGCTGATGCTCAACCTCATTCGCCCGAAATATTTCATCCCGGTTCACGGGGAGTACCGGATGCTGAAGCATCACGCCTTGCTCGGCGAATCGGTCGGCATCGAGAAGGAGAACATCTTCCTGCTCGATATCGGGGATACGGTCGAAATCCAGAACGGCGCGGCGCGGAAAGGCGCGAAAATTCCTTCGGGCAACGTCTTGATCGACGGTCTCGGGGTAGGCGACGTAGGCAATATCGTCCTTCGCGACCGCAAGCTTTTGTCCCAGGACGGCATTCTCGTCGTCGTCGTTACGTTGTCCAAGCAGGACGGCTCGATTCTGTCGGGCCCGGATATCATTTCCCGCGGCTTCGTCTACGTCCGGGAATCCGAAGGCTTGCTCGAGGAAGCGAATCGAATCGTTTCCGGCACGCTGCAAAAGCTGATGAACGAAAACGTAAACGAATGGGCATCGCTCAAAACGAACGTCAAGGAAGCGCTCGGACGTTTCCTGTATGAACAAACAAGAAGAAGACCGATGATTCTCCCGATCATTATGGAAGTATAATGGACGCGTGACCCACACTCAAACCACACATCCCCTTGCCTTCCAAGGCAAGGGGATTTGCGCGTTTTTCCCCGCATATTCGGTTTCCTTAAGCCCATACTATGTCAAGCCGCGCCTGACTGCGCGGCTTAAGGAGGCAAGCTATGAGCCAGAATGAAACGGCGGAAACGAAGGCCGAACAGCCCGTCCCGGGCCCGGAGAACCGTCCGCCTCAACCGGTCGACAACGTCGTGCAGCTCGGGCAAACGACGGTGCCCGCTCCCGAATCGAACGTCTTTTGCCTGACCATCATCGGACAGGTGGAGGGACATCTGATGCTGCCGCCGCAAAACAAGACGACGAAATACGAGCATATCATTCCGCAACTCGTCGCCGCGGAACAAAGCCCCAAAATCGAAGGCATTTTGATCGTGCTGAATACGGTCGGGGGAGACGTGGAGGCGGGATTGGCCATCGCCGAAATGATCGCGTCCCTGTCGAAGCCTAAAGTAGCCGTCGTGCTCGGCGGCGGCCATTCGATCGGAGTGCCGATCGCCGTGTCGGCCGATTACACGTTCATTGCGGAAACGGCGACGATGACGATTCATCCGATCCGGCTGAACGGCCTTATTATCGGAGTTCCGCAAACGTTCGAATATTTGGAAAAAATGCAGGAGCGCGTCGTCCGCTTCGTCACGAAGCATTCCCGGATACCGGAAGAAACGTTCAAAGAGCTGATGTTCAGAACGGGGGAGCTGACGCGGGATATCGGGACGACGATCGTCGGAACCGAGGCGGTGCGCAACGGCCTGATCGACGAAATCGGCGGCATCGGCAGCGCGTTGAAGGAATTGAAGCGCCGGATCGCGGAAAACATCGCCCTGCGGCAGCAGGAAGGAGGGGCGGTGCAGTGATTCTGTATACGTGCATGCCGGCCGAGCGGGTGCTCGAAGGATTCGACAGCGCCCGCGAACCTATGGTGGAGGTGGCGTTCGGCGGAATGACGATGCTTGTCGCCCCGGTCGCCCCCGGCATCGGGCGAATCGTGCGGCTCGTGTCGGCTCCGCTCGACGCTTACTTGAGACCGGAGCTCGCGCCGGGCCAAACGATCCATTTCGGCGCGGGCGCCGCGGGCAAGCAAACGGAAGGTTCCTTCTCCGGTACGACTGAAACCTCCGGACAACTGTGATATAATGGTGTACCGGGAGGTGGCAAACTTGGCCAAGCGCAAACGCAAGAAGGCCTCGTTCGGAGCGACCTTAAAGTACGAAATTTACGGCATTGTCCTGATTACGCTCTCGGTCATCGCTCTGTACGGAGAAGCGGCGGGAGGGCGTTCCTTGTCCAAGCTGTTCGCCTATTTGCTTGGGCAGTTTTATTTTTTGATCGCCCTCGTCGGCATTTGGCTGGGTTTGCATGTCATGATCAAGCGAAAGTGGCCGAAGGGCTGGACGTCCCGGCGTACCGGGGTCGTGCTCCTGTCGCTCGCTTTTGCGCTCTGGAGCGCGATGGGCTTCGTCGACGCCCGGCTCGATCCGCTGGACGCGGTCAGTCCCTCGACGATTATGAGCCAGTCGATGAGCCAGCTGTACGAGCAAATTTGGCAAGCCCCGATCGAGCCCGAAGTCCGCATTTGGGAAAAGGATGTCGGCGGGGGCTTGCTTGGCGCCTTGCAATATTCGATCCTGTACTGGCTGTTCGGCTATTACGGCTCGAAGTTCGTCCTGCTGATCGAATTCGCCATCGCGATCATGCTCGTCACGAACCGTTCCTACGTGGACATGCTGAAAGCCGTCAAAACGTTCCTGCAGCGGATCGCTCCGCGGCTGGCGACCCGCTTCTCGTCCGGAGCGAAGGCGCTGCGCGCCAAAGCCGTTCCGGTCAAAGAGAAGAAAAAGAAACCGGCCGTCCCGATGGCGATGGCGGAAGATCCGCTTGACGGCGAGCCGCCGCTCGAACCGAAGCAAGGAAAGAAATCGGTGTTTTTTCAAGTGTTTCACGGGGGAGAGGACAAGGAGGCGTTCGACGCGGAGGAGGACGACGAGCCGATCGTGTATCCGGCCGCCGGTCCGAAAGTCAATATCCACGCGAAACGAAACTCCTCGTCCGCGCGCGAGCCCGACGAATCCGTAAGCCGCCTGTTTTCGGACGGGGAGCCTGCGTTCAAGCAGGAGCCGGTTCCGAACGCCGTCCGGGAGCCGATGCCCGCGGAAGACGATCGCTGGGACGACGAGGACGGCGAGGACGCGGAAAGTCCGGCCTGGATGCAGGATTCGTACGACGAGGAACGGTACGAAGAAGGCGAAAACGACCGCCTCGGCTCCTTCGGGGAGAAAGCGTACGTTTCGGAAGACGAAGCTTATCCGCCGATCGATCCCGAAACCGGCGAAATCATGACGCCTTCGCCCGAAGAGGCCGACCAAGGCTCGCAAGCGGCGGCGGAAGGATCGGGGAATTCGGCGGGAGAGGCCGGAGCCGCGGCGCCGAAACCGATACATAAACCGAAAAAGCCGTACCGCATCCCGCCTCTTCATCTGCTGAACAAGCCGCAGGGCGGCGGAAGGGGCGGCAGCTCGGCGGATACGCGCGACACCGCCCGCAAGCTCGAAGCCACGCTGGAAAGCTTCGGCGTCAGGGCGAAAGTGCTGGACGTCGCGCGCGGCCCGGCCGTTACCCGCTACGAGCTGCAGCCGGACGTAGGCGTCAAAGTCAGCCGCATCGTCAATTTGACGGACGACATCGCGCTGGCGCTTGCCGCCAAGGATATCCGCATGGAGGCGCCGATTCCGGGCAAATCCGCGATCGGCATCGAGGTGCCGAATTCGGAAGTGAGCGTCGTCACGCTGCGCGAAGTGCTGGAAACGCAGGAATTTCGGGACGCGCAGAGCAGGCTGTCGATTGCCTTCGGCCGCGACATTTCCGGCACCCCGATCGTCGGCAACCTGGCGCGAATGCCCCACTTGCTCGTCGCCGGCGCGACGGGTTCGGGCAAATCGGTATGCATCAACGGGATCATCGCCAGCATCCTGTACAAGGCGAAGCCCGACGAAGTGAAGTTTTTGATGATCGACCCGAAAATGGTCGAGCTGAACGTGTACAACGGCATTCCGCACTTGCTCGCGCCGGTCGTCACCGATCCGCGCAGGGCGGCGCTCGCGCTCAAAAAAGTCGTCGTCGAAATGGAAAAGAGATACGAGAAGTTTTCCAAGTCCGGCACCCGCAACATCGAGGGCTACAACACGCTGATGACGAACGGAGGCAATCCCGACGGCGTGCTTCCGTACTACGTCGTCATCGTGGACGAGCTCGCCGATTTGATGATGGTCGCCGCCGGCGACGTGGAGGACGCCATCATGCGGCTGGCGCAGATGGCCCGCGCCGCCGGCATCCATCTCATCATCGCCACGCAGCGCCCTTCGGTCGACGTCATTACCGGCGTCATCAAGGCGAACATTCCGAGCCGGATCGCGTTCGGCGTTTCGTCGCAGGTCGATTCGCGGACGATCCTGGACATGGTCGGCGCGGAAAAGCTGCTCGGACGGGGAGACATGCTGTTTCTCCCGATGGGATCGTCGAAGCCGATCCGGGTGCAGGGCGCGTTTCTGTCGGATTCCGAGGTGGAGGCCGTCGTCTCCCATGTCCGCGGCCAGGCGGAAGCCGAATACGACGAGGAGCTCGTGCCCGAGGTCGGAGAAGAATCGGAAAGCGAAGCCCAGGAGGTCGCCGACGAGCTGTTCGACCAGGCGGTTTCGATCGTCCTCGAGGCAAAGCAAGCTTCCGTCTCGCTCCTTCAGCGGCGCATGCGAATCGGCTATACGCGCGCGGCGAGGCTGATCGACTATATGGAAGCCAAAGGCATCGTCGGCCCTTACGAAGGAAGCAAACCGCGCGAAGTGCTGACGAGCCTGGAACAGTACCAAATGAACAACCGGGCTTCCTCCTGAAGCCGAATTTGCAACGCCCCGCCCGCGGCTCCCGCCGCGGGTTTTTTGTCTTTTTTTCAATGAAAACCTCGTCAGGAAAAAGGCGTATAACCGGGGGTCCCCTTTCTCATACTAGAGACAATGAACACGGCTGTTTGTTAGCGAGCCGCATCAATTGACTGGGAAAGGCGTGACACAAGTCATGGGCTATCGTCTGGTAATTGTATCGCTTTGCCTCGTTCTCGGCCTGCTCGGGCTGTATACGCTGGAAAGCTCGAACGATACGCTGGAAACGTTCGGCAATACGATTCTGAAGCAAGGCTCGTCCGGCAAGGACGTATACGAATTGCAAGGCCGGCTGAAGTTTCTCGGCTATTACAACGGCAAGGTCGACGGACAATTCGGTTCCGCCACGCTGAATTCCGTCAAATGGTTCCAATGGAAATTCGGGATGAAGGCCGACGGCGTCGTCGGCGCGAAAACGAAGCTGAAGCTGTGGGAAGCGACGAAAAACTGGAAGCCGACGGCCGACGAGCTGCCGCCGGGAGCCGGGGGCGGAAACGCGGGGAATGCCGCGGGAGGCGGGGGAGGCCAGGCGGCCGCCGAGAACGATCTTCCCGCTTCCAACAATTTGGGCTTGTCCGCAAGCGATTTGAAAATTATGGCCAACGCCGTTTACGGCGAAGCCCGCGGCGAGCCGTACGAAGGGCAGGTCGCGGTGGCCGCGGTCATTTTGAACCGCGTTCGCGCGTCGGAATTTCCGAATACGGTGTCGGGCGTCATCTTTCAGCCGGGCGCGTTTACGGCAGTGGCCGACGGACAAATTTATTTAACGCCGAACGAAACCGCGGCGAAAGCCGTCAAAGACGCGCTCAGCGGGTGGGATCCGACCGACGGATGCCTGTATTATTTCAATCCCGTAACCGCGACGTCCAAGTGGATTTGGACCCGGCCGCAGTACAAAACGATCGGCAGGCATATCTTTTGCCGGTAAAGACGGAAACATCGCTGGAAACCATTTGCTTCCGGGTTGGCCATCGGTTAGAATGGGGCTGAATCGGAATTGAGCCAAAGGGGTAGGATGCCTTGTCTACGGAAACTTTCCAGCGGGGAAGCTTGGGCCGGCTGCGCTTGCACGTGTTGCCGACCAAACGGTTCAAAACCTTCGCATTGACGTTGTTCGTCGGCATTCCGCTGACGGAATCGAGGGTAACGCCGGTCGCGCTCGCTCCATTCGTCCTGCGCCGGGGCACGGCGAAATATCCAGAGACGATCTCGTTCCGGGAACGGCTGGACGAACTTTACGGGGCGGGCTTCGGCTTCGACATTTACAAACGCGGCGATTATCAGATCGTCCAGTTCAAGCTGGATATCATCAACGATCGCTTCGTGTCCTCTTCCGAACCGCTGCTCAAGGAAGCGATCGATTTCCTCGGAGAAGCGGTTACGACGCCCGCGCTGGAAGCCGGGCATTTTCGTTCGCGTTACGTGGAAGCGGAGAAAACGACGGTCCGCAAACGGATCGAAGCGATCATCAACGATAAAATCCGTTACGCCGCCGAGCGCTGCGTCGAGGAGATGTGCAAGGACGAACCGTACCGCCTGCTTGCCCTGGGGCGCAAGGAGGCGCTGGACGGTATCGATGCCAGAGCGCTTTACGGCGAGTACGAACGCTGGCTTGACGAAGCGGCATTCGATTTGTACGTATCGGGCGATACGACGCTTGAGGAAGTCGGGAAGCTGGCGCAAGCGGCGTTCAGGCTGACCGGCGGGGCTCCCCCCGCGTATTCTCCGCCTCGGCTGACGCGGGCCCGACCCGAACCGCAAACAATCGTCGAACGGCTGGACGTCGGGCAAGGGAAGCTGAACCTGGGACTTCGGACGGGGCTTTCTTACGGGGACGAACGCTACCCGTCCTTGCTCATGTACAACGGGCTGCTCGGGGCGTTCCCGCATTCGAAGCTGTTCGTCAACGTCCGGGAAAAGGCAAGCCTCGCTTATTACGCCTCCTCCCGCCTCGACGGGCACAAAGGGTTGCTGACGATTCAATCGGGAATCGAAATCGCCAACTACGAGAAGGCGCTCGGCATTATCCAGGAGCAGCTCGCTTCGATGCGCCGCGGCGAAATCGGCGAAGACGACATGCGACGGACGAAAGCGATGCTGGCCAATCAGCTGCGCGAGCTGCAGGACTCCGCCTTCGAGCGCATTTCGTTCGATTTCAACAACGTTCTCTCCGGAACCGAGCGCACGAACGCCGGTCTGCTTGAACGAATCGATGCGGTAACCCCCGATCAGGTGGCGGAGGTCGCGCAAACCGTCGAGCTCGACACGATTTACTTTTTGCGGGACCGAAAAGGGGGGGATTGAAATGGCCGTCAAACAATACGCCAACCTTCAGGAAACGCTTCATTACGAAAAGCTGGACAACGGCCTCGACGTATTCGTGCTGCCGAAGCCGGGCTTTACGAAAACGTACGCCACCTTTACGACCCGCTACGGCAGCGTGGACAATCATTTTCGCCCGCCCGGCGGAGAAATTTTGCGCGTGCCGGACGGCATCGCCCATTTTCTCGAGCATAAAATGTTCGAAGAGCCCGAAGGCGACATTTTCGCTACGTTCGCTTCGCAGGGGGCGTCGGCCAACGCCTTTACGAGCTTCGAGCGCACGGTCTATTTGTTCAGCGCGACGGACCATGTTCAGGCGAATCTGGGGACGCTGCTGGATTTTGTCCAGAATCCCTATTTTACGGATGCGAACGTCGAGAAGGAAAAGGGCATAATCGTCCAGGAAATCAACATGTACCGGGACAATCCGGATTGGCGCGTCTATTACGGGCTGATCGAGGCGCTGTACAACGTCCATCCGGTTCACATCGACATTGCCGGAACGGAAGCTTCCGTTCGTTCGATTACGAAGGAAATGCTGTACGACTGCTACCGAACGTTCTACCATCCGTCCAACATGACGCTGTTCGTCGTCGGCGGAGTCGACGCGGAAGCGACGATGGCGTTCGTCAAAGCCAATCAAGCGGCCAAAACGTTCGCCAAAGCCGGCGAGATCGAACGGTTTTTCGAAACGGAACCGCTGACGGTGCGGGAGAAGCGGAACGAAATCCGCCTTCCGGTTTCGTTGCCCAAATGCTTGTTCGGGTACAAAGAAGCGCCCAAGCCGAGAGACGGCAGCGAGGCGGTCCGCAGGGAATTGGCGGCCAGGCTGATGTTCGATATTTTGCTCGGCTCCAGTTCTCCCCTGTACCAGGAGCTTTACGAGGAAAATCTCATTTCCGACGGTTTCGGCCACGAATTCAACGCCGGACCGGGCTACGCGTTTTCGGCCATCGGCGGCGATACGAAAGATCCGGACGCCCTGGTTTCCAAAGTGACCGGCGCGCTCGAAGCCGCGGCTTCTTCCGGGATTCCCGAAGCGGTGTTCGAGCGGGCCAGACGCAAGCGGATCGGCTCCTATTTGCGAATGCTGAACAGCCCCGAGGCGATCGCCAACGAATTTACGCGATACCGCATGAGCGGCGGCGATTTGTTCGAATTGGTCGGCCTGTACGAAAGCCTGACGCTGGCCGACATCGAGGCCCGTTTGCGCGAGCACGTGCAGGCGGACCGTCTCGCCGTATGCGTCGTCCGGAGCGAAACGACTTGACGTTCGCAGCTTCCGCGCAAGCGTTCAGTTCTTCGCGAACGGCTTTGGTCACCGGGGCCTCCCGGGGGATCGGGGCGGCGGTCGCAAGAAGGCTCGCGGCCGACGGAGCCCGGGTAATCGTGCACTGCCATTCCGCGTTGGAATTGGCGGAGCAAGTGGCCGAGCAATGCCGGTCCTTAAGCGGAACGGATTCGTTCGCCGTGCAGGCGGACGTCCGTTCGGGCGAAGCGCTCAAGCGGCTCAAAGGCGAACTGGACCGCCGGTCGCTGGAACCGGATATTTTAATTCATTGCGCCGGCACCGCTTATTATCGCCTCTTGGACGATACGGATGAAGAAGCTTGGGACGATTTGTTCAACGTTCATTTGAAATCGGCTTACTGGCTGGCGAAGCTGTTCGGTCCCGCCATGACGTGGAACCGGCAAGGCCGGATGGTGTTCCTCTCAAGCATTTGGGGGCTGACGGGCGCCGCCGGCGAAATCGCCTATTCCGCCGCCAAGGGCGGACTCAACAGCTTTACGAAAGCATTGGCCAAGGAGATGGCGGGATCCGGGGTCACGGTCAACGCGGTCGCCCCGGGCGCCGTGGAAACGGATATGCTGGCGGCGCTTACCCCCGAGGAGAAAGCCGGCCTGATCGGCGAAATTCCGCTCGGAAGGCTGGCCAGGCCCGAAGAAGTGGCGGACGCGGTACGTTTTCTCGTTTCCGACGACGCGGGTTATGTGACCGGCCAGGTGATCGGCCTTTCCGGCGGCTGGATGATTTGACAAGTTTGCGCGGCGGCCTTCTGCGAATACGGCGCACGGGCGATGGACATATTATTCGTTGTAGCATTCATTCCACTTCACAGGAGGCTGCGCGATGTCGACCGTATTGAGCAATTTCGAAACGTGGAAAAAGTTTTTGGGTGACCGTGTCGAAGCCGCCAAAAAGATGGGGATCAGCGAAGAAGCCATTACGAAGCTCGCTTTCGAAATCGGCGAGTTTCTGGAAAATAAAGTCGATCCCCAAAACGACGAGGAACGCGTTCTGAAGGAACTGTGGGACATCGGGGACGAATCGGAACGCAAAACGATGGCCCGCTTGATGGTCAAGCTCGCCGAGCACAGCTAAACGAACATGATCCTGCTTTCTTGAACTGCGCCGCAGCTCAGACGGCTCCGCTTGATTTTCGGCGGGGCCGTTTGGACTTGCAAACCGAAAATTAGGACTTTAGACGGAATATTTCCCGATTTTTTTGCAGGAGAATGGCGAGTCTTGTAGAATACAAAGTAGGCAAGGAAGAAGTCGGGGTCGACTTTTTTACCGGCGGATGAGGTGCACAATGGAAAAGAAACAATGGTACATGGAATATAAAATTCATAAAAACCGTCCCGGCCTTTTAGGCGATTTGGCCTCATTATTAGGGATGCTTGAAGTCAATATCATCACGATCAACGGCGTCGAAGACCGCACCCGCGGCCTCCTTTTGCAAACGGACGACGACGAAAAGATCGAACTGCTCGGGCGAATGCTCGCCAAAGTGGAAAATATTACGCTGCTTACGCTGCGCCCTCCGCGCCTGACCGATATTTTGGCGATCCGCCACGGCCGGTATATCGAACGGGATTCTTCCGACGGGAGAACGTTCCGGTTTACGCGGGACGAGCTCGGACTTTTGGTCGATTTTCTCGGGGAATTGTTCAAGCGGGACGGCAACCAGACGATTGGTTTGCGCGGCATGCCGCGCGTAGGCAAAACGGAATCCATCATCGCGGGAAGCGTCTGCGCCAACAAGCGCTGGACGTTCGTATCGTCCACCCTGCTTCGCCAAACGGTGCGCAGCCAGCTGTCGGAAGAGGAAACGAATCCGAACAACGTCTTTATTATCGACGGAATCGTAAGCACGATACGTTCGAACGAGAAGCATTACAGCCTGCTGCAGGATATTATGGCGATGCCCTCGACCAAGGTGATCGAGCATCCGGATATTTTCGTTCGGGAATCCGATTTCGATTACGACGTGTTCGACAGCATCATCGAGCTCAGGAACACGCCGGAAGAAGAAATTACATACGAAAACTTTACGACCGCCGGTTTCGATGACGGCTTTTAAAGGTTATAATTTTTTCGGCATCCATTAGATCATTGACGGAGGTGACATCATGTCGGATTTGGGACTGCTTCTGCGCAAAGCGAGGGAGCAGCGGGGGCTTACGCTTGACGATATACAGGAAGCGACCAAAATCCGCAAACGATACTTGGACGCTATCGAGACGGGGGACTACAAAGTTCTTCCCGGGTCGTTTTACGTACGCGCATTCGTCAAAACTTATGCGGAGACGGTCGGGCTCGATGCGGAAGAAGTGCTCCGTTTATATCATAAAGAATTGCCTCAAGCTCCGTCCCCGGAGACGGTCGCCAGCGAGCCGATGCTCAAGCCCAGAAGCCGATCCGTTCAGCATAACGACAAATGGGGCAAGCTTGCGGTCAATTCGGTGCTTTGGCTTTTCCCTTTGCTGATCGCCGCTTTGCTGTATTTTTATCTCGTGCAAAATCCGGGAGACGATGCGGAGGAAAGGGACAACTCGACCGATATTACGTCGGAAACGACGCTGCCGTCTTCGCCGCCGGCGTCGCCTTCTTCTTCGGCCGGCGGCTCGCCGGCCGAAGAACCGGAAGGCAGTCCGAGCGTCGCTCCTTCCTCGTCGCCTTCGCCCGAAACGGCGCTGACGCTTACGAAACAATCGGGGACGACCTCCTATTACGACGTATCGTCGAGCGGCACGCCCGTCATAACGATCACGTTGTCCGGGACGAGCTGGGTCGGCGTTCAGGAGAACAACAGCAAGGGCAAGTACGTTTATAACGGAACGCCCAAAACGGACGAGAAGCTGACGTTCGATTTGACGGGCCCCCTGTACGTCAACGTCGCTCACGCCGTGAATGCCTCGATTACGATCGACGGCGTCGCGGTGGACGACGAAGAAGCGTCCGGTTCCCGCAAATTCGTATTTACGCCCGTTGCCGGCGAAACCGCCGGCGAGGAATGAGCGGCGACCTCCGCGGTTATGATACTTATGCAGGAAATATCGAATCGCGGAGGTTACAGGATGGCAACGAGCTGGATCGTAATTGCTATCGGCGTTGTGGTAAGCCTGATCGGCTGGTTTATGACGCCGAGCGCTTGGGGTTATGGTATCCTCGGACACGGGCTTGCCTGGATCGCGCTCGGCATTTTGGACATGTTCCGTGCGCCTGCTCGGGCGCGCTGAAGGCCGCATCGGCCAATCGAACGAAGGGCCCTTTCGCAAAAGGGCTCTTTTGTTTTGGGTTCGTAAGCAAAAACTGCTATAATAGGAACCAAAGTTCAGGCACTTTATGAAAGGAAGACGGTACAATGGCATCCGAATATTCGTTCGACATCGTGTCCAAGGTCGATATGCAGGAAGTAAACAACGCGGTAACGCAGGCGCTCAAGGAAATCGAAACCCGGTTCGATTTCAAAGGCAGCAAAAGCGGCATCAAGCTGGAAGGGGAGTCCCTCGTCATTTCCTCCGACGACGACTACAAGCTCAAAAGCGTTATCGACATTTTGCAGTCGAAGCTGATCAAGCGGGGCGTTCCGATCCGCAATTTGGATTACGGCAAAGTCGAGCCCGCTTCGGGCGGAACCGTACGGCAAACGGTGGCGCTGAAGACGGGTATCGACCAGGAAAACGCGAAGAAGATCAACGTGCTGATCCGCGATTCCAAACTGAAAGTGAAAAGCCAGATCCAGGGCGATCAATTGCGGGTCACCGGCAAAAGCAAGGACGATTTGCAGGCCGTCATGACCTTGCTGCGCGGCGCCGATCTTTCGCTCGAACTTCAATTCGTCAATTACCGGTGAACGAAGGCTCCGCCCGGGCGCTCAGGCATTTTGACAGCTTTTGCGGCTTCGTTTATACTGAGTTCGAATTGGAAGAAGTACGGAAACGACTGATGGGGGAAGACACGATGATCGCGGAAGGCATCTCGCTATATTCAGGCTTCACGCATAGAAACAAGGAGGGGGAAAGGGCTTGAACCTGGCCAACCAGATTACGCTGGCGCGGATATTTCTCGTGCCGATTGTGGCGTTCTTCCTGCTGGTCAGGCTGGACGTTCCCTCGCTGACGATCGGAACCTTTTCCATTCCGTACAATCAGATTTTCGCCTTGCTGCTGTTCATTATCGCGGCCAGCACCGACGGGCTTGACGGCTACATCGCGAGAAAGCGCAAAATCGTCACCAATCTCGGAAAGCTGCTCGACCCGCTTGCGGACAAGATCCTGGTCGCGGCCGTTCTGATTTCGCTCGTCGAGATGGGCATGCTGGACGCCTGGGTCGCCATTTTCATTATCGCCAGGGAATGGGCGGTCACGGGTTTGCGGCAAATCGCGGTGCTCGAAGGGGTCGTGCTGGCGGCAAGCAAATGGGGAAAATGGAAAACCGCGACCCAGATCGCCATGATCGTCGTTTTGCTGCTTAACAATTTCCCGTTCGTGTTTTTACATATTCCCGTCGATACGATCATCGTATGGGCCGCGGTGTTGATCACCGTATATTCGGGCATCGATTATTTCGTCAAGAACAAAAACCTGTTCATTCCGGCGGCGGACAAATCGTCGCCCGAAGCCGTCAAATCCGGATCGGACAAAGAGGTGCGGCGCAACGGATGAAAGCGGAAATCATTGCGGTAGGCACGGAGCTTCTGCTCGGCCAAATCGTCAATACGAACGCGAAATTTCTTTCGCAAGGATTGGCGGAGCTGGGCGTGGACGTTTATTACCAGACGGTGGTCGGGGACAACGAAGCGCGCATTCGCCGCGCGATCGAGACGGCGTGCGGGCGCGCGGACCTGCTTGTGTTTACGGGGGGGCTCGGGCCGACGCTGGACGATTTGACCCGGGATGCGCTTGCCGCTTTCCTCGGCCTTCCCATTCATTTGCACGAGCCGACGATGCGGAAGATCGAAGAGATGTTTTCCGGGCGGGGAACGGCGTTCGTGGAAAGCAACCGCCGGCAGGCGATGCTGATCGAAGGGGCCGTCCCGCTGCGCAACGATACGGGGCTCGCCGTCGGGAACGCGCTGTCGGCAGGCGGCAAGCATTACTTGCTGCTGCCGGGGCCTCCCCGGGAAATGAAGCCGATGTTCGAAAACGACGCCTCCGCCTGGCTGCGGGAGCTGCTCGGCGACAGCGCGGCGCTGCATTCGACGATGCTGAAATTCAGCGGCATCGGGGAGTCGGCGCTTGAGGACTTATTCATCGATCTGATTCGCGAACAGACCGATCCGACCATCGCGCCTTACGCGAAAGAAGGGGAGGTCGCGATCCGGGTTTCGACCAAATCCGCGGATGCCGAGGAAGCGGCCCGCCGGATGGAGCCGACGCTTCAGGAAATCCGGCGGCGCGCGGACCGCTATCTTTACGCGGAAGAAGACATCACGCTGGAAGAGGCCGTCATCCGGCTGCTGGCGTCGCAGCGGCGCACGTTGTCGGTCGCCGAGAGCTGCACCGGCGGCATGATCGCGACGATGCTGACGGCGGTGCCGGGAAGCGCGGACGTGTTTTCCGGCGGCGTCGTCAGCTACACGAACGACGTGAAGCGCAAGCTGCTCGGCGTGCCGCTCTCGCTGCTGGAGGGCGACGGCGCGCCGGGCGCCGTCAGCGCCGAGACGGCGGCGGCGATGGCCGAAGGGATGCGGGCGGCGGCCGATACCGACCTGGCGCTGTCGGTAACGGGCGTAGCCGGACCGGCCGGCTCCGAGGGCAAGCCCGTCGGCCTCGTGTATATCGGGCTTGCGGAGCGGGGAAAGCCGACGAAGACGGAGCGGATCCAGCTGGCCGGAGATCGCGAGGGCATTCGCCTCCGGGCTTCCAAGCGAACGCTGTACAGATTGTGGCTGGCACTGACGGGGCGGGATTGACCGCTCCGTTTTTTTCGCCTTTTTACGACAAATTCTTCATAAAAGGCTTGTCATCTTTACGTCCCTGTGGTAAAGTTTGATTGAAAGTTGCGGAAGAACCGTAGCGAAGAATACTTTGCTGCGGTTCTTTTTTGCAACAAAAACAGAACGAATGTTCGTAAAAAGCTTGGCAACGGAAGCAAAAACAGGTATGATAAAACTATCATAATGATAAGGATGTGGGTGTGTTGTCCGATCGTCGCGCCGCACTAGAGATGGCATTGCGCCAGATTGAGAAGCAATTTGGCAAAGGATCGATCATGAAATTGGGCGAGCAAGCGCAGCTCCAGGTAGAATCGTACCCCAGCGGCGCGTTGGCTTTGGATATCGCGCTCGGAATCGGGGGATTCCCGCGCGGGAGAATTATCGAAGTATACGGCCCGGAATCTTCGGGTAAGACGACCGTAGCGCTCCATGCGATTGCGGAAGTGCAGAGAGCGGGCGGCCAGGCCGCGTTCATCGACGCCGAGCACGCGCTGGACCCGATTTACGCCCGGAATCTCGGCGTCAACATCGACGAGCTGCTGCTCAGTCAGCCGGATACCGGGGAGCAGGCGCTTGAAATCGCCGAAGCTCTCGTGCGCAGCGGCGCCGTCGACATTATCGTCGTCGACTCGGTCGCGGCGCTCGTGCCGAAGGCGGAAATCGAGGGAGATATGGGCGATTCGTTCGTCGGCCTTCAGGCCCGGCTCATGTCCCAGGCGATGCGCAAGCTGTCCGGGGCGATCAGCAAGTCGAAGTCCATCGCAATCTTCATTAACCAATTGCGGGAAAAGGTCGGCGTCATGTTCGGCAATCCGGAGACGACGCCGGGCGGACGAGCCCTCAAGTTCTATGCCAGCGTGCGACTGGACGTTCGCCGGATCGATTCGATCAAGCAAGGCAACGACGTGGTCGGCAACCGGACCCGCATCAAGGTCGTCAAGAACAAAGTCGCTCCGCCGTTCAAGCAGGCCGAGGTCGACATCATGTACGGCGAAGGCATTTCCAAGGAAGGCAGCATCGTCGACATCGGCACGGAGCTGGATATCGTGCAGAAGAGCGGGGCCTGGTTTTCCTTCAACGGCGAGCGGCTCGGCCAGGGCCGGGAGAACGCGAAGCAATTTTTGAAAGATCATCCGGAGATCAGCGCGGACATCGAGCGTCAAATCCGCAGCCTTACGCTTAGCTCGGACGCGATTTCGACGGCGATAAGCCAAGGCGGCAGCCAGGAGGAAGACGAACTCGAGGATACGGAATTCGCGGAACTCGAATAGAAGGCGGAATTCGACGCCTTGCAGCAGGGACAGGCAGTTACCGGGACATTCGCCGCGAGCGGATGTCCTTTCATTATTTTGGACGGGGGCGATGCCGATCATGAACGAAGAGGAGCGTTTCGGAGCGGTTATCGTTTCGATCGAGAAGGATCCGAAGAAAAAAGCGATGTACCGGATCACGTTCCGGACGAGCGCGGGTGAGACCGATTCGTCGACGGATCGCGAAGCGGACGAATCGACGGCGGAACGGGAGGCCGAAAGCGAAGCCGAACCGGGAGCGCAAGGCGAACCCAGGACGGAAACGGTCGCCATCCACGAGGACACGCTCGTGGCCTGGCGTCTGCTCCCGGGCAAACGGCTGAACGTCCGGGAGCTGAAGGCGCTGAGACAAGAGCAGGAAACCGAGGAGGCGTATAGGGCGGCGCTCGGGATGCTCGACCGGAAGCCGCGGACGAAACGGGAAATCGCCGTCGCGCTGAAGCGAAAAGGACTGTCCGCCGAAGCGATCGCGGGTTGCTTGGACAGGCTGGCCTCTTACCGGATCGTCGACGACGCCGCATACGCCAAGCGCTACGCGGAGCAAAAAGTGGTCTCCCAGCGCAAAGGCAGCCGCCTTGTCCGCCAGGAGCTGCTGCGCCGCGGCGTGACGAAGCGCGAAGCGGACGACGCGATCGAAGAACTCGACGGCGAAGCGGAGCGGCAGGCCGCATATGCCCTCGCAAAGAAGCGCTGGCCTAACGTTAAAGGAGAAAGCCTGCGGGAGCGCCGGTACAAGCTGATGGGAATGCTGCAAAGGCGAGGGTTCCCCGCCGGGATCGCGCGCGATGCGGCCGGCCGGGTCATTGACGAGGACGAAGCGCGGGACGGACGGGAAGAAGACGACTGGGACGAGTACTTCGAATAGGGCATGCGCCAAGCTTCGGAAGCGGATATGATAGTGTAAAATCTCTGTGGGTGTAGGAATTGGAAAAAGCGGATATAGAAAAAGAGCTTCTCCCTTGGTAAAGTGATGTTTGCGCACAACACACCAAGAAGGAGGAAGCTCCTGTGAGCCACTTTACCACAACAATGCCGACGATGAAAGAGATTGAGCAATGGATTTTCCGGAAAATGCAGGAGGAATTCGCTCGTGCGATGAAGCAGGTACTGGAGGCGCTGGATCAGCAGATCCTGGAGCAACGGGACCGAGAGCGTTATCGAGTAAAGGACGAGCGTGAAACAAGCGTCAACACAGTGTTCGGGAATGTGCGCTTTAAGCGGAGATTGTACTGTGACCGTAGAAGCGGCAAACACGTGTATCTGCTGGATCAGCTGTTGCAATTCGAAGGGCGCGGGAAAGTCAGTCCGCATTTGGAAGAGACAGCAATCGCATTCGCAAGCCAAGGACCGTCGTACCGGGACAGCGCAAAGAGGCTGGAGCAGCTTTTGGGCTACAATGTGCTGAGCCACCAAGCGATCAGGGAAAAACTGATGGAGCGTGCGCAACAGCCGATGCCAGCGGTGAAACGGCGCGCTGCCCGCGTGCTGTTCGTGGAAGTGGATGGGTTGTACACGAAGCTGCAGCGGAGCAAAAAGCGCGGGATGGAGAACGCAATTGCAGTCGTACACGAAGGCTGGGAGAAGAACGGCAAGCGGGTACAGCTGAAGAACAAACAGCATTACCTGCATACGAGCGGCGGCGACTTCTGGGAAGGGTTCGGGGACTTTCTGGTGGAGCGTTACGAAATCGACGAGAACACGTGGCTTGTGGTGAACGGAGACGGCGCGGCGTGGATCGGGGAATGTACATCCTACTTTCACCAATGTCTGTACATGCTGGACCGCTTTCATGTGGCGCGTGATTTGAAACGCTTTGTTGGTCATTTGCCGCAGGTGTGGGAGACCGTGAGACGGTCTTTGGCCAAACAGGATGCAGCCGCGCTTATGGCGGTCCTGGAAGGGGGGTCGGAGGAAGAGATAGCGGGAGAGAACCGGGAGGGATGGGAGCCGGATAAAAGATTTCTTAAGCGGGCTGAGAAGGAGTTTGAAGACTATCCAAAAACACTCCAAGCGAAGGGGAGCGAGACAAGCGGTATGCGCCCGATGGGAAGCGCGGAATCGCAGATGCGTATATTCGCCAAGCGGACGAAGCGTGGCGGGTACAGTTGGAGTGAGCGAGGCGTCAGGGCGATGCTGAGGACGATGATGAGGATTCAAGAAGCGGGCACGGTGGTAAGAACGGTTGAAGGACAAGCGAGTAAGCAGGCAACGCCGCAGCAGTCGATAAACATGCGGCAATTGCTCAAGAACGTGACGCAACCGGTCAAGGGTTGTATCGCTGGAATGATTCGCATGCTGCAAGGACCGAAGCAAAGCAGCACAACGGGTATGGCACTCAAAGCACTTCGCGGATAACGGCAAAAAATTCTGACAAATCACTTGTGTTTGATGAAAGAACGAAGCAAAGCGCTTACAAGGAAGAGGTTCCTTCGGGGTTCGCGTTCCAGGCATCTTAAATGACTGCCCACGCTAGCTTGACACTGACAGCGGATATGCTTTGCTTGACAATCCATTTTCACAAAAGATACAATGTTCCTGTATTCCATCTTCCCTTCCGAACCTTTTTTCCTTCCAAAAAAACGATTCGGAACTTGTTTTTTCGACTTTTTACGATTCGGGTCGGCGCAGGACGCAAGGCCCGCTGCCCGCAATCGTCTACGGCAGGGCGGGGCTTGCCGGACTAGGGAAGCTGCCCGTTTTGCCCGCAACAGCGAAATGGATCGGTTTGAAAGCCGGCACACAATTTTATACGTGTCCCAAGCGTTTGCCTTGGTGATACAACGAGGAGGTGAAAGACCATGCAGGACTGGATCTGGGTCTTGATCGTCATCGTTGTTGGCGCGCTTTTCTTTGGGATCGGTTATGTTGTTCGCAAGTCCATTGCGGAAGCCAAGATTTCCAGTGCCGAACAGGCGGCTCTGCAAATCGTGGAGAACGCCCGCAAAGAAGCGGAAGCAATCCGCAAAGAAACGGTACTGGAAGCCAAAGACGAGGTGCACAAGCTCCGAAACGAGGCCGAGCGCGACATTCGCGATCGCCGCAACGAAATCGGGCGTCAGGAACGGCGGCTTGTGCAAAAGGAAGAGTCGCTGGACCGCAAGCTCGAAGCGTTGGAACGCAAAGAGGAACAGGTCGCCAACAAGGAGAAACGAATCGAGGAAACGCAGGAAGAGATCGAGACGCTTCATAAGCAGCAGATCAGCGAACTGGAACGGATTTCGAACTTGACGATGGACGACGCGAAGCAGCTCATTTTGACGACTGTCGAGCAGGAGGTCCGTCATGAAACCGCTCAACTGATCAAAGATATCGAACAGCAGGCGAAGGAAGAAGCCGACAAACGCGCCCGCGACATCATTTCGCTCGCCATTCAGCGTTGCGCCGCGGACCATGTGGCGGAAACGACCGTATCGGTCGTCGCATTGCCGAACGAGGAAATGAAGGGACGCATCATCGGACGCGAGGGCCGCAACATTCGGGCTCTGGAGACGCTCACCGGGATCGACCTCATTATCGACGATACGCCGGAAGCTGTCATTTTGTCCGGATTCGATCCGATTCGCCGCGAGATTGCCCGCACGTCGCTTGAGAAGCTGGTGGCCGACGGAAGAATCCACCCGGCCCGCATCGAAGAGATGGTGGAAAAATCCCGCAAAGAAGTGGACGAACGAATTCGCGAATACGGCGAACAGGCTACGTTCGAGGTAGGCGTGCACGGTCTCCATCCGGATTTGATCAAAATTTTGGGAAGACTGAAGTTCCGGACAAGTTATGGACAAAACGTGCTGAAGCACTCGATGGAAGTCGCTTATTTATCGGGACTGATGGCGGCGGAGCTCGGAGAAGACGTTACTCTCGCCAAACGCGCCGGCTTGCTGCACGATATCGGCAAGGCGCTCGATCATGAAGTGGAAGGCTCGCATGTCGAGATCGGCGAGGAATTGGCGAAGAAGTACAAGGAGCATCCCGTTGTCATCAACAGCATCGCTTCCCACCATGGAGATTGCGAAGCGACTTCGGTTATCGCGATGCTCGTCGGGGCTGCCGATGCGCTCAGCGCGGCGCGTCCCGGAGCGAGAAGAGAGACGCTCGAGACGTATATCAAACGTCTGGAAAAGCTCGAGGAAATTTCCGAATCGTTCGACGGCGTCGAGAAATCGTACGCGATTCAGGCCGGACGCGAAGTTCGCGTGATGGTTCAACCGGAAAAAGTCGACGACGCGGAGGCGTTCCGCCTGGCCCGCGACATTACGAAGAAAATCGAGGGAGAACTGGATTATCCGGGCCACATCAAGGTTACGGTCATCCGCGAAACCCGGGCAGTGGAGTACGCGAAATAAGTTTCGGGAAGGCTGAAGAAGTGGCTGCGGCTTAGCGGCCACTTCTTGCCTTTCTGGCGGCCGTTCGCGTTTTGCGTACGGGCGATCCATTATTTGCGGTCAGCGTAAGGGAAGGTGTTTTCATGAAAGTGGTTTTTATCGGGGATATTGTCGGAAGCGTCGGACGGGAAACGGTCAAACGGCTGCTGCCCTGGATCAAGGACAAATATCAGCCGCATATCGTCATCGCCAACGGGGAAAACGCCGCCGGCGGCCGCGGCATTAACGCCGCCATAACGCGAGAATTGTTCGATTGGGGCGTTCACGGCATCACAATGGGCAACCATACGTGGGACAATCGGGAAATTTTCGAGTTTATCGACGACGAGCCGCGGATGGTTCGTCCCGCCAATTTGCCTCCGGAAACGCCCGGAGTCGGCTATGCCCTGATCAAAGTCGGAAACAAGGAGCTCGGGATCGTCAATTTGATCGGCCGCACCTTCCTGCCTCCTTCGGATTGCCCGTTCCGGGCGGCGGACGATATTATCGACGAGCTTCGCAAAAAAACGAAGTGCATCCTGGTCGATTTCCATGCCGAGGCGACGAGCGAAAAAATCGCGATGGGCTGGCATTTGGATGGCCGAGCTTCGCTTGTCGTGGGCACGCACACCCATGTCCAGACGAACGACGACCGGATTTTGCCCGGCGGCACCGCTTACTTGACGGATGCGGGCATGACCGGACCGCGGGACGGCGTGCTCGGCATGGAGAAGGAAGGCGTGCTGCGCAAATTCAAGACGGGCCTGCCTTCCCGATTTCAGGTTGCGGAAGGGAAATGGCATTTGCACGGCGTATTTGTCGAACTGGACGATGCGACCGGCAAGGCGACGAGCATCAAAACGATCCGGGTAGACGAGGACTCCTGGATCGCAACCTGACAACGCGCGGATAGAGACGGGTGTTTTGGCTGTCAAGCGGCGAAATACCCGCTTTATCCGCCTAAAAATATCAGAATTTTTTGCGATTTGCCGGCCATTTTCTCCTTGGAAGCAGGAATTAACGAGGCCCTCACCGAATAAGTATCCGTTAGTGGGCCCATCCTTTGATCCCCGAGGAGGAACTGGTCATGGAAGTATTAAAGGTTTCTGCAAAATCCAATCCAAACTCTGTTGCAGGCGCTTTGGCGGGTGTGCTCCGCGAAAGAGGCAATGCCGAACTGCAAGCGATTGGCGCTGGAGCGCTGAACCAAGCGATAAAAGCAGTCGCGATCGCCCGGGGGTTTGTGGCGCCGAGCGGGGTGGATTTGATTTGCATCCCGGCTTTTACCGATATTGTCATTGACGGAGAAGATCGCACGGCGATCAAGTTAATCGTGGAACCTCGTTAAACGAAACGCAAAGCGATAGTGAACCTGTTCTCGAACTGTCCGGCCCAGATGGCTCTTCTTGTCATGAGGTTGGAAGGGGAGGACAGGTTTTTTGTGTTAACGGACGATTGAAAGCGGCTATCTGTAAACGGGGGATGGGGAAACGGTCTATCGAACGGCCTTACGTTTTACGCCAGGGGGGACGAGCAGGATGAAAGCGGCGGACTTGCACTGCGACGTTTTATTCAAAATGCTGAAGCATCCGGAGCTGTCTTTTCGGGAACCGTCCGGAGGAAAGCTGGACGTGACGGCGGACCGTCTCCGCGAAGGCGAGGTGTCGCTCCAAGCGTTCGCGATTTATTTGCCCGAAGACGGCCCGAAGGATCCGGAAACGGTGCTGCGGGAAGCGGAGCTGTTTTGGTCGAAGGTGCTGTCGGAAAAAGGAATCAGGCTGATCCGCACGGCGGGCGATCTGCAGGCGGCTTGGGATGGAGGCCAAACCGGCGCTCTGCTGTCGCTGGAAGGAGCCGACGGGCTGAGGGAGCAGTGGTGGTGCCTGAGGCTGCTGCATTTGCTCGGGCTTCGGCTGCTTGGGCCGACGTGGAATTGGGCGAACTGGGCATGCGACGGCGCGATGGAACCTCGCGGCGGAGGACTGACCCGCGCCGGAAAAAGGCTGGTGAACGAATGCGAATCGATGGGGATTTTGATCGATGTGTCGCATATGTCGGAACGGGGCTTCTGGGACGTGGCGGAACTTTCAAGCCGTCCGTTTTTCGCTTCCCACTCCAACGTTCGGGCGGTGAGAGAGCATTCCCGGAATTTGACCGACGCTCAGCTTGCGGCGATATTTCGGGCGGACGGAATCGTCGGACTGACGTTCGTCCCCTGGTTTTTGTCGGATCGGGAGCCTGCGTCCGTCGACGATGTGCTCCGGCATGTCGAACACGTTTGTTCTCTCGGGGGTGAACGGCATCTGGCGTTCGGATCGGATTTCGACGGCATCGAACGCCATGTCCATGGGCTGTCGCAGCCCGGCCACTACCCGTCGCTCGCGGATGCGCTGCTCAAGCGGTACCCGGAGCCGATCGTCCGGGGAATGCTCGGCGAGAACGCGGTGCGTTTTTTGCGCAAATATCTTCCCCAGTAATCACATCGAAATGAATTCATAATGGAAGCGGAACGTTTTTATCAGAAATCGTTATCAGTTGATTTAGGCATAAAAGCTTGCTTTTTGGGGAATGCAATCATAAAATTTACATGGGTTAAACAAAAGCTTTAATCTTTATTTTATAAATAGGATTCGTTTTCATAGCGGAAGCGCACAGGTCGAAGCAGAGATTAAGAGGAGATGGACAAACGTGATCAGTCAATTGTCATGGAAAATTGGCGGCCAGCAGGGGGAAGGCGTGGAAAGTACGGACCGTATTTTCTCGACTTCGCTGAACCGGCTGGGCTATTATCTTTACGGCTACCGTCACTTTTCCTCACGTATTAAAGGCGGACATACCAACAACAAAATCCGGATCAGCACGACTCCGATTCGCGCGATTTCGGACGATTTGGATATTTTGGTCGCGTTCGACCAGGAAAGCATCGATCTGAACGCCCATGAACTGCGCGCCGGCGGCGTCGTCGTCGCGGACGCGAAGTTTTCGCCGGCGTTGCCGGAAGGCATCGACGCCCGGCTGTTCGCGGTTCCGATTACGGCGATCGCCGAAGAGCTCGGCACCTCCCTGATGAAGAACATGGTGGCCTCCGGGGCCTCCTGGGCGCTGCTGGGCCTTCCTTTGGAAGTGTTCAACAAGGCGGTGGAAGAAGAGTTCGGAAGAAAAGGCCCGGCCGTCGTCGAGAAAAATATCGAAGCGGTCAAGCGCGGGGCGGAATTCGTCCTGGAGCAGGCCGGCGGCCCGCTCGAGGAATTCCGGCTGGAAGAGGCCGACGGGAAGCAGAAGCTGTTCATGATCGGCAACGAGGCGCTCGGCCTCGGAGCCATCGCGGGCGGCTGCCGGCTGATGTCGGCATACCCGATTACGCCGGCTTCGGAAATTATGGAATATTTGATCAAAAAGCTGCCGAAATTCGGCGGCACGGTCATCCAGACGGAAGACGAAATCGCCGCGGTCACGATGGCGATCGGCGCGAACTACGGCGGCGTCCGGACGATGACCGCTTCGGCCGGACCCGGCCTGTCGTTGATGATGGAGGCGATCGGTCTTTCGGGCATGACCGAAACGCCGCTCGTCATCATCGATACGCAGCGCGGCGGACCTTCCACCGGCTTGCCGACGAAGCAGGAGCAGTCCGATATTCACGCCCTTATTTACGGAACGCACGGGGAAATCCCGAAAGTCGTCATCGCGCCGAGCACGATCGAAGAGTGCTTTTACGATATGATCGAAGCGTTCAACCTGGCGGAGCAATACCAGGTGCCGGTCATCGTCGCGACCGACCTGCAGCTTTCGCTCGGCAAGCAATCGTGCGAGCCGCTCGATTACGAACGCATCCAAATCGAGCGCGGAAAGCTGATCGCGGACGAACTGCCGCCGCTGGAACAGCATAAAATGTTCAAACGCTACGAATTTACCGAGGACGGCATTTCGCCGCGCGTCCTGCCCGGAGCCAAAAACGGCATCCACCACGTGACGGGCGTCGAGCACGACCAGGAAGGCCGGCCGTCGGAATCCGCCGCGAACCGGAAGCGAATGATGGAAAAACGCCTCGGAAAAATCAAGGATTTGCGGGTTACCGACGCGATCAAGGCCGACAGCACGGTCGAAGAGCCGGACCTGCTCATTATCGGTATGGGCTCGACCGGCGGCACGATCGACGAAGCCCGCGCCCGCCTTGCCGAACAAGGCATCAAGACGAACCACGTCACCGTACGCCAGATGCATCCGTTCCCGGCCGACCTGCTGGAGCCGTATTTGGCGAAAGCGCGGAAAGCGGTCGTGCTGGAAAACAACGCCACCGGTCAGCTCGCTTCGCTGATCAAACTGAACGCAGGCTATCACGACAAGATCGAAAGCCTGCTGAAATACGACGGAACGCCGTTTTTGCCCGCCGAAATCGAAAAAGCTTGCAAGGAGTTGGTCTGAGATGGCAACGTTCAAAGAGTTTCGCAACAACATCAAGCCGAACTGGTGCCCGGGCTGCGGCGATTTCTCCGTGCAAGCGGCGATCCAGCGGGCAGCGGCCAACGTGGGCCTCGAGCCGGAGCAGCTCGCGGTCATTTCCGGCATCGGCTGCTCGGGCCGGATTTCCGGCTACATCAACGCGTACGGCCTGCACGGCATTCACGGCCGCGCGTTGCCGATCGCGCAGGGCGTCAAGCTCGCCAACCGCGAGCTTACGGTCATCGCGTCGGGCGGCGACGGCGACGGTTTCGCCATCGGCATGGGGCATACCGTCCATGCCATTCGCCGCAACCTGGACATCACGTATATCGTCATGGACAACCAGATTTACGGGTTGACCAAGGGCCAAACTTCGCCGCGCAGCGCCGAAGGCTTCAAGACGAAATCGACGCCGGAAGGGTCGATCGAATCGACGCTGTCGCCGCTCGAAATCGCCCTGTCCGCCGGCGCGACGTTCGTGGCGCAGTCGTTTTCGAGCGATCTCAAGCAGCTGACCTCGCTCATCGAAGCGGGAATGCGGCATAAGGGCTTTTCGCTGATCAACGTGTTCAGCCCGTGCGTGACGTTCAACAAAATCAACACCTACGACTGGTTCAAGGAAAACGTCGTCAACCTGGAGCAATTCGAGGACTACGATCCGTCCAACCGGATCGCGGCGATGACGAAAATCATGGAAACCGGCGGCATGCTGACGGGACTTATTTATCAGGATACGACGCGCAAATCGTACGAGGATATGGCTGTCGGCTTCAAGCAGGACGCGCTGGCCAAACAGGACCTGCGCCTGTCGAAGGACGAATTCGACAAGCTGGTCGCGGAATTCAAATAATCATTTTTAGGCAAAACGTTTATCCGCTCTCGCGGCCCCCCAAGCCGGGCCGGGCGGATAAACGTTTTTTGATAAGAATAAATCGACAAATTCGTGGCGGCGCCCGAATGATGGCGGTTTCAGCCGCGCCGGACGGGCGATCGCGTGTGCCTGCAGGCGGGGGATAAGGTATAATATTGGGTGAAAAGGACATGATTCCATCAGGCAAAGGCGGAGATACGAATGAGCGAAACCAAACAAGTGCCGGTCGGCGTTTCGGCCCGCCATATTCACTTATCGCAGGAGCATGTGGCCATCCTGTTCGGCGAGGGAGCAGGCTTGACCGAGATGAAGCCGCTAAGCCAGCCGGGACAATTCGCCGCGAACGAAACGGTGGCCGTATACGGCCCGAAAGGCTCCTTTCCCAAAGTGCGCATCCTGGGGCCGGCCCGCAAGGCGACGCAGCTAGAAGTGTCTCGTACGGACGCTTTCGCGCTCGGGCTTAACCCTCCGGTGCGGGAATCCGGCAACATCGAAGGAACGCCTGGCATCCGCATCGTCGGGCCGGCTGGCGAAGTGACCGTGGACCAGGGCGTCATCGTGGCGGCCCGCCATATTCATTTCCACACGTCGGACGCGGCGAAATGGGGCATCGCGGACAAGCAACTGCTGAAAGTTCGCGTCGGAGGCGAGCGAGGCGTCGTGTTCGAGCAGGTCATCGCCCGCGTCTCGGACGCTTTCGCACTCGACATGCATATCGACACCGACGAAGGCAACGCCGCCGGCGTCAAGACGGGCGACACGGCCGAAATCGTCGGCTGATCCCGAGAAACGAAAGGCCCTCCCGAACCAGGGGAGGGTTTTCTTTTTGCCATGACAACCTCCATAGATTCATGCGTTCCGTTGTGATATAATTTCGTAATGTACTTTATGAATCAAACGCTTTTCGTTTCTTGATATAGAGTCTGACCTAAAGGATGTGAACGCACCATGTCGCAAGAGAAAGATTACTCCAAATATTTCAACTTCTCCGATGCGAAGATCGTCAAGGAAGGGGACGGCAAGACGACCTACCGGATCAAGGGCCGGGAAATCACGATCAATTCCGTTCCGTCTTACAAAGACGAGAAGAAGCGCGGCAAGGAAGAAATTCGGGTCCATTACGAGCAAGCCGTACCGGACGAACTGCGGACGCTCGGCCACGGCAAAAAATATTTGATCTACACGTACGGCTGCCAAATGAACGAGCACGACACCGAGGTGATGCGCGGCCTGTTCGAAGAGATGGGCTTCGTCGCAACGACCGAACGGAAAGAAGCGGACGTCATTTTGCTGAACACGTGCGCCATCCGCGAAAACGCGGAGGATAAGGTGTTCGGCGAGCTGGGCCATCTGAAATCGCTGAAGCTGGAAAGACCCGGACTCCTTCTCGGCGTGTGCGGCTGCATGTCCCAGGAGGCTTCCGTCGTCGGCCGAATTATGGAAAAGCATGCGCATGTCGATCTGATTTTCGGCACCCACAACATCCACCGGCTGCCGCACCTGCTGCAGGATGCCTATTTCAACAAAGAAATGGTCGTCGAAGTATGGTCCAAGGAAGGCGACATCATCGAGAATTTGCCGAAAAAGCGCGAGGGACTCCGGGCATGGGTCAACATCATGTACGGCTGCGACAAGTTCTGCACGTACTGCATCGTTCCGTATACCCGGGGCAAGGAGCGCAGCCGGCTGCCGGAAGACGTCATCGCCGAAGTGCGGGAGCTTGCGCGGCAAGGCTTCAAGGAAATTACGCTGCTTGGGCAGAACGTCAATGCGTACGGCAAAGATTTTACGGACCGCAGCTATCGCTTCGGCGACCTGATGGACGATATCCGGAAAATCGATATCCCGCGCATCCGCTTTACGACGTCCCATCCGCGGGATTTCGACGATCATTTGATCGAGGTGCTGGCCAAAGGCGGGAACCTGGTCGAGCACATTCACCTGCCGGTGCAGTCGGGCAGCAGCGAAGTGCTGAAGCGGATGAGCCGCAAATACGATCGCGGGCTTTTTTTGGAGCTCGTCCGCAAAATCCGGACGGCCATCCCGAACGTCGTCCTGACGACCGACATTATCGTCGGGTTTCCCGGCGAGACCGAGGAGCAGTTCGAGGAAACGCTGACGCTTGTCCGCGAAGCGAAATTCGCTTCGGCGTTTACGTTTATTTATTCCCCTCGGGAAGGAACGCCGGCCGCCGGCATGGAGGACAACGTTCCGTACGAAGTGAAGCAAAAGCGTCTGGAACGCCTCAACGCGCTCATCGCCGAGCTTAGCCTGGAGAGTAACCGGCTGCTGCAGGGCGAAACGGTGGAAGTGCTCGTGGAAGGCATCAGCAAAAACAACGCCGGCGTTCTGTCCGGCCGGACGCGCTCGAACAAGCTGATTCATTTCGAAGGTTCGCAAGAGTGGATCGGCCAGTTCGTGCAGGTCAAAGTTACGCAGCCTCAAACGTGGTATATTCGCGGGGAAGCGACCGAAGCTCCGGCCCCTGCCGCTTTGTCGCACGGAGCCTAATCGCCAATTTCAGGAGGAATATCGAATATGTCGGCAACCGAGCATGCGCACGACCATCAGCATCAAGACGACTGCGGCTGTTTTCATGAGGACGGCCAAGCGATCCCCGAGTTCGATAACCGGGAACTGATCGTGCGCGAGGATATTTTGGCCAGAGCGAGAGAACTCGCGCAGCTGATCACGACGACCGAGGAAGTTGCCTTGTACCAGCAAGCGGAAAAGCGAATTCAAAGCCACGAGAAGGTTCAAGGCTTGATCGCGAAAATCAAGAAAAAGCAGAAGGAACTGGTCGCCTTCCAAAACACGTTCAAAAACGAAGCGATGGCCGCCAAGATTGAAAAGGAAATCGAAGAGCTGCAGGACGAGCTCGACGAAATGCCGATCGTGCAGCAATTCCAGCAAAGCCAGACCGACGTCAACTATTTGCTGCAATCGATCGTCAGCATTATCCGCGATTCGGTCGCGGAAAAGCTGGACGTCGAAGCTGCGGCCCGGGCGGAAGATCCCGAATTTTGCGACTAGGCGGTTGTTAAGACCGTCCGAATAATCGGGCGCGGGCGGCCGCAAGCTAAGCTTGCCGTCCGAAACCGGACGCCAATTCGCCAAGGAGGTCTGGCGCGATGACCGAAGGCATCCCCAACTCGCAGACGCGGGCTCCGAAACCCGACGACCCGAAAAAGCAGGGGCGTTCCGCCGCCAAGAAAAAGTCCAAATAACAACGAAGAAAGCGGCGTTTCCGATTAGTTCGGAGGCGCCGCTTTTTATGAATAAGCAGTCTGCGAATCGCGACGCTGCTTCCGGTATCCCGTTGGCTCAGTCTGTCTGCGGATCGCGACGCTGTTTCCGGTATCCCGCTGGCTCAGTCTGTCTGCGGATCGCGACCGTTTTGCAGAACCCGTTGCATCCGCTCTTCATCCCATTATTCGGGTACTTTTAAATAGGTTCGGCTTTCCTGAGGGAAGGGGATATCGAGAATAAGGCCGCAAAAGGGAACATAGTTCCCGAGGCGCCCCTCAAGGCACCCCTCAAGGCGCGACCGGGACCCAAGACGTCAACGCAGCCGAGGGAGCTTCGGACGAAGCAGGACGATAACGACCGTCGCCACGGCCGCTTTGATGAAATCGCCGGCAAGGTACGGGTAGCAGCCAAGCACCATTGCTCGGGCAAGGGACGTGTCGGCTTTGTAGGCGAGCCAGGGCACGCCCGTTAGGTACGCGAACGCGATGCCGAACAGGACGATCGAAGCCGCAAGCGCGGCAACTCGCTTCGGGCCGGGCCGGGTGACACCGCGAAACAGCCGGTCGCTCGCCAGGCCGATCAAAAGCGCGGATACCGGGAACATCCAGATAAAGCCCCCCGTCGGGCCGAACACGGTCGCGAGCCCGCCCCGGCCTTGCAGCAAGGGAAGTCCGGCGGCCGTCAGCAGGACGACGATGGCAATGCTCCAAAAGCCGTATCTGGCGCCGAGCAAACCTCCCGCGAGCATGACCGCAAGCGCTTGAAGCGTAATCGGGACCGGCGTAAAGCCAAGCGGAATCTGCACGAAGCTGAAGGCGATGAACAAGGCGGCGAACAAAGCCGTGTAAACGATCCCTCTGATTTGCTGCGACGGACCGGAAGCAACCGGAGACGGATTCGGGGATCCCGCCGAATCGGGTAAATTCGTCATTGTCAAAACCCCTCTCGAAATGTTAACCTGTATTTTGGATATTGGTTAACATTTCGCATTTTACCATGGGAAATTTCGCTTGGGAAGAGGAATTTTAGATGAATGAGGAAAAAACGAGCCTGCCGCTGCGCCTGATCGAGGTGACCGTTTACGGAGCGGACGAAGAGGGAGAGACGAAGACGATCGTTGCCGATCTGAACTTGTCGATCGCCAAAGGGGAGTGGCTTACGATCGTGGGCGTGAACGGTTCCGGCAAATCGACGGCGGCGCGGCTGATTGCCGGTTTGCCGGCGGGGAACGTCGCGGGAACGGTCGAGCGCGGTTTCGCAGGGGATAATCCGGCAGCCTATGTCATGCAGCAGCCCGACGCGCAGCTATTCGGGCAAACGCCCCGGGAGGAATTGAGGTTCGCCCTCGAATGGCAGGGAATGACGCCGTCCGTAACCGACGTGCAGGCGGAAGCGATGCTGGAGGCGGCGGGCTTGAGCGAAGCGGCCGACCGCCCATGGAGCCGGCTGTCCGGCGGCCAGCGCCAAATGGCGGCGATCGCCGCCGCTTGCGTCGGGAATCCGGAGCTTGTCGTATTCGACGAGGCGACCTCCATGCTGGACGACGGCGCCCGGCGCCGGGCTCGCTCGTTCGCCGGCCGGCTTCGCGAGCGCGGCGCGGCGATCGTCTGGGTTACGCAGCGCCTGGAGGAGCTGGAGCCGGGGGAGCGCGTCGTCGCTTTCGCGGACGGGCGAATCCGCTTCGACGGGGACGTGCGGCAGTTTTTGTACGGTCGGGATGAATATGCGCAAAGCCTATCGCCCTGCGAGCAGGTCGGACTTCGGCTTCCCTATCAGGCCCGGCTTGCGCGGGAGCTGTGCCGTTCCGGCAAGCTGTTCCCGCCTCTGCCGGTAACGGCGGAGGATTGGCGCAGGACGCGGCTGCGGCCGAAAAGGGCGGAGGCGTGACATGTCGGCAGCGGAATCGAAACGAACGGATTTGACGGTAACGCGCGGGGACACCCGGCTTGAGTTCCATCGAGGAACGATAACGGCCGTCTTCGGACCGAACGGCGCCGGCAAATCGTACTGGCTGGAACAGCTGGCCGGCTTGAGGCCGCCGCAGGATTGGCGCATAAGTTTCGGCGAATCGGAGCTGTGGATAAGCGATTGGCGCGGCCGTCCGATTCGAAACGATCGGGCGTTAAAAGCGTATGCCTACGCGAGCCAGGCGCCGGAAGAGCAGCTGTTCGCCCGGACGGCGGCCGAAGAGCTGGAATTTGCGCTGAAGCCTTACGGGCTGCCGGCGGAGGATAAGCTCGAGCGGCAGGAGGAGGCGCTCGAAGCGGTAGGCTGGAATCGCGCGTGGCTGACCCGCGATCCGTTTCGCATGAGCGGCGGCGAGCGCCGAAGGCTTGCGATCGCTTGTCTGCTCGCCGTCCCCGCGCCGTGGCTGCTGCTGGACGAACCGACCGCGGGCCTGGACGCGGAAGGGCATGCGCTGCTCGCGGAGCGGCTGCGCCGCGAGGCGCGATCGGGGCGCGGCGTCGTGCTCGTCTCGCACGACAGCGAATGGGCGCTGCCGCTGGCCGATCGGGCGCTGCTGCTCGCGCCGTCGGGCGAGGCCAGGCTGTGCGGCCGCGACGAGCTTCTCGCCCGTCCCGAGCTGTGGCGGGAAGCGGGCATGGAAACGCCGCCGTGGCTGATGCTCGCGGGCGATTGGCTGAAGCGGGGGCTTCGGCCGGAATCGCTGCTGGACGCGGCGGCGCTGGCCGACGAGCTCGTGCCGGATCGGCCGCCCGGAGATGCGGCGGCGGACGCCGGCCTGCCCGAAGCGGCCGCGCGCGAAACTGCCGCTTCCGAAGCGGATTCGCAGCCGGCGCGTCACCGGTCCGCCCGGGATGACGGCATGGACGAGCCGCCTCGGCTCGCGCGCTTCGACCCGCGGGCGGTATGGCTTTCTTATTTGCTGTTATCCGCGGCGATTTTCATGCTTCGGGATTGGGCGGGACTCGGAATGGCGGCCGCGATCGTGCTGACGGCCATCGCGTGGGGCCAAATTCCTTTGCGCAGGTGGCGGGGAACGATCGCCGCTTTCATGGCGTTTTCCGTCGCGGCGTCCTTGATCGCGGCCGCGGGAGCCGGGGGAGCCAAAGGCATTCACCCGGAAACGATGCTTGCCACGCTGCATTCGATGAGCCGCACGCTGCTCGTCATGCTGCTCGGTTTGGGGCTGCCGCTCGTCATGACGCCGCTTCGGCTGCGCAAATCGCTGGAGCAGCTCGCGGCAAGAAAAGGAAGGCTCGGCTTGCGCTCGCAGAACGCGATTTTGACCGTTACGCTGCTTATGCGGTTCATTCCGGTTTTGCTCGGAGAGTGGGAGCGGTTCGAGCGGCTCGCGATCGCGAGGGGGAAAACTGCCCGCTTATCGCTCAAAAACGCGGCGGGCCGGCTGATTCACATTTCCATGCCTTTTCTGACGGCGCTTTTCCGGCATGGCGATCAGGCGGCGCTGGCGCTCGAAAGCCGAGGCGTCGGACGAAGGCCGTACCCCGCGGTATGGCCGACGCTGCGCTGGGCCCGGCGGGACACGCTGCTGCTCTTGGCTGCGGCCGCGACCGTCGCCCTTCTCGTCTGGTGGGCGGTACGCCGGCCATTCGGCATGTAAGCCCGCCGATCGAGGAGGGCCATTCGGCATTCGTCGGCGCGGCCTCCGTCCGTCCGGCTAGCGGCGGCGTTTCGCTCCGATCAATGCGATTGCGGCCGCGGCCAGCCCGATGGCGCCGGCAAACCAAAACCCGGCGCGAAGACCGCCGGCATTGTTGAACCAGCCCGCGACATAAGGGCCCGCAAACATGCCGATAGAATAGACGGATTGGTAGAAGCCCATTGCGGTCGCCCGTTCGGACGACGGATAGTCGCGAATGGCAAGGCCGAGCAGCAGCGGAATGACCATCGCCTGCGCGGCTCCGTTCACGGCCTGAGTCGCCAGCAGCGACGGAAGCGAGGCGCAAAGCGGAATCGCGGCGGAGCAGGCGGCGCTGAGGATGAAACCGGCGATAATGACGTTTCGTTCGCCGAAGCGGGGCGCGAGCAACCGGCCGCTCCAGAGCGAAACGAGCGCATGCGGCACCATGAAGGCGACGACAAGCCACGTAAGCTCGACTTCCGACGCTCCGAGCGCAACGGCCTGAAGCGGGGTAAAGCCGAACATCGTAATGAATAAAATGCAGTGAACGAGCAGCGACAGCAGCGACACTTCGATCAGCAGCGGCGAGGACGTTACGATCTTCCGGACGCTGCGGCGGGCGCCGCCGGGCGCTGCCGTTCGCGCTTCCTTCGCAGCCGCGGGCAACGCGGCGCGGCTTGGTGACGGCGGCTCGAACACGCATGCGGCGGCGAGCATCCCGGCGGCGGCAAGGCCGATGCCGGTCAAAAACGCCGTTTCCCAGCCGCCTGCGGATGCGAGCCAGCCGCTTGCCGTCATGCCGGCCAGCTGGCCGACGACGGTGAGAAAGCTGATCGTGCTCATCGCCTTGGTGGACTGTTCGGGCGGATAGTACGAAGCGTAAAGCACCGAATAGGCGACCCAGGAAGAGGCGCATATGCCGAGCACGAGCCTGCCGGCCAGCGGCCCCTGCCAGGCGTCTCCGACGAGAAACAGGGCGCTTCCGACGAGTCCCGCCAGCATTCCGGCAATCAAAAACGGCTTGCGCCGGCTCATTCGGTCGGAATAGACGCCGAGCGGAAACCGGATGAGCATCTGGGACAGGCCGTAGCTGCCGACGATGAAGCCGATCCAGCCCATCGACAAGCCCCGATCCTGCAGAAACGGAGTCAGAATCGGTACATAAACGTACATGGTCATCCAATATAAAACGGTCGCCGCGGCGAACAGGAGATGATGCCGGCGGGCAACCGGCTTGAACGGGAGCGCGGCGCGAGCGCTCCCCGCGCCGGGAACGGCGGCCGGCCGGCCGGGCAGCGCGTCCCGGCGAGACGGCGTAACGGGGGAAGACATCGGACAAAACCTCCGGTTGCGACTTATTAAAGCGTTTGCTTCGCGTCTTCTTAATGTAACGAACTTCGCGCCGTCCGTGAAGCCCCAATCGCCGATCGCCGCAAAAAAACAATCCCCCCGGCCGAAAGCGGCCGGAAGGATTGCTTCGCTGCATGCGCGTCTTTAGTTGACCAGGCTGGCCAGCACGTTGTCGATCATTTGCCCGTTGGCGATCGCGCCCGAGTAAAGCCAGCTCTCCTTGCTGTCGAATTCGTATACGTTGCCGTTCTTGACGGCGGGGATGCTTTGCCAAATCGGGTCCTGAAGCGCTTCGGAGCCCGACGCCACGTCGCTGTTGATCAGGAAAATGTGATCCGCGTCCAGTTCGGCCAGCTTTTCCAGCGAAATGGAGTTCCAGCTGGCGCTGCCGGCGGCCGAAATTTCCTTGACGACTTCCGGCACCGTCAGGCCCAAATCGCCGTATAGAACGGCGCCGCTGGATTGCGATTCGCTGACGACGTAAAATTGCTTGTTCGTCAGCCACAGGACGGCGGCCGATTCGGAAGCGACCGCTTGCTGCAGCTTCTCCTTGGCGTCTTTCGCTTTGGCATCGTAATCGTCCAGCGCTTTTTGCGCTTCGTCGCTTTTGCCCAGCACTTCGCCGATTTTCAGCAGCGCTTGCCGCCAATCGTTGTTGATTTCGTCCCCGAGGACGAACGTCGGGGCGATTTTCGAATATTGGCCGTACTTGTCGCCTTCGACCAGGCCGGACGAGCCGACGATGATCAAATCGGGCGTAAAGCTTGCAACCGCTTCGTAGGGAAGATCGAAGGCGATCGTCGGAATCCCCTCCAGCTCACCCTGCAAATAATCCTGAATGCCGTTTGCCACCGACCATTGGGCGACCGGCTTTACGCCGAGGGCGACCAGGTGGTCTTCCAGGTAAGAGGCGATAATGCGTTCCGGGTTCGCCGGGACCGTCACTTCGTTGCCGAGGCCGTCCGTCAGCGTTCGTTCGGCGCTGGCGTCAGTCGAAGCCGCAGCCGATGCGGACGGGCTTGCGGTCTGCTCCGCGGACGGGCTGGCGCCGGCGGAAGCGCTCGGCGAACCGGCGGCGTTATTGGAATTGCCGCCTCCGCAGGCGGCGAGCATCAGCGACAGGGCGATCAAGCTGGTTGCGATCCAACCGATTTTTTTCTTTGCGTGCGACAAATTGGTTGCTCCCCTTCAGGTCGTGACAGACCTTTTTTTATGGTATAAAGGCGAATTTAATGATAACAATTCTCATTTACATTGTCAATCCGATCGCGTGCGTTTCTTTTTTCGGTCTCCGAGGTAATAAGCAGCGTGCGTATCTGTCGAATGCCGGCGACTCTTGACAGGTTTTGGACATAATGAAATAATGACTCATTGTATGTTTTCCGAGAGGCAAGGCAGCATTGCGGCCTCGATTGAATACGATGCTTACAAGCAAGTAAAGCGGATTCAAAGAAAGCTCTCGGGACGAGGGGAGACCACGAAAGCGCCTCCAGCTTGAAACGCCGGCTCCCTTCGGCAAGGACACCAGGGGATGACGGGAGGGCTCAAGTTGCGCAAACGGGAGATTACGACGCTTTACTTTTACACGCTTCATCTGCTTCTGGTCGCCGCGATCATCGCGCTCCTGATGTCGTGGTCCGCAAGCCGCGACGTCTTGATGGAACTGTTTTCGCCGGATCGCAAGGTGGCGACGATCGCGCACCGGGGGGCTTCGGGATACGCGCCGGAAAATACGCTTGCGGCTTACCGGACGGCGGTTCGCATGAACGCGGATTATTTGGAAATCGATTTGCAAATGACGAAGGACGGGCATCTTGTCGCCATGCACGACGAAACGGTCAACCGGACGACGGACGGGACCGGCCGCGTGCGAAATTTGACATTGGAGGAAATCCGGCAGCTCGATGCCGGCTCCTGGTTCAACCAAACCCATCCGATGTACGCGAGGGAAGAATACGCGGGCGAAAAGGTGCCGACGCTGCGGGAAATTTTCGAAACGTTCGGCAACGATGCGAACTACCTGCTGGAGACGAAGTCCCCGACGGTTTATCCCGGCATGGAGGAGCAGCTGATCGAGCTCGTCGAGGAATACAAGTTAAGCCGCCACGTCGCGGTGCAATCGTTCAGCAAAGCCAGCCTGTCCAAGCTGCGTTCCCTGAACGAAGAAATTCTGCTGTTCCAACTGCTGTGGTACAACGCGCCGGCGTATATCTCGAGTTCTTCGCTGGAGGAAATCAAGCAATACGCGAACGGCATCGGCGCCAACTTCGAAAAGCTCAGCGGTTCCTACGTGCAGAAGGTCAAAAACGCGGGCTTGTTGGTGTACCCGTACACGGTAAATTACCAGGTGAACATGAGCAAGGCGGTAAGGTGGGGAGCGGACGGCGTTCATACGAACTATCCCGACCGGCTCATCGAGGTGATCGAGGAAGCGAGGCATAGCGGAATCGGCTAGGTCGCCGGCTCTTAAACGAAACGCGCAGCGCAGCTTTGCGGCCGATCGGCGGATCGGACCCGAAGCGCGCGGCGCGTTTCGTTTGTCGCGGGAGCTCCCGAACGTTTGCGGGCGGCCGGTCTCTAGGTCCACTTTGCCGCCCAGAGCTTCATTTCTTTTACGATATGGTGCAGATCCTGCCCCTTGGGCGTAAGCGTATACTCGACCGTAACCGGTACGGTAGGAAACACGCGTCGTTCCAGCACGCCCTTTTCCTCCATATGGCGCAGCGTGCTGGTGAGCGCGCGGGGACTTACGGCCGGGATGCTGCGCTGCAGCTCGCCGAATCGCTTCGTTCCTCCGAACAGCTCGCGCAGGACGAGAAAGGCCCATTTCCCGCCAAGCACGTCGAGCGTTTTTTCAATGTTGCATTCGTAATCGACCGGGACTTTCGGAATATAATTGCTCGCATTCATCGCCAAACCCTCCTTGGTATACAAAGTATAGCATATATACTGGGTATAATTTAATGAAAAATAATTCACTACTTTTAATTGTATATCGCAATCCATTACAATAAAAGCGGTTCCGGCAAGGAATGTCCGGCGAAGCTGGCAACGTTCGGAGCGGCTTCGACCCCATTCAAGGAGGCGGTTGCAAGATGAACTATCGGAAAATGGGCGGTACGGGCCTGAAGGTGAGCGAAATCAGCCTGGGAAGCTGGCTGACTTACGGAGGCTACGTCGAAAAGGAAAACGCGGTGAAATCGATCGAGACGGCTTACGATCTCGGCATTAATTTTTTCGATACGGCCAACGTTTATGAAAGAGGACAAGCCGAGCTGGTCGTCGGCGAGACGCTGCGGGCGTATCCGCGCGAATCGTACGTGCTGGCGACCAAGGTGTTCTGGCCGATGGGCGACGGTCCGAACGACCGCGGCCTGTCCCGCAAGCATGTGACCGAACAATGCCATGCCAGCCTGAAGCGCCTGGGCACCGATTACGTGGACATTTACTATTGCCACCGCTTCGACCCGGAGACGCCGCTCGAAGAAACCCTTCGCGCATTGGACGACCTCGTAAGGCAGGGGAAGGTGCTCTACGTCGGCGTCAGCGAGTGGACGGCCGCGCAAATGGCCGAGGCGCTGACGGTCGCGGACCGGTACCTGCTGGACCGGATCGTCGTCAACCAGCCGGTTTACAACATGTTCCAGCGGTACATCGAAAAGGAAATCATCCCGCTCGGCGAGCGGAAGGGCATCGGCCAGGTCGTTTTCTCGCCGCTCGCGCAAGGACTGCTGACGGGAAAATACGCGTCCGCGGACAGCGTGCCCCAAGACAGCCGCGCGGCCAAACTCGACCATATGCGGAAGCATATCACGGATGAAAAAATCGCGAAAGTGCGCAGGCTCGGCGAAATCGCTTCGGAGCTCGGCATTACGGTCGGGCAGCTCGCTCTGGCATGGATTTTGCGCCAGCCGAACGTGGCCAGCGCGCTCGTCGGGGCGAGCCGCCCGGAGCAGGTGAAGGAAAACGCGGCGGCATCGGGCGTCGCGCTGTCCGCGGACGTCCTGGAGCGGATCGAGGAAATTTTGGCGTAAACGGCGCGGGCGAAAACGCTCGCGCGCGGCGAACATGCGAGAAGGACAAACCTATGGCCTGCTTAAGTCGGGGCGCTTCATTTTCCGGGGAACCGGAAGATGGGGCGCTTTTTTCCGTTTTATGGCGGGCCGACCCGGGAGCCCGATCCTCGCCGGACTTCATTTTGATGAAATCCTTTGCTTTCAGACAAAGTTTGCGTTAAGATTAGAATTATTCTAAATAAAAGTCTGCTAAGCTTAGCTATTTATAGAAGAGAGGCGCTTGTGTTGACGATCACGGAACAGCTGGATTCGATTAATTGCCGATTGGCGAGCAACGGGTACAAGATGACCCGCCAACGCGAAGCGACCGTCCGGGTGCTGCTTGAAAACGAACGGGATCATCTGACGGCGGAAGACGTGTTCATGCTCGTAAAGGAAAAGTACTCGGATATCGGGCTCGCCACGGTGTACCGGACGCTGGAGCTGCTGGCGGAGCTGCACATCGTCGAGAAAATGAATTTCGGCGACGGCGCCGTCCGCTTCGATTTGCGCAGCGACGACCACGAGCATATGCATCACCATTTAATCTGCGCCGAATGCGGTTCCCTGCAGGAGATCAAGGAGGATTGGCTGCTCGATCTCGAGCAGCGGCTGGAGCGCGAATACGGCTTCAAAGTAACCGATCACCGACTCGATTTTACCGGCCATTATAAAACATGTACCCGCAAAGAGTGCAAAAAGAAATCGAAGGCGGTCTCTTGACCCGCCCGCGAGCCGCGTTTTCCGGTTTTGGAAAACGCGGTTTTTTCGTGTTCGAGCGAGACCGGGAACGGCCCGGCCGAATGAACGGTCGCGAGAGGCCGTTATTGCTTTCGCGATTCGGTCGCTTGCGCTATTTCCGGCTTTCCGCGCGAGGTTGCCGGGCGTAACGGTTTTCGGGGACGGGGAGCCCCAAATGCTCGCGCAAGGTGGCGCCTTCGTACTCCGTCCGGAACAGGCCGCGCCGCTGCAGGATCGGCACGACGCCGTCGACGAATCGTTCCAGGCCGCCGGGAAGGGACGGCGCTATCAGCATGAAACCGTCGGCCGCCCGTTCGGCGAACCAGCGCTCGAGCGTATCCGCGATTTTCTCCGGCGTGCCGACGAGCCCGTCGTCGCTGAAGGAACCGGTAAGCAGGGAGTAGACTTCGCGGAGCGTCGGGTTATCTCTCGCGATGACGGGCCGGTGTTTGCGGTAATCGGATTTGTCCAGCTCCAGCCGGTCCAGTCCCGCGTCTTTGGCCCGGTCGTCCAGGGTCAGGCCCTCAAAGTCGACGCCGGGGAAATAATCGGACAAAAAGCTCAGGCCCGTCGCCTCGGGGATCAGCGCCTCCAGCCGCTCCCTTTCCGCCCGGGCCTCGGCATCGGTGCCGCCGATAATCGGGGAAATTCCTTGCAAAACGTAAACCCGGTCCGGATCCCGTCCGGCGGCGGCCACTTTGCTTTTAAACTCCCGGTAAAAGGTTCCGCTCCTTAAATATAAGTTATTTTATTGGAAAAGTATAATTAAACTTGATTGCTTTGAAAAGACATTGACAGAATCAGGGAAGTGAATTAAAGTATATTAAAACCATTGGAATAGTTTATTTTAAAAGTTGACCAGACGAACTGGAAACTGAGCGATCGTTTGCCGCCTGCGGACGATAAAGCTTGGTTTTTTTCGTTTTGCTTGAAATCTCAGGGAAAGGAAGTGGGCATGCATGATTGTCGTCGAGCGGCTCAGCAAAACGTACAAAACGCCGCAAGGCCGGTTCACGGCTTTGGACGGCATCGATCTGCACGTGCGCAAGGGCGATATTTACGGAATCATCGGCGCGAGCGGCGCGGGGAAGTCGACGCTGATCCGCTGCCTGAACCGGCTGGAGGAGCCGGATTCCGGAAGCGTCGCGATCGGCGGGCAGGAGATTACGAGACTGAACGGGAAAGCACTGCGGCTGGCCCGACAAAAAATCGGCATGATTTTTCAGCAGTTCAACCTTCTCGACGCCAGGACGGTATACGAGAATATCGCGTTTCCGCTCGTCGTGGCGGGTCATTCCAAGGAAAAAATCAGGCGGCGCGTGCGGGAGCTTCTGGAGCTCGTCCAGCTTTCGGACAAGGAAAAAGCGTATCCGGCCCAGCTCAGCGGCGGGCAGAAGCAGCGGGTGGGCATCGCCAGAGCGCTGGCAAACGATCCCGACGTTCTGCTTTGCGACGAGGCGACGTCGGCGCTCGATCCGGAAACGACGTTTTCGATCCTGGAGCTGCTGAAGCGGATCAACCGCCAGCTTCATCTCACGATCGTGCTGATCACGCACGAGCTCGACGTGCTTCAGCACATTTGCAACCGGATGGCGGTGATCGAACGGGGGAAAATCGTCGAGACCGGCACCGTCGACAAGCTGTTCGCGAGCCCCGAAAGCGAAACGGCACGGCGCTTTGTCGGCATCGCGCAAATGGTTAACGGAAGCCGATTTCCGGCGGAAGAGCGGCGGGCGGCGACATGAGGGAAGATTTGCCGGGCTTGCTGAGGGAAGGTTTGACCGAAACGCTGTACATGGTGTTCTGGTCTTCGCTGTTCGCGACCGCTCTCGGGCTGCTGCTCGGGATCGTCCTGGTCGCGACCGAAAAGGGAGGCATTATGCCGCTGCCCGTCCTGCACAAGGTCGCGGGCACGGTCATCAACACGGTGCGTTCGCTGCCGTTCATCATTTTGATCATTTTGCTGCTGCCGCTGTCGAGGCTGTTGATCGGCACGACGCTGGGCCCGACGGCGGCGATCGTCTCGCTTTCGATCGGCGCCGCGCCGTTTCTCGCGCGCATTATCGAAAATTCGCTCAAGGAAGTGGAAGCGGGCAAAATCGAAGCGGCGAAGTCCGTCGGCGCATCTCCGCTCGCGATTATATTCCGGGTGCTCATTCCCGAAGCGCTGCCGGCGCTCGTGCGGGGGATGACGATCGCGGTGATCGCGATCACCGAGTTTACGGCCGTCGCGGGCGCGATCGGGGCCGGGGGCCTCGGCAGCCTGGCGGTGCGGTTCGGGTACCAGCGGTTCCGCGAGGATGTTTTGTTTGCGACGGTCATCGTCATTATTTTGCTCGTTCAGATCGTCCAATGGACCGGGGACTGGACGGCAAAGTCGATCCAGCGCCGAAGGTTCAAACAGGAGTAGCGAATGATCGATTTCGGCAACGCGCTTGGCTTTACATATTACGATAAAAGACAGGAGAGGAACGTATGTCCAAGAAAAAACGGTTTTTCGTCCCAGCGCTTGTTTTGTTAATGGCGGTGTTGATTTCGGCCTGCGGTGCCGGCAATGGCGATTCGTCCGCTTCGCCTTCGGCCCCCGCGACCGAATCCGCCTCGCCTTCGCCGAGCGGCTCGTCTTCGTCCGGAGCATCCGAGACCCCGGCTTCGTCCGAAACGCCGGCCGAACCCGCGGTTTTGAAGGTAGGAGCGGCGCCGGTTCCCCATGCGGAAATCCTGGAATTCGTGAAGCCGGTTCTGAAAGAACAAGGCGTCGAGCTGGAAATCGTCGTGTTCGACGACGAAGGCCAATTGAACCCCGCGCTGAAGGACGGCCAGATCGACGCGAACTATTTTCAGCATGTTCCGTATTTGGATTCCGTCAAGAATGAGCAAGGCTACGATTTTGCCGTCACGACGAAGGTGCACGTCGAGCCGATCGGTTTTTATTCGGAAAAGGCCCAATCGAAGGACGAGTTGCGGGACGGGGCCGAAATCGGCATTCCGAACAATCCGTCCAACGAATACCGGGCACTGGTGCTGCTGGAGAAGCAAGGGCTGATCAAGCTAAAGGAAGGGTTGACGACGTACGAGGCGACCCCGAAAGACATCGTCGACAATCCGAAAAACCTGAAATTCCGCGAAGTCGATTCCGCCGCGCTGCCGCGCGTGCTGCCGGACCTTGACGGGGCGGTCATCAACACGAACCTCGTCCTGGAAGCCGGCATCGATCCGAACGCGGCGCTGTTCCGCGAGGATGCAGATTCCCCGTACGCCAACGTCATCGTCGTCAGAAGCGGGGACGAGAACGAAGAAGCGATCCGTAAACTCGACGCGGCTCTGACGTCGCCCGAGGTCAAAGCGTTCATCGAGGAGAAGTACGGCGTCGCGGTCGTGCCGGCGTTTTAAGCGGGCGCGCGATCGGCTCGAAATCCGTTCGATTGCCGCGCCGACATTTACGTGCCGCGCAATTTAAATCAAAGTCCCGGCGGTTCATGCTGCCGGGGCTTTTTCCGCGCTTCAGAACACCTTCGTCGTCCACGACTCGCAGTTCCAGACGTCGGTCGCGACATCCCGGTAAAATTCCGGCTCGTGGCTGATGAGCAGAACGCTTCCTTTATAAGCGCGCAGGGCGCGCTTCAGCTCTTCCTTCGCGTCGACGTCGAGATGGTTGGTCGGTTCGTCGAGGACGAGCACGTTCGTCTCCCGGTTGATGAGCTTGCACAGCCGGACCTTCGCTTTTTCGCCGCCGCTGAGAACGGAAATCTTGCTTTCGATATGCTTCGTCGTCAGCCCGCACTTGGCGAGAGCGGCGCGCACCTCGAATTGCGACATCGCCGGGAATTCGTCCCACACCGCCTCGATGCACGTCATGTCGGTTCCGCTCTTCATCTCCTGCTCGAAATAGCCGACGAGCAAGTTGTCGCCGCGCTCGACGGAGCCGGACAAAGCCGGAATTTCTCCGAGCAGGCTGCGCAGCAGCGTCGTTTTGCCGATGCCGTTCGCGCCGACGACGGCGATTTTCTGGCCGCGCTCCATGGCGAGGTCGATCGGACGGCACAGCGGCTCGTCATAGCCGATGACAAGGCTTTTCGCCTCGAAAATAAACCGCCCGGACGTCCGGCCCTCCTTGAACTGAAACTGGGGCTTCGGCTTTTCCTTGGCGAGCTCGATGATCTCCATGCTGTCCAGCTTCTTCTGCCGGGACATCGCCATGTTGCGCGTCGAGACGCGAGCCTTGTTGCGCGCGACGAAATCCTTCAAATCGGCGATTTCCTGCTGCTGGCGCTTGTAGGCCGATTCCAGCTGCTGCTTTTTGGCCTCGTGCTGCTGCAGGAACGTGTCGTAGTCGCCGACGTACCGGTTCAGCTCCTGATTTTCCATATGATAAATCAGGTTGACGACGCTGTTCAAAAAAGGAATGTCGTGCGAAATGAGGATAAACGCGTTTTCGTAAGCCTGCAAATACCGCTTCAGCCATTCGATGTGCGCTTCGTCCAGGTAGTTGGTCGGTTCGTCGAGCAGCAGGATGTCGGGCTTTTCCAGCAACAGCTTCGCGAGCAGCACCTTCGTCCGCTGGCCGCCGCTGAGGTCGTGCACGTCCCGGTCGAGCCCGATATCGTTCAGGCCCAGGCCCTTCGCCACTTCCTCGACCTTCGCGTCGATCATGTAGAAGTCGTTGTTCGTCAGCAGATCCTGGATCGTCCCGACCTCTTCCAGCAGCGCCTCCAGCTCCTCGGGGGAGGCGGCGCCCATTTTCTCGTACATTTCGTTCATCTGCGCTTCCAGGTCCGTCAAATACCGGAAGGCGCTTTTCAGAACGTCGCGGATCGTCATCCCTTTTTGCAGCACGGAATGCTGGTCGAGGTAGCCGACCCGGACGTTTTTCGCCCATTCGATTTTGCCGGCGTCGGGTTCGAGCTTGCCCATGACCGTGTTCATGAACGTCGATTTGCCTTCGCCGTTGGCGCCGATCAGCCCGACGTGCTCGCCCTTCAGCAGGCGGAACGAGACGTCGTTGAAGATCGCGCGGTCGCCGAAGCCGTGGGACAAATTTTTGACCGTTAAAATGCTCATCTACTTGCACACCTTTTTCGAGAATATGAGATTCATACGCGCAGCTTTTAACATTATAGATCGGCAAAGGGCGAAAACTCAACGAAATTGCGGGAAAACGGCTGCAACGGCCGGGCGGCGATTGTAAAATGAAGCTTAATGAAGTTCACGCAGCTTGAGAAGGAGACGAGAACGATGGCCGTTATCGATTTATCGATTCCGATCCGGTCGGGCATGCCGGTGTATCCCGGCGATCCGGAGGTGGAGGTGCGAATCGTCCGAACGAGGGAGAGCCACGGCTGGGAACTGAGGCAAATGACGCTCGGCACGCATACGGGCACGCATGTCGACGCGTTTTCCCACATGCACGCGGGAGGCACGCCGATCGACCGCATGCCGCTCGAACGGTTTTTCGGCAAGGCGCAAGTCGTGCGTCCGGACGGAGCCTGGCCGCGGGATGGGGGGCTTTTTTTCAAGGAAGAGATCGGGGTCGGGCTTTTCGAAGGGCTGGCGCGGCTTCGCCCGCCGTTCGTCGGCGGGGAGCTGACCGAGGAGCTGGAGCGGGCACTGCTCGGCGCCGGCATCGTCACGTACACGTCGCTTGCGAATTTGGAGCGGCTTCCGGAGGAGACGGATTTCATGTTTTACGGCTTTCCGCTCGCGATCGAGAACGGGGACGGCTCTCCGGTCAGGGCGGTGGCGGTGCTGTAACCTGTCCCAAATCCGTTTCCGCGGCCATCTTGCGCCATTCGGTCGGCGGCAGGCCGTTCATTTTTTTGAACATGCGGCTGAAGTAATAGATGTCGTGAAAACCGGTCATTTCCGCGATTTCCGAAATCGTCTGCGTCGTATTGCGAAGGAGCTGCTCCGCGTTGCTGAGGCGAATCCAGGCAATGTATTCGGTAATCGTCCGGCCGGTAACCGCCTTGAACAGCCGCCCGAAGTGGTACCGGCTAAGTCCCGCCATGCCGGCCAGCATATGGACGTGGAGCGGGTCGGCATAATGCGTCTCCATATAGGCCAGCACCGGGGCGAGGCGTTCGAGATTTTTGGTCCGGAGACGGTCTTCGTTTTCCGTCAGCACCTGCGCCACGTCGCGGCGGATCAGCAGCGTCAAAATCCGGTACAGATGCGACTTGACCGAAAGCTCGAAGCCCATCTCGCGCCCGCGCAGTTCGCCCACGATCGCGACGATCAGGCCGCCGATTTCCTCGCTGCACGAGCTGCTGTGCCGAAACAGCAGGCGATTGTCGGCGACGGAAGAGATGTATTTGGACTCGGCCGCGTCCGGCGTCGGGCTTTGCAGCAAAATCGGGTCCGCGATCAGCGCGTAATAGGCCAAATCGTCGGACAGGCACGTTCCGCTGTGCAAATCGTTGCTGTTGATGACGATCACGTCGCCGGCCTCCATCGCGAGCGGCACGGAATTGCATTCGATGTGCGCTTTGCCGGCAACGCAGTACAAAATTTCGATATGCTTGTGCCAATGGTTCGGAAACAACAGCTGACCGGTCCGAAACGAAGCCGAAAAGTGGACCTTGATCGGAAAATGGGGGTCGGGCATATCCATCGGCTCCAGCAGCGCCGCGGGTCTTCTCATGACGGTCACCTCGCTCGCAAATCGCACAATCGTCCAAATAAAGCGCAATCCGGTTCATGGCTGACCGGCTCTCTCATCTCATAATATCAAATCAGTTGGCCAATACCCAGCAGAGGAGAATGGGAAGCTATGAAAACGGTCAAAGTCGCGGTCATCGGAACGGGCTCGATTTCCGATTCGCACCTGCAATCCTACACGCGCAACCCGGGCGCGGAGCTTATCGCGGTATGCGACCTGAACGCCGAACGCGCCAAGAAAAAAGCGGAGCAATTCGGAGCCGCCAAAAGCTACAGCGATTATAAGGAGCTGCTTGCCGATCCCGATATCGACGCGGTCAGCATTTGCACCTGGAACAATACGCACGCCGAGATCGCGATCGCGGCGCTGCGGGCGGGCAAGCACGTATTGGTCGAAAAGCCCGTGTCGACGACGGTAGAGGAAGCGCTGCGCATCCAGGAGGCGGTCCGGGAGACGGGCAAGCTGCTGATGGTCGGCTACGTTCGCCGTTACGACCCGAACGCGCAAATGCTGCGCAAATTCGTCGAGCAGGGAGAGTTCGGCGAAATTTATTACGCCAAAGCTTCCGCGCTGCGCCGGCACGGCAACCCGGGCGGCTGGTTCGCGGACCGCTCGCGTTCGGGCGGGGGGCCGCTCATCGACATCGGCGTGCACATGATCGACCTGTGCTGGTACATGATGGGCAAGCCGAAGCCGATTACCGTCAGCGGCAACACGTACCACAAGCTCGGCAACCGCGCGAACGTCACCAGCCTGTCGCATTACAAGGCCGCGGATTGGGATCCGGCCTTCAACACGGTCGAGGATCTGGCCAGCGCGCTGATCCGGTTCGAAAACGGCGCAAGCCTCCAGGTGGACGTCAGCTTCGCGCTTCACGCCAAATCGAACGAAGCCTCCGTCAAGCTCTACGGCGATAAAGGCGGCTTCGAAATCGATCCGGAAATCGTCATGGTGACGGAAAAGAACGATACGATTTTGAACATTGTACCGCAAACCGACCACAAAAGCTTCGACTTCGCAGGCGCGTTCCAAAGCGAGATCGACCATTTCGTCGAATGCGTGAGAGAGGGACGCCAGCCGATCAGCCCGATCGAGGACGGCGTCGAAATGATGAAAATATTGAACGCGGTGTACGAATCGTCCGAGCGCAAAGAGGAGATCCGGCTATGAAAATCGGCGTAAGCACGTACAGTCTGTTCGGCGCGATTCGCGCGGGCGAGCTGACCGTTCCCGAAGCGATCGCCTACATCGCGGAAATCGGCGGGGAGCATGCGGAAATCGTGCCGGTCGGCTTTTCGCTGACGGACAACCCGGAGCTGATCGAGGCGATTCGGAGCCAGGCGGCAGCAAGCGGCATCGAGCTGTCCAATTACGCGATCGGCGCCAACTTCTGCGGCTTGTCGGACGATGCGTTCGAGGCGGAAATCGACCGGGTGAAAAAAGAAGTCGACATCGCGCGCCGTCTCGGCGTGAAGCTGATGCGGCACGACGCGGCTTCGTCCGACGATTTGTCGATCCGCAATTTTTTGGGCGAGCTGCCGCGGGTTGCGGAAGCCTGCCGCCGGATCGCGGAATATGCCGCAGGCTTCGGCATCACGACGAGCGTCGAAAACCACGGCTATTTCACGCAAGCGAGCGACCGGGTGCAGGCGCTCATCCACGCGGTCGACCGTCCGAATTTCAAAACGACGCTCGATGTCGGAAACTTCATGTGCGCGGACGAGCAGCCGTCCGTCGCCGTCCGAAAAAACATCGGCTACGCCTCGATGGTGCACATCAAAGATTTTTACTGGCGGCCGAAAACGCGGGGCAATCCCGGCGAGGGCTGGTTCAAGACGGCCCACGGGCATTATTTGCGCGGCGCGATCGCGGGCAACGGCGACATCGACCTGCCGGACGTGTTGTCGATCATTCGCGAATCCGGTTATGACGGCTATTTGTCGCTGGAGTTCGAAGGGATGGAGGACTGCAAGCTCGGTTCCCGCATCGGGCTTGCCAACTTGAAGAAAATGTGGAGCGAAACGGAGGAGGCGTCCAAATGAACAACAAAATCGGCGTCATCGTCGACAGCTTCCGCGTCGGCGTGCGCGAAGGGCTCGTCAAAGCGAAGCAGGTCGGGGCGGAAGGCGTGCAAATTTACGCCGTGTCGGGCGAGATGGATCCCGATAACTTAAGCCCGGCCGCGCGCAAGGAATGGAAGGCGTACATCGAATCGCTCGGGCTCGACATTTCCGCGCTCGTCGGCGATCTGGCCGGGCACGGGTTCCAGGACAAGCGGGAAAATCCGGCGAAAGTCGAGAAGTCGAAACGGATTTTGGACCTGGCGGTCGAGCTGGGAACGAACGTGGTCACGACGCATATCGGCATCGTGCCGGAAGACGAAAACGGCGAAGTGTACCATTCGATGCTGACCGCCTGCCGCGAGTTGAGTGAATACGCGACGAGCATGAACGCCTATTTCGCGATCGAAACGGGGCCGGAAACGTCGGCCCATCTGAAAAGCTTCCTGGATAAACTCGGCTCCAAAGGCGTGTCGGTCAATTTCGATCCGGCCAACATGGTGATGGTGACGGGGGACGATCCGGTGCAGGGCGTTTACACGTTGAAGGATTACATCGTGCATACCCATGCCAAGGACGGCGTCCGCTTCCGTCCGATCGATCCCCGCGAAGTGTACGGCGCGCTCGGCTACGAAAAGCTCGACCACGACAAAATCGCCGAGGAGGCCGAATCCGGTTCGGCGTTCCGCGAAGTGCCGCTGGGCGAGGGCGGCGTGGATTGGCCGAACTATATCCGGGCGCTTCAGGATATCGGCTACGGCGGCTATTTGACGATCGAGCGGGAAGTCGGAGCGAAACCGGAGGCGGACATCGCCCAGGCGGTTCAATTTTTGCGGAAGTTCCGTTCGTAACGGGACGGCTGAGAGCGGCCGGGGGGGTGGCTCTTATACACATCTGACGCCGCCGACGATCCTACGCGGGGGGGCTGTCTGGGGAGGGTGCGCCGTGATAACCACACCAGGAGGTGTGAGAAACGGTGACTGCGTGTGGGCAGACTCCAGGGCAAGGCGGGGCAAAGCGGCGGGGAAAAGCAGCCGATCGCAACGCGCGAGCCGGCTATGCAGCCGAGGCGAACAGCGGCGAATCGCAACGAGCGGGTCGGCAATGTAGCCGGAGGCGAACAGCGGCGGATTGCAATGCGCGTGTAGGCTATTCAACGATACCATTTGTCTTCGCGCTACCGGGGACTTAGCGAATAACGGTCGGAACCAACCGGCCGTTATTTTTTAAATCTGTGAACATGTACGAGCAGGCATGCGGGCACAATCGCATTGTTCGGATAGCAGGAATATAGATCAGCGATACTCCCCCTCTAGCGATATTCCCCCTCATTTGGGTAAAATTTACTCATCTCACGGCCTGCGCACGCGCGCGAACGATCCATTTGAGTCGTGGCGACTCATCTCAGCCCGCCAAACGTAAACAGCCGCACGCAGTTGGGTAAAATTTACTCATTTCACGGCCTGCGCACGCGCGCTAACGATCCATTTGAGTCGTGGCGACTCAACTCAGCCCGCTATGCTTGAGTTTTTGCCGCGATTTGGTATACTGGCGCCAAAGGAGGGAGATCGGTTGAGTTACAAGGACACGCTGATTCTCATTTCGGAGGATTGCCCGGCTGAAGCCGGTATCGTCCCGCAAAGCGCGAAAGAAACAAAGCCGGCGCACGTCATTCAATACGAGCTGCTGTCGGCGAATCCTTACCGCTTCACCCACGAGGAGCTGCTGTTCGAGGTTCACGTCCGGCACAAGGGAATTCCGGAAGACAAAGCGGCGGCGGATCGCAGACTAATATGGGACGAGCTGTTCGGCAAGTCGCATCCGTGCCTCCGGGCGTCGATGCTGCCTAAAAAATTCGGCTGGGGCGTCCATTACGACGCCGAAGGCCGGATCGCCCTTTTGTTCGGGGCGGAATCTCCCGAGTACCAAAACTGGCTCGAGAACGAGGGCAAGGAGGGCAACCCGAAGCTGCTGCGCGCCATGCGGAACAAGCGGAAGTAAGGGAAAACGACGCGAGTGAACAGCAAAAAGAAGAAACGATGGAAGATCGCCGCCCTGCTTCTATTTCTCGTTATCGCCGCCGGATTTGTGTTCCCGACGTGGACGCCCCGGATCAAAGGCGCCGACAGCATCCATTTCTTAGGCCAAGTCCCGATTAACGGAGCCGGGCATGAGGTGATGATCCGGGGAACGGACAGAAGCAACCCGGTCGTCATCTTCGTTCACGGCGGCCCGGGCTGCTCCGAGATTCCTTATGTAAGAAAGTACCAGGATTTGCTTGAAGACGATTTTACGATCGTTCATTACGACCAGCGGGGAAGCGGGAAGTCGTACCATTTTTTCGAGGATTATTCGAACGTGACGGCGGAACTGCTCGTAGACGATTTGCTGGCGTTGACCGATTACGTCCGGGAGAAGCTTGGACAAGAGAAAGTGCTGCTGGTCGGCCACTCCTTCGGAACGAACATTTCGCTGCAGGCGGCTGCCGAAGCGCCCGACAAATATGCCGCTTATATCGGGATCGGCCAGGTGGCCGACACGGTGGAGAGCGAGCTGGACAGCCTGAATTATACGATCGGGCAGGCCGGACTCGCCGGCAACGCGAAAGACGCGGAACGGCTGGAACGGCTGAGGAGCGCGATCGAGAGCGGAGAAGAACGCACGCCGAGGGATCTGGTTCGAAAATACGGCGGCGCGGCAAGGCTTATCGACGACAACAGGGACTACTATACGGGCTTTCTGTTCAATCCCGAGTATAATTTGCTCGATGTCGTTCGATATTTGCGCGGCGTTGCCGTCACCCAAGAAAGGCTGCTTGAGGAGGAAGCGGGGAACAACATTACCGGAATCGTTCGCCAATTGGATATTCCCTTATATTTCGTTATGGGGAAATACGATTATATGACTTCCGCAAGTGCGGCCAAACATTACTTCGACCGCTTGGAGGCCCCCGAGAAGCAATTCGTTTTATTCGAAAAATCCGCCCATTATCCGCAATTCGAGGAAGAGGAACGGTTCGCCGAGTGGCTGAACGCAACATGGAATCATCTCGCTTCATAAAGCAGGATTTATCCCGACGCGCGTCTCCGAAGGAGCACGGCGCGTTTTTTTCGCGATTCAGAATGGATAAGTTTCTCCGATAAAAACGACATTCTCTGTCTCCCAGAACGGCGAAGACGTTTTTACTAGGTTTTCGCAAAAATAAGTTGCCGGAAGCTTCGTTAGTGTTACAATATAGAAAAAATGTGTTACGAAAATCGGTTGGACAGGTGGGGAATCACGCAAATGGGAAAGATACGCAATAGCATGACGAGGCTTGTCGCAATGGCGTTTGTTGCGCTCATGCTTGCGGCGGGGTGTTCGAGCCAAACGGTTAACGGTCCCTCGCAAGCGAGCGATTCCGCGCAAGCAAGCGATCCGTCTGCGGTTAACGGTTCGGCTGCGATCGTCTTTACGGACGTTGCGGGCAGGGAGGTTCGGCTGGACAAGCCGCCGGAAACGTTCATCGTCGCCAACTATATCGCCAATTTTATGATGGTGGGCGGCGCGGAAAGCCTGGACAAGGTCGTCGGAATGACGTTCGACGGCTGGGAAGATACGCGGTACGGCGAGTACAAGGTATTTACCGACGCGTTTCCGCGGATGAAAAGCGGCGATATCGTCAGCATCGGCGGGTATCACGACGACGTGCTGAACGCGGAGAAAATCGTTTCGCTCGAACCCGACGTCCTGCTGATGAACCTGTCGCAATACGCGGAAAACAATCCGCAAATCGCGACGTTCGAACAGGCGGGAATCGCCGTCGTCGTCCTGGATTACCATGCGCAAAAGCTGGAAAATCATACGAAGAGCACGGAAATTCTAGGGCTGCTGCTGGGCAGGGAACAAGTTGCCGAGGAGCAGAACGAAGCTTATATTGGCGCGATCGAGCAGGTAAACGAGCGGATCGCCGCGCTCCCCGAAGAGCAAAAGGGGAAAAAGGTTTACGTGGAGCTCGGAAACAAGGGCGTAGGCGAATACGGCAACAGCTACAGCGACTCGATGCTCTGGGGCGCGATCGTTCACAACGTCGGCGCCGACAATATGGGAGCGGGGATCGACGGGGGCTACGGCGTTCTGGACAAAGAGTTCGTAATCGCTTCGAACCCCGACGTTATCTTTATCGGCGGGTCGATTTGGTCGGACGACAGCGGCGGGGACCAGATGCGAATGGGATTTGCGGTCGACGAAGCGACGGCGCAAGAGCGGCTGGCCGGATTCGCTTCGAGACCGGAATGGAAGGACTTGAAAGCCGTCAAAAACGGAGAAGTTTACGGCGTCGATCACGGCAGCCTGCGCAATATGATCGATTATGCGTTTACCCAGTATATCGCCAAGGCGCTATATCCCGAAGCGTTTGCGGATATCGATCCGGCGAAGTCGATGCACGACTATTACGAGAAATACCTTCCGGAGCTGAACGATGACGGAACGTTCATGATTCGTTTGCGATAGTCGGTCCTATAGGGCGGATAACCAAATATGAGGAATGAAGGGCTGGCATGTGACCGAAAAATCGAATGGATACGCGGGCTTGAACCGAAGAAGGATGATGGCCGTCCTGATTTCGGCATTCGCCTTTGCGCTCGCGCTTGGGTTTGACCTCGCGGCGGGATCGTCGAACATGGCGTTCGCCGACCTGTTGAAGGCTTTGGCGGCCGGTCCGAACGGCGAAGGCGTTGCGAAAGTCGTCGTCTGGGATATTCGGCTGCCGATGACGCTGACGTGCGTATTCGTTGGGGCGTCGTTGGGAGTGGCGGGGCTCCAGCTGCAGACGATTACGAACAATCCGCTGGCCAGCCCCTATACGTTCGGGATTACGGCGAGCGCGAGCTTCGGCGCGGCGATCTCGATCACGACGGGCTTTGCGATCGCGGGGCAATTGTGGCTGGGGACCTCCTTGCTGGCGTTTTTGTTTGCCCTGCTCGTTTCCGTCTGCATTTATTACATGGGCAAGTTCCGCGGCATGTCGACGATGACGCTGATTTTAACCGGCATTATGATGAACTTCTTTTTTACCGCGCTGCAGCAATTTTTGCAGTATCGCGCCTCGCCCGAAATCGCGCAAATCATCTCCGGCTGGAGGTTCGGGAATTTGGCGCGTTCGACCTGGACAAGCGTCGCGGTCAGCGCGGCGTTTCTGCTCGTTTGCTCCATTGCCTTGATGCGGCGTTCCTGGAGGCTTACGGCGCTTTCGGCCGGGGAAGAGAAGGCGGAAAGCCTGGGCGTCAACGTCGAGAGGCTGCGTTTTTCGGTGTTTGTCATCAGCGCCGTGCTCATCTCGGGGGCCGTCTCGTTCATCGGGACCGTCGCCTTCGTCGGGCTGGTCGTTCCGCATTGCGCCCGCCTGCTGTCCGGAGACGACCAACGGTTTCTGCTGCCTCTTTCCATGCTGTTCGGGGGCATGCTGATGCTGCTGTCATCGATCGTCTCCAAGCTGCTGTCGGCCGGCTCGATGCTGCCGGTCGGAATCATTACTTCGATCGTCGGCGTGCCGTTCCTGTTTATACTCATTTTGAGGAAGAGAGACTGAGCGATGCTGAAATTAACCGTAGACAACTTAAGCGCGCAATATGCGGACCGGCGAATATTAAACCGAATCTCCGCGACGTTTCACGGCGGTCAAATGACGGCGGTCATCGGCCGGAACGGCGTCGGCAAGACGACCTTCATCAAAGCGATCGCGGGGCAGGTGAAAAGCGGCGGAACCGTTCGTCTGGCGGATGACGAAGCCGATACGGTCTACCCGCCGACGGACATTGCCTATTTGCCGCAGATCGGATCGGCGAGCACGAGATTGACGGTGTTCGAGATGGTGTTGCTGGGCTTGGTGAAAAATTTGCGCTGGCGGGTCGCCGAGGAGCAGATCGCCAGCGTTGCCCGGGTTCTGGAGGAGCTGAACCTGTCCGAATTGAGCCGACGTCCGTTCAACCATCTGAGCGGCGGGCAAAAACAGCTCGTGTCGATGGCCCAGTCCTTCGTATCGAGGCCGAGGGTGCTGCTGCTCGACGAGCCGACGAGCGCGCTCGATTTGCGGCATCAGCTGATCGTCATGGATTTGGCAAAGGAGTATACGAGGAAAACGGGGGCGATTACGATTTTCGTCGTTCACGATTTGATGCTGGCGTCAAGATACAGCGACCGGATGCTTCTGCTGGACGAGGCCCGCGTCAAAGCGCACGACACGCCGGAAAACGTGCTGGTTCCCGAAGTGTTGCAAAGCGTTTATAACGTCAAGGTCAGCGTCGAGAAAACGTCGCTGGGCTACTTGAACGTCGTGCCGGTCGCGCCGCTGTAAGGCGATCGTTTCGGCATAAAACAAAGGAGATGCGGGATGGAACTGGAAAAGATCAAGTCGTATTGGAACGAGCGGGCGGAAGGTTTTTCCCTCGCCAACCTGGAGCAGCTGCGAACCGACGCGAAAGACCACTGGCTTGCGGCGCTTCGGCAGCACGCCCCGCGGAAGGAAAAGCTCAAATGCCTGGATGTCGGGTGCGGCCCGGGCTTTTTGGCGATTTTGCTGGCGAAGGAGGGGCACGACGTCACCGCCGTCGATTATACCGAAAAGATGCTCGAACACGCGGCAAAAAACGCGGAAGCCGAGCGCGTCGCCATCGATCTTCGGCGAATGGACGCCCAGCAGCTCGCTTTTGAGGATAACAGCTTCGATTACATCGTCTCGAGGAATCTGACGTGGAACCTTGAATTTCCCGAACGCGCCTATGCGGAATGGCTGCGCGTGCTGAAGCCCGGAGGCCGAATATTGAATTTCGACGGCAATCACTACCTTCACCATTACGACCCGCTTTACAAGCAGTTCCGCGAATCCGGGGCCTATGCGGATCCTCACAAAAAGGAGCATCTCCAAGGCGTCGATACGGGCGTGATCGAGCGCATTTCGCGAAATTTGCCGCTGAGCAAAGTCGAGCGTCCCGCCTGGGACTTGTCCTTCTTCGCCCGCTCCGCCGCGAGGAAAATCGCGAGCGAGATCGAAAGGCGGTCGTTTGCGAACGAGGCCGGCCAACCCTGCTCGATCATTCAAAGCTTTTATGTTTGCGTCGAGAAATAGGAGCCGACAACCGAAAGCGTTGCGTTCGTCCCGCGTGCCCATTCGTTATTCCGCGCAGACGAGAAACAGCCGCTCGTTCAAGCGCCGGTACCGGACTTTGAAGCCGAAATCGGCGAACAGGAGGAGAAGGCCGGGAAGCGAGACGAGGTCGGCCCCGTTTTCGGTTTTGCCGGATTTTCGCCGGACTTCCGGCTCCGCCGTCATTAAATCCGCGATGCAAATGCGCCCGTGCGGCTTCAGCACGCGGCGCATTTCTTTGACCGCAAGCCGCTGCTGATCGCTTTCCAGATGGTGAAACGCAAAGCTGGACGCGATAAAATCGAATTTTTCGTCGAGAAAAGGGAGGGCGAGGAAATTGCCGAGCCTCGTCTCCATGGCGGGAAACTTCCGGCGGCAAATTTTCAGCATCTCTTTGGACTGGTCGACTCCGGCCATATCGGCGCCCCGTTCCGCCAGCTTGCCGGCCAGATTTCCCGTTCCCGTGCCGACGTCGAGCCCCCGTTCGCCCGCGGCCGGATTCATCCATTCGACGACCGATTGAAGCGCCGTTTCATAATCCCGGTACGTATCGGCGTCGATTCGCACCCGCTCGTCGTGGCCGGCCGCGAGCCGGTCGAAGTTCCACTTGTCGGTCCAACGGCTGCGGTGCTCCCGCAGACGCCGGGAACCTTCCGCCAGCCTGAAAATGTCGTCCAGCGGCAGCGTTTTCCGTTCCCGGACGATGCGGATCATGTCGTCGGTCGTCTCGATCATTTGCTTGATCTCCAGCCATTTGGCGAACAAAGCGGACCGCTGCAGCTCCAAATAATAGGGCAGCTCCTCGCTGCCGAGTTCTTCCATTTTGTCCAGCACGGCTTTCATGTCCTCGACGGACATGCCGGATTCCCGGAGCGAGACGATCGTCTGCAGCCGCCAAATATCCTGTTCGCCGAATTCGCGGTATCGGGTGTCCTCATCCTTTGCCGGCGCGATAAGCCCCTTTTCCTCGTAAAAGCGGATCGCTCTCGGCGTTATGCGCAGCTTTTCCGCCGCTTCCTTTATTTTCACCGGCATTCACCTTCCGTTTCTTCTTCTTATTGTAAACCTTCACCTTACGTGAAAGTAAAGGGCCGTGCGGCCGTTCCTTGCCTATTCCGCTGCGTAAACGCAAAGCGCCAGGCGGGCGTCTTTCGGCCGTTCCGTTGCGTGAATGCGGCCCGCGCCGCAGCGGCCTCTTGACATTCGCGTCAGGGAAGGGTGCACGATGGGAAAGGGTTCGACGATCAAAAAAACGGAGGGTGAACGCGCATGCGAACGCTGATCAAGCAAGCGACGATCGTGACGATGAAGGAGGGTGAACGCGCATGCGAACGCTGATCAAGCAAGCGACGATCGTGACGATGAAGGAGGAGGAACCGTTTGTCGGAGATATCCTGATCGAAGGGGATTCGATCGCGGAAATCGGATTCGCCATCGACGCGGCCGCGGATGAGGTCATCCCGGCGGACGGGATGGCGGCGATGCCGGGCCTGGTCAACGCTCACCAGCATTCGCCGATGAGCCTGCTGAGAGGCTTTTCCGACGATCTCAAGCTGATGGAATGGCTGGATCGAAAAATGCTTCCGGCCGAAGCGAGAATGACGCCGGAGGACATTTATTGGGGAGCGAAGCTCGGCATTGCCGAAATGATCAAATCGGGAACGACCGCTTTCGCCGACATGTACATTCATATGGACGAAATCGCGTTTGCCGTGGAGGAGACCGGAATCCGGGCTTCGCTGACGAGAGGGCTCGTATTCGCCGAGGACGACGGGGGCCGGAGGATGGCGGAAGCGCTGGAATTGATCGAACGCTGGTCGGGCAAGGCGGAGGGGAGAATCACGACGATGCTCGGCCCGCACTCGCCGTACATGTGTCCGCCGGAACCGCTGTCCCGCGTCATCAGGCTTGCCGAGGAAACGGGCGTGCCAATCCATATCCATTTGGCGGAAACGAAGGAAGAGACGGTCAAAATCCGCGACCGCTACGGCTTGACGCCGACCGAATATTTGGCGCATGCGGGCATGTTCGACCGGGCTCACGTACTGCTCGCGCACGGCGTCCATTTGAGCCGGAAGGACGTGCGGCTGCTCGCGGGCATGCGCGGCGGGGTTGCGCACAACCCGGTCAGCAATCTGAAGCTGGGCTGCGGCATCGCCCCGGTGACGGAGCTCCGGCATCAGGGCGTCGTCGTCGGGCTCGGCACGGACGGGGCGGGCAGCGCGACGAGCGTCGACATGTTCGAACAGATCAAGGCCGCCTCCTGGCTGCAAAAGCTGGATTACGGCGACCCGACCAAGCTTCCGGCGCGGCAGGCTTTGCGCATGGGCACGATCGAGGGAGCGAGGCTGCTTCGGATCGACGGGAGCGTCGGGACGCTGGAGAAGGGTAAAAAGGCGGACCTGATCCTGATCGACATGCGCAAGCCCCGTCTTCAGCCGGTCCACCGGCTCGAATCGCTGCTGGCGTACGGCGCCTGCGGGGCGGACGCGGACACGACGATCGTGAACGGCAAGCTGCTGATGCGCGGCCGGAAGCTGCTGACGATCGACGAAGACGAGCTGCTTCGGCAAGCCGCCCGCCGGGCCGTGCGAATCGTGGACGGGATTTGACAAACCGAAACGTGCAACAACCGAAACCGCCGGCATTCGAATCGGCGGTTTTATTTTTGTTTTTGTTTGAAATCTCATATTCAAAAATAAACAAAGATGATATAATCGAAACAAGCAAAAACAAAACCAACATTCGGAGGTTTTCTCAACATGGTACAAAGCTTGTGGGACTCTTCTAAAGCAGCCGAGCTTCAAAGCGGACTGGACCAGCTCGTTTACCGCTCGAACATCATCGGCGCGGATCGCCGCGTTTGCAACTGGGGCGGCGGCAACACGTCGGCCAAGACGATCGTGAAGGATTTCCGCGGCCGCGACGTCGAAGTCATGTACGTCAAAGGCAGCGGCTCCGACCTTGCCTCGATGAAAGCGGGCAATTTCACCGGCCTGCGCATGGACGACATCCGTCCGTTGTTCGAGCGCGACGAGATGAGCGACGAAGAAATGGTGGCTTATCTGGCGAACTGCATGATCGACGCCAAGCATCCTCGCGCTTCGATCGAAACGCTGCTGCACGCGTTCCTGCCGTTCAAGCACGTCGACCATACGCATCCGGATTCGATCATCAGCCTCTGCTGCGCGGATAACGGCAAAGAGCTGGCCAAGGAAATTTTCGGCGACCGCTTCGTCTGGGTTCCTTACGTGCGCCCGGGCTTCACGCTGTCCAAGATGATCGCGGAAGGCGTGCTGGCCAACCCGAAAGCCGAGCTCGTCCTGATGGAGAAACACGGCCTTGTCACCTGGGGCGAAACGTCCGAAGAAGCATATGCGCAAACGATCAAAATCATCAGCGAAGCCGAAGCGTTTATCGAAGCGCGCGTCAATGAGGCGAAGCTGTTCGGCGGCGCAAAGCATGCCCCGCTGCCGGCCGACGTCCGCCGCTCGATCGCGGCGCAAGTGATGCCGACGATTCGCGGCGCGGTCAGCGACGCGAAAAAAATGATCCTGTCGTTCGACGACGCGGACGACGTGCTCGCTTTCGTCGGCGGCCACGATTCCCCGAAGCTGTCGCAGGTCGGCGCCGCTTGCCCGGACCACCTCGTGCACACGAAGGTCGTGCCGCTGTTCGTCGACTGGACGCCTGACGCGGACGACGTCGAAGGCCTGAAACAAATTCTGAAAGAAAGCATCGCCGCATACAAAGAGCAGTACAAGGCGTACTTTGAACGCAACAAAAACGAAGGCGACGTCATGTTCGAAGCCGCTCCTCGCGTCATCCTGATTCCGGGCGTCGGCATGATCAACACGGGCAAGAGCTGGGCGATGTCCCAGGTAAGCGGCGCGCTCTACCACCGCGCGATTGCGGTCATGCGCGGCGCGACGGCGCTGGGCAACTTCGTCTCGCTCAGCGAAAACGAATCCTACAACGTCGAATACTGGCCGCTCGAGCTTTACAAGCTGTCCCTCGCTCCGCCGGAAGCCGAATTCTCCCGCCAGGTCGCGTTCATTACGGGCGGCGCGGGCGGCATCGGCAGCGAAACGGCCCGCCGTCTCGTGTCGGAAGGCGCGCACGTCGTGCTGGCCGACCTGAACCTTGAAGGCGGGGAGAAGGTCGCGGCCGAAATCAACGCGAAATACGGCGAAAACCGCGCGATCGCCGTCAAAATGGACGTCACGAGCGAGGAAGCGGTCCAGGCCGCTTACGCGCAAACGGCTCTTGCTTACGGCGGCGTCGACATCATCGTCAACAACGCCGGCCTCGCGACGTCCAGCCCGTTCGACGAAACGTCGCTCAAGGAATGGAGCCTGAACATGAACGTGCTCGGCACGGGCTACTTCCTCGTTGCCCGCGAGGCGTTCAAGCTGATGAAGGAGCAGGCTATCGGCGGCAGCATGGTGTTCATCGGCTCGAAGAACTCCGTTTACGCCGGCAAAAACGTCACCGCCTACAGCTCCGCGAAAGCGCTGGAAGCGCATCTGGCCCGCTGCATCGCGGCCGAGGGCGGCGAGTTCGGCATTCGCGTCAACACGATTTTGCCGGACGCGATTTTGCAAGGCTCCGCCATCTGGAACAGCAACTGGCGCAACGAACGCGCCGCGGCGTACGGCATCGAGCCGGACCAGCTGGAAGAGTACTACCGCAAGCGCACGACGCTGCTCGTCAACATTTATCCGCGCGATATCGCGGAGGGCGTCGCGTTTTTCGCCTCCTCGAAATCGGCGAAAACGACGGGCTGCATGCTGACGATCGACGGCGGCGTGCCGGCGGCGTTCACGAGATAATCGCCATTATTATGCATAAGGGAGGTCTTGCGGTATGCCGCAAGCGAAAGGCGAAAAGCACTGGATCATTCCCGACGGCTACATTCCGCCGACAAGCGCGGGATCGCTCGAAAGCCACGAATCCGTCTGCGTGCTGAACGTGTCCTCGGAAGAAGCGCTGATCAACTTCACGATTTTTTTCGAAGACCGCGACCCGATGGAAGACATTCTCGTCGTCGTTCCGCCAAGACGCACGAAGCATATCCGCACCTCGTCCCTGGTCAAAAACGGAACGCCGATCCCGGTCGGCGTTCCGTATGCGATCGAGGTGCGCAGCGACATACCGGTCATCGTTCAATACAGCCGATTGGATGCGACGCAGGCCGAGAACGCTCTCATGTCCGTCGTCGCCTACCCGGTCAAATAATTCGAGGTCAGACTAAGGGGCTCGCCCGAAGGGAGTAATTCGATGTCTTCCAACGTACAAAAAAGCTACGAAGAGGCGAAACAGCTTTACGCCAAGCACGGGATCGACGTGGACGCGGCGCTCGCCAAGCTTTCCGAAATCAAAATTTCCATGCACTGCTGGCAAGGCGACGACGTTCGCGGTTTTTTGAACAAGGATCAGGAGCTGACCGGCGGCATCGCGGTAACCGGCAACTATCCGGGAGCCGCCCGCACGCCCGAGGAGCTTCGCGCCGATTTGGAGAAAGCGTTCTCTTTGATTCCCGGCAAGCACAAGGTCAATCTTCACGCGATTTACGCGGATACGGACGAAAAGGTCGAACTGGACCGACTCGAGCCGAAGCATTTCGAAAAATGGGTGACCTGGGCGAAGGAGCAAGGCCTCGGCCTCGACTTCAACCCGACCTGCTTCTCTCACGAAAATTCGAAGGACGGCTTTACGCTGAGCCACGCCGATCCGAAAATCCGCAAGTTCTGGATCGACCACTGCAAGGCCTCGCGCAAAATCGGAGCCTATTTCGGCGAGCAATTGGGCCAAACGTGCGTCACGAACGTCTGGGTGCCGGACGGCTACAAAGACACGCCGGCGGACCGCCTGGCGCCGCGGCAGCGCCTGAAGGATGCGCTGGACGAAGTGTTCGCCGAGGAGCTGAACCCTGCCCACAACCTCGACGCGGTCGAAAGCAAAGTGTTCGGCCTTGGCGCGGAAGCGTACACCGTCGGCTCTCACGAGTTTTACATGGGCTACGGCTTGACGAATAACAAGCTGATCTGCCTGGACGCCGGCCATTTCCATCCGACCGAAGTGATTTCGAACAAGCTGTCGGCGCTGTCGCTGTTCGCGGAAGGCATTCTGCTGCACGTCAGCCGCCCGGTGCGCTGGGACAGCGACCACGTCGTCACGCTGGACGACGAGCTGCTGGATATCGGCAAGGAGCTGATTCGCGGCGATCTGCTCGGCAAAACGCACATCGGGCTCGATTTCTTCGATGCCAGCATCAACCGCGTCGCCGCCTGGGTCATCGGCACCCGCAACACGATCAAGGCGCTGCTGCGCGCGATGCTGGAGCCGGTCGAAGCGCTGAAAAAAGCGGAGCTCGAAGGCGACTACACGACGCGCCTCGCGCTGACCGAGGAGTTCAAGACGTATCCGTTCGGCGCCGTATGGGATTACTACTGCGAAAAATCGGGCGTTCCGGTTCGCGAGGAGTGGCTTGCGGAAATCAAAGCCTACGAGCAGGAAGTGCTGCTCAAGCGCTAATCGGACGTACTTTTCAATCAAGGATGATGCCAGTTGACGAGCACACTCGCCTATGATCTCGGCGCGAGCAGCGGCAGGGCGCTGCTCGGCCGGCTGACCGACCGTTCGATCGAGACGGAAGAGTTGCACCGTTTCCCGAACGACCCCGTGCAAGTCGGGGGACGTTTGCACTGGGACGTGCTTAGGTTGTACCATGAGATGAAGACGGGACTGCTCAAAGCGAAAAACAAGGGCATCGCCCTGCAAAGTCTCGGCATCGACACCTGGGCGGTCGACTTCGGGTTTATCGGCGCGAACGGCGAATTGCTGGGCAACCCGTACAACTACCGCGACCGGCACACCGAAGGGGCGATGGAGCAGCTGTTCGAGCAAATCCCTTCGGCCGAAATTTTCAACCGGACCGGAATTCAGTTTTTAACGTTCAATTCGATTTTCCAGCTGTTCGCGCTCAAGCGGGACGAGAACCCGATCCTGCGCGAAGCGAAGCGCTTCCTGATGATTCCGGACCTGCTGCGCTACTTCCTGACCGGCGAGCGGTTCAACGAGTTTTCCAACGCGACGACGACGCAGCTGTACAATCCGCTGAAAGGCGATTGGGACCGGGAGCTGATCGGCAAGCTCGGCCTGCCGGAACAATGGTTCGGCGAAATCGTGCAGCCGGGAACGCGGGTCGGCTCGCTGCTGCCTTCGCTGTGCGAGGAGCTCGGCATCGAGCCGGTGCCGGTTTACGCGGTCGCCGAGCACGATACCGGCTCGGCCGTCGCGGCGGTTCCGGCGCTCGACCGATCGTTCGCGTATCTCAGTTGCGGAACGTGGTCGCTGATGGGGACGGAAGTGGAGAAGCCCGTCATAAACGATCTGGCCCGGGAGCTGAATTTTACGAACGAGGGCGGCGTCGGCGGCACGTACCGGCTGCTCAAAAACATCATGGGCCTGTGGATTTTGAACGAAACGCGCCGGGAATGGGAGCGGTCGGGCATTTCCTATTCGTTCCCGGAGCTCGTGCAGCTCGCGGGAGCGGCTCCGGCGTTCGCGGCGTTCATCGATCCGGACGACGACGCGTTTCTCCCGCCGGGAGACATGCCGGGACGCATTCGCGCCTACTGCGCGAAAACCGGACAGCAAGCGCCCGAGGACGCGGGAGCCGTCGTTCGCTGCATTCTGGAAAGCCTGGCGCTGAAATACCGGTACGTGCTCGAGATGACCGAGCGGCTGAGCGGCCAGCGGTTCAACGGCTTGCACATGGTCGGCGGCGGCATCCAGAATGCGCTGCTCTGCCAATGGTCCGCGAACGCGATCGGCAAGCCCGTCTGGGCGGGACCGGCCGAAGGCAGCGCCATCGGCAACCTGGCCGTTCAGTGGATCGCTCAAGGACAGTTTTCCGACATTTGGGAGGCGCGGAAGGTTATTCGCGAATCGTTCCCGGTGACGACGTACGAGCCGCAGCAACGGGAGCATTGGGAAGACGCGTACGGCCGCTTTTTGCGCGCGACCGGACTTGCGCGCGCGAATTGACGTGCGAATCGAAACGACGAAATGAGGACGAAAAGAGGTAGGCTATGCTGGTCGCGGAACGCTACGAGTACATTGTTCAGCTGGTAAACGAGCGAGGAAGCATCCGGGTTGCCGAGCTGAGCGAGCTGTGCCAAGTGACGGAGGAGACGATTCGCCGGGACTTGGACCGCTTGGAGCTGGCCGGCCGATTGCGCCGCACGCACGGCGGAGCGGTTAGCGTCAAGGATCAGCAGCAGCCGCCGGAGGTGCCTTACGCGGAACGGGAAATCCTGAACGCGGAAGAGAAGAAACGAATCGCCGAGGCGGCGATCGAGTTGATCCGTCCGAAGGACCGGATTTTGCTCGACGCCAGCTCTACGGCATGGTATATGGCGGCGCAGCTGCCGGATATTCCGCTGACCGTGCTGACCAATTCGATCAAGGTTGCCCTCGAGCTTGCGGCGAAGGAAAAGATCGTCGTCATTTCGACCGGCGGGCAGCTTGCGCACGGCTCGCTTTCGTATGTCGGTCCGCTTGCGGAGCGTTCTCTCGACGCCTATCACGTAGGCAAGGCGTTTTTGTCGTGCAAGGGCGTCCATCTGGAACGCGGCGTCAGCGAATCGAACGAACTGCAGGCGAGGATCAAGAGCAAAATGATCGGCATGGCAGACGAAGTGATTTTGCTGGCCGATTCCAGCAAGTTCGGCAGCCAGGCGTTCGCCCACGTCGCGGATTTGGATGCGATCGCTTCGATCGTTACCGACCGCCGAATGCCGAAAGACATGCAGCAGATGATAACCGATCGAGGAATATCGGTGAAAACGGTATAGCAGCGGTTCATCCGGCAAGCGCGGCGGCGCTCTCGCACATCGATGTGCGGGAGCGTCTTTTTGCCGTTTGCGGATGCGCTGCGCGAAAAAAACGAGGGAAAATCCGAGCGATTTTATTTGACAATGAGAATCATTATCATTTATTATAGGGATACGACAAACGAGCATAAGAGGTGAATTTACATAATGGCAAACGATTGGAATGAGTTGGCCGCGCGGTTTACCCGGGCTTCGATCGACATCGACGGCGTGTACAAGCACGTTCTTCCGGCGGACAAACACTGCAGCGAGCTGCGGGGACGTCCCGGTTCGGGGTCTTTTTTCCTTTTCACGCTGCGGGGAGAGGCGGAACTTTACGCGCAAGGGGCTTGTTTCGAGCTCCATCCGGACGGTCGATGGATTTCGAATATTGCGCCGTCTACTATTCGAACCGGGACGATAAATCCCGGGACAAATCGCTTGCGGAAACGCCGTTTCCGATCGAGACGGGGACGAACGCGAGGCTCGTCGATCTGCTTCGCAAGCTGCATCATACGGCGGGAATCCCGGGGCCGGCGGCAGCCTTCCGGTCGAAGGAGCTGTTTTACAGCATCCTGCAAGAGCTGATCAACGGCAACCGGCTGAAAGAAGACCGGGAGAACCGCAGCATGATGGAACAGGCGATTCAATTTATCCGGGACCGTTACGGCGAGCCGTTCACCCTGAACGATTTGGCAAGCCTTCACGGCATGAGGACGAAGGAGTTTTCCAGGCTGTTTCAGCAATATGCCGGCGTAAAGCCGACGGATTTTCTGGTGCAAAGACGCATCAAACGGGCCGAAGAGCTGCTCGCCACGACCGGATGCAGCATAAGCGAAGCCGCGCAAAGCGTCGGCTATGCCGACCTGGCCGTCTTCGTCAAGCAGTTCAAGCAGCATGCGGGGTTCAGTCCGGACGTGTTCGCCATCCCCGCGGCCGGCAGGATGACGTCCTGAATCGTCAAGTCAAGCGCGCCGGGCCAAATCGTACGTTTTGACGTCCGGCGCCCCATAGGTCGCGAACCGGTTCAGCAGCTCGCCCGGATCTTCGTCGACCAGAACGGCGGTGCGGTATTTTTCCTGCAAAAAGTTCTCGTCCGCCATATGAGCGATCAGGGCGATCAGAGGATCGAAATACCGGTTGACGTTAAGCAGCCCGCAAGGCTTGGCGTGCAGGCCGAGCTGGAGCCACGTGAAAATTTCGAAAAATTCGTCCATCGTACCCGCGCCGCCGGGCAATACGATAAACCCGTCCGCGAGTTCGGCCATTTTGGCCTTCCGTTCGTGCATGGAATCGACGATGACGAGCTCGGACAGCAGGGGATGGGCGATTTCCCGATTTTTTAGAAATCCGGGCAAAATGCCGATCGCCTCTCCGCCTTCCGAAAGCACGGAATTGGCGACGGCGCCCATCAAGCCGACGTTCGCGCCGCCGTATACGAGCGAGAGCCCGCGCCGGGCCAGCTCCTTGCCAAGCTCCCGGGCGCCGCTCGCGTATGCTTCGGACGCGCCCATGCTCGACCCGCAAAATACCGCAATTTTTTTCATGTCTTGCTCGCCTCCTTCAGCGCTATTTTCTTATTATAAAGGTTGTTTGTTAACGGGCGTCAAACTTTGCGCGCGAAAATTTTGCTTGCCAAAGTTGTCTGACAACCTGATAATAAGATTATAAAACCAAATGGGGAGCGCGACTGACATGAAAGTTTCCATGTTCATCACTTGCCTGAGCGACGCCATCTATCCGCGGGTCGGGGAAGCGATGATTCGGGTGCTTGCGCAGTACGGCGTAAGGCTCGAATTCCCGACGATTCAAACCTGCTGCGGCCAGCCCGCCTTCAACAGCGGCTATTGGGACGAAGCGCGGGCTTCGGCGCGGACGATTCTCGACGCATTCGAGGACAGCGATTTCGTCATCGCCCCGTCCGGCTCCTGTACCGGCATGATCCATCATTATCCGAAATTGTTCGAGAACGATCCGGTCATGCTGGAGCGCTCGCGAAAGCTGCAAAGCAAATCGTACGAATTCACGCAATTTCTCGTGCAGGTGCTGGGCGTGACCGACGTCGGGGCCGAATTCCCGCGCAAGGTTACGTACCATCCCTCCTGTCACGGCAGCCGGTTGCTCGGCATCAAGGACGAACCGATGGAATTGATGAAAAACGTCAAAGGGCTCGAATTCGTCCCGCTGCCGTTAGCCGAGGACTGCTGCGGCTTCGGGGGGACGTTCGCCGTGAAAATGGCGGACATATCCGGAGCGATGGTGTCGGAGAAGGTCGACCACGTGAAAGAGACGGAAGCCGAAGTGCTGGTCGGCCTCGATATGGCTTGCTTGCTGAATATCGCCGGCAACTTGCGTTACCGCAACGAACCGGTGCGGGTCATGCATCTGGCGGAACTTCTCGCGGAAGGAGCGAACCTCATATGAGCCATGCGACGGCATCGCAACCGAAAACGGTCAAGGCAAGGGCGGAGCTTGCGCTGAACGACGAATTTTTGCGCAAGGCGGTCAAATTTACGACCGAACGGCTTCGCAACGGGAAGAAGAACGCCTCCGCCGATCACGGCAATTGGGACGAGTGGCGGGAACGCGGACGGCAGATCCGTTTGCATACGATCGCTCACCTGGATTACTATTTGAATATGTTCGTCAATAATGCCCGGGCCAACGGGGTACACGTGCATTTCGCGGAAACGGGCGCGGACGCCGTCCGCATCGCCCTGGACATCGCCGAGCGCAAAAAGGCCAAAACGGTCGTCAAATCGAAATCGATGGTATCCGAGGAACTGCATCTGAACCATGCGCTCGAGAAAATCGGCGTCGAAGCGATCGAGACGGACCTCGGCGAGTATATCATCCAACTGGCCGGCGAAACGCCGTCCCACATCGTCATTCCCGCCATTCACAAAAACCGTCACCAGATCGCCGATCTGCTCTCCGAGGTGGCGGGGGAGAAGCTGGAGGCGGACACGACCGTGCTCGCCGGCTTCGTGCGCAAAAAGCTGCGCGAAAGCTTTCTCGAGGCGGATATCGGCATGACCGGCTGCAACTTCGCGATCGCCGAGACCGGTTCGATGGTGCTGTTCGAGAACGAGGGCAACGCGCGCATGGTCACGACGCTGCCGAAGACGCAAATCACGCTCATGGGCATGGAACGGATTATCCCTTCCTTCCGGGACCTCGAAGTGATGGCGACGCTTTTGCCCCGTTCCGCAACCGGCCAAAAGCTGACGATGTACATGTCCGGCATTACCGGCCCGCGCCGCGAGGCGGATGCGGACGGCCCGGACGAAATGCACATCATTATCGTGGACAACGGCCGCTCGCTGCAGCTCGGCGATCCCGAATTCCAGGAGCTGCTCAACTGCATCCGCTGCGGGGCGTGCCTCAATGCCTGCCCGGTATACCGGCACATCGGCGGCCACGCTTACGGCGGAACGTACAGCGGGCCGATCGGCGCCGTGCTGACGCCGGCATTGAACAAAAACGTCGCCGAATGGGACGACATCGCGAACGCCTCGAGCTTGTGCGGCGCCTGCTACGAAGCGTGTCCCGTCAAAATTCCGCTCCACGAAATGCTTATCTACCTGCGCCGCCGCAAAGTCGAGAGCGGTCACGGCAACAAGCTGGAAAGCGCCGGCATGAAGGGCTTTGCGCAGGTGATGGGCAACGCCAAGCGGTTCCGCGCCGTGCTCGGCATGGGCAAGCTCGGCCAGAAGCTGGTCGTGCGGGACGGCAGCATCCGGACGAAGCTCGGTCCGCTGAAGGGATGGAACTCGTACCGGGTGACGCCGAGCCTGCCCAAGCAATCGTTCCGGCAGCGCTTCGCGACGCTGGACGAGGAAATTCGCAGCGGCTTGAAGGAAATGAATCCGGAAATGCGCAGCCGGATGGAACGAATTGTCAAGGAGCGCGAACACGGCAAGGGGGGGCACGTACATGGCTGAGACCGATAAAGAATGGCTGGCCAGGCTCGAAGCGGAGTCCCGCGCCAAGCAGGAAGCGTTCATGAACGGAATCGCGCAGAAGCTGAAGCGACCGCGCGTGACGGAAGCTCCGAAGCACCCGTTCCGCGGAGCTCCGGACTTCTGGAACGAATTCGAATGGAGCCTGGATGAGCGGATCGAGCGATTTTCCGAGAACTGGCGCAGCGTGGGCGGGCATGTGGCCCGGCTCGCCGGAATGGACGACGCCCGCGCTTTCATCGCGGCGAAAGCATCCGAAATGGGGGCGCGCTATATCGTGCGCCAGAACGAGCCGGAGCTCGCCTCGCTTCATCTCGAAGAGGCGCTCCCGGACGCCGTCGTCTCCGTTTGGAATACCGATTCGGAGACGCACTGGAAGGCGCGCTCGGCCGAAGCGGACTTCGGGGTCGTCATGGCCGACTACGCGGCGGCCTATACCGGTTCGGTCACCGTGCTGTCGTCGAAGGATAAGGGCCGCTCGGTGTCGCTGCTGCCGACCGTCTTGATGATCGTCATCCCGGCGCAGCGGTTGAAAACGAGACTGGGCGAAATTCTGGTCGAGTTCGACCGGGCGGGACGGGAAAACCTGCCGGCCGGCATTCATTTCATTTCCGGGCCGAGCCGTTCGTCGGATATCGAAAACGACTTGACGATCGGGGTTCACGGCCCGGGCATCGTTTATGCGTTGATCGTAGGCTGATCGATCGCACGAAAATTGAATTCTCGCGGGAAAGGGAGGGTCGCCGCCGGTGGAAGTCACTCCGCTCACCAAGCGCAACCACTATGAAGAGATTACGGAGCAGCTCAAAAACCAGATTCTCGAAGGCAAGCTGAAGATCGGAGACAAGCTGCCTTCCACCAAGGAGATGTCGGAGCGCTTCGGCGTCGGCCGCTCGACGACCCGGGAAGCATTGAGCGCGCTTAAAGCGATGGGGCTGATCGAAATCCGGCAGGGAGGAGGCTGTCGCGTCATCAGCAGCCGCTTGTCCGCCGCGTCTTCGGACATCCGGCTGCCCGAGCTCGATTCGCTTCGCCTGAACCGCTCCACGCTCCTCGAGCTGCTGGAGGCGCGCCAGTCGCTGGAAGTCTCCAACGCCCGGCTCGCCGCGGACAAGCGTACGGATGCCGATTTGCGGCAATTGTCGGCCATCGTGCGCGAGATGGAACAGACGATCGGCGACGACCTCGATGGCGAGCGAACCGATTTGCAATTCCACCTGGCGCTGGCGGGGGCGGCGCACAACAGCATCTTGCTGCGTCTGTTCGAGTCGATCACGGGCCAATTGGAGCAGGCGATTCGGGAAATCCGGCGCGTCGAGCTTTACGCCAACCGCTCCGTCGCCGAACGGCTGTTCCGCGAGCACTCGGCAATCTACGATGCCGTCGCACGCCGCGATGCCGCCGCGGCGGGGGAATCGATGCGCTTGCATCTGGAGCATGTGGAGAGCATTTTGACCAAATATGTGTGACCGGGCAGCGCAACTTTTGTCCGGTCGGGCGGCGCGAGCGAGTCGCGCCGTCCTTTTTTTCATCTTTCGATATTCTTTCGAGCCGGATCGTGAAATGAATCGCTTGTCTTGGCTATCCCGTTCGCTCAGTCGTCCACGAAAAGGACTTCGAACATCGCTTTGCCCTTCTTCTCCAGCCAAGTGTCGAAATTCATAAGTCCGGGGTGAAGGTTGCGCAATGTCGGAAAATCTACTTCGTAACCTTCTTGCCCCGATGTCATCTACGGCTATTAGCTTTATGGGGACATCCGGTTTTGTAGCTTCTGCCAAAGTTCCCTTTCCAATTCCAAACCTAGAGTTCGTTTTGGCAGGTGTGTTAAATTGAATCGAAACGATGAACAAAAATGTCTCCTTGCCGTAAACGAAGCGTTGAGAGTTATAGGCAGCAAATGGGCGTTTGGAGTTATATCTCACTTATATTACGGTTCGCAGCGTTTCAATCAGTTGCGTAGAAATTTGGGCAACATCAGCATCAAATCTTTAACAGATATCCTGCGACATTTGGAGCATCATAAGATCGTAAATCGTCAAGTTATTCCGACAATCCCTGTAAGCGTAGAATACTCTTTGACCGAAAAAGGAAAAGAGTACAGGTCAATACTCCTTCAAATGCGCAAGTGGGGGGAAAAATGGATGGATGCTTCGAATTCCGATTTAGAGTCACGATGACAAAGGCGAGATCTGCCATAAAATCCGAATATCCCTAAAAAGTTGCAATATGTCCGGTATAAGTCATACATAATCGTGGATTTGGAGGCACAGTCGCCTAGCAACTCGAAAAATAACGGCTTCCCGCGCCGGTTCCACTTGGAGAAAAAATGCTCCAAATACGCTTGCAGTTGCTTGCTGCCGATCCCTCCGAATACGGCAGCAAGCCATTTTGAAGCTGCTCCGAAAACCGGCCGCAATCGCTTGAACGCTTTGCGGTTGAATTCCGTGTCGCGGATTTTCTTCGCGTTTTCATCGATGTGCTCAATAGCAAAGCGTATGCGTCTGAGCGAAAGGGATATCGGACCGAGATGAGGCGGGAAGCCGCTGCCGGAGAGAACACATTTTTTTGTGAGGAAGCCTGACACGATGACAACTTCTCGTTAAAATAGATACAATATGAGAAACAGCAAGAGATGAGGTGGGCGAACATGAACGTTCGCAAGCTAAGGTTGTTCGACACGGAAAACATCCATTCCGGCGATGACCGGGACGAATATGAAAAGGATTACGCGAGGCTTGTCCAATCTCCCGCGTTCCGGCGGCTGCAGGGCAAGTCGCAGGTGTTCGGAGCGGGTTCGGGAGATTACTACCGCACGAGGCTGACCCATTCGCTCGAAGTATCGCAAATCGCCCGCGAAGTGGCAAGGAGACTGGGCAAAAGCTATCCCTTTTTGGCGAAAAAGGAGCATCCAGGCCTCATGCTTGACCCTGAGGTGGTGGAGTGCGCCGCGCTCGCGCACGATTTGGGACATCCGCCGTTCGGCCACAAGGGCGAGGAAATTTTGAACGACGTCCTGATGCAAGAGCACGGCCTCAAATACGAAGGGAACGCGCAAAATTACCGCATTCTCATGTTTTTGGAGAAGCGGGCGGGCAGCGACAGCGGGCTTGATTTGACCGCGTCGGTGCTGCTCGGCATCAACAAATACCCGTTCTGCATCGACGAACCCGGCCGCATTAAAGGGGTTTACAAGTCGGAATGGGAAGGCATCGGGTATTTGCGGGACTTATGGGAGATGCCCGTCGGAGTCGCGACGCTGGAAGCCCAGCTCATGGATTTGTGCGACGACATCGCCTATTCCACGCACGATCTGGAGGACGGCATCCGGGCCGGCAAAATTCCGATGAACCGCCATCTGTTCGAGGATGACAAGCTGGTTGCGGCCGTAACGCAGGAAATCGTCGAAGACCGGGGAAATTCCGGCATGTTCTGGGAGCAAGTCGATTTGACCGAAATGGTGAAGCGGGTGCTGAACCAATACTGGCTGCAATGGGAGCAAATCTTCGTGGAGCTGGGACGCGAGCCGTCGCGCACGCGCCGGGAAATGAAAGCCCGCTGGGTGCGGAAGTTCGCGAACCAGGTCGGCATCATCGACGATCCGGCCACCGGATGGAAGCGGGTCACGTTCGTCCGCGAAGGGCAAGAGGACCTCGAGCTGCTCCGGACGATGGAAATTTTGAAAAAACTCGCCTGGGTGACGTTGATTAAAGATTTTCGCGTTCAAAGGCTGCATAAGCGGAGCGATATTATGATCCGAAGGCTGTGGGACAGCTTCAAGGATTTTGAAACGGGCAAATTGATTATTCCCCCCGATTGGCTGGAAAGCTACGAGCAGCACCGGGAACATTGGCCGTGGGAACGTCTTGCCGCCGACTACATAGCCGGGATGACGGACGCCTACGCCGAGAAGGTTTATTCGGAGTTTTACGCGAGCCGTTCGGGGTCGATTTACGAAAGGGATTAAACTTGCTTGACATACCCCCAGGGGGTATATTAAAGTAAAAGAGCTAGGGCGAATCCGCGGGATTATAGGGCCCGGCAAGTAGGATTTACCGTTCAGAAATCGCTAAAATAAAGGAGGCATTCCCGATGTCCAGCGTTACGTTGAAAGTAGAAGGCATGTCCTGCTCCCACTGCGTCAATGCGGTCGAGGGCGCCGTCAAAAAGCTTGGCGCCAGTGCAAAAGTCGACTTGGCGGCCCATTCCGTCGCCGTCGACTTCGACGAAGCGAAAGTATCGCTTGATGCGATCAAGAACGCGATCGAAGATCAGGGCTACGACGTCGTATAAGCGAAGTCCTTTCAAGAGGCTGTCCTTTCGCCGACAAGGCAGGGGCGGCCTTTTTGCTTCGGCAAGCGCAAATGAAAATCCGAGAGCATTGTTTCACGTGAAGCGGCGATTTTTTCCATTTTTCGATGTTATTCCGCCCGACAGGGAAGAAAACGGAAGAAATCCGTTCAACTCGAATCCGCGTCGGGTATAATATACGGGACGGGACTTATGGAGTTGACCGATCTGACCGATTGAGGAGGAACTGGCATTGGAATTTCGGATCGAAAAGGATTTCCTCGGGGAGAAAAGCGTCCCCCAGTCCGCATATTACGGCATTCAAACGCTGCGGGCGGTCGAAAATTTCCCGATTACCGGCGTTCCGGTCCATCCCGAGCTGATCCGAACGCTTGCGCTCGTCAAAAAAGCGGCCGCGAAAGCGAACGCTTCGACGCATATGCTGCGCGAGCCGATTGCCGAGGCGATCGTCAAAGCGGCGGACGAAGTGGCGCAAGGCGGTTTGGCGGATCAGTTCATCGTGGATTCGATTCAAGGCGGGGCGGGCACGTCCATCAATATGAACATGAACGAGGTGCTGGCCAATCGGGCGCTGGAGCTGCTCGGCCGTTCGAAGGGCGAATATTTTTACTGCAGTCCGAACAATCACGTCAATATGTCCCAATCGACGAACGATGCCATTCCGACCGCGATTCGGCTTTCGGCTTACCGGCTGACGCAGGAATTGCTGGATACGCTCCGACAGTTGCGGAACGCGTTCGGCGATAAAGCGATTGCATTCAATGACGTCATTAAAATGGGAAGGACGCATCTGCAGGATGCCGTGCCGATCCGCATGGGACAGCAGTTCGGAGCTTACGCGGCCGTAATCGGACGGGACATCGGGCGAATCGGACGTTCGGCGGATACGCTGCTCGCCGTTAATATGGGGGCGACGGCTGTCGGCACCGGACTCAACGCGAAGCCGGAATACATAAGCGAAGTGGTGCGGCTGTTGGCCGAAGAGCTGGGCGTCCCGGTGAAGGCCGCCGACGATTTGATGGACGCGACGCAAAATACGGATGCTTACACGGAGTTGTCGGCTTCGTTGAAGGTTTGCGCCGTCAATCTTTCGAAAATATGCAACGACCTGCGGCTGATGGCTTCGGGCCCGCGGACGGGCTTAAGCGAAATCCAGCTTCCGGCTAGGCAGCCGGGCTCCTCGATCATGCCGGGCAAGGTCAATCCGGTCATGGCCGAGGTCGTGAACCAGGCCGCTTTTCAAATTATCGGCAACGATCATACGATTTGCCTCGCCTCGGAAGCGGGCCAGTTCGAACTGAACGTGATGGGGCCGGTGCTTGCCTTCAATTTGCTGCAATCGCTCAAAATTTTGCGAAACGCGGTCGACGTGTTCATTCGCTTCGCGCTCGAGGGAATGGAAGCAAACCGCGAGCGCTGCGAGCGATACGTGCATGACAGCTTCGGCATCGTCACGGCGTTAAATCCGCATCTGGGCTATGAAGTGGCGGCGGGAATCGTGAAGGAAGCGATCAAAACCGGCATGAGGGTGCAGGACATTATTTTGGAGCGGCATCTGTTGACCAAAGAGGAGATCGACATCATCCTGGATCCCGTCCAAATGACGACGCCGGGCATTGCCGGCGAATGGCTGCTGGACGGGGGCGGCGGGCGAAGCGAGTAAAAGCGGGGGAGGATTTATTGATGCAAACGTTATTGCTGCTTGGCGGAATCATGATGGCGCTGGCGGTTATTCTCGGAGCGTTCGGCGGGCATGCGCTGAAAAAAAGGCTGTCGCCGGAAATGCTGGCGATTTATCAGATCGGCGTGCAGTACCACATCGCCCATGGACTCGGGCTGCTGCTCATCGGCGTTCTCTCGGGCGGAATGATCGAGAGCGATCTTGTTTTGACATCGGGTTGGCTTCTGTTCGCCGGTATCGTGCTGTTCAGCGGCAGCCTTTACGCGATGAGCCTCACCGGCGTCAAGAAGCTCGGCGCGATCACGCCGATCGGGGGTCTTTCGTTTATTGCGGGCTGGATCCTGCTGATCGCGGCTGTCGTTCAGGGTTGAACGGAAAAGGAACCGTCGAGCCGGCGCCTAGATTTTCGGGGACCCATTTACTTTTATTAAATACTAAATTATAATAATTCTAAACAAAGGAGCGGATACGCTTCTCCATAGGTTCTATTTTCGAATGCTGCTCCCTCGCCGGAGCAGCATTCGGCATTTTAAGGGCCTCAATAATGGAACTCATTCTCAACGGGAGGGAAACGGCATGGTTACATCGACACAGGCAACGAAAGAATACGCGGAACGAAGCGGGCTGCGGCAAACGAAATCGGTGCGCCATTCGGCCGCGGCCGTTTTTAGACGATACGGGGAAGGGATCGCGGCGCTGGCCAGCGGCTTGCTGATCGCGGTCGCCTGGTCGCTCGACGGGGTGTCGCATGGCGCGGCGGTGGCGCTGTACTGCCTCGCCTTCGCCGTAGGCGGATTCGCGAAAGCGAAGGAAGGGCTTCAAACGCTTGTCTACGAGCGCGATCTGGACGTCAACCTGCTCATGATCGTCGCCGCGATCGGAGCGGCCGGCATCGGCTATTGGACGGAAGGGGCGGTGCTTATCTTCATTTTTTCGCTGAGCGGAGCGCTGGAGACGTACACGATGGACCGGAGCCGCCGGGATATTACGTCGCTGATGAAATTAAAGCCGGAAACGGCCGTCGTCATTCGCGGCGGGGCGGAGGAAACGGTCGGCGTCGGAGAGCTCGAAGCCGGCGATGCCGTCATCGTCAGACCGGGCGAACGCATTCCCGCCGACGGCATCGTTCGCGAGGGAGCCTCGGCCGTCAATCAGGCATCGATTACGGGAGAATCGATTCCCGCCGACAAAGAAGCCGGCGACGAGGTGTATGCCGGAACGCTTAACGGGCAGGGGGCGCTCGTTGTGGAAGTGACCCGGCCCGGGGAGGCGACGCTGTTTTCCCGGATCGTGCGTCTCGTGCAGGAAGCGGAAAGCGAAAAGCCGGTTTCGCAGCTGTTTATGGAACGCTTCGAGCGCATCTACGCAAGAGCGATCATTCTGCTTTGCGCGCTTTTGATCGCGCTGCCGCCGTTGCTGTTGAACTGGTCCTGGGAGCAGTCGTTGTACAAGGCGATGGTGTTCCTTGTCGTGGCTTCGCCCTGCGCCCTGGTCGCCTCCATCATGCCGGCCGTCTTGTCGGCCATCTCCAGCAGCGCAAGAAAGGGCCTGCTGTTCAAAGGCGGCGCCCATCTGGAAAATCTGGCGCGCACGAAAGTCGTCGCTTTCGATAAAACGGGCACGCTGACGGCGGGCCGGCCGGTCGTGACGGATTTGATCGCGCTGCGGGACGGCGACGAAAACGAGCTGCTGCAAACGGCGGCGTCGTTGGAAAGCTTGTCCGAGCATCCGCTGGCCAAGGCGATCGTCGAGGCGGCCAAGGAGCGGGGCCTTAAGCTGACGAGACCGACCGGCTTTCAAGCGGAGGCCGGCTGGGGACTGAAGGCGGAGCTGCTTGGCGAAACGTGGAAAATCGGCAAGCCGGCCTACCTGGACGAACGATTCGCCACGGAGCCGCTGCTGGAGCATATTCGCCGTCTGGAGCGGGAAGGCAAAACGATCGCGGTGCTTCAGCATTCGCTAGGGGCGGCAGGCATTATCGCGCTGAGGGATGAAATCCGGCCGGAGGCGAAAACGGCGATTGCCGCGCTCAAACGGCAGGGCGTCAAAATCGCGATGCTGACCGGCGACCGGCAAGCGACGGCCGAAGCGATCGCGAAGGAGGCCGGCATCGACCTGGTTTACGCCGACTTGCTGCCGGAAGACAAAACGGCCAAAATCAAGGAATTAAAAGAGTCGTACGGCAATGTGGCAATGGTCGGCGACGGCGTGAACGACGCCCCGGCGCTTGCGACGGCGACGGTCGGCATCGCGATGGGAGCGGGCGGGAGCGACGCGGCGCTCGAAACGGCGAACGTCGTGCTGCTGCAAAACGATTTGCGGAAATTGTCCGGCGCGATCGCGCTGGGCAGGCGGACGCTGACCGTCGTCAAGCAAAATATGACGTTCGCGCTGGCGGTCATCGCGCTGCTGCTTGCGGCAAACTTCTTCCAGGAGCTAGCGCTTCCGCTCGGCGTCGTCGGACATGAAGGGAGCACGATTCTTGTCATTCTGAACGGGCTTCGTTTGCTGCGGTTCAAGGGAGAGGCGAACTAACGATAGAGGCCGCGGAAAGCGGCAAGACTGCAAAAGCAGGGAACGCTCGGAGGTCCGCCCGGATTCGGGCGGGCCTACGCTTTTTTGTCGGCGAGCCATCGTTCCGTTTTCCGGTCATGCTCGATCGCCATGAACAGGCAGAAAGAGCCGACGGCGACCAGCGCAACGGTGGCAAGGGGCAACAGCAAGCTCATGGAACCGTCTCCTCGCAAACGAAATAAACAACGATAATCATTATCATTATTATATCGGATCGCGGGCGGAATACAACGGTCTTTTTTCGCGAGCCTTGAACGGGCGCGACCGAGGGCATAAAATGGATTCAAACAAGCCGGCGGCGCCGCCGGGAAGGGAAACGCCATGTTCTACTCGCTCAAAAGCCGCCTGATCGCCATCTTCGTCCTCCTTTTCGTTCTCTCTTTCGGAACGTTGTCCGTTTTGCTTTTTAATCAGTCCCGCTCGATTATCCGGTCTTATATCGAATCTTCCGCGCTCGAGAAGATGGACGAGTATGGTTCGTATATCGATATGGTGCAGACGCAAATTTACGATCTGGCATCCATCGTCTTCAACAGCGACATCACGAAAGAATGGGATGCCGTCGTTTCCGATCCGGCCTCGACGCCGGCCGAAAAGAACGTGGCCAACTATCAGATGAGCCAGTTTTTGATGCGAACGACGAACAGTTATTCGAGCGTTTCGTCCGTCACGGTCTACCGTCTGGAAGGCACATGGATCGGCAGCGGGAATCAAATCGTGAACGACGCTTCGTTCCTGAAGGAAAATTGGTTTCTCAATTTTATCGAAAATGACGAGTATTGGGTGCCGGCTCATCGGGATGCCGCCGAGCTGCGGAACAACAACCCGAATCCGGTCGTCAGCATGCTTATGCCGATCGGTTCGTTTTTTCCTTCGACCACGAACAGCTTTATGAAAGTGAACGTGAGCGCGGATTATTTTCTGGAGCCGCTCGATCGCATTCACCTCGGCGAAAGAGGAGCCATTTATTTGCTCGATCGGCAAGGAATGCCGATGCTGTCCCAGGACGATTACGCGCCGGAGGCGGACATGCTGGAGGAGGTGGATAGCATCCGCGGCGGAGGGGGCGCGCAAGGAGTCGTCTACCTGAAGGAAGACGGAGGCCATACGGATATCCTCGTTTACAAGAAGTTGACCAATCCGAACTGGATGCTGGTCGGCTTCGTGTCGGAACAGGATTTGTACGCCCAATTGTTCAAGCTGCGCGGCACGATTTTGTTAATCGCGACCTTGCTGCTTATCCTTTCCTTGCTTCTGGCGACCTGGCTGTCGCATGGCATTACGAAGCCTTTGTCTCGCCTCGTTCAGGCGATGCGCCACGTGCAGCGCGGCGATTTCGACAACGCGCTGAGCCGCTTGCCGCCCGAGGACGGCGTTCGCAACGAGGTCGGCTTTGCGACGACGACGTTTCGCAAATCGGTCGTGCAGCTGCAGCAACACATCAAAACGGAGTTCGAGCTGAAACTGCTGCGACAGCAGGCCGAGTACAAAGCGCTGCTCATGCAGATCAATCCGCATTTTTTGTTCAATACGATGGAGCTGATGAGCAGTCTGACGATGCAGAAGCGGGAGGACGACACCTTGCAGGTCATCGAATCGCTCGGCAAAATGATGCGGTTTTCGCTGAAGATCAGCGACGATCTTATTCCGCTGAAGGAAGAGATCAAATACACGCGATACTACATGACGATCCTGCAGGTCCGGTTCGGCGACCGGCTGGCCATTCGGCTGAACGAGGAAGGGAGCTTGGAACGGGTTCAAATCGTCAAATTCATTTTGCAGCCGTTGATCGAAAATGCCGTCAAATTCAGCTTCCTCCATCGACCGGACGCGGTCGTGGCCATTTCCGTCCGGCGCGCGGAAGGCAAGCTGACGCTCAAGGTCGCCGACAACGGCTCGGGAATGCCGGAGGAGCGGCGGCGGAAGCTGCTCGAGCAGTCCGCTACCGCGCAACTGGACACGATTTTGGCGAGCCGCAGCGGACAGATCGGCCTCGGCAACGTTTTGGCCCGCTGCCGGCTGTACTACGGAGAGCTGTTCGAGGTCCGCATCGATTCGGCGGAAGGCGAGGGAACGTCGATCGAACTTATTTTGCCCGCGCAGGAGGAATCAAGCGATGTATCGAGTGATGATCGTCGATGACGAGCCGGAAATTCGTCAAGGCTTGAAATTGAAGGTGAATTGGGAGGCGTTGGGGTTTCGGGTCGATTGCGAGGCTTCCAACGGCCGGGAAGCGCTTGAGCGGCTGGGAAGCGAAGCGGTCGACGTCGTTCTGACGGATATGAATATGCCGCTGATGGACGGAGTTTCGTTCCTGGATGCCTGCCATGAGCAGCATTCGGCTTTGCGCCTGATCGTCGTCACCGGCTACGAGGATTTCCATTACGCGAGAGCCGCCATCCGGAGCCGGGCGCGCAACTACTTGCTTAAACCCGTCGCCCGGGACGAGCTCACGGAAGCGCTCGTCAAGGTGAAGGGAGAGCTTGACGACGAGCGCCGGCAGGAAGACCAGGCGGCCACGATCCGCTGGCGGCTGTCGCAATATTACAAGGAAATGAAGGAGCACTTCATCGTACATCTGGTCAGGGACGAGCTCGATTCGATCCGTCTTATCCGGGAGCGGGCGAGGCTGTTCGAGCTCGATTCGTGGGACGGAATGACGGTGAGGTTCTTGACGGTCGGGCTGCGGGAGGCGGAGGCGGGGGGTTCGGCGGACCGGACGCCGGACAAGTTCCGGCTGCCTTTGGACGCGATTTGCCGGGAAACCGCGGACAACTTCCATCCGTCCGCGCTCCCGTTCCGCGACGCCAACTATCCGGGGCTGATGCATTTCGTCATGCCGGACGACGACGAGAAGCGGGAGCGGTTTGCGGAAGCGATGCGCGCCAACGTCAAGCTGTTTCTCGGTTTCGAGCTGACGGTCGGCGTCGGGCAGCCCGCAACCGGCTTCAAGCAGTGGAAGGAAGGTTACATGGCTGCGCTTCTCGCCTGGAGCCTGCACGGGAACGAGCTTCCCGAAGATGTCCGGCTGTCCGTCTCGCAGGCCGCTTTGCCGGAAGATCGGGTCAAGGTGATCGAACGCTTTCTTCAGCGAGGCGAGACGGAAGCGTTCGAGCAGGCGGTCCGCCGCGAGCTGCAGGACGCGTTGTCCGCTTCCCGGGCCCGGTTCGTGAAGGCGATCTTTCAGCTGTATTTGCTGATCGAGCCGATCGCCTGCGAAGCCCGCGTTCCGCTCGACAGCGGCGAACAGCTGTGGCTTCGGCCCGAAATGGCGCTCGGCTTCGACACGGCGGATAAGGGGACGCGCTTCCTCGTCCGGCTGGCCCGGCGAATCGCCGACCGGCTTCGAAGCGAACACGGCGAAGCCGATTCGCCGTATATCGACGCGGCGCGAAAATTCATTGACGACAATTACATGTACGATCTCAACCTGACGATGATCGCCGAGAAATTCAACTACAATTCGTCTTATTTTTCCGAAATGTTCAAAGCGAAGGTCGGAAAATCGTTCATCCAGTATTTGAACGAGGTGCGGATGGAGCAGGCGACTCGCCTGCTCGAGGAAACGACGCTCAGCCTGTGGGACATCGCGGAGCTGACCGGTTTTTCCAACGCCAGCTATTTCAGCTCGAAGTTCAAGCGGATGCACGGGATGACGCCGTCCGAATACCGGCAGCGGACATCCGTAAAAATTGATAGCGAACACCCGAAAAAATAGAATTCATAACGAAAGCTCCCCCTTTTATGATGGATGTACACATCATAAGAGGGGGAGCTTTGCGATGCGAAAAAAACGCCGGTCGTTGTCCGGCGAACACAATCTGACGGCCTACACGTTTTTGCTGCCGTGGCTGATCGGTTTTTTCTGCCTGACGCTGGGTCCGATGCTTGGATCGCTTTACTTTTCGATGACCAAGTACAACCTGCTCAGCCCGCCGCAATGGATCGGATTTTCCAACTACGTCGAAATCTTCAGCGAAGACCAAACGTTTAAAAATTCCTTGTTCCTGACGTTCAAGTACGTGTTTCTGTCCGTTCCGCTCCGCCTCGCGTTCGCGCTCGCGGTGGCGATGCTGCTGAACAAGGGCATTCGCGCGCTCGGGATCTACCGGACGGTTTATTATATTCCGTCGCTGCTCGGGGGAAGCGTCGCGATCGCGATCGTCTGGAGACAGATTTTCGACGGTAACGGACTCGTCAACAAATTCCTCGGCTTTTTCGGCATCGAGGGGCCGTCGTGGATTTCCCATCCCGATTACATCGTTTATACAATCGTTACGCTGTCGATCTGGCAATTCGGCTCGGCGATGGTCATCTTTCTCGCCGGCCTGAAGCAAATTCCGGCCGATCTGTACGAAGCCTCGCAGGTGGACGGGGCGGGGAAAGTCCGCCAGTTTTTCAAAATCACGCTTCCGATGCTTTCGCCGGTCCTGTTTTTCAACCTGGTCATGAGCATCATCAACTCGTTCCAGGCGTTCACGCCGGCTTACGTCATCGGCGACGGGCGGGGCGGACCGCTCGATGCGACGATGTTTTATACGCTGTATCTTTACCTGAAAGGGTTCTCGTTCTTCGATATGGGCTATGCGTCCGCGCTCGCATGGATCATGCTGATCATCGTCGGCCTTTTCACGGCCGTCGTGTTCGCGACCTCGAAGTATTGGGTCTTTTACGGCGACAGCAAGGATGGGAGGTAACCAGGCATGCACACAAAACGAGCGACGACCGCGGCCGTCAAACATACGTTCATTATTTTGCTCGGCATACTCATGCTGTATCCGGTGCTTTGGCTTGTCAGCAGCTCGTTCAAGCCGAATCAGCTCATTTTTTCCGAGCCGGGACTTTGGCCGTCGGCTTTTACGCTGGACAATTACGCGAACGGATGGAAGGGCCTGCAGGGCATTTCGTTCGGCCGGTTTTTCACGAATTCGTGGATCATCTCGATCATGAGCGTGCTCGGAAACGTCATCACCTGCTCGCTCGCGGCGTTCGCGTTCGCCCGCCTTCATTTCAAGTTCCGGAAAATATGGTTCGCGCTTATGCTGGTCACGATCATGCTGCCGTACCACGTTACTCTTATTCCGCAGTACATCATTTACGACCAGTTGCAATGGATCAATACCTATTATCCGCTGATTTTGCCGAAATGGCTGGCGCACGACTCGTTTTTCATCCTGATGATGGTGCAGTTCATCCGCGGCATCCCGCGGGAACTGGACGAAAGCGCGACGATCGACGGCTGCGGCATGTGGCAAATCTACTTCCGGATCGTGCTGCCGCTGCTCGTCCCGGCATTGATTTCGGCCGCGATTTTTACCTTCATCTGGTCGTGGGACGACTTTTTCAGCCAGATGATCTACCTCAGCAAGATCGATCTGTTTACGGTGCAGCTTGGCATCCGGTCGCTGTTCGATCCGTCGGGCCAATCCGACTGGGGCGCGCTGCTGGCGATGTCCACGCTGTCGCTCGTGCCGATTACGCTGATCTTCCTGATTTTCCAGCGCTATTTCCTCGACGGAATCGCGACGACGGGCTTGAAATAAACCGGCATCGTCCGGGGAAGATGGAATCCGAAAAAAATATAAGCGAACACCCGAAGGAATGAAATTTCACTTTCGTACGCCTTATCGTAGGATAAGGGTTGTAAGCGGCTTCACTTCATGATATTTTTCTGGGGGGAGATGCAACATGAAAAACAAATGGTTCATTTTTTTGCTGACCGCCATGATGGCCGTCGTCACGGCCTGCTCGGGAGGCACGGGAAGCGGCGGTTCGGGCGGCGCTGCCGGTTCGGATAACGCGGGCGGGGAAAGCTCGCCTGCCGGCTCGTCCGGCAGCGGCGAACAGGTCGAGCTTCGCGTCATGTGGTGGGGGGATCAGAAGCGCGCGGACATTACGAACGAGGCGCTCAAGCTCTTTCAGGAAAAATATCCGACCATCAAAGTGACCGGAGAGTTCGCGCCGTCGACCGGCTATTTCGACAAGCTGAACACGCAGCTGGCATCCGGCACGGCACCCGACGTTTTTTTCCTAGGCGGCAACGTCTCCGATTATGCCATCAAGGACGTGCTGCTTGACCTTGGACCTTATGTCGGCAATGAACTGGACCTGTCGGACATGGATCAATCGATGATCGAGTACGGGACGCTCGGCGGCAAGCTTGTCCATATTTCCGCCGGAGCGAACGCCCGCGGGGTCGTCGTCAACAAGACGATGTTCGAAAAAGCCGGCGTCGAGCTGCCGCAGGATGGCTGGAACTGGGACGATTTCGCGCGCATCAGCAAGGAAATTTCCGACAAGCTGGGCAAAGGGTATTACGGGTCTTATAACTATGCGGTCGACGGCCTGGACATCGGGCTGAAGCAAAACGGGAAGCAGCTGTACGACATGGAAAAAGGCACGCTCGGATTCGAGGAGGCGGATGCGCTCAAATGGTTTCAATATTGGGACGAAACGTCCAAAGCGGGCGGGATCGTTCCGGCGGAAACCCAGGTGTCGAACCCCCCGGGCGACACGAGCAAGTCTCTGATCGTGACGGGCAAGGCGGCGATGAGCCTCATTCCTTCCAACCAGCTGGCCGCACACCAAAATTTGACGCAGGACGAACTGGTCATGGTCCAATTGCCTCGCGGCCCGAAAGGAACGGGGGTCGTGTTCGAATCGAGCCAAGGGCTGTCGGGCTACGTGAACACGAAGCATCCGAAGGAAGTGGCGACGTTCATCGACTTTTTCATCAACGATCCGGAAGTCGCGTTAATTCTCGGAAACGACCGCGGGGTGCCGGTTACGTCCAAAAACCGCGAGCTGCTCGAGGGGAAAGCGAGCGACGTGGACAAAATCGTATACGACTACACGAGCCGCGTGTCGGAAGCGGCGAAAACGGAGCCGTTCGCCGTCAGCTACAACCCTCCGGGCTTCTCCGAATATTCGAAGCTGGCGGAATCGACGCTCTATGAAATCGGCTTCGGACGCAAAAGCGTGGAAGACGCGGTGAAAGATTTTTACAACGGCACGGTCAAAATTTTCAACAACAATCAGTAGGCCGGCACGCGTAGCCCGGCTCGCGAAAACAGGCTGCCCCGCGGCAGTCTGTTTTACGCTTCGCGCCATGCGCCAAACGCAATTTTTATCGAAAGAGGGGCGACAGGATGAACAACGAAGTGCTTTTGGAGAAGCTGCGGAAATGGACGGTCGATGAAAAGGCGGGTCCGCCGAAAAAACCTTCGGATGAGAAGGTTCTCCGGCAATGGCGCGAATCCGGCGTCAAATTCGTCGCCTCCTCGGGCAAGCTGGAAGGCGTGTACGCCTCGGCGCTTCGCGCCTTGCTCGACTGCATCGTGCCGACCGGCGGCGAAGAGCCGATCCTGCACGAGGGCGGCATTTATCTCGGCTGCTGGCTGGAGAGCACCGGAACGATCAATGCGGAGCTGCTGTCCCGGTTCGTTCCTTCCGTAACGGAATCGACCTACCGGTCGTTCGCCGTTCATCAGCGGGAGGACGGCATGCTGCCTTACAAGGTGACCGAGCACGGGCCGGCGTACCGGCAAATCCAGCTGGTGACGCCGCTCGCGCGGAGCGTCTGGAACCATTACGCCCTCCACGGCCGGGACAAATCGTTTCTGAAGCCGATGTACGAAGCGATGGTTCGCTACGATGCCTGGCTTGCCGCTTGCCGGGATACTCGCGGCACGGGCTGCGTCGAAGCGTTCAGCGCGTTCGACACCGGACACGATCTGTCGCCGCGCTTCTGGCACGCGCCGGATACGCCGCATTTGAACGACGCGACGAAGTGCGATCCCGATTCGCCGATTTTGCCCTTTCTGGCGCCGGACTTGACGGCTAACGTCTATTGCCAGCGGCTCTATTTGGCGCGAATGGCGGAAGAACTGGGGCAGTCCGGAGACGGGTGGAGGAAGAAGGCCGAATCGAGCCTCGCCAGCCTGTTCCGTTACTGCTTCGACGAAGAGGACCGTTTTTTTTACGATCGGGATCGCAACGACGAATTCGTCCGGGTTCAATCCGACGTTCTGCTGCGGGTGCTCGCGTGCGAAGTCGGCGAGCGGGCGTTTTTCGACGACATGCTGCGCCGCTATTTGCTCAACACGAGCAAATTTTTCGCCAAATACCCGTTTACGTCGATCGCGATGGACGATCCTCGCTTCGACCCGAATTCCGGCTACAACACCTGGGCCGGAACGTCGAATTTTCTCAGCCTGATCCGGACCCCTCACGCGTTCGAGTTTCACGGCCGCCACGTGGAGCTGACCTGGGTCATGCAGCCGATTTTGTCCTCGTTCGCGAAGGCGACCCGGTTTGCGCAAACGGTCAGTCCGTGGACCGGCAACGAAGGCTTTACCGAGGCGTACTCGCCGTCGATTCTTTGCCTTCTGGATTATGTGGAGCGGCTGTGCGGCATTCTCCCGCGGCCGGACGGGGAAGTATGGTTTACGGGGCTTACGCCGTACGCGATGGATCATGGCGAGGACATTGCCGGCGAAACGGCGTACGGACGGAATATCGACGGCGTCGCCTACGAGCTGATCAACACGAGGGAAGGTTCGGAAATTTACCGGGCGGGCGAGCCGTACATGCGGTTTCCGAGCGGCATCCGGGTGATCGCGAACCGCGGCGGGGAATTGACCGGCATCGTCGGCATGAGCGTGCGGAAGGTGGAAGGGACGATCCGGGTAGGGGGACGGGAGCTTCCGTTTGCCGTCAACGGAAACGAGCGCCTCGACTTCGCGGCCGGTGCGTTCGAGCGCGCCTCCGACATCGGCATCGTATATCCGACTTACAAATAGCCCTATGCGGGGGAGGAAACCGGAATGAAGAAAAGCCGGGACGTGCAAATCCGGGACCCGTTCGTGGTCCCCGTGCCCGAAGAGGGAAAGTATTATTTGTTCGGCAGCACCGATGCGAATATTTGGGGGAAAGGAACGGGCTTCGACGCGTACCGGAGCGACGATTTGCAGCATTGGGAAGGACCGTTCCCGGTGTTTCGCCCGGACGAGGACTTCTTTTCGGACACGAATTTCTGGGCGCCCGAGGTGTACGCCTACGGCGGCCGTTACTATATGTTCGCTACGTTCCGGAGAAAGGATAACGGCCTGCTCGGGACGGCGGCGCTGTCTTCGGACAGGCTGCTCGGGCCGTTCGCGCTCAACAGCGACGGGCCGATTACGCCGGAGCCCTGGAGCTCGCTGGACGGCAGCCTGTTCGTCGACGAGGAGCATCGGCCGTGGATGGTATTCTGCCACGAATGGCAGCAGGTAACCGACGGCGAAGTGTGCGCGGTCCGGCTTGACAAGGACTTGAAGCGAGCGGTTTCGGAGCCTGTCGTCCTGTTTCGCGCCTCGGAAGCGCCGTGGACGACGCCGTACGTGTCGCCGCGGTTCCCGAACCGGGACAATTACGTGACGGACGGCCCTTATTTGTTCCGCGGCGCTTCCGGCGCGTTGTGCATGCTGTGGGCCGGCTTTATCGACAACACGTACGCTCTCGGCCTCGCAAGGTCCGAGTCGGGCCGGGTGACGGGGCCTTGGACGCACGAGGACGAACCGCTGTACCGGAACGACGGCGGTCACGGCATGGCGTTCCGCACGTTCGAGGGCAAGCTCGTCCTGACGCTCCATACGCCGAACAAGACGCCGGACGAGCGTCCGATTTTTATCGAAGTGCGGGAAGAGAACGGGAAAATGACGGTCGGGCGGCAGCTTTAAGAGGGCGCGATCTCCGTTAATTCGTCGGCGATTCCAGGGGCGGAGCCATAACGGTCGTCCGGGCGAAAGGGCGCGAAGCTGCCGCGGGAAAAATATGCTACAATGGCAGAAGACTCGGCCGCAGCTTGGCACGAAAGCGGTCGCGGACGGAGCAGAAGACGGACGGCAGACTCGGCCGAGACATGGACGGATCGGGCGAACGGCGGCCAAGTCGAAAGACGATTCAAGAAACGTTTTCGGAGGCGACTATGCGGAAACTGATCTTTTTTCTGGGCGGTGCGGGAGCCGGCAAGACGACGCTCGCCAAGGCGCTGGCCAAGCGGCATCCGGCCGCGGTGCTGGATATGGACTCGTTGTCGCGGCCCGCTTCGGAGGCGCTGATGAAGCTGGCGGGCCTCGATCCGAACGACCGGGATTCGCCCGAATACAAGGCGCTATGTCGGGATTTGGGCTATCGTCTGACGATGAATGCGGCGCTCGATAATCTGGAAATCGGAACGGACGCGATCGTGATCGGCCCGTTTACGAAAGAGGTCGAGGATCCGGCGTGGCTGGACCGGGAGCTTGCCCGGATCGGCGCTTCGACGCGGGACGTGGACGTCAAAGTCGTTTTCGTTTACTTGCGGTACGAAAACGATTACCGCCGCCGAATCGAGGGAAGGGACTCGGTTTTGGATCGTTGGAAGCTTGAAAACTGGGAAAAGTTCAAGACGTCGCTCGCAAAACGGGAGGTGAAATGGAGGCTGCCGGCAGGCTCGGTCGTTGAGTTCGACAATTCCGAGCCGTTGACGGATGACACCGTTTTGCGGCTTGCGGGCCTCGTATACGGAGAATAAAAGCTTGCGCTTAATCGGACGGAGAAAGGAGAAACCGCTTTCTCGTTTTGCTCGCTCCGGCTTTGCTGTGGGCGTATTTTCCCGCGTATTCGCATGACGAAGCGAAGGCGCTCGTTCGGGATCAGGTACAATCGGCGGGCGCTTCCGGAATCGCGGTGCTGGAATCGGACAAACGGACGTTCAGCCTGGCCAATTCCGGAAATCCGTTCGTGGCGAAAGGGTATTATTTTCTCGTCGACGAAAACGGGGAAAAAAGCGAATATGTCGTCAACCCGGTTGACGGCAGCGTGTTGGAGCTGAACGCTTGACCGCCGTTATTCCCCGATTCGGCCGCCTATGTCCCGGCATGACGTTTGCCGTCCGAAGGGCGGAAAAAGGACAGCAGAAACAGCAGCGTGGTGACCCCGCCTTCGAGGGCGAGGGCCACCCGCGGAAACCAGAACTCGAGGTAAGGTTCCATAAACCCGTGGCTGAACATGAACGGGAAAAACACGCACCCGACGAACAAAGGGGAAAACGCGTAAATCCATCCGGCATGCCTGCGGGTTCCGAACAGCTTGGCGCAGCCTTCGGCGATCGAATAATACAAAGTCGAGAACGTGATGAACGAACCCGATACGAAAATGAGCAGCGTCAGCACCTCGATCCTTTCGAAGATGATGAAGTGGGTAAGCCGAGTAAAAATGTAAATCGGATTTTCGACCCTTGTCGCCATATCAGGCCCCATAACGGAAATGCTGTACAGCAAATACAACGTCATGACGACCGCCCCGAGCACGACCGCGCGAACCTTCATTTTGAACGTTTTTTCGGGTTTGTTCAGATGAGGCATCAGCATGCCCATCATAATGCAAATGCCGAACCAGCTTCCCGGATATACGGCTCCTCTGAGAGCGGGTCCCGCACCGTATTCGAACTGCGGCAACAGGTTTTTCAACTGAAGCAAGGGAATCGAGCTTGCGAACAGAACGAGGGAAGAGGCCAGAATAACGAACCCGATCAACTGGCTGATTCGGGCGATCGTCTCGATGCCCTTGAAGGCGGCCCATCCCGAACATAACGTCAACGTGAGCGAGAAGACGACGAGCGGAGTGTTCGGCAGCAGCGTATTAGACAAAAATTCGCTGTAGATCCAAATGGCCGTAATGCTGACTCCGGTGAAAAAAAGAATAAACAGCAAGCCGACCGTTTTTCCGATCGGTCCCAGGATGGAGACCGTATATTCGATCATCGACTCCCCGGGATATTTCATTCCCAGCCGGTAAAGCAAGAACGCGACATAAACGTCGATCAGCGTGCCGATGGCCATCGAAAGCCAAAGGTCCTGGCCGACCTTGTCCGCGAGCTGGCTCGGGACCGAAAAGAAAGTCAGGGAGGTGATGGAAACGAAGATGATAAAGAAAAACTGATAACCGTTAATTTTTTTTGGATTCATCCTCTTTTGTCCTCTTCCGCCTGCTATTGCCCGCTATTTGAGCAAGCCGGCTCTTTCGATCCGAAAAGAAACCTCGATTTCCGCTTCGACCGACTCCAGTTGTTCGTTCCATTGCGGCTTCAGCGTTCTCCATTTGCCCGGGTGGCGCCTATGGATCACCTCGCCGAATCCGAAAATATCGCTTTTGTACGTCTTGAACGTCTTGTCGACCGTTTTTTCGATCGCTTCCGTCAGCTGCTCGTCGAGCAGCTTTTTTAGCTTTCCCCTGTCTTTGGCCAGGTTTATCGGCATCGTCGACGTTTTGAGCTCCGCCGCCCCCTTCAGCCGAATTTTGAAAAGGATCCGATCCTCCCGAAAGACCGGGAAGACGCGAACCCGGATGGAGCTCATCGCCATGCTGGCCGCTTCTCCATCGGCGACGATCAGGAACCTGCCCTTGGAGGAGGTGCCCGCCAGCCAGTTGACGATCTGGCTTTCGTCTTCGGTGAGCCAGCCGACCATCCGGTCGTTCCGAAATACCGCGGCGTCGCCGATTTCCATCAACCCTTTCTTGCTCGGATTCGGGGCGGGCCCGATGCCGGCCGAGACGGCCTGGAAGCCGACCTGGTTCAGACGCGGCAAAAACTGGTACATTTGCATGGCGACATTTTGCGGCCTCCCCCATTTTCCGCGCAGGAACGCTTTCCACTCTTCGGCCGGCACGGCCTTCAACTCCGACGCGTTTTCAAGCATCTGCTTGGCGGGAAGCCTGGAGACGAGGGTCCAGCTGTTGAAGTTCTGATTTTCCTCTCTCCAGAAAAAATCCAAATAATCGTCCAACCCGCGGCGGGCGAGCGTCTCCCCGATGAGCACGACTTGGGTTTGCGGGAAAAACAGGCTTTTTTTCGCAGCCAGCTGAATCAGCTCGACCGCGTCCTGGATCGTCTTGCCATTCGCAGAGTAAATGGCGAACGGCCTGCGCTGTTGATTGCCGCCGCCCGCCGCGATCGGCAGCGTCGGATTCATCAATTGGACGGTTACCGCAATGTTGCCGTTTTCCGCCGGGTCGAGTCCGATTGCCGAAACGACGGTGATCTGGTCGGGATCGATTTCGCTCCAGCAGCCGCCAAGCGGCAAAAGGAGGAGCAAGCAGAGCACGGCTTTTGCGAAGAAAGACATGCCGGACATCTCCTTTCGCGGAGGATTGCGCGTTATTTTCCCCCTTTTTTTGCCTGCGACCACGGGATGCGGAAAATCGTTTTTTCCAGCGCTCTTCCGGTCCCCGGGGCAAACGGCTTCAAATAGGGTACGCCGATCGACGACAGCGCCGACAGGTGAATGGCCATCAGAAACAATCCGATCATGATGCCGTACAACCCCAGCAAGGACGCGAGGAACAGCATGCCGAACCGTAAAATCCGGATCGCGCCCGATAACGAAACGGACGGAATCGTAAACGAGGCGATGGCGGTTCCGGCGACGACGATGACGGCCGGCGAAGAGATGATCCCCGCCTGAACGGCCGATTCCCCGATAACGAGCGCGCCGACGATGCTGATCGCCGAGCCGATCGAACGGGGCATGCGGATGCTCGCCTCGCGCAGCCCCTCGAAAATGACCTCCATCACCAGCGCTTCCATCAACACGGGGAAGGGAACGCCGTCGCGGGCCGACAAAATGCTGCTGAGCAGCTGCGGCGGCACGATCTCGGGGTGATAAACGATCAAAACCGTTGAAATGTAATTTATATGTTATGAAAACGCACATATTTGGCCTTATAATCCTTGGGTGATTGTTGTTATGTCTGAAAATTTCGATATTATGAAAAATATATGTAATATTTATTGACTCACAATGTCGGCGGTGGTAAATTGGATACAGATTTAACTGAATGATAAAAATAAATAACTAAATTTTTAAATCGGATGATTAAAGTCGAAAATTGCTCGAAAGGCGGTGGTTTCCGTTGTCGTACATAACGGCGGACCGAATTTCCAAACGGTATGTTAGGCGCGGACAAACGACGGAGGCGCTGCGCGATGTCGCGCTGAGCCTGGAGGAAGGCACGTTCGTCAGTCTGATCGGGCCGAGCGGATGCGGCAAATCGACGCTGCTGCGAATGATCGGCGGCCTGGAAACGGCGGACGAGGGACGGCTTTCGGTCGGAGGGCTGACGCCGAAGCAAGCGCAATCCGACAAGCGGTTCGGATTCGTTCCGCAATCGCCGGCGCTGTTTCCGTGGCGGACGGTCATCGAAAACATGCGCCTGCCGTTCGAAGTGAACCGGAAGAAAGGAGGCGGGGCGTCCTACGACGAACGGGAAGCGGCGGAGTGGCTCGCCTCCGTCGGCCTCGGCGATTTTCTGACGGCTTATCCGCGGGAATTGTCGGGGGGAATGCAGCAGCGAGTCGGCATCGTCAGGGCGTTCGCTTCCGGCGCGCCGATTTTGCTCATGGACGAACCGTTTTCGGCGCTGGATGAAATTACGCGGGAAATGATCCGCCATCAACTGATGGACATTTGGGAGCAGCATAAGAAGACGGTCGTCTTCGTCACCCACAGCATTCCGGAAGCCGTCTTCCTGTCGGATCGAGTCGTCGTCATGACGAGCCGGCCGGGCCGGATTACCGAAATCGTCGATATTCGGCTGCCGAGGCCGCGCACGCAGGAGCTGGAAGAATCGGACGCGTTTTTCGATTATGTCCGGCAAATCAAACATTTGCTCAAGGAGAGGTGGGCATAAGCAAAATGGCGATCAGAACGAGCGTGTTCGGCAGAGCTCAATCGTCGTCGAGCCGAGAGGGAACGTTAGCGAAAACGCGGCTGAATCCGTTAATCAAGGATTGGTGGGCCCGCAGCAGACTGCCCCTTGTCGCCTTTGTCGGGTTTTTCGTCTTATGGGAAAGCTTCGTCCGCTTATTCGGGGTCGACCCGCTTACGCTTCCGGCCCCGTCGGCTGTGTTCCGCGCCTTGTTTTCCGAATTCGGCTTTTACGTTGATCATGCGATGGTCACCTTGTACGAAGCGGTCGCCGGTTTTTCGCTCGGAGCGGGGGTCGCCTTGCTGTTCGGCGTCGTATTGGCCCATTCTCCGGCGCTTGAGCGAATGCTGCTGCCGCTGGCGGTGCTGGCCAGCGTGACGCCGGTCGTGGCGATCGCGCCGCTGCTGATCATCTGGTTCGGCTTCGGGGCGCTGCCGAAGGTGCTGATCGCGGCGATTATCACGTTTTTCCCGATGCTGGTCAATTCCATAACCGGGTTCAGGGCGGTCGATCCGAACCGTTACGACTATATGCGTTCCCTGTGCGCCGGCAAGCGGGAAATCTTTTTCAAGCTTCGTTTGCCGGGCAGTCTTCCTTATTTGTTCTCCGCGGCCAAAACCTGCATCAGCCTCAGCGTCATCGGAGCGGTCGTGGCGGAATGGAGCGGCTCCAGCGAAGGCTTGGGCAACGTCGTCATGATGTTCGGCAATTACATGCAGACGGTCAAGGTGTTCGCGGCGATCATGATGCTTGCGGCGATGGGCATTCTGCTGACGGCGATCGTCGGCGCCATCGAGAAAAAAGTGCTGGCGTGGAGCCGGTAAAAGAGGACGGGAGTCGATAAATATGCTGATGAAAGCAAAGAAAAAACTTGCGTATAGGTCCGTCTTGACGATGGCGGCCATTCTGCTGCTCGCTTCCTGCGGAAACGGGAATACGGCCGCGTCGCCGTCCGCTTCGGCCGCCGCGTCGCCTCCGGCCAGCGCTTCTCCCGCCGGAACGGCCGGTTCCGGCATCGACTGGGAGGCCCGCAAGGCCGAAAATCAAAAGGCGGGCAAAATTACGTATACGACCGGCTATTTTTATGCGGCTTCGTCGCCGGACGTGCAAGCCGTCGTCGCCCGGGATCTAGGGTATTTCGAGGAGCTTGGGCTTGACGTGGACGTTCAGCCGGGACTCGATTCGGAAGGGATGAAATATCTCGCGGCGGGGCAGGCGCAAATCTCGAGCGCGGGCAATCCGAGTCTTGTCATCCAGTCGGTCGCGAGCGGAGCGGGAATCAAGGGCGTCGCCACCTTCGGCTCCGTCGGCGTCAATGCGATTATGGTGATGGAGGATTCGGACATTCAAAGCCCGAAGGACCTGGCGGGCAAGACGCTGGGGTACAAGGGGGCGATTCCTCCCTGGGTCGTCACGATGCTGGCGGCGGACGGACTCGACGTAACGGATATCAAAGCCGTATCCGTCGGCTACGACCCGAGGATTTTGGCTGGAAACGATCTGGACGCATTAACCGTATTTAAAACGAACGAGCCATATATTATGGAGAAGGAAGGCTACAAAACGCGGCTGATCGATCCGGGCGACTTCGGCGGCGAGACGTCGTTCGGCGTCGTGGCGGTGAACTCCGAATTCGCAGAAGCGCATCCGACGGCCGTCGAGGATTTCCTAAGAGCGCTGTCCAAAGCGCACGAATGGGTGCTGGAAAATCCGGACGAGGCGATCGAGAGGATGGCGTCGCATTCCGAAACCGGCTATGACGTTGCGGCGGAAACGAACCGGTGGACGGTCGAAAGCAGCCTGATCGCGGACCATCTACCCGCCGGGCAGGGCGTCGCCGTGCAGACCGACGAGCAGTGGCAGCGGGAAATCGACATGCTCGTCCAGGCGAAGGTGATCCCGAAGGCATTGCCGCTGGAACAAGTGATGGACAATGCGTACATCGATTCGATTTACGCGGACGGCGAGCTGATCTGGCCCTAAACGTCGCGGCAAACAGACTTTATTCATGGAGTGATGAACAATGAGCGGCATCGACTACAATCAAATCGATTTTGGCGTGTTTCTTCCGATTTCGAACGGCGGCTGGATCATCTCGGACACGACGCCCAAGGTGGAAGGAAGCTATGAGCAAAACCGCAATGCGGCCGTGCTCGCGGAAGAAATCGGTCTCGACTTCATTATGTCGATGGCCAAATGGCGCGGCTACGGCGGGCGGACGAACCATTGGGGAACTTCGCTCGAATCGATGACGATGATGGCGGGACTGGCCGAGGCGACGAAGCGGGTCAAAGTGTACGCGACGGTGCATACGCTGCTGTTCCATCCCGCCGTCGCCGCCAAAATGTTCGCCACCCTCGACCAGATCAGCAACGGACGGGTCGGCATGAACGTGGTGTCGGGGTCGTTTTCCAAGGAATTTTCGCAGATGGGCATGTGGCCGGAACACCTCGATCACGACGCGCGTTACGATCTCGCGCGCGAATGGATGCAGGTCGTCAAGCGGCTGTGGAGCGAAGAGCGCGTCGATCATCAAGGGACGTTCTATCAACTGACCGATTGCATGTCGAATCCGAAGCCGGTGCAGAAGCCGAGGCCTTCGATCATTTGCGCGGGCCAATCGGAAAAGGGGATGGGCTTTACGATCGAGGAAGGGGACGCCTGCTTCATCGGCGGCAAGGACGTCGAAGAGCTGGCCCAGGTAAGCAAGCGCGCGAAGGAAATGGCGCGGGAGCGGGACAAGCCGATCAAAACGTACGCGATGTTCGGCATTTATCCCGGCGAAACCGACGCGGAAGCGGAAGCGCGGATGAAGCGGTACGAGGCAGGCGTCGACCGCGAGGCTATCGTCGGGCTGCTCGAAAGCTATGGCATGGCGGTCGACGGCAAGGAGACGTCGATTGCGGCGAGAGCCCGCACGGCGTTCATGTCGGAGCCGATTTCCGGTTCGGCGGCGACGATCGTCGCCAAAATCCGGACGATTATCGAAACGGCCGAGCTGGACGGCATGATGCTGACGTTCCCCGATTACGATGCGGATATGCGGTTTTTCGGCGAACGGGTGCTGCCGGAGCTGCGGGCGAACAGGGGAAGCTGACGCCGCGCCGGGCGGCTTGCGGCACATAAGGCAATAAAGGGAAGTCTGTGACATATTCGGAGGAGGAATCTTGCGTGAGCGAGAAGACGGTCGTGCCGCTGCGGGAGACGGCGCTTGTTCTGATCGACGTCCAGCGCGACTTCTGCTCGCCGGACGGCAAAATGGCCGCCTGGGGGGCGGACCTGTCCGCAATCGATGCCGCCGCGGACCGGATCGAGCGGCTCGCGGCGGCCGCCCGCGGAGCCGGGATGCCGGTCGTGTTCGTCGCGCTCGTCACCTCGCCCGACACCGATTCTCCGGCGATGCTCGAATGGTACGGGCGGCAGGGCATCGACGCCTCCGCCGCGGCGGTATGCCGAAGCGGGACGGAAGGGGCGGCCTATTACCGCATTTTTCCGGCTGCGGGCGATTTGCAGGTGACCAAACAGCGATACAGCGCTTTTGTCGGGACGAATTTGGAGCTTTTGCTCCGAAGCAAGGGGATCCGAAAGCTCGTCGCAGCCGGGTTTACGACCGAGTGCTGCGTGGAATCGACGGTCCGGGACGGGTTCATGCGGGATTACGAGACGTTCGTCGTCTCCGATGCCTGCGCCGCTTACGAGCGGGACCTGCACGACGCCTCGCTCAAGTCGATGGCGCTTAATTTCGCGACCGTCGTTTCGACGGAGCAAGCGCTCTGGAGCTGGGAGAACGAACAACGGGGAGGTATACATGATCATCGCTAAGTCGGGCAGCCGCGTTTCCGACGCCGAGATTCGCGAGGCTGCGGAGCGAATCCGGTCGGCGATCGATCGGCAGGAGCTGATCGATCTCATTTTGGAGCTCGGCAACATTCCGAGCCTCGCCGGTTACGAGAAAGCGGCCGGAGATTTCGTGTACGAGTGGATGCAAAAGGAGTCGTTCGCCCCGAAACGGGTCGGCATGGTGCCGGACCGGTTCAACGTTATCGGCCGCTGCGGCGGGGACGATCCGTTGAACGGGCGCAATCTGTTGTTTACGAGCCATCTGGATACGGAGGCTCCTCAATATAACGAATCGGATCGCTGGAAATATCGGCCCGGCTCGGCCGACAAGCCGGAATGGCTGCAGGCGAAGCTGGAAAACGGCGTTTTCTCGGGCAGGCCGGTCGAGAACGACCGGGGGCCGATGTCGTGCTTTTTGATCGGCGCCAAAGCGCTGAAGCGGGCGGGCCTTTCGATGGCGGGCACGCTGTATTTGACCGCTTGCCCGGCGGAGATCGGCCCGGAGCACGTGGAGGAGTTTCGGGGGCCGCAGTTTCTCGGGAAGGAAATCGGCGCCCAGTTCATGATGACGCACGGAGGGGTCGCTCCGGATTTCGCGGTCGCCGCCGAGGGAACGGACTTCGGCATCTCCTGGGTGTCGTCCGGACACGCGAATATGCGCATCGATCTTTACGGAGAAGACGTGTTCACGCCGCTGCTGGAGCATCCGGAGGAGCTGCGGCGGCATCCGAGCCCGCTCGTGAAGGTGGCTCCTTTCATCGAAGCGCTTCAGCGCTGGTGCGTCGACTTCGAGAAGCGGAACATCTACCGTTCTCCCGGCGGCACGGCCGTGCCCAAGGTGCAGATCGGCGCCATCCGCGGCGGGGATCCTCACCTGATGGGCGGCGGCAGCGAGGTATGCTCCGTTTACGTCGAATTGACGCTGACGCCCGTCCAGACGATCGCGGACGCCCAGCGGGAGCTGGAGCGGCTGTTGCGGTCGGAAGGCTTCGAAGGTCGCGTCGAGCCGATCGTGTTCCGGAAAGGCTTCGAAGCCGACGCGACCGAAGCGGCCGGACTGCACCGAGCGTTCAGCCGGGCGAGCTTCTCGGCCGGCAGAGGGGAAACGCCGATCGCCCATTCGATTTATTCCAGCATGTGGCGCGATCATAATGTTTTCAACATGTATGGAATCCCTGCGGTCACGTACGGACCGAAACGGTTCCGCCCGACGGTCGACGATATGGTTGACGCCGCCGTCGTGTACGGAACGACCGCCTGGCTCGTTTGCAACCGCTTGGTCGAGTAGAGCCCGCGTGCTTGCGGGCGTCTTTCTTTTTCAACCGGCAAAACGTAAAATGGGAACGAAACGAAACGCGCTGAATCCTTGAGGCAAGACCTCGGGAAACGGCAGTCGGGACGGAGGAGGCGGCCTGATGGCGGAAACGATAAGCGCGGAAGAGGCGAAAGCGACGGCGCAGGAGCGCATTTTGAACGCGGCCGAGGAGATATTCGTCCGGAACGGCTTCGCGGGAAGCCGGATGAGCGAAATCGCGATCAAGGCGGGAGTCAATCAGGCGTCGATCCACTATTATTTCGATTCGAAGGAAAAGCTTTACGAGGAAGTCGTCACCCGACTGTTCCGGCAATGGGAATCGTACGTCCGGGACATCGAGCTGACGGACGACGACCCCGAGAAGCTGCTTCGGAAATATATCAAGGAGCATTTCGAACTGAAGTGCAAACTCCCCAACCTGTACAAAATCTATCAGCGGGAAGCGATCGAAGGCGGGGATTTGTTTTCCAAATACGCGTCTGCCGACTGGACGACGGATACCGAGCGAAAATCCGGAATGCTGGCCGGCTGGAAACGGGCCGGCGTCCTTCACGAATACGTTAACGAGCGGGTGCTGCTTCATTTGATCTGGGGCATGATGAACCAGTTTTATTTCCGCGGCGTGGAAGATTTGCGGGAGGAGCTCGCTCTTGACGGCACGTATGAGGAACTGCAAGGACTGCTCGTCGATCAGATGATCAAGCTGACGCTGTACGGCGTGCTGCCGCGCGAGGAAACGAACCGCAGGGGTGTCGCGCTGAGCGAAACGGAGCGAATCGAAGGACGCGCGTTCGTGCTGATGCCGCCGGACGCTTGGGAGCGGGGAAGGGCGGAAATCGAGGAGCTGCTGGAAGGGCTCGGCGTAGGGCATGGCCTGGAGCTGAAAACGGTCGAGCGCGAAGACGAGCTGCTTGACGTATGCGAGCAGGCGTGCCCGCGGCTCATCGTCATCGTCGCGACAACGCGATTCGGCGAGATGTCGGCATCCGCGCAGCGGCTGCTCGCCGCGTTGGAAGCGCAGCCTTCATGGGTGGCCGATCGGCCGGTGGCGGTGTGGACCGTGCGAGACAAGCCGGCCGCCGAATCGCTGCAGCGCGCGCTCGAGGACGCCTTTAACCGGCTGGGCGCGTTCGCCGTCTCCCGCGTGCCGGGGCAGACGCCGCGCGAGTATGCGAGGCGGTGCGCGAAGCTGGCGAAGAGATAGGCGCCTTTGGTTATTTCGTTCATAGGGGTTAATCCATTAGGCTGTCCCGAAAGGTCGAAAAGGCTTGGGGGACAGCCTTCTTTGTCTGATTGCTCTCCATGCGAGAAAAACGGCAAATAACGGCGTCTCGGGGCCGTTAATTCGGCCGCCGGGCGGTTCTCGGCCTCGGTCGAACGAATTGTGAATTACGTTAAAGCCGGAAGCGAGCTCGCAGGCAGGTGGCCTCGTGCGAGCCAAAGGAATCGTGAATACGGAAGAACACGTAAAGACGCTGATCGCAAAGGGAGCATGGAAGCTCGCGGCTTAGCGGCTTTCAAGGAACATGTATAAGGGCGAAAACCGCAATCGGGTTTTTACGAATCTGCTCGCACGTTTGATTCCTTTTATTTGGAAGACGGACGGGACCGCATTTTCGCTTCTCCTGTCCGTTCGCATTCTGGAATCTCTGCTGCCGGCCGGTCAGATTCTGTTGACCCAGCAGCTTGTTGACGCCGTAGCCCGCCTGGTCGGGGGCGACGCGTCCCAACTGCGCCTTGCCGCGATGTGGTTGGGACTTCAAACGCTGGCGTTCGCGGTTCAACAATGGATCAAAGCCGTCAGCCAGGTTTGGCTGCTGAAGCTGAAGCAGAAAGTGCAGTACAAGGCCGATCTGTTGATTGCCGAAAAATGCCAAAAACTGCCCTTCATCTATTACGAAGATCCCTCGTACTACGATCGGCTTCAGCGGGTCTCTCAGGGGATGGCCGGCCGAGGTTTAAACATATTGGATCATCTGTTCCAATTGTTCCAAGGCTTTGTCACGATTTTCTCGCTCGTGTTTCTGCTGTGGTCGACCTTCACCCTCTTCTGGGCATCGGTATCGTCGTGCTGACCGTACCCGGTTTTCTCGTTCAGCTTCGCCTGGGCAAGCTCCGTTACCGCCAGTTGCTCGGGCAGACCGCAACGAACCGCAGAATGAACGATTTGATGAGATTGATTACGCGCAGAGAATCGGCCAAAGAAATGAAGCTTTTCGGCTTGTATGCCTATATGACGGAAAAGTGGAGCCGATACTTTTGGAAAAATGCCAATGAACAGAAGGAGCTCGAAAAATCAGGCTTGTTTTTCGTCATGTACGCCGAGCTTCTGTCCCATCTGGCCATCGTTTTTTCGGCGGGATATCTTGTTGTGTTGGCGAGTCAGGGAAAGCTGCTGCTGGGACAGTTCGTTGCGCTGACGCAGGCCGTCAACACGGCCAAAAACCAAGTTTCCATTGTGGCGGTTCATCTGGCCAATATTTATGAAAGCGCATTATTTGCTAACGAGCTTTTCGATTTTCTCGTTTTGCGAGAGGAAAGGACCGCCAAAGGCCAAAAAACGGAGCCGCTGCCGGAACATCAGGATTGGGCAGGGCTTACCGTCAGCGGAGTCAGCTTCCGCTATCCCGGCCGCGAAGACTGGATCTTGAAAGAGGTATCGTTGCGCATCGAGCCGGGGCAGCGAGTGGCGATCGTGGGACCCAACGGCGCAGGGAAAAGCACGTTGATCAAATGTTTGCTGGGCCTGTACGAACCCCAGGAAGGATGCGTGTACTGGAACGGTACGCCGATCTCGGAGATTCCGGGCTACACGGACAAAATCAGCGCCGTATTCCAGGATTTCGTGCATTTTCCGTTGACGGTCAGGGAGAATATCGGGTTCGGGCATATCGACGAAATGAACGATCGCTCGAAATTGGAAGCGGCGGCGGCGCAATCGGGAGCACTGACCGTCGTAGAAAAGCTGCCGTCGCGATTCGATACGGACCTGGCGCCGGAATACGAGGGAGGGCAGGAACTGTCGCAGGGGCAGTGGCAGAAGGTGGCGTTGGGCCGATCCTTTTTTAACACTTATGCCGAAATCGTCGTTTACGGCGAACCGACCTCGGCGCTGGATCCGTTGTCGGAAGCGGCCCTGTTCGAGCGATTTTCGATGCTTGCCGAAGGAAAAACCAGCCTGATGATCTCCCATCGGCTGGGAAGCTGCGTTCGCGCCGATCTGATTGTCGTCATGAAGGACGGGAAAATCGCGGAGCAAGGGACGCATGAAAGTCTAATGAAACAAAACGGGGATTATTCGCGAATGTTCAGCGCTCAATCGCGCGGGTATCGGCATTCCGGCTGGGAGGCGAAGCAGGAACATGACGAGAAAGCGCAATAGAAGCATGTTGCTCATCCTATGCCTCCTTCCGGCGCTAACCGGCTGCACCGGTTCCGGGAACGAGGCGACGTTTGACGGCGAGTGGAAAAAAGAGGCGACGCTGAAGGTCATGGTGTCTTCCGAGGACTTTTTTATGCGCGAATACGGCGAGCTTTTCCTTATTCAACATCCCAATATGACGATCGAATTCGTGCCGTACGAGGGCCGCGATATCGTCCAGACCGTAGCGGAACAGGAGCAGGACGTGATGGCGCTTCTTCCCGCCGATTTCAATCTGCTCTATGAAAAAGGCGCGCTATACGACCTGCACAACCTGATTACGGATGACCGTTTCGATCTGGATCGGATGCATCCCGGGATCGTCGAGGCGCTCAAGCAGCAAGGCGGCGGCCGACTGTACGGACTTCCTCCGTTCTATTTGAATTTGGCAATCTACTATAACAAAAAGGTGTTCGACCGCTACAGTATCCCCTACCCGACGGACAATATGACATGGGAGGAACTGTTCCAGCTGGCGAGCCGGTTCGCAGGGCTTGGCGAAGACATTTTCGGGCTGTACTCTTCCTTGGATGCCGGATTTTTGACGAGCCTGATGGCGTCAAGTCACGACGTTCAGCTTTTTAATCCGACGACGCTAACCGTAACCGCCGTTACGCCTTCCGTAAGCAAACTGGCAGGCATGCTTGTCGACGCTTATCGAACCGGGGCGCTGGCCCCGCCGGCTTCCGCGAATGAGGAAGATCCGTTTATACAAGGAAAAAGCGCGATGGCGATCGATTATTCCTATTATATCAACAATGTGATCCGGCCGGCGGAGATGAAGCAGGGTTCGGATTTCAAGCCGGACTGGGACATCGTCACTCCGCCGTCGGACGCGAGGAACCGGGAATCTTCTTCCTTTACGTATTATTCGGAGATTTACACCGTAAACGCGAAGTCGCCCTATCCGCAGGCCGCGTGGCAGTTGGTCAAGTTCGTCAACAGCGACGAAATGGCGAGGCTCAGATCCAGAACGGTGCCGTATATGCTGCCGACGCGAACCCAATACATTTGGAACGTTGACGGCAAGCATGTCGAGGCTTTGTACAGCCAACGTCCCAATTTGAACGAGCTCGGCAAGGACTTCAGCCGCGTCCCGAAGGGATTCGCGAGCCAGCTTGACAGCATTGTGAACCAAGAGATCGCGAAGGTGCGCGCGGGCACCCAAACGTTGGAGGAAGCGCTGAAATCGGTGCAAGAAAGGGGACAACAGCAGCTGGACGAGGAGATTGCGGCCGAAAAAGGCGGAACGGAATAATCGGAATGGGTGAGATCAAGCGTCCTTCATGAGGTCCGGCCCGGGATAGTGTAAAATCTCTGTGGGTGTAGGAATTGGAAAAAGCGGATATAGAAAAAGAGCTTCTCCCTTGGTAAAGTGATGTTTGCGCACAACACACCAAGAAGGAGGAAGCTCCTGTGAGCCACTTTACCACAACAATGCCGACGATGAAAGAGATTGAGCAATGGATTTTCCGGAAAATGCAGGAGGAATTCGCTCGTGCGATGAAGCAGGTACTGGAGGCGCTGGATCAGCAGATCCTGGAGCAACGGGACCGAGAGCGTTATCGAGTAAAGGACGAGCGTGAAACAAGCGTCAACACAGTGTTCGGGAATGTGCGCTTTAAGCGGAGATTGTACTGTGACCGTAGAAGCGGCAAACACGTGTATCTGCTGGATCAGCTGTTGCAATTCGAAGGGCGCGGGAAAGTCAGTCCGCATTTGGAAGAGACAGCAATCGCATTCGCAAGCCAAGGACCGTCGTACCGGGACAGCGCAAAGAGGCTGGAGCAGCTTTTGGGCTACAATGTGCTGAGCCACCAAGCGATCAGGGAAAAACTGATGGAGCGTGCGCAACAGCCGATGCCAGCGGTGAAACGGCGCGCTGCCCGCGTGCTGTTCGTGGAAGTGGATGGGCTGTACACGAAGCTGCAGCGGAGCAAAAAGCGCGGGATGGAGAACGCAATTGCAGTCGTACACGAAGGCTGGGAGAAGAACGGCAAGCGGGTACAGCTGAAGAACAAACAGCATTACCTGCATACGAGCGGCGGCGACTTCTGGGAAGGGTTCGGGGACTTTCTGGTGGAGCGTTACGAAATCGACGAGAACACGTGGCTTGTGGTGAACGGAGACGGCGCGGCGTGGATTGGTGAATGTACATCCTACTTTCACCAATGTCTGTACATGCTGGACCGCTTTCAAGTGGCGCGCGATTTGAAACGCTTTGATGGTCATTTGCCGCAGGTGTGGGAGACCGTGAGACGGTCTTTGGCCAAACAGGATGCAGCCGCGCTTATGGCGGTCCCGGAAAGCGTGGCGGAGCAAGAGATAGCGGAAGAGAACCGGAAGGATTGGAAGCCGTATAAAAGATTTCTAAAGCGGCATGAGAAGCATTTGGACGACTACCGAAAAACACTCCAGGCGAAGGGGATCGACACAAGCGGTATGCGCCCGATGGGAAGCGCGGAATCGCAGATGCGTATATTCGCCAAGCGGACGAAGCGTGGCGGGTACAGTTGGGGTGAGCGAGGCGTCAGGGCGATGCTGAGGACGATGATGAGGATTCAAGAAGCGGGCACGGTGGTAAGAACGGTTGAAGGACAAGCGAGTAAGCAGGCAACGCCGCAGCAGTCGATAAACATGCGGCAATTGCTCAAGAACGTGACGCAACCGGTCAAGGGTTGTATCGCTGGAATGATTCGCATGCTGCAAGGACCGAAGCAAAGCAGCACAACGGGTATGGCACTCAAAGCACTTCGCGGATAACGGCAAAAAATTCTGACAAATCACTTGTGTTTGATGAAAGAACGAAGCAAAGCGCTTACAAGGAAGAGGTTCCTTCGGGGTTCGCGTTCCAGGCATCTTAAATGACTGCCCACGCTAGCTTGACACTGACCCGGCCCGGATTCGGGCAACCCGCGTTCCGAAAGTATGATACAATAGACGGCATAGGAAAAGGCCGGAAATTATGGCGCGGGGAGGCATCATGGATGATTGTCTGGATCAACGGCGCTTTCGGTTCGGGGAAAACCCAGACGGCGCACGAGCTGCAGCGAAGAATGCCGGGCAGCTATCTGTACGATCCGGAAAATGTCGGGTATTTTTTGCGCAAAAACATGCCGCGATCGCTGCAAACGGACGATTTTCAGGACGATCCGCTATGGCGGGAATTCAATTATAAAATGCTGTCTTCCATCGCCGTCCGTCATTCCGGCGCCGTTATCGTGCCGATGACGATCGTCAATCGGACTTATTTCGAGGAAATCGTCGGCCGCCTCCGAACGGACGGTGAGACGGTTCAACATTTCGCGCTTTGCGCTTCGCGGGAAACGCTGCTCAAACGGCTCCGAAGCCGGGGGGAAGGCGGCCGTTCGTGGGCGGCGCGCCAAATCGACCGGTGCGCGGAAGGGCTCGCCCACGAAGCGTTTCGATGCCATCTGGACACCGAAGGGCGTACGATCGAGCAGGTCGCGGAGCGGATCGCGGGGATGGCCGGACTCGAGCTGGCGCCGGATACGAGGCACAGATGGAAAAAAAGGCTGGACCGGCTCGGAACGCAAATCCGGCACATCCGGTTTTTTCAGTGATGCGAAAGGAGCGCGATAAGCTTGAACGAAGCGGGGCAAACCTGGTAATCTCGTCAATAGGGAAAGCGCATTGTAACGAATTTATAATCGCAAAAGGAGTTTGGACAACCAGATGAAGCTGCCTATTTTGCAAGTCGATCCGGCGGATTTGCCGGCCTATGCGATCGTATGCGGAGATCCGTTCCGCGCGGAAGCGATCTCCCGCAAGCTGACCGACGCCGTAGAGCTTGCTTTCGCAAGGGAATACCGGACGTTCGTCGGGGAATTCGAAGGCGTCCGCATCGCCGTAACGAGCCACGGCGTCGGCGCGGCGGGCGCGGCGGTCTGCTTCGAGGAGCTGATCCAGGCCGGCGTCCGGACGCTCATCCGGGTCGGAACCGCGGGCACCCTGACGGCGGATTATCCGGCGGGGAGCCTGATCGTCAGCACGGCGGCCGTCCGCGAGGAAGGCTTGACGAGACAGTTGGTTCCGCTGGCGTACCCGGCCGTCGCGGACGGCACGATTGCCGACCTTTTGCACGAAAAGGCCGTCCAACGGGGCGGACCGGTCGGCAAAGGGATTACGGTGACGGTCGACGCGTTTTACTCCGGCGTGGAGGAGCTGCCGCTCGAGAAATACAAACGGGCGGGCGCGCTTGCGGTCGAAATGGAAATTTCCGCGCTGTACGTCGTAGCCTCCTTGCGCGGAGCGCGCGCGGGAGCGATCGTCGCGCTGGACGGGGATGCGACGAAGACGGACGACGGCTACGATCCGCATAAGGATCTCGTTCGCGAGGCGGTCAATCGGGAAATCGACGTCGCCCTTGCTACCATCGCCGAAATCGCGCGCCGGGAACATTAAACCCAGGGAGGACGGGAGCGGGGATGCCCATGCCAGTGGAAGCGCCGCTTAACGAGCGAATCGTTCGGGAAATCGAACGGTCGGAAATCGCCTTCGCGACCGACCGGATGACGGCCATCAAAGAACGGCCCGGCAATCCGGAAGGCGTGGAGATCGCCCGGATCGGAGGGGCGGTCTGCCTGTACAGCCGAACGATGCCATGGCCTTCTTTCAATACGGTAAAAGGGCTCCGCGACGAGGATGCGGCGAGGCTGGACGAGATCGCGGCTTTTTATCGCGAGCGGGACCGGAACGTTCAGTTTGAAATCGTTCCCGGATTGATCGGCCCGGACTTGCTCAAGGCGCTTGCCGGGCGCGGACTTTATCCGTCGGGATTTCATGCTTCGATGTATGGGCTCGGAACCGGTTTGGTCGCTGCGGCCGGGGATTTCGAAGCCGATTCCCGGAATGGTTTCGGTACCGGGGCCATGGATTCCGCGGCCGATCCGCTGCTTATCGTCGAACTCGGTCAGACGACTTCGAAACGTATGCGACGATCCATTGCCGGGCGTTCGGGCTTCCGGACAACGGCATCCCGCATGTAGCCGCCAATAATCGGGTGCTTCATGCCCGTCCGGGCTGGACGTTTTACCTGGCCTATTGGGACGGAGCGCCGGCAGCGGCTGCCGTTATGCACGAAGCGGAAGGCACCGCTTCGTTTACGTTCGCGGCGACGCTGCCGGAGTTTCGCGGGCGAGGCATCCATCGCCGTCTGCTGCTGCATCGGTTGGCGGCCGCGGCCGAACGGGGCTGCACCCTGGCCGTCGGCCAATGCGCGTTCTTGTCCGCCAGCCACCGCAATATGGAACGGGCCGGCATGCGGCTCGGCTACATGCGGACGACGTGGACGAAGCGGGAGCCGTGACGAGCGGTCGGCCGGAATTCGCAGTGCGGCGAGTGGGCCTGCAGGGTAACGCGCTCAAGCGGCGGGTTCTATGTTGGATTTTATCCAATCGGAGGAGCGGGTTATGGAGAAACCTCGATCCTAGAGTGGATTTTTTCCAACGAGCAGCTTGGAAATAAGGCAAAATCTCCGAAAAAGCTTTGCTAGATTGGACAAAATCCAACGGGGCTGGCGAGTTTCGCGAAAAAGCCGGTTTTGGTTGGACAAAATCCATTGTAGGCTCGCCGATCCCTCGCCGCCCCCCGGCTTCCCCTCGCGTACGCTCAACGCGTAGAAGGGAGACCGGTTTTATGCTTCATCGCTATCGAATCGCTGTCTTCGCGTTATCGCCCCTCAACGCCGTCAGGCGTTTTTTTGCTTTCTTTTCTTCTTCTCCGTGCGAGCGAAACGGCCAGCAAAACGAAGCCGACCGCGCAAACGGCGGCATACTCGGCCGCGATTTCCCGCGTTCGAAAGTAGCGGATCGCGAACCCTCCTCCGAAAATGAGGATCAAAGCGATTGCCGATGAAAGACGGAACCGGTCCAATTTCATCCTGATCTTCCTCCTCCCGTATCATACGTTCGCCCAAATCCTCGCAAACTCCTGCCCGCCCTGCCAAGAACCGGATCGCGTTGTATTTTTCCGCTTATGTTTACTCGACAATTCGTCAATAAATAGGCAATAGACTAAATGTACGGGCGCCCGTGCGCTCAAAGGCGGTGTGCGTAGCGGCAGAGGCAAGCGAATCTGCGGCGCGGCTCATGATCCAATTTTCGTCGTTCGAACCGATGTCCCCGATTCTGACCGGGCGAGTCCCGGAAGGGAGCGAATGGGGCCACCAATTGAAATGGGACGGGTACCGGCTGATCGCCTCCGTTCGAAGCGGGCAGGTCAAGCTGTATTCCAAACATATGGCGCAAATCACCGACGTTTATGCGGAAGTCGCGGAGGCCCTCGCCGGCTTAAACGTCTCCTGCGTGCTGGACGGGGAAGCGGTCGTCATGGATCCGCGTACGGGAAAACCGAGCTTCCAGCTCATGCAGCAGCGGGCGGGCAAAATGGCGAACCGGAAGGATCGTTCCGGCAAGCTCCCGGTTCAGTATATCGTATTCGATTTGCTCGAGCTGGACGGGGAAGATTGGCGGTCCCGGCCGTTCGCCGAACGAAACGAAAAACTGGCGCGGCTTGCGGAGCGCTGGCCGCCGCCCTTATTCACGACGGAGCTGTTCGCGGACGGGAAAAAACTGTGGGCCTGGGTGGAGGCGAACGAATGGGAGGGCGTCGTCAGCAAGCGGCTGGCCTCTCCGTATCGGATCGGGAAAAAGCATAACGATTGGCTGAAAACGAAAACCGAAATCCGGTTCGAAGCGGAAATCGTCGGCATCACCCGCAAGGAAGGCCGCATTTCCAGCCTGGTCATGTGCCGGGAAGGCCGTTACGTCGGCCGCGTTTCGTCCGGGCTGGACGGCAGGAACAAGGAATGGCTGGCCGGCCTTGCGCCTGCGGAGGGAAACGTTCCGCCGCCGATCCCGCTGCCGAAGGATTTGAGGAAAATCGACATCGTCTGGCTGCGGGAGCCGTTCAAAACCGAGGTTACCGGGCGCGAATGGACCGACGAGGGGATGCTGAGGCATCCGAAAATTCGTTTGCCGCGCGGCTAGCCGCAACACGGCTCGCTACTTGGCAAAGTCCTTCGGCGAGACGCCGGTCACCTGCTTGAAAATGCGGCTGAAATAATACGGGTCCGCGTACCCCACCCGTTCGCCGACCTCCCGGATCGACAAGTGCCGCTGCCGGGACAGCAGGTGCTTCGCCTCGTTGATCCGCAGCGAAATGACGTACCTGGAGGGGGGCTCGCCGGCATGCTTCAAGAAAATTTTGCTGAGGTAGGCCGGCGTAAAGTTAAAGTTCCGGGAGATTTCCTCGAGGCTTAAATCCTTCGTATAATTTTCGCGCAGAAACGCCTGCACGAGCCGGACGATTTCCTCGGGACCGCCGTCCCGGGCGGACAGCCCTTCGAGGCTGCGCGCGTCCGCGCTCCGCTGTCCGCGAATGGCCGCCGCCGCCGCCGCGAGGGCGTTTTTCAGCTCGGCCGGCTTGATCGGCTTCAGCAAATATTCCGAGGCGCCGTACCGCATCGCCTGCCTCGCGTATTCGAATTCGGCGAAGCCGGTCGCAATCATCGTGCGGACGTGCGGATATTTCAGATGAAGCGCGCGAATAAGCTCGATGCCGTCCATGACCGGCATCCGGATGTCCGTGAGCACGAGATCGGCGGAACGGCGCTCGACGAACTCGAGCGCTTCCTTCCCGTCCTCGGCCGCGCATACGACGTGCAGGGACGGGTCCAGCGCCGTTATTTTTTTGACCAGATGGTTGCGGATCAGCTCTTCGTCTTCGGCGACGACGATCCGCACGGGCGAAGCTTCGTTCATTTTTTTCCCTCCCGCGTTCGAACCGATTTAATCCGTGGGCGGCATGCGGCCGATCGTGACCGTCGCCCCGCCCTCGGCTCGATTTTCGATCGAAAAAACCGCTTCTTTTCCGTAGCTCAATCTTAGCCGGAAGTATACGCTCAGCAACCCCATGCCGTCTAATTTCAAAGCCGGAACGGTGCCCGTCCGTCCGGTTTCCTCCATCTTTTCGCGCAGCTTGGCCAGACTTTCCTCGCTGAAGCCGGGGCCGTTGTCGGCGACCCGGACGACCCATTTTCTCGCGTCGCCTTCCCCCGAAACCCGAACGATCCACGGCGGCTGCCGCTTGGCCGCGTGCTTGAGCGAATTTTCGACGAGCGGCTGCACGATCAGCTTCGGGATGCGAACGGCCATCAGGCTTTGCTCCGCTTCCAGGACCAGCTCCAGCTTGCCGCCGTGGCGAATCCGGTGAATATCTCCGTACATGCGCGTATGCTCGAGTTCGGCCGCAAAAGGGACTTCCGATTCGTCGGACGTGATATAGCGGAGCATATCGGCCATCGCCTCCGACATGGCGACGATTTGTCCGTTCATGTTCTCCTCGGCCATGACGCCGATCGTCGTCAGCGTGTTGTACAGAAAATGCGGGTTCATCTGAGCCTGAAGAGCGACCAGCCGGGATTGAAGCTCCTGGGACTGCGCGAGCAGCAGGTCGTCCATCGACTGCTTCAATCGGATGTTCATATGGACGAACGCCTGGTGAAGCTGGTCCAGCTCGTTCAGCCCGCTGTTCAGCTCCCGATTCGCGAAGCGCCCGGCGCCGAGATCGTCCAAGCGGATATTGCGGATCATGCGATGGATTTTCAAAATGGGGAACGTGATTTTGCGGGCTGCAACGTAAGAGAGAACGATCGCGAACAGCAAGATCAGGAAGGCGATCGGCACGGTCTGCTTCGCGAACGCGGTGAGCGGCTGCAGCAGCCGCTTTTCCGAGACGATGAACACGGTGCTCCAGCCGGAAAATTCCGAACGGTGGAGGGATAGCAGCTCGCGGTCGCCGGTGTCCGGATTGCGAAAGCCGAGATGCCGATCCGCGCCGCCCGATTCCCCGAAACCGGAAACGAGTTCGATATAGGGCTCGAATCGGGACGGCGAGGCGTCGAGCGGATAAAGCACGTTGCCGTTCCGGTCGAAAACGAGCACTTCGTCGTGCGAGCCGCCGCCGCTTTCGTAGTCGAGGACGCTTTTGAATATTTTATTGTAGTACTGCTTCACTTCGACGATGCCGATCGGGGAATTGTAATGGTCGTAAAACAGCCGGAACAACGATACCGAATACTGCGGTTCCCGCGACGAAATGAATTTGGACATGTCCTCGTCCAAAACGGGGGGATGGAGGTACTTTCCTTCCGCATTGTTCAGGACGGCCGCGAACCAGTCTTTCGTTTCCGGGTCGTAGCGCCGTTCCCCGTTGTCGAAGCCGTTGCCGTAAACGACGCCCTCGAAATCGTACAAATAAAGCTGCTCCACCGGCCGCGAAGGCCCGATCGCCGCCGTCAAAATATCGGCCAGCTCCTTGGCGCTTTCCACTTCCCTGGACGGGCTTGCAAACTCGTTTTCGTCCTGCGGGGCGCCGCCTTCCGCGTAAGACAAATATTTGCGGAAATGATCCTTGACCAGATTGGAATACATGACGTTAAGCGAGACGTCGTTCATCTTGCGCAGTTCCGAATCGATCTGATCCCGCATCGAGCCTCCGATGCTGTCGATGGAATCGGTGGCGTTGCGCCGAAGCGTTTCGGATGCCCACAGATAAAACCAGCCGATCAAAACCGCGAAAACGAGCACGATGATCAGCGTATAGGTGGAAAACAAAACGGTCTGGATATTCCGCATGTTTCGGCGCATGTTGTCCACTCCATTGATATCGCTTACAATTCCATTGTGATGAGGGGAGCCGCGTTTGTCAAAGACTTTTCGGAGAGGCCGGCGGCCGGCGGTTAAATAAACACAAAAAATGAAACCGTTTTCTCCATTGGAGCGGCCGCAGGCTCCGTCTATAATGAAGGCAATCCGCCGGGCGAGGCCGAGCGAAAGGCATCGCGAAAACGCCGGCGCGATTGAAAGCGGATTCGTAAATTCATACCGACCTAAAGGGGAGAATCAAGGTGAAAAAATCGTTTTTCGGTTTGACCGCGCTTGCGCTTAGCGTCGCGCTGATCGCCGGGTGCGGCGGCGGGGGTTCCGGCGCTTCGGGTTCGCCGTCGGCATCCGGCGGGACGTCTTCCGGTTCGTCCGGCGGGAAGAAGGACGTCACGCTGACGTATATGGCCAGCCAGGGCTGGATCAAGGATGCCGAAATGGAGCTCGCCAAAAAATTCGAGGAAGAAACGGGCATTCATATCGACTATCAGATCATTCCTTCGGATCAATATTTCAACGTGCTGAAAACGAAGCTGAACGCCAAGGAAGGCCCGGACATTTTCGGAGGCCAAAGCGGGTACAGCGAAATTAAACTGAATTACAACGTCGAGCAGAACGCGGTCGACCTGACCGGCGAGGAATGGACGCAGCGCGAGGATCCGCTTACGCTCGAGCAGCTTTCGCTTAACGGAAAAGTGTATGCGCTTACGATTTGGGATACGTATTCCAGCTTCGTGCTCGTGTACAACAAAAAAATCTTCGCCGACCTCGGGCTCGAAATCCCGAAGACGTACGAGGAGTTCAAGCAGCTTTCGCTGAAAATCCAGGAAGCCGGCATCACGCCGATTTACGAGCCGATCGCGGACGGCTGGCATCACGTGCTGTGGTTCGCGGAGCCGGGACCGCAATACGACAAGACGACGCCGAACCTGTATGACGACCTGAACGCGAACAAGAAAAAGTTCGCCGACGACAAAACGATGGAAACGGCGCTCGCGCAGCTTAAAGAAATGTACGACCTGAATTTCTTCGGCGATAACACGTTCTCGGATACGGGCGCCGATACGGCCAACAAGCTGGCCAGCGGCGAATACGCGATGGCGCTCGCCAACCAGAGCCTCGTCTTCGACATTGCGGAAGCGAATCCGGACCTATCGCCGGAAGACTTCGGCTATTTCGTCATCCCGCTCGCGGACAATCGGATTTATTACATCAATCCGGGCGGGCCGAGCAAATTCATTTATTCCGGCTCCAAGCACATCGAGGAAGCGAAGCAATACTTCGCCTTTCTCGCGAAGCAAGAAAACCTCCAATACATGCTGGACAACGACGATACGGTTTCCAATCTGAACTTCTCGGGCCTTACGGACAAATATACCGAGGAGCAAAAAAAACTGTTCGAAACGTACCCGGAAAAAGGGACGGACATCCAAAATTTCGTCAATTACGTCAATCCGCAATGGATGGACATCGGCAAAGACATCGCCGCCATGTTCGGGGGCTCGATGGAACCCGTCGACGTGCTGAAAAGCATCGACAAGCGCAGGGAGGACATGGCGAAAGTGGCCGGAGACCCGGCTTGGGCGAATTGATCGGGCAGCAGGGAATCGCCGTTTCGCTCTTCGCCGTCCCTTCGCGGACGGCGAAGACGTTTTGCGGGAGCGGACGGCATACGGGCGATTCAAAACTCGCGAGTGGGGAGAGAGGGCATGATCAAGAGCAAAATGTACCCGTTTTATTATACGTGGGCAACCCTTGGCTTGTATTTGGTCTTTTTTATCGTTCCGGGATTGATGGGCTTCTACTATTCGTTTACCGACTGGAACAGCTATTCGAGCGAAATCAACTTCATCGGCGTAGACAATTTCAAGAAGCTGTTTTCCGCCGATGAGAACTATATGAGCTTCGTGTACAACACGCTGAAATTCACGTTTTTTACCGTCATTTTGAAAACGGTGCTCGGCCTGCTGTTCGCAATGGCGCTGAACGACGGCATCCGGATGAAGGGCTTTCACCGCGTCATGCTGTTTCTGCCGGCGGTCGTGCCGATGCTGGTCGTCGGCCTCATCTTCAAGTCGGTGCTGAATCCGGCCACGGGCTTGCTGAACGAGACGCTGCGGGCGATCGGGCTTGATTTCATGGCGCAAAAATGGCTTGTCGACGTGAACTGGGCGTTCAAATCGATCATCGGCGTCGACGTGTGGAAGGGCGTCGGCTACATTATGATCATTTTGCTCGCGGGCCTGCAGTCGATCTCCCGCACGTATTACGAAGCGGCGGCGATCGACGGCGCAAACGTCTGGCAAAAGTTCGTCCACGTCACCTTGCCGCTGCTCATGCCGGCGCTCGTCGTCACGACGGTACTCAATTTGCTGCACGGGCTGAAGGTGTTCGAGGTCGTCTACGTGCTCACGAACGGCGGGCCCGGCTATGCGACGGACGTCTTGTATACGACGATTTTCAAAGAGTTTTCGCTTGGACGGTACGGCGTCGGCACGGCGCTGTCGTCGGTACTGTTCCTGTTCATGACGATCGCCGGCTATTTCGTCATTCGGCTGATGGCGAAGGAGGAGAACGAAGGATGAAAGGGAAAACGATCCTCTCCGTTTTGCGAAACGTATTCGCGTGGGCGCTCAGCCTGATCATGTTCGTGCCGTTCGCGCTCATTCTCGTCAATTCCCTGAAGGACCGCGTGCAGGCCAATACGATGAGCATCAAGCTTCCGACCGAGCTGCATTGGAGCAACTATGCGGTCGTCATCGAAGAGGGCAAGCTGATTTCCTCCTTTTTCAACAGCTTGCTGTACGCGGTCGCCTCCACGCTGCTCAGCGTGGCGCTCGCTTCCGTCGCCGCCTACATTTTTTCGCGGAATGCGACGAGGCTCAACCGGGCGATGTACTTTTTTTTGATCATGGGCATCGCGATGCCGGTCAACTACGTGACGCTGACGAAGGTGATGCAGTGGACGCAGCTGATCAATACGCAAATCGGCATTATCGTCCTTCTGTCGGTCATGGCGATTCCGTTCAGCGTGTTTCTCATCTACGGCTTCGTCGGCACGGTTCCCCGGGAGCTTGACGAAGCGGGCATCGTTGACGGCTGCTCGCCGTTCCGGCTGTTCGGCTCCATCGCGATTCCGCTGCTCACCCCGGTGCTCGTGACGGTTTGCATTTTGAACTTCATGAATTGCTGGAGCGATTTCGTGCTGCCGCTCTATTACCTGAACAACTCGGACAAATGGCCGATGACGCTCGCCGTCTACAACTTTTTCGGCCGGTTCCAGGTGAACTGGAATCTCGTCTCGGCGGATATCGTGCTGACGACGCTGCCGGTGATCCTCATTTATTTGCTCGGCCAGAAATATATCATTTCGGGCATGACCAGCGGCTCGGTCAAAGGGTGAGGCATTTGCTGTACCATGACTTGAAACAGGACCGCGAATGGAAGTTCGAGCTGCGCGTCGACGGCGATACCGAGCACGAGCTGCACATGCACGAGCTGCTGGAGCTGAACGTGTTGCTGGAAAATGACGCCCGCTTTCAGCTGTCGGACCGGCATTACGAGGGCAAGCCGGGGGACGTCTTTCTGTTCCGGCCGTGCGAGCCGCACTACAACCTGGCGGCGGAGGCGGGCAAGCCGATCCGCTGGCTGATGGCGCTGTTCTCGCCGTCCGTCGTCCGGCTCCTTCCGGACGGGCATCGGCTGCTGTACCCGTTTTATTCCGGCCGCGTCTCGCCGCTGATTCCGGCTTCGTCGGCGTATGCCCGCGGCATTCAGGCGTCCGCGAAAGCGGCGTGCGAAGAGCAGGAGAGGCGGCTTCCCGGCTGGGAGGCGAGCCAGTTCAAGCATCTGGTCGACATTCTCGTTCAGGTCTATCGGTACGCGCTGGAAAAAGGGAAGGAGGCCTCCGGGGCCGGGACGGATGTCGATGACGGCGTCGTCGCGGCCGTGGAATATATTTTGCGCAACGTGACCGGGGAGATCGAGATGCAGCGGCTGATCGATCTTTGCGGCAAAGGGAGGACCGGCTTTTACGCGGCGTTCCGGCAGACGGTCGGCCTTTCGCCGAACCGGTTCATCCAGCGGCTGCGCATGCAGATCGCCGCGCATCTGCTGCAGACGACGAGCCTGCCGGTCACCGACATCGCGTTCGAATGCGGCTACCGGTCGCTCGCGTATTTCAACAAGCATTTCAAAGAGCATCGCGGGATGTCGCCGCGGGAATTCCGGAACCGGGCTCGCGCGGATCGGGCGACGGGCTGACCGATTGGCGAAGATCGGGCGGTCGGATCGGCAAATGGGACGGGTCGGAGGCGCGCTAACGGATGCCGGAGCTCTTATTCTTGGACGGAATCGAAACTAGGAGGCAATCTGCTTATGGGAACGAATCGTACGGACTGGTATACGCAAAGCCGCTTCGGCATGTTTATTCATTGGGGGCTTTACTCGCTCGGCGCCCGGCACGAGTGGATGCGGTCCCGCGAATTTTTGAGCGACGAGAAGTACGACAAGTATATGCGCTACTTCGATCCCGATTTGTACGATCCGGATTTATGGGCGCAGCTCGCCGCGGATGCGGGCATGAAATATATGGTCGTCACCGCGAAGCATCACGAAGGTTTTTGCCTGTGGGATTCGCAGCTCACCGACTATAAGGCGACGAACACGCCCGCCGGCCGGGACGTGCTGCGGCCGATGCTGGATGCCTTCCGCGAGCGCGGCATTCGGACGGGCCTTTATTATTCGCTGCTGGATTGGCATCATCCGCATTACACCGTCGACGTGAAGCATCCGCTCCGGTACGATCCGGCGTTCGCGGCGGCAAGCCAAAAGCGGGATTTCTCCAAATACGTCGAGTACATGTTCGGCCAAACGCGGGAGCTGCTGACCGGGTACGGGCCGATCGACCTGATGTTCTTCGATTTTTCCATTCCGGCCGAGGAAGGTTTTGCCGGGAAGGGGAAAGACGAATGGCAGAGCGAGCGGCTCGTCGAGCTGATCCGGTCGCTCCGTCCCGATATTCTGCTCAACGACCGGCTGCAAATTCCGGGAGACATTACGACGCCGGAGCAGTATCAGCCGCGGGAATGGATTCAGGTGAACGGTCGCCGCGTCGTATGGGAAGCTTGCCATACGTTCAGCGGCTCGTGGGGCTATTACCGCGACGAGGAATCGTGGAAAAGCGTTGACATGCTCGTGAAAATGCTGATCGATACCGTTGCCAAGGGCGGGAACCTGCTGCTCAACGTCGGTCCGACGGGGCGCGGCGAGTTCGATAGGCGGGCAGTCGAACGGCTGCGGGGCATCGGCGCCTGGATGCGCGCGCACGGCCGTTCGATCTACGGCTGCACCGCCGCTCCGGAGGAGTGGCAATGTCCGGACGATTGCCGGTTTACGTACAATCCGGACACGAATCGGCTCTATTTGCACCTGTTTAGCTGGCCGTTCAAGCATGTACACCTGTCCGGCTTTTCGGGCAAGGTCGAGTACGCGCAGCTGCTGAACGACGCTTCGGAAGTGCGAATGGTGCAGGGCGAACAGCAGATGACGATGGAAGCGGGGGCGTTCGACGAAGGCCGTCCGGCGGATACGCTCACGCTTCAGCTCCCGGTGAAGAAGCCGGAGCCTTGCGTGCCGGTGATCGAGCTGTTTTTGAAGTGAGCGATCTCGGGAGGCCGCGTACGAAAAACATAGGTGGCCTTCCGGCTGCAATGCCCGCTTGCAAATCAGCCGTTTTTAAGCACGAAAGCGGAGCGGAGCGGACGAAAAATCATCCAAAATCGTTCGATTAATCCACAAACGCGGCGATTTTGTATGAAAAAACGTACAAATGTCGTCGCGAAAGCGGCCGGTAGAGGGATTTTGTACGAAAAATCATCCAAAAACGTTCGATTAATCTACAAACGCGGCGATTTTGTATGAAAAAACGTATAAAAGTCATCGCGAAAGCGGCCGGTAGAGGGATTTTGTACGAAAAATCATCCAAAAACGTTCGATTAATCCACAAACGCGGCGATTTTGTATGAAAAAACGTACAAATGTCGTCGCGAAAGCGGCAGGAAGAGGGATTTTGTACGAAAAATCATCCAAAAGTACGCTCGCAACCGCCGGACTTGGCGGTTTTTTTTATGTAAACGAACATGGCCTCCCGACTGCAACGCATCCATGAAGCCGGCAGATCGGGAATGCGGTGCCGATCCGGGCTTGCAATGCGATTGCCGGCCGCAACCGATATCCGCGGAATCTATCGATCCCGCGCAACGCCCCCCGCTGCTAACGCAAACCCGCCGATATGTTATAATAGCCTCATTCGACAGAAGGAGCCCGCATCATGGACATCGGCGCCGTTTACCGCAAGTACTTCAAAAACAACCTCTTTCTCAAAATCATCCTGCTCTTTTCGGTCATCACGATCGTGACGATCATCACCTTTTCCTATTTGATGTACCGGAACGCGGCCCAGACGGCCGTCCGGAGGGAACTGGACAATCAGACCCGGGCGATGGACAGCGTAAACCGCTACATCGGAGGGAAGGTCGAATCCGTCCAGGCGATGATGAACGACATCTACCGCAGCGACAGCCTGTCGGCGGAGTTGAGCATTTTTTTGTTGAATTCCTACGAAGAGTACGTGAAATTCCAGCTGGATCAATTTACGGCGGAAGAGACGAGCGAATTGGGGAGCGCCCTCGACTATTTTCTCGGGCGGATCGATTCGGACAGCTCCATCCGCAACATCGTGCTGTACAGCTCGGATCGGCAGGTGCTGTATTCTCTTGACGATAACAGACGGTTCAAGCTCGTCGTCACGAACATGGCGCGATCGTACATCCCCGACGTGATGGCGGCGGAATCGCGAAACGTCACGGCGCCGAATTACTGGGTAAGCAAAGCGATCGGCCGCGACGATCCCCGGATGTTCGCGGTGCGGGTTCCGATCAACGACAAGCAAACGCTGAAAAATATCGGCCAGCTGCTCGTTTATTTCGACTCGGAGCAAATCGCAAGCGCGCTTGCCGGCTATCCCGAAATGAAAGGCACGATTCACGTTCGGGATGCGAACGGGCGTGTGTTTTACGATTCGGCGGGAGCCAGGTACGGCTTGAAGCTCGAGCCCGAATCCGGCGAATCGACGGCCGTGCTGGACGGACAACATATCGAAGGCGACGTGTACACGAACAAATTGTCCTCCGGCGAGGGCGGATACGCGATCGTCGGGGAAGCGACCCGCGAGGAGATGGCGGTTTCCTACGTCGGAACGCGCAACACGATCCTTTTGATCAGCTTCATTTGCATCGCGGTGGCGACGCTCATTCCGTCGCTGTTCATCATGAACTTCGCCAAGCGAACGAACGAAATTATCCGGTTTACGCGCAAGGTCAAAAACGGCGACCTGAACGCCCGCATCGACGAAACCCGGGAAGACGAGCTCGGCCAAATTTCCAAAAGCTTCAACGCGATGCTCGACGAGCTGAACCAGTACATCGACAAAGTGTACAAGGCCGAAATCAATCAAAAGCACGCGGAGCTTGCGGCGCTGCAGGCAAGGGTGAATCCGCACTTTTTGTACAATACGCTGGAAGTCATCCGCATGCGCGCGTTTTCCCAAGGCGACAGCGACGCGGCGGAAATGATCTACAGCCTGTCCGTCCTGTTCAAAAATCTGGTCAACCCGAAGCGGCAAAGCACGATGCAAAGCGAGCTGGAGGCGTGCCGGCTCTATCTGGAGCTGTTTCGCATCCGCTACAAAAACAAATTCGCCTACGAGATCGATTGCCCGCCCGAGCTTTCGGGCGTTCCGGTCATGCGGCTCGCGCTGCAGCCGATCGTGGAAAACTATATCGTCCACGGGATCGATCCCGCAAGAGAGGACAACTTTCTCGCGATCCGCGTCCGGCCGGAAGGCGGCGACATTCGCGTTACCGTCGAAGACAACGGCAAAGGGATCGAACCGGACAAGCTGGCCGAAATCCGGGATCGGCTATCCGTTGCCGAGGAAACGGAAGGGTCGTTCGGCCTGCGCAGCGTGCACGCGCGTCTGAATCTCGTGCACGGCCAGCCGTACGGCGTGGACATCGAAAGCGAGCCGGGCGAGGGGACGACGGTAACCGTCCGTCTCCCGCAAGCGGAAGAGGGGGTCATTCACGATGCTTAACGTATTTTTGGCGGACGACGAGCCGTTTATAATCGAAGGCTTGTACGACATGATCGACTGGGCCGCGCTCGGGCTCGAAATCGTCGGCCACGCGGAGAACGGGCGCCTCGCGCTTGACGCGCTGGAGCGAACGCCGGCCGACATCCTTATTACCGACATTTCGATGCCGGTCATGAACGGGCTGGAGCTGATCGCCGCCGCCAGGCGGCGCCTCCCCGGGCTGAAGGTGATCGTTTTGAGCGCGTACAGCGATTTCGATTTTTTGCGCGAAGGGATGAAGCTCGGCATCGAAAATTATTTGCTGAAGCCGATCAACGTCGGCGAACTGAAGGAAACGCTGAGCAATACGGTGCTGAAGCTGAACAGCCTGAGGACGGAGACGCTTTTTCACGATTACGGCATTCAGTTGATTAAAGACAACACGCTTTACCGCTGGCTGACCGGCACGATGGCGGAGGCGGAATTCAGGGAGCGCGCGGAAATGCTCGGCATTCATCTTCGGTCGCCCTATGCGGCTGCTGTCGTTCTGCGCGCCGGTTCGGATCGTCCGGAGGAAGCCGAGCGATTGTTCGGCCGGGTAAAAAACGCGGCGTCCGGCGAGGAGACGGGGATCGTATTCCGCGATATGGACGGGGACATCGTTCTGCTCGCGGGGTACGGCGACGGGAATGCCGACAAGCAGCCGCTCCTTCGGGCGCTGTCCGGGCTCCGGTCCGATCAGCCGGGCGAGCTGCCGGATTTTCGGCTGTCTTCGGGAAAAATCCACCCTTCGGCCGCCGCCTCGGAAAGCTATGCCGAAGCGAAAAAAGCCCAGGAATTTTTCCTCGTCTATCCGGATTGGGACTGGATCGATTACGGGGATCCGCGCGCGTTCCGGCAGACCGCGGCCGGGGAGTTCCCGATCGACTGGCCGAATTACGCCAAGCTGCTCGTCGCGAAGGACGGGGAAGGGCTGGCGGAGAAAATCAACGAGGACTTCAACCGGCTCCGGGAAAGCGAGGGCGTGACGCCGTCGTATTTGAAGGAGCTTGCCGTCGAACTGATCGTCCGTTTCAAAATGGAGCTGCAAAGCATCAAACGGACGGAGGAGCCGGAGCTGTTCGCCACCGCATTCGAAAGCGTAGGGGACGCGGCCGAAATCGCCGGGCTGGCGGAAGCGGTCATCCAGGTCGCGCGGCGCTGCGTCGATTCGCTCGTTCGCGACGTCCGCAGCCCGGTCGTGCTCCAGGTGCTGAACGCGATTCACGAGCGCTACGCCGACGAGCTGTCGCTGAAGACGCTCGGCGCGCAGTTTCATATCCACCCCGTCTATTTGGGGCAGCTGTTCAGCAAGGAGACGAGCGAGTCGTTTACGGAATACATCAACAAATACCGCATCGAAAAAGCGAAGGAGCTGCTCAAAACGACCCATCATAAAGTGCATGAAATCGCCCGGATGGTGGGATACTGGGAAACCGGCTATTTTTACAAGCAGTTTAAAAAATATGTGGGCATCTCTCCGACGGAATTCAAGGCTTTGCTTTAAGGCAACGTTAACGGAAGATTAATTCGACTGCACTCGCTGCAGTCTTTTTCTTTAGTTTAAACAGCATATCTTAAGTTTGTCTTCTATTTGAAAATGCTTTCATGAATTACAGTTAAATTGTCATTAAATTACTTCACCTGAGGGGGAGACGGAAAAAGATGAGCAAAACGAAAAAAAGGTTCGGGCTTTTGCTCGCCTCGCTGATGTCGCTTTCGCTTGTGCTTAGCGCCTGCGGCGGCAACGACAACGGCGAGAGCGCAGGCAGCGCGTCGGGTTCCGCCGGCGGTTCCGAAGAAACCGTCGAATTGATCTGGTACACGATCGGAACGCCGCAAAAAGACGTGGATGCCGTCATGGAAAAAGTAAGCGAGTACACGAAGGAAAAAATCAACGCGACGATTACGATGAAACAAATCGATTGGGGCGACTACACGCAAAAAATGCAAGTCAACGTCGCTTCCGGCGAACCGATGGACATCATCTTCACCGCCGCCGGCGGCTTCGATTACGTGCAGAACGTCCGCAAGGGCGCGTTCCTCCAAATCGACGATCTACTTACGCAATACGGCCAAGGCATCGTCGACACGATCGATCCGGGCTTCCTCGAAGGCTCGAAGGTCGACGGCCACAACTACGGCATTCCGGCCAACAAGGAGCTTCCGCAGCAGGAAGTATGGCGTTTCAACAAAACGCTTCTGGACAAGTACAACCTGGATATCTCGAACGTCCGCTCGCTTGAAAGCCTCGAGCCGCTGCTCAAGACGATCAAGGAAAACGAACCGAACGTCACGCCGTTCGGCATGGACAAAAACCACGTTCCTTACGTTCCGTACGACTATCTCGTAACGAACCTTCCGATGGCCGTCAAGCTGGATACGACCGACTACAAAGTCGTCAATATCCTCGAAACGGAAGAAATGAAACAAGCGCTGGCCACGATGCGCAAATACTACCAAGCGGGCTACATTTCGCCCGAAGCCGCAACCGTCGGTTCGACGCAAGATCTGACGCTGTCCGGCAACTGGCTCGTCGACCGCGCGCAAACGCAGCCGCTCGCCGACAACCAGTGGTCCGCAACGTACGGCTACCCGGTCGTTTCGACGCCGGCCAGCGACGCGATCATTACGAACACGTCCGTTCAAGGCTCGATCATGGCGATTTCCGCCAACTCCGAACATCCGGAAAAAGCGATGGAGTTCCTGAACCTGCTCAATACGGATCCGGTCCTGCGCAACATGGTCGATTCCGGCATCGAAGGCACGCACTACGAAAAAGTCGGCGAAAACCGGATGAAAAATCTGGACGCCGCGAAAAACTACGACATGCCGTCCTACTCGCTCGGCAACAACATGCTTCTGTACCTGAACGAAAACGATCCGGACAACAAGTGGGACGAATTCAAGAAGTTCAACGCCGAAGGCGTGGCGTCCCCGATTCTCGGCTTCAACTTCGACAGCACGAAAGTGGCGACCGAAATGGCGTCCATTCAAAACGTCAAGGAACAATACTGGGCATCGCTCATGACCGGCACGGTCGATCCGAACGAATACTTGCCGATCGCGATCGAGAAATTCAAAGAAGCCGGCATGGACAAAGTCCTTGCGGAAGCGCAAGCGCAGCTTGACGCATGGGTAGCCGAAAACAAGTAATCGAACGCAGTCGTCTAGCGAAAAGATCGGGCGGGTGAAGGCTCGCCCGGTCTTTTTTAACATGATACGAGGAGAGGAGCGTTGACGTTATGGGCGGCTCGTTTTTTCGAACGCTTTTCCGCAATCGGGTGATGCTGCTGATGGTTCTGCCCGGCGCCGCGTGGTTTTTGTTTTTTTCCTACATGCCGCTGATCGGCACCGTGGCCGCATTCAAGGAATACCGCTTCAGCAGGGAAGGCTTCTGGCACAGTCTGTTCAACAGCGAAAACGTCGGCTGGGACAATTTCCGGTTTCTGTTCAGCACGGACGCGGCGTTTACGATAACGCGCAATACGCTGCTTTACAATATCGCGTTTATCTTTTTGGGGCTCGTATTTTCGGTGGCGATGGCCATCATTTTGTCCGAAATCGTAAACAAAAAAATGGCCAAATTGTATCAGACGGGGATGTTTTTGCCCTACTTCCTGTCGTGGGTTATCGTCGGTTATTTCGCGTTCAGCTTCCTCAGCATGGACCGCGGGCTGCTTAACCATATTCTGGGCTATTTCGGGGTCGAGACGATCGGATGGTACAACGAGCCGAAATATTGGCCGTACATTCTCGTTTTCGTCAGTTTGTGGAAGTCCGTCGGCTACAACAGCGTCGTCTACCTGGCCTCCATCATGGGGATCGACCGATCGCTGTACGAAGCGGCGATGATCGACGGGGCGAACAAGTGGCAGCAGGTCCGCAACATTACGCTTCCGCTGCTGAAGCCGATCATCATCATCATGACGCTGCTTGCGGTCGGGAAAATCTTTTACGCGGACTTCGGCTTGTTCTACAGCGTGCCGCGGGATTCCGGAACGCTGTACTCCGTGACCAACGTTATCGACACCTATGTATATCGCGGTTTGAAGACGACGGGCGAAATCGGCATGAGCACGGCTGCGGGTCTGTATCAGTCGGTCGTCGGCTTTGTGCTCGTAATGGTGTCCAACTTCATCGTGCGCAAAATCGATAAAGACAGCGCGCTGTTCTAATCCGCTTTCGAAAGGAGTGATCGCTCATGGCCGCAAAAGCGAAGAAAAAACGGGATTTCCATCAATTGACCCCGGGCTGGAACGCGGTTCTCAATACCGTCGCCGCCATATTTGCCATTTTGTGCGTATTTCCATTTTTGTTTGTCGTCATCATTTCCTTTACCGACGAAAAAACGCTGGCCACGAACGGCTATCGGTTGTTTCCGGAAAAATGGAGCCTCGGAGCGTACAAGTACGTGTTCGAAACGGGGGACATGCTGCTCAAGTCGTACGGCGTGACCATCCTGGTCACCGTCGTCGGAACGCTGCTCAGCCTGCTTATGATCGCCCTTTATTCGTATGCCATCTCGCGTAAAAGCTTCGCCTATCGGCGGTTTTTCTCCCTGTTCGCGGTATTTACGATGCTGTTCAGCGGGGGGATGATTCCAACCTATATCATCGTGACGCAAGTTCTCGGCCTCAAGGACAGCTTGTGGGCGCTGATTTGGCCGCTGGCGATGAACGCTTTTTATATTATGATTTTGCGAACGTTCTACATGACAAGCGTCCCCGACGCGATCGTCGAATCCGGAAAAATCGACGGCGCCGGGGAGTTCAAAATTTTTTACCGCCTCGTCTTGCCGTTGTCGCTTCCGGGTCTCGCCACGATCGGCCTGTTCAGCACGCTGGGCTACTGGAACGACTGGTTCAACGCGCTGCTCTATATCGACGATCCGAACAAGGTGCCGTTGCAGTCAATGCTGATGCGGATCGAATCGAGCATGTCGTTCATTCAGCAAAATTCGGCCAACAGCTCGATCAGCCTCGAAGTGATGCAGAACATGCCGCAGGATACGGCCCGCATGGCGATGGTCGTGCTGGCCACGGTTCCGATCATTTTCGCTTATCCGTTTTTCCAACGCTATTTCGTCCAAGGCTTGACGGTCGGCTCCGTGAAAGAGTAACGAAGCGGGCCTGGAAGCGGGACGGGCATCGGAAATTTTTCCTTCATCTATATAGAGGGTAGGGTGAATGTCAGTGGCTTACAAAGATCCGGCGAGGCCCGTCGAAGAGCGGGTCGAAAGCCTGCTCGGGCTGATGACCTTGGAAGAAAAGGTCGGCCAGCTCGTCCAGCCGTTCGGCTGGCAGACGTATACGTCCAAAGACGGGAAAATCGAATTGACCGAAACGTTCAAAGAGCAAATCCGCCAGGGCGGCGTCGGCTCTTTGTACGGCATGCTGCGTGCGGATCCGTGGACCGGCGTCACGCTGGAAACGGGACTTTCCCCCGCGCAGGGCGCAGAGGCCGTCAACGCCATTCAGCGCTATGCGATCGAGCATTCGCGGCTCGGCATCCCGCTGTTGATCGGGGAAGAGTGCTCGCACGGCCATATGGCGATCGGCGCGACCGTGTTCCCGGTGCCGCTGCTGATCGGCAGCGCCTGGAACGTGGAGCTGTACCGCCGCATGTGCCGCGCCGTCGCCCTGGAGACGCGGGCGCAAGGCGGAGCCGTCACGTATTCGCCGGTGCTCGACGTCGTCCGCGACCCCCGCTGGGGCCGGACGGAGGAATGCTTCGGCGAGGATCCGTTTTTGATCGGGGAGCTTGCGGTCGCCGCGGTCGAAGGCATGCACGGCGAAGGGCTGGACAGGGACGACAGCGTGGCGGTGACGCTGAAGCATTTCGTCGGTTACGGAAGCTCGGAAGGCGGACGGAACGCCGGTCCCGTTCATATGGGCTGGCGGGAGCTGCTGGAAGTCGATTTGTACCCGTTCCGCAAAGCGGTCGAGGCGGGCGCGCAGTCGGTCATGCCGGCCTATAACGAAATCGACGGCGTGCCGTGCACGGTAAATCGGGAACTGCTGGACGACGTGCTGCGGGGACAATGGGGCTTCGACGGCATGGTCATCACCGATTGCGGCGCGATCGACATGCTGGCGGGCGGACACGACACGGCCGAAGACGGCCTGAGCGCGGCGGTTGCCGCCCTGGAAGCGGGCATCGACATGGAAATGTCCGGCGTCATGTTCGGCAATCATCTGGCCGATGCGGTGCGGCAGGGCAAGCTGTCCGAAAGCAAGCTCGACGAGGCCGTTCGCCGCGTGCTGAGGCTGAAATTCCGGCTCGGCCTGTTCGAGCGTCCTTACGCGGACGCGGCCCGGGCGGCCGAGGTCATCGGGTGCGAGGAGCATGCCGGGCTCGCGCGGCAAATGGCGGCCGAAGGCGTCATTTTGCTGAAAAACGAAAGCGCGACGCTCCCGCTGTCGCCGAAGCTCGGGAAAATCGCCGTCATCGGCCCGAACGCCGATCAGGGCTACAACCAGCTCGGCGATTACACGTCGCCCCAGCCGCAAGGACAAGTGTCCACCGTGCTGGCGGGCATCCGCGAGCGGTTCGCCGGCGAGCCGGAGCGCGTGCTGTACGCGCCGGGCTGCCGGATCAAGGGCGACGACCGCGAAGGGTTCCCGTCCGCGCTGGCCGCGGCCAAGGCGGCGGACGTCGTCGTCATGGTCGCCGGGGGTTCGAGCGCCCGCGACTTCGGCGAAGGAACGATCGACCTGAAGACCGGAGCGTCCAAGGTGAGCGACAACCCGTGGAACGACATGGATTGCGGGGAAGGCATCGATCGGATGACGCTGGGGCTGTCCGGCGTTCAGCTGGAGCTGATGCAGGAGCTTAAAGCGCTCGGCAAGCCGCTCGTCGTCGTCTATATCAACGGCCGGCCGATCGCCGAGCCGTGGGTGGACGAGCACGCGGATGCGATTCTCGAAGCCTGGTATCCGGGGCAGGAGGGCGGCCGGGCGGTGGCCGACATTTTGTTCGGCGACGTCAATCCGTCCGGCCGCTTGACCGTTTCGATTCCGAAATCGGTCGGCCAGCTTCCGGTGTACTACAACGGCAAACGCTCGCGGGGCAAGCGTTACCTGGAGGACGACTCGCAGCCGCGGTACCCGTTCGGCTTCGGCCTTAGCTACACGGAGTTCGATTATTCGCGCCTGACGGTCGAGCCGAGCGTCATAACGCCGGACGGGTCCGCGACGGTGACGGTCGATGTTACGAATACGGGCCGACGCGAAGGCATGGAAGTCGTGCAGCTGTACGTCTCCGATGCGGCGAGCTCCGTGACGCGGCCCGAGAAAGAATTGAAAGGCTTTGCCAAAATCGCGCTGAAGCCGGGCGAAACGAAAACGGTAACGTTTACGGTAGGACCGGCACAGCTTGAATTTATCGGCCTCGACTATCGTCCGGTCGTCGAGCCGGGGCTATTCCGCATCCATGCGGGGAAAAACGTCAAGGAAACGATCAGCGCGGAATTGACGGTGCGAAAGGACGCGTGACGATGGAACGGTTGGAGCTGCAACTGGAACGCCTCAAACGATGGATACGCGAAATGTCCGAGGCGCAATGGCTGACTAGGGAGGCGTTCCGGTCGTGGGAAATCGTGCGCACGACCTACGTCCTCCCCGGACAATACGAAAATACCGCCCCCTATCCGGAAGGACAGGGGCTTGACCATTTTCCGAGCGTGCAGGGAACGACCTATTATTTTCGCGCGACTCCGGATTTGTCCGGGTACGCGGAAGACGGCCGGGTCGGCCTCTTGTTCGAATCCGGCGGCGAAGGGCTGCTGCGGGCGAACGGGAAGTCCTATCAGGGACTCGATCGCAATCACGCATACGTGACGCTGGATCTGGAACGGATCGGCACGCATCCGGAGCTGGAAATCGAATTGTTCGATCCGGTGCCGGAGCCGGTCGATCCGCTTAATTCCCAGGCGGTCATTCAGCCGCCGATCGCGTCGATCCGCAGCGAGCTCGTTCGCCCGAACCGGGCGGTGCAAAGCCTCATGTACGCGGCGATCGTCGCGCGCGATTCGGCCGTGCTGCTGCCGGAGACGGATTTTCGGCGGGTTCGGCTGCTCGAAGCGCTGCTAGCGGCGATGGATGCTTACGTCGGCTTGGAGGCGGATGCGATCGCGGAAGGGTCGGCCGTCTCCCGGATCGAAACGGAACTGAAGGATCGGGTTCGGCAGACTGGCGGCAACGCCGAAGGCACGATGCGAATGATCGGACAATCCCACATCGACATCGCCTGGCTGTGGCCGATGCGGGAAACGGTCCGCAAGACGAGCCGGACGTTCTCGACGGTCGACGCGCTCATGCGGGAGTATCCGGAATTCAAATACGCGCAAAGCCAACCGCTGCTGTTCGAGTTTTTGAAGCGGCACGATCCCGAACTGTTCGAACGGGTGAAAGAACGGGTTGCCGAAGGCCGCTGGGAGCTCGTCGGGGGCATGTGGGTGGAGCCGGATTTAAACATTCCGAGCGGCGAGTCGCTCGTCCGGCAAATGCTGTACGGGCAAGCGTTTTACCGGAATGAATTCGGCGTAACGTCGCGAATCGAATGGCTGCCGGATACGTTCGGGTACTGCGCTTCGCTGCCGCAAATTTTGAAGCACGGCGGGATCGAATACTTTATGACGACGAAGCTCGGCTGGAACGACACGAACGTGTTTCCGCACGATTTGTTCCATTGGGTCGGCATCGACGGCACGCCGATTTTGTCCTATTTGAACCACGGCGTCAACGAGCATACGCTGCCGAAGGATATCCACGAGCATTGGCAGTCGTACCGGCAAAAAGCGGCTCACCCCGAGCAGATGCTGCTGTACGGCCACGGCGACGGCGGCGGCGGGGTGACGCGCGAAATGCTGGAATTCATCGACCGCGCGGAGCTGATGGTCGGCCAGCCGGAAAGCCGTTACGGAACGGCGGCGGCGTTTTTCGCGGGAATCGCGGAACGCGCGCCGAAGCTGCCCGAATGGCGCGGCGACCTGTATCTGGAGCTGCATCGCGGGACCTATACGACGCATGCGCGGAACAAGCGAAGCAACCGCAAGGCGGAGTCGCTGTACCGCGAGGCGGAGCTGTGGCAGTCGCTGGCGCTGCCGCGGCTTTCGGCCGAGCGGGATCTGGAGCTGCGCGGGCTGCTGCATGACGGCTGGAAGCTGATTTTGCAAAACCAGTTCCACGATATTATTCCGGGTTCGGCGATTACGGAGACGTACGAGACTTCGGAAAAGGAATACAAGGACGTATTCGAAAAGGGCCGCGCGGCGTGCGACACCGTTCTGGCCGCGCTGGCCGGACGGACGGATGCGGCGTCGCCGGAGCAGCCGGTCATTCGCGGGGATGGCGGCAGGTCGTTCGTCGTGTTCAACAGCCTCGGCTGGGAACGCGACATCGTCGTCGAGCTGCCAGCGGCAACGGCAGGCATTCGGCGCGGCGAACGAGCCGGGATCGCGGCATACGACGCGGATGGCCGCATGCTTGCCGCGGACGTTATGGCAACGTCCGGGCCGAACGGGGCGGACTCCGGCGGCATCGACGGCGGCGTTTCGGGCTCGGCGGATTCCGAAGGCCGCGAGTGCCGCGTTTCGATCCGAGTTCCCGCCGTTCCGGCGTTCGGCTGCAAGACGATCTGGCTGCGCCCGGCAAGCTCCGCCGCGGATTCGGCCGAGCGGGAAGCAAACGCTTCGGTCGGCGGCCTGGCGGGTGCGCCGTCCGAGCCGTCCGGGCTGGGCGTGGCTGTAGTGCCGGACGAAATCAAAGAGTGGAAAGAACCGGAAAGGTTGCAAGGGCTGGAAGGTCCGGAAGGTCCGGAAGGTCCGGAAGAACTGGGAGACGCTTGGGAGACGGGGCGCTACAAGCTCGTCTTTAACGAACGCGGGGAAATCGCGAGCCTTTACGACAAGGAAGCCGGCCGCGAGATCGTCAAGCCGGGCGAAGCGGCCAACCGGTTCCATTTCTATCACGACCGTCCGACGCTTTGGGATGCCTGGGACATCGATGACCGATACGAACTTCAGCCGGCGGGAGACGCGGTGCTGCTGGAAAAGCGCGTCATGCTCCGGGGGAAAGTCAAGGACGTGCTTCGCTTCCGCTGGAAGCTGCACCGATCCGAAATCCGGCAGGACCTGATTTTGTACCATGGAGACAAGCGGATCGACTTCCGGACGGAAGTCGACTGGAACGAGGCGCACAAGCTGCTTAAGGTCGGCTTTCCGATCGATGTCGTGACCGACAAGGCGACGTACGAAATTCCGTTCGGGGCGCTGGAGCGGCCGACCCATCGCAATACGAGCTGGGAGCAGGCGCAGTTCGAGGTGTGCGGCCACCGGTTCGCCGACGTCTCCGAAGCGGGTTATGGCGTCAGCCTGCTGAACGATTGCAAATACGGCTACGACATTCAAGGCTCGACGATCCGTCTGTCGCTGCTGCGCGCGCCGAAATGGCCGGACGACACCGCGGATCTCGGCAAGCACGAGTTCACGTATTCGCTCTACCCGCACGAAGGCGACTGGCGCGGGGCGCACACGGTTCGCAAGGCGGCGGAGCTGAACGCGGCGGCCGCATGCGTCGAGGGCGGGCCGGTGCCCGGATCGTTCGCGCTGCCGGGCGCGGCCTCGTTCATTCGCTTCCAGGCAAACCATGTCGTGCTCGACACGGTCAAACCGTCGGAAGACGGCGGCGGCATTATCCTCCGACTGTACGAATCCGCCGGAGGCCGCGAACGGGTAACGATCGGTTGGCCGCAGCCGGTCCGCAAAGCGTTCGTGTCCAACGCGCTCGAGGACGAGCTGAAGGAGCTGGCGTTGACGGACGGAGCCATCGAGCTCGCTTTCCGTCCGTTCGAGATCAAGACGGTGAAGCTGGCTGCGGGAGTGTAACCTTCCCGGCTCGCGCTCCCGCCGGGGCAGGGGCCAACCGCCGCATCCGCGGTTCCGGCGCTCCGCTGCCGAATCGCTTTGAATTAACGGCCGCAAGGCGACGTTAATCGGCCCGGGGACGCGGCCTGCAGGCGAATAACGGCGTCAACGTGCCGTTAATCGGCCCGGCGACGCGGCCCACCGGCAAATATCGGCCGAGAGGACCTGCCGATTGTCAGGTCCGAGGCAGTCGCAATGACACAGGACATGCGAACGATGCCGTTCGCTTGAAAGCTTGAAATCAACATTCGCATGGCGCCGCAAGCAAAGGTCGCTCTCCCTTCGCCCGAAAGGCCGAGGAGGGGCGGCCGCTTGTCCCGGCGCGGAACAGAACGAAACGATAAAGGAGCCTACCCGAACATGGAACAATTCAGACTCCCGAAAATTCCGATCCCCAAGCTCGAGCTGCCGCAAGCGGTACAGGCGGTGCTCGCCGAAGCCGAAGAAAAACTGGCGCATCGGCCCAAACTGCTGAAGCTGTTCAAAAACTGCTTCCCGAACACGCTGGAAACGACGACGAAGCTGCTGGACGACGGCACGACGTTCGTCATCACCGGCGATATTCCGGCCTCGTGGCTGCGCGATTCGGTCGAGCAGGTCGTTCATTACGTGCCTTTGGCCAAGAACGATCCGGATTTGCAGCGCATTATCGCCGGCCTGATCAAGCGGCATGTCGCCTACATTCAAATCGATCCGTACGCGAATGCGTTCAACGAATCGGCCAACGACTGGCACTGGAATACGACGGACGAAACCGAAATGTCGCCGTGGGTGTGGGAGCGCAAGTTCGAAATCGACTCGCTCTGCTTCTCGATGCGGCTTGCCTACTTATATTGGAAGGAAACGGAGCGCACGGACATTTTCGACGCCGGCTTCAAAGCCGCGATGCGCACGATTTACGAGCTGTTTAAAACCGAGCAGCGGCACTTCGAGCTGTCGCCGTACCGTTTTACCCGCAACAACGGCATTCCGACCGACTCGCTGCGCAACAACGGGCTCGGCATGCCGGTCAACTATACGGGAATGGTGTGGTCGGGCTTCCGTTCGAGCGACGACGCGTGCGATTTCCACTACAACATTCCGGGCAACATGTTCGCGGTCGTCGCCTTGCGCCATATGCAGGAGTTTGCCGAGTGGGTGTTCCGCGATCTTGAATTCCTTCGCGAGCTGAAGGAGCTGGAGCAGGACATCGACCACGGGATCCGGCTGTACGGCATTTACCGGCATCCCGAATTCGGCCCGATCTACGCGTACGAAACCGACGGCTACGGCAATTACTGCCTGATGGACGACGCCGGCACGCCGGGGCTGATGTCCATTCCGTACCTCGGATACGTGTCCGCGGACGATCCGATCTATCAAAATACGCGCCGCTTCGCCCTGAGCAAGGAAAATCCGTTCTATTACGAAGGCGCGGCCGCAAAAGGCATCGGAAGCCCCCATACGCCGCCGGACTACATTTGGCATATGGCGCTGTCGATGCAGGGGCTGACGGCGACGACAGCCGAGGAAAAGCTGGAGATGATCGCGATGCTGGAGGCGACCGACGCGGATACCGGCTTCATGCACGAAGGGTTCCACGCCGACGATCCGAACGTGTTTACCCGCTCGTGGTTCGCCTGGTCCAACAGCCTGTTCTCGCAGCTCGTGTATAAAGCGATGAAGGACGGTTTGCTATGAGCCTTGAATCCGTCGTATCGAGTTTGCCGGCCCGCGTCGTTATTTTGTTCGATCCCGGCTTTCCGTCAAGCGGCGCCTGGACGGAGGCCGAAGCCGTGCAGCTCGGCGAATTCGGCAGCGTCGTCGCCGCGGGCGAACTGGCGCAGGCGCTTGACGCTCTCGGGGAGGGCGGCGTTTTCGTCAACCTGCACGCTCCGTTTTTTCCGAAGGACGCCTGGCCATCGATTCTGGGCTTTGCTCGGCGCGGCGGCGGCCTCGTCAGCGTAGGGGGCGCGCCGTTCAAGCGCCCGGTCCGTCTGCAAGAGGGACGGTGGATCGCGGAACCCGAGCAAACCGGCTACCATCAGCAGCTGCATATTCACGAAGCGCTGCGAGTTGACGGGGAAATCGTCGCAACCTGCGTCTCGAGCGAGTGCATTCCGCTGCTGCGGGGCGACGAGGGGCTGGTGCCGCTCAAGGAAGCGTGGAACCTGGTGCCGCACGTGACAAAAAGCAGCGACCACCCCGACCAGATGGGCTCGGGAGGCCCGATGGACACCCGGATTTATCCGCTGCTGAAAGGCATTTCCGCGGACGGGCGCGAGCGTTCGGCTCCGGCCGTCCTCTGGGAAAACGTCGGCGGCCCCTTCAAGGGAAGCCGCTGGCTGTTCGTCGGCCAGCCGCTTCCGGCGGGGGCGGAAAGCGTCAAGGCGCTCAAGCGGTGGACGGCGTTCGCGGCCCGCGGCGCGACGGAGCTGTGGCTGAAGCCCAACTACGCGTCCTATTCGGCGGGCGAGCGCGCCGCGCTGACGCTGCAAACGCAGCGGCTGGGCGGACCGCTTCCGCGCGCGGAGCGGGAGACGTGGCGCTTCGAGCTGACGGTGCGGCGCGAAGGAGCCGCCGAACCGGAATGGACGCAGAGCCTTGAAGCGGACGTCACCGGCGAGTTGAACTTCATCCGTCTGACTCTGCCGTTCGAGATCGGGGCCGGTCTTTACCGCGTCGCGTGCGAGGCGACGTCGCCGTCCGGCGAACGCCGCGTTCTGCGCCAGGCGTTCTGGGGACACGACGCCGCGCTGCTGGCGCAAGGGAAGCCGATCCAGGCCGGGCGCGATTATTTCGTCCAGGACGGGGTTCCGCTGCCGGTCGTGGGCATGACGTACATGACGAGCGACGTGGCGCGCAAATTTTTGCAGCTTCCGAACGCGGACGTCTGGGACCGGGACATGGCGCAAATGAAAAAAGCGGGCATCAACTGGATCCGCACCGGCATCTGGACGGCTTACCGCCACATCATGCTGGCCGACGGCCACGCCTCCGAGGAAGCGCTGCGCGCGATCGATGCGTTCCTGCTGACCGCGGCGAGGCACGAGCTGCACGTAACGTTTACGTTTTTCTCGTTTACGCCGGAGACGTGGGAAGGAACGAATCCGTATCTAGACCCGCGCAGCGTCGAGGCGCAAAAGCGGTTTATCCGTTCGATCGTCTCGCGCCACGCGGCCACGACGCACGTCGACTGGGATTTGATCAACGAGCCGTCGATGTTCGATCCGCCGCGTATTTTCTCCGACGGTCCACGTTCGGCGCGGGATCCGTTCGAGCGCAAGGCGTTCGGCGAATGGCTTGAGAGGCGGCACGGTTCGATTGCGGCGCTGCAGGAAAAATGGAACATGACGCCGGAGCAGCTTCCGGATTTCGCGTCGGCCGTACCGCCGGAGGCCGAAGAGATCAACTTCAGCGTGCAGGACATCCATTCCGGCAAAAAAGGCACCCGCTGGCTCGATTACTGCCTGTTCTCGATGGACATGCACAACCGGTGGGCGTCGGAACTGCGCGGCGCGATTCGGGAGCTCTGCCCCGACCACCTGGTGACCGTCGGCCAGGACGAAGCGCTCGGAGCCCAGCGTCCGTCTCCGTTTTTCTACGGGGAAGCGGTCGACTATACGACGGTCCACACCTGGTGGCTGAACGACGATCTGCTGTGGGACGGCATTTTCGCGAAGACGGCGGACAAGCCGAATCTCGTGCAGGAAACCGGCATCATGTACGTGGAAAAGCCGGACGGTCGGGCCAAGCGAACGGAAGCGGAGCTGCGCAATTTGCTGGAGCGCAAATACGCCTATGCGTTCGCGACGGGCGGCTCCGGGGCGATTCAATGGATCTGGAACACGAATTTTTATATGGACAATGCGAACGAGTCGCATATCGGCGCGCTGCGCGCGGACGGAACGGAAAAGCCGGAGGCGGACGTTTCGTACGATTTCGGCCGGTTCATGGGCGGCATCCGCCCGCTGTTCGCGGGCCGCAAGCTGGAGGAGATCGCGGTCGTCTTCCCGTATTCGAACGACTTTTCCAACCGCAAGCTTGCTTACGATGCCACGACGCGGGCGACGCGCTCGCTCGCATACGAGCTGAGGCTGCCGTTCCGCGGCGCTTCCGAATATCATCTGGACGATCTGGCCGCAAATCCGGCCAAGCTCATCGTCTTGCCCAGTCCGCATAATATGGACGACGAAGCGCTCGCGAAGCTGCTGCGCATCGTCGGCGAAACCGGAGCGACGCTGCTCGCGACCGGGCCGCTCGGGCTGGACGCGTACTGGCGGGATTCCGCGCGGCTGGACGGCCTGCTCGGCGCGGCCGAGGCCGGCAACGTGACGCGGGGAGAGCGGCTCGTCTTGGGCGGGAAGCGGCTGCCGGGTTCGTTCGGCCGCCGGCGGATCGCCGAGCTGGTCAAGGAAACGCGGCCGACGGCGGACGGAAGCGGCGCGGGCGCGGACGAATTGCGGGAGGTTGCCGTCGGAAGCGGGAAGCTCATCTGGTGCCCGCTGCCGGTCGAGCTGAACGACCGGGCCGAAACGGTTGCCGAGCTGTACCGGCACGCCGCCGAAGCGGCCGGAATCGCCGCGCCGCTCGAATGGCGCAAAGGCGGAGACGAGCCGGGCGTTTACGGGCGGAAGCTGAGTTTCGAGCAGGGCCATCTGTTCGTTTTCGTATCCGAAGCCGCCTGGGACGCCGAGATCGAAATCGGGGATCGGGACGCCGGCGCCGCGTATGCGTTCAAGCTGGAGAAGGAACGCTCGGTGCTGTTCGCGACGGATCGGACCGGCCGGGTGACCGCCGTCTATCGCCCCGAAGAAGTGGAAATTCGCACGTTCGATTTTTGACCGCATGGAAGGAGACGACAAGATGAGCCCCAAAAAAACGGCGCACATCATCTCCCACACCCACTGGGACAGGGAGTGGTACTTGCCCTACGAGAAGCATCACGTCCGGCTCGTCGAGCTGATCGACGTCCTGCTGGATAAGCTGGACGTGGACCCGGGGTACCGGAGCTTTTATCTCGACGGCCAGACGATTATTTTGGAGGATTACCTGCAGGTTCGTCCGGAGCAAAAGGAACGGCTGGAGGCATACATCCGCGAAGGGCGGCTCATTATCGGGCCGTGGTACATTTTGCAGGATGCGTTCCTGACAAGCGGCGAAGCCAACGTCCGCAATATGCAGATCGGCCACCAGGACGCGCGGCGCTACGGCCAGCCGGCCAAAATCGGCTATTACCCGGACACGTTCGGCCTGACGGGACAGACGCCCCAGCTGATGCGGCAGGCGGGAATCGGCAACGTGTTTTTCGGGCGCGGCGTCAAGCCGACGGGCTTCAACAACACCGTGTCCGACGGCGGCTACGAGTCTTCGTTTTCCGAATTGCTGTGGGTCGGCCCGGACGGCTCGAAGGTGCTCGGCATTTTGTTCGCGAACTGGTATTCGAACGGCAACGAGGTGCCCGCGGACGAGGCGGAAGCGAAAGCGTACTGGGAGCGCAAGCTGGCGGATGCGGAAAAGTACGCGTCCACCGGCGAGCTGCTGTTCATGAACGGCTGCGATCATCAGCCGATCCAGCTCGATCTGCCGGAGGCGATCGAAACGGCGAAGCGGCTGTACCCGGACGTGGAATTCGTTCATTCGAATTTTCCCGATTATGTCCGGGCGCTCGAAGGCGCGATCGACCGGGAGCTGTCTTCGGTGCACGGAGAGCTGCGCAGCCAGCGCACGGACGGCTGGGGGACGCTCGTCAATACCGCGTCGGCGCGCGTATATCTGAAGCAAATGAATCAGCTGGGCCAGGCGATGCTGGAAAAAGTGGCGGAGCCGCTGGCGACGATCGCGTCCCTGCACGGGGCGAGCTATCCGCACCACCTGTTCACGTACGCGTGGAAAACGCTGATGCAGAACCATCCGCACGACAGCATTTGCGGCTGCAGCGTCGACGAGGTGCACCGCGAAATGGTGACCCGCTTCGACAAAAGCCGCCACGTCGCGGAAAGCATTGCCGACGCCAGCGCTTCCGCGATCGCGGACCGGATCGACACGTCCGGCTTCGCCCGCTTCGGCGCGGAGGCGCGGCCCGTCGTCGCGTTCAATACGACGGGAACGGCGCGCACGGGCGTCGTCACGATCGAGCTCGACGCGGAGCGGCTGTACTTCCGCGAAGGCTATACGCTCGAGGAAGCGGCCGAGCGCATGAAGGCGGTCGACCTGTCCGGCCGGACGCTTGTGGACGCGGACGGCGCGGCGGTCGCCTGCACCGTCCGGGACCTCGGCTTGCAGTTCGGCTACGATTTGCCGGACGACAAGTTCCGGCAGCCGTATTTTTGCCGGCGGGTGGCGCTCACATTCGAGGCGGCCGACGTTCCCGCGCTCGGCTGGAAAACGTACGCATGGCTGCGTCCGTCGTCCGGCGCTTCATCGGCCGCCGCTGGAACCGGGGCGCCGGCATCGCTCGTTTCCGGTGAACGCGTGCTCGAAAACGGCTTCCTGAAAGCCGAAGTTTCGGACGACGGCTCGTTTGCGCTGACCGACAAAACGACGGGCCGCGTCTTCCGCGATCTCGGCGTTTACGAGGATGTCGGCGATATCGGCAACGAGTACATGTTCAAACAGCCGGACGGAGTGCCGGCGCAAACGACGAAGGGGCTGCCGGCCCGCATTTCCGTCGTCGAAAATACGGAATATCGCGCGCGCATTGAAATCGTCCACGACTGGGACATTCCGGCTTCGGCGGACGAGCGGCTGGAGGCGGAGCAGCGGGAGCTGGTGTACTATCCGCACCGCAAAAGCGGCCGCTCGAAGGAGACGGTGCGGCTGTCGATCCGCACGGTCCTTACGCTCGAACGGTCGGCGAAGGGGCTGGAAATCGAATCCTCCTTCGACAATCGCGCAAAGGACCATCGCGTCCGGATGCTGTTTCCGACGGACCTTGCGGCGGCGTTGCATCGCGCGGACTCGATGTTCGAGGTGGCGGTCCGGGACAACGTTCCGGCGCCGGAGTGGGAAAATCCGAGTTATACCCAGCACCAGCAGGCGTTCGCGGATGTCGCGGAGAGCGGCGCCGGCCTTACGGTGGCCAACCTCGGCCTGAACGAATACGAGGTTTTGCGCGACGGCCGCAACACGATCGCGGTGACCTTGCTGCGCTCGGTCGGCGAGCTGGGCGACTGGGGCCTGTTCCCGACGCCGGAGGCGCAATGCCTCGGCAAGCATACGGCACGGCTTATGCTCATTCCGCACGACGGGGACGGCGTCGCCTCCGGCGCATACGAGCGTGCATACCAGTTCCAGGTGCCGTGGACGGTTCGCCAAACCGGGTTGCACGAAGGCGCCGTCGCGCCTGTGTACGAGCCGCTGCGCTGGTCGGGCGACAAGCTGGCGTTTTCCTCGCTCAAGCTTAGCGAGGCGACGGGAGACGTTATGCTGCGCTGGTACAACCTGAGCGGCGAAGCGGAATCGCTTGAATTGAACGCGAATATCCCGGTTGCGGAAGCTTACAAGAGCAATATTTTGGAGGAGCGCGTCCAACCGCTCGAGACGGATAAGCCGGGCAAGCTGCAGCTCGCCGTCGGCGGTTGCGAGATCGTGACGATCGGACTTGGCGTCCAACGAAGCGAGCAGTAAAAAAAGATACGGCAGATCGAGGCGTTGCGCCTTGGTCTGCCGTTTTTTGCTCGGGACGGTCGGCGCGTCGAAAAACTAGTTGCCGGGCAGCCGGATGCCGCGCCAGCCGCTGACATCGCATTGGCCAAATTCATTGTCGCCCGCAGCCGCTACCGTGCCGTCTGATTTAAGGCCGAGCGTATGAGCGCAACCCGCCGCAACCGCCGCCATTTCGCTCCAGTCGTTTACATTGCATTGGCCAAATTCATTATTGCCCGCAGCCACCAAAGTGCCGTCCGATTTAAGCCCGACGGTATGACGACGCCCCGCCGCTATGGTGTTTTTCGGCCACCGTTTCACTTTAAGCGACGCTTCTTCTTTCGGTGATAGGCAATCTTTCATGTTACCTCCTTAAAGGCAAGACCTATTTTTTGTAATTAAACCGGCCTTTGCCTTCTATTCCTACATCCTACCAGAAAAGGCGTGACGATTTAACGCACTGCCGAAAGCGGCCATAACGAAACCGCCGGAAACCCGCAATCCGGCGGCTGTTCGGAGCGAAAGGGCTAGCTGCGCTTGTCGGCGTCAAAACGGAACCTTGAACGTCTTCTTCGTGAGCGGATACAGCAGCTTGACGCCGCTCGGCGTCATCGTATCCAGCAGCAAGTGCGAAACGTAGCCCGCGACCGCGAAGTTGGTCAGCCCCTGGATGCCCAGCTCGTTCTCGAAGGCGCGCCCGATAAAGCCCCAGGCGACGACCGCCCAGACGGTGTGCGTCAGCCCCCGGTGATTCAACCAGGGCGCCCAGGCGACGAAGACGCCCAGTCCCATCATCCCGTATAGCTGATCGTTCCATCCCGAATAGACGAGTCCGACTCCGATCAGGCTGACGAGCAGATTGCGCATGAAGCCCTGCTTCATCAGCAGGCCCAGGAGCAGCGCGGCGACCGCGGCGGCCGCGGGCTTCGGATATAGGACGCCCCAGGCGAAATAAGACCAGGCAAAGTAACCGACGGCCGCGGCCCCTCCCCACAAGGCGCATTCGCGGATAAAGCCGGTCGCTTTGCCGAGCTTGGCGCTCAGCAGGTTGTTGCCGTCGAGATCGGCGGCAAGCGCGGAAAACGCGGATACGGCGACGTAAAGCAGGGCGTCTTCCGGCCGGAACGGGTAGACGAGCGATGCCGCGAGTCCGATGCCGGCGCCGACGGCGAGATGAGTCGAACCTTTCATAATGCCTCCAAAAACGAACCAATGTTGTTAAAAGATGAATGAGAACGTTTGTTTGCTTTGTCATTATACATGCGTTTCCGGGAAAAGGCAATCTTCGCGTCCGGCGGCCATGACATGCCGCCGCGCGGCTTGCGCCGCAATCGCTCCCCGGCATGCATTGTGCTTCCGACGGGAGTCTTGTATTCTGAAAGGGAAAGGGGAGAGCGCGCATGAAGAAAAAGTGGAACAAGTTGTAACGCCGGGCCCGAACCTTCGTTTTTGCGGCTCGCATCCGTGGACCTCCGAATCGCCTTCTAACGCCCGAAAAAATAAAAACGGAGGTTGAATCGAAAATGCGAACGGAAAACGAAATGCTGGACCTGATCCTCGATTATGCCAAAAGCGACGAGCGCGTCCGTGCCGTGACGATGGAAGGATCGCGGACGAACCCGAACGCGCCCCGGGACCTTTTCCAGGACTACGATATTTCCTACCACGTGACGGAGATGGAATCCTACTTGCGGAACCCCGGCTGGATCGACGTTTTCGGGGAGCGGATCATTTTGCAGATGCCCGAGGATATGTGCATGTTTCCCCCGGAGCTCGGCGCGCGGTTTTCTTACCTGATGCTGTTCGCCGACGGCAACCGGATCGACCTGACGCTCATTCCCGTCGAAGAGGTCGAAGCCTACTGCAAGGAAGACAAGCTGATGAAAGTGCTGCTCGACAAGGACGGACGGTTTCCCGAGCTTCCGGCTCCGACCGACGAAGACTATTGGGTCAAACGTCCGACCGCCGAATGGTTCGCCGATTGCTGCAACGAGTTTTGGTGGGTGTCGACCTATGTGGCCAAAGGCTTATGGCGCAAAGAGATGCTGTACGCGCAGGAGCATTTGAACCGTTACGTCCGGCCGATGCTAATCAAAATGCTGGAATGGCAAGCGGGCATCGGAACGGGATTCGCCGTCAGCGCGGGCAAAAACGGAAAATATTTGGAAAACTATTTGCCCGAGCCCAGCTGGCGGACACTGATGGCCACCTATGCGGACGGCAGCTACGAGAGCGTCTGGAACGCGCTCTTTGCCGCGGGCGAGCTGTTTCGCCGGACGGCGGTCCACGTCGCGGGGGATCTGGGCTTCGAGTATCCCGAGGAGGACGACCGGCGCGTAACCGCCTATTTGAAGCGCGTCCGGCAGTTGCCGCCGAACGCCCGCGATTTTGATGTTCCCGGATGAAAGGAGCGGCGCGATGAATTTGACGATGAAGCCGGAAGAAGCGATCGAAGTGCTGGAGCGTACGCCGCCGACGCTTGAAGCTTTTTTGTCCGGATTATCGGACGGCTGGCTGGAGTGCAACGAAGGCGTAGGAACGTGGAACGTCTCCGAAGTGATCGGCCATCTGATCGAAGCGGAAAAAACGAACTGGATGCCGCGGCTGGAATGGATCGTGAGGGAAGGGGATCGCAAGCCGTTTCCTCCGTTCGACCGGTTCGCCCACTTGAAGGAAGACGCCAACCGGCCGATCGGGGAGAAACTGGCGGAGCTGAAAGCGATTCGGGCGCAAAATATCGCCAAGCTCAAATCGCTGGCCGATCCCGGTTTGCGACTCGAATTAACCGGCATGCATCCCGAGTTCGGCCCCGTGAAGCTGCGGGAGCTTCTCTCCGCGTGGGTCGTTCACGATTTGACGCATATCGCGCAGATCGTTCGGGTGATGGCGGAACGATACCGGGCCGACGTCGGGCCCTGGCAGGCGTATTTGGGCATTTTGAAAAAATAGAGCCGTCCGGGCGATCGGACGAATCGCGCGGCTGCCGGCAGAGGACCGGCTCGAACGGCGGAGCGAATCCGCCGTCCGGGCCGGTTTTTCGTTCGATGGGCCCGCTCACGCGCAAAGAGGCGAATCCGCAAGCGGCCAGGGTACAATTTTTTGTCCGGCACCCATTTGTTTCGGCGCGCGGCCGGTCCGGCCCGTTCTCTTGACCGCGGAGGGAGGGAACGGTACGATTAGAGCGAATTAAAATGTAAGCGATTGCACGAAGGCTGCGCGAATCCGCCGCATTCGCTTGCGCTCGGTAAACGGGGGGATAGGCCGATGATCTACGCGAAACCGGTCGTGGCGATCGGGAAAGGGAGAGTGTTCGCCAAGTTTTTGCTTTCCTATTTTTTCATCCTCGTCATTCCGCTGTCGATCGGGTTGTACGCTTACGAAAGAACGATCGAAGTGCTGCGGGAGGACGCGGTCACCTTGAATGCGGCCGTGCTTCAGCAAAGCGAGCAAAACATGAACCAGCTGCTGCTGGAGATTCGCGACGTCGTTTCGCTCGTCTCGCTCAACACCGACATGCTCATGCTGATGTCGAACGCGGGGCCGGAATGGTCTGCCGATACGATTTACCGTTTTTCCCAGCTGAAAAACGAGCTGAGCAAGCTGTCGACGAATAAATATTTTTCGGACGTTTTCGTCTATATGCGAAAAAGCGGGTCGGTCGTATCCAAAGACTACGTGGAGCGCGCGGCCGAGCACCCGATGCGGATCGGCGCCGAGCCGCTCGGGTTGTGGCTGGAACGGACGCTTCGGGAGGGGGACGTCAACCGGTACGCGCGCCTGGAAAACGTGGCCGGCCTGCGTGCGGACGGCAATTACATCGCGTACGTAGGGGCGCTGCCGCCCGGCTACAGCAGCCGCATCGACGGCGCGGTCGTCATTCTCATGGAGGAGAAGACGGTCGCCTCCATGTTCAGCCGGCTGCTTGTTCAGCCCGGATCGTTCGCCTACATCGTGGACGAGGAAAACCGGCTCATCGCCTCGGCAAGCCGGGGGACCGGACCCGTTCGGCCGGTGGCTTTCGAAGCGGAGGACCGGGCGCGGTATCAATTCCTTAAAATGAACGGCCAAAACATGTTCGTCAGCAACACGCGTTCCGCGACGAACGGGTGGACGTACGCGGCGGGCGTTCCGGCCGAAACCGTCCTGTCCAAGGCGGACTACATCAAGCGGATCAATCTCGTCGTTCTGCTTCTGGCCGGAAGCGCCGGCTGCGTGATCGCGCTTCTGTTCGCGTACCGGAACAGCAAGCCGATCGTGGAGCTTTTGGAATCGATCAAGGATTTCGGGGCCAGGGACAAGGAGCGGCGGCGGAAGCCGAACGAAATGGAAATGCTGAAGTCGGCCGTCAGCCAAATGAAAAACAGCCACCAGCGGCTCAACGTGCGGATGAATCGCCAGCTCCCGCTGCTGCAGGAGGCTTTTTTCGAGCGGCTGCTGAAATCGGGATTCAACAGCCGGGACGAGTTGAACGCGCGGCTGGCCGGCAGCGAGCTCGAGCTCCGCGAGGGGACGGCGCTCGCCGTCGCCGTCAAGCTTCGCGGCGGCGAATTTTCCGCGGACGAACGGGCCGATTCCGTCGCGCCGCTGCCGGAAACGAAGCGGAAAGCGCGCGCCGCGCTGGAGGAGGCGCTGGAGGGCGGCGCCTACGTTCACGATCCGGGCGGCGAGACGCTTGCCCTGATCGTGACGGCCGGCAGCGAAGGAAGGGAAGCGTTTTTGCGCGGGTGGGAGGAGCGGCTTCGGAACGTTCAAGAGCGGCTGCTGCACGAATGCGAAGCGCCGACGTCGATCGGAGTCGGCCGGACGTACGCCGGTCCGATGGACCTGTGGCGATCCTGGAACGAGGCGTGCCAGGCGCTGGATTACCAGGAGCCCGGGTTGCCGCAGCAGCTTACCCGCTATGACTCGTTCAGCCGCAACTCGAACCATTACTACTATCCGCTCGATTTGGAAACGAAGCTGATCCATACGGTCCGGTCGGGGGATACGGAGGCGCTCGCCCGCCTGTTCGAGCACTTCGAGCATCAAAATTTTCAACTGCGCCGGCTCAGTCCGATCCGCAAGAAACAGCTGCTGCAGGAGATGCGCGGCACGCTCGAAAAGCTGTCCGAACAAATCCGGTTCCGCTCGGGCTTGGAACCGATCGCGGCCGAGCCGGACGGCGTCGCCGGGGAAACGGGCGGACGGGAGGACGCCTTCGCGCAGCTGAAACAAACCTTTTTCCGGCTGTGCGAGCATCTGGAAAACCAAAAAAACGAGCGCTACCGGGAAACGTTCGAACGGATGAAAGCTTATATCGCCGCCCGCTGCAACGACAGCAATTTGAGCCTGAGCGAGCTGGCGGGCGAATTCAAGCAGTCGGAAAGCTACGTGTCGACCTTTTTCAAGGAGCAGATGGGGGCTACGTTTTCGGACTATTTGGAGCGGCTCCGCCTGGAACAGGCTTGCGGGCTGCTGCGCGATTCGGAGCTGGCGATCCGGGAGATCGCCGTCCGCGTCGGTTACGGAAGCGACAAATCGTTTCGCCGGGCGTTCAAGCGGGCGTTCGGCACGCAGCCGACGGCGTTCCGGAAAGCGCAGGAGGCCCGGCTCGAAGGATGACCGGCCCGGGCGATGGCCGGTCCGGCGGGCGGGGCCGCCGCGGAAGGCCGTCCGCGAACGAATGCGCGCCTGCGATCAAAGGTCCGGCCGCCCGCCCGGACAGCGGAAAAAAGCCAGGCGCCGCGCGGCTTCAAGGGCCGCGGCAAAAAAAAGCGTGCCCTGAAACAACTGATCCTTTACGGCGGAGAAGAAACGGGGCTAAGGTTGAAATGATAGCGCTGTCATTTTGCCTTTCCGTTTTCAGCCTGCCCTATTACATTCGAAGCAGACGCCGCGGAGATGCCGCCGCACGGCTGCCGTCAAGGAGGAGGTCGACATCGATTGAATAACGCCACCGCCCCGCCGCGCGCGCTCCGGACGGCGCCGAACGCGTTCGGCTTCGCGGGAATCGCGCGCAAAGCGAAAAAGCAAAGGCTGCTGCTGCTTCTGCTGCTGCCGGCCGTCGCTTACTTCATTTTGTTTTCATACGTCCCGATGTACGGAGTGCTGATCGCGTTCAAAAACTTCCGCCTGCAGGAAGGCCAGAGCTTTCTCGCCAACATCCTGCATTCGCCGTGGGCCGGCCCGCTGGGACTCGACCACTTTCGGGCGTTTATCGGCGGCCCGCATTTCGGCCGCTTGCTGCGGAATACGTTTTTGCTCGGCTTTTATTCGCTGCTGTTCGGGTTTCCGGTGCCGATTCTATTCGCGCTGCTGCTGAACGAGCTGAAGCGCCGTTTCTACAAAAGCTTCGTGCAAACCGTAAGCTACCTGCCGTATTTTCTGTCCATCGTCGCCGTCGTCGGCATGATGAAGGTCGCGCTGTCGCCGAGCACGGGGATCGTCAACCAGCTGCTCGCCAGGTTCGGTCTGGAACCGATCTACTTTTTCGCGATGCCCGAATGGTTTCGGTTTTTGTTCGTCGGCTCCGGCATTTGGACGGGGATGGGGATGGGTGCGGTCATCTACCTGGCCGCGCTCTCCAAAGTGGACGCCGAGCAATACGAGTCGGCCGTCATCGACGGAGCGTCGCGGCTTCGGCAAATGTGGCACATCACGCTGCCCGCGATCAAGCCGGTCGTCGTCATCACGCTCATTTTGAACATGTCGGGGGTGCTCAGCGTCGGCGCGGAAAAAATCATTTTGATGTATAACTCGCTCACCTACGAAACGGCCGACGTCTTTTCGACTTACGTGTACCGTCGCGGCTTGATCGAGCTCGATTTCAGCTTCGGCGCCGCGGTCGATCTGTTCAATGCCGCCGTCAACATCGCGTTTCTGGTCACGGCGAACGCCATTGCCCGAAAGGTGGCGGACGAAAGCCTATGGTAAAAGACGCCGGATTCGGTTCGAAGGTGCTCGACGCCGTCGTGCACCTGACGATGATCCTCGTGCTGCTCGCGACGCTGCTGCCGCTCGTGCATATCGCCGCCGTGTCGTTCAGCGATCCCGACGCGATCGTGCGCGGAAAGGTCGGCCTTCTGCCGTCCTCGTTCAGCCTGGAGGCGTATCGGACGATTCTGTTCGAAAACGCCCATATTCCGAAGGCGTTTCTGAATTCGGTCGTCATTACGGCCGTCGGCACGGCGATGAACGTCGCGTTCACGACGGCGGCCGCCTATGCGCTTGCCAAGCGGGATTTGCTGTTTCGTCCGTTTTTCATGACGATGGCGGTGCTGCCGATGTTTTTCACCGGCGGGCTCATTCCGCAGTTTTTGCTCGTCAAGTCGCTCGGCATGATGAACACGGTGTGGGCGGTCACCGTCCCCGCGCTCATCAGCTCCTGGTGGCTGATCATTATGATCTCGTTTTTCCGCCATTTCCCGGCGGAGCTGGAGGAGGCCGCGAAGCTGGACGGCTGCGGCGAATGGCAGTCGCTGCTGCGGATCGTGCTGCCCTTGTCGATGGCGGGCGTCGCGACGATCGCGCTTTTTTACGCGGTGTCGCACTGGAACTCCTATTTTTCCGCCATGCTTTACTTCCGCAGCTACGACAAATACCCGCTGCAGCTTATTTTAAGGGAGATCGTTTTGCAAAACACGCTCGCCGAACAGCTTGCCGCGCAGGGCAACGCAGCGCTCGCCGAGGATTACGGGACCAGGCTGACGCCGGAGAGCGTGCAGTACGCCACATTGATCGTTTCGATCGTGCCGATGCTGGCCGTTTACCCTTTTATCCAAAAGTATTTCGTCAAAGGGATGATGATCGGCTCGCTCAAAGGCTAGATCGGCTTTTTCGCCGTCCCGGGAGCCGGCGTTGCTTTTCTGGAGCGCCGGGGCTTGGAACGGCATCATTCGATGCGGGGGGATGAAGAAAATGACCGTACGCAAATGGACCCGGGGCGCGCTTGCGGGCACGCTTATGCTTTCGACTTTCATGGCCGGATGCGCCGGCTCGAACGACGCGGGCAAGCCGGCGGATTCCGGGAGCGCGGCTCCAGGATCGTCCGCGCCGGCCGCGATCGAAATTTCGGTAACCGGCATGCCGAAATACGCGCCGAACGAAATCCCGAACGAGTACGTGAAGCAGGTCGAGGAACGGTTCGGCATGGACTGGGACTTCGAAGCGATTCCGCTTTCGGCCGGCCTGGAAAAATATAACGTCATGTTCGCTTCCGGCGAATATCCGGAATTCATTCCGAACATGAACAGCCCGTCCAGCGTCAAAAAGTGGGCGTCGGCCGGCTACCTGCTGCCGATCGGCGATTACATCGACAAGCTGCCGAATTACCGGAAGCTGTTCACGGACGAGGATTGGGCGATGATGCTCGATTTCGCCGGCACGGACGGGAAGCTTTACATGCTGCCGAGCCTGGCGACGAACGATCCGATGACGTGGATTTTCCGCAAGGACGCTTTCGACCGGGCGGGCATCGCGGAGTTTCCGAAGACGCTCGATGAGCTGCGCGAAGCGCTGCGGAAGCTGAAGGAGGCGTACCCGGAATCGGTCGGCATCGGCGTGCGCGGCGGGACCGGCACCTCGGGCATCCAAAATTTGATGAACGGCTTCCGCCAGTCGTTCCGCAATCCGAACAACGCGCAGACGCGGGGCTTCTGGAACGACCCGGACGCGGGCGGCGCGGTCGTCTGGAACATGGCGACGGATAAGCACCGGAGCATGCTCGCCTATTTGGCCGGCCTTTACAAGGAAGGCTTGATCGAAAAAGAGTTCGCGACGTTGACGCAGGACCAGTGGGTGACGAAGCGGCTAACCGGCAAAGTGCTGCTCGATTTCCAATGGGCGAGCCATACCGTCGATCCTGCGTACGCGCTGACGGACATTCCCGGCGGCCGGTGGGAATATACTCGCGCGCTGCCGACGGCGGGCGACTTGCCCGCGCTCGAGTTCAAGCCGGCCAACTTCGCGCTGTTCGGGCCGATCTTCAGCAGCAAGCTGGCCGATCAGCCGGAGAAGCTCGACAAGCTGTTCGAATATATCGAATGGAGCGCGACGCCGGAAGGGCAGCTGTTCCACCATATGGGCATCGAGAACGTTACTTATGAGCGCAAGGACGGCAATATCGTTTACAAGGAAGGGTTGAACCGGCAAAAGGTCGCGGAGGAATACGGGTTCGACTGGTTTATCAAGCAAAGCGAAGAGGTGCTGAAATCCGACGCGACGTTCGCCAAAAAGCAGGAAGCGATGAACGAACTGGCCGGCATCTACAACGTCGATCCGAAAAGCGCTCCGCTGAGCGAGGAAGAGCAGCAAGTCGTCAATACGACGATGAGCGCGCTGGAGGATATCGCCTACCAGTTCGCCACGAAAGCCGTCATGGGCATCGTCGACGTCGCGAAGGACGCCGAATGGAACCGGTATTTGAGCGATCTGGAAAAGTCGGGTCTTCGGGAAGCGACGGAAATTTTCCAAAAATATTTGCAGGAATAGACCCAACCGAGCGTCAGGGGGAATCGTACCGTCATGAAAACCGTTCATTTGTCCGTCTCGGAAACGGCGGGAAAAAGAGAGCGCTTCGGCGCGGAGCTGCTGAAGCGCTCGCTGCAAGGAATCGGCTGCGAGGTCCGGGAGCACGGCTCGTGGACGCTCGCGGCGTACCGCGGCATTCCGGGGCCGAAAATCGTCGTCGGCGTCCGCGGGGAGCATCCGTTTCTCCGCGAGCTGGAGGAAAGCGACGTGCTGCTGTACCATACCGATCCGCCGGGCGCCGAAGGGTTTTATCTCGCTTCCTTGCCCGGCGAGCTGATCGCGGTCGCGGGAGGCGGCGATACCGGCGCGCTCTACGGCTGCCAGGAGCTGGCCGACCGGATCGGGCAGGCGGGCGAGCTTCCGCGCAATCTCGCGTACGGAGACGGTCCGGCCATGAAGCTGCGCGGCCCCGTCGTGCCTTTGCAGTTGACGAAGCTGGAGCCGCCCCGGCAAACGTACGAGTACCCGATCACGCCCGGCCGGTTCCCGTGGTTTTACGACCGGGGGATGTGGCTCGCCTATTTGGACCGGCTGTTCGAGTATCGCTGCAACGTCGTGTACGTCTGGTCCGGCCATCCGTTTTCCTCGCTCGTGCGGCTTGCGGAATATCCCGAAGCGCTGGAAGTGACGGAGGAGGAGTTCAGCCTGAACGCCGAGACGGTCCGCTGGCTCGCCGAAGAATGCGACCGCCGGGGCATCTGGCTCGTGCTCAAATTTTACAACATTCACATCCCGTTGCCGTTCGCGCGCCATCACGGCCTCGACCTTCATCAGCCGAAGCCGCTGCCGCTGACGAGCGACTATTACATCCGTTCCATCTCCGCCTTCATCCGCGAATACCCGAACGTCGGATTGATGGTTTGCCTGGGCGAGGCGCTGCAGGGAGCGGTTTACGGCGTCGAATGGTTCAACGAAACGATATTGGCCGGGGTCAAGGACGGCTTAAAGTCGTTGGGGCGCAAGGAGCCTCCGCCGATCATCGTCCGGGCGCACGCCATCCCCGCGGAAAAAGTAATGGCCGAGGCGATTCCGCAATACCCGAATTTATTCACCGAGGCGAAGTACAACGGCGAGTCCCTGACGACGTATACGCCGCGTGGCAAATGGCAGGGCGTGCACCGGCATTTGGCCTCGCTCGGCTCCGTCCACTTGTTCAACGTGCACATATTGGCGAATTTGGAGCCGTTCCGATACGGTTCTCCCGATTTTATTCAAAAATCCGTTCAGGCGGCCAAGTACCGGCTTCACGCGAACGGCATCCATCTGTATCCGCTGTTTTTCTGGGATTGGCCGTATTCGCCGGACAAAACGAACCCGAGGCTGAAGCAGATCGACCGCGACTGGATCTGGTTTGCCGCATGGTTCCGCTACGCCTGGAATCCCGACCGCGACCCGAAGCTGGAGCGCTCGTACTGGATCGGGCGGCTGCAGGAGCGCTACGGCAGCCGCGAGGCGGGGGAAGCGATTCTGGACGCCTATGAGGAAGCGGGAGAAATCGCGCCGAAGCTGCTGCGGAGGTTCGGCATTACGGAAGGCAACCGGCAGACGATGAGCCTCGGCATGACGATGAGCCAGCTCGTCAATCCGGCCCGCTACAGCCCGTGGCGGGAGCTGTGGGAGGATCAGGCGCCGCAGGGCGAGCGGCTCGACGTCTATGACGAGCGCGAAGCGAACGGGCAGCCGCATATCGGCGAAACGCCGCCCGATATCGCGGACGCCGCCGACGAGCATGCGAAGCGGGCGCTCCGGGCGATCCGGTCTGCGGAACGGTTCGTCGAGCGCGGCCGGGACGAGTTCGGGCGGCTTGCGTCCGATATCGAGGCGATCGCCTGGATGACGCAAGCCTATACGCACAAGGTTCGCGCGGCGATTCGCATTCTGGCGTACAAGCGGCTTGCGGCCGAAGGAGGCTTCGCGAAGCATGCTGAAGCGCTGGCGGAAGCGGAGCCGGATTTCCGGCGCAGCCTGGAAGCGTACCGGAAGCTCGCCGAGCTGACGGAACGCACGTATTTGTACGCGAACAGCATGCAAACGCCGCAGCGGAAGGTGCCGTTTCCCGACGGCGAAAAATTCGGCCACTGGCGGGATTGCCTGCCGCGCTACGAGGCCGAGTACGCGAATTTCGCGGCCCGTTTGCGGGAGCTTCGGGAGGGGAAGCTGCCGAAGGCGATCGCGGACGCGGCGGGACAGGCGGCGATCGCGCCGTATCGGCAGGCGGCGTTCGAGCTTCTGTCGGCGGATGCCGAAACCTATACGCTGCGGAAGGACGAACGGCTGTTTACGGACGGCGGCGTGTTCGCGTCTTTCGTCGCGGAAGAGCTGGCCGGGCTGACCGGCATCCGGTTCTCCCGCGAGCGCGCGAGCAAGGAGGGAATGCGAATCGAGCTCGAGTTGAAGGAGCCCGCGCGCATCCTCATCGGCTACTTCCGCTCGGGCGATTCCCAGTGGCTGCAGGTGCCCAGCCTGGAAGTGAACACGCACGCCGACGCGCGCGGCGGACTCGCGCCGGTGATCGCAAACGGATTGAAGGTGTTCTTCCATCCTTCGGTCAACGTGCATGCGTTTCTTTACGAGGAAGGCCGCCATGCGCTCGATTTCGGGCCGGGCGCCTATCTCGTCGCCGGCGTCATCCCGGCGGAGGAGCCGCTGTCGCCCCGGGATGCGGACGCTTCGGCCGGCGTGGACACGCTCGATTGGTTGTTCGAGCCCTAAGCGGGACAATAGTGGCAGACGATCGAATGAAAGCAGGCTTCGCGCCGTTCGAGGCCGCTTGGCTTGGGTTGCGGCTTCGCCCCGTTCGATGCCGTTCGGCTTGGGTAGCGGCTTCACCCCGTTCGATGCCGTTCGGCTAGGGTTGCGGCTTCGGACGGGTTTCTCTTCTTGTTTGGCTAGAGGGTTTGCTGGAGGCGTAACGCGCTTCGAAGGAGGCTGATCTTTTTGACCACAATCCGATTGGATAATCCGCAAGATACGGTAGCCCCTACCCGGGGGGATTCGAGCTGGTACACGCACGACCGTTTCGGCATGTTCATCCACTGGGGCCTGTACTCGCTCGGAGCGAGGCACGAGTGGATGCGTTCGCGCGAGTTTTTGAGCAACGAGCAGTACGAAACCTATTTCAAGCGCTTCGATCCCGATTTGTACGATCCCGGCTTATGGGCGCAGCTTGCCAGCGACGCGGGCATGAAATACATGGTGGCGACGGCCAAGCACCATGAAGGCTTCTGCTTGTGGGACTCGCAATTGACGGAATACAAAGCGACCCGTACGCCCGCCGGAAGGGACGTGCTGCGGCCGATGCTGGACGCCTTTCGCGAACGGGGCTTAAGGACGGGCCTTTATTATTCGCTGCTCGACTGGCACCACCCGCATTACACCGTCGACGTGAAGCACCCGCAGCGCTACGATGCCGAATTCGCGGCGCAAAGCCGCGAGCGCGACTGGCACCGATACGTAGACTACCTGCACGGACAAACGAAAGAACTGCTGACCGGGTACGGGCCGATCGACCTGATGTTCTTCGACTTTTCCATTCCGGCCGAGGAAGGCTTTGCCGGGAAGGGGAAAGACGAATGGCAGAGCGAGCGGCTCGTCGAGACGATCCGGTCGCCCCGTCCCGATATTTTGCTTAACGACCGGCTGCAAATTCCGGGAGACATTACGACGCCGGAGCAGTATCAGCCGCGGGAATGGATTCAGGTGAACGGTCGCCGCGTCGTATGGGAAGCTTGCCATACGTTCAGCGGCTCGTGGGGCTACTACCGCGACGAGGAATCGTGGAAAAGCGTCGACACGCTGGTCAAAATGCTGATCGATACGGTCGCCAAAGGCGGCAACCTGCTCCTGAACGTCGGGCCTAACGGAAGGGGGGAAATCGACGAGCGAGCGGTCGACCGCCTGAAGGGGATCGGGGCCTGGATGCGGCTGCACAGCCGATCGATTTACGGCTGCACCGCCGCTCCCGAATCGCTTTATTGTCCGCCGGACTGTCGGTATACGTTCCATCCCGAGAAAAAGCGGCTGTACATTCACTTGTTCAGCTGGCCTTTCAAGCATCTGCATCTGTACGGATTTGCGGGATTGGCCGAGTACGCCCAACTGCTGAACGACGCCTCGGAAATCCGGATGCTCGAGGGCGAACGGGAAATGACGATGGAGGCTGGCGCCTTTAACGAGGGAAGGAAAGCGGGAACGCTGACGCTGCAGCTGCCCGTGAAAAAACCGGCCGCCTGCGTGCCGGTCATTGAGCTGTTTTTGAAGTAAGTAGGCCGTCTCGCGCATGCTGCGTCCGGCCGCCGCCGCCCGTTATCGCTAGATGCGCTCCGGGGCGGCGTTGCGTTTTTTTCGCGACGTCGGTATCCCGCTCGCTCAGTCATTTTGCGCATTGTGCGCTTTAGCGCCGGTTTCCCGCCCAGTATCATTCGGACAACAGAACTAATTGGAGGTGTCAAGATCCGATGCCTGGTGCGGTAATTTGAGTTCCTTGTTGTGCATCTTCTTCCGACTTTCCTATTGCTAAGCGAAGGGGATATCGACTATAGTTTGGAAGAAAAATCCAACGTTTCAAAAAGCAACCGGGGCTCATGAAACGCAACCTTCGTGTTAAGAGAGCAAGCGGGGATTCTGAAACTGGAGGGCGGTCTGAGTCAAAGGGATACCGAAGATAAGCGCCAAAAAAGGATAAGGAGCGACTGGAGGGGGCGTGGGAGATGGCGAGATTTTTTTGTCGTCGGGAGGCGTTAAAAAGCGCTGTCCGCGCCATTTGCCGGTTCTCTTGGCGTATCGGAAAGTTTAAGGTCTTCACCGTACTAAAGAGTTGTATGGAGAATTATGGGGAGAGGGGGAGCCACCCAAGCGGTAGGAAAGCGGAGGGAGCCTACGTTGGATTTCGTCCAATCAAGGGAGCGGAAAACAGGGAAACCGTGGTCTAGAGTGGAATTTATCCAATGAGGAACATGGAATTTGGGTGAAAACGCGGAAAAAAACGCGCCAGATTGGACAAAATCCAACGAAGATGACGTGTTCCGTGAAAAAACCGGTTTTGATTGGACAAAATCCAACCAAGCATCGCCGAGCGCTGCGTCATCCCGCTCAATCCCGCTCAATCCCGCTCAATCCCGCTCAATCCCGCTCAACCCCGCTCAACCCCGCTCAATCCCGCTCAACCCCGCCCTTTTCGAGGACGACGTAAGGCGCTTTACTTGCGCGGCGATTGCCCGAACCGCTGTCATCTCGGTTGTCGTCTCGGCTCGCGCTGAGAGCCGGGAGTATGCGAGCGGACAAAAGTGCAACTTTTTTCGGCCGTTCGGAGAAGTTTGCGGGGACGCGATCCGTTAAACTGGATATAAGCAAAAGAGGAGGGCGATACAAGCATGACATCCGCCAAAGTATACAATCTCGGCGTCATCGGGCTCGGGGAGGGGCGCAGCATTATGTCGGCGGCGCTGCAGAGCGATCGCTGGACGCTCAAGAAGGCGTGCGACTTGAACGAGGAGCTGTGCCGGACGCGCGAGAAGGAGTTCGGTTTCTCCGCGTGGACGACGAGCTACCAAGAATTGCTGGCCGATCCCGCCATCGATGCGATCGCCATCTATACGCCGGACCAGCTGCATTTTACGCATGCATGCCAGGCGCTGGAAGCGGGCAAGCACGTCGTGTGCACGAAGCCGCTGCTGCCGTCGCTGGAAGGGGCGGCCGAGCTTCTCGAGCTGCGGCGGCGCAGCGGGAAGCAGGTGTTCGTCGGGCAGAGCTCGCGCTTTTTCGAGCCGATGATCCTGCAGCGCAAAGATTTCGAGACGGGGCGGCACGGGGACGTCGAAACGGTGGAAGCCCATTACATCACCGACGCGCGCTGGTTTCTCGACAAAGCCTGGAGCCGGAAAAAAGGGTTCAGCTGGATGTACAATTTCATGATTCACGCGGTCGATCTCGTGCGGTGGTATTTGCCGGGCGTGACCGGCGCGATGGGCTTCGGGCGCGTTAGCGAAAACAGCAGATCTTACGGCATCGAAGCGTGGGATTCGCTGCGGTTTCTGCTGCGCGACGAGCAGGGCCGCATTGCCCAGGTTTCGGGGAACTACACGATGCCGACGCTGGGGCAGCATGTCGAGCCCTCGATCGGCTGCGTCATCCGCGGCACGAAGGGCGTAACCCGGGCGGAGTATTCCAATTTGAGCTACCATACGCATTTTGCCGGGGAAGGCACGCGGACGGTTTCGATCGAGGAAAAGCACGATTACTATTTCCGTTTCGAAGGCAAAAGCCACCATGCGGGGGAGTATCAAAATTATATCGAGTATTTCGCGGACTGCCTGGACGAAGGGAAACCCGCGCTGCCGGACGCGGCCGAAGCGGTTCGCACGCTTGCGCTGATGCTGGCGATGGAGCGCAGCATGGCGGAGGACGGGCGCTACGTGACGATCGACGAAATTTTGCGGGAATCGGGGCTCGCCGTCCGATGAAGCTGCGTTACGACAAAGCGGCGGCCGTATGGAACGAAGCGCTGCCCGTCGGCAACGGGCGAATCGGGGCGATGGTGTTCGGCGGCGTGGAGCGGGAGACGCTGACGCTGAATGAGGATACGCTCTGGTCGGGGTATCCGCGGGACTGGAACAACCCGAAGGCGAAGGAAGCGTGGCCCGAAATGAGGAGGCTCATCGCGGCGGGCAAAGGAGAAGAAGCGGAACGGTTAAGCAAAGAGGCGACGATGGGACCGTATACGCAAACGTACATGCCGCTCGGCGAGCTTCGCCTGACGTTTCGGCACGGGCATCAAACAGAAAGCTACGCGCGCGAGCTGGATATCGCCCAAGGAATCGCATCCGTTAGGTATCGGATCGGCAAGACGGAATACGAACGCGAGACGTTCGTTTCCCATCCCGACGGGCTGCTGGTCATGCGAATCCGCGCCAGCCGGGACGGAGCCGTCTCGTTCAAGGCGTCGCTCGACAGCCTGCTCCGGGCGGAAGCCAGCGCCGAAGGGAACGACCTCGCGCTGCGCGGCTATTGCCCGGAAAACGTCGATCCGAGCTACTATCCGACGGACGACCCGGTGCGCTACGGCTATCCGGAAACGACGAAGGCGATGCGCTTCGAATGCCGGCTGCGGATTCGCGCGACGGGACCCGAGGCGGCGGTCCGCGTCGATGCGAACGGCGCGCATGTCGAGCGCGCGACGGAAGCCGTCCTGCTGCTGGCCGCGGCGACCAGCTTCGACGGCTGCGACCGCTGTCCCGGCACGGAGGGCCGCGACCCGGGAGCCGCCGTCGCTTTCGACTTGGCGCGCGCGGCGGACAAGTCGTTCGAGCAGCTTCGCGCGGCGCATGAGGCCGATCATGCCGAGCTGTTCGGCCGGGTGTCGCTGAAGCTGGCCCCGGCATCGGAAGCGGTCGGCGGCTTGCCGGCGGACGGGGCGTCCATGCCGCCGCTATCCGAAGCGGAACCGGGCGAAATTCCGCCGCCGGCCGTCAAGCCGCAGCCGCGGGAGGAGCCGGCCCGCGGCCTGACGACCGACCGGCTCATCGCGGAGCGCGGGGCGGCCGACCCCGGGCTGGTCGAGCTGCTGTTCCAATACGGGCGCTACCTGATGATCGCCGGCTCCAGACCCGGAACGCAGCCGATGAATTTGCAGGGGATATGGAGCCATGAGGTCCGCCCGGTATGGAGCTGCAATTACACGCTGAACATCAACGCGCAAATGAATTATTGGCCCGCGGAGACGTGCGCGCTTCCCGAGTGCCACGAGCCGCTGCTGCGTTTTATCGGGGAACTCGCGGCAAACGGAGCGCGGACCGCCTCCGTCAATTACGGCTGCCGGGGCTGGGTCGCCCACCACAACTCCGATTTGTGGCGCCAATCCGCCCCTCCCGGCGATTACGGGCACGGCAATCCGCTATGGGCGAATTGGCCGATGGGCGGCGTGTGGCTGTGCCGGCATTTGTGGGAGCATTACGAGTTTCGGCCGGATCGCGCGTATTTGCGCGACTTCGCTTATCCGATCCTGAAGGAAGCGTCGCTGTTTTGCCTGGACTGGCTAGTCGAGGACGGACGGGGCTTCCTTGTGACGTCGCCTTCGACGTCTCCGGAGCATCGCTACGTGACCGAGGACGGCAGCGTACGGGCGCTCGGCGAAGCCGCGACCATGGATATGCTGCTCATCTCCGAACTGCTGGCCCATTGTATCGCGGCGTCCGAAATTCTCGACACGGACGAGGAGCTTCGCCGGCAGTGGAAGGAGACGATCGGCAGGCTTCCGCCTCCGCGAATCGGACGCCGCGGGCAGCTTCAGGAATGGCTGCGCGATTACGGCGACGAAGACGAGCATCATCGTCACGTGTCGCATTTGTACGGCGTTTATCCGGGCGACAGTATGACCGAAGAATCCGATCCGTCGCTGTTCGCGGCGGCGAAGACGGCGCTGGAGCGCCGAGGCGACGACGGGACGGGCTGGAGTCTGGCATGGAAAATCGCGCTGTGGGCAAGATTCGGCGACGGCGAGCGCGCGCTCGCCCTGATCGCGAACCTGCTTCGTCCGGCGGAGGAGAGGGACGGCATTCGCTTCGTCGGCGGCGGCGTGTACCCGAACCTGCTCGACGCCCATCCGCCGTTTCAAATCGACGGCAACTTCGGCGCGACCGCCGGCATCGCCGAGATGCTGCTGCAATCGCACGGCGGCATCGTCCGGCTGTTGCCCGCGCTTCCGAAGGCTTGGGCCGACGGGAGCGTCGAAGGGATGCGGGCGCGAGGAGGCTTCGAAGTCGGCTTCGCCTGGAAAAACGGACGCGTGGCGACCGCCCGCATCGCTTCCCTTGCCGGCGCGCTCTGCCGGATCGCCGAAGCGCGCCCGTTCGCGGTCAGCTGCGGCGGCGAAACGGTCAAGACGAGCCGGTCCTCCGGCGGCATAACCGAGTTCGCGACGGAAGCCGGCCGAACCTACGAACTGCGTTTTTCATGAAGCGAAGGACAAACGAAACGGCCGTCCCCGTCATCTTCCATGACGAGGGACGGCCTTTCGGTTTCCAACGGAAGTCGGCTCGGCGCGTCAAACGAGCGGGAGCACGATGCCGCCGTACGCGAATGCCGCGACGATGACGACGGCCGGGTGGATTTTTTTGACGATCATCGCCCAGAAGGCGACGGCCGCGATGCCGAGCGATTGCCAAACGCCGATATTCTGGATGGAGCTTTCGCCCATTTCGTACGTGAGCAGCAGCATCATGATCGCGATGACCGGTTGGACGAGCAGCGTCAATCCTTTGACGACGTTCGATTGGCGGTACCTTTGAATGACCTTGAGCAGCACGATCAATGCCGCGGCCGACGGGACGACCGTCGCGGCCAAGGCGGCGAACGCGCCGGCGACGCCGGAAACGTCAAATCCGACGAAGGCGGCGATTTTCGTGGCGATCGGCCCGGGCAGGGCGTTGCCCAGCGCCAAAATATTGGAAAATTCATGATCGGTGGACCAGCGGTAATGATTGACGATCTCCTGATACATGAGCGGGATGGAAGCCGGTCCGCCCCCGTATCCGAGCACGTTCGCGATAAAAAATCCGACGATGAGGTTGATGAGATCCATGCCAAGCGCTCCTTCGATTTAAGATCCGGCGTCGGTTTCGCGTTCGGATGCGGGTTTTCGTTTCTTTTTGAACCATGCCCTTAACCGGAAGTGGACGGTCCCGTAAGCGAGAAACAGCGCGATGACGATCGCCGGATGCAGGTCGACCCCTTGCAAGAGAACGAACGCCAGGACGAAAAACCCGATGCCGAGCGGGATGCCCAGCCCCTTCACGGCTTTTTCTCCGAACTGGTAGGCCATCTCCCCGAGCATGACGGCGATGACGGGCGTCACCGCGCCGATCATTCCCTGGACGATCGGGGATTCGCTCAGCACCTGGACGGCGGACAGCAAGGCGACCATCGCGATGCACGAAGGCAAAATATGGGCCAGGACGCCGACGATCGCGCCGAGCGTTCCCCGGATGCGGTAGCCCAAATACGCGCCCATTTTCGTGGCGATCGGCCCGGGCAAGGCGTTGGCGATGGCCAGCACTTCGCCGAATTCGTCGTCGTCCATCCATTTATAGTGAGTGACGGCTTCGTACCGGATAAGCGGGATGACCGACGGTCCGCCCCCGTAGCCCAGCACCCCGGTTTTCGCCATCGCCCACGCGAGCTGCCCGTAAGAGCCGGGCTTTTCGTTCGTTTGCTTTTCCATGCTACAGCCTCATTCCCATTCTGCTCTTGTAACGCGTGATCAGCACCTGGCAGTCGACGCTCGTGATGCCGGGCATTTTGTACAGCTTATCCTTCAAAAACGATTCCATCTCCGCGTTGTCGGCAAACAGTCCGTGCATATGGAGCTTGCTCGGGCCCGTCATATGGTAAAGACTCGTAACGGCCGGATCGTCCGCCAATTCGTCCGCGACCTCGTGCAAATATTTCGGTTCGACCTCGACGTTAAAAAAAGCGGACACCCGGATGCCGATTTTGGCCGGATTGATGACCGCGGTAAACCGTTCGATGACGCCGCTTTCGAGCAGCGCGTTGATTCGCGTCTGAACCGCGACGCGGGATAAGCCGATTTCTTTGGCCAAATCGGTGTAGGAGATTCTGCCGTTTTTATGCAAAGCGGCGATGATTTGCCGGTCGGTGTCGTCGATTTCGGCCGGCCGGGGCGGGACGTTTTTTTCCTGTTGAGCCATATCGTCATCTCCGTTCGGTTTTGGATTGCAAAACGAAAGAAATAAATCGATTTCGATTGCCACTCGAATTAATATACACGGGATACCTTACGCATTCAACGATTTTTACGATTGTTATCGTCGTTTTGTATTTTTGCCTAATTTTGCTCGCTTCTTTCTGTTTACATATACTAATGGAAGGAGCCGACGAACTTGCCTTTCGAGTCGCCGAAGGGAGGAGATTAAGCTGAAAATCGTCATCGTCGCGGATACCCATATGCCCCGAATGGCCAAAAAGCTGCCGGAGCCGCTGGAACGGGAGCTGAAGCGGGCGGATGCCGTCCTGCACGCCGGGGATTGGACGGATCCGAAGCTGATCGGGGAGCTGGGGGCGTTTGCGCCCGTTTACGGCGTAGCGGGGAACAACGACGGGCCGGACATCGTCAAGCGGCTCGGATACCGGAAAATCGTCCGCTTCGGTCCGGTCGCGCTCGGCCTCGTGCACGGCCACGGGCCGGGGGCCAGAACCGATACCGAAACGAACGCCCTGAACGCGTTCAAAGGAGAGGACGTCCAAGCCGTCGTTTACGGACACTCCCACATCCCGGTTTTGAAGGAGAAGAACGGTCTGCTCGTGTTCAATCCCGGGTCGCCGACGGACAAAAGAAGGCAGCCGGCCTACTCGTTCGGAGTGATGGAAATCGAAGGGGGCCGCCTGGGGGCGAGACACGTTTTTTACGAACGGAAGCGATCCGAATAATGCCGCGAAAAAGTCGCAAAAAGCGACTTTTTTCTTTGTTTTTTATGTAACGGGAAGCGGGGCTGCGTCGTCTAATACGAGGAAGCGAAAAAACGCCGAACGGGCGTCGGAAGGAGGAAAGAGCGACAGCTTGCAAGCGGCTTTAAACCGGAAGAACGCGAATACAATGGTAATGGATTTTGCAAGTCGCCTCACATGAATTTACTGCAGCAAGGAGAACGCGGGTATGCCGAAACCCTCACACCGCAATTACCGGTACATACCGGGTCTGGACGGACTCAGGGCGGTTGCCGTCCTGGCCGTCATCGCCTATCACTTTGGTTTGCCCGGAGCCCAGGGCGGTTTTTTGGGCGTCGAAATGTTTTTTGTTCTTTCCGGTTATTTGATTACCGATATTTTGATCAACGATCGGCAAACGCACGGCCGAATCCGGCTCGCGGATTTTTGGCTCCGGCGCGCGCGCAGGCTGCTGCCGGCCATGCTGACGATGCTTGCGGCCGTGTCTCTATGGCTCTTGTTCACGGACGGCCATCGCTTATCGCTCCACGCCGGCGACCTGGCGTCCGCGCTTTTATATGTCAACAACTGGTGGCTCGTTTATCACGATGTTTCCTACTTCGAAAGCTTCGGTCCGCCTTCGCCGTTCGGCCATTTATGGTCGCTGGCGGTGGAGGAGCAGTTCTACGTCATTTGGCCGCTTGTCGTCGCGCTTGCCCTGAAATTCGTCAAGCGCAGGGGAGCGGTTGCCGCGGTCGCCCTCGCGGGCGCTTTGCTGTCGGCGCTGGCGATGGGGCTCCTCTACGTGCCGGGCGCCGATCCGAGCCGCGTTTATTACGGCACGGATACGCGCTCCTTCGGCATGCTGATCGGCGCGGCGGCGGCGCTCTTGCTGCCGAGCGCGAAGCTGCCCGAAATCGTGCGCGGACGCGGCGTTGCCGGGCTCGATGCGGCGGGAATCGCCGGCCTGGCCGTCGCGCTCGTTATGATTTGGCGGGTCGGGGAATACGACGCGTCGCTGTATCCCGGCGGATTTCTGCTGCTCGCCGCCGCCACGGTCGGCGTCATTGCGGCCGTCGCCCATCCGGACGGACGCCTTGGCCGCCTGCTCGGAGCGAGGCCGCTGCGCTGGATCGGCGTGCGCTCGTACGGCATTTATTTGTGGCATTACCCGGTTTTTGCGCTGACGTCTCCCTCCGTCCATACGGGGGGGACGGACTACGGCTTGATGGCGCTGCAGCTCGCGCTGACGTTCGGGCTCGCCGTTTTGTCCTGGCGCTTCGTCGAGGAACCGATCCGTTCCGGCGCATGGAGGCGTCGCCGGGCAGCGGCTGCGGTCTCCGAAACGCCGGAAGTCGCCAAGGCCCGGAGGCGCAAGCCGATTGCCGTCGGCTTCGGCTCCGCGCTGCTGCTCGGCGTCATGTTCGCGAGCGTATCCGGCAATGCGGTCGAAGTCGCCGCGCCGCAAACGGGAATCGCCGGGTCGAACGGGCAGCAGGGGACGCCGGAGAAAGCCGAATACGCCCATTCCGTTCCCGGCGGATCGGCATCGGGCGGATCGACGAAGCCCGCGGGGCCGAGCGGAACGAACTTGGCGGCGCCTTCCGCCGGAACGGCGCCGGCGGGCGAGCCGTCCGGCCAGACCGGACCCGGAAGCGAGCCGTCCCCTTCGCCTTCGGCGTCCCCCGGGGCGGACGGCCCAAATAACGCCGTCTCGGGAGAAGGCATCACCGTCATCGGCGATTCGGTCATTCTTGCCGTCCAGCCCTTCCTCGAGGAGATGCTGCCCGGCATCCGCGTAGACGGCTTGAAAGGACGGCAGCTTTACGACGCCCCTGAATTGATCGAGGAGATGAAGGAAGCCGGAACGCTCGGCAGCCGGGTCGTCATCGAGCTCGGCACGAACGGGTTGTTTTCCGAGAAACAGCTTGACCGTCTGCTCGATTCGCTGGACGAAGCGGAACAAATTTTGCTGATCAACACGAGGGTCCCGCGCAAATGGCAGGACAACGTGAACGCCACGCTCGAAAAGGCGGCCGAAAGCCGCGACAACGTCATCCTGCTCGATTGGAACGCGGCGAGCCGGAACCGGGACGATTATTTTTATCCGGACGGGGTTCACCTGAAGCCCGACGGGGCGAAAGCCTATGCGGAACTCGTCAGCGAGTCTGTCAAATCGTAAGCAGCAATCCGTATATTGATATATAATAGGATAGCAAGCGCCAAGACAGACGGAAACTGGAGTGGACGAAGTGGGGGAAACGATTAACGCTTGGATCGAACAACTGCTTGACGCGACGCAGCTCGAAGGTTTTTATTTGCTCGTCCTGACGATTCCGCTTGCCGCCATTCAAGGCTTGCTTGGGCTTTTTCCGTTTACGACGATCATCATGCTTCACATTTCGGGCCTGGGCCTGGTCAACGGCATGCTGATGAGCTGGCTGGCGGGCACGGTCTCGGCCGTCGCGGTCTATTATCTTTGCAAATCGATTTTGGGCGAGTGGTTTAACCGCAAAATGGAGCAAAAGCTGAAAAAGTACGAAAAATGGACGAAATACGTGGAAGAGTACGGCGTTTGGGCGATTATCTTTTTGCGCACGCTGCCGATCATGCCGAACAATTTGATCACGTTTTTGGCCTCGATCTCGGCGGTCAAGCCGGGCGCCTACTGGATTTCTTCCATCGTCGGGAACTTGTCCCATATTTGGCTGTTCGGCATTATCAGCTCGTCCATTTTGATGCCCGGCGTCAGCACGTGGGCGTTAATCGGCTCCTATACGGCGTTCTGCATCGTGCTCACGGCCGTATTTTTCGCGGTTCATTACCGCAAGCGCCAGCGGCTGAAGACGTAATCGGCATTACGGCCCGGAATGGAGGATCATCGATTATGGCAACAAAAAAACGGCAGCGGCAAGCGCAGCCCGCCGCAACCGACAAACCGGCGACGCTTCGCGACCTGCTCGACGAAGGAACGCTGGGCAAGCTGAAGGCTCATGCCGAGGCGTTGAAGGAAGAAGGACGCAAGACCGCCGAGGAAAAGAAGAAGCGCGAGGAAGAAGCAAGGCGCGCGGAACTGAAGCGGCTTGAAAACGACTTCGAATTTTTGCTGAACAACAGCAAGATGGATTGGCAAAAATATAAATAAGGAAGAAAAGCCTCCCGCAACCGCGCAAGTAGCGGGCGGGAAGCTTGCTTTTCGGCGTAAATCCGGATCGCGATCAGGCGTGGACCGGCGTTTTGACGTCTTTGCCGAGGAAGGCGTTCAGCATCCAGATATGCTTTTCCAATCCGGTTTGAATGCCAAGCAGCATATCGCTCGTCACTTCGTCCTTCGCTTTGTCCGCGATTTCGATCCCTTTTTGAAGTTCGTCCCGGATCGAAGCGAAGTCGCTTGCGATGGCGGCAACCATTTCTTCGGGACTTTCCTTCCCGGCGCCTTCTTTCACCGATGCCAGCTTCAAGCTTTCCGACAGCGTCGAGACCGGACGTTCGCCGATGGCAAGCAAGCGTTCCGCAAGCTCGTCCAGATGCGCGGAGGCTTCATTGTACAGCTCCTCGAATTTCTCGTGCAGCGTAAAGAAATGAGGGCCTTTGACAAACCAGTGGTATTGATGCAGTTTCGTATACATAACGGTCCAATTGGCAACTTGTTGGTTCAGTACGGATGCGACGTTCGACATGAACGATTCCTCCTCATTTTTTTAAATTTAAACTTAATCTAAATCCTGATATAAATATAACACGATACTGAATTGTCGTCAACCTGTCGGGACCTCTTCGTTCAAAAAAACGTCCGAATTGGTTAAAAATCCGGAAAATCCGGCGAACGGGAAGCGGGAGGGACCGTGCTTCTTGTATAATGACAATACATCTGACTATATATTCCCCAAAATCGAAATTCGAAAACAGGAGGAAGCGAAAAATGACGGATCGATCGATCGGCGTTTTGGCGCATCTGTTCGGCTGCCTTCCGTACCGGGAGCTTGCGGCCAAGGTCGGCCAATACGGGTTCAAACACGTTCAGCTTGCTTTATGGAAAGCAATTCAGGATTACGATTTCAGCCGTCCCGGCCGCTTAAGCCCCGGGCTCGCGCAGACGATCGGCGAGGCGTTCGAGCGCAACGGCGTCCGAATTTCCGTTCTCGGCTGCTACCTGCATATGTTCGAGCGCGACGAAGAACAACGCCGGCTGAATGTAACCCGGTTCAAGGAGCTGCTTCGCCACGCAAGGGATTTCGGCTGTCCGACGGTCGCCTTCGAAACCGGCGTCAATCCGGGCGAAGAGTACGCGGACCGGGATTGGACCGCGATGCGGGAAACGCTGGCCGAATTGGCCGAGGAAGCGGAACGGTGGGGCGTCTATGTCGGGCTGGAAGCGGCCAACCGCCATCTTGTCGCGACGGCCGGCCAATTGAGCCGGATGCTGGGCGAAGTGCCGTCCCGCAACATCGGCGTCGTGCTGGATCCCGGAAACCTGCTGAATGCGGCCAATTTCGACCGGCAGGACGAGGTGATCGCGGAAGCGTTCCGGCTGCTCGGCGACAGGATTATCGCCTGTCATGCCAAAGATCGGCGTTTGGAGCCGAACGGAAAGTTGATCGAGGCTCCTCCCGGGCACGGCCAAATGAATTATAAGCTGTACATGGAACTGCTTGAGGCTTCCAAGCCGGGCGTCGATATCGTCATGGAGCATGCGGCGCCGGACCAGATGGAGGATTGCAAGCGGTTTTTGGAGTCGTTCTGATGCGAAAGCTTCAAGCCATTGTGCTGGGGGCGGCTTCGCTTCTCCTGGCCGCCGCGATCGGTTTGCAATGGCGGCAGGGACACGGGCAGGAACAAGAGCAGGGACCGCCTCGGAACGCCGCGAACGTCACGAAATCGATCGGAACGACGATCGTCGGCGATGCCGCGACAACCCGCGGGTTTTCCTGGTTTTCGGCCGACCCTTCGGCCTCCTCCGTCGTTCAAATCGTCGAAGGAACGGAAACCGCGGCGTTCGAAGAAGCGAATGCGCTGACTTTTCGCGGTACGACCGAGCAAGTGGAGGTCGGGGACGGTCAAACGCAAACCTCGAACAAAGCGGCGGCGGCGGGACTGAAGCCCGGTACCGTCTATATGTACCGCGTGGGAACCGGCGAAGAGGGCGGGTGGAGCGAGCCGGCCGCGTTTGTAACCGAAGCCGACAACGAGAAATCGTTTACGTTTATCCACGTTGCGGATTCGCAAGGCGAGACGCCGGCCGATTTCAAGCTGTGGGGACGGACGCTCGACAAGGCGATGGAGACGTTCCCCGATGCGAAGCTGATCGTACATAACGGGGATTTGACCGAAAATCCGGAGGACGAAACGGCATGGGACGCGTTTTTCGGCGAAGCGAAGCGGTGGCTCGCCTCGATCCCGCTCATGCCGGTTACCGGCAATCATGACGAAACGGACGGAAAGGCGGACCGCTTTCTCGCTCATTTCCATTTGCCGCGCAACGGAGCCGGGAACTCGATTCCGGGCACGAATTACTCGTTCGACTACGGTCCCGTTCATTTTACGATGCTGAATTCGGAGTCGAACAAGGACGAGCAGGCGGAATGGCTGGATCGGGATCTGGCCGCGAGCGAAAAGCCGTGGAAGATCGTCGCGATTCACCGTCCGGCTTACGGAGGAAACCAGACCAAGTCGATCGTCAAGAAGTGGGTCCCGATTTTCGACAAGCACGGCGTCGATTTGGTGCTGCAAGGGCATAATCACGAATATTCGCGTTCGTATCCGCTCAAGGGCAATGAAGTCGTTTCCGAAGGGGAGGGAACGGTTTACGTGACGCCGAACGCTTCCGGAGGAAAGTTCAACGAGAAAAAAGACGATCAATTTTATCATGCGGTCCACTTTCAAAACGGACGGCCAATGTTCGCGGGCGTGACGGTCGACGCCGAACGCCTCGTTTACCGGGCATACGACGCGGACGGAAAGCTGCTTGACGAGTTTGCGATCGCCCGAAAATCGTAAACCGCCAAAAGGAGGAAGAGATGGTCAACGTCACGATCGATTTGTACAAGGATTGGCTCGACACCGTCCGGGAAGTGTTTCGGGGTTCGGGGGCGCCGCTCCCGGAAACGCTGACGGACAAGGAAGTCGGCGTCATGTACTATTTGCAAACTTCGGAAAACGAGCGCGAGGCCGAGAAGCGAAACGAGGAAAACGAACGGCGAATCGCCGATTTGCAGCGCAATTTGCTGGAGCATCTGGAAACGGTCGTCGTCCCGGATATTCGCAAGCGAACGGGATACGAAGGGGACCGGTTTCGTTTCCGGTGGGTGTATGCGCAGGGGGAACATATCATCGAGGAGTATTCGTCATACCGAATTCCGCTCGGTCCCTCTCCCGATTGACCTTTCCTGCCCCTATGGGCGAAGCGCTTCGGCCGAATCGGGCGCGATTTTGCCGTCCGCGATCGGGATTTCCCGCCGGGCGAACGCGGCGACGTCCGGGTCGTGCGTGATCAGCACGATCGTATGGCCCCGCTCGTGCAGCGCCGACAGCAGCAAAAGCACGTCCAGCTTCGCTTTTTCGTCCAGAGAGCCGGTCGGTTCGTCCGCGAGCAGCAGCGACGGATTCCCGGCGAGCGCCCTCGCGAGCGCGATGCGCTGCTGCTGGCCGGAAGGCAGCTCCGCGGGACGATGGTGCTTGCGGTCCGACAGCCCCACCGCTTCAAGGGCCCGGAGCACCGCCTGTTTTCTCGTTTTGCTGTCCAAGCCGCGGTAAATAAGCGGAAGCTCCACATTGGCGAAAGCCGTCAGGCGGGGAAGCAAGTTGAACTGCTGAAAAACGAAACCGATGCTGCGGTTGCGGACTTCGGCCAGCTTGTCGAACGGGAGAGAGGAGACGTTTTTTCCTTCGAGACGGTAGGTTCCTTCGTCCGGAACGTCCAGACAGCCGATAATGTTCATCAGCGTCGATTTGCCGGAGCCGGAAGGTCCGGTAACGGCGACGAATTCGCCTTTTTCGATCGTCAGGCTGACGCCGTCGAGAGCTTTCACGATTTCGCCGCCGACGCGATACCGCCTTCCGACGCGGTCCAATTCAATAAGCGCCATCGCATTCACCCCGTTACAAGTTTATTCGCACAACCTGTACGTATTGCCGTTGAAAACGGTTGATTCGCTTGCCTGCGACGGGCGATCTGGGGTATACTTTTTTTGCCGAACATTCGAAAAGAGGAGTATGAAGATGGGGAAAGTTCTAATTTTCGGGCACAAAAACCCGGACACCGACACGATCTGCTCTGCGATCGCGTATGCCGAACTGAAGAAGAAGCTGGGTTTCGACGTTGAAGCGGTTCGCTTGGGTGCCGTCGGCGCCGAAACGCAATTCGCGCTCGACAAATTCAATACCGCCGCTCCGCGCCAAGTGGAAACGGTCGCAAACGAAACGAAAGAAGTCATTCTGGTCGACCATAACGAACGCCAGCAAAGCGCGTCCGACATCGATCAAGTGCGCGTAACGGAAGTCATCGACCATCATCGCATCGCCAACTTCGAAACGAGCGGCCCGCTTTACTACCGCGCCGAGCCGGTCGGATGCACGGCTACGATTTTGAACAAACTATACAAAGAAAACGACGTCGCCATCGACGCCAATGTCGCCGGCCTCATGCTGTCCGCCATCATTTCGGACACGCTGCTGTTCAAGTCGCCGACCTGCACGCCGCAGGACGTCGCCGCGGCTCGCGAGCTTGCCGCCATTGCGGGCGTGGACGCCGACCAATACGGCCTGGACATGCTGAAAGCCGGCGCCGACCTGAGCGACAAGACGATTCCGCAGCTCATCTCGCTGGACGCGAAGGAATTTTCCATGGGCAGCGCCAAAGTCGAAATCGCGCAAGTGAACGCCGTCGACACGAACGACGTTCTTTCCCGCCAAGCGGAGCTGGAAGACGCGCTGAACGCGATCATCGCGGAAAAAGGTCTCGACCTGTTCCTGTTCGTTGTCACCGACATTCTGAACAACGATTCCGTCGGCATCGCGCTGGGCAAGTCCGCCTCCAAAGTCGAGGAAGCGTACAACGTGAAGCTGGAAAACAACCGCGCTTTGCTGAAGGGCGTCGTTTCCCGCAAGTCGCAAATCGTTCCGGTGCTGACGGATATTTTCTCCAAGTAATCGAACGGGCGAAAAATACCGGCCGGCAGTGTTTGTCCGGCCGGCGCTACACGGATAAAACCCGCACCCAAGCGGCGCGGGTTTTATTTTTTTTAAGGAAGGATGAACTCTAGATTGGCAGCAAGCGAAGAGACGAAAGCGGCGTTGAAGCCGACGAAAATATGGAAATGCAAAAACGCGGAATGCAAAGCCTGGGTTCGCGAAGAGTTCGCGGCCCTGCAGCAAGCGTGTCCGCTGTGCGGAGGGCCGATGCTGCGGAGCATGAAGCATCTGCCGCCGGTCCAAAACAAGGTCAAAGCCCGGCCGAAAAGCTGACCCGCGCCCCCGTGCCGCGGCTCCGGCGCCGCCGGAAGCCCGGATCGCTTCAGGCGCGTCGGCTTTAAAATGAAAGGGGGAGGGGCGGGAATGTCGGCGACGCCTGCTTGGATGAACGATACGATCGCGACGGCGGAGCAAATCCGGGAACGGATCGAGGCACCGCACGAAGCGATCGTCAAAAAAACGGTAAGCGTCATCGAAGATCATGTCGAGAACTATCTGAAGCTGTCTCCGCTGTTTTTTCTGGCGACTTCGAACGGGAGCCGTCGCGCCGACGTTACGCCGCGCGGCGATAAGCCGGGGTTCGTCAAAGTACTCGACGAACGCCATCTGGCGTTTCCGGACCGGCCCGGCAATCGCCGGACGGACTCGCTTTTGAACATAATCGAAAACCCGCAGGTCGGCATGATCTTTCTTATTCCGGGCTTTGACGAAGTGCTGCGGATTAACGGCCGGGCGGTCATTACGCGGAACGAGGCGTTTATCGAAAGCCAGCAGTGGACCGGCAAAACGACCGGCATGGCGGTCGTCGTCGAGACGGAAGAAATTTTTATCCATTGTCCCCGGGCGTTCAAGCAATCGGGCGTATGGAAAGCGGAGCAGTGGATATCGAAGGAGGACCATCCTTCCGCGATCGACATGTATCACGCTCATCTTCGGATGAACGGCTACGAATTTTGATCGGTTTTCGGCTCTCCCGCCCCCGCGGGGGAGTCGGCAAAGCCGGGAAGGCTTGCGACCGCTACCGCGGTCTTTTTTATTTGGCCGATGTTTTGTTATAATGTCGACATCGACAGATTGAGGAGAAGGATGATGCGCAGTGGAGCCACAAGCAGTCGCAAATTGCGAAGAGCCGTGCGAAGGGACCGTCGCCGATCTGCAGCACGTCCGCTCGCGAATGCTCAGCGAGTCGTCCGCGGGCGAACTGGCCGAATGGTTCAAGGCGCTTAGCGATCCGACCCGGGTGCGCATGATCGACGCCTTGATGCAGAAGGAGCTGTGCGTGCACGATTTGTCCGTCCTGCTGGACATGAATCAATCCGCCGTCTCCCATCAGCTTCGCTACTTGCGCAATATCCGCATGGTGAAAAGAAGGAAAGACGGCAAAACGGTGTATTACTCGCTCGACGACGCGCATATCGAAGAGATGTTTCACGCGACGCTGCAGCATTTGCGGCACAAGTAACAGGAAACGTTTAATGGAACGGCAGGGTGCGAACATGGCTGAAAAAGAAGAATTGACCCGGTTCGGCGTCTCCTTTCCGGCGCCGCTGATCGAGCAATTCGATCGCTACATCGAGCAGCAGGGATACACGAACCGGTCGGAGGCAATCCGCGACCTCGCCAGAAAAGCGCTGCTGGAGCCGGCGAAGCTTCATTCCGAAGAATTTGTCGCGGGCACGATCGTCATGGTTTACGATCATCATGTCAGCGAGCTGCCGATGGTTTTGATGGAGCTTCAGCATCAATTTCACCACAGCATCATCTCGACGATGCATGTCCATCTGAATCACGCGCAATGCCTCGAAGTCGTCGTCGTGCGCGGCAAGCTTTCCGAGCTGCGATCGCTTCATCAGCAAATTCAAGTCCAGAAGGGCGTTTTTTACGCCGAATTGTCCGTCACGTTCGCGGACGAGAACCACGCGCCTCACCCGCACGGCCATCAACATCCCTGACCTTTCGAAGGGGTGCTGGGCGTTCTGGCTGAAATTGGGAGTTCATTCCAAGCATTTGCTTTGCCGCTTGATGCGAATTCGGTTACGATAGAAAAATAAGAAAAAGGGGAAACTGGAGGAAGCAAAGGGGAAGATAACCGACCGATGCGTCTATTGCCGAAAATCTTCGTTGCCGTTTCGCTATTGTTGTCCTTTCCGTCTGCGCATGGATTTCAGGCCGCGACTGCCGCGGAAAACGGAACCATCGCCCCTTCCTCGGCGCCGTCCGTCACGGTGGCGGAGATCCTGGAAGCCGAAGCTCCCCCGGAGGCTCCGGCCAACATCGCTTCGGAGTCCGCGATTTTGATCGATCAGCAATCGGGCCGGGTGCTATTCGCCAAAAACGAACGCGCGCGGCTGTATCCCGCAAGCATCACGAAAATCGTAACCGCCATCGTCGCGCTGGAAACGTCCCGGCTGGACGAAACGGTAACCGTATCCAGGGAAGCGAGATACGAGGACGGCACGCGCGTGTATTTGTCCGAAGGCGAGCAAAAATCGATGGAGCTTATGCTTTACGCGATGATGCTCAATTCCGGCAACGACGCCGCCACCGCGATCGCGGAGCATATCGACGGCTCGAAAGCCGAATTTGCCGAGCGCATGAACGATTTCGCGACGAACACGGTCGGCGTTTCGGATACTTTTTTCGTCAACCCGTCCGGCCTTCCCGATCCGAATCAGGTGACAACTGCCGCCGATATGGCCCGAATCGCGCGTTACGCCATGCAGAACGAAACGTTCCGCGAAATCGTCTCGACCGTTCAAATGCCGTGGGACGGACTGGAGTGGAAGTCCGAGCTCTACAACCACAATCGTTTGCTGACGACGTACGAAGGCGCGACGGGGATTAAAAACGGGTATACGACGGCCGCCGGGAATACGCTCGTTTCTTCCGCGACCCGGGGAGACGAGCAATTGATCGGAGTCGTCCTGAAGGCGCCAAGCAACAAAAACGCCTATGCGGATATGACGGCGCTGTTTGATTACGGTTTTGCGGCCTTCGAATCCGCGCCGTTGCTCGCCGCCGGCGAGACGCATACCGAGGAGATCGGGGACGAGACGTACGAATGGCGGGCGGAGGAGGAAATCCGCGCGCTGATGCCGATCGGCGCCCTTCCGTCCTTTCGGGTCGACGCGCAAGGGAGCGTCCTGCTCGATACCGAATTCGGCGAGCAAGCGGTGGGGACCTTGACGCCCGTCAAAAAGCAGGTCCACGCGCTGCAAAATACGGAAGCCGCCGCCGCGGCGATGCCGGTGGAAGAAGAGAAGCTTCGCAACGGATGGATTTGGGCGGGGGCCGCCGGCGCCGTCATCGCGGCAGCCGCCTTGTGGATGGCCGGAAAAAGGCGAAAGAAACGCCGAAAGTCGGTTCATTTTCCGTAAGGTGCGTTAACGCGGACAAAGGGGGCTTTCCGATGGGGTTCGTCTTTGCAACGCGGCAGCGGGGACGATGCGGGCGCCTTGGCCGCGGATAGCCTGGAACGATGCCCCGACTGCGGCGCGGGAGTCGGCGGCAACGACGAATTTTGCCCGTCGGGCGGCCTTCGGCTGAACGGGACTCCCGGCTGAGGCCGGAAAGGAACCGTCATCCGAAATATCGGCCTGCGGAGGCCGTTATGGGCGAAGTATCGTAAGCTGCGAGCAAATGAGCATGTACGGAAGGGGCCGTCCCATAGGTCAAATTCGACCTGTAGGGACGGCCCCGGCCTTTTTTATCGTTGATTCGCTTAAGAGGAAACGGATGCGGATGCGGATGATTCGGAAGCTTCGCCGTCGGACGGCGACGATACGGCATCCTGCGGGAGCACCGGCTTGAGCTTGGCGTCCACGTACGTGACGGCGCTGATTTCCGTCAGGACTTGCGGATACATCATCTCCGGATCGGGCCATACCGGTTCCGTAAAGACGATGGCCTGGTCGCCTTCGAATTGAATCGAGACGATTCGAAGGCCATAGCCCGGATGCGGGGCCGTCGCTTTGACCGTCACTTCGGACACGCTCTCGTTAACGGGCTTGACCTCGAGCTTGTAGTCGGCCAACGGATCGGGCTCCTCCGGGTTCGGATCGACCTGCGGCGTATTTTGGACGAATTCCATGGCGTTGTACAGCCATTCGGCCGCTTCGCCGCGCGTAATCGGCGCTTTCGGATTGAATTTGCCGTCTTCCAGGGAGGCGACGTTCGAAATGAGCAGCTTTTGAATGCTGTTCATGTAGCTCGGATTGACGTCGGCTTCGTCGTCGATCAGAATGTACGGCTCCGGATAGGCGTGGGCTCCGTTCGCTTCCATGCCGAGGAACAGATGATGGGCGAACTGCTCGCGCGTCATCGATTGATCCGGCTTGACGTCCTGCGGAATTTCCAGGCCGTTGATGTGCGCGACGATAAACGCGTCCGAATACCAGGCGTCGTCCGGCACGTTCGTAAAGTAGTCGCTGGCGAGCGGAGCTTTGACGAACAGGAAGCGGGCGAGGCTGATGTCCAGGCCTTTGTTGATCATCGAGATTCCGGCGGCGTACGACAGCTCTCCGTCGGGATCGAATTTGTCTTTGCCGACCCCGCTGATGACGCCTTTCTCTTTCAGGGCGTTGATTTTGTCGGCGTGCTTGGACGACGAAGTATCCGAGAAAGCGAAGACGGACGGAGACAGCGCCACGACCAGCAGTGCGGACAACAGCCAAATCAAGCTTTTTTTCATGCTGATTTCACTCCTTGTCTGATGATTTCCTGCTTTTGTGTTTTAAACGAGCTCCGTTCGCGATTTGTTGCAGCCGATCGCAAGTTCGATTGCCTTTTCGTCCGGATGATGCTTATCCCGCCACGCCGTCCGCCCTGCTTCCGCGATTGGACCCTAAATAAACGAACGAACAGAGAACGGACAACAGGCCGATGCCCATCAATCCCCAAAAGATGAGCGCGTACGTGTCGGCCAGCGGAAACCGTTCCCGCGCGGCCAGGAAGCTTCCGCACACGGCGACGCTGAACGCGCCGCTGAAAAACTGGATCAATTGAAACAGCCCCATCCCGGCTCCGATGTTGGCGGCGGGAAGAATGCGGGACATCTCGTTGGAGACGCTCGCGTTGAGAGCGGAAAAGCCGACGATCATAAGCATGTAAATGAACATGACGGCAAAATAGGATTGATCGGCAAACAAGGCGAACAGCAGCCCCGAAACGGCGATCGGCCAGGGGGCGACGCGAAGCAGCAGGCCGTTGCCGTACCGGTCGATCCCTTTGCCGATCGCGTTCGAGGCCAGCATCGAGACGAACGCTCCGGGGAATACGATCAGCCCGGATATCCCCGGCTTTAAGCCGTACAGGTGCGCGAGCAGTTGGGGCAGCAGAAACAGCAAGGCGAAGCTGTTGATATAGGCGAACAGGCCGAGCGAGCCCAGCAGCAAATAACGTTTGTTGCGAAGCAAGGCGGGCTGCACGAACGGTTCGGCGGCGGAGCGGATCCGAAGCCAAAACGCGAACAGCCCGACGATTCCCGCCGCCAAAGCGACGAAGCTGCCGCCGGTCAAAAAGAGGAGCAAGCCCGTCGAGCCGATGCCGATCAGAAGCGCGCCCGGCCAGTCGAAGGAGCCTTTGACGAAGGGCTCCTCGGGGAGAAGGCGGAAGACGACCGGGATGAGCAGAAGCGAGCAGCCGGTGACGAGAAACAGATCGTTCCAGCCCCAAAATTGGGTGATCGCTCCCCCGACGACCGGACCGAGACCCAAGCCGAGCGAAGCGGCGGAGGAAATGAGGGCCATCGCCTTGCCTCTGCGCGACAGCGGGACGTACCGGCTGATGAGCACGATGGCGAGGCTCATCACGGAGCCGGCTCCCGCCGCCTGCACGATGCGCGCGCAAAGCAGGATGACGAAGTCATGGCTCAAAAAGCCCGCGATCGATGCGCCGCCGAGGCAGAGGAGCCCGAAGGAGAGCAGATAACGAATCGGAACGAGATCGGATAGCCGGCTGTAGGTAATCGAAGAAATCGCGAACACGATCGAGTAGCCGGTGACGATCCAGGAGGCCGCGGAAGAAGAAAGGGCGAATTGTTCGGTCACGACGGGCAGCGCCAAATTGAACATCATCGTGTTCATGATGACCAGGACGAGAATGAGGCCCAACAGCGGAACGACGACCTTCTCGCGCAGCAAGGACGGCTCGGCGTCCGCGGGCGGCATAGCGGAGCTGATTTCGGTTTTCATGGTTTCTCCTCGTATCCGTTTAAGTTCTATGTTTATCGAACATTAAAAACATAACACGAGTTGTGGTATAATTCAATCATCAGTCCAACCTGGAGAGGGGGAAGACAAATGAAAATTTTATTCCACCCGAAACGGGAGGACATTCAACTGACGGCGGTGCTTGCGGCGCTTAGCGACCCGAACCGGATGAGGCTCGTGACCGACGTGGCGGAATGCGGGGAGCGGCCGTGCGGCTCGTTCGATCAGCCTGTGGCCAAGTCGACGATGTCGCACCATGTCCGGATTCTTCGCGAAGCCGGCGTGCTCAACATTCGCGTTCAAGGGACGCAGCACTTTCTGTCGCTGCGGACGGACGATCTGGAAGCGCGGTTTCCGGGCGTGCTGACCTCCATTCTGAAGGCGTCTTCGGCCGCTAAGGAAAGCCTGCCCGGGTAGCGGAAGCGGCGCGGGCCGGATTGGCCGGCCTGAAAAAGTCGCGTTCGCGGCATCGCGGGCGATCCGGAATCCCGGGCCGGACGTGCGTTAGTCGTCTTCCCAACCGATGATGCGGATATATTCCCGCGCCCCGAAAGGCTCTTTTCCTCCCGGCACCGTTTGCGTCGTTCCGACCGACCGGATCGTATAGCGTCCTTCGGCAGACGGCTTCGACTTCGCCAGCCGGGCGTCAAGCGCCCAGCCAAGCGCCAGCAGCAGCAGAAAGAGGGTCAAGCAAATATACGCCTTATCGCGAGTTCGCACGCCAGGATCACTCCTTTCCTATAGGAAAAGGGTTTGCCAGCGACGAGCGGTCGCATACGTCCTGACTAAAAATTCCTTTACATTTTTTCGAGCCATCGATATAATATGGATCAATTGAACATGTTTTTTCGGAGGAGCCTGCCACCAGCGGGCTCCTTTTCTGTTTTTTCGGCTTTACGTTTCGGAAGGCGGTGGAAGGGTTTGAAGACCGGGTTTTGGAAAAGCTGAACAGTAGGAAAAAGTTGGACTGCAAAGGGAGGGAAGCGGCTTGACGCTGCTGCACGTAGCTATCATCTTACCTTTTATTTGGGCGCCGATCTCGGCTTGGATCTCCAGGCTGCTGCCCCGCCTGCATGCGGGGTGGCTCGTTTTTCCGCTGCCCGTGCTGTTGTTTGCGTATTTTCTCGGGTTTTCGTCCGATGTCCGGGACGGGAAGGCGCTTGCTTCGACGGCCGAATGGATTCCGTCCCTCGGCATCGACTTCGCCGTTTACATGGACGGATTGGGCTTCCTGTTCTCGCTGCTCATAACCGGCATCGGATCGCTCGTCGTCCTGTACTCGATTTTTTATTTGGATAAAAAGAAAGAAGCGATTCGCCCGTTCTACGTCTATTTGCTTCTGTTCATGGGCGCCATGCTCGGGGTCGTGCTGTCGGACAACATGATGGTGCTTTACGGCTTTTGGGAATTGACGAGCATTTCCTCGTTTTTGCTGATCGCGTTTTGGCAGGAGCGGGAAAAGTCGGTCTACGGCGCGCAAAAATCGATGCTGATTACCGTTTTCGGCGGTCTCGCGATGTTCGCCGGCTTCCTGCTGCTGTATGCGATGACCGGTACGTTCAGCATCCGGGAAACGATCGCCATGGCGGACGACATCGCCGGTCAGGCGCTGTTCATCCCGGCCATGCTGCTGATTTTGCTGGGCGCGTTCACGAAATCCGCGCAGTTTCCGTTCCATATCTGGCTTCCGGACGCCATGGAAGCGCCGACGCCGGTCAGCGCCTACTTGCACTCCGCCACGATGGTGAAGGCGGGCATTTATTTGGTCGCGAGGCTAAGTCCCGTTTTTTCCGGCGAAGACGCCTGGTTTTGGCTCGTATCGGGAATCGGCTTGACCACGCTCGTATTCGGATCGGTCAAGGCGGTCCGGCAAACGGATTTGAAGGCGATGCTGGCCTATTCGACGATCAGCCAGCTCGGCCTGATCATGAGCTTGTTCGGTCTGGGCTCGGCTGCGGCTTATTTTGCGGGCACGAGCGATTCGCTCCTTTACGCGAAAGCGACGACGGCGGCGGTTTTCCATCTGATCAATCACGCGACGTTCAAAGGCGCGCTGTTCATGGTCGTCGGCATCGTCGACCACGAGACGGGAACCCGCGATTTGCGCAAGCTCGGCGGGCTGATGCGGATCATGCCGGTAACGTTCTCGGTCGCGCTGATCGGGGCGTTTTCGATGGCCGGGCTGCCTCCGTTCAACGGTTTTTTGAGCAAGGAGATGTTTTTTACGGCGGTATTGAATATCGCCAGCCTGAACCTGTGGAGCCTGGACTCGTGGGGGGCGATTTTTCCCGTCGTCGCCTGGGTCGCAAGCGTATTTACGTTCGTCTACAGCATGATCGTGCTCTGGCGGACGTTCGCCGGCAAACCGCAGTTTGACAAACTGAGCAAAAAACCGCACGAAGCCCCGCTCGGCATGCTCGTCCCGCCGGTCGTCCTGGCTTCCTGCGCGGTCATTTTCGGCTTGTTTCCGAATTTGCTGTCCGCCTCGTTGATCGAGCCGGCCATGGGGGCCGTTCTTCCGGATTTGCTTGCGCCCGGAGAGCATTTTCACGTCTCGATCCACTTCTGGCATGGCTGGACGACGGAAGTATGGATGACGATCGGGGTCGTGCTGGCGGGTTCGGCGCTGTATGCGCTGCACGGCCGCCTGGGCGTCCTCGAGAAGGCAAGGGGAGGGGCCGGCGTGCTGAACCGGTTGTACGACGGGAGCCTGAGCGGGGCGGAGAAGCTGTCTTCCCGCTTGACGAACCTCTATATGACGGGGTCCGTCCGGCACTATCTAATCTACATTTTCCTGTTTTTTATTTTGTCGCTCGGGACGGCCCTCCTGCTGACCGGCGATATCCGGTTTCGCACGGAGCACTATGCCGATGTTTCGTTTTACGAAGCGGCCGTCGTCCTGGTCATGGCGGTGTCGGCGATCGCGGTTCCGTTCGCGAGCTCGCGCCTGATGGCGATCATCCTGACCGGCGCGGTCGGCTATATCGTCACGCTGCTGTTCATCATGTTCCGCGCGCCGGATTTGGCGCTGACGCAGCTGATCGTCGAGACGGTGTCGGTTGCGTTGTTCCTGCTCTGTTTCTATCATCTGCCGAAATTGAAAAAAGAGGTCGTCAAGCTGCCCTTCAAGCTGACCAATTTTCTGATCGCGGCGGGCTCGGGCGCCATCGTCACGCTGATCGCGCTGGGCGCGAGCGGGAGCGGCTCCTTTCGGACGATCGCGGACTATTTCGTGGACGAAAGCTACCGGCTGGCCGGCGGCAAAAACATCGTCAACGTCATTCTGGTCGATTTCAGAGGCTTCGATACGATGCTTGAAATTACGGTGCTGGGCATTGCCTCGCTCGGCATTTACGCGTTGGTCAAGCTCAGGCTCGATCCGGATTTGCCGAGGCTGCCGGCGGCGCATGCGGCGCCAAGCGTCCGGGCGCAAGGCAGGAGCAACGACGTGCTGCTGCGAACGATTTCCAGAGTGGTCGTCTTCCTGATCGTCGCGTTCTCGCTGTACTTGTTCTTCGCCGGCCACAACGCTCCGGGCGGCGGCTTTATCGGCGCGCTCATGACCGCTTCGGCGCTGCTGCTGACCGCGATCGCGTTCGGCATGGATTCCTTCCGGCTGATGATGCCGGTCGATTTCCGCAAGCTGACGGCGACGGGACTGGCGATCGCGTTTTTGACCGGGATCGGTTCCTTTGCGTTCGGAGCGCCGTTTTTAAGCCATGCCTTCGGCTATTTTCACCTGCCGATCATGGGGGAAACGGAGCTCGCGACGGCCGTGCTGTTCGATCTTGGCGTCTACCTCGCCGTTGTCGGGGTGACGATGACGATTTTGCTTACGATTGGGAGGGATGACCCGGAATGGAAGGGTTGATGGCTTTAAGCATCGGCATTTTGTTTGCCGTCGGCGTTTATCTCATTTTGTCCAAAAGCCTGCTCCGCATCGTTCTGGGCACGTCCCTGCTTACGCACAGCGTGCATTTGCTGCTGATGACGATGGCCGGGCTGAAAACGGGAGCGGCGCCGCTGCTCGGCGAAAAGGCGAAGGCGTATATCGATCCGCTGCCGCAGGCGCTCATTTTGACTTCGATCGTCATCAGCTTCGGCGTCACCGCGTTTTTTTTCGTGCTCGCTTATCGGTCGTATCAGACGCTGGGGACCGACGATATGGAACAGCTGAGGGGGAAAGAGGATGAATAACCTGCTCGTCATGCCGCTTCTTCTCCCTTTGTGTACGGCAGTCGCGCTCATTTTTCTGAAGGACCGCATCGTTTGGCAGCGATTCGTCGGCGCGATCGGCGCTTTGGCGAATATCGCGGTCGCCTGCCTGATCGTCGTTCAGGTGCGGGAAAAAGGCATTCAAACGCTGGACATGGGCGGGTGGGCGCCGCCGTACGGCATCGTTTTCGTTGCCGACATGCTGGCCGCGCTGCTCGTGTTGACGACGGCGGTCATCGGCTTCGTTTGTTTGCTCTTTTCGTTCCGCAGCGTCGGGGAAAGCCGGGAACGAAATTATTTTCACCCCGTCTTTCAGTTTTTGCTCGTCGGCGTTTACGGTTCGTTTCTGACCGGAGACATCTTCAACCTGTTCGTCTGCTTCGAAGTGATGCTCATTTCTTCCTACGCGCTGATCGTGCTGGGAGGGACCAAGCGGCAGCTTCGGGAAACGTTGAAGTACATTTTGATCAATATTTTGTCCTCCACCTTGTTCGTGGCCGCCGTCGCTTACCTGTACGCGAGCGTCGGAACGCTGAACATGGCGCATTTGGCGGAGCGGGTGGCGGAGAGCGGGCAAGGGGGCATCCTCAACGTCATTGCCGTCATGTTCCTGCTCGTGTTTTCGTTAAAAGCGGGACTGTTTCTGTTTTTCTGGCTGCCGGGCTCGTATGCCGCGCCGCCGACGGCCGTGCGCGCGGTGTTCGCCGCCTTGCTCACGAAAGTCGGCCTGTACGCCATCATTCGCACGTTTACGCTTATTTTTTACCACGAACCTGCGATTTCGCATTCTCTGATCGGGTGGATGGCCGGCGCCACAATGATATTGGGCAGCATCGGCGCAATCGCCTACCGGGACGTGAGCCGGGTGCTCAATTATAACGTCGTCATCGCCGTCGGGTTCATCGGCTTCGGCGTCTCCGTCGCGACGGAGGAGGCGCTGGGGGGCGTCGCGTTTTACCTGATGCACGATATGGTCGCCAAAGCGCTGCTGTTTCTGCTCGGGGGCATGATCGCGGCCGCCGCGGGCACCGAAAAGCTGAAGGAAATGGGCGGCCTGATCGGGCGCTACCCGCTGCTGGGATGGATGTTTTTCGCAACGGCCCTGGCGCTCGTCGGCGTTCCGCCGTTAAGCGGCTTCGCGGGAAAGGCGATGATCCTTCGCAGCGGCTTTTCCGAAGGCGCGTATGCGCTGTCCGCCATCGGACTCGCTTCCAGCTTTGTCGTGCTATACTCGTTAATGAACGTGTTCCGGCACGCCTTTTGGGGGAAAATGCCGGCGGCGGCGCCGGAGAAGATCGGCCTGCGGTGGAGCGCGGGCGCCGCGGCGGGGCTTTTTGCGCTCGTCGTCGCGATCGGACTCGGCTCGGAATGGGTGCTGTCGTACGTAGCCGAAGCCGGATACGTGCTAAGTCGGCCGGAAGTGTATATCGACGCCGTTTTGAGGGGGTGACCGGCCATGGCCATGCAAATTTTGCTTAATTTGATCCTCGCTTTTTTATGGATGTTTCTTCACGACGACGGCTCGGCTTCGCGGTTTATGATCGGATACGCGCTCGGAGCGGCGATTATATTCGTCTTCCGCCGCTTTTGGCCGAACGATTTTTATTTAATCAAACTTTGGGCGGTCGTCAAGCTGCTTGCGCTGTTTTTGAAAGAGCTTTTCGTCTCCAGCTTCGCGGTCGTTCGGGCGGTTCTTCGTCCGAAGCTGAACGTCCGGCCGGGTATTTTCGCCTACGAAACGTCGCTGAAAAGCGATTGGGAAGTGACCGTGCTGTCCTGCCTCATTTGCCTGACGCCCGGCACGCTGACGCTTGACGTTTCCCCCGACGGCGGAACGCTCTACATTCACGCGATGGATATCGGAGACGCGGAGGAAATGTCCGGACAAATCCGGCACACCTTCGAAAAAGCGATCATGGAGGTGACGCGGTAATGTTCGAGCAGCTGCTTAACGCATCCCTCGTCATCCTGTCGCTTGCCATGCTCGGCTGCCTGTACCGGCTGCTGAAAGGTCCATCGATGCCCGACCGCATCGCGGCGCTCGACGCGATCGGCATCAACCTGCTGGCCGTCGTGGCGGTTCTGTGCGTTCAATACCGCACGCAAACGTATATGGACACGATACTCGTCATCGGCATTTTGACGTTTATCGGCACGACGGCGTTTGCCCGATATATGGAAAGAGGGAAGGTGATCGAGCATGGAAACGATGAAAGCGCTCGGTGAGCTGTCGATCGGCTTGCTGATCCTGGTCGGGGCGTTGTTTTGCCTGCTCAGCGCGTTCGGGCTCATCCGGCTGCCCGACGTCTATTTGCGCTCGCACGCGGCGACGAAAAGCGCGACGCTCGGCGTGCTGTTCGTGCTGTTCGGCGTGTTTCTGTATTTCATGTTTTATTTGGAGCACGTAAGCGCGAAAATCCTGCTCGGCATCGTCTTCGTGTTCGTCACGTCGCCGATCGCGGGGCATTTGAACGGGCGAGCCGCCTATCGGACCGGCGTGCCGATGTGGGAGAAGAGCGTGCGGGACGACTACAAGGACGCGGTGGAGGTTCGGGAACGGAATTAAGCGGGAATCGCCCTTCCGGCGGCAGCGGTTGTGCCTCGGGGAGGGCGATTTTTTTAGAAAGATTTTTAGAATGAAGGGAAGCTTAAATTCTTCGCCGTGCGAAAGCGCGCAGGCAAGCTTGCGGAGTACGGCGCCCGCCAGGGTAGCGCGGAACCTACCTTCCGACATGTCCACATCCGATCCGGAAACCGGACTGGCCCATGCGGATCCGATGGAGCCGTGGTGCACAGTTGAGTCGTGGCGACTCATCTCGACCCACCAAACGCAAATAGTTGTACGCAGTTGAGTAAAAATGACTCATCTCGCCGCCTCGGCGCGCGCGCTAACGGCACAGTTGAGTCGTGGCGACTCAAATCACAACTTTCGAAACGCAAACGGTCGCATGCCGGGTGAGTACATTCGGGTGATCTGCATTTCCTAGGACGCCTTCAGGCGCGTTTTTTAGGCAATGGCAGCGGGAAGGCTAGGACGGGAACCATTGGGCAAGGGGAAGACTCGGCATAGGGGTAGCTTATGATGGATTTTATCCAATCGGCAGAGCGAAAAACGGGGAAATTGCGATCCAGAGTGGATTTTCTCCAACGAAAAATGCCCATTTCGAACAACACGGACGAATCGGCCTCGCTAGATTGGACGAAATCCACTGAAGCTTGAAATCGTTGCGGAAAAACCGATTTTGATTGGACAAAATCCACTGAAGCTCCTTCCTATCATACAAATGAGAGATAGTCTCAACGTTTTTTTGCAAATAGAAGGTTTCTTTTTAATACATAGTATATTATTATAACTTTAATTCCGATTATTATTATATGAATTAGTGGAAAGGGGGTTGCACGTTGAGTTCGAACGCTCCGATCGCGGTAGAGGCCGACCGCATTTCCAAAAGCTACGGCCATCAAGGCGGCAGGCAGACGGTGCTGGACGGCGTGACGTTTCGCATCCGACAGGGCGAATTCGTATCGGTGCTCGGACCGAGCGGCTGCGGAAAAAGCACGCTGCTCAACCTGCTGGGAGGCTTCGAGCTGCCCGACGAAGGCACGATCCGGCTCGATGGCCGGCCGGTGGAACGGCCGGTGCGGCAGGCGGTGATGATGTTCCAGGATTACGGCCTGCTGCCTTGGCGGTCGGTTCTCGGAAACGTAGAGCTGGGTCTAGAGCCGCTCAAGCTCGGCGCGTCCGAACGGCGGGAGAGAGCGCTCGATTATCTCAAGCTGGTTCATCTGCAGGACAAAGCCGGCCTGTTTCCGTCCCAGCTGTCCGGAGGGATGAAGCAGCGGGTGGCGCTCGCTCGCGCCTTGGCCGTGCGGCCGCGCGTGCTGCTGCTCGACGAGCCGTTCGCGGCGCTCGATACGTTTACCCGCTATTACTTGCAGGATGAGCTGCTGAGCATTCAGCGGCGGGAGAACGTAACGATGATTCTGGTGACGCACGACATCGACGAAGCGGTTTATTTGTCCGACCGGATCCTGCTCCTCGGGACGGAGCCGGGAGGCATCCGGCTGGAGCTGCGCATTCCGGCGGCCAAGCCGAGAGACCGCGGACACGGAGAGTTTCAACTGTACCGCAAACGGATTTTGGAGCAGTTTCGGCTTGCGGGTTCCGGCTCGAAAGAAGAATTTACGATTTGACGGGAGGATGCGAGAGTGAAGTTTTTACGGACAATCGCGCTCGCGGCGGCGATTTCCCTGTTCGCCTTTGCCGCCTTGAGCGGCTGCGGCGCCTCGGAAGAAGCGAAGGAAGCGGGGACGGGGGCGAAGCGGACGATCAAGATCGGCTACTTGCCGATTACGCACGCGGCGCCGCTGTACATAGAAGAGGAGCTCGGAAAGCACGGATACGGCAACTTCGAGCTGCAGCTCGTCAAATTCGGCTCCTGGCCGGAATTGATGGACGCCCTGAACACCGGCAACATCGACGGAGCGTCGGTGCTGGTCGAATTGGCGATGCTGGCGAAAGATCAGGGAATCGACCTGAAGGCGGTAGCCCTCGGGCATAAGGACGGCAACGTCGTCGTCGCTTCGCCGGACATTCGAAGCGCGGCCGATTTGAAAGGGAAAAGCTTCGCGATCCCGCACGAATATTCGACGCATAACATTTTGCTTTATCAAACGTTGAAGAAGGCGGGGTTGACGTTCGAGGACGTACAGGTCGTCGAGCTGCCCCCGGCCGAGATGCCCGCCGCGCTGGCGGAGAGGAGAATCAGCGGCTACGTCGTGGCGGAGCCGTTCGGCGCCAGGTCCGTCGCCAGCGGAACGGGCAAGGTGCTTCATCAATCGGGGGAGTTGTGGCCGGATTCGATCTGCTGCGCCCTCGTGCTTCGAAACGATCTGATCGAGGACGATCCGGAGGCGGTGCAGCAGCTCGTCAAACAATATGTGGAAGCGGGAGAGGCGGCCGAGCATAAAGACGAGCAAGTGAAGGAAACGTTCTCGAAATACATGAACGTCGACGAAAACGTGCTCGACTTGTCGCTGGAGTGGATTTCCTACGACGATTTGAAGCTCGACGAGCGGACGTACGAGGAGCTGAGGCAGGTTTTGACGGAAATGAAGCTGTTCGAGAATCCGCCGGCTTTCGCCGACTTCGTCGACAATTCCTTCATTGACAAGGCGCTGCAGGAACATGAAGCCGATTCGTAAATCCTTCTGCGCGCTCATCGGCTCGCTCGTTCTTCTGCTCGTCTGGCAGCTCGCGGTCTGGATCGGAAATTATGAAAAATCGCTGCTCCCGGCCCCGCTGGACGTGCTTCGGGGACTGGGCGAGCTCGCCGCCAGCGGAGCGCTGTTCGCGCATTTGAAAGTCAGCCTGCTCCGGTTCGCGGCGGGCTACCTCTCCGCATCGGCCGCGGGCATCGCGCTTGGCCTTGCCCTCGGAAGGACGCGCTTGCTGTGGGCCATGATCGATCCGGTCGTTCAGCTCGTCCGGCCGATTTCGCCGATCGCCTGGTCCCCGTTTATCGTGCTGTGGTTCGGCATCGGCAATGCGCCCGCGATCGTCATTATCTTTTTGGCCGGGTTTTTCCCGGTTCTGTTATCCACCGTTTCGGGCATTCGCAAAGTGGACGGAAGCTATTTGAAAATGGCGGCAAACTTCGGAATCGGCGGCCGGCCGCTGCTGACCAAAATCATATTCCCCGCCGCGTTCCCGTCCATCGCGAACGGCTTGCATATCGCGATCGGCACCTCCTGGATTTTTCTCGTATCCGGGGAGATGGTCGGTTCCCAGTCCGGACTCGGTTTTCTCATTATCGACAGCCGCAATACCCTCCGCCTGGATCTCGTGCTGGCGGGTATCGTCTGCATCGGCGCGTGCGGCTTGCTGCTCGACCGAGGCGTCCGCGTGTTCGAACGCCGGGTCGAAAGGCTGTGGGGAGCGCCCGCCCGGACGCAAGCTTAAGCGTCGGCCGCCGGACCGCGTTCCCCGGGTGCCAAATTTACGACGGCCAAATCCGCCTTTTCGACTTCCCGCCCGCAGTGGTCGCACCGGTACGATACCCGAACCTCGTGGCCGCAGGAGCGGTGAGTCAGCTTTTTATAACATTTTTGCAAATGCCGTTTTCCCCAGACGATCAGGGCGTAAAAAACGTCGTCCAGATCTTTGCCGCTCGGGGTCAGGCTGTACCGGTAACGAGGCGGGTGGTCGGAATAGAGGGCGGATTCGACGAGCCCCTGTTCCTCCAAATATTTAAGCCGGTCGGACAGCAGCTTGGACGAGAGGCCGTCCAGCGCTTTCTTGATTTCGTTGAAGGTCGAGCGGCCGACCAAAATTTCATGAATGATGAGCAGCGTCCAGCGGTCTCCGATGACGTTCAGCGATTGGGCGATATTGCAGGGCAGATCGTATCTTTCTTTCATGCGGACCTCCAATGGGCTTGTTTCGCAGGGATACAGAGTTAACTTTTTATACTAAGTAAATTATAGTCGCATTAAGCGGCGTTGTCGATTTCGCCTTTCTTTGTTCGATTGCCATTCATTTTTTCAAAAGGAGAGAATCCCTATGTCCCTTTATTTGATCGAATCCGTGTTCGGCGATTCCGAGAGAAACGAGCAAAGCTTGAAAACCTCGCTTGCGAGGCTGGAACAGGAAGCGGGCGCGGCCGGCGTCCGCATCGTCGAGGTGCAGGTTGCCCGGGACTTCGGCAGATCGTTTTTGATTTTGGAAGCCGGCGAGGGCAGGGAGGGCGCACCCGTCGAAGCCGTTTTTGAGCGGGCCGGCGTCCCCGTCGCGCTGCTGAAGCCGGTGCGCCTGGTCGGCAGCGAGCTGGAAGCGGTCAAACGGCAGCCGGACGGGATCGATTATTTGGTCGAATGGAACATTCCGGAGGATTTGACGATGGAGCAGTATTTGGAGCGCAAAAAACGGAATTCGGTTCATTATGCCGAAGTGCCCGAGGTGACGTTCTCGCGTACGTACGTATGCGAAGACATGTCCAAGTGTCTTTGCTTCTATCGGGCTCCGGACGAGGCGGCGGTCGTCAGGGCGAGAAACGCGGTGCAAACGCCGATCGACGCCATCACCGCGCTCCAATCGAAGCCGTCGAGAGTCGATTAAAAAACGTTGCGACGAAAGGAGGAACGTCATTGGCTGCGTCGGAAAAGACGGTTTCGGCGGACGAAAGGCGAAAAAACGTCGTCGATGCGCTGATTCGGGAGCATTTGGCGCCGCATGTGAAACGGATCGACGCGGAGTCGTTTTATCCCGCCGATTATTTGAAGTCGCTCGGGGCGGCCGGTCTGCTGGATTCCCGGGACGCTTCGCCGGGCGAAATCCGCGCCCGCGGCGTTCGTCTGGTTGAGGAAACCTCCAAAATATGCATGACGACCGGCTTCAACCTGTGGTGCCATTTGGCGGCCTTGACGTACGTGCGCGGGTCCGGCAACGAGTTTTTAAGGCAGCGGCTGCTTCCGGAATTGGAAAACGGAAAGCTGCTCGGCGGAACCGGGCTGTCCAATCCGATGAAGTTCTACGCCGGCATGGACAAGTTGATTTTGCAAGCGGAAGTCGCCGAAGGAGGGTACAGGCTGAGCGGCACGCTGCCTATGGTTTCGAATTTGGCGGACGATCATTGGTTCGGCGTCGTCGCGTCGCTCGGGGACAGCCGGCGCGTGATGGCCTTCGTCCCTTGCGCCGCCGAAGGGCTGAAGCGCACGGAGAGAATCGGCTATCTCGGCTTGAACGGGAGCGCCACCTTTGCGTGCGAATTTTCCGGCGTGCTCGCGCCGCGAAGCTGGATCGTCGCGGAGGAGGCCGACGCCTTCGTCGCCCGGATTCGCCCGCTTTTCATCCTGTACCAAATACCGCTGGGCCTGGGCGTGATCGACGCCTCGATCCGCTCGATGGAGCGGGTTCGGGACAAGCAGCGCGGCTGCAACCGGTTTCTCCGGGAGCAGCCGGAAACGCTCGAAGACGAGCTGCGGGAGCTGAGGGAGCAAACGTACCGGCTCGCATCGACGGAACGTCCGGAATCGGGAGACGTCGTCCAGGAGTTGCTCGGCCTTCGATTGAAGACGGCGTATTTGGCGCTTCGGGCCGTTCAGGCGGACATGCTGCATGGCGGAGGCTCGGCGTATTTGCGAAACAGCGCTCCTTCGAGAAGACTGCGCGAGGCGTATTTTTTCGCCAACCTTACGCCGACGATCAAGCATTTGGAGAAAATGCGGCAGTCGGGCGCCTTCTCGGGGACGATCCCCTCATGAGCGGGAAGCGCCATTCATCCCTTCAAGCCCGATAACGACGAACTGGCGGCCGGTCGGCGGAGATGGGTCGCAAGGCGGCAAAAAGGCCGGCATCCCCCGCGAACGGAACGTTCGGGCAAAGGGAAATGCCGGCCTCGGACGCGCAGGGGAGGCGGATTCGGCGCTAGCGGTTCGCGGTTTCCGACTCGTAAAGCCCCGAGCGCGCTTTGAACCAGCGAAACAGATGGGTGGCGACGATTTTGAGCACGGCGTATCCGGGAACCGCCAAAATGACGCCGAGAACGCCAAACAAATTGCCCGCCGTCAAAATGACGAAAATGATCGTGATCGGATGGATGTTAAGCGTCTTGCCCATAATTTGCGGCGAAATGAACTTGCCCTCGACGAGCTGCACGACCGTCCAGACGACGATCATCTTGACGAGCATGATCGGAGAGGTGACGAGCGCGACGATGAGCGCCGGCGTAATGGTGATCGCGGGCCCGAGGTATGGCACGATGCTCGTGCAGGCCGCCACGATGGCCAGCGTAAGCGAATAATCGAGCCCGATAATCAGATAACCGATGTACAGCAGACAGCCGATGCAAAAGCTGACGATGATCTGTCCGCGGATGTACGAGCTGATTTGATGGTTCATTTCGAGCATGACGGTCAAAAACCGGTCCCGCAGCTTCGTCGGGACAAAGCCGAGCGCGAACGGGGTCAATTTTTTGCGGTCCTTCAGCAAATAAAACAGAATGAACGGCACGGTGACGATCGACAAAACGACTTCCGTGATCGTCCCGACGATGCCGCCGACGCTCGACCACGTATTGTTCAAAATGGAGCTGGCCCGCTCGGAAATGTTGGCGGTCAGTTGGGCCGGATCGAAGTTGAGCGTTTCCTGGATGCCTTCGAAAAAGTCGCTTCCCAGCCACTCTTCGATCTGCAATCGGAATTGCTCGAAATAATGGGGGAAGTTGGACGCCAGACTGGCGATTTGCTGGCGGACAAGCGGGATGACGGCCGTGACGGCGAGCGTAATGATGCCGGCGATCAGCAGGTATAACGCCAAGATGCTATAAATTCGTTTGACGTTCCGTTTTTCCAAATAGTCGATGATCGGATTGAGCAGGTAATAAACGACGGTCGTCAGCAGCAGCGGCAGAGCCACGGTTTTGAACAGCACTTCGATCGGGTGGAACACATAGGAAATTTTGCTCAAAACGAGAATGTTCAACCCGACGAGCAGCAAAACAAACAGAAATCCGACAAATTTGCTGTTGAACAAAAACGATCGGAGCTTCTCCGACCAGACGCGTTGCGTTTCCATTGCGAGTTTCTTTGCCCCCTGTCGATTTGCGAACAAGCCTTGTTTCCTATTATAGCGCTGCCATTTCGCAAAACCAATTCCGGCGATCGGCGGCCGCAGGCCGCGATCTCTTCACGTTTTTTTACGGGGGACGCGCGTTCGGGTTGCAAATCGCAAGCGAAGGCGCACGGCGAACTTCGGGCGGGTCGACAACGGAAAGGCTTGCCGGGAAACCGCCGTTTCGCCATTTTCTTGCAAAATAATCGGTTGCCGATTCCGGCCGAGCTCCATATAATGAAATCAAAAGCAGGTAACGACGCAACGCGAAACGAGGTGACGATTAAATTTAAAGCGGTTACAAATCTTGCGGCACGTTATCGATTATCGATAATCGATAATGCTTCGGAATGGAGCGGTTGAACCGATGGCTGAACAGGAACCGAATCTCTCGATGCACTCGATCAGCGAGCACATTTATTTATGGTTGAAGCAAGGGATTCTCGCGGGCGAGCTTCAGCCCGGCTCCCGGCTTATCGTGCTGGACATCGCCCGCAAATTCCGGGTCAGCCAGGCGCCCGTCCGCGAAGCGCTCGAACGGCTGAAGCAGGAAGGGCTCATCAACGGCGTTCCGAACAAGGGGTCCGTCGTTTCGGATATTACGTCCAAGGAAATCCGGGATCTTTTCGTCTTGCGGGAAATTATCGAAGGCTTTGCGGTGCGGGAGACGATGCCGCGGATGACGGACGGCGACTACGCGTTTTTGGAACGGACCGTTTCCGGCATGGACGACGCCAACAAAATGCGGGATACGCTGCGAATCCTCGAGCTCGATATGGAGTTTCACGGCTTTTTTTACCGGCGCTGCGACAATCAGGCGATACTCGGGCTGTGGAACGATATGCGAACGAAGATCATGCGGTTCATGGCGATATCCAACCGCTATTATACGACCGACGGGCTGGCCGATTGGCATCGCCTGCTCATTGACGCCTTGAAGTCGGGAAACCCGGAAACGGCGGAAAAAGCATTTGTCGAACATATGCACTCGTACAAGATCATTCATCTGGATTGACGCCACGGCTCGTTCGAAGCCTTATCAAAGGGGAAAAGAGCATGCGGAGTGAATTCATGTTGTACAACGACGATTTGGCGATGACCTGGGTGAGGGAACGGTTTTTGCGCGAGCTCGTGTCGGGCCGGCTGAGGCCGAAGGCGGACCTTCAGGAGAAGATGTCCCGCCTGTCCGTAAACCCCTATTTCACGTTCCCGGCCGTCGCGCTGGTGGAGCCCGTCGCGAAGCGGGAAGAGGGAACGGGCGCAAGGCCGCGGGCCGAAGCGGCGAGAGATGCCGTGCAGCAGGAAGCGTGCGCCGGGAGCGTCGCGTTCGTCGACGATGAGGACCGGGTCGCGCTGCTGTTCTCCTGGACGAAGTCGGAGATGCTGGAAAAGCTGCAGCGAAAGCTCTCCGACCGTTTCGGTTGCTCGGTCAATATCGGCGTCGGCCGGCCCTGCGGCCAGCTCGGGGACGTGCATCAATCGTACGGGCAGGCTTCGACGGCCCTTCGCTACAAATTTTACAAAGGGACCGGCCAAGTGCTGTACGCCAACAACCTCCGGCCGTTCGAGCCGGTCCGCAGCGATCCGGAGATCGTGGAGAAAACGCTGTACGATACGTTGAAAGCGGCGGTGTCCCACGAGGAAATCGAGGAAGCGGTGGAGCATTGCTACGAGAGCGTGCTGCAGAACCGTTATCTGGATATCGAAAGCTTGTACGAATGGACGATCCGGCTGCTGCTCGGGATCGAGAAACGGATGCTGGCCGACGAAAAGGATGCAAGCGCTTATCACTCTTCGGACATTTTGTCCGTCATCCGCCTGGAAACGCTGGACGAAATGAAGCGGTACGTAAGTCAATTTCTGCAGGGACTGTGGGAATTTACGCTCCCGAACCAGAAGGAAAGCCACCGCAGCATCATCAAGAAATCGCTGCATTATATGGAATCGGAGTACGGCAGCGCTTCCCTGCAGAGCATCGCCCGGAAGGTGTACATGACGCCGGCCTATTTGAGCCTGCTGTTCAAGGCGAATACGGGCAAAACGTTTATCGAGCATTTGACCGACATCCGGATCGGAAAGGCGAAGGAGATGCTGGCGTCCACGCATTACAAAAATTACGAGGTGGCGGAGAAGGTGGGCTATCACGACTCGCGGTACTTCAGCCAAATTTTCAAAAAGAAGGTCGGCGTTTCCCCCAGCGAGTACCGGGAATCCGCGGCAAAGTAGATGGCCGGAAAGCGGGCATAAAAGCAGGGACTTCGGCTTTTGCCCAAGGCGGGCGCCGAAGTCCTTTTAATGATCTGATCGCAAAAGGCGGGGGAGAAGCGGCTACAGGCGAACGTCGCTTTGCGGCCCGTCCCTTTCCTGCTTGCGGGCGTCTTCGAGCTCCGCGTCCCACGTCAAGTGGCGGTAGTCCGCCGCCGCTTCGTCGGTCCGGAACCACTCGACGAAGTCGTTCCAGATGGCCGTCGTCCACGAAGCGTCGATCTGGGCGGTCGAGTAGACGCCTTCCTTCAGCCGGACGAAGCCGAAGACGTCTCTTACCTGCGACTTTTCCGCCTGGACGACCGTCAGCTCCGCGAGATGCGGCGGAATAAAGATGACGCCCGCGGGCGTGCCGAGCACGACGTCGCCCGGCAGGCAGATCGCTTTGCCGATGCGGGTCGGAACGTTCATGCCGACCATCGTCACGTCGCCGATCGCCGTCGGATCGCTGCCCCGGTAATAAATGTTGATGTCGGGAATGGAGACGACCTGCTGGTTGTCCCGGATGCCTCCCCAGATGACGGCTCCCCCGCGCTTGGTGCGCGTCGAAATCGCCGTGGACAGGTTGCCGCCGACATAGGTGCCCATATGAATTTTGTCGAACATGTCAACGACGACGACATCGTCTTCCGTCAAGGAATCGATGACCCATTGATTGAAAAAGCCCCGGCGGCCCTCCTGCTCGTGTCCGTACTTCAGCAGCGTTTCGTGCAGATCGGGACGTTTGGGAACCATGACGGCGGTAACGGCCCGGCCGACCATGATTCGATCGGGGTGGACGATTTTGAAATCGCCTTCGAATTGGAACGCATAGCCCCGGTGCCATAAAGGGCCCCAAGCTTCTTCAAGCGTAATTTTGCGAATTCGTCTCAGGATGTCGTCCGGCACTTTCGGCCTTCCGTTCGGAAACCTCTCGCCCGTCCACAGAGGCGTCAATTGCACAATATCTTCGGCATGATCGAATTTCATGTTCGCACCTCATTTCCGGATTGGTAACTGGAGCCTGCAGCCGGTTGCTTACCCCTATTGTTAGGGAGAAATCGCGTTTTGTCGATGAGACGATTTTTCGCTATATTTTCGTCCTGCTATAAATAATCCCACCTCGGATGCGGTCTCGAAACCGTTCGCGGACGCCCGATGAAAGCGCTCCAAAAAAATCAAACAATTTCGTAAATTCGTCTCCTTCATTTATGAAATCGCTTTCGTTAAAGTGAGTTTACACCGCAATCGCCAGGTTGCGGGCCGCAAGGAAGGAGGAGCGAATGCATGGCCAATCGAACGGATGCGATACGCGGGGACATGCGGACGGGGGGACTTCGGCGCAAGCGGCGGAGCAGGGAGACGAACGCGGCAGGCTACATTTTCATCTCGCCCTGGCTGATCGGCTTTCTTTTGCTTACGCTATGGCCGATCGCGCAGTCGTTTTACCTGTCGTTCACGGAATACTCGCTGCTCGAGGATCCGGTTTGGACCGGATTGGACAATTACCGCAGCATCCTCACCGACGACTCGACGTTTACGAAATCGCTGAGCGTGACGTTTCTGTTCGTGCTGTTTTCCGTTCCGCTGAAGCTGATCTTTTCGCTGCTGGTCGCGATGGCGCTGAGCAAAAGCCTGCGGGGAATGAACGCGTACCGCACGGCGATTTATTTCCCGTCGCTCATCGGCGGAAGCATCGCGGTCGCGGCGCTTTGGCGCAATATGTTCGGCCTGGACGGGTACATCAACCAGGTGCTGGCCTGGTTCGGCATCGAGGGGATCGGCTGGATCTCGAATCCGAGCACCTCGCTCGGAACGCTCATTCTGCTCAATACGTGGCAATTCGGCTCCACGATGGTCATTTTTCTGGCCGGACTCAAGCAAATTCCGCAGGAATTGTACGAATCGGCCTCCGTCGACGGGGCGGGCAAGCTCCGCAAATTTTGGAACATCACCCTTCCGATGCTGTCGCCCGTCATGTTTTTCAACCTTATCCTGGGCGTAATCGGCTCCTTCCAGACGTTCACCTCGGCGTTCATCATTACGAAGGGCGGTCCTGTCAACTCCACCTATATGTACGCGCTGTTTCTGTACGAGAAGGCGTTCAAGCATTACCAGATGGGCTACGCGTCGGCGCTGGCCTGGATCCTGCTTACGATCGTCGCCCTGCTGACGATGATCAATTTCTTCGCTTCCCGCTACTGGGTGTTCTACGAATCGGAGGGGGGGAGGCCCAAATGAGCTCGCGCAAATCCCGGCTGCTGAATCACGTTTGGCTGACCGTCTTTTCGTTGATCATGCTGTATCCGGTCATCTGGTGGGTCGGAGCTTCGTTGAAAAAAACCGAGGAGCTCAGCTCGCCCTCGCTGTGGCCGAAGACGCCGATGTGGGAGAACTACAGCAAAGGGTGGCATTTTTCCGGCGACTTTACGTTCGCTCATTTTTTCGGCAACACGCTGTTGATGGAGCTCTTCAACGTCGCGGGCGGCGTTCTGACGGCGGCCGTCGTCGCCTACGGCTTCGGGCGGCTGGAGTTCAAGCTGAGAGGCTTCTGGTTTTCGATCCTGCTGCTGACGATGATGCTTCCCGGACAAGTGACCGTCGTGCCGCAATATATTTTGTTCAACAATCTGGGCTTCGTCGACAGCTACGTGCCGCTGGTCGTTCCGCATTTTTTCGGCGGGGGGGCGTTCTTCGTTTTCTTGCTCGTCCAGTTCATTCGCGGCATTCCGCGGGATTTGGACGAAGCGGCCAAAATCGACGGGGCTTCGGTATACGGCATTTTCTTCCGCATCGTGTTTCCGCTTATCAAGCCCGCGCTCGTCACCGTCGCCATCTTTACCTTCATTTGGAGCTGGGACGATTTCTTCTCCCAGGTGCTGTACCTCAGCTCGGTGGAAAAATTCACCGTTGGTCTTGCGCTTCGCATGTTCATCGACCAATTCGAAATTCAGTGGGGCCAGCTGCTGGCGATGTCGCTTTTGTCCGTCGTCCCGTCGGCGCTGATCTTCCTGTTCGCGCAAAAGCACTTCGTCGAAGGGATCGCGACGACAGGCTTGAAGGGGTAGCAGGAACCGGTCCGGTTCGGAGAGCCTTCGGCCGGGAAGGGAACGGGTTTTACCATTATTGAAAGGGGAGCGATAGGATGAGGAAAAAAGTCAGTTTTTCGCTTGCGGCGCTGCTGGCCGCTTTGCTGCTTGCGCTGTCGGCCTGCAGCGGCGGAAACGGGGGCAATTCGAGCTCAAGCGGAGACGGCGCTGAAGGCGGGAAGACGACGCTCGGCATCATGTGGTGGGGAACGGACGCGCGGCATGAGGCGACGAAGCAGGCGCTGGACATTTACGGCAAGCAATTCCCGGACGTCGCCTTCAAGCCCGAATTCATGGCGTGGGAAGCCTATTGGCAAAAGCTGCCGACGCTGGCCGCCTCGAAGACGATTCCCGACGTCCTGCAAATGGATGCGGCCTATATTCAGGAGTACGTATCCAGGGGGCAGCTGGCGGATTTGACGGACGTGGATTTAAGCGGAATCGTCGATCCGGGCGTCATCGAAAACATGAAAATCGACGGCAAGCTGTACGGCATCCCGCTCAGCCTGAACTCGCAAGGGATGGCGTACAACAAGGAGGAGCTGGCGCAGTACGGCATTCCGCTGCCGCATAAAGACTGGACGTACGACGAGTTTTTCCGGTGGGCGGAGGACGCGAAGGCGAAGCTTCCCGAAGGCAAGTATCCGATCGGCGACACGACGACGTGGGACGGCTTCAACTACTATCAGACGGCGATGGGCAAACCTCCGATCATGTCGGACGGAGGCAAGACGTTTACGCTTGACCGCGAGTTGTTCATGGAGTTTTACGGAACGTACGATGAGTTCCGGAAAAACGGCATCGTCCCGCCGGCCGACAAATCGGCGGCCTTTCTGGAAAACGATCCGCAGGCCGACCCGATGGCATCCGGCACGGTCATGACCCGCGGAGCGACGACCGGTTCGGTCAGCGCGCTGGAGCAGCTGATGCCGGGCAAGGTCGGCGTCGTCAACATGCCGACGGGACCGGCCGGCGGCGGCTGGGCGCAGTCGACGATTTTCCTTAGCGTCAGCGCGAACTCCAAAAACATGGACGAGGCGAAAAAGTTCGTCAAATGGTTCATCACGGATCCGGAAGCCGGAAAAGCGCTCGGGCTGACGCGCGGCATTCCGATCAATCCGGAGGTGTACAAGGAACTCGAGCCGACGATGGAAGCGAAGGATAAGCTCGGCAAGGAGCTGTACGATCTGTCCGTCGACAAGGCGCTGCCGTTCTATTCGCCGGCCGCGGGGTTCTCGGAGTGGGTAGACACGTACAAAAAAGAAATGGACGCGGTCACGTTCGGCCAGCAATCGATCGAGGAAGCGTTCGAAAAGATCGACAAAATGGGCAAGGAGCTGGCCGCGAAAGCGGGAGGCTGAGCGAGCGAGCCGGCTCTCGCCGGTTCGCGGGATAAGACTTGACTTCCGTACCTAGCTGCGGTCAAAAGGAGGAGAATACGGGATGAAGCTGGCCGAATTCATGGGTTCCAAGCCGGACCGCCTTTGGCATCTGGCGAAGCAAATGAACGTCAATTACGCGGTGTCGGGCTTGGCGCGGGACGAGAAAACCGAACAGCCGTGGGATTTGATGCCGCTGCTTCGCATGAAGCAGCGATTCGCGGACTTCGGTCTTGCGCTCGCCGTCATCGAATCGATGCCGCCGAGCAATCATATCAAGCTCGGAACCGAAGGGCGCGACCGGGAAATCGAAACGTTCAAGGAATTCGTCGCCAATATGGGCGCCGTCGGCATTCCCGTCCTGTGCTACAACTTTATGGCGCAGTTCAACTGGTTCCGGACTTCGACGACGACCCGGACGAGGGGAGGCGCGCTCGTCTCCAGCTACGATCACAGCCTCATGGCGAACGCTCCGCTGACCGAGGCCGGTCTCGTGCCGGAGTCGCTGCTGTGGGAAAACCTGCACTATTTTATGGAGCAGATCGTGCCGGTCGCGGAAGCGGCGGGCGTCAAGCTTGCGCTCCATCCCGACGATCCGCCGATTTCTCCGATCCGCGGCGTGGGGCGCATTTTACGGAGCGCCGACGCGCTCGAACGGGCGATTCGCCTCGTGCCGAGCGAGTGCAACGGGATTACGTTATGCCAGGGAACGCTCGCGACGGCGGGAGAGGACATCCCGTCGGTCATTCGCAGATTCGCGGGACAAAACAAGCTGTTTTTCGTGCACTTCCGCGACGTCCGCGGCACGGCGGAAAAGTTCGAGGAAACGTTCCACGACGACGGGAAAACCGACATGCTCGAAGCAATGCGAACATATTACGAGGTCGGATACGACGGGCCGGCGCGTCCGGACCACGTTCCGACGATGGAGGGGGAGGACAACGCCAATCCCGGCTACGAGCTGCTCGGGCGGCTGTTCGGCGTCGGGTACATTACGGGGCTGATGGAGGCGGCGTCGAAAGAACGGGCGGCGGCGGCGGCGGACGCATCCGTCAATGCGCAGTCGTAAGGCCGAACGGTCGCCGACCGGGCCGCGGCGGCATCATACGCCGAAAATTAGCGGAAAGTTCGCATGGATGCGGGAAGTCCGGCTTGGAGGCCGGGCTTTTTCTCGTCCTGGGAAACCGTTGCTTCGCTAAAGAATTTCTAAAATTTCGTTCTACTTTGAACAAGCAGCCCGCGCCCATCCGGTTAACGGGGATCGACAACGTGAAAGAGGCCTTCGTTTCGAATCGCTCCCTTTTCGCTCTAACCGAATCGGGCAAAGTCTACGAGACGTCCATCGAGCTCGAGAATTTGCCGGCCAATGCCGAGTTCAAGCTGATCGCGACGGACGTAAGCAGCTTGAAGCCGGCTTCGAAGCATCTTCTCATGCAGAAGACCGACGGCACGTTATGGGGATGGGGGCTCAATAAAAACGCCAATCTCGGCGTCGGCGATTACGAGTTCGAATATTTGACGCCCGTTCAAGTCCAACCGCCGGTCGAAGTCGTCCTCAACGGAGAATCGATCGCGCTTGCAAACGGGGTCATCACCCGCAACGGGCAAGCCTTCGTTCCGCTTCGTTCCGTCTTCGAGAAGCTCGGAGCGAAAATTTCATGGGACGAAACGAACAAAATCGCGACTCTCGAGCGGGCCGCAACCGAACAAACCTCATCCGTGACGGTACAATTGAACTTAAAAGACGGAACCGCCGCCTTGAACGGATCGCCCGTCAAGCTGCAGAACGATCCGTTCGGCACGAGCGGAACCTCCTACCTGCCGCTTCGCTTCATAAGCGAGTCTCTCGGAGCGAAGGTCGATTGGCTGCAGAAGGAAGGCAAGATTCGGATCACGATGTCCTAACGAAAAGGGCGTCATATTCGAAAAAGAGGGCAGGCGCGGCGCGCCTGCCCTCTTTCTGCGGCTTCATTCGGCTCAGCTCCACAGCCGGTCGTTCGAGTAGTGGTCGTTCCACTCGTCCGTGGACTCCCAGACGGCGGCGTTGCTGGGATGCAGGTGAGCGGCCAGCACCTCGTCGTTCAAATCGTCGATGCCGAGGCCGGGCGCGTCGACGATCGTCATAAAGCCGTTCTGGACGAGCTTGTTCGGCAGCTTGCCGCTGACGATAATGTCGTCCCACCAGTCGACCTCGCAGGAGTGGTATTCCAGCGCGAGGAAATTTTCCGTCGCGGCGGCGACATGGGCGGCGGCGAGGCAGGCGATCGGGCTTTCGGCCATGTGAATGGCCATCGCGACGCCGTAATCCTGCGCCATGTCGCCGATTTTTTTCGTCTCGAGAATGCCGCCGGCCGTCAGGACGTCGGGATGAATGACGGAAACGCCTCCCGCTTCGAGCAGCGGCCGGAAATTTTCCTTCAAATAAATATCTTCCCCCGTGCAGATCGGCGTCGTCATCGCGCGCGAAAGGCGGGCATATTGCTCGGTATATTGCCACGGAATCATGTCTTCCATCCAGGCGAGGTTGAACTTGTCGACTCTTCGGCCCAGCTTGATGCAGTCTTCGAGCCCGATATGGCCGAAATGATCGATCGCGAGCGGAACCTGATAACCGATAATGTCCCGAACGTCGGCGACGTACTGCTCCAGCATGTCGAGTCCTTTTTCCGTCACGTGAATGCCGGTAAAAGGGTGGGGGATGTTGTAAATATCGTAGTGACGATTGACGATCTCCCGGTTTTCTTCCTCCGATCGGCTGTCGGCCTGCATCCGGTACCGTTTGCGCGACAGCTCCCGCATTTCCTCCAGGAAGCCGAGCGGGGCGTTGAGCGTGCCCGGTTCGTCGATGATTTGGCCGATGCCCAGATCCATTTTCAAAAACGTAAAGCCGTCCTCCAGCCGTTTCTTCAGCGCTTGGCCCATCGCTTTGCCGGTGTCCCTGCCCGTTACGGCCGTATCGCAGTACATGCGGATCCGGTCGCGGAATTTGCCGCCGAGCATTTGGTAGATCGGGATGCCGTACGCTTTGCCGGCCAGATCCCAAAGGGCGATCTCCAGGCCGCTGACGCCTCCCCCTTGCCGGGCGTGCCCGCCGAACTGCTTGATGCGCCGGAACAGCTTGTCGATGTTGCAGGGATTTTCGCCGAGCAGCCGGCTTTTCAGCATGAGCGCGTACACTTTGTCCGCGTTGTCGCGCACTTCGCCGAATCCGACGAGCCCCTGGTTCGTGTACACCTTGATCAGGCTGCTGTGGAACGGGGCCCCGACGATATCCGTAAACCGGATATCGGTGATGCGCAGCTGCGAAGGGCTGGAATGGGTGCGGACATGGGCCAGCGTTTCCTCGTACGACGGATTGTTCGCCAATTCGTTCACTCCCGTAAAGTTATTTAAAGCAGCATGCTGCCGCCGTCAAGACGGATGGCGGCCCCGTTCAAATAATCGCTTTCGTCCGACGCGATAAAGCAAGCCAGCTTCGCCACGTCGGCGGGCAAACCGCCCCGGCCGAGCGGGAATTTGATCAGATGCCTGCGCTCTCGGCTCGCTCTTTCTTCCGGCGTCAGCCCGGCGGGAACTTCGTATTTTCCGACGTCGACGGCGCCGGGCTCGATCGCATTGACCGTTATGCCGTACCGGGCGAGCTCGATCGCGCTTTCCCTGCCGAGCATCCGGATGCCGCCCTTGGTCATCGCGTAAACGGGATCGAAATCGGTCGGGCGTTTGGCATGGACCGAAGAAATCAGGATAATGCGTCCGCGTCCCTTGCGCTTCATGCCGGGGACCACCGCCTGCATGCACTGCCAGTAGCCTTTCAAATTAATGTTCATCAACCGGTCGTACGTCGTTTCGTCGTGCCGGAACAGGTCATAGTTCAGCTGAAGAGCGGCGTTGTTCACCAGAATATCGACGGTGCCGAGGCCGTCCTCGACGATTTCGACCATGCGGCCGATATCCGCTTTCTCCGCGACGTCGGCCCGGACCGTCAGCCCTTCGCCGCCAGCGCTTTGAATTTGCCGCAGCGTCTCGAGCGCTCCGGTCTCGCTGGCGTTGTAGTGGACGGCCACCTTGGCGCCGCGCCGCGCCAGTTCGATCGCGATGCCCCGGCCGATGCCCGTTCCCGCTCCGGTGACGAGCGCCGTTTTACCTGTCAGGAGCATGCGGGGTCACCTCATTTCGGCCGTTTCATTTTATGGTCCATATAGTGAAGCAGAAAACCGCCGTCCAGGCGAATGTCGGTACCGTTCACAAAGCGGGCGCGATCCGACGCGAGGAACGAAACGACGTGAGCGAGCTCCTCCCAGGCGCCTGGGACGGCATTCGGCACTTTATATTCGTAATCCTCGTACAGCGCCGAAACGGAGCTGCGAAACCTGCTGCCGTCGCCCTCCATCGCGCCCGGTTCGACGGTATTGACGGTAATGCCGAAGCGGCCGAGAAAGACGGCCGCTTCCTTGGCGAGCATCTTCACGGCTCCTTTGGACGCGCTGTACGCAAACGAAGAACCGGTCGGCTTTTCGGCATGAACCGACGTTACCAGCACGATCGCGCCGGCTTCGCGGGCCGCCATCCGCTTGCCGACGGCTTGTACGCAAAGGAAGGCGCTTTTGGCGTTGGCGTTCATCACGTCCAGAAAAATCTCTTCGGCACAAGTCTCCACCGCCGCGGGAATAAGCAGATCCGGATTGTGAACGAACACGCCGATCGGTCCCGATTCCCGTTCCGCCAGCCGCAGGACGCGCTCGACTTCCGCGCCATCGCTCAAATCCCCGTCGACCACGCAGACGTCGGCCCCTTGCTCCCGCGCGGCCTCCAGCTCCGCGCCGATGGCCGCTCCCGACGAGCGGCTGTTCAAAACGAGACGCGCGCCTTCCCGGGCAAAACGGAGAAACACCGCTTTTCCGGAATCGCTGTCCGCATCGCTTACAAAAACGACAGGTTGGGAGCTTATGATCCATCACCTCCGGAAACGCCGCCGGTCCGGCAAGCGCTATCATCGAACATCCCTATGATACGTCTTGCGGCAGGCGGGCGGCGAGGCGTAAAAATTATAATTTTGTTTGTTTTTTTCAAAAGTTCGCGATGAGGTATAATGGTAACGGAGCGGGCCGGGCGGAAGATCGTCCGGCGCGAGTCTAATACGAGAATCGGAGATTATGCGAATGCTGATCGATATCAAATCCAGGCTGGACGAGCCGCGGGTTCGCGACTTGCTCGAGCTGGCGGCCTACGACGATGCGGAGGAAATCGCGCGAGCCTATCGGAACGACGAAAGCATGGAGCTGACGGGCTTTTACAAGGACGACGAACTGGCAGGCATCGCCGGATTTCGGATGAACGGGACGGGAGAGCTGCTTCTCGGGCATATCGCCGTACTTCCGGAACGACGGGGAAAAGGGTACGGGACCGCGATTTTGCTGTCCTTGATCGGGCTGAAAAACCCGCGGGCGATTGTGGCCGAAACGGACGCGGATGCGGTCGACTTTTATCGCAGCGTCGGCTTCGCCATCGAAAGTCTGGGAGAGAAATATCCCGGCGTCGAGAGATTTCGTTGCACGTACGACTGCGAGGTCGAAGGCTAAGCGTCACAAATGGGAGCTGGAGCGGAATGAAAAAATTCAAAAAATTTTACATCGAAATTACGAGCGTGTGCAACTTGGCCTGCACGTTCTGCCCGCAGACGAAACGGCAGGCGAATTTTATCAAAACGGACGCGTTCGTTCACCGATTGGAGCAAATCAAGCCGTATGCCGACTCGATTTATTTTCATCTGAAGGGCGAACCGCTCATGCACCCCAAAATCGACGAGCTGCTCGACATCAGCCACGAGCGCGGCTTCAAGGTGAATATTACGACGAACGGAACGCTGCTGCCGAAAACGAAGCACAAGCTGCTCGGAAAGCCGGCGATCCGCCAAATGAACGTTTCGCTGCACAGCTTTGACGGACATCCGGGGTCGACCGACAAAGAAGGATACGTTCGCGGCGTTCTGTCGTTCGCGAAGGAGGCGCTTGCGCAAACGGAGATGATCGTTTCGCTTCGGCTGTGGAATTTGCACCCGGACAACGCGACCCATGCGGAACGGGCCCGCAACCGGGCCGTTCTCTCGATCGTCGAGCGGGAGTTCGGCCTCGATTACCGCATCGAAGAGAAAGTGGAACCGGGAAAAGGGATCAAAATCGCCGACCGGCTTTATTTGAATCCGGATATCGAATTCGACTGGCCCGACCTGAACGCCGAGGAGGACGACGGCAAAGGCTTTTGTTACGGCATGCGCAACCAGGCGGGCATTCTCGTCGACGGCACGGTCGTTCCGTGCTGTCTGGACGGAGAGGGCGTCATCAACCTGGGCAACATCCACGTGCAGCCGTTCTCCGACATCGTCGAAAGCAAGCGCGCCAAGCGGATCGTCGACGGCTTCTCGCGCAGGGAAGCGGTGGAGGAGCTTTGCCGCAAATGCGGCTACCGCAAACGGTTCGGCACATAAAATCCGTCCGCCGGTTTTCATTCTGCCGCCCGCCCTTTGTCCATACAATGTATGGATAGGGAGGGAGATACCCATGGCGACGACCCGTCTTTACATCACGGGCATGACGTGCGCGGCTTGTTCGACCCGCATCGAAAAAGCGCTCCGCAGGATGGACGGCATCGAGCAGGTCTCGGTCAATCTGGCATTGGCGCAGGCGCTGATTCAGTACGAACCGAAGCAAACGAAGCTGAAGGCGATTTACGGCCGCATCGAGCAGCTGGGCTACGGAGCGATCGACGGCCGCGCTCACCCGGCCGCGCGTTCGCGGGCGGAAGTCCGCTCTTACTTGCGCCGCTTCGCCTTGTCGGCGGCGTTGTCCGTTCCGCTTCTGTGGGCGATGCTCGGCCATATCGCCGGGGAGGGCGGTGTCTGGGTGCCGCCGCTGTTCCAATCGCCCGTCTTTCAATGGATCGTGGCGACGGCGCTGCTGTTCGGCGTCGGCTATCCGTTCTATAACGGCGCCTATCAGGCGCTGAAAGGGCGCTCGGCGAATATGGACGTTCTCGTTTCCCTCAGCGCATCCGCGGCCTATTTTTACAGTCATTACCAACTGTTTCGTTATCCGCTGGCGGAAGCCGGCCGACATGCCGGCCATCTCCCCGTCTATTTCGATACGATCGCGATGATTTTGACGTTTCTGCTGCTCGGCAAGCTGCTGGAAGCGGTCGCCAAAGGCCGGGCGCTGAAAGATTTGAACGCGCTCTACGACTTGCAGGTGCGTCTTGTCCGTCTGGCGGATACGGACGAGGAGCAGTGGGTGCCTGCCGAAACGCTGCGAAAAGGAACGAAGGTATCGGTCCGGACCGGAGAGTGGATTCCCGCGGACGGCATCGTCGTCTCGGGCCGGGCCGACGTCGACGAGTCGCTGCTGACGGGGGAAAGCGCGACGGTCGTCAAAAATGCCGGCGACCGCGTATACAGCGGCACAAGAAACGCGAACGGAGATTTGACGGTCGAAGCCGTCAGCGGGACGGACGGCAGCCGGCTGTCGCGAATGATCGATCTGGTCGAGGAAGCGCAAAATTCGAAGCCGCTCATCGCGCGGAAGGTGGACCGCGTGGCGGCTTATTTCGTGCCTGCGATGCTCGTATGCGCCGCATTGACGTTCTTCGCCTGGATCGCGCTTCCGGCGCCGGGGAACGTCTCCCACGCGCTTGCGCTGCAGCATGCGCTCGCCGTGCTCATCATTGCGTGCCCGTGCGCGCTGGGACTTTCCACGCCGCTTTCGATTCTCGTCGGATCGGGAATCGCGGCGAAGTCCGGCATTTTGTTCAAGGAAGGCCGGGCGCTGGAGACGCTGCAGCATGTCGACCATGTCCTGCTCGACAAGACCGGCACGCTGACGGAAGGCAAGCCGACGCTCGCCGCCGTCCGGAGCGCTCCCGGCAAAGAAATGCATCTGCTGCGGACGGCTGCGGCCGTCGAGCAGGCTTCGGCGCACCCGCTCGCGCAGGCCGTCGTTCAAGCCGCGTTCCGGAACCGGCTCGTCGTTCCGCCCGCCGAACGCGTCGCCGAAACGGTGGCGGGCGGCGTCGCGGGAATCGTCGAAGGAAAAAAGGTATGCGTGGGCAGCTACGGATGGCTGAAGTCGCAGGGCGTTCGGATGAGCGGTTATGCCGACGCCGTTCCGAGGAACGGAACGACCGTGCTTTACGTCGCGGCGGACGGGAGGCTCGAAGGCGCGCTGGAGCTGGCCGACCGCTTGCGGCCGGAGGCGTCGGAAGCCGTGAGGCTGCTGAGGCGGTCGGCCGACGTGTGGATGGTGACGGGGGACCAGGAGCAAACTGCGCGTTACATCGCGGACCGTGCGGGGATCGACCGCCTGTTCGCGGGCGTGCAGCCGGAGCGGAAGCTGGAGCTGGTCCGGAGCCTTCAGCGCGAGGGGCGCACGGTCGCGATGATCGGCGACGGCATGAACGACGCGGCCGCGCTTGCCGCCGCCGATATCGGGATCGCGATGGGCGGAGGGACGGACGCCGCCATGCAGGCCGGCGACGTCGTCCTGCTCCGAAACAAGCTGACCGGCATCGCGCGGGCGATCGCGATCAGCCGCCGCACGATCCGAAACATCCGGCAAAACCTGATGCTCGCCGTCGTCTACAATCTGGCGGCCGTCCCGATCGCCGCGTTCGGCTTCATGGACCCTCGCATGGCCTGCATCGGCATGTCCGCGAGCTCGCTTCTCGTCGTCGGCAACGCCTTGCGGCTGCATCGGTTCAAGGAAGGGGGGCGGCGGCGCGATGCCCATGTCGGCTGATACGTTTGCGCTTGCCGCCCTTTCCGGCATCATGGGCGCTCCCCACTGCTTCGCCATGTGCGGAGGCATCGTCTCCTCCTTCGCGCTGAACGCCAAAGGATCCCCGCTGAAGGCGATCCTCGCGTACAACGCCGGAAGGGTGGCGACGTATTCGCTGCTCGGCGCGGCGATGGGGGCGGCCGGTTCTTTCGTCAATCTGGCGGGCGGGCTCGTCGGCGTTCAGGGCATCGCCAGCATGCTCGGCGGCGCGCTCATTCTGCTGTGGACGTTTCGCCGCTTTACGCTGCCGCTCCATCGCCGGACCGTGCCGGGCCACGACGCGGCGCTCGGCGCTTTCGCCCGCTTGCGGCTGCGCTTCGAGCTGACGGGCGTTTTTTTGACCGGGCTGCTGCTCGGTCTGCTGCCGTGCGGCCTGACGTACGCGATGCAAATGAACGCGGCCGCCTCCGGCTCGTGGGCGGAAGGCTTTCTGGTCATGCTGACGTTCGGGCTTGCGACGTTTCCCGTCTTGCTGCTGACCGGGCTTTCGGCCGGAGGCATCGGCCGGAAATGGCGCCGGGCGATGCGGAAAGCCGGGACGGCGCTGGCCGCGGTCATGGGCATCCTGTCGATCATGAAGGGCATGAGCGCGAACGGATGGATTCCTTCGATCCACCCGTGGATCTGGTGACGGGAGAAGACGGGGCGGGGCCGGTCGTCTTCTGCCGTCTCGCTCCGCTCCCGCCCGCATAAATCCTTACGCGGCTTTGAAAGGAAGCCGGAGCCGGATCGTTTCGCCGTCCGATCGATAGACGGCCTCGGCCTGCCACTCCCCGCGCATGACGGGCATGCCGCTTGCAACGTAAACGCCGGGCCGCGTTTCCGTCACTTCGGCGGGCAAAATCCCGCAAAACATGCCGGGCATCGACAACCGCACCTGCAAATCCGCCGCTTCGCCGCCGACCGGTCCGTTTTGCAGATCGGAAATCCGGATTTCGAAAGCGACCGCCTCCATGGCGCGGACTTCCGTCTGCGCTTTTGTCATATTCAGGCTCAGCTTGTCGTTTTCGAACGCGGCGTTCGCAGCGGAAGCGGGCGGGGCAAGGGAGGAGCGGTAAACGGCAAATCCGGCGACGGCGAGCAGCAAAAGCAAGGGAAAAACGATTTTTTTCACGGCGGCCGCGGCACCTCCGTCCGGCTTGAATTCGCTGTGGGCTTCAATTCCAACCTATGTTCGAAATCCCGGGAACATACGGTCGAATCGCGCCGGCCCGTCCGCTATTGACGGAGTGACTGATTATCATTATCATTTAGGTGGTGATCATCAGCCGATGGGCTCGAGGGGTGCGAAGCATGAAAAAAATCAAATTTTGCGAGCGGAATTTCAAAAACGGGACGAAGCCCGTCTACAAGCGGTTGAAAGGCGCGTACGCCGAAATCGAAATGAAAAAGAAAGACTGCCTCGGCAACTGCAAGACGTGCAAGCGGGAATGCTTCGCGCTCGTCAAATCCGGCATCGTCAGCGCCCCGACGCCCGAACTTTTGACGGAACGGTTAACGGAGCTCATCGAATCCCGCTGACTTGGAAATAATGGATGTTGCAATGAACCGGGATATGCTAAACTAGAGCTATTCCACTGATCAGAGGTGCATAGGCGATGAATGACGAACTGGCGAAAGCACTAAACGAACAAATGAACTTCGAATTTTATTCAGCGCATGTGTACTTGGCCATGGCCGCATATTGCTCCGGGGAAAGTCTGGACGGCTTCGCCAACTTTTTCATCGTGCAAGCGGAAGAAGAACGGTTCCATGCCATGAAAATATACAAGTTCCTGAACGACCGCGGACGCCGCGCCACGCTCGCCGCCCTGCCGGAACCGAAGAACGAGTACGACTCGATGCTCGACGTGTTCGAGCACGGTTATGCGCACGAGCAGGCGAATACGAAGAAGTTTTACCATTTGGCCGACATCGCCCTGAACGAACGCGAGCACGCGACGATGTATTTCCTCAAATGGTTCATCGACGAACAGGTGGAAGAGGAAGCGCTGTTCGACAACATCATCCAGAAGCTGAAACGGATCGACAAAGACAGCAACGCTTTCTTCATGATGGACAGCGAATTCGCTTCCCGCTCGTTTACGCCTCCGGCCGAATGACCGCAAGCGTCGCCTGAATGTTCATGCCGGGACCTGCCCAAGCGGGTCCTTCAATTTATAAGGGGAAAGGCGGATTCGACATGTCGATATACGATTTTACGGTTACGACGATTCGCGGCAAGGAAACGACGCTGGCGGAGTACAAGGGAAAGGCGCTGCTGATCGTCAACACGGCGAGCAAATGCGGCCTGACGCCGCAGTACGAAGGACTGCAAAAGCTGTACGAGCAGTTCAAGGACGAGGGACTTGTCGTGCTCGGCTTCCCGTGCAATCAATTCAAGGAGCAGGAGCCGGAAACCGCGGATAAAATCGAGGCCTTCTGCACGCTCAACTACGGCGTGACGTTCCCGATGTTCGACAAGGTCGAAGTGATCGGTGACAACGCGCATCCGCTGTTCGCCTATCTGACCAGCCGGGGCCCGGCCGAGCAATTCGACATCAAATGGAATTTCGCGAAATTTTTGATCGACCGCAACGGCGAAGTCGTGAAGCGCATCGATCCGCAGGTGACGCCGGCGGAAATCGAGGACGACATCAGAAGTTTGCTCGGCTGACGCGAATCGCGGTTGCATGCGATAGCGGGCCGCCTATCGAAAAGGCTGTTTCCGATCGGACGATCGTCCGAATCGGGAACAGCCTTTTGTCGCTTTTGTCATGAAAGCTGACGTATCGCGGGACGGTCAACCCGCCGCCTCGACTTTCGCCTTGCCGCCTTCGCCGATCCAGGCGCGTTTCCAGGCGCCCTGGACGATGAGCAGCATGAGCAGGCAGGCGAAGGCGATGCCGCTGAGAATGAGGAAGCCCGGCGTATAGGAACCGGTTGCCTCGTAAAGGCTGCCGAGCACGAGCGGCAGCAGGTAGCCGCCCACGCCGCCGGCCGCGCCGACGATTCCGGTAATGAGGCCGATCTCGTCGGCGAACCGCTGCGGCACGAGCTGGAACACGGAGCCGTTGCCGGCGCCCAGACACATCATGCCGATGAACAGCAGGACGATGACGACGGCCAGCGGAGGGAGGGAAGACACGCTGGCGAGCATAATGCCGGCTCCCGCGTACAGGAACATCAGCATGCGGATCCCGCCGATTTTATCGGACAGAAAGCCTCCGACCGGGCGGAAGAGGCTGCCGGCGATGACGCAAACGGTCGTAAAGTCGGCGGCCCGCACCGCGGAAAGTCCGTATTGTTCGTTGAAAAAGATCGTCAAGTAGTTGGACATGCCGACAAACCCGCCGAACGTCACGCTGTAGAGCGCGCAGAAAATCCACGTATCTCTCTTTTTGAGGATGTTCGCGTATTCGGACATTTTTTTCGGGGCCGGCTGATTCGGGCTCTCTTTGGCGATGAACGTAAAGATCAGGAAGACGAGGACGATCGGGATAAGCGCCAGGCCGAAGACGACTTCCCAGCCGCCGTAATGCTGCGCCAGACGGTTGGCGAACAAGGTCGAGAAGACGGTTCCGCTGTTGCCCGCGCCCGCGATTCCCATCGCAAGCCCTTGGTACTGCGGCGGATACCAGCGGCTCGCGAGCGGCAATGCGGCCGCGAACGACGCGCCGGCGAAGCCGAGCAGGATCGCGACGACGTACAGCTCGCCAAGCGAGTCGACGAACTGCCAGCCCCATACGAGCGGCACCATCGAGGCGAGCATCCCGAATTGCGCGGTCCGCTTCGGCCCGATGTAGTCCGTCAGGAAACCGAACAGCAGCCGAAGAATGGAGCCTCCCAATACGGGAAGCGCGACCAGGTTCGCTTTTTGCACGGCGCTCATCGGATAATCGTTCATCATGATGACGGCGAGCGGGCCGATCAGCACCCAGATCATGAAGCTTACATCGAAATACAAAAACGCGCTGAACAAGGAAGGCTTATGACCGCTTTTCCAAAATCCGTTTCTCTCCATACCGTTTCTCTCCTCGTTTTATAAGTTGAAAACGCAAAAAGCCGCAAGCCGTCCGTTCGGACAGCAGCGGCTCCATTGCCAAGGCGACACTTCATTGTGTTCGCCGGGTTATCGTCGGTCACAGCATTGTGATCCAATTCGTATTATAGGGATGCGTCAACACCGTGTCAATATATATGACCTGCACATATCACAAAAAAACCGAAAAAATCTTTGCGGACTTTTCACGCGATCGGGTGTCATTTATATTGACAAATCGAACGGGTTTCCTATATGTTATATTTATAGTTAAATAAGCGATCGGCACAACGAGGTGCCGTCCGATCCGGCAACGAAGCCCGCTCCTATGCGATATAGGACGGGCTTTTTATGTTCAGAAGACAGGATGGGAGGCGCTGACCATGTCCAATACGATACAGATGCTTACACTTCATGTTACGGTCGAGCAGGCGCTTGACCTGTTATGCTCCGTTTCGCACGTTCCGCTATCGGAGCCTGTGCCGATCGAAGAAGCTTCCGGAAGAGTGCTGGCGGAAGAATTTCGCAGTCCGTTCCCGATGCCTCCGTACCGGAGGGCGGCCATGGACGGATACGCCGTCCGGGCCGCGTCGATCGCATCGGCGACGCCGGAGCGTCCCGCGCGGCTCTCCGTCGTGCGCGAAATCAAGGCGGGCGACGATGCGGGCAACGACGGAAATATCGGCGCCGGCGCCGGAAACGCGCTTCGGGTATTCACCGGCGCGCCGGTTCCCGACGAGTACGACACCGTCGTCATGCAAGAGACGGTCGTCCTGGAATCCGGAGACGACGCGAACGGGACGATCCGCGTGGACCGGGCTTCGCCGGAAGGCAAACATGTCGCCGAAGCCGGGGAGGACATCCCGAAGGGCAAGACGGTGCTGACCAGGGGCACGCCGCTCGGAGCCAAGGAGATCGGCCTCCTTGCCGCCTTCGGCTGCACGGAAGTGCAGGCTTACGCGAAGCCGAAGGCGGTCGTTTTGCCGATCGGCGACGAGCTGATCGGGCCGGATCAGCCGCCGACCCCGTACCGGATTTACGATGCGAACGGGTTCATGCTGGAAGCGCGGCTGAAGGAGCTCGGCGCTTCGGTCACCCGGCGCGAGCCGCTGCCGGACGATCCGGAGGCGATTGCGCACGGCCTCGAACAGGCGCTGCGCAAAGCGGATATCGTCGTGACGACCGGGGGCATTTCAGTCGGCAAGTACGACCATGCCGCCCGGGCGCTGAACCGAATCGGCGCGTCGCCGCTTTTTACGAAGGTGGCGATGCGGCCGGGAACGCCGACCTCGGCGTACGCTTACAGAGAAAAGCGGGTGATCTGCCTGTCGGGCAATCCGTCGGCTTGCTTCGCCGGCATGGAGCTGCTGCTCAAGCCGTTTGTCGTCAGCCGCACCGGACGAACCGATTACATGAACGAATGGACGGTCGGACAATTGTTGGATCCCGTCGCCAAACCGTCGCCTTATCCGCGCTATATTCGCTGCCGGGCCGAGATATTCGGAGACAATTGCCTCGTGGCGCCGCTCGGAAACGACAAATCCGGCAACATGGCCGCCTTCGCCGACGCCAATGCGCTGGCTTTGATTCCGGCCGGAGGCCGCGGCGCGGAACGTGGCGAACGCGTGCGCGTGCTGCGTTTGAACAGATAGAAAACCCGTAGAAAACCCGGCGATAGGGAGGGGAAGGACGTTGGAGAAAAACAAACTGGTCGTCATCGGCAACGGAATGGCCGGGATCAAATGCGTGGAGGAGATCGTCCGGCTGTCCCCGGACGCTTACGAGATCACCGTTTTCGGCAGCGAGCCGAGACCGAACTACAATCGCATCCTGCTGTCCAAAGTGCTGCAGGGCAGCGCGTCGAACGGCGAAATTATTTTAAACGATTGGTCGTGGTACGAAGAGAACGGCATCCGGCTGCACGCCGGCGAGACGGTGGAGCGGATTCTGGTTTCCGAGAGGCGCGTCCGAACGGAATCGGGCATGACCGTTCCGTACGACCGGCTTATCGTCGCGACCGGCTCGACCGCGTTCATTCCGCCGATTCCGGGCATCGACAAGCCGGGAGTGACGGGATTCCGGACGATCGACGATTGCGACGCGATCAAGGAGTCGGCGAAGCGGGGAACGAAGGCCGCGGTCATCGGCGGGGGCTTGCTCGGCCTGGAAGCCGCCCGCGGCTTGCTCAATTTGGGCATGCAGGTCGACGTGGTCCATAACGCTTCTTATTTAATGAACCGACAGCTCGACCGCGTTTCCGCGGAAATGCTGCGCAAAGAGCTGGAAAGCCAGGGCATGCGTTTTTTGCTCGGAAAGCAGACGGTCAAGGTTGCCGGGCGCAAAAAGGCGGAAGGCCTGCTGTTCTCCGACGGGACGAAGCTGGCGGCGGATTTGATCGTCGTGGCCGTCGGCATTCGCCCGAACGTCGCGGTGGCGGAAAAAAGCGGCATCGCGACGCACCGGGCCATCGTCGTGAACGATTATTTGCAGACGAACGTCCAGGACGTATACGCGGTAGGCGAATGCGCGGAGCACCGCGGCATCGTGTACGGACTTGTCAGCCCGCTTTACGAGCAGGGGAAGGTGCTCGCCAGAACGCTGTGCGGGCTTCCGACGGAGCCGTATGCCGGCTCGATCCCGTTCGCGCAGCTGAAAGTATCGGGAGTCGAAATGTTTTCGGCCGGCCTCATCGGGGAGCAGGAAGCGGAGACGGCCTACCAGGCGTACGACGGCGTTCGCGGCACCTACCGGAAGGTGACGTCGATCGGCGGAAAGGTGGCCGGAGCTATTTTGTACGGAGACGCGTCGGACGGTCCGCGGCTGCTCGATTTGCTGAAGCGCGGCGCGTCCGTTTCGGTGCTGAGCCAGGAGAAGCCGGCCGAAGCGGACGGCTCGCTGGAGGCGGCGCAAGCGATGCCGGATTCGGGGGCCGTCTGCGCCTGCAACGGCGTTTCGAAAGGCGCCATCCTGTGCTCGATTCGGGAGGATGGCGCCAAAACCGTGGAGCAGGTGCGCGACAAAACCAAGGCTTCCGGTTCTTGCGGCGGCTGCCGGCCGCTCGTCGCCGCGCTGATCCGGCTGGCCGAAGCCGCCGGCCCGGGCGGCGGCGGGACGCCGGAGCCCGCCGTCTGCGGGTGCGCGGACATGGGGCATGCCGCGATCAAGGAGGCGGTTCGGGCGGAAACGTTCGACAGCGCGGAAGAAGCGATGGCGGCGCTGGGCTGGAAGCGGCCGTCCGGATGTCCGACTTGCCGCGGCGCGCTCCGCTATTATATCGAATTGGAAAAAGCGGCTTTCGCGCCGGCCGGCCTGTCTAGCGTTACCCGGGCGAACGGGGATCGTTCGCCCGGCCTGCGCGTCAGAACAGGCTCGGCTCGGGCGAGCGCGTCCGGCGAAGCGTTCGTCTTGACGCCGCCGGAGCTCGGAAGCGAGCTGCTGCCGGTCACGTCGTTTCTCGAGAACGCAGGCACGTTGACCAATCTGGAAGGCCGCGTTCTGCTGCGCGAACCCGGCCGACCGGCCCCTGGGGAAGCCCGGGACGATTGGCGGGTGCTTTGCCGGCTGGCGGAGCTGCTCGGCAAAGGGGATTTGTTCTCGTACGTAAGCGCCGAGGACATCTTCGACGAATTGCGGCTCGCAAGCAAGGGCGGCATCGCCGATTATTACGGCATTACGTACGAACGGCTGCGCCGGGAGGAAGGGATTTACTGGCCTTGTCCGTCGACCGACCATCCCGGCACGGGGCGGCTGTTCGAACATACGTTTGCCCATGCGGACGGCAAGGCTGTCTTCATCCCGGTCGATCACCGCCCCGAAGGAGAACGCACGAGCGAGGAGTTTCCGATCACGCTCACGAACGGGCGCCTGCTCTCGCATTACTTGACCGGCGTGCAAACGAGAAGAAGTCCGACGCTGGCGGCGCGCGAATTGGAAAACGTCATGGAAATCCATCCGGAGACGGCGCGCAAGTATCGGGTGACGGACGGAGAACTTGTGCGCGTGGAGTCCCCCCGGGGGAGCTTCGTCGTCCGCGGCCGCGTGACGCGGGACATCCGGGAGGATACCGTGTTCGTCCCGATGCACTGGGGCTCCGTCCAAAACGTCAACAAAGCGACGAATCCGCTGCTCGACCCGTTTTGCAAAATGCCCGATTTCAAAACGGCGGCCGTCCGCATCCGTTCCTGGAAAGATGAGCAAGCCGGCGCGGAGCCGGATTAAGCTCCCGGAGCCGCTCGCGATCGCCAGAACGCGCGGCGGCTCTTCAAGGCTTGAACACATGGCGAATGACGTCGCCGCGGCTGATGATGCCGACCAGCGCCCCTTTGCGTTCGACGGGCACTTTTTTGATTTGCTTTTTCCCCAGAATCGCCGCGATATTTTCGATTTCCTCGTCCCAGGCCACCGTTATGACCTTTTTGCGGGCGATGGCCATGACGTTCGTTTCGAGCAGGCTTCGGGTGCGGTCGTCGAAGCTGTCCGCAAAGCCGTTGAACGTTGCGTAAGCATAGACGAAGTCGCTGATCGAATTGCGGTTTCGGCCCAAATAGCGCATGATGTCCCCGTCGCTAATGTAGGCGACGATTTCGTTCCGCTCGTTCACGACGGGCATCCCGCCGATACGGAACTCGATGAACTTCTCGATGACGGAGCGGACGGAGTCCGTTTCCTTCGCTTTATAGACGCGGGCGACCATGATCTCGTGCGCTTGCACCGTTTAACCCCCCCCCCCCCGTTTGGATGCGAGCGTTCCCAAAATTTGTTATCCGCTGTGAAGAACATTTTACTATACGCGATCGGCCGAGTCCACGGACATCCGCCTCCCGGCTTGCGAAACGGCCGCCCGAGCGGTACATTAGAGTCGAACGAAACAGGAGCCTATTCGGAGGAGCTGATCGGATTGAAGCCTCGCGTTTTTATTCCCAGGGCGGTCCCGCCCGAGGTCGAAACTTACATAGCGGAGCATTGCGATTATTTCATGTGGAACGATTCCGTTCCCATTCCCGAGGAACAATATTTGCGGCGGCTAGCGGAAGCCGACGGCCTGTTGACGACAACGTCCGATAAAATCACCCGGGAAAAGCTCGATCATGCGCCGAACCTTAAGGCGATCAGCAACATCGGCGTCGGGTACAACAACTTCGACATCGGCGAAATGAAGAGGCGGGGCATCGTCGGAACCAATACGCCAGGCGTCCTCGACGAAACGGTCGCCGATCTGATCTTCGGCCTCATGCTGGCCGCCGCGCGGCGGTTTGCCGATTTGGACGCCCGGATTCGGGCGGGACGATGGTCGCCGGCCGACGGCTCGAGCCTGTTCGGACTCGACGTCCATCACCGCACCCTCGGCATTATCGGAATGGGGAGGATCGGCGAAGCGGTGGCGCGGAGAGGCAAATGGGGCTTCGGCATGAACGTCCTTTATTATAACCGTACCCGCAAGCCCGATGCGGAGGCGGAGCTGGGCGCGCGGTACCGGACAATGGAGGAGCTGCTTGCGGAAGCCGATTTTATCGTGCTGATGACGCCGCTTACGGCGGATACGCGCCATTTGATCGGGAAAAATGAATTCGACCTCATGAAAAAAACGGCCGTCTTCGTCAACGCGTCCCGCGGCGAAACCGTTGACGAGCAAGCGCTGTTCGAAGCGCTGCGCGACCGCCGGATTTATGCGGCGGGGCTCGACGTCTATCAGGAAGAACCGATATCGGACAGCCATCCGCTGACGAAGCTTCCCAACGCCGTGCTGCTGCCGCACATCGGCTCGGCTACGCAAAGCACGAGAACGGACATGGCCCGGCTCGCCGCCGAAAATCTGGTCGCCGCGCTCGGCGGCCGCCAACCTCCGAACGTCGTCAAGGAGCTCCTTGATTAAAACGCCAGGCAAGGGGGGAGTGCGCGGCATGACCGGAGAAATACGCGAAAACGAGCTGGCGGCGCTCAAGGAAATCGCCGAACTGATCAATACGACCAACGATATGGATCATATGCTGAACGAAGCGCTGGACAAGCTGTTGAAGGTGACGAGTTTTTCGACGGGCTGGATTTTTTTGCTCGACGACGTCCGCAACGACGGCTGCGCGGCCGCCCGCCATCTCCCGCCCGCCCTCGAAGCCGACGGAAGGGCGGTCATGTGCGGAGACGAATGCTGGTGCATGGAGCGGTTCCGGCAAAACCGGCTGCATCGCGCGGTAAACATTATCGAATGTTCGCGCATCGCCTACGCGGTGGAGCACAAGCTCGGCGATACGGCCGGCGTATCGCATCACGCGACCGTTCCTCTCGTCGCGGGGGAAGACCGGTTCGGCGTGCTCAATGTCGCGGAAGCGGGAAAAGAACGGTTCTCGAAGCGCGAGCTGTCCCTGCTGGAGGCGGTCGCGCTGCAGATCGGAACCGCCATCAAGCGGATCCGGCTGTATCAGGCGCAAGAGCGGAGCGCGTATTTGTACGCGAAGCTTGGCGACGTCATTCAGGAATTTCACTCCATCCAGGATATCCGCGAGCTTCCGGCGCAGGCGGTCAACATTATCGGGAAAACGTTCGGCTGGGCCCACGTGTCGCTATTTCTCGCCGAAGGCCGGCAGCTTGCGCTGCATGCGCAATATGCGGACGCCAGGGCCAAAGCCGGCTGGACGCCTTTGCCCGCGGAATTGGCCGGACCGGTCCACGAGGCTTACCTCGACAACCGGCTCGTCGTCCTCCCGGAAAACGGCAGTGCGGCCGAAAGCGGAGCGATTGACGGGGGAATCCCCCCGTTCGCGTCGGCCGCCGCGATTCCGCTTCGCATCCGAAATCATTCGCTTGGCGTCCTGTTCATCGGCAGTCCGAATCCGCGCCAATTCGACGAGTGCCACAAAGATTTCATGTATTCGCTCGGCGACCATTTTACGCTAAGCGTGGAAAATTTGCGCCTGTACGAGGAACGCAGCGAGCTCGCGCGCATGGAAGAGCGAAACCGCGTCGCGCGCGATTTGCACGATTCGGTCATGCAGAAGGTGTTCTCGCTTTCGTTTCTCGCGAAGGGAGCGGAAACGGTGCTCGGCGATCGGGAGCCGGTCGTCTTGCAGTCGCTGCAGGAAATCCGGCATTTGTCTCAGGACGTGCTGAAGGAAATGCGGGCGCTCATCTGGCAGCTTCATCCGGCCGGTCTGGAGAACGGGCTGCTGCCGGCGTTGAAGCGGTACGGACAGGAAATCGACCTGATCGTGTACGAGCGGGCGGAGGGCGTCAAATCGCTGCCCCGATCGATCGAGGAGGCGCTTTGGCGCATCGGGCAGGAAGCGCTCAACAACGTCAAAAAACATTCGGGAGCGAACGCCGCTTACATTCGGCTAAAAAAGTCGGAGCGATCCGCCACGATGGAAATTATGGACAAGGGCAAAGGGTTCGTCCCGCATAAGACACCCGGAGGATACTCGCTCGGCATGAGGTCGATGCGCGAACGGGCGGAAGCGCTCGGCGGGGAACTTTCGATTGAAAGCGCGGAAGGCAAGCCGACGGTCGTCAAAGTGACCATTCCCGTCAACGTCATTGAAGCGAAGTGCATCGAAGAAAGGGAGCAACGGTGAAAATCAAAATTTTACTCGCCGACGATCATCAGATCGTCTTGAAGGGCATTTCTTTCTTTTTGAACATGCAGCCCGACTTCGAAATCGTCGGGGAAGCGCAGAACGGGCAGGAAGCGGTGGAAAAGGCCGAGCAGCTGCGGCCGGATATCGTGCTCATGGATTTGAACATGCCGGTAATGGACGGAATCGAGGCCAGCTCCATCATCGGGGAGCGGCATCCGGAAATAAAGGTGCTCGTCCTGACCAGCTTTTCTGATCGCAGCCACATCGTGCCCGCGCTGCGGACGGGAGCGGTCGGCTACATGCTGAAGGACGCGGAGCCCGACCAGCTGGCCGAAGCGATCCGAAGCGCGTATAAAGGAAATATCCAGCTGCATCCCGACATCGCCGAAGCGCTTCTTTCCCAACTGTCGCCCGGGCTTGCCCCGATGACCGAGCTTCAAAGCCGCGAGGCGATCGAAACGCTCACGCCGAGAGAAACGGAAGTGCTGCGCCTGCTGACGAAAGGCTTGAGCAATAAAGAAATCGCGCGGGATTTGGTCGTCGCCGAAAAAACGGTCAAAACCCATGTCAGCAGCATTTTGAGCAAGCTTCAGCTCGCGGACCGGACGCAGGCGGCGCTCTATGCGGTGCAAAAGCTCGGCGACAGGGAATAGCGCACAAACGAATACGACCGTCTCAGACCTTGGTCGTAAGACCGGTCCTCCGCCTTCGGCGGATTTTTTTTTGCGCCTATTTTCGGTCTAATTTCCGATGAACGGCGGCAACGAACTATATAAAATAAAGAAAGTAACAAATAAAAAGATTAGGGATGTTGGAGGGAACGATTTATGAGTACCGTATTGTTCGTAAAAGCAAACGACCGGCCGATCGAACAAGCCGTCAGCGTGAAGCTGTATCACGCGTTTCTGGACAGCTACCGGAAAAGCCATCCGGAAGATACGATCATCGAACTCGACCTGTTTAAAGAAGAACTGCCGTACATGAACTCGGATATGATCAGCGGGAATTTCAAGGCTGCACGAGGGATGGAACTGACGCCGGCGGAGCAAGCGGCCGTCGAGGTAGCGGGCAAATATATCGATCAATTTCTCGCCGCGGACAAAGTCGTTTTCGGCTTCCCGCTTTGGAACTTGACGATTCCGGCCGTTCTGCACACGTACATCGACTACATTTACCAAGCGGGCAAAACGTTCAAGTATACGGAGCAAGGCCCGGTCGGCCTCATTCCGGACAAAAAAGTCGCGCTGCTTAACGCAAGGGGAGGCATTTATTCCGAAGGTCCTTCAGCGGCCGCCGAAATGTCTTTGAACTATGTGCGCAACATTATGATGTTCTTCGGCGTCACCGATTTCACGAACGTCATCGTCGAAGGCCACAACCAAATGCCGGACAAAGCGGAAGCGATCGTCGCCGAAGGCATCGCCAACGCCGAAAAAGCCGCCGTCGGCTTCTAAAGTTCCGCAATTTCGTTCATCGTTTTCAAAAAAACCGCTGAAAAGCGGTTTTTTTGTGTTCTAAATGAAGATCTTCTCATTTATAGGCTTTCGACAAATAAACAATCGATCCTTTCTGATCGTTTGACAAGCTTTTTAACCGTGAGTATGTACAATCAATCCTAATAAAAGACGCTTCACAATAAACCGAGAAAGAGGTGCAGCATGCGAATGACAAAGAACGCTTATTTGTCTGTAAGTGTGCTTACGTTAACCTTAATCTTGTTAGTTGGAGCCTTTTTCCTTCATTCCGATAATTTGGCCGCGGCGCCGACCGTCGGCAAAACCGGTTCGCCGAACGGCCGATCGCCTGCCCTGACCGGCGCGGGGGTGCTGCCCGCCGCCTTCGGCTTCGCCGTCACGCTGCCGGCGAAAGAGGGATCCTCTTCGACGGCCGAGCCGCCCGGGCCCGTGCAGGCGAAACCGGCCGTTCAACCGACAGCCCAACCGACCGCTCAACGGCCCGCCGACGCCGTCCGCTCCGATCCGAACCCCGCTGCGGAACCGCCCCGAATTTCTCTTCCTACATACGAAGTGACCGCGTATTTCCTCAATGTTCGCGCGAACGCATATTCAACGTCAAAAATCATAAACGTCCTTAAAAAAGGCGATCTCGTACAGGTCGTCAAGACGACGGACAACGGATGGCTGCTGCTGCAAACGGGCGGCTACGTCTACGGCGAATACGCCACGCCGGCCGAACCGGAAAAAAGCGAGCCGGCGGCCGCGGCTGCGGACGCCCTGGCCGCCGCGCCGCCGCGGCCCGAGACGTCCGCGGAACCCGAAACGTCCGCGGAACCCAAGACTTCGCTTTCGGAACCCGAGTCGCCTCCCGCGGAGCCCGCCAAACCGACCCATAAGGTGAAATCGAAATCGGGTTTGACCGTGCGCCATATCGAGACGATTTTCGAAGGGACGGCCCTGGCCGACTACGATCTGGAAGAAGTGATTTTGGAAATCGAAGAAGAGTACGGAATCAACGCGTTTTTCACGATTGCGGTCATGAAGCTGGAAAGCGGCAACGGCAAAAGCAATCTGGCAAAGAAGAAAAACAATTTGTTCGGGTTGAACGCCGTCAGCGGTTCCGAGAGCAAAAGCGCTTTCAGCTTCGAGACGAAAGGGGACAGCGTGAAAAAATTCGGGCAGCTGATTTCCAAAAGCTACATGGGAAAAGGACTGACGACGATCGAAAAAATCGCAAAAAAATACTGCCCGGCCAATCCGAAATGGAGCGGCCTGGTCAGCAAAATCATGCAGGGCGACTTTAAAAAGCTATAAGTTCGAAAGCCGGACGGAGAAGCGCTGTCATTCGGGCGTCAGGCGTTCGCCTTGATCTCCAGCACCTTGTAGGTGATGACCCCCATCGGAGCGTCCACATGGACGACGTCGCCGACGGTTTTGTTCATCAGCGCTTTTCCGACCGGGCTCTCGTAGGAGATCTTCTGCTCGGCGACGTCCGCTTCGGAGGGGCCGACGATTTTGTATTCGATGTTTTCGTCGAATTCCTCATCGTACAGCACGACAACGGATCCGACCTGTACGCTGGACGAATCCGAATTTTGCACGACGCGGGCGTGCTTCAGCATCTTTTCGACGGTGAGGATGCGGGTCTCGACAAAAGCCTGATCGTTCTTGGCCGAATGGTATTCGAAATTTTCCTTCAAGTCTCCGTAACTGAGCGCGATTTTGATCCGTTCGGCCAGCTCCTTGCGCTTGACGGTTTTCAATTCCTCCAATTCCTGTTCCAGCTTGGCGAGCCCTTCCGGGGTTAAAATGATTTCTTCGTTCGACACGTTCATATCTCCTTTATACGGGTCTGCTTCCGAAAACAGGATTATTCTGCCGTTCGTTTGCCGACGCTATACAAATATTTTGCCGTATCGCGCTTTGAATTTCAAGCGGCGGAGCGGCTCTATTTTATTGACAGCGGCTCGCATCGTTTGCTATATTCCTAATTGACAATGATTATCATTATCTATAAGTCGGAAATGATCATCGAATCATTGCGAGAATGGTGGGAGGGTTCACAAGTTGGCAAAAAGAAAACCGGCATTCGTCCTGGGTGCCATCCTGCTGTCGTTATCCTTCGTCGTATCGGCATGCGGAGGAACGGGCAACGGCAATTCGCCGGCGTCTCCGGGCGCTTCGGCGACGGCTTCGGCGTCGCCATCGCAGGCGGCGGAAGAAACGGCGATTCCTTCGGCATCCGCCGCAGCGGAAGGCACCCGCAGCTACGAGACCGATAAGGGCGTCGTCGAAATTCCGGCCAAGCCGCAGCGCATCGTTACCGATTATTACGGCGGCGAGCTGCTGGCAGTCGGAGCAAACGTCATCGGCGTCGAGCCGACCGCGTTCGACAATCCGTTTTTGAAGGATTTGCTGGCGAACACGCAGGACGTCGGTTATCCGACGAACGTGGAGAAGGTGCTGGAGCTTCAGCCGGACTTGATCGTCGTCATGTACGACGACAGTTACGAAGCGTTGTCCAAAATCGCGCCGACCGTCCATATTCCATACGGAACCGCGACGAATATTTACGAAACCGTCGAATTGTTCGGCGATCTCGTCGGCGCGCCCGACAAAGCGGAGGCGTTCATCGCGGAGTTCGAGAAACGAGCGGCGGAAGGGCGCGAAAGGCTGAAAGGCGTCGTCGACGAGAATGCGACGTTCGGCATTTACGAGCTGACCGACAAAGGCGAGCTGTGGACGTTCGGGGACAACGCGGGCCGCGGCGGACAGGCGCTGTACAACGCCCTGAAGCTGAAGATGCCGGAAAAGAACAGCAACGACAATCAGACGCTGCAGCTTTCCATGGAGCTTCTGCCGGAGTATGCGGCGGATTACATGTTCCTGACCGTTTACGATCCGGAAAAGAAGGGCGAGGCGCTCGAAAATCTGCAGGCATCGGCGGTGTGGAGCAACCTGGACGCCGTCAAAAACAATCATTTGTTCATGAACGACTTCGATACGTTTTACCGCTACGACCCGATCGCGATTACCGAACAGATCGACCTGTTCGTTGATATGATCGTCGAGCGGACGGAAGCGAACAAGAAGTAAATCCGAATCCGAACCGAACCGTCGTGCAAACGCATGGCGGTTTTTCGTTTCCGACCGCGGCGGAAAAAACGGCGGCAACGTTATTTGAAGCCGCGGGAATAACTGGTATAATGCCATCGAGACGATCTTTTGCAAGGAGAGGAGCTTCGTTGTGGCGTCGGCTTTGATCGGAAGTATTATTTCAGCTATGGCAACGGTGCTCGGTGCCGCGCCGATCTTTTTCATCCGCAAGCTGTCGGAAAAATGGAAGGACATCCTCGTGGCCTTCACGGCGGGAATCATGGTCTCCGCTTCGACGTTCGGCCTGATGCCGCAGGCGATCGAGGAATCGGGAATCGCGGCGTTGACCGTCGGCCTGCTTCTCGGCATTATCGTTCTCGACCTGATCGAGAAAAACATCCCGCACATCGACGTGGAGAACGAATCGCGCATTCAGTCCTTCGACTCGAAGTCGTTGCTCGTCATTATCGCCTTGTTCATCCATAACATTCCGGAAGGGCTGAGCACGGGATTCAGCTACGCCAGCGAGAACGCGGGGCTCGGGCCGATGGTCGCGATTTCGATCGGCGCGCAAAACATTCCCGAAGGACTCATTTTGGCCGTGTTTCTCATCAGTTCGAACGCAAGCAAGCTGAAGTCCTTTCTGATTGTGGTCTTGACCGGATTGATGGAGGCCGTTTCCGCCGTTGCCGGCTATTTTACGGCCAGCTACGTCGAAAGCATGATCGGCGGCGGACTCGCTTTCGCCGCGGGAGCGATGCTGTTTATCGCTTACAAGGAACTCATCCCCGAAAGCCATGGCCACGGGTTCGAGCGGCCTTCGACGTATTCGTTTATATTCGGGCTGCTTATGATGCTCTATATCAGCTTCTGGTTCGGATGACGACAGAACGGTCCCGCAAGGAAGATCGACCCCGGCTATACGCGCCGGGTTTTTTGTTCGGTTCGTATTGACTGAAAAAGGGTTTTAAGCGAGTATCTAGAATAGAAAGCGGAATTCGGAAAGGAGGGGGACGGGTGAACGCGCGAGAGCAAGATCGGATGAAAATTTTAGTCGTCGACGACGAGTATTTGGTCCGGTACGGCCTGCGCACGACGATCGACTGGCCGCGGCACGGCTTCGAGCTGATCGGGGAAGCGGAGGACGGCGAAACCGGGCTTGAACTGGCCGAAAGGCATCGGCCGGACATTATCGTTACCGACATGAGCATGCCGTTTCTGGACGGCCTCGGCTTTATGGAACGGCTGCGGGCGCGCGGAATCGGCTCCAAAATCATCGTGCTTAGCGGCTACGACGATTTTCAATACGCCAAAGGCGCGATCGCGCACGGCGCCTCGGATTACATGCTCAAACCGGTCGAAAACGACAAGTTTATCGCCGCCGTTTGCAAGCTAGGGGAAACGATCCGCAAGGAGCGTTTGTCCGAAAGGTTCAGCCGGCAGAAGCTGCTCGGCGATCTCGCCGTTCTGCTGAAAGCGCTGCGGAACCGCAAGACGGCCAGCGGCGTGAAAGCCGTGGAAGACGCGAAACGCTACATCGAGTCGCACTTTGCGGAAGATCTTTCGGTAAGGCGCATCGCCGACGAGGTTTACGTCAGTCCTTCCTATTTGATGCACGCGTTCAAAGACGCCACGTCCAAAACTGTAAACGATTACATTACCGAATGCCGCATCGAAAAAGCGAAGGAGCTGCTTCGGAGCGGACGGTATAAAACGTACGAAGTGTGCGAACGGGTCGGTATCCGGGACCCGCGCTACTTCAGCCAGCTGTTCAAGAGACATACGAATTCGACCCCGCGGGATTATATCAAAAATTCCTTTTACGATTGAACGGAGGGGCGGCCATGCTCAAGCTGGGTTCCATGAACGTCCGCAGCCGAATTTTCTGGCTGCTCCTCGTCTGCTTTCTCGCCTCTTCCATGTTCGTTTTTCAAATTTCCCGAACGGCCGTGCAAGCGATCGTCGAAGACTTTATGTACGAATACGTAAAAATCAACCAGGAAAAAACCGAGTCCAGCCTCGAGTTTTTATTCAACCAGGTCCATATGCTTTCCGTCCGACTGCTGACGGAGGATGAAATTTACGATACGGCGGAAAGCGGGAGGCAGGAGAGCGAAGCGGCCCGGACGAAGCTGGCGGCGATCCTGGACACGATGGCCATCGACGACGAAATCGTCGGCGAAGTCGTCATCGCGACGAAGGACGGCCGATTTTACCCGTATTCCGGGCAATCGGGCGTCGGACTCCCGGATCGATCGTACTTGAACGAAATCGAACGGTCGCAGACTCCGGTTTGGGGAGAAATCCGGAAGGACGCCGGCGGCGAAGCCTATTTGCAGTTGGGGCGAAAATACCAGAGCTTCTATACCGGCCAAAACATCGGCTATTTGGTCGTTTATATCCGCGAGAGCGCGATTCGGAACGTGCTGAAAAAGGTTATCGTGGAAGACCACGGGTATTCGTTTCTCGTGGCCGACGACGAATACGTGCTGTCCTACCCGGATGACGGCAAAGTCGGCACGACCTTGTTCGATAAGCAAATGCTTGCGATGAAGGCGGGGCAAAGCTTCAAAAAAGCGGAATTCGTCGGCAGCCCTTCGATTGTCGCCGTCTACCCGCTGGAAGGCAGCTTTCGCAATTTGGGGCTGGACTGGAAAATCGTCAGCATCGTCTCCGACGAAAAGCTGCTGGCGAACGTCAATAAAATCAAGCAGTATTCGCTGCTGCTGCAAATCGCCGCGATCGGCCTCGCGGTGGCGATTTCGCTTTATGCGGCCAAGGGTATTTTGCGGCCGATCCGGCGGATGAACCGGCGGATCGTGCAATTTGCCGGGACGGCCGACTATGTCGCGCCGTACCGGAATCCGAAAGACGAGCTGCGGACGCTGGAAGACAGCTTTAACGACATGGTCGTCCGCATCCGGGAACTGATCGCGCGCAACAACGAGGAAAAGGACCGGCAGCGGGAGATGGAGCTGATCGCGCTTCAAGCCCAGATCAATCCGCACTTTTTGTACAATACGCTCGATGCGATCGGCTGGCTGGCCAAAATTCACCGCCAAAGCGAAATCGAAAAAATGGTCATCGCGCTCGCCCATTTTTATCGGCTCAGCCTGCATAAAGGGGATCGGTACATCGCGGTCGAGGAGGAAATCGGCATCGTGAAAAGCTATGTCGCCATCGAAGCGCAGCGCTTCCCGCAAAAGTTCGCGGTCCGGTACGAGATCGCCGAGGACATTCTTCCGCTCCGGCTGCTGAAAATCATCATCCAGCCGCTCGTCGAAAACGCGATCAAGCACGGCGTCAGCCGCAAGAGGGGAAGCGGCAACATCGTCGTCAAAGGGTATCGCGAAGGGGATCAGCTGCTGTTCGAAGTAAGCGACGACGGCGCGGGGTTCGACGTCCGCGAGCTGGACGACGAAAGCAGGCCGGCCCGATACAAGGGCGGGGGGTACGGCATTCGCAGCGTGAACGAGCGGATTCGGCTGGAGTACGGCGCGGGCTACGGGGTCGAAATCCGCAGCGCCCCCGGCAGCGGCACCGTTTCGCTGGTCAAGGTGAAGGCGAAATGCGGCGAAGAGGAGCGCCCGCGCAAGGCCGCCGCGGTCATTTGAGCGATTTCATTTTCAGGTAGAGCTGGTTCAACGGCCGGACGATGCTCGCCCTAAGCCAAATGGCCGCCGCAACGGCCCCGGCGGCGGAGACGAGTCCCAGAAGGAGTACCGCTCCTTTCAGCGGCTCGAGGCGGGAGAGCGAGCCGGTCAGCGGGACGGCCGCGACGATTTTCGTATTGGAGCCGAGAATCGTTTCGTGCAGGATGAGCCGGTCGCCGCCTATCGAAACAAAGCGCCCGCCCGGGCTTTCGTTCAGCCGCCGCAAATCGTCCGCCTCGATCGCTTCCTCGCCGGGACCCGAGGCGTATCGGACGATGTCGGAACCGTCGCGAACGAGGAATAACCGGTTTTGCGAGAAAAGGGCATTGTTTGTGACGAAAAAGTCGAACAGCGCGACGGTTTCCAGATCGAACACCATGACCGTTCCCGTCATCGCTTCCCGGACCGACGCCCCTTTGAGCAGCAAGCTGAATGTACCGTTCTCGACATAACGGTAGTTGTAGTAGGAAGCAAGGTTTCGGTACCGGGAAACCCACATCGTCTGGAGGTCCGGATCGTCCAGAAACCGCCGGACGGCCGTTTCCGCCGCCAATTGCTCGAACGGGGGGAAATTCGACATTCCGCTCATCGCGTAAACGGTTCCGTCCGGCCGGTAGAGCGATATGCCGAGAATGTTCAAGTCGGCGCCGTACGCGAGGCTGTCGAGCAGGAGGGACGCTTCGCCGAACGCGTTCGGGCTGCCGACGGCAACGGCCAGGTTCGGATTGTTGGCGATCATTTTGGCCGTTTCGCCGGTCGCGTTCAAAAATTGCTCAAGCAGCTCGAACGAGCTTTGAAAAGAGTTCGCCGAAATCGCCGCAAACTCGGAAACGACCGTCCGCTTCGCCCATTCGTACGCGAGCGCTCCGACGACCGCCGTAAAAGCGGAAACGGAAACGATCGTAATGAGCGCGATCCGCCGAGAAAACTTTTTGAACATGACGTTTTCCGCCTCCCTGAAAGCGCTTGCTCAAGCACTTCGATTATAACAGGAAACGCAGCACCATTTTAAACCTTTTTGCAGTTTTCCCGTATGTTCATTCTCGAATGTAAACGCTAACATTTACTTAGCAACGTTGCGAGCAAGAAATCGGTTTGGGGAGGGAAAACGACAGGCATGAAAACATGGAGATGGCTGGCTTTGGGAGCGGCGATGACGGTTGCCTTATCCGCCTGCGGAGGAGGAAGCGCGGGAAACGGCGGAACGGACGGATCGGCCTTGCCGTCGGCTTCCGGAACGGGAGGCAGGCAGGAAGCGAAGGAAATCGTGTTTCACAACGGGGATTGGCCGAAACCGCAGGATCAGCGGCTGGAGCAGTTCGAGCAGTGGAAGGCGAAATTCGAGGCGGAAAATCCGGACATATCGATGAAAACGGAAAATTTCACTTACGACACGAACACGTTTTTGCCGAAGGCCGAAAGCGGCCAGTTGCCGAACCTGTTCGGCACGTGGTTTACGGAGCCTCCCAAAATCATGAACGCCGGGTACGCGGCGGATATTACCGAGTATATGGATCGGCTGGGCTATACGGAGGCGCTCAACCCGGCGATGCTCGAGCTGGTCAAAAAAGACGGCAAAATATACGGCGTTCCGGTAAGCGGTTACTACATGGGCATGTGGTACAACGTCAACCTGTTCCGGGAGGCGGGATTGCTGGACGACAAAGGCGTGCCCAAATTCCCGCGGACATACGAAGAGCTGGCCGAAACGGCCAAAATCATCAAGGACAAAACCGGCAAGGCGGGCTTTTTCTTCCCGACCAAAAACAACCAGGGCGGCTGGCAGTTCATGACGATCGCCTGGTCGTTCGGGGCCGAGTTCGAAAAGCAGGTGGACGGCAAGTGGCAGGCGGTGTTCAACAGCCCGGAAGCGGTGGCGGCGCTGCAATATATGAAGGACTTGAAATGGAAATATGACGTGCTGCCCGACAACGTTCTCGTCGACGTCAACGACATGTACCGCCTGTTTGGAACGGATCAGGTCGCGATGGCGTTCGGTACGTCCGACTGGATGAACAACCCGATCAACGACTACAAAATGAACAAGGACAATCTGGCCGTCTCCGCCGTTCCGGCCGGACCTGGGGGCAGGGTGTCCCTGACCGGCGGAAGTCTGTTCATGTTCGCGAACAACAGCACGCCGGAGCAGATCGAAGCGGGTTTCAAGTGGCTGAAAATCAAGGGCGTTTCGCCCGAGGCGAGCGAAGAATCGTTGAAAGGGCTCGAGGAGTCGCTGACCGCCGACCGGAAGCTGAACCGGATCGTCGGGCCGCACGGCATGCAGGCCTGGATCAACGAAGAAAGAGTTCAGGCGGAGGACGCGATTCGGCAAAAGCACAAAAACGTCAATCTCGATCTTTGGTCCGACTATATGAAGAACGAAGGCGTCACGATTCGCCCGGAAGAGCCGGTCAACGCCCAGGAGCTGTACAAAACGCTGGACGCGGTCGTACAGGCGGTGCTGACCGACGAAAACGCCGATCCGAAAGCACTGCTCGACGCGGCGGTCGCCGACTTCCAGCGGGATTATCTCGACAAAGCGAAGGGTTGATCGGGCATGAGCGCGCAACCCGGCATCAGGGCGGCGGCGGCCGTGAAAACGGCCAAAGCTGCGGCAGGCTGGAAACGATGGCTTCATCGGGACGTCCCCTCGTGGCTGCTGATCGCGCCCAGCCTGTTCTTCTTCGTCGTCTTTCATTGGCAGCCGATCGTCTCCGGCTTCGCCCTGTCTTTTTTCGAAACGAAAGGGTACAACGCCGTCCGCTTCAACGGATTGCAAAATTATATCGACGTCGTCAGCAATTCCGTTTTTCAGCAGACGCTGGTCAATACGTTTCTTTACGTGTTCTGGTCGCTCGTCATCGGTTTTCTCGTGCCGATCGCCGTGGCGGTCATGATCAACGAAATGAAGCACATGCAATCCTTTTTCAAGTTCGCGGTCTACTTCCCCGGCATGGTGCCGGGAGTGGCCGCGGCGCTGCTGTGGATGTTTCTGTTCGATCCGGGTCCCGGGGGGCTGTTGAACATGCTGCTCGACGCGCTCGGGCTGCCGATGTCGCAATGGCTGCAAAATTCCTCGCTGACGATCCCGCTCATTATCGTGACGATGACGTGGCGGGCGTTCGGGGGGACGGTCATCCTGTACCTTGCCAGCCTGCAAGGCGTCAATCACGAGCTGTACGAGGCATCCGCCATCGACGGCGCGGGCATCCGCAAACGGCTTCGCCATATTACGATCCCGCAAATTTCGCACATCATCGGGATCATGTTCATTTTGCAAATCATCGGCGTGTTCCAAGTGCTGTACGAACCGCTGACGATGACGGAGGGCGGGCCGAACAATGCGTCGATGTCGCTCATGCTGACGAGCTACCACTACGCGTTCCGCTACTTCGAAGCCGGAAGATCGCTTGCGGTCGGGGTCATCACCTTCGTCATTCTGGCCGCGCTGACGGCCGTCTACTTCCGGATCAACAAGCGGTCGAACGAGGACTAGAAAGGGGGCCGACATGAAATCGCGCGACTTCGTCGGCATCATCGGCAAGCTGGACTACAAACGGCCCGGCATCAGGCTGCTGTACGCGCTTTTGCTCGCGGCGCTGGCGATCATTTCGCTCGTCTGTCTGCTTCCGCCGCTCTGGATTTTCGCTTCGAGCGTCAAGGATATCAAGGAGTTTTTCGCGATTCCGCCGACCTTGATTCCCCGCACGTTCCAGCTCGACAAGCTGGCGGATACGTGGAGAGAGCTGAATTTTGCCCGGCTGTACGCCAACACGCTTCTTCTTACGGCCGGCACGGTCGTCTTCTCCGTCTTGTTCAACGGGCTGCTGGGGTATTTTCTGGCCGTGTTGAAGCCGGCGGGCAGCAGATTCGTGTTCGTGCTCGTCCTGTGGACGATGCTGCTGCCCAATACGCTCGGCATGGTGCCGATATTCAAAACCATTATCGATTTTCCGCTGCTCGGCAATCTGACCGACTCGTTTCTCCCGTTGTGGATGATGGCGGGGGCGAACGCTTTCTACGCGATCATTTTCAAAGGATTCTTCGAGGGCATCCCGCAGGCGCTCATCGACGCGGCGAAAATCGACGGGTGCACGAGGCTGGCGATTTTTTTCCGGATCGTCGTGCCGTTAAGCGTTCCGGTCATGATGGCGATTACGATTTTTACGGTCAACGCGGCATGGGCCGATTTTTTCTGGCCGTATATGGTGCTGAAGGACAGCGGCATGTGGACGGTGATCGTCGCGATTTTCAATCTCAAATCGGCGGCTCCGCTCGACGTGCAGTTTATCGCGCTGACGTACGCCATCATCCCGCCCGCGATCCTGTTTCTCGTTTTTCAAAAATACATCATGCAGGGCTTTACATTCAGCGGCATCCGGGGTTGAAGCTAGCGAATCGAATCCAATCGATACCATTTTGAGAATTTCGAGAGGAGAATGGACAAGAATGGCGGCTCGAACGAAAAAAATCGCGATGTTGCTTGTCTCCTTCTTCGTATTCGCTTCAATAGGGTCGTTCGGCCCGGCCACGGTCGGAGCCAGCGCCGAAACCTTGACGAGGGAGGTCGTCTTCGGCGGTTTCGAGGCCGAGGAAGGCTGGACGCTGTCGCTCGGTTCGGAATTTCCCGGGGCGCAGGGCGACTTCGTCCGCGACCCGGCATCCTTTCGTTCCGGAGCGCGCTCGGGCAAGCTGACCGGGAACTTCGCAGGCGGCGGCAACTACGTCGCGCTTACCCGGACGCTTCCGGCTTACGAAGCGCTGGAGCTGTCGTTCTGGGTCAAAACGTCCGATGTCAGCCGGCTGGGGTTTCGGATGACGGATGCGACCGGACAGGTGCATCAGCAGCGAATCTCCTTGCAGTCTACATCCGACTGGCAGCGCATATCCATAAGCGTGTTCGACGGCGGGACGCAATACAGCCACTGGGGAGGCGCGAACGACGGCGTATGGCATTCGCCCGCCAAGCAGATTTCCTTCGTTTTCGACCGTTCCGCATTGACGGGAGGAAAGAACAGCGGCGTCATTCGGTTTGACGACGTCGTCATGACCGCGACGGTGCCCGATCTGGAACTCCAGCAGGATCGCCCGGGCAACGTCTTCGCCGTCGGCGAGCCGGTCTCGCTGCGCGCGCTGACATCGGGCGATTCGGTCGTGTCGGCCGTCTACGATTATTGGGGCAATCCGGTATCCGTACAAACCGATCCGACCGGCGGCGGTTACGCGAACATTGCGCTTGCGGGGCTCGAGAGCGGGTACTATACGGTGAACGTGACGGCGCTGCGCGGCGGAAACCCGTTCCGGGAAGCGACGACTTCCCTTGCCGTTCTGCCCCCGTTCGATCTTGGCGCGGTCCCGGATTCGCCGTTCGGCATGGCGACGCACTTCGGGCAGTCCTGGAACCCCGATCTCCTTCCGCTGCTGCAAAAAGCGGGGACGAAAAACATCCGTGACGAAATGTACTGGGGATCGGTGGAGAAGCCGAAAGGGACGTATGCGTTCGCGGGCAAATTCGAAACGTATATGGCCGGCGCGGAAGCGAACGCCATCAAGCCGCTCATCGTCCTCACGTATGAAAATCCGTTCTACGACAACAACAGCACGCCGTATTCCGACGAAGGAAGAGAAGGTTACGCGAATTACGGACGGGCGGTCGCGGAGCATTTCGAGGAGCAAATCGAATGGGTCGAGGTCTATAACGAATTCAATATCGGCTTCGGCGACCGCGGCGACGGGCCGGCCGATTCGAAGCCGGAACATTATTACGAATTGTTGAAAAAGACGTACGAGACGATCAAGGCGGCCCGGCCGGAAGTTACGGTCGCCGGCGCGGCGACCGCGGGCATCCCGCTGAACTGGCTGGAGGACGTCTTCAGCCGCGGCGGTTTGGACTATATGGATGTCGTTTCGGTCCATCCGTACCGGTATCCGGGCGCTCCGGAAGGTCTGGCGGATGCGCTCGCCGACCTGCAGGCGCTCATCATGGAGTATAACGGCGGCCGGCCGAAGCCGATCTGGATTACGGAAATCGGCTGGCCGACGCAGGCGGACGCGAGAGGCGTCAGCGAAAGCCGGCAGGCGGAGTATATCGTCCGCAGCCACGTCGTAGCGCTGGCGTCCGGCGTCGAGAAGCTGTTCTGGTACGACTTTATGAACGACGGAGTGAACGAAACGTATAACGAGCACAACTTCGGCATCGTGCGCAATGCGGAGGATCCGAAGGGCAAATACGCGCCCAAGCCGGCATACGTCTCCTATGCGACGATGACCCGGCAGTTGACGGGCAAGGCGTTCTCCCATCGGGAGCCGATCGGCGAAGGGATCCACAGCTATTTGTTCGAAGGGGCTGTCGGAGCCGCCCGCGTCGTCTGGTCGACGGAGCCGAAGCAGGCGAAAATCGAAACGGACGCGCCGGTTAAGGTGACCGATTTGATGGGGACGGAGGATACGCTATATCCGCTGAACGGGTACGTCTATTTGACGCTGACCGAATCTCCGGTCTATATCGAAGGGGCGATCGGCTCCATCTCGGAAGGAAGCAAGTTCGCCCTGACCGGAAGCCTGTCGGCGACGGGAGCGCCGCTGGCGGTGTCGCTCGCCGTCGACAATTCGGAGCCGCCCCGCGGGCGGATTCAGGCGCAGCTTTCGGTGGAAGGCGCCGTCTACGACATCGACGTCATGCCGCACGAGACGGCCGTTTTGGATTTCACGGTCCCGGGACGGGATACCCCGCAAACGAAAACGGTGACGGGGTATATCGTCCGGAACGGGAACAAGGTCGGCAAGCTTCGGACGGAGGTCGAGATCGCGAACCCGGTGAGGCTTGCGGTCAAGCATGTGCGGGTCGACGGTCAGGATAAGCTTCGGCTGAACGTCGCGAATTCGCTTGACGAGCCGATCGAGATGAGCGGCATCGAATGGCGAATCGGCGAGCGGTCGGGAACGGAAGCCTTATCCGTTCCGATCCCGGCCGGCGCGGCGGGAGGAACGGATTTGCCCGTGCCCGCGCTCCCGGCGGGCGAGACGTACGGCGTGCAGTTGAAGCTGAATTTCGCGAATGCGCCTTCCTCTGCGTTCGAAGGAAAAATTCGGCTCGCCGCGGAGGAAGACATGAAGCCGTTCCCCTTGCGCGCCGTCAACGTGGACGGCCAGCTAGACGACTTTGCCGCCGTCGCGCCGATCGACCTCGCGGGCGAAGGCGAGGTAGAGATGAACGGCTACGCCGGCGCGGACGATTTGAGCGGGAACATTTGGGGCACGTGGGACGACGAAAACTTCTACTTGTCCGCCTCCGTCCGCGACGATGTCTTCTCGCAAACCGCGGCGGGCGAAACGATGTGGCAGGGCGACAGCATTCAGTTTGCCGTCTCCCAAGGGATGCCGGGCGAACGGGGAAAATGGTTCGAATACGGGATGGCGCTGACCGGAAGCGGTCCGCAGCTTTACCGCTGGATTGCGGACGAAGGACTGCACGTCGGACTTGTCGAAAACGCGCGGATCGCCGTGACGCGAAACGAGGAAACGAAGGAAACGGTTTACGAGCTGGCTCTTCCGTGGACGGAGCTGGCGCCGGCTTTGCCGGAAGACGGACTGCTCGGCTTTTCCTTTCTCGTAAACGACAACGACGTGCAGGGTAGGAAAGGCTGGATCGAATGGGGAGGCGGCATCGGCGGAAGCAAGGACGGCGGACTGTTCAAAGCGATCCGGCTCGAGAGGCAGCCTTAAGGCGGAACCGGAGCGCGCCCTGCGGGGCGCGCTCCGAAGGAATGGAAGGGACCGTTCGCATGAACGAAAGGAAGGGATCGACCGGATGAACGAATCGAAGACGGCGAAGACGGCGCTGGTCACGGGCGGAGCGGTCGGGATCGGCAAAGGCGTCGCGCTCGCGTTCGCTTCGCGCGGTTACGACATCGCGATCAGCCATTTCGGGGAAGAGGACCAGGCGAATGCCGTTGCGGCCAGGATTCGGAACGAATTCGGCCGAACGTGCTTCGTTCGGCCGTGCGATCTGACCGAAGCGGCGGCCCCGTCCGCGCTCGTCGGAGAGGCGGTCCGCGAGCTCGGACGGCTCGACGTTCTCGTCAACAACGCCGGCGTTTCACGGTTTTCCGACGTGCGAAAGCTTACCCCCGGCGAATTCGACCGCCTCGTTCATTTGAACTTGCGGGCGCCGCTGCTGGCGATGCAGGCCGCCGCGGCGCATATGGTCGAGCGGGGCATTCGGGGAAGCATCGTCAATATCACCTCGACGCGGGCGGAGCGCGCGCACCCGGGCGACGCGGTATACGGCGCGACGAAGGCGGGCCTGACCCGGGCAAGCCAATCGGCGGCGCTCGATCTGGCGCCGTACGGCATCCGGGTCAACTGCGTCGCGCCCGGGGCGACGGCCTCCCGGGAGGGGGAAGACGTCCGACGCTGGTACGAGGCGATCGGCCGGAAAATTCCGCTCGGCCGGACCGGAACGACGGCCGACATCGGCGAAGCGTGCGCGTGGCTCGCTTCGGAGCAGGCCGCCTACGTGACCGGAACGACGCTGCGGGTGGACGGCGGGCTGATCGTCCCCGGCATGCCCGAGGACGTGTCGCCGGAAGCCGGCTACGGCTGGGGCCGGCCGTTCGCCGATTAAGATCGGAAGAGGAGGACGCACAGGATATGGGAGAGATTACGATCCGCGACGTGAAAACGATTTTGACCGCGCCCGAAGGGATCAATCTGGTCGTCGTCAAAATCGAAACGTCGGAGCCGGGGCTTTACGGGCTCGGCTGCGCGACGTTCACCCAGCGGTATTTGACGGTGGCGAATGCGGTCGAGCACTATTTGAAGCCGTTTTTGATCGGGAAGGATCCGCAGCGAATCGAGGACATCTGGCAGACGGCGATGGTCAGCTCGTATTGGCGCAACGGTCCCGTGCTGAACAACGCGCTGTCGGGCGTCGATATGGCGCTGTGGGATATAAAAGGGAAGCGCGCAGGAATGCCCGTGTACGAGCTGCTCGGGGGGAAATGCCGCGAAGCGGCGGCCGTCTACCGGCACGCGGACGGACGGGACGAACGGGAAGTCGAAGAGAACGCGAGGAAATTCATGGAGCAAGGGGTTCGCTACGTTCGCTGCCAGCTTGGCGGCTACGGCGGGCGCGGCCAGACGATCCGCTCGCCCGCCGGCGCGCTTCCCGGCGCGTATTACGACCCGGACGCGTACGCGCGGAGCGTTCCCCGGCTGTTCGACCATTTGCGCGCTTCCATCGGCTTCGAGGTCGAGTTGCTTCACGACGTTCACGAGCGCGTCCCGCCGATCGAAGCGGTGCGGCTTGCCAAGCAGCTCGAGCCGTACCGGCTCTTTTTCCTCGAGGATCCGCTTTCGCCCGAGCAGCTGGACGGGTTCGCCGCCATACGCGGCCAGAGCGCGACGCCGATCGCGATGGGCGAGCTGTTCACCCACCCGCGCGAATGGACGCCGCTCATCTCCGGTTCGCTGATCGATTTCATCCGCGCGCATATCAGCGCGATCGGCGGACTGACGCCGGCCCGCAAGCTGGCCGCGCTCGGCGAGGCGTTCGGCGTGCGCACGGCGTGGCACGGTCCCGGGGACGTCTCGCCGGTCGGCCATGCGGCGAACCTTCATCTGGACTTGTGCGTTCCGAATTTCGGCGTGCAGGAATGGTACGGCTTTTCCGACCGGATCCGGGAAGTGTTCCCCGGCTGTCCGGAGCTTCGGGACGGATACGCCTATCCGAACGACAAGCCGGGCCTCGGCGTCGACATCGACGAAGCGCTCGCGGCGCAATATCCGTGCGTCAACCGGCTGCCGGACTGGACGCTGGCGAGGCTGCCCGACGGCACTTCCGCCCGGCCGTAGCGGGCGAATGAAGTCGGAGGCCTGGGGAGGCCTGCGTTGAATTTTTAGCCGATCGAAGGATTGTCCGTTCGCGAAAGCCGAAAAGACCGCTTTAATCCGGCAGAGCTGGCGGGGGACAAATCGCGATGCCGGGAGAGCGGTCCTGCCGCTGTTTTGCGGCCGGATCGGAATGCGGAGCTGCGCCAATCGGCCAAAGAACGAGAGCCGATCGGCGCGGCTCCTTTTTTGTTTTCCGCAAGCAAGCACAATGCGGAATCCCCTTCGTATCGGTCGGGGAGCGGGTTTGCCCATCGAACGTTTCAGAAATGTTTCATTAACGTCATGTACAATAAGGTCCAAAGACCTATTGAATTGCCTTGTCAGAAGAAGTTAGATCAATGAAGGACAACATTCGACTTTATCCGCCAGCACGGTTCGAGAGAGGAAGTAAAAGATGGAGCACGTTCCGCGCTTGTTATTTTTTCCTACATTGTCGCCGTCATGGCCTCGTTTACCGTGTTGGATCTGGCCGGGAAAATCAACGCGACGAAGGGAAAAGTACGGGGGTTATGGCTGTTTTTCGGAGCCGTCGCCATGGGCATGGGCATCTGGTCGATGCACTTCGTCGGTATGCTGGCTTTCTCGCTTCCCGTTCCGGTCGCCTACGATTTGTGGCTCGTGTTCGTGTCCGTGTTGGCCGCGATCGCGGCGTCCTTTATCGCTCTGTACGTCGTCGGTACGGGCAGCCTGTCGCTCGGCAAATTGTTCGTCGGCGGAACGCTGCTGGCATCCGGCATAACGGCGATGCATTATATCGGAATGAGCGCCATGCTCATCGATATCACCTACGATCCGCTGCTGTTCGCGGCTTCCATCGCGATCGCGCTGGCCGCGTCGTACGCGGCGCTGTGGCTGGCGTTCTATTTCCGGCAAGGACAGGGGAAGCGCGACAGCTGGAAAAAAGCCGGCAGCGGCCTTATTATGGGCGCGGCGGTCGTCGGCATGCATTATACGGGGATGGCGGCCGCCCGTTTCGAACACGGGGAAAAGTCGGCGCTCGCTTCGGGGATGGTGCTCGATCAGCAATTGCTGGCCTACGTCATCGTCGCCGGTACGATTTTGACCCTCGGTCTGTCGCTTGGCGGAATCGTCATCTCCAACCGGTTCGCCCGCAAAGACTCGGAAGTGAAGCGCAGCGAGAAACGCTACAAATCGCTTTACGAGAATACGCAAGAGGGCGTTATTTTCGTCAATATGGAGGGGAAGATCGTCGAATTCAATCCGGCAGCTTCCGCCATTACCGGAATGAAGCCGTCTTATTTTTACAATAAGCCGGCCTCCGTGCTTCTCTCCATCGCGCCGGAGGAGGAACGCGACAAACTGGCGAAGCTGTTCGAACAGGCCTTCCGGGGGGGCTCGTTCAATACGGAAACCGCCATCGTGCGCGGCGATGGGCGAAGGCTGGAGCTCAGCGTGAGCAACGTCCCGATCGCGGTCGACGATCAGGCGGCGGGAATCTACATTATGTTCCGGGACATTACGACGGAAAAGCGGGCCAAGGAGCAAATTTATCACCTGGCCTATCATGACGAGCTGACGGGTTTGCCCAACCGCCGGATGTTCGACCGCTTGCTTGCGCAAAGGATCGATTCGGCAATGGCGCAACAGACCGGCTTTGCCATCATGGTCCTGGATATCGACCGGTTCAAATTGATCAATGACTCGCTCGGCCATACGTACGGCGATCAGCTGCTTAAGGATGTGTGCGGACGGATTCAACGCTGCATGGACGGGTTCGAGGCTACTCTTGCCCGAATGGGCGGCGACGAATTTACGCTGCTGTTCGACGGCCATCGGATCGAGCAGATGCAGGAGCTGGCGGAGCGGATCGTGGCTGCGCTCGGCCTTCCGTACCGTCTGAAGGACAACGATTTTTACGTGACGGCCAGCATCGGGATCGCGTTGTACCCCGATCACGGAACCGATGCGGTTCAATTGCTGAAAAACGCGGATATGGCGATGTACGAGGTCAAAAACCGCGGGAAAAACGGCTTCCGCTTTTTCTCGTCCGAGCTGAACTCGCAACTGCAATCGCGGGTCGAAATCGAAGCCGATTTGCGCAAGGCGCTCGAACGAAAAGAGCTGTCGCTTCACTACCAGCCGCAAATCCGCACCGAGGACGACGCGATGATCGGCGTCGAAGCGCTGGTGCGATGGATGCATCCGGTCAAAGGGGTCGTGTCGCCGGGACAGTTTATCCCCATTGCCGAAGAAACGGGCATGATCTACGAGATCGGCACCTGGGTGCTTCGCGAGGCGTGCAGGCAAATGAAGGAATGGCACAATGCGGGGGGGGCCTCTCATTCCCGTATCGGTCAATTTGTCTTCGCAGCAATTTCATCAGCCGCATTTGACGACCTACATCCGGCAGATTTTGGAGGAAACCCGGCTTGAACCCCGGTATCTGGAGCTGGAAATCACGGAAAGCATGATGATGAACCCTTCAATAACGATTGAAATCCTGAACGAGCTGACGGAAATCGGCGTGCGGATCAGCTTGGACGATTTCGGAACGGGGTACAGCTCGCTCAGTTATTTGAAGCAATTGCCGATTCATAAAGTCAAAATCGACCGCTCCTTCATTCGCGACATCACGTTCAACAATAAAGACAAAGCGATCGTCGCGACGATCATTTCGATGGCGCAAAACCTGAACATGGAAGTCATCGCCGAAGGCATCGAGACGAAGGACCAGCTCGATATATTGACCGCCAACGATTGCCGGAAAATCCAGGGTTATTACTACAGCCGGCCCCTGGCGGCGGGGGACGTCGAACGCGATTTTTTCCTGCCCCAGCGCGGGACGACCGCAAAACCGGTATTTCGGAAAAACACGTAAGCCGAAGTAAAAACAGCTTCGCCGCCTTAAAGGACAGTCTCAAGAAAAAACGCACCCGCGCGCTGCCTTTCGCAGAGCCGGGTGCGTTATCGCGTTTTTCTGCCCGCCAGCAGCAACATGACATAGGAAATCGCGACGATCGCGACCGACCATGCCCAGGCCATCGCGGTGTTGCCGGAATCGACGGCGACATAGATGGCGGTCGGCACGGTTTGCGTTTTGCCGGGAATGTTGCCGGCGATCATGAGCGTCGCGCCGAATTCGCCGAGCGCCCGCGAGAACCCTAATATAAACGCGGTCAGCAGGGACCGGAAGGCGAGCGGAAGCGTAATGTAGCGAAAAACCTGCCACTCGCCGGCGCCGGCCGAGCGCGCGGCATCCTCGAGCTCGGGTTCGATCGAGGAAAAACCGGTTTTCATCGTTTGATAAACTAGCGGAAACGCGACGATGACGGAAGCGACGACCGCCGCCCACCATGTAAACAGAAGCGGGGCCGAAGCCAGCCATTCGATCCCTTTCCCGATCGGGCTTCTACGCCCCAGCACGACGAGCAGGATGAAGCCGACGACGGTGGGAGGCAGCACGAGCGGAAGCATGAACGCCGTTTCCAGCAGGCTTTTGCCGAAAAACGTTGCTCCGGCCATCCGCCAGGCGGCGGCGGTGCCGAGGACGAGAGCGGCGATGCCGGACAGGAGCGCCACCTGCAGCGAAAGGCGCACCGGCTCCCAGAAGGCTTGCCAATCGATCATCGGCTACGGCCGCCCTGCCGCGGCAAATCCGTAGCTTTCGAAAATTTCGCCGGCCTCCGGGGACAGCAGGTAATCGTATAGCAGTTCCGCCTCGGCGGCATGCTTCGTCGTCTTGACGATGCCGACCGGATAGCGGATCGCGGAATAAGCGTCCGGATCGACTTCGAAGGCGATCCGGGCGCTTTCCGAGCCGATGGCGTCGGTCCGGTAGACGAAGCCCGCATCCGCATTTCCCGTTTCCACGTACTGCAAAACTTGACGCACGTCCTTGGCCTGCACCAGCTTCGGCTGCAGCTCGTCCCATAGCGCTGCGCGCGTCAGCGCTTCCTTGGCGTAGCTGCCGGCCGGCACGCTTTCCGGAATGCCGACGGCGATTTTCTTGATCGCGTCCCGCGTCAGATCGCTTTCTTGCGCGACGGTCGCCGTCCCGTCCGCAGGCACGATGACGACGAGCGAATTCGCGAGCAGATCGGTTTGCCGGTCGGCTTCGATATAGCCGCCGTCCACGAGCGCCTGCATGTTTTTGGCGGCGGCGGAGAAAAACAGATCGGCCGGAGCGCCATGCTCGACTTGCTGCTGCAGCGCGCCGGATGCGCCGAAGTTGAAGCCGATGCGGATGTTCGGGTGCGCGGCTTCGAACGATCGCTCGATGTCGGAAAGCGCGTCGGTCAGGCTCGCGGCGGCGGAAACGGTGAGCTCGACGGTTTTTCCGGATGCTTCGGCGGAAGAAGCGGAAGATTCGGCTGCGGGTTCGTTCGGGCCGGCCGTGTTCGCATTCGAGCCGCAGGCGGCAAGCAGCCCGAAGGCGAGAAGAGCGCAAAGAGCGGAACCGTTTTTAACGAAATTGAACATGAAATGCCCTCCAAAGTGATGTTTAGTTATATTTAGTTATAATTGATGATATTATATCTTCCGTTCTTTGATCCTGTAAATATGGTAAAATGGGATTTATCGAGGTTTCGGCAAAGGGGCGTTCCGATGACAAGCGACACATCCTACACGACGGAAGAAGTGGCGAAGCTGCTCAAAATCTCCAAGCTCACCGTATACGATCTCATCAAAAAAGGCGAGCTGCCTTCCTATAAAGTCGGCAAGCAGATGAGAGTGGACGCTTCGGATCTGGAGGCGTACAAACGGAAGGCGAAAGGGAAAATGAGCGGAAGCGTTCAGCCTTCTCCCGACAACGCCGCCCGTTCGATTCCGGCGGCGAGCGCGGCCGGTCGTCCGTTCGTCATTACGGGGCAGGACGTCAGTCTCGATATTTTGGCCAACTATTTGGAAAAGAGCGGCGAATTCGGCCGTCCGTTGCGCTCTTACGCCGGGAGTCTGGACAGCCTGATCGCGATGTACCGCGGAGAAGCGGACATCGTCAGCACGCACCTGCTGGACGGCGATACGGGCGAATACAATTTGCCTTACATCCGCAAAATTTTGACCGGGTTTTCTTATATCGTCGTCCATCTGCTCGTCCGAAACGCAGGCTTTTACGTACGGGCCGGAAATCCGCTCAAGATCGAGAATTGGGACGACCTTGGGCGGCCCGGGCTGCGGATCGCCAACCGGGAAAAGGGCTCGGGAGCCCGGGTGCTGCTGGACGAGCAGCTTCGGCTTCGCGGCATTTCGCCGGGCGCGGTTGCCGGATACGGCGACGAGCAGACGAATCACATCGGCGTCGCCGGCAAAGTCGCCTCCGGCGATGCGGATGTCGGCGTAGGGGCGGAGAAGGCCGCGGCGATCGTCGGGCAGGTCGACTTCATTCCGCTCATCCGGGAACGTTACGATCTGGTCGCGTTAAAAACGCCCGAAAACGAGTCCCGGATCGCAGCCTTGCTTTCGATTTTGCGGTCGGGCGCCTTCAGACAGGAGCTGGGAGCCATTTCCGGCTACGATTTGTCATTGACCGGGACGATTTTATTCGAGACATAGGAGGATCGCATCATGAAGGAACAATTCGATCGAATCATCCCGCGGGAAGGCACGAGGTCGGTCAAATGGGACCCGGAATTTCTCTCGTTCATAAAAGCGGACGGCACGCTGCCGATGTGGGTGGCGGATATGGATTTTGCCGCGCCGGAGGCGGTTCGGACCGCGCTGCAGGAGCGGGTCGCCCACGGCGTGTTCGGCTATCCGTTCGCCGATTCGGCCTACTACGACGCGGTTATTTACTGGCATCGGAAACGCCATGGGTGGAGCATTCAAAAGGATTGGATCACGATCACGCCGGGGATCGTGCCCGCGCTCAATTTTCTCGTATTGGCGCTTACGGAGCCGGGAGAAGGCGTCATCATTCAGGAGCCCGTTTACGGGCCCTTCCGCGAGGCGGTCGAAAGCCACGGCCGGAAATTGTTCAACAACCGGCTCGTTTCGGAAAACGGCTACTACCGCATGGACTTGGCGGATTTGGAGCGCAAGGCGGCCGACCCGGAAACGAAGCTGCTGATCTTGTGCAGTCCGCACAATCCGGTCGGCCGCGTTTGGAAAGAAGAGGAGCTTCGCCAGGTCGGCGACATCTGCCGCAGACACGGCATTGTCGTCGTCTCCGACGAAATTCACGGCGATCTGATTTTGCCGGGCTCGCGGCACATTCCGTTTGCGTCGCTCGGCGAGGAATACGCGGAGCTGTCGATCGTTTGCACGGCGCCAAGCAAAACGTTCAACGTGCCGGGCCTGCAAACCTCCAACCTGATCATTCCGAATCCCGAGCTGAAAAAGAAGCTGGACAAGCAGCTGAATTTGTTCCACGTAGGGGGAGCGAACGTGCTCGGATTGACGGCGACGGCGGCGGCCTATTCTCCGGAAGGGGAGCAGTGGCTCGACGAGCTGCTTCTTTACCTGGACGGAAACGCGCAGCGAATCGCGGAGGAATTGGCCCGGACGCTGCCGTCCGTCCGTTACCTCAAGCCGGAAGGCGGCTATTTGGCTTGGCTCGACTTCCGGGATCTGTCGGGCGACGACAAGCAACTGGAGCAAAGGATGAAGCAGGAAGCGAAGGTGCTGCTTAGCCCCGGCCCGATTTTCGGCGAAGGAGGGGAAGGCTTTATGCGGCTTAACTATGGCTGTCCGCGAAGCATCCTGGACGAGGCGCTGAGCCGGATCGGCCGGACGTTTGGCGGGTAAGCGGCCCGACATGCTGGACACAACAAATGATATATTGCCGGTTAAGGGACCGGCGCGAACGCTCCCGCCTTCCGAAGAAGGCGGGAGTTTTTTGTCGATTTTATAAAAATTTAAAGCTAACGGATTTATTGCTTGTCGTATAATTAGTATGGATTCTCGAGTTATCGGCCGATTATGATGCAAGGCTATGCGTTGTTTGCGATACGGAAGTTTACCGAAAAATGACGGAAGGAGCGCGCTAACGATGTCCATCGTCCGCATGCTGCGCTATTGCGAATGGTCGAACGCGGAAGAGAGAGTCGTCCGGGATTTGCTGGAGCTGCCGGTCGGAAGCGACGACCTGTTCATGCGAAAACTGGTCAACGCGACCGTGCTGCGAAATCGGCTGTTCGAGCACTCCTCGCACGAGTCCGAAGAAGGACGGCTGCATACGATTTACGTCAAGCCGTTCGAAGGTCGCGAGCTGGAGAAGTACGGGCCGCAAATCGAGCCGCCGCTGTCGGAGCATTGCGACACCGAGCCTGCTCCCGAAGCCGAATTTCTGCATTGGGACGGGCGCAGGTTCCGCCGCGGGGAGCCCGTCGCGGCGCCGGAAGACCCGCTCGAAATCGCCCGGCTGCTGCTGGACCATTATGTCGTCGCTAACGGCCGCACGCACGAAACGATTTATTCCGTTTTTGACGCGGACCGAAACAAGGTTGTCTTTTATATGAAGGAGGACATCGTCCGATGAAGGATAGGGCAGAATCTTTGCATGCCTCTGCCGGGGAAAACGAATCTCGAAAAGGAGCGGGAAACGGGACGAAAATGCTTACGTTCGCGCTGCTGCTCAGCGTTCCGGTCGCCTTGACGGGATGCGGCTCGCTGGCGGACGACTGCGACGACGATTATGAAGTGTGCGAGGACGATGACGGCGGCAGCGGCTATTATTACGGCTCCAAGTCCAAGAAAAGCGCCTTCAAAGGCTTCGGCAGCGGCGGTACGAGCAGTTCGGGAGGCTAGGCCGCATGAGTCGGATAAACCGGATAAGCCGAATCGGACTTTCCCACGATGAAGTGTTCCGGGACGAGCTTGCGGATGCCGTTCCCTACCACCGGATGTACGGCAAGGAGTACTGCGTGCCGTCCTTCGTTCATTACGGGGAGACGGAGGTCGAAGCGATTCGCGCGGCGGCCGAGAGCGTCGACAACGTGTTTTGGAAAGCGATGCGGTTCGCCCAGCGTTTTTTGCCCGATTCCTTTTTGAAAACGTACCTCGGCCTTCATCCCGCGCTGCTCGCCGCAGCCCGGGTGGAGGTTCCGTTTCACGGCCTGTCTCGCCAGGACTGGATCGTGAACGAGGCGGGAATGAAATGCATCGAAAACAATACGGATACGCCGACAGGCGTCCCGGAAACGGCTTATTTGGCGTGCGAGCTGGCGAAGCGGCATTCGCCGCATCCCGCGACGTCCGGCGGGATGCGATCGGCAATACGGACCGCTTTTGCAGAGCTTATCGAACACTACCGCTCGAACGGCCTCGACGGGCTGATCGTTTTTTCCAGCTACGGCTGGCATCTGGAGGATCGGATCAACGTCGAGTACGTGCGGAACGCGGTCGGCGAAGCGGGTTATCGCACGGCGTACGCTCCCCTGGAGGAGCTGGAAATCGTGCCGGGCGACGGCCTTTATTTGAACGGCGAGCGAATTTCGATCTTGTACCGGCTGTACCCGCTCGAATATCTCGTTCACGATACCGAGGAGGCAACGGGGGAACCGGTCGGCCGCCATTTGCTGAAGCTGGTCGAGTTGGGCAAGCTCGGACTGATCAATCCGGCTCAGAGCATTATAACGCAGAGCAAAGGATTCATGGCTTTGATCTGGTCGTTGTACGAACGCCGGGACGAAACCGAAGCGTACTGCGGATTTCAGCTGTTCGATGCCAAAGACGCGAAGACGATCGAAACGTATTTGCTCCCCGCATATTACGAGAATACGCTTTTCGTTCGGACGGGAACGCCCTACGTCGCCAAAGGGTATTGGGGACGCGAAGGCAAAGGGACGGCCCTGTATGACGACGCGGGGCGCCTCCTTCTGGACGAGTGGGGCGCCGAAGACGGCGAGACGCCGGAAACGCGGCAATATTACGAGCGCCAGCCGAAAATGTACCAGCGGCTATTTCCGATGCAGGAGCTTACGATCGAGACGGAGGACGGGCCGTATACCGGCTATTTGCTGACGGGGGCGTTTGTCGTCGGCGGGCGCTATTGCGGGCTGCTGCCCCGGGTTGGCGGCAAAATTACGGGGGATATGGCGTATTACTGTCCGGCGATTATCCATAAGGGAGGAACTGTGGGATGAAAGATTTTGGAATCGATTTATTGAACGTGGCGATCGGGATCGGCATTCTTCTGATCGTGCTGCTGGTCGGAGCGTTCGCGTTCGGCAAGCTGACCCGGTTCGACGACGGCGAGGAAATCGCCAAAGGCAACGAAGCGGCAGGGCTGTACATGGGAAGCAAGCTTCTCGGGCTTTGCATCATCGTCGCGATGGTGTCCTTCGGCTCGGACGACTGGCTCGCCATGATCGTCTGGTCCGGAGTCGGCATCGTCATTCAATGCCTCGTCTATTTGATTTTCGATTTCCTGACGCCGAAATTCAAAGTTTGCGACGAAATCGCCAAAGGTAATTTGGCCGTCGCCCAACTTCTGAGGTCGATCATCATCGGGACGTCGATCGTCATCGGTACGTTTCTCATGTAACGGACGCCGCTGCCGGAAATGCGGGAATAGGTTAAAAATTGCGAGCCCGTCAGGCGAAGCCTGGCGGGCTTTGTGCTGCCTATCTGAATGGATAAGTTCTTCGTCTTCCTAAAGGAGTTTTGCTGCTCTCGCGCGATCCAGTTGAATCCAGTTGAGTCGCGGTGACTCATTTCAAGCATCCAAACGCAAACAGAGGCACGCAATGGAGTAAACTCGGAAAAAAACTATTGAAATCAATATATGTATGCGATATATTGCATATAACAAATTCGAAAAGGAGGATCCAAATGCCGATCCCGCCCAATTTTTCGTCGCCGATTCGAATGTCGGCCAAGGAACGCGCGTTTTCCCAAATCCAGCGCTGGATTATCGACGGGACGCTCGGTCCGGGGGAAAAGCTGATCGATGCGGAGCTTGCGGAATCGCTGGCGGTCAGCCGGACGCCGATCCGGGAGGCGCTTCAGCTGCTGGAAGTGCAAGGCCTGGTCGCCATGTTTCCCGGCAAGGAAACGCGCGTCACGAGCATCGAGAAGGAAGATATATTCAAGCTGTATCCGACGCTTGCGGCGCTGCACGCGCTGGCGGCCGAGGATGCGGCCCGTCTGATCGTGCCGGAACAGATCGAGACGTTGAAGGAGCTCAACGCCCGGTTCGCGGAGGCGATCGAAAGCGAACGGCCTTATCAGGCGATGGAATTCGACGAGCAGTTCCATAACGTCGTCGTGGACGCGTCGGACAATCCGTACGTCGCATCCTACAGCGCATCGCTGCAAATTCACATTCGCAGATTCAAGTACGTGTTCCTCAAGCAGCCCGTGACGGCGACGCAGGCATCGGTGGAAGAGCATGCCGCGATTATATCCGCGCTCGAAAAGCGGGATTCCGGGCTGGCATCCGGCATGATGAAGCAAAACCTGATCCGTCCGATGCACGAGCTGCACGCGCTAATCTAAAGCGGAAAGGATGAATAAAATGACTGAAAATCCAGATTTGCGGATTCGCAGCAAGGTGATCAGCGAAGGCGTCAACCGGGTTCCGAACCGCGCGATGCTTCGGGCCGTCGGGTTCGGGGACGAGGACTTTCGGAAGCCGATGATCGGCATTGCCAGCACATGGAGCGAAGTGACGCCCTGCAACATGCACATCGACGATTTGGCGAAGCGCGCGAAGGAAGGGGCAAGGCTGGCCGGGGGCGCTCCTCTTATTTTCAATACGATAACGGTGTCCGACGGCATTTCGATGGGGCACGCGGGGATGAGCTTCTCGCTGCCGAGCCGGGAAGCGATCGCGGACTCGATCGAAATCGTGACGAACGCGGAGCGTTTCGACGGCGTGGTGGCGATCGGCGGCTGCGACAAAAATACGCCGGCTTGCCTGATGGCGATCGGCCGCCTGAATTTGCCGGCCGTCTACGTGTACGGAGGAACGATTCAGCCCGGAAATATGGACGGACGGAAGGTCGATATCGTCACCGCGTTCGAAGCGGTCGGAAAATATCACGACGGCAAAATGACGGAGGACGAGCTGCACAAAGTCGAATGCAGCGCTTGTCCAGGTCCCGGTTCCTGCGGGGGCATGTATACGGCGAATACGATGGCCGCGGCCGCGGAAGCGATGGGCATGAGCCTGCCCGGTTCGTCCTCGGCTCCCGCCATTTCCCCGAATAAAGCGGCGGAATGCGAGGAAGCCGGGAAAACCGTGCTCCGACTGCTCGAAAAAGGGATTTATCCGAAGGATATCATGACGAAAAAAGCGTTCGAAAACGCGATCGCCGTCGTCATGGCGCTCGGCGGTTCGACCAACGCTTTTCTGCATTTGATCGCCATCGCGCATTCGGTCGGGGTGGATTTGACGTACGACGATTTCGAGCGCATCCGGGTCAAAGTTCCGCATCTGGCCGATTTGAAGCCGAGCGGCAAATACGCGATGCAAGACCTGAACGACGTCGGCGGCGTGCCCGGCGTCATGAAGCTGCTGCTGGAGAAAGGCTTGCTTCACGGCGAATGCCTTACGGTGACGGGGAAAACGCTGGCGGAAAATTTGGCGGACGCGGCGCCGCTGAGCGATGAGCAGGCGATCATTCAGCCGTTCGAGCGGCCGCTGAAGCCGACGGGGCCGCTCGTCGTGCTCCGGGGGAACCTGGCGCCGGAAGGCGCGATCGCGAAAATGTCCGGGATGAAGAGGACGCGATTTTCCGGACCCGCACGGGTGTTCGACAGCGAGGAAGCGGCGACGGAAGCGATCGTCGCAGACAAAATCCGCAAAGGCGACGTGCTGGTCATCCGCTATTGCGGACCGAAGGGCGGCCCGGGGATGCCCGAAATGCTTTCCGTGACGGCCATGATCGTCGGCAAAGGCCTGGGCGGCGAAGTCGCGCTGCTGACCGACGGAAGATTTTCGGGCGGGTCGCACGGCTTCGTCGTCGGCCACATCGCTCCGGAAGCGCAAGACGGCGGTCCGATCGCGCTGCTTCAAGAGGGCGATATTGTAACGATCGACAGCGAAACGCAGAAACTTTCGTTCGAGGTTTCGGAAGAGGAGCTGGAACGTCGGGCTGACGCCTGGTGCGCGCCGCCGCTGAAAGCGTCCTCCGGCGCATTGGCCAAATACGCGAAGCTCGTGTCTTCCGCGGCCAAGGGAGCGGTAACGGACCTGTTCCCGTGAGTCGCCGCGAGCATCGGAAACCGCCCGACGAAAGGGCGGTTTCTTTTTTTCAAAAATATTTCAGATGGGCATTGTATCCTCTTTAATAGAGCGACACACCGACTTCAACGAGAGGAAGAACCCATTTTCATGCAAGACAAAAAAAATCGCTTGATGCTTCAATTGGCCTTCGCCGCCGCGGCGATCAACGCGGCGATCTTCATTTTCGCGCAAACGATGGATCCGTTCCGGCACGGAACGGGCCACGGAGAGGCTACGGCCGCTCCGGGACCGGCCGGGGGACAATACGCGCTCTTAATCGTTTCCATGCTTGTTTTAGGATGGGGCGTGTTCCTTTTTTTGCGCAATCGGGACCATCGTTTGCTGCCGCTTGTCATTACGTTGTCGCTGACGTTTTCCAGCATCTCGATGATCAGCGGGAGCGGCGGCGGAGTCGAATTCCACTTCTCCATCTTTATGGTGATCGCCGCCGTCGCCTACTTTGAAAATATCAAGCTCGTTTCGATGATGACCGCCCTGTTCGCCGTTCAGCATGTTTGGGGCTTTTTTTTCGCGCCGCGGCTCGTGTTCGGGACCGATTCCTATCCTTTTTTGATGCTGGTCGTCCATGCGGGATTTCTTATTCTGACGTCGAGCGCCACGATGCTGCAAATCCGGTCGAAGCAAACCATTACGGCCCAGCTGGAAGAGGAGAAAAGGCGGCATGAAGAAAGCCGGAGCCGCCTGATCCGGCAGGTCGAGGGCTTGTCGGACCACATTCGCGCTTCGTCGGAAATCGTGACGGGAAAGTCCGATTCGAACGTGCGGATAAACCGGGAGATGATGGCCGCGTTCGAAGAAGTGATCGGGGGCTTGGGAAACCAGATTTTGTCGGTCGAGCAGATCGAGACCAGCCTGGATACGATTAACCGTTCCATTCAAAACGCGATCGATTCATCGGAGGAAATGCGAAGAAACGCGGCGGCGACGGAGGAGGCGGCGGCGGAAAGCCATGAGAAGGTCGTTCGGCTGCAGGCGCAAAACGAAGAGGTGCTCCGGTCGATGGCCGAAATTTTCGAATCGATGAACGCCTTGAAGCAATCGGTCGTTCGGGCGCAAAGCATGATCGGGCTTATTCAAGAGGTCGCCGAGCAAACGAATTTGCTTGCCTTGAACGCCACGATCGAGGCGGCGAGAGCGGGCGAGCACGGCCGGGGATTCAACGTGGTGGCGGACGAAATCCGGAAGCTTTCCGATCAAAGTCGCCGCGCGGCCGACGAAATCCAGGACATGCTGACCTCCGTTCAGGATGAAAGCCGGTTCAACTTTTCGCTGGTCGAACGAGGACAGGCGGCGGTTCGCCAATCCAGCGCGTTTATCATGGAGTTCGCGGACGATTTTCGGGAAATCCGGCAGTTGATCGAGCGGCTGCGGCAGTTTATCTCGACCGTTTACGAGACGATAACCGCCGTCAATAACGGTTCGTCCGCGGTTACCGGCGAGATGAACCAGATCGCGTCGGTGATCGAACAAGGGATATCGGCGATGGACGAGTTGTCCGCGAAAAGCGACATCTTGATTCAAGCGGCGATGGAGGTCGATCACGAGATCAAGCGGCTGAACGGACTCAGCCAGGAGTTGCAAAAGCAGTTTGAGCCGTAGACGCGTTCGATTGCCGGGAGCTTGTCGCCCTCCCGGCTTCTTTGTTGTATAATGGGAAAAGTAAAATTAAGAGAAGGCAGGATCCGAGAATGGGACGCAAATGGAATAATATCAAAGAGAAAAAAGCGTCGAAAGATGCGAATACGAGCCGGGTTTACGCGAAATTCGGCATTGAAATTTACGTGGCGGCGCGCAAGGGCGAGCCCGACCCGGAAGCGAACCGCGCGCTGAAGGTCGTGCTCGAAAGGGCCAAAACGTACAACGTCCCGCGGGCGATTATCGACCGCGCGCTGGAAAAGGCCAAAGGAGCCTCCGACGAAAACTACGTCGAGCTTCGTTACGAAGGCTTCGGTCCGAACGGCTCGATGGTCATCGTCGACGCGCTGACGAACAACGTGAACCGGACGGCCGCGGACGTTCGCTCCGCCTTCAACAAAAACGGAGGCAACATGGGCGTTAACGGATCGGTCTCTTATATGTTCGACGATACGGCCGTCATCGGAGTGAACGGCAAGTCGGCCGACGAGGCGATTGAAATTTTGCTGGAAGCGGATGTCGATGCGCGCGACGTCATCGAGGAAGAAGACACGGCGATCGTCTACGCCGATCCGGATCAATTCCATGCGGTTCAGGAAGCGTTTAAAAACGCCGGGATTACGGAGTTTACCGTCGCGGAGCTGACGATGCTGCCGCAAACGTACGTCGAGCTGCCGGCCGAATCGTTGGCCCAATTCGAGAAGCTGATCGACACGCTCGAAGATTTGGAAGACGTTCAGCAAGTGTATCATAATGTCGAATTTGGCGATTAATACACCGCTCAAACCGTCAGTTTCCGCTGGCGGTTTTCTAATTCCACGGGCGTGCCGGCGCGACGTTGCGTTTGCGGCGTTCGTCAATATTTGGCGGACTGGCCGCCGTCGATCGGAATGATCGCGCCGTTCAGGAACGGGGCTTCGCCGGACAGCAGGAACGCGACGAGCCGCGCGACCTCCAGCGGGTCGCCCAGGCGCTTGGCCGGATTGTCCTTGACGAATTCCCGGGAAGCGCCCTGCCAGTCGTCCGGATCGATTTGCTTGAAGGAATTTATGACCATATCGGTTAAAATCGCGCCGGGGGCGATCGCGTTGACGCTGATGCCGTGCTCCGCGTACTCGATCGCGGCGTCCTTGGTCATGCCGGCGACGGCATGCTTGCTCGCCCCGTATGCGACTTGATTCATGACGGCCCGGATCCCGCCGACCGAAGAGGTGTTGACGATGAAGCCTTTGCCCTGTTTCTTCATGACGGGCAGGACGTGCTTCATCCCGTAAAACACGCCTTTCAGATTGATGTCGATCACTTTGGAAAATATCGCGCTGTCGTAGTTCTCGGTCGGCGCCTGTTTTCCTTCGATCCCGGCATTGTTGAAAAAGCCGTCGATCCGGCCGAAGCGGCTCATCGTCTCCCGCACGTATCCTTTGACGGCTTCCTCGTCCGAAACGTCCGCTTTCAGCAGGAGCACGTCCGTCTGTTCCGCCTGCTCCCCGATCAGCGCCTTGCTTGCTTCCAGCGCTTCCATGTTGACGTCGACCAGCGCCAGCTTGGCGCCTTCCTTCGCGACTTCGATCGCGGATGCGCGCCCCAGGCCGGAGCCGCCTCCCGTGATCAAAACGACTTTGTTTTCAAAACGCGCTGCCATCGTCAAGCCTCCTCGTTTTTCGCTCGCGCGAGCGGAAACAGCTTCGGTTGTCCCATTGTTTTTATTCCCCTTTTTGCGGTCGCGTAAAACAGAAGCCGGGCGCGGCCGTCTTGGCCGACCGCATGGAATGTTCGTGCCGAAGCCGCTGCCGCGAAAATGTTCCGCTTGCCGAAGCAAAGGCATGAACGCGCGGCCGGAGGCGACATAGGATATTGCAAAATCCTAAAGCCACCGGAGATGAGAGAATGAAGCTTTCGACAATCGACGTAATCATACCCGCGATCGAAAAGGATCTGGGGACGCTTCCGCATGTGATCGACAGCGTGAGGAGGATGGTCAAGCATCCGATCGGCAAATTCATGATCATCGCGCCGGATACGAAACGAATGCGCGCTTTGTGCGCCCGCAAAAACTGCGCCTTCGTCCATGAGAACGCCGTCCTTCCGATCGCCAAAAAGGACATTCGGTACAGATCCGCTCGCTGGGAACGCTCCGGATGGCTGTTTCAGCAGCTGCTCAAGCTGGGCAGCGACCGACTGGGGGCGAGCAAGTATTATCTCGTCATCGACGCGGATACCGTGCTCATTCGACCCCATGCGTTTCGGACCCCGGACGGGAGGACGATCTTTTATTACCGCAACTGGAGCCAGCCGGAATATTTTCGCACGTACCGCAAGCTGATGGGCGGCGATCCGGTTTCGCGCAAGTCGTTCGTCACGCACTACATGCTGTTCGATAAAGAAAAAGTCGCGCATTTGAAAAAAACGATCGAGCACAGGCATAAAGACCGGTGGTACGCTGCGATTTTAAAAAGCATGGATCTGAAGCGCCCGTTCGCATTCTCCGAATTCGAGACGTACGGCAATTTCGTCGCCTCCCGTTACCCCGGGTCTTTCGAATTTCGCAAGGCGCTCAACGTCAGCCTTCATACGGGCGTCTCCGGCCTGACGGAATCGAAGCGGAAACGGCTTGCCTCCTCCTACCGGTCCGTTTCGCTGCATAAACGAAAATCCTATTCCCGCCTCCCGAAGTGAAGCTCGCAAGCGGCTGTCGGTCCGGTGGGTCAGCACATGCCCGCCTCGGATAAAAATTGCCGGACCATGTCCGTCTGGTAGTTCACGCGGGAGGAAAACGGGAGGTCCCACGAGGTCTCGACCGTAACGGCTCTTGCGCGCAGCAGACGTGCGGCGGCGGTGCGCGAAGAGCCGGGCTTTTCGCGCAATCGAACGGTGAAGCGGTTTTTCTTGCGGGAAATCGCGCGGTTCGCGTTCCGGACGATTCGTTTTACGGCGGGAACGGCCCGATTATCGGGATCGGTAAGCAGGCATTGCCCGATTCGCCGCGGATCGAGGCTGGAAAGTCCGTTCGCCTCGTGAAGATCGAGAACCCAGCGCGGCTTCGCGCGCTTGGCCAAACGAAAGATGGCGGCGGCCAGCGGATGGCTTGCGGACTCGCCGCGCCGGCGCGGAAACCGGCGGTTCAGGTCCGGAACGCCGCGAACTCGTTCGCGGTAGGCTTTTCGGTTCGCAACGGGAACAATCAGGAGCGTTCCCCTTCGCAAATGGAGAGTGCCGTCGCCGAACATTCGCGTCAGCTTTTCCGCCGCGCGTACGCTTGCTCTTTCATTGCCGTGAATCCCCGCCGTAATGAGAAACGCGGGGCCGCCGCGTTCCGCCTCGATGACGAAATACGGCGTTTCGTAGGCCGTATGTTCGGCCAACCGGCGTTCGGTAACTCTCATCGATCCTCACCTCAAAGTTAATATACTTCGGCTTCCCGGAGGGGGTGACGATCCGAACCCGCCGTGGAAATTATCGGTTCGAGCCGGCAGGAAATCGGTCGACTTTTGGCGAAAAGAAAAAGCTGGAATGTAAAGAAAATCATTTCTGATGAATTGGAGTTCAACAGCAAATACTAATCGCAACTTACCATCGGGAGGAAGCTTCGCCATGAACTCGGACGGGAAAAAGGAAGGCTTTTGGCAACTGGTCAAAAAGGGGAATACGTCATCCGGAGCGGCCGCGCTCGGAAATGCCGGATTGTCTATTGTAAAAGGGATCGCGGCCGCGATGACCGGAAGCGGAGCGATGTTCGCTTCGATGATGCATTCGATCGCCGACGCGATCAACCAGGCGTTCGTCTTCGCCGGCAGCGTGCTCGCGGAGAAAAAGCCGACCAAGCGCTTTCCGACCGGCTTCGGCCGCGTCATCAATTTGTTCTGCATGGTCGCCGTCGTCGTCGTGACGATCATGGCTTACGAGACGATTCACGAAGGCTTGCATTTGCTGGCCCATCCGCCGACCGAATCTCACGGTTTTTGGCTGAATTTTATCGTTTTGCTCATCGCGATTCTGATCGACGGCTTTATTTTGTTCAAGGCGATGAAGGAGATCGTCCACGAATCCCAGAGCCATGCGAAAGGGATGGCGATCGTTCCGACCGCGTTTCGCAACGTCGGGCGCGCGGCGCCGCCGACGCGTCTCGTGTTTTACGAAGATCTTGTCGCGACGTCGGGGGCGCTGCTGGCGCTGATCGCGGTCGTCGTCACCTCGCTTACGAACTTCGCGCTGCTTGACGGCATTTCTTCCATTTTGATCGGCTGCTTGATGTTTCTCGTCGCCTTTAAAGTGGGCTACGACAACATGGTCGGCCTGATCGGCGTCGCCGCGCCGCCCGAGGTCGAGGACAAAGTGTCGAAAATCATTTTTTCCCATCCCGAAGTGACGGATATCCCGTCGATGCGCATTCTTCAGGAAGGCCGCTATTATCATGTGGAAGCGATGCTCGAGCTGAAAAAAGGCATGACGCTGGCGGATGCCGACGACATCAAATTCAAAGTGCGGGACAGCTTGCTGCTCGAATCGGACATCGTCGACGTCGGCATCGGCATTATCGAGGACAACGGCATTCAGAGCTGGGCGCCGAGAAAGACGGACCCGTCCGCGCAAAAGCCCGTGATTTAAAAGCGCATCTCCAAACTGGCGAAAGAACCGCTGCGGCGGTTCTTTTTTTGCGGCTATAGCCCGAAAGGGTCATTCGCAAACGATGCGGGTGTGTTATTCTATGGTTTCGAACAAGGAGGGAATTTCGTGAAAAGTCGCTTTAACGCGGTTTCGTGGTTGCTGCTTATCGGGTTATTCGCGTTTCCGGCCTTCGTTTTTGCCCACTCGACCGCGGAAACGGTCGTCCCGGGAGATGCCGAGGTCGTCGAGGCCCCGCTGCCGGAAGTTTCGGTTGCTGTCAATACGACGGTCGAGCTTGTCAGTTTGAAAGTGACGGATGCGTCGGGCGCGGAACAGCCGTTCAAGGAAACCGGGGCGAACGGCGAGACGATAACGGGCGTATTCGAGCAGCCGCTCGCGCGAAACGGAACGTATTCGGTGCAATGGCACATCATCGGGGCGGACGGGCACGCGATCAAAGGGGAATCTTCGTTTGAAGTGCGCATCGCGGCTCCCCCGGAATCGCCGGTTGCAACGGAGGACACTGCCGCGGAATCGGCGGTCCCGACTGCGACCGCTCCCGAGCAAGGCGACGCCGTGGAATCGCCGGCCGCATCCGAGGCGTCGCCGTCATCGGAGGCGCAGCTTTCTCCAAGCCCGGAGGCAGGCGGAGAGAACGCCGCATCAAGCGGGGGCAACGCATCGGATTTGTCCGTCTGGATTCTCGGCGCCGCCGCTCTGCTGCTCGTTGCCGCCATCGGCTTCAGCTTCGCCAACAAGAGGAAGAAAGGGTGAGCCCTTTCTTCTTTTTTTTGTCCGTATTAGGGAATCGGCGAGGGCGCGAAAATGGAAATCGTGCGATCGACCCGCGCAAGCTCGCGACATCGTTCTACTCAATAGAAGAAATCCTTCGTTACCGGTCCGCCGGACGGGTGGTACAGTAGAGATGCGAATGAAACATACGCAATTGACGGAGGGGATATCGTTGCTCAAGAAAAAGATGGCGGCGCTGCTCGCGGCGGTCATGATGGGAACGGCGCTCGCGGGCTGCTCGACGGGCATGGGGACGACGAACGGCTCGGCGAATGCGTCCGGCACGCCGGCGGCGTCTTCGGCTAATCCGGACGAGAAAATTACGCTGACGATGTGGGGGGGCGTGCCGGCGGAGTCCGGTCCGCAAGCGGTCGTCGACGCCTGGAACGCCGAAAATCCGAACGTTCAGGTCAAGTACGAGCGGTTCGTCAACGACGACGCCGGCAATCTGAAGCTCGATACGGCGCTCGCCACGGGACAGGACGCGGATTTGTTCGTCAGCTACTCCAAGACGCTGCTTCAGCGCCGGGTCGACGCCGGGTTCGCTCTGGATTTGAGCGCTTATTCCGATTACGACATCGACGAGAACATCCCCGGAGCCGGCGAATGGAAAATCGACGACAAGTATTACGGAATGCCGACCGTAAAAAGCAATTTCTTCGTCTGGTTCAACAAGGAATTGCTGGACGAAGCGGGCCTGCCGCTGCCGGAGGAATGGACGTGGCAGGAGATGAAAGCGTATGCGGAAAAGTTGAAAGGCGACAAGCGCTATGGGCTGGTTCAGCATACGGAGCCGTTCCCGGATCCGCTCGACTCGGTGTCGATGAAGTTCGGCTATACGAAGGCCGACGGAACGTCCCATATGGATCACCCGCTTTACGGCGAATGGATGGAAACGCTGAAGTCGATGATGGACGACGGCTGGACGACCGTGCCTTACGCGGAGCAGGTGACGTCCAAAATGCCGGTGGACACGGTGTTTCTAAGCGGCGAAGCCGCCATGCTGAACGCCGGAACGTGGATTTTCCGCAGCTCGAACAATATGAAGGACAATCCGCGAACGTTCAAAATCGCTTTCGCGCCCGTTCCGCGGCTTGCGGAGGACCCGGCCGATTACGTGACGCGAGGCGGCACCGGGGACGCGATTTCAATCAACGCGAATTCCAAGCATAAGGACGCGGCATGGACGTTTTTGAAGTGGTATGCGGACGGCGGCATGCTCCCGATGGTTCCCGGCGGACGGCTTCCGGCTTCCAAGGCGGTCGATGCCGACGATACGATGAAGCTGCTGCTGGGCGAAAACGCCGATACGTACGACCAGGAGTCGCTGAAGCGCGTGCTGTTTAACGACGACGTCAAATATTCGCGCTCCCTCCCGCAGCAGGTCATGGATTTGCGGCAGGAAGAATACGAGAATTTCTTTACGGGCAAGAAGGACGTCCAAACGACGCTCGCGGACATCGCCAGACGCCATAACGAATTTTTGAAGCAAAACGGATCATAAGAAGGGAGGGGCAGGGGCTCGTCAAGGTCCGGAACATGCCGTCGCTGGCGGACCGGCTGGGGATCCTCTGCCCTTCGCTTCGGGATTGGAGCGAAAAACCATGCGCAAAAAACAGTTTTGGGTCGGTTCCGCGTTCATTGCGCCGAATCTGCTCGGCGTGGTCCTGTTCTTCGTCATCCCGGCCGCCGTATCGGCCGTGCTGATGTTCACGGACTGGCAGTTCGCAAGCCCCGTGTTTCATTTTGTCGGGTTCGACAACATCAAGCGGCTGCTCCATGACGAGCAGTTTTATACGTCGCTCGCCAATACGGCGCTGTTTCTGGCGAGCGTTCCCGTTTCCATCGCGTTAGCGTTCCTCGTGGCGGTCGTGCTCAACCGTTCGGTCTATTTGAAATCGCTGCTGCGGGCGTTGTATTTTTTGCCCTACATTACGAACGGCGTTGCCGTCGCCTTCGTCTGGATGCTGCTGTTCCAGCCGAAGCTGGGGCCAATCAACGGGCTGCTGAGAAGCATCGGAATCGAAAATCCTCCGGGCTGGCTGACGTCGCCGGATTCGGTCATGGCGGCCATCGACATTATCTGGATCTGGTTCATGCTCGGCTACAATATGATCATCTATTTGGCGGCGCTTCAGGAAATCTCGCCGGAGCTGCTGGAGGCGGCGAAAATGGACGGGGCCCGAAGACGCCAGGTCGTGTTCCGCATCATGCTTCCGCTCGTCAGTCCCACCACGTTCATGCTGCTCGTGACCGGACTGATCATGTCCATCAAAACGTTCGGCATTTTCGAAGCGCTGACGCAGGGAGGTCCGGGCAGCAGCTCGCTCATTCTGTCGCTGTACGTGTACAAGACGGCGTTCCGCTATTACGAGATCGGCTATGCGGCCGCCGTTTCCTGGGCGTTGTTCGCGGTCATCCTCGTCATCACGGCGATCCAGTGGTTCGGTCAAAAAAAATGGGTGCATTACTAAAGAGAGAGGAGGCCCGACGATGCAAACGAAAACCGGATTCGCCGCCGCTTCCGGCCGCGATCAGGTCGCCTCGGAGGCGAAAAAGCAGGCATGGCGAAAAGCGAAAAAAGGAGCGATCACGCTGATCATGCTCTTCTTCGCCATCCTGACGGTGCTGCCGTTCGCATGGATGATTTCCACCTCGTTCAAATCGCCTTCGGAAGTGTTCGATTTCCCGATTTCCTGGATTCCGGCAAATCCCGTATGGGAGCACCATCAGAAAATATGGACCGGCTCGGCCAGCTTCGTGCCCTATTATTTGAACTCGCTCAAGGTTTCGTTGACCAGCACAATTGGCGCGACCGTGCTGTCCGCGCTTGCGGCTTACGGCTTTACGAAGGTGACGTTCAAGGGAAGGGACACGCTGTTCGTTTTCTATATCGCGATGATGATGATTCCCCCTCAGGTGCTGTTTGTCCCGAAATTCATCATCTTTAAATGGCTGGGCATTTTCAACACGCATTGGGCGCTGATTTTGCCCGGCATGATCACGATTTTCGGCGTCTTCATGATGAGGCAGTTTTTCCTTTCCATTCCGAACGAAATTTCCGAATCCGCCTATATCGACGGAGCCGGCCACGCGCGGATCTTTTTGCAGATGATGCTCCCGCTTGCCAAGCCCGCTCTGGCCACGCTGGCCGTCATCGATTTTTCCTGGCATTGGAACGATTTCGAGAACGCCCTCGTCTTTCTGATCAGCCGGGAGCTGTATACGGTGCCGCTGGGGCTGCAAAATTTCATTCTCGAATACAACGTCGATTACAACGGAATGATGGCGGCCGCGTCCGCCGGCATCCTGCCGATGCTGGTCGTGTTTTTCATCGCGCAGAAGTTCATCATTCAAGGCTTGTCGGGCACGGCCGTCAAGGGCTGAAGCTTCGGCCGTCGTTCGGATCCGGCCGGCCCATTCGCGGACATTCGTTCGCGGGAGGGCCGGTTTTTCGATAGACGAGCGAGCCGACTCCGTATTATGCTGGAAAAAACCGGCCAAGGCCGGCTCTGCCCGAGCTCTGCCAGAGGAGTGTTTTCCCGATGCCCGTTCGTAATCTGCTCGGCAGCCTGAAGCCGTCGGCCTGGCTGCCCAAGACGCTCCGAAACCGCCTGTTTCTGGCGTTTGTCGTCTTCATCTTGTTCCCGCATACGCTGTTGAACCTGTCCAATTTCAACCGGGTGGAGGAGGTGCTGCGCAAGCAGACGGCCGATCAAAGCCTGGATTCGATGCTGACGTTGAACCAGTCGCTGGAGGATTTTTTGAACGTCGTCTACAAAACCGTCATCCTCGTCGAGCAGGACGATTCGGCGGCTTCCGTGCTGCAATACCCCGAACGGTACGACAGCCTGGAGCGGGTTTACCTGATCGATACCAAATTCAAATCGATCACGAACAGCCTGTTCATCAGTCTTTCGCCGGTCTATTACACAATCGCGGATTTCAAAGGCAACGTATATGCGTCGTACCCGCCGCTTCAGCGCTTGTCCTACGAACGAACGTCCAGGGAAGCCTGGTTTGCGGAGGCGCTGAATCAGCCGAAAGCCTACGTCTGGAATTGGGAACCGAATTATACGAGCAGGGACATGTCGCGCAGTCCGCAGCTTCTGTCTTACGCGGCAACGCTCAAAAATCGCGGCAACGCGCCCTATGCCGTTCTGCGCGTCAGCGTCGACATGTACGAATGGTTTCGCCTGTCCACGCAATTTCTGCAGGAGACGTATTTGCTGCTGGATGCGGACGGAACGATCCTGGCCGACAGCAAGCTGGGACGAACGGAAAGCGGCGAGCGGCTGGCCGGGTTTTCCGCGCCGGACGAACAGGGATACTACGTGTCCGGCGGCAATCTGAACGTCTACGCGAAGCTTCCCCGGCTGGACAAAGTGCTGATCAAGCAGGTTCCGCTCGAAATTACGTACGCGGAAGTCGACCGGCTGAAGCAGTCTTTTTTTACCGTGTCGCTATCGCTGACGCTCGCTTTTATCACGATTACGCTATTGATTTCGTCGGCGATCACGAAACCGCTTCAGCACCTCCAGCGGAGAATGGCAGGCGCCGTCGACCGGCGTTTCCGCGTGAAGCTGCCCGAGACGAACCGCCGCGGGGAGGTGCTGGAACTGACGCGCGCGTTCAACCGGATGATGGAGGATACGGAGGAACTGGTCCGGCAGCTGAAAGCGGAGGAACGCAAGAAAGAGGCCGTCCGGTTTCAGGTGCTGCTGTCGCAGACGAATCCGCATTTTTTGCTGAATACGCTGAATACGATCAAGTGGCTGGCCCTCGTGGAAAATCAGCCGAACATCGCGGAAATATGCGTGAGCCTGGGCAAGCTGCTGGAGGCGGGGCTGAATTCGGAGCTGGAGCTGATCCACGTCCGGGAGGAGCTGCAGTTGATCGAGTCCTATCTTTACATTCAGAACTTCCGCTACAAGCAGCAATTCGATGTCCGTTACGAAACGGAGCCGGGCCTGGAATTCGCCTTGATTCCGAAGCTGAGCCTGCAGCCGCTCGTCGAGAACAGCATTCAGCACGGATTGATGGAAATCGACCGAAAGGGCCTCATTACGATCCGGACGCTGTCCCGGGACGGCAAGCTCGTCTTGGAAGTGGAAGATAACGGGGCGGGGATTTCGGCCGGAAGCAGGGTCAAGGACGATAAACCCGAGCGCAAAAGACCCGGCATCGGCATCGCCAATTTGCGGGAAAGGCTGGAGCTGCTGTTCAAAGGAAGCTCGGGACTGGAAATCATGCCGCTTGAGCAAGGCACGCGTGTCCGGTTTTATATGCCTCTGCTCTTGTCTAAGCCGTACCGGAGCGAGTCTGACGGAAAGGCGGAGTTTATCGCGGAGGGAACCCTTAAATGAGGAAAATGTTCTATTCAAACCGCGCCTTGCGAAAAATTCCGGAAATCGTTCTATCCGAAACAAGAATTTGTTACTGTCCCCGCCGAAGCTGACATGGTACGATAGCTCCGCGCCGAATGGGATTACGGCCGAAATGGAGGCCCTCATGCTATAATTCGATCGAGGGGCATAGGAACGGAGGGAGGGGGAAGCATGTGGAGCGTGCTGCTCGTGGAGGATGAAATATTCGTTCGCGAATCGGTGAGAAGAATCGTCGACTGGCAGAGCCTCGGCTTCGACGTCGTCGGCGAAGCGGGAAACGGCGAAGAGGCGTTCGCTTTTCTCGAGCAGAGGAGGCCCGATCTGGTCATCTGCGATATTTTAATGCCGAAAATGAACGGCGTGGACGTGCTGAAGCGCGCGCGGGAGGCCGACATCGACAGCCGTTTTATCATGTTGTCCTGCCTCGGCGATTTCGAATACGTGCGCCAAGCGATGGAGTACGGGGCGTCCAATTATATATTGAAGCTTTCCATGAACGTGCAATCGCTCGTGGACGCGCTCGTCAAGGTGGACGCGGAATTGAGAAAACGGCTCGCGGACGGACGGCGCGAAGCGATCGGCGTTGCGGTCGGTACCGAAGGACAGGAAGCGAGCGCAGGGCAAGCGGCGGAAGACGGACGGGAGCCGGCGGCGCCGGGACAGTCCGAAAGCGTTGCGCTGCTGCGGGCGGATACCGGTCATCAGGAGGTCGACAAGCTGCTTTTGTACATGAAGGAAAATTACCGGTCGTTCATCTCTTTGAAAACGCTGGCCAACCATGTTTCGATGGACGAAAAGTACATCAGCACCCTGTTCAAGAAAAAGACCGGCACGAACATTATTTATTACCTCCATCAGCTGCGGATCGCGGAAGCGAAACGGCGTTTGGAGCAATCGCGCCTGCCCGTATCCGAAATCGGGCTTCAGGTCGGGTACGAAAACGACAACTACTTCATCAAAATGTTCAAGCGATTTACGGGCATGACGCCGAACGCCTATCGCGGACAGTTCCCGGCCGAGGCGCGAAAAGCGTAATAACCCACTATCCGGGCGGAAGAGAGGACGCAGCTTGACTTTTAGTTCGCCCGCCCTTATCATTAATTACAAAAAGTAAGTATGTAAATAATGATAAGGAAGGGATCGCATATGGGCAAAATGGCGATTACCGGCGCGACCGGTCAATTGGGCGGTTTGACGATACGCCATCTGTTAAGCAAGGGAGTTGCGGCCGGCAATATCGTCGGAATCGTGCGGAGCCCGGAAAACGCGGGAGCTCTTCGCGAACTGGGGATCGAAATCCGAACCGGGGATTACGATCGGCCCGAGACGCTGGCCGAAGCGTTTGCCGGCATCGAAAAGCTGCTGTTCGTTTCGGGGCCTTCCATGGACAATACGCTGCGCATCCGCCAGCACGCGAGCGTCGTGGAAGCGGCCCGCAACGCCAAAGTGGGCCATATCGCCTATACCGGCATCGCGTTTGCCGAAAAGATGAAGCTCGGACTCGAAAACGTGCACCTCGCGACCGAATACATGATTCGGACGACGGGCATCCCGTTTACGTTTTTGCGCAACGGCTTTTATTTGGAAATCCTCGTCAACGAAGGGTTGAAGGGGATCGCCGCGAGCGGGGAAATCGTGACCTCGGCGCCGAACGGCAAGATGAACTACGCGACCCGGAACGATCTGGCGCTGGCCGCGGCGACCGTGCTTGCCGGGGACGGATTCGAAAACCGGGTGCTGGAGCTGACGGCTCCTGAGCCTTTTACGTACGACGAGTTTGCGGCCGTCGTTTCCGACGTCGCCGGCAAACCGGTTAAGCACCGCGCCGTCTCTCCGGAGGAAGCCGTCAGGTCGATGACGGGCGCCGGCGTGCCGGAGGGAATGGCCGGATTCATGGTGCACGTCGTGTACAAGGCGATCGAGGACGGGCAGTTCGGTCATGCGTCCCGGGACCTGAAGCAATTGATCGGGGACGGATACACGACGATCAGGCAAGCCGTGACCGAGGCGTTGAACGCATAAAAGGACCTCCGACGCCCGAGCAGCAAGCGGTCAATCGCCTGATCGCCGGCCGCCCGGAAGCTACCAGCGCCTTTCTGGGCCTGTACAATCATGCCAACGGTCCGGAGGAGGTGGAACGGGCGATCGCAAGCCTTCTTTCTCAAAAGCCGTAGCCGCTTCCATCCCACTGATAATGTCGAATCAGCTCCAGATCGAGCTCGGCGCCGATTCCCGCGCCGGACGGCAAGGCGATTTCCCCCCCGGTTCGGTTTTAGATCCAGCAATCGGGAAAAAGGGTTGTCCATGACGTCCCATTCGACGGGCTCGATGCTGTCCGATCCCATTTTGCTCCACGGAGCAAGGCATGCCTGGGCGAAAAGGGCGTAAAGCCGGGACAACACGCCGTCGTACGCATGCGGGGAAACGCGGAGCCCGAAGCTTCGCGCCAGCAAGCCGGCTTCCCGAAAGCGATCGATTCCCGAAAGGTGGAGGGGATCGGGCGTTACGATATCAAGCGCCTGCCCGGTTAACAAAGGAATGTAATCGGCAGGCGCTTTGACATTTTCGCCGCCGGCGATCGGGATCCGAAGCCGCTGCCGCAACATCCGGTAATCCGCGGGGTGCTTGGCCGGAATCGGTTCTTCGAGCCAGAGCATATTCGGCCATGTTTCGAGCAAGAATTGCCATTGCAGCGTCGCGGAAACGTCATAGCTTCCGTTGGCGTCCAGAGCCAGCTCCGATTTTTCCTGCAGCAGGGCCTGAACCTTGCGAATATGCCGCTGGTCGGCGGCGACGGTTTTCCCCCCGATCTTAAGTTTCAATCTCGGAAACCCTTCGTTTATCGCGGCTTCCACCGCGCGCAGGGAAACGGCTTCCCAATCTTCGTCCTCCGAATACGATTGAAACGATGCGTACACCGGCACTTTGTCCCGGAGCTTGCCGCCCCACAGCTCGCAAACGGAAATTCCGCACGACTTGGCGACCATTTCCGTCGCGGCCATGCTAACCGCCGCCGCCGCGCGGGCGTGCCATTTCGCGATCGTCCGGATCCATTCGGCCCGGTCGGCGACCGGTTTCCCGGTCAGATACGGGATAATCCGCTCCCGGAACCCGGCCTGCAGCGCGGGCAGCCAATCGGAGCATTCCCCCCAGCCTTCGACGCCGCTATCGCTCGTCAACCGGACGAGAAAGCTGGACCTGTAGGCTTTGATCCCGTTCGCGTCGCCGTACGGCTTCGGAAGCCGGTAAAACAAAGGAAAACAATCGACCTTGTGGATGCGCACCGAAAACCCTCCCGAATACGGATGATGCTAGTATGCCGGGCCGTTTTCTTTTTATGAACAAGCTGCGGGTTTTCGGCTTTCCGAGGGATTTTCGGCGAATTCGGCAACTATTTCGCTGTTTCGGCGTCTATAGAATACTGGGTTTTTTCCGATTTTCCGGGAGAGGGAGATTTCATGACCGTCCGTAAAAGAACCGCCGCGCTGGCCGCAGGGATCGGGCTGGCCGCGATTTTCGCCGTCGTCGTTGTCGGCATGACGATCGCGGACGTTTTGAAGCCGTTTCGAAGCTTCTCCGTTACGACGAAACCCGAACCGTCTGCGGGTATACCGAAAGCTTGTCCGGCTATTCGGACGTCGTTATTCGGAACGATGACGTCGAGATTTCCGGGGAATGCATGTAAAAAATCGAATAAGGATGCCGCCGAGCCGCAAAGCTCGGTTTTTTTATGCCGAATTGGGAAAAAGTAATAGCAAATACCCGGTCCGAGGGTATACTCCAAAACAGGAAGGAGGTTTATATTCCATGAAATTTTTGATGAAATGGGTGCTGAACGGGATTATCGTTACGCTCCTGTTGTATTATTACTCGAATGTCGGGTTATGGACGGCGCTCGTCGCGGCGACCGGCCTTACGGTCATTTCCTGGTTTGTCGGCGACCAGCTCATTTTGCGGAATACGAACAATACGTTGGCTTCGCTGATGGACGGCGTGCTGACCGCCGTATATTTGGGTTTGCTCAGCTATTTGTTCGACTGGCGGTTGACGGTCGGAGCGATCGCGTTGATTTCGATTCTGATCGCGGTTGCCGAATGGGTGTTCCATCGTTTCGTCCTGAGGGGAACCCCGCTCATGAAGTCGGCGACCTGAGGCGGCATTTCGGTCGCCATGCTGGACGATCTTTCGAACGGCTTTCGCGAGAGGGCCGTTTTTTTATTTTTTCCTTTTGCGGAATATAGTATTGTAATTGTATAAGGAACATTCTTAAGGAGGAGGACGGGCAAAAAAGGACTCGTTTCGGCTACATAAGCTCAAGGAGTTTGCATAGCTCGACCAGCCGGCGTACGCCGTCAAACTGCAAACGGTTGCGGTCGTGGATGCTGCGAATCGCGTCTCCCGTCAATTTTTTCGCCTGTTCGATCCCTTGGCGATCGACGGCTTGGACGATCTCTTTCATATGCTGCAAGAAGTAGACGGTGTTCCGCAGGGTGCGGATGAGCAATATTTTGCGAATGTGCGCCGGGGCGAACAGCCGATAGCCGTTGTCCGGATCGCGCGCGGGCTCGAGCAGGCCTTCTTTTTCCCAGTGGCGAATCGCTGACGTCGTGACGCCCGCGAAGGCGGCCGCTTCGCCGATCGTCATGCTGTTTTTCGGCTTTTTTTTGGAAATCGGGGAAAGCTCCAGGTTTTGCAGAAGCTCGAGCGTCTGGTCAGCCGCTGCTTTTTCCTGCTGCAGTTTCGCTTGCTCCTTGTTGACGAGCCAGAAGGCAGCGTCGATATCGGCCCTTTGGATGCAGCGGAGCGCCTCGCACGCGACGGCGACGCCGAATCCGGGAAACATCGTTCGCAAGCAGCGAAAATAGGCGAGGTGCACGTCCGTATAAATCCGGTATCCGTTGGCGGCGCGGGCGGGGGCCGGGACGATGCCCCATGATTCGTAATGGCGCAAAGCGCTTGTGCTGATGCCCAGCTCTTTCGCGATTTCGATCGGTTTGTAGACTCGCAATTCGGTCGGCCTCCCTGAAAACATGAAGGTTCGGTCCTTCACTATAGCAAAAGAACGTTTACAAGGCAATCCTCTATTGACAAAAACAGATGCTAAACGGCAAAGGAGAGTTAACCCTGTGACGACTGACAAACGGCAGCCGGTTACCCGGAACGCCAAGAGGGGAAAAATCGCCGCTCTTCTCGAAGTATTGGGCGTCTCGGCAAAGCTCGGCCTGACCTCCTTCGGCGGTCCGATCGCGCATCTCGGTTATTTTCACAATGAATACGTTCGCCGCCGCAAATGGATGGACGAGCGGAGCTATGCCGACCTGGTCGCTCTTTGCCAATTCCTTCCCGGTCCAGCCAGCAGCCAGGTCGGCATCGGAATCGGCATCGTCCGGGCGGGGTTGCCGGGAGGGATCGCCGCATGGTTAGGCTTTACGCTGCCTTCCGTCGTGGCGTTAACGTTATTCGCCCTGCTGCTGCAAGGCTTCGATGTCGGCGGTTCCGGATGGATTCACGGCCTTAAAATCGTCGCGGTCGCCATCGTCGCGCATGCCGTTCTCGGCATGGCGCAGAAGCTCGCTCCGGATCGCGAACGAGCGGCCATCGTCGCGTTTGCCGTTGTCGTCACGCTGCTATGGCCGACCGTCTACGGCCAACTGCTTGCGATGATCGCGGCTGCCGGCGCGGGCTTGCGGCTCTATCGCGACAAAAAGCAGGAGCCGGGGGAAGGTTTTCCGATTGCCATCAGCCGCGGCGTATCCGTGATTTGCCTGGTCTTGTTTTTCGGCTTGCTGGTCGCGCTGCCGCTATGGAGGAACGCGACGGGAGGGGAGTCGGGATGGCTCGCGATGACGGACGTCTTCTACCGGTCCGGCTCGCTCGTGTTCGGCGGCGGCCATGTCGTGCTTCCTTTGCTGGAACGGGAGGTCGTACCGCTCGGCTGGATCGGCAAGGAGGACTTCATGGCCGGGTACGGGGCCGCGCAGGCAGTGCCGGGGCCGCTCTTTACGTTCGCGAGCTACGTCGGGGCCGCGACCGCGGGCGTGGCGGGGGCGATCGTGGCGACGCTCGCGATCTTTTTGCCGGCATTTCTGCTCGTCGTCGGCACGCTGCCGTTCTGGAACGGGCTGCGCAACCATCCGAGAGCGCAAGGCGCGCTTGCGGGGGTCAACGCGGCGGTAGTCGGCATTTTGCTGGGGGCCTTGTACGATCCGCTATGGACGACGGCCATATGGAAACCGGCCGATTTCGTTTTGGCGGTCATCTTGTTTGTGATGCTCGCTTGCTGGAAGCTCCCGCCGTGGACGGTCGTGCTTGCGGGCGCGGCGGGCGGGATAGCGATAAGCTATTTGTAAGCCCGTGCTCGGCAGCGTCAGCCATAAGGTGGCGAAACGGGCGCACTGCCCGGTAAGGATCGTGAAGTAGCTTGGCCATGCAAATTGACTGGGAACGTTCATAAACGCTATAATTTCATTGTTGTGCAAAAAATTGCGCATGGATTGGAGGGAGCGCAAATCAAACTGAAAGAAATCGCAAAAAAGGCAAATGTCTCGATCAGCACGGTGTCCAGGATCATCAACAATCAGGGCAATTTCAGCGAGGAGACCCGCCGAAAAGTATTGGAAATTGCGAATGAGCATTTAAAACCGGGTGTCGCTCCCTCTAAGCTGGCGGGCATATCCTATAAGATCGTCGTCATCGTTCCGGGCAATCACGATTTCGTCGATAATGACCCGTCTACCTCTGCGGACCTGACTCATTTGAAGGAAGAACTCGAAGCGTACGGTCATCAAGTTCAAATTGCGAAGCATCACTCCGACCTGCAGTCGTCTCCGGCTTATAAGCTCTTAAACGAGGAGAAAGCGGACGCAGCCATCGTTTTCGACCCATTCGTCAATGACAAAATATTCGAAGAATTTGACAGACGCGGAATTCCGTACGTGCTTACGAATGGACGAACCTATAAGTCCGGTCACAACTATATCGACTACGATAACCGCAAGGGCGCTTATGAGGTGATTCGATATCTGCATGGATTGGGTCATCGGAAAATCGGAATCATCGCGGGGCCCCGGAATCATCTGGTGAATTTAAACCGGCTGGACGGGTGCAAAGACGCATTTCGCGATTTGAACATGCCATGGATCGACACCAATGTCGTCATGGGGGCATTCGATCCTGCCCATGGATACGAGGCGGTAAAGCAATTGATGAGCGAGCAGCCGTCCATAACGGCCATTTTTACGTTTAACGACATCATTGCTTTCGGGGCCATGAAGGGATTGGCCGACCTGAACGTTCGGATTCCGAAGGATGTCTCCTTGGTCGGTTTCGACGATTTAAAGCTGTCGGAGTTCATGGTTCCGCCGTTAACCACAGTCCGAAGGTTCAGATACGATATTAGCTCGATCATCGCAAAGGTTCTGACGGAATTGATTGCGAACCAAAACATTTCAGAAGTACACATCAGCCTTAAGACCGAGCTGATTGAGCGGGAATCATGCTCAAAAGCGTAGGGCAAGGTGCTCCGCGAATCGATCCGACAAGCCGTCCTTCAGCTGTTCCGCCAAGCTGAGGACGGCTATTTTGCGTTTTTCAACTTGCGCTTGCGGGAATCGTCATAATTTGGATTGACGAAGCGAGCGGAGGTAGACTATACTGATAGCGCAAATGAATTGCGCAATAAATTTGCGCAGCAATCACCATTATGGGAGGGACGTTGATGAAAAGGTCTGCACCATTTTTGAAAGCGATTGCGGTGTTATTGTCGTTTGGGCTGCTGACGGGAGGTTCGCTTGGGGTGCCGTTTCTTGATAAGGCGTCAGCCGCTGTCGGTTCGATCACCGTTCATTTAACGGAAACGCAAGAGGCTTTCAAAAATCCCTTCAAGGGATTCAGGCCTACCCGCTTCATGAATGACACCGGATTTTCGAATCATGAGTATGGAACTGTGTTCAAGCACTATATCAAATACACGGATTTGGAAAACGCGGCGTCGGACTCCGTTCAGAAGATCAAGGATTGGAGCAACGCGGCCTGGGCAGGAATCGAAAGCCAGAATAAAAAGGTGATTCCTCGCGTTTTCATCGTATACCCGAACGGAGGAGAGTATTGGCCGCAAGGCGTCCCTCACGGCGACGTGACGACGCAATGGACGACGGATGTCTTGAAGAATCGTCTGGCGGCCTTCATCCAGAAGCTTGGTCAAGCTTGGGATAACGATCCCCGAGTCGCCTATATCGAGCTGGGATTGTGGGGGAATTGGGGAGAGCATCATATTTGGCCGGATACGCTTGCCGACGGGACCGATCGCATCCCGCCAAGCTTTCAGACAGCATTAGGCGACGCTGCATCGCAAGCTTTTCAAAACAAGAAAGTTCAGGTAAGGTATCCCGAAACGTTCCAGAATTATGACTTCGGGTTTCTGTGGGATTCTTTCGCCTTGATCGACGATCTGGCAGGAGGGGAAGGCATTGTTGCAAGAGATGTCTGGAGAACGCAAATCAACGGCGGCGAAGTTGCCTACGATTGGGGACAGAAGCATATCCAGCCCGGCGATTCTCCGAATGACACCTTAAGCGATCCGATCCATCGGAACTATGTTATCGATTGGATCAAAAAGACGCACACAACCAGTCTTGGTTGGATCGATCTGTACGATGCCGGAAATCCCGCCGTCTCGCAGGGAGCTGCGTTGATGCAGAAGGAATTCGGATATCGATTCGTCATCAACCAGGCGACATTTTCCGGCAGCGTGGAGCCAGGCGGAACGATGAACGTATCCTTTCAAGTTGCGAACAAAGGATCGGCTCCGTTCTATTATGACTGGCCTGTAGAAGCCAGTTTACTGCGCAGCGATCGCACGGTAGCTTGGAAGGGACTTTTCGACAACGTGGACATTCGGAATTGGATGCCGGGCGACGATTGGAACAGCTCGACACGTCAATATAATCAAGCGCCAGCCGTTCATCAAGTTTCCGGCGCGTTTACCATTCCTTCGAATATGCCGGCGGGAACCTACACCTTGGCACTTTCCATTCTTGACCCTTACGGCTACAAGCCAAGCGCCAGATTTGCCAACACCAATTATTACACAGGCGGGCGAACGCCGCTCGGAAAAGTGGGAATCGGCATGGATCCCGCCGATCAGAACATAGGTCCTTTCGATAATCTGAAATCGGACAATACGCTTTCGTATAGCCTGACTCAAACTCCATATGACGGCGGCATCTCGGGAGGCGGCGGAACGAACGGCTTGCTGCTGGACAACTTCGACAACTCGCCGGGCTGGCCGGGAGCCAACGATCTCGGCATATGGGCAGGCGCCAACGGGTTTGCAAACGATGCAGGCGTCATCGAATCGGGGGCGTTGAAGCTTCAATACAACAACAACGGATGGTTCGGCTCCGATATCAACCAGAGCATCGCGAGCTACTCGAAGATGGTGATTCGCATCAAAGGCGCAAATGGCGGCGAGCAAAATCATGTCCAGCTCACGATCGGCGGAGTGACGCAAACCCTGGCGGCTTTCAGCGGAGATACGATAACGACCGGCTACAAAGATATTGAAATTGATTTGGCATCGAACGGCGTAAATCGCAGCAACCCCGGACAATTGTCGATGTCATTCTGGCATGGAGGGAACAGTTCGATCTGGATCGATGAGATTCGTTTCGAATAATGGCGTATGAAACGTCAAACAAGACCGGCCTGCGGGCCGGTCTTCATCTTCTGCCAGGGTGGATAAACGTCCGTTTTCCGTTATTGAATTTTTTTAAACCATGGCAACCGGGAAAGAGGAGCCTTGACTTCGACCCGGATGGGCCCCTCGACTACGCTTCCGTCATCCCCCTGCCATCGGCCTTCCGGAAATTGGATCGTTCGAGTCGTCTGTCCCTTATCCAAGACCGGGGCAACCAGAATGGATTCGCCAACCATGAATTGATCCTGAACGGAATGGAAGCCTTGATGAGGAAAAACGAATTCCAGACTGCGCAGGATCGGAAGTCCATCTTTCGCGGCTTGGTTTGCAAGCTCGAAGAGCAGAGGGCCTAATTCCGTTCGAATTCGTACGGCGTCCATGCACCAGGACAATTCGTCGCCGGTCAAAACTCGCCATGGCGCCATGGAAAACTGCATCACGGGAAATAAAGCCGAGCATTGAACGTAACGGATAAAAAGTTCGGAATCAAAACGGAAATCGGGCGAATTAATGTCGCCATCCATCCCTCCGCCAACCATGTCGGGACAATTGAAGGCATATCCCAGCAGGCCCTGGGCGATTGCGTTGGGGATTAAGCCCCCCAGTCCGGTCGCATCCCATGTGTGCGTTTTATCGCGTTGCCGCTGGATGAGCGGCTGTCCTCCGAGTTTCCAGCACATGCGCAATTCGCTAAGCGCGTAGCCGATTCCCAAACGAGCATAGCATTCGCAATCCTCCATCGGGCGGACAGGGCGCGACCATGCGACGTCCTCCGCAACGTCATTCGTCAGATCGGGCAACAGGGGTTCTCCCGCGTCCAACTTGAATCCGTCGACCCCGTATCGTTCGATCAGCCTGTCTAACTGCTGCTTGAACCATGCGGATCCTTCCGTGCTCGTGTAGTCAACGACCGCACTGTACCCGTTCCACCATCTTCTCAGGACAGGAGTGCCGTCCGCATGCTTCATCAAGAGCCCAAGATCGCGCAATTGCCGGAATTTGATGCTGTCGGGACTCACATACGGGCATACCCAGAGCATGATTTTAAACCCTAATTCGTGCAAAGCATCGATCATCCCGGCGGGGTCGGGAAATCGATGCTTGTCGAAGTCCCAGGTTCCATAGTCCTGCATCCAATTATCGTCGATGATGATCACGCCCGGGGGAAAGCCGTTCCGAAGGATGGACCTTGCGTAATCGAGGAGCTTCTCCTGCGTCGGTTCGTAAAACATTTCGACCCAAGTGCAATATTGCGGCGCTACAAAGGCCAGTTCGTCAGGCGTAATGCCGGAAGGGGGGAAATGCGCATGGCTTGCATGCCGGTAAGCGCCTTGAAGGGTTTCATGTCCGTCTTCAATCCGTATGTCCTGTTTGTGATCGATCGTAAGGGTGTTCTCGTTAAATGAAAAGGCAAACGGCTCTTCGCTCCAAATATACCTTCCCCGATTGGAGAGCAGCAAAGGGGACGCTTGATTGTCATCCGTCAAACGCAAATCGCGCGAATGCGGACGGCTGCCAAAAGGCATCAAATGCCCTTCGTTTATAACGCCTCCCCACCAGAATTCTCCGGGCTTTCTTTCCAATGTCGTGATCGTCATGGCAGACACTCCTAAGTCATGTGATGAAAATAATTTGCGCAATTATTTACTGTTATTATGGATGGATTTATCTTTAAAAGCAAATCTTTTTTATCTTAACAATTAGGCATTCGATCTTAAAAATGAGGCATTTAAAACGGTTTTAACCTTCGATTAAAATAAGCTTGTAAAGAGGAAAAGCGTCTTCTTGCTCCATAGTTTACGCAAAAATTTTCCTTAATCAATTTTCTAGGGGGATGTCAAATGGTAAAACGAAACAAGTTTTCATTCGTGTTTGCGGTTGTCTTCATCGCTTTTGCTTTGGTTGCCGCTGCATGCAGCGGCGGTTCGAACAACGCATCGGACAAGGGTCCAAACAACAGCGCAGGGGGAACGGCGGAGGAGCCCCAAAAGAATGTAACGCTTACCTATGCCATTTGGGATAAAATTCAGCAGCCGGCAATGGAAGCGATTGCGAAGGAGTTCACGGCCGAAAATCCGCATATCGAGATCAAAGTCGAAGTCATCCCGTGGGGCGATTATTGGACCAAAATGTCCGCTGCGGCTCCGGCAGGGACGTTGCCCGATGTTTTTTGGATGCACGGAGGTCAATTTGTCAAATATGCGACGGGCAATTTCCTCGAACCGATCACGAACAAGGTGCAGGCCGGGGAAATCGATCTGAGCAATTATGCGGCAGACCTTGCTTCCATCTACACGCTGAACGGCGAAAACTACGGCGTGCCCAAAGATTTCGACACAATCGGTTTGGCGTACAACAAAGAGCTGTTCGATCAAGCCCATATTCCGTATCCGGACGACACGTGGGATTACGCGAAGCTTGCCGAGGTTGCCAAGCAATTGAGCCAGCCGGACAAAGGCATCTACGGCTTTGGCGCGAAACTGGACACGCAAACCGGTTATTGGAACGATATGCTGGCGAATGGCGGGAGTATTTTGTCCGACGATATGAGCAAGTCGGGGTACGACGAACCGGCTTCGATCGAAGCTCTGCAAGCCCGGTATCAAATGATTCTCGACGGCGCTTCTCCGACCCACCAGCAAATGACGGATACGGAAGCAACCGAGATGTTCAAGTCCGGAAAATTAGCGATGATCTTTGACGGGTCCTGGCGGATCAGCGATATAGACGGCAGCGAAATTATCAAGGGAAAATGGGATTGGGCGAAATTGCCTATGGGCAAGGTGAAAAGAGGCAACATCATTAACGGCTTGGGCAACGTCATGTCCGCGGCCGGAAAGAACAAGGAAGAAGCCTGGCTGTTCCTCAAGTTCCTCGGTTCCCAAAGAGCAGCGGAAATCACGGCGGAAATGGGCGCGGCCATTCCGGCATTCAACGGCACTCAAGAAGCGTGGCTGACTTCGAAACCGCATTTGAATCTCAAAGTGTTCACCGATCAAGTCGCCGATGCGATTCCGTATCCGAGCGGTTCCAAGTCGTACCCGGTATGGTTTGCGAAAGAACCCGAGATTATGTCGCAAGCATGGGGCGGAGCCATCCCGGTAGAGGAAGCCGCGAAAAAGGTCGCGGAGATGATGAATCAAGCGATAGCCGAAACGAAATAAGCCAACTGTTCAAATGAAAGGGATTCGGGGGACGTTCTTGACGATCGGGAACGTCTCCCTTGATAGGGAGTGGTCAGATGAATTCTAGAAGCAGGTATGCGTGGGCCTATTTCATGATCGCGCCGACCCTTATAGGCACACTGGTTTTCTGGGGATGGCCGGTTGTCCAATCGATTTTGCTGGGCTTTCAGCGGTCGGAGAATTTCGGGCTCGAAACGTATTGGGTTGGATTAGACAACTATGCGAAGTTGTTTCATGACGAAGAGTTTTGGCAGAATCTCCGCAACACCTTGTACTATGTTGTACTGTTTGTGCCGCTTACGCTTGCGCTCTCTACATTTTTCGCCGTCCTGCTGAATACGAAGATCAAAGCCTTGTCCGTTTACCGTGTCGTTTTTTTCTTGCCTCAAGTCACGATGCCCGCAGCGGCGGCGATGGTTTGGGTCGTCTTGTTCGCTCAGGACTTCGGGCTTGTCAATCATATTTTGGGAACCCGCGTAGCCTGGCTGTCCGATCCCCGTTATGCCATGTTCGTGTTGGTGATCGTCGGCGTATGGGGGGCGATCGGCTTGAATATGCTGCTGATTCTCGCGGGCTTGCAAGGGATACCTAAAGCGCTTTATGAAGCGGCGGAAATCGATGGCGCCCGAAGATTCAACAAATTTCGCTATATTACCGTTCCCATGCTGACGCCGACGCTTTTTTTCACGAGCATCATCCTTTTGATCGGAGCGACGCAAATTTTCGACTCCATCTATCTGATTATCGGAAAGACGAACGTAGCGCTTCCATCCGTTCGCTCGCTTGTCTATGCGTATTACCAAAACAGCTTCGTTTATTTTAATCCCAATTATGGCGCCGCGATTATTAATGTCTTGCTGTTGATTAACCTTTTGCTGACGGGGATTCAATTTGCTTTTCAGAAAAAATGGGTCGTTTACGAATAAGGAAGGGGGTGACCGAAATGCGCATCTCATCGGCGAGGAAGATCAACTTGATCGTTCATATCATTCTGATCATCAGCGCCGTCGCCATGCTCGTACCCTTTGTATGGATGGTGCTCACTTCGCTGAAGACAACGACGGAAGCCACGCAAATTCCGATCCGTTATTTTCCCGAGGCCCCCAGCTTAAGGGGATATATCGAGGCGATCAAGCAATCGGAATTTCCATATTACTATTTGAATACCGTGTTCACGGCTTTCATGAAGACCGTGTTTCCGGTCATCTTTAGCTCGATGGCGGCATATGCCTTCGCCCGGATCAGGTTTCCGGGAAGTTCGATTCTTTTTGTCGCGATTCTGTCGGTCATGATGGTGCCCAATCCTGTTTTTTATACGCCGCAATATATGATGATGAGCGACTTGGGCCTGGTCAATACGGTTACTGCGCTTTGGATTACCTCGTTGATCAGCCCGTTTGCTACCTTTCTTTTAAGGCAATTTTTCTTGTCCATATCTAAAGAATTGGAAGAAGCGGCCGTGTTGGACGGCTGCAATCCATTTCAAATTTATTGGCATATTATGCTTCCTTTAGTCAGGTCGGCTTTAGTCGCCATTGTCATTATTCAACTGCAGTGGGCATGGAACGAGCTGCAATGGCCGCTCATCATTAACAGCTCGCCCGAGAAGATGACCTTGTCGTCAGGCATCGCGACACTCGTTTCCATGTTTGGGACCGATTACCCGGTATTGATGGCAGGAGCCTTCATGGCGGTCGTTCCGATGATCGTCCTCTTTTTTATCTTTCAAAAGCAGTTTATCGAAGGCGTCGCCTTCAGTGCGCATAAAGGGTAAATCGGGATACCCGAATGGTGGATGAGATCGGGGCACATGACATTCAAATGCATGTGCTCCTGTTCCTGTCTTATGGCAGGCACCTTCATGGCGGCAGCGCGCTTTGGTAGAATGGGTGTAGGCTAGCTAGAGGCTCTATCGTAAAGGAGGCAGCGCTGATGAAACCTGCCGTCATGGGCATGGTTGCGATACTTTTCATGTCTCTGACGTACGTCCTGTACAGTAAATATATCGGCCCCGACTTGTCCGATTCGCCTCGATTCGACAATGCCGACGGCGCGGATCGGCCGGAGGGAGACGTGCCGGAATCATTTGTCGCTTTGAAGGTGATTATGCCAGGCGATCAGTCGGCTCGAATGGCGGACTTCGTCGAGAATGAATTGAATGATCGGCTTAAGCAAGATTTAAATATGAAGCTTGAATTGACTTATATTCCGTGGTCCAATTACCAGCAAAAACTGGAACTGGCCTTGTCGACCGGAGGAGATTACGATTTGTTCTGGTACGGCGCGCCATTCGTCTCCGTTTATCACACGAAAGGTTATATTCAGCCGTTAGACAAGCTTCTCGACCAATATGGGCGGGATCTCGTCGAACAGATTCCCGAAGAAAACTTCGAGCAGAACCGGATCGACGGGAAGCTTTGGGCGATACCGTCTCAAGCCTTTACGTCCGCCGGGAAATTCTCCTCCGTTATGGTTCGCCAGGATTTGCTGGAGAAGGTCGGCATGTCGGAGGTAAACACAATTGCCGATTTGGAACGGTTTTTTGAAAGGATGCACGCCATCGATCCAAGTTATTACGGGTATTTGGAAACCGACCGAGGGCATGAAATGTTGTGGCGCGAGTTAACGGATCGAAACTACTCCTCGTTGGATGAGCGAATGTTATTTATGTTGGATGAAGATTCCGGGGAAATGCTGAGTTATGTGGAGTCCGATTTATACAAAAAGGTGGCTCAATTACGCGAGTCATGGGTGGAGAAGGGCATAATTGACCAGAATCTGGTAGGCAATCCGGCGGCGAAGATCGATCAGGAAAATGCGGGAAAGCTCCTTTTTCGCGTAGGTGCGGTCTCCAGGGCGATGGAGAACCTGCAAACGGCACGGAACGCCGATCCGAATGCCAGGCTTCGGGAGTATTATCTGGCCAAGGAAAAGCCCAAGTTCATTACGACCCCCAGCAATGAAGCCTTTATGATTACGGCTGCGTCGGAAAATCCCGAACGCGCGATGATGTTTATGAATTGGATTCTGCGCAGCAAAGAAAATTATCGTTTCATTATTTACGGGGTTGAGGGAAAGGACTACGAACTGGAACAAGGGAAAATCGAGTTTTTGACGAATGACCAGTTCATTTACGAATGGATGTGGCGAAACAAGGACTATTTTATCCCGCCTGCCGGCGTAGAGGATGACATCATCCAGGATATGCTGACGAATGACGAGAACTCCCGCATTTCCAAGCTGTTCGGGTTTCATTTTAACGAGGCGCCCGTCAAAAATGAGATCGCGCAGGTCATGGCGGTTTACAAGGAAAAATTCGAGCCCATCAATTTTGGCTTGGCCAGCTATGAACAATATTATGAAGATGCCATCGCAGCTCTCAAAAAGGCAGGCTTTGACCTTGTCTTTGACGAATTAAAAAAACAGTACTCGGAATTCCGACTCCAACATTAGATGCCGAGCCCGATTTTGAGAGGACGATTCGATCTTGAGCAGATTCAGCATATTCACGAAACTGATCGCTACTTTGTTTATTTTGCTTATCCCGATTTTGCTCCTGTTTGTGGTATCGAATCGAACAAGCACGGGCGTATTGACTGACGAAATTATTAAAGTGAAGCGATATCAGATCGAAACGTTCGCAAGCCAACTGGATCAGCTGTTTTTCCAATTCGATACCTATCAGAAAATGTTGTATGAAAGTACGGATGTTCGCAATTTAGCGTATCCCGATTTGCTTGACGATGTTTTGAATAAATATAGAATCAACCGAACCGTCTCGGAGGAAATTAATCGGCTTGCCGGTTATGGCGATTGGAAAGCCGTCATCGCGGTCGTCTACCCTCGTACCGGAAACGTCATTAAAAGCAGTTCCAGTTTGAATGCGCTTCCAAATAAACTTCCCGCACAGGATACGTTTTGGCAATACTATTCCGATCCCCATGAGGATTATTTCATGGAAATCTTGTCTTATCCGGATAACGCTGCGGAATCGGGCGAGGCGCATATGAGAGTCGTGCTTAAGTTCGGCGTGGCCGCCTTGCGCAGCGCTTTAACCGAATTTAAAGCGAACGGTTCGGGGGATCCCTTTCTGTACCATCCGGAAGAGGATCCTATTTACAATTATTCCGTTAATTTTGATCAGATTGACGAATTTCTTCCCGATCTCAAGGGGCTTGATTCTTCGACGGATAGCGGATATTTGTTGCTTAAATCCGACAATACGAGATTTCAGGTCCACTATCAAAAACTGGATTCATTAGGCTGGTATTTGGTTGATTATGTGCCCATCAGTCAAATTATGGCGCCGATCAGCCGAAACCGGATGATGTTTTATGCGATAAGCGGCATGCTTCTGTTTATGGGGGCCTATCTTGCCTTTGTCATGTATCGCAATATTCAGATTCCATTCCGGAAACTGATTCGGAACATGAATTTGATTGAGAAGGGGATTTATTCCATTCGCATGGAAGACAAGCCCAAAGGGGAGTACCGTTTTCTTTATGAAAGATTCAATTCCATGGCGTCCAAAATCGAGGAGTTGATTGAGAATGTTTATAAAGAACAGCTCCGGTCGAAGGAAGCGACGCTGAAGCAGTTGCAATCGCAGATCAACCCGCACTTTCTCTACAATACGCTGGCTTACATCAAAAGCATGATCGAGTTGAATGAAAACAGAGCCGCCATTTCGATGACCATGAACTTGAGCAAGTACTATCGGTATACGACCAAAACGGGGAACAAGATGGTGCGGCTGAAAGAGGAACTGGACTTGGTGAGTTTTTATCTGGAAATCCATTGCATGCTGAGAGACGATTTTGAATTCCAGACCGAGACCGAGCCGCAGATGGAAGATATATGGGTTCCACGGTTGATTGTACAGCCGCTTGTTGAAAATGTAATCCTCCATGCGTTCAAAAATCAATCGGAATACGGAATGATTCGAATCCGATGCTGGAGGGAAGAACGCATGAACCATATAGCGGTCGAGGATACGGGCGCGGGGGTTGATCATTCCTTTATCGAGTCGATGAGAAAGAAAATTTATACGAATAACGAAGAAGTGGAATCCGGGCTGAAAAACGTTCATCAACGTCTGCGTTTAATGTATGGCAGCGGCTCGGGATTGCGGTTGAGCAAATCGAAATTGGGCGGACTTTGCGCAGCATTATGTTGGAGCGATATGGAAGACGTGTCTTGACGAAGGAGGAACAAAAATGTACGAAATCTTGATCGTGGACGATCACACGCACTTGGTTGACAGTCTGGCGATCGGGCTTCCGTGGGAGCTAATGGGGGTCTCTAATGTCTACAAAGCCTATTCCGGCGAGGAGGCCCTGGAGCTGCTAAATTACCGTTCCGTTGATATTGTGGTCACGGATATCCAAATGAACGGAATGACCGGACTCGAATTAATCGCTCGAATAAATGAGAAATGGAAAAACACAAAGGCGGTTATTTTAACCGGATATGATGAATTTCAATATGCGAAGGAAGCCATCCAGCAGCAAGTATGCGATTATTTACTGAAGCCGGTATCGAACGAGGACTTGGAAAAAACGCTTCGCCATATTATAAACAAGATTACGGAAGAAGGAAATGCGCTCCTGAATCAGCAAAAATTTTATTACCGGTTCAAAGAAAGCTTGCCCAAATTAAGAGAGATGTTCTTGTTCGATTTGCTGTCCGGCAAAAATTACCCCCTATCCGTTTTGAAGGACAAGATCCAGCTGGTCGAGCTGCCCATTCAAGCCGAAAGGGAAGCCATCCTCTTATGCATGAGAGTGGAGGAGGATAACTCGAATACGGATCTGTACAGCCTCTCGTTGATCGAATATGCCATGTTTAACATTGTAGAAGAAGTATTTTCGAGTCAATTTCATGTGATCTATTGCAAAGATTCGTACGATTATTTGATTTTCCTGGTACAATCGAAACAAATCGAACAATCGGATCCCGATCGCTCCGCCGTTATAATTGAGGACCTGGCCCGGCTCTCCCAGCATCAAATCAAATTATATTTAAAATCGAAAGTGTCCATTGTCCAAAGCAATTGGGGGGAGTTTCCAAAAGACATCCTGTCCATGTACCACTCCGCATTATCGATCTATACCGATTATATCGGCTACCAGACGGAAAGTTTTTTTCAAGTAACGCAAAAGAAAGAAGCGTTCGACATTCGGCCGTTTACGGAGCTTTACCGTTCCCAAACGTTAATGGAGTTAATCGAAATCGAGCAGTGGACGGCATTCGAGAACAAGCTGAGCCGGATATTCGACGAGCTCGAAGGAGCAGGCGGCGGCGCCCGCGAATACGGGGTTGAAATCTATGTTGCGTTGCTGCAAGCATACTCCTATTATTTGCACAAAAAAGGCAAACGGATTTTTGATGTATTTGGCAGAGACATCGAGAAGATGCTGAAAATCGATGCAAGCTGGAGCGTGGAACCTTTGAAGGAATGGGCTTTCGGCAGCTATGTACAAATCAAAGCGTACAGCGACAACTATTCGGACAATATACGTTCCGACTTGATGCAACGGATTCGCCGATTCATCCAAGGGAATATAAAGGAGATCACCCTTCAAGCGGTAGCCGATCATGTCCACCTGCATCCCGTATACGTATCCAACTTATTCAAGCAGGAGGCCGGAGAGAACTTCTCCAACTACGTCCTTCGCCTGCGAATGGAAAAAGCGGTACAATTGTTGAAGCACAAGGATTTGAAAATCAGTCAAATTGCGCACGAAGTCGGCTATCAGAAACCGCAGTATTTTATTAAACTGTTCAAATCCCAGTACGGGATGACGCCGCAAGAGTTTAAGAACCATTTATGAAGTGGCAGCACCTATATGCTGCATAAAAAACAAATTGAAAATCAAGAACGAATCATTGCTCGTCTCGATCTTTTGCTAAAGGAATTGAAATTGAATAAAATGAAGGACGAGTGAGGAATCAAAAGAAGGAGGGAACGACATGGAAGTTTTCGCAAAATATTTAGCGCGCATCGATAATCCGGAACATCGGGCCCGAACGGAAGAGGTTTTGGCTTGGGTAACGAAAAAATTTCCGAATTTAGCGCCCAAACTGGCGTGGAATCAGCCTATGTTTACCGATCACGACACCTTTATTATTGGCTTCAGCGTTTCCAAACGTCATTTGGCCGTCGCCCCCGAACGGGCAGGGATGCAGCATTTTTCGGATGAAATTGTCCAGTCCGGCTACGATCACACCAACGAGTTGGTCCGTATTCCGTGGGGGAGTCCGGTTGATTTCTCTCTGCTTGAGAAATTCATTGAATTCAATATTTTGGATAAGGCGGACTGTCCGACGTTTTGGCGGAAATAAAGAATGGGATTTTTTACTTGATAGAAGCCTGGATTTTTGATATGATAAGTTCACAAAGCTACTCACGATAACGGCAAACTTGTCGAAAGGCAAGGACGCAAAGCTATAGGGCCTTCATGACGTGATGTCAATGGCAGCCAGCTACCGAACGAAGACGCTTTTTTTGTTTTTTTGGACTTGCTGTTATTTCAAATTTAATCTTGCAGGAAATCAAGCTTTGGACTCTAGTCCAAGGCTTATTTGGATTTGTTTAGAAAATGTACAGTTTCTGGTGCTACAATGGCGAAAGCCCATTTGGTTCTGAAAAACTATCAAGCGCAAGGAGTCGCGCCAATAGGAAATGGCGGAGGTGATGAGCTCGATGGTCCCTTATCGGTACCGTCCGATGGGTGCATGGTGCGATTTGCGCACGGAAAGGCAAGATCGGAACCAATAGTATGAGGGTGATGAAGAGGACGAGGGAGAGACTATGAAGAAAAAAGCAAGTGCATTCGCTGTGGCCCTGTTGCTCCTGTTCCAAACGCTGCTTGGCGCATCGGCCTGGACGACCCATGCTGCGGCAAGCGTGCAGGAATCCGTATATGGTGTGACGTATAGCGTCTATAACCCGACATCGCCAGTCGTTCATTCGGATAATATTTTAACAAAAGTTGTGTTAACCGATACGAACGGTTCCGTGATCGATGCCGTGTATCATCCGGACAGCAGTTTGGATATCGGCGCAGCTGTCAATCTCAGCTACGAATGGGAGCTTCCGAACGGACACGGCTACAAGGCCGGGGATACGTTTACCTTCGAGCTGCCGACGCAGTTTGAAATTTTTACCGACATTAACGAACCGCTCGTTTCCGATCAAGGCGAGGTAGGCCGATTTACGGTCGATCGGAACGGAAAGGTCGTCATGACCTTCAACGATTACGTGGAGAACCATTCCAACGTAAGCGGCAAGCTGGAAATTCGCACGGAATTCAGGAAGGAACTCATTAAAGGCAGCACGGAAATCATAATCGCCATTCCCGTAAGAAGCGGCGAGCAGACCGTAATCGTTCGCCTGAAGCCGCAGGGCGGAAAGCTGATCGAAAAGCAAGGAAATGCGGTCGGCAAAAATCAGATAAACTGGACCGTCAAGATCAATACGACGCTTGACAAAATCAAACATGCGGTCGTCACCGATGCAATGCCAGAGGGTCTGGAGCTTATCGACGGTTCTGTCGAGGTTTATCACTTGCAAGTGAACGGAGACGGATCGACGCTCCTTGGCGACAAGGTAGAGGACAGCAAGGTTACGGTCGCTACGAATAACGGCGCCAAACTTGAGCTTGCGTTCGCGGATGAGACGATCGGCAAGGCGTATGAGATTCGTTTCTCGACGAAGCTGACCGACGGGCCGTCGGGCAAGGTGAAGTTTGAAAATACCGCCGTTCTGTCCGGCGATGACAGGGAAGAAGCGAAAGCGACCGCATCGGTAACGGTGGATCGCGGAGAATTTTTGACCAAATCGTATCGCGAAGATAAAGATACCGGAATCGTCACTTGGACGGTGAAATACAACTTCAACGAAAAACAGATTCCGAAAGACCAAGCGGTCATCACGGATGAATTCAATTCGATTCATACGTGGATTGCCGATTCGCTGAAGGTGTATAAAGGGAATTCGACGAATGCCAAAGATTTGCTTTCTGCGGATGATTATATGGCCGAAGCGACGGGCACGAACGGGTTCAAACTTCAGTTCAACCAGGATATCGATTCGCCGTATACGATCGTTTACCAAACGAAGCCGGTCGATCGATTGAGCGCCGAAGGCCAGCAGGTCAAAAATAAAGTCGTTTCGGGCGAATCGTCCAAAGAAGCGACAACCCCGGCCCAACAAGCCGCGCGTTGGCGAAAGGCGTCTCGAATGTCAATTTCGCCGATAAAACGGCGAAGTGGCAAATTACGGTCAACGGCGATAAAAAGCCGGACGGAAGCAAATACAGCATGGACAACGTGGTAATTACGGATACGTTCCCGAATAACGGTCTCGAATTCGTTCCGAATTCGGTGATCGTAAAAGCCGACGGGAAAACCGTTCCATCGAGCGATTATAAAGTGGAATACGATCAAGTGCGCGCCGGCTTTGTCATCAAGTTCGCCAAAACCATCGACACCACGTATACGATCGAGTATGAAACGAAGTTTAACATCGGCTGGCTGAAGAACAAGAATGGGAATTTTATCAACAAAGCTTCGATGACGTGGCTTGAAAACGGCGTGGAGAAAGGACCGATCGAACGGAGCGCAAGTTTTTCCGCTGACGAATATACGAAAAATAACGGCGGCAAAGACGGCAGCTACAATCCGGTCGAAAAGGAAATTACGTGGAACATCAAGTTGAACTACAATCTCGATCCGATTGCCGATGCAATCGTAACGGATGTTCTGAAACAGAATCAGAAGCTTGTTCCGGATTCGGTCAAGGTGTATGAGATGAAACTGACGGGAGGACGCAATGGCGTTGCCAAGGACGTTGAAGTACCGGCTAACCTGTACGAGGTGACGGAACCGTCCGAAGCGAACGGCAACCGGCTGTCCATTCATTTTACCCGCCCGATCTCATCCGCCTACTGGATAGAGTTCAAAACATCGCTGCAGGGTACGTTGATTGTCAAAAATATCGATAATACTGCCGAGCTGTGGAATGGCAGCGATAAAACGGCGACATGGAATGCCAGCGTGACGGTTCCCCACGGCGGCGAATATGTGACGAAAAGCGGCGGACAAAACGGAAGCAAAATCGATTGGTCGATTCGTATCAATGAAGGCCAGTCGCATATTTCCAACGCCAGAATCATCGACTATCCAAGCGCGAATCAGGTTTTGATCGAGGATTCGTTCCGCCTGTACGCTACCGAAATCGGCGCAAACGGCGATGCGGTCAAAGCCGAAGAGTTGACGAAAGGGAAGGACTATGCGTTGACCATCTCCAGGCTTGACGGAGATCAAGAGACGTTTGAATTGAGGTTCGCGGAAGACATCTCCACGGCCTATATTTTGGAATACCAATCGTTTATTACCGCCGGAGATAAAGAAACCGTGCAAAATAAGGTGGCGCTCGAAGGAGATCAGCTGAAGACCGAGCTCAGGGAAACGACGGAAGAGATCATTGTCCGCACTTCCTCCGGCTCCGGTTCGGGCGGCGGCGTCACGGGCAGCCTGGAAGTGACGAAGGTCGATCAGGACGATCCGGCGAAGCCGCTTTCGGGAGCGAAGTTCGCACTTTACGATGCGGCGGGCAAGCGGGCGGCGATCGTCAAAACGACGGATGCCGACGGCAAAATCCTGTTTACGAAGCTGCTGTACGACGATTATATTTTGAAGGAGCTGGAAGCTCCGGAAGGCTATACGATCGAGCAGGCTGAGCGAAACGTAACGATCGACTCCAGTATCGTAAGCCAAGGACATGTGAAGAAACTAATTGTTACGAACCGCAAGGAAGAGCCGGTTGACCCTGGCGAGCCTTCCGAACCCGAAAATCCGGACAACGGATCGGAGAATCCCGATGATGGAACGGAGAATCCGGATGACGGAGCGGAAAATCCAGATGGTGGATCGGAAAATCCGGATGACGGATCGGATAATCCAGATGGTGGATCGGAGAATCCCGATAACGGATCAGAAAATCCGGATAACGGATCGGAGAATCCCGAAACTCCAAGCGGTCCATCGGTTCCGGAAATACCGGTTCCGACGGACAACAATCCGGAGCAGCCGCAGACAACTCAACCAGGGACGCCAACCGAAGAAGTGGAAGTACCGGATGAAGAGATCCCGAAAGGCGAACCGACATTACCTGACACGCCTTCGACGGACGTTCCGGAGCCCGATCAAGAGCCTGTCGTCGAAATCGAAGAGGAGGAATTGCCGCTCGGCGGAGGCGAACCGGAAACGCAAGCTCCGACATCGGATAATCCGGTCAAGACGCTTCCGAAAACCGGCGAAGCAAGCCGCTATCCGTTCTATTTGGCGGGTTTCGGGCTGATCGCCCTCGGCGTATGGGCAGGCCGTAGACACATGATGAAACGATAACTCGTTAGCGGCGCTTCGGCTCCCCTTGTCCTGGAAGCAGGGCAGGGGGAGCTTTTTTAAAGAATCGACTTTGTAATATTTCTCGTAGATTAGCGCCGGAACCGTCAGAAAGCAGCCCACGAATAAAAGGCAGACGACGAAGAAGCCATAAACGCTTATCTTGTCTGCAATCAGATGACCGCCTACCGAAGCCGTCTTTCCCACGCTTTCGCCGATGGAGAGCAGGTTCGACATCCATTCCGTCTTCATTTGTGTGTCCTCCAATCCCGAATTTTTGATTTCTATTTTAGTGCGCAAAATATCCGATTCATGTGATGAAAGTCACAACTCAAAGAAGCCTTGATATGAGGGGCGGTACGGTCCCGCAGACAGATTTATACGAAATATCATACAAAAATGTATGCGGAACCGTCTGACGGGCCGACTTTGTATGATAAATCGTACAAATATCATCATAAAAGCGGCAAATGAAGGGTTCTTGTATGAAAAATCACACAAAAGCGCATAGAGAAAGGCCTGATGGGGGCGATTTTGCAGACTCAGGGGCGCAGGTTTCTTTATATTACCAGCCGATGTAACCCATGGTATAATGGAAGTGCTTTTCGCCTCGAAACTTAAGGGATGAAAGAGGTAAAATCATGCAGAAAGCCATCATTGTCTATTTTTTGACCGAGAAGAAAAACAATCTCGATGAGCTGAACCAGTATTTGGCGGACGGGTGGAAAGTCGTCAGTCAAAGAGCGATGAGCAACGGAGGAAACAACGCTTCTTTGTCTTTGGTTATTGTAGAGAAATGAACCCGGAACCGGAACTTGGAGGGAAAATGAAAATCGATCAATTCCGCTGGCTTAACGAGCCGCAAACGTATCAGTTCGATCCCGGCCGAGTCGTCCTTCGGACCGAGCCGCGCACCGATTTATGGCAGCGCACGTACTACGGCTTTCAAAACGATAACGCGCCTGCCCTGCTGACCGAGACGACGGACCCGTTTTTTACGTTTTCGGTCAAGACGGAGTTCGAGAGCAAAAGACGATACGACCAATGCGGCATTTTGGTGTACCTAGACAGCGACAACTGGTTCAAAGCCTCGACCGAATATGAAAACGAGACGTTCCAACGGCTCGGCAGCGTCGTCACGAATCGGGGGTACTCGGATTGGGCCACGACGGACATTCCTGCCGGCATCCGTTCGATTTTTTATCGGGTCAGCCGCCGGCGAAGCGATTATCTCATTGAAGCCTCATACGACGGGACGAATTACCGGCAGATGCGCATTTTCCGATTGCTTGAAGGGGGCGAAGCGATCCGGTTCGGCGTTTACGCTTGCAGTCCGGAGGACTCGTCGTTCGAGGCGATATTTACCGAGTTCGGAATAGAACCGTGCCGGTGGGAGGAACATACTTAGCTGGGAGAGGGGGCGTCGATCCGGCAAGAGCAAGCCCAAGGAGCGGTCGCGATGATATTCAGCACATTCGACAGGTTGGAAGCGCCTCACGGCGAAGCGGCTTTGCGGATCTATCGGGAGGCGTTTCCTAGCCGGAAACCGGATGCCGTCATTCGGGCGATGTTCGAACGGCGACTAAGTTATTTGCATACGGAAAGCACGGAAACCGAAGTGGCGGCGATGGCCATGACAGGCAACATACCGCAAGGGAACGCGCTGCTCATCGACTATTTGGCGGTGGCGGAAGCGAAACGGGAGCGCGGGATCGGGAGCCGGTTCGTGCGGAATATTGCCGACTGGGCCCGATCGGAGAAGCGGTTTCAAGCGATCATTCTCGAGGCGGAAGCGGAACCCGGCGCGGAAAACGAAGCCCGAATCCGTTTTTGGCAGCGCTGCGGATTCGTCTTGACCGATTACGTTCATAAGTACATTTGGGTTCCCGAAACGTATCGCGCCATGTATTTGCCTTTAGTCGCCGATTGGCGCGTAAGCGATAGAGGAGAAACGTTGTTCCGCTGGATCGGGGAGTTTCACCGTCGTTCGTTCGCAAGGTAAGAGGAAAATCGGTTCCCCTTCAATCTCTATCGTGAAATTGAACGTTCATAACCGTTCGCCAGCCCATAAGACAGATCAACAGCCAGGCCCCGCCGGCGGCGAAGCCCGCGATGACGTCGCTGGGATAGTGCACGCCTAAATAGACCCGGCTCAGGCCGATCATCAAAATCAGGACAATCGCCATGCCGCCGATGAAGATTTTTAAAAATCCCGACTTTACGTACATGGAGCAGAAAATCCCCAGCATTCCATAGAAGATGACGGCAATCATGGAATGTCCGCTCGGAAAGCTGTACCCGGTGATTTCAATCAATCGCTGGATATCCGGTCTCGGACGTTCGAAAGTCCGCTTGAGCAGCAAGTTGAAAAGTCCGCCTCCGCCGGCGGCAACGACCAGGAACAAGGCTTCCCGTCGCTTTTTTTGCCGCAGCAGGAAAACGACGAGAAGAAGAAGGAGCAGGACCACGGCCGCCGTTGAGCCCAGCGACGTCAACACTTTCATTATAGCGGTTAGCTCCGGAGCCGTCATTCCCTGTACCCGCTCGATAATGGACAGGTCAAAACGGGTCAAGCCGTTCTCCGCCAATTCGTCCGCGAACCTGGCGAATATAAACACGAAAACAAAGAGCAGCAAGGATGAAATCACCCATTCTCTTTTGGCGGATGCGTCCAATCGGTACAGCTTCATTCCGAATCCCCTTGTCGATCTTCTATTAATAGCTTTCCTTAAATATTATATCGTTCGGGACCGGGAGCTGGCAAAGGGACGAGGCGATCAGGCTGCGTCAACTTCGCGATACGGAAAAAAAGGGATGAAGCGGAATCGCATCCGCAACATCCCTTTCGATTGTCCGGCTGTACGGCCGAGGGGATTACATCTTCTGCTGCGGGGCGGCGGCCGTAGTCATTTCCGAATACGTTTTTTGACAAACCATGTTGGAAATGCGGGGAATGTACACCATCTCGCCGGCTCTCAATTGGTTCGGATCGGAGAGATGCGGGTTGGCTTCCTCCAGGATGGCTTGCGGCATGTTGTACTTGTGCCCGATCGAGGCGAGCGAATCCCCGGGCTGCGTCTGATGCTGCGCGTAGACCATGTCGTCCGAGCTGCCGTCTCGGAAAAACGGAAAGAAAAACGGGGAAAAGAAGAAAAAGGGAAACAGGAAACGGTTCGGGAAAAACGGGTGCGGGAACGGACGAAAGAAGGGGCGGCCGAAACCTCCGCCGGGAAAAAATCCGCGATCCATCGGGCAACCTCCAATAAAAATAGTCATTTGTCTATAGCATATTGCGGCGCGGGCAAATGGTTACGGAAAAAATGAATTTTCGCCTCTGCAAATATCGCGACCGATCCGCCGGGTTTCGCAAAGGACGAGCCGCGGGAGACGTTGGCGAAAAGCTGATGCTGCCGGCCTGGTTCGAAGCGAATCGCGCCCGAATCGAACAAAGTCTTACGCCGTTCTCCGTCCGCGTTCTGGATGCGGATAAGCAATGACGCGTCAAACCGAAAAAACAGGAGGCTCAACTATGGCGATTATCGATCCGTCGGAACAAAGCGAGCGCGACAATTACAAGCTGTTGATCGGCAGCATTTTGCCAAGGCCGATCGCGCTGGTGACGACGTTGTCCGAAGCGGGCGTCGTGAATGCCGCGCCGTTCAGCTATTTCAACATCGTAACGGCCAACCCGCCGATGATTTCGGTATCCGTCCAACGAAAAAACGGCCGGCCCAAGCATACCGCGAGCCATGCGATTGCCGCCGGCGCGTTTGTCGTGCATATTACGGACGAAGCCAACGTCGAGGCGGCCAACCAAGCTGCGGCGAACCTGCCCGCGGAGGAAAGCGAGCTTCCGTTCGCGGGCTTGACGGCGGTCCCGAGCGAGAAGGTGATCGTTCCGGGCGTCGCCGAGGCGAAAATCCGCATGGAATGCGTGCTGGAGCATGCTTATCCGCTGGGCGGAACGGAGGAGGAGCCGGCCTGCGATTTGCTGATCGGACGCGTCGTTTGCTTCCACGTGGACGACGGGCTGCTGCAGGACGGGCGTATCGACGCGCGGGGGCTGCAGCCGGTCAGCCGCCTGGCCGGCAACAGCTACGGGAAGTTAGGCGAAATTTTTTCGCTGGATCGGCCCGAATAAACAGGCCCCGACTTCTCCATCCGCCGAGCGCGGCCGCATGAAGCAAGCGGATATGTTCACTGCTTCCCCAAGATATGTTCATCGACCTTCAAGCCGGCGATTTTTACAATAGAAGCACGATGAAAGCCATTGGAGGTATCGGCGTGAGCGTTTCGATAAAGGAGCAGTACGACGTCGTCGTGTGCGGCGGCGGTTTGGCGGGGTTTTGCGCGGCGGTGGCGGCGGCCAGGCAGGGGATGAACACCTGCATCATTCAAGACCGGCCGGTGTTCGGAGGGAACAGTTCGTCGGAAATTCGGGTGACGCCGCACGGGGCGGCCCAGTTTCATGCTTACGCAAGAGAAACGGGCATCATTTCGGAGCTGCTGGCGGAGGAACGCGCCGCCAATCACGAAAAAGTGCGCGAAAACGGCTGGACGAACAGCGTATGGGACATGACGATGTACGATATGGCGATGTCGACGCCGAATTTGGCGTTTCACTTGAACTCGACGGTGACGGAAGTCGTCATGGACGGTCCGCGCAAGATTAGCGCCGTCAAAGTCAAAATCGCCGGCGCCGAGACGGAGCTGACTGTCCAAGGCAAAGTGTTTATCGACAGCACCGGGGACGGCGTCGTCGCCGATAAGGCCGGGTGCGAATGGCGATGGGGGACCGAGGGCCGCGACGAATTCGGCGAACCGCACGCGCCCTCGCGGGCGAGCAAGGATACGATGGGCAGCTCCATTCATTTCCGGGCGAAAGATATGGGCCGTCCGGTTCCGTTCCGCGCGCCGGAGTGGGCGGTCAAGCACGAGGATCCCGCCTATTTTTACAAGCAGGGCCGGCATTTTTACGACCTCGTCTCCGGCTACTGGTGGATCGAAATCGGCGTGCCGTGGAACACGATTTACGACAACGAGCAAATTCGGCACGAGCTTACGCGGCATACGCTCGGCATTTGGGACTGGATCAAAAACCGCGACCCGGAGCTGAAGGAAAAAGCGGCGAATTACGCGCTCGACTGGATCGGCCAGGTGCCGGGCGAACGGGAAAGCCGCCGCATTATCGGCCGCTACTTCATGACCGAACACGATCCGGCGAACAAGACGGTATTCCCTGACGAGATCGCCTACGGCGGCTGGTTCATCGATTTGCACACGGCGGGCGGACTGCTGGCGCCGACGGCGGAGCCGGCGAGCGCGGAAGGCTATTCCGAAACAAGCGATTACGCGATCAAAAGCTATTGCGGGCCGTACGGCATTCCGCTGCGGATTATGATTCCGAAGGACGTCGACAATTTGCTGACGGCCGGACGCAACGTCAGCGTCTCCCATGCGGCCCTCGGCACGGTGCGGGTCATGGCGACGACGGCGCTGATGGGACAAGCGGCGGGCACGGCGGCGGCGTTCGCGCTCCGAAACGGCATCGGCGTCGCCGACGTGCCGGATGCCTGCATGACGGAAGTGCAGCAGCGGCTGCTGCGCGACGGCTGCTTCTTGCCGAACGTCCGAAACGAGGATCCGGGCGATATGGCACGCGTCGCCCATGCCGAGGCGAGCAGCGCGGCAAGCGTTTACGGAGTCGGGCCCGAAAGCTCCGACCGAACCGGCGGGTTCCGTCCGTTTGCCCTCGAAGAAACGGCGGAACCGCTGACCTGCCGCCGCGGGCAATGGATCGCCGTCGGCGCGGAAGAAATTCACGCGCTGGCCGTTTGCCTCAGCAACGGAACGGACAGCGTGCAGAAGGTGGAGGCGGCGCTTGTGCCGGTCGACCATATTTGGGATTACCGCGCCGAACCCTATCCTCCGCTGGCGACGGCGACGCTCGACGTGCCGCCGGGGAACAAGGTCTGGATCGAGTGGCCGGTCATGATCGGCGCCGACGACGGGCTTGTCCCCGGCACCTATGTCAGACTGGATCTGATGGCCAATCCGAATGTCGAATGGCATATGGCCGGAACGATTTTGCCGGGCCACGTCTCGGCGTTCGAGATGGGAGCCGGCCGGATGCGCCGCTATCGCGACGGGGGGACGCTCAGCTTCCGGATCGATCCGCCGCAGCCGTCCTACGGGGCATCCAACGTCTTGTCCGGCGTCGCCCGCCCCTACGATTTCACGAACGCGTGGCGCTCCGATCCCGCCCGGCCGCTGCCGCAATGGATCGGATTGCAGTGGGAAACGCCCCGCCGGATCGGACGGGTGGAGCTTGCGTTCCCCGGGCATCTGTTTCGGGAATATCACGGGTATCCGCCATTTTATCGCGATCCGCAATGCCCGAAGGAATATGCTGTCGAAGCTTACGCGAACGGGGAATGGCGCGAGCTCGTCCGCGTCCGCGACAATTTCCGGCAGCGCCGGGCGCACGATTTTCCGAACGGTGTTTTCGCTTCCCGGCTAAGGATCGTCGTCTATGCCACTAACGGCGATCCATCGGCCGCGGTAAGCGAAATTCGCTGTTACGCTCCCGAAAGCCGATAACGGCCGATTTGCCGCCCTCCCATGTCGGGGGCGGCATGTTCCGGTCTCGGGGCTTTCTGTGGTAAACTGCCCATATCATGAATGTTCGGGAGGTCGCGGCATGAAGGCATGGAGGTCGCTTTGGCCGGCAAGCATCAAAAATCGGCTGTTCGTCTCGATCCTTTTGTTCGTGCTCGTTCCTTCCGCATTTCTGCAGCTCCGAAACATCAGCCAGCTGGAAACGGCGATGGAATCGAATATCTCGCAGCAAAACGCCGCCCAACTCGATTCGATCAAAAACGGAATGGAAAACTTGCGAATCGGCGTTCTGGGAGGCATGCTGCAATTGGAGCGGGATCCCGAGCTGATCGCGATGCTGTCCTCGCCGGGCGAGCTTGCGGATACGGACCGGGATCTGCAAATCGCCAACCGGCTGCTCGCGCTGAAGCAGCGGTTGATGAACGCGCTTACCCCGGTCCACATTACGCTGGCCGACCAATATGGCCATGTCTATACGACGACCGAGGAGGGGGAGCCCGAGCGCTTCGTGTCCGTCTCGGACATTACGGGGCAGCCGGAGTATGCGACGCTGTCCGACACCGGTCAATCGTACATGTGGGCCGTTCACGAGTCGCGCGACCTGCTGGCGGATCTTTTTCCGCAATCGGAGCTTTACTCGCTGTTCGCCAAACTGACGACGGTAGACGGGGACACGTTCGGCTATTTGCGCATCACTCTCGATATCCGGACCTGGCTTCAGTCGATGACGAACGGCTTTCAGGTCAAGCAGACGTACTATTTGTTCGACGGCGACAGGCAGCCGATATTGCTGCCGCAGGACGATCGCGCGACAGCGCAGCTTCTCGGCATGCGGGAGCTGTTCGCGAACGATCCTTACCGCCATGCGACGGACGAGAACAGCCAGTTTATTTATAACGGCATTTATTTGCCCAATCTGGACTGGACGCTCGTCACCCGCTTCCCGCTCGAGGCGCTCTCCGGCAATCTCCGCGCGATGAGAAGCGAGGTGATCGTTTCCTTTTCGCTCACCGTCGTCTTGTTTATCGGCGTTACCTACGCGATCGTTTCCTCCATCGTCAGGCCGCTTCGCGCGCTCCAGCGAACGATGAAGGAGCTGGTCGACCGGGATCTCGACGTCCGCATTCCCGAGCACCGATTCAAGGGCGAGCTTCTGGTGCTGGCCAAGGCGTTCAACGGGATGATCGGCGACATCAAGGGCCTCATCTCCCGGCTTCGGACGGAGGAACGGCAGAAGGAGGCGTTTCATTTTCAAATGCTCATGTCCCAGATGAATCCTCATTTTCTGCTCAATACATTGAACACGATCAAGTGGAACGCCCGCAACCACGGCGATCTCGCCACGTCCGAAATTTGCCAAAATCTCGGCCGTCTGCTGGAATCGAGTTTGAACAGCGAAGTCGACCTGGTCCATTTGAAAGAAGAGATCGAGCTGGTCAAAGCTTACGCGTACATTCAATCGTTCCGGTACGACCACAGCTTCAAGACCGAGTACGAAATCGACGAAGAGCTGCAATATGCGCTCGTGCCGAAGCTTAGCCTGCAGCCGCTTGTGGAAAACGCCATTTACCATGGCCTGGTGCATATGAAGGACGGAGGCGCCATTCGCATCTCCGCCGCGCGCCGGGAACGGCAGCTTCGGATCGAAATCCGGGACAACGGGCAAGGGCTGGGCGGCGAAAAACCGAAATCCGGGCGCAAACGGAAGGGGATCGGCCTCAGCAATTTGCGCGCCCGACTGGAGCTGCTGTTCAAGGACCGGTCGTCTCTTTCGCTGTTTCCGCTGGAGCAGGGCACGTTGGTCGTGCTGGAAATGCCCCTGCTCATCTCTTCCCCCTACGACATGGAGGTGAAGCCCGATGTGGAAAATTCTGCTCGTTGAAGACGAGCCGTTCGTCCGCCGTTCGATCCGGAACGCCATCCCTTGGGAGGAACACGGGTTCACGATCGCCGGGGAAGCGTCGCACGGCCAGGAAGCGTTGGAGAAAATGAAGGAGCTCGACCCGGATATCGTCGTTACCGATATTTTCATGCCGTATATGGACGGAATCGAACTGCTGAAGACGGCCCGCGCCGAAGGCAGCGAAGCCCGGTTCATCATGCTGACGTGCGCGGGCGAATTCGAGTATGCGCGCGCGGCGCTCGAGCATGGCGCAAGCGGGTACATTCTCAAGCTGTCGATGGAAGACGACCAGCTGATCGGCGCGCTCGGCAAGGCGAAGGCGGAGCTCGACAAAATCGCGCGCCAGCAGGAACGCGCGCTGTGGGACTCGATCGGCAGCCGGATCGGGTATTTGTGGCGCGACATGCTCGGCAAGGAGCTGAGCGGCTATGAGCGCGAGAAGCTGGAGGAGCTGAAGCGGCATGGCTGGAACGGCGGCCGGCTGACGATCGCCACTGCGCTGAGCGGGTCCGAGCCGTTCGGCTGCGAGCGCTTCTGCGCGTTGCTCGGCGTATCGCCCGGCAACGGGGAGCTTGTCCATTCGTTTGCCCATATGGGGCAGACGACGCTGTTCATCCGGTGGAGCGGGGGGGCGCAGCCGGAGCTGCGGAAGCTGCCCGACCGGCAGCTTCCGGTCATCTGCCGCAGCGCGAGCGGGGAAGAGATCGAGGCGAAATGGCTGGCCAATCTCCGCTGGCTCGATCGTTTTTATTATAGCCGACCGACCGGCGGCGGCGCAGAAACGGACGGCGCGGAGTGGAACATGCCGGGCGTGCCCTGGGAGGTCGAACAGCCCGTCGTTCGGGCCTACGAGCGTCACGCGATCGCCGAATGCGCGGAGCTGCTCGCCGGCTTATGGGCGTATATGGCCGAGCGGGCGCTGCCGATGGTGCTGGCCAAGGAAACGGCGGAGCGGCTGGACAAATTGTTCGCGAGAATCAGCCGCAAGCCGCAGGAAGATACCGCGGCGCTAATGGCTTGCGTCCGGCACGACGCGCTGCTGCGAGAGCTGGACGGCCGGATGCGGCGGTACGCCAAAGGCAGCGGACGGCAAAACCCGGTCGAAACCGACCATCCCGAAATCAACGCCATCCTCCGTTATGTTCAGCAGCATTACGACCAGGAAATTTCGCTGCAAGCAATGGCCCAGCACGTCAACATGGACGAAAATTACTTGAGCAGCCTGTTCAAGAAAAAAACGGGCGACACGTTCATCAACTATTTGCAGCGGCTGCGGGTGGAGGAAGCGAAGTTTTACTTGGAGGAGACGGAGCTTGCGGTGGCCGAAATCGCCGAGCGCTGCGGGTTTTCGAATCCGAGCTACTTCTTCAAAATTTTCAAGCGCTGGACGGGAGCGACGCCGAACGAGCACCGGACGGTCCGCAAGCGCGAAACGTCCGGGTCCGGGAGCGGCGTCGGGCTTTGACGGGGGCCGGGGCCAGGCCGGGCCGGGGGCTGAATGGACGCAATGGCGGATTGGCGATGGGTTTGGTTTGAAAGGCAAGAAGGGTACCGGACGGACTACATGGCGGGTTAACGGTGGGTTTGGCGGGCAAGAAGGGGATTCAGGGGCTGAAATTATCAAGTCAAGGGACTGAACGATTGGCAGAACTTTTTTGCCGATCGGCAGTCCTTTCGCTTTTTTCAAAGGGATACATGGACTAACGAAGCGGGGAAGCGGGAAAGTGTCGAATGGCATACAATCGCGTCAGGAGACCGCACGAATCTGAAGTCTCTTCGGATTGAATGAAACTCGGACGCAGCGGACGACACAAATATGTAGGAACACTTACAGCGCATCCGAAGACTCCGCAACCGCAGGCGCCGTAGCCGCAGACAGATGAAATCTGCATGCCGGAACGAAGATTTGTTGATTTTATCGAGCGAATTCATTTGATACGATGCAATTGATTTATGAAAGCGCTTCACAAACTGCGATAAAGGAGTGGTTTTTATGATCGGGCAAGCGCCGAATATGGGGAAAAAGGGGTTGTTTTTGTGCTAGAACAAGCATGGGGGAGGAACAAAGCGCGAAGGTTGCTGGCGGCGGGAATCGCCCTGTTGCTGCTGCTTTCGGCGTTCTCGCCGGCGGCGAGAGCCGCATCCGATGCGACAGCGGAAGCGGCCTATGCCCAGGAGGAAACGGGAACCTACAGCTGGGGCGGCGTTCCGATCGGGGGAGGCGGCTATGTTACGGGGATCGTTGTTCACCCGACCGAACCCGATCTCGTCTACATCCGCACCGATGTCGGCGGCATCTACCGATGGAACGAGACAACCGCAAGCTGGAAACAGCTTGTCGGTTGGGCGGATCGCAGCCAGATCAATCTGTACGGCGGCGAAAGCATCGCGATCGATCCGACCGATCCGGACGTCGTCTATGCGGCGCTGGGCAAGTACGATTATTTGCGGCCAAGCGACATTTACAAATCGACGGATCGGGGCGAAACCTGGACCGCCACCGGCCTTAACGCGAACGGAGCCCAGGTCCGCATGGCCGCGAACGGCGGAAACCGAACCGCGGGGGAACGGCTGGCAGTCGATCCGAACGACGGCTCCGTCGTCTTTTTCGGATCGCGGTACGACGGTTTGTTCCGCAGCGGGGAAGGGGCGGCGCCCGGCAGTTGGACCCGGGTTGCGGGATTGCCGGTCGCCGGCAGCTCGCCCCACGGCGTCACGTTCGTCCTGTTCGATCCGTCTTCGGGTTCGCCGGGTGAAGGCAGCGCCGTTATTTATGCGGGCGTGCACAATTCGGGCGTTTACCGCAGCTCGGATTACGGCGACACCTGGACGCTGCTGACGGGCAGCCCAGCGCAGCCGCTCAGGGCGGCGGTAGACCCGAACGGCAAGCTGTACGTCGCGCATGGCGCCGGCCTTGCCGCCTATGAAAGCGGAGCTTGGTCCGACAGGACGCCGGCCGCCGATACGGGCAAAACGTTCGGTTCCATCGCGATCGATCCCGCCAATCCGGACCGGCTGATCGCGGCGCGCAAGCTCGACAGCCACGGCAACCCGATTTACCGGTCCGAGGACGGCGGCGCGACGTGGGAGACGGTGCCGTACGAACGCGATATCCGCGTGCCGTGGATGCCCGACTGGCACTGGTCGTCGGCAACGTCGGCGCTGGCGTTCGACCCGTTCCGTCCCGGCCGGGTCTGGCTGACGGACTGGTATTACCCCTGGCGGACCGAGGATATCGATGCGACGCCGACCGTTTGGCGCAACGATGCGAAAGGGTTGGAGACGGTCGTGAACGTCGCCAATCTGGTCAGTCCGCCGGGCGGGGGAACGATCCTCCATTCGGGCATTGCGGACAACGGGGGGGTTCGATCACCGATCGCTGGACGAAGTGCCGGCTTCCACTTACTTTACGGGAACGGACGGCATCCACGAGCTGACGACGACCGGCATCGACGTGCAGCAGCGAGACCCGAACTTCGTCGTCCGCGTCGGGACGTACGGCTGGAACGGAGACGGCCGCGAGGATCCCGGTTCGGGCGGTTATTCGGAAGACGGCGGCACGAGTTATACGGCGTTCGCCTCGCTGCCCTACAAGGGAGCGCAAGGCGGCAAAGTCGCGGTGTCGGCGACCTCGCCCGACGTCATCGTATGGGTGCCGCAGATGGGCGATATCCACTATACGGCCGACCGCGGCGCGACCTGGCAGAAGGCGGTCGGCGCGCCGTCCGGACTGCTGACGGGCAACCATATTTTCGGCAACTATTATCAGCCTCTGTCGGCCGATAAAGTACAGGGCGATACGTTTTACGTTTATGAAAAAAACGGCAGCTTCTACCGCAGCTCCGACGGAGGCCGAACCTGGGCAAAAGTCTCGACGCTGCCGGCGCAGCAGACCGCCTGGCATACGGTGGAAGCCGCGCCGGGCGTCATGGGCGAAGTTTGGGTAAGCTTGAACGATCAAGGGCTGTACCGGTCGAGCGACGGCGGCGAATCGTTCGGCAAAGTTCCGGGCGTTCGGCAGGCGTTCCTGTTCAGCTTCGGCAAGCACGCGCCGGGCCGCCTCAATCCGGCCGTTTTCGTATACGGCACGGTCGACGGCTTCGACGGAGAAGGCGTCTACCGTTCCGACGACATGGGAGTCACGTGGACGAGGGCGAGCGTCGACAATCCGTTTCCGGGGAACGACCCGAACGCGATGACCGGAGACCGGCAAGTGCACGGAAGAGTATACGTCGGCACGAACGGTACGGGCATTCTGTACGGCGCGTTGGCCGAGCCGCTGCCCGAACCGGAATACGAAAACGACGCGTCGCCCCCGAACGCGCCGGCGAACCTGCGGGCGGGCAAGACGACGCCGCATGCCGTCGACCTTCATTGGGACGCTTCCGCCTACGCGGATTCGGGCATGAAAGGCTACCGGGTGCTGGACGAAAACGGAGCCCCCGTGGCGGAAACGTACGGCACCTCGTTCAGCGTAGCCGGGCTGCAGCCGGAAACGCCGTATTCGTTCCGCGTGCAGGCGATCGACATGGCCGGCAACGTCTCGGCGCCGAGCGAACCCGTTTCGGCGACGACTTCGGCCGTCGATGCCGAGCCGCCGGCAGCCCCGACGGGACTTGCGGCCACGGAAACGGCGGCGTTCCGCATCTCGCTCGGGTGGTCTCCCGTCGAGGCGGACGATTTGCTCGGCTACCATGTTTACCGGGGCGCAACGCCCGGCTTCGAGCCGACCGCCGCCAACCGGATCGCGTCGCTGCTGACGGAGCCGGCGTTCGAAGACCGCAACGGGCTCGAAGCGGGAACCGTCTATTATTACCGGGTCCAGTCCGTCGACCAAGCGGGCAACGTTTCCGCGCCTTCGGAGGAGCTGGCCGTTTCGACCGAACCGGACCTGAGCGTAGACGTCATCGTCGACAACCTGGATGCCGGATTTACGTCGGATTCGCCCTGGACGCCGAGCACGTACTCCGCTTCCCGATACGGGGCAAACTATTACCACGACGGCAAAACGCCCGGCAAATGGGCCAAATGGACGCCCTACATTACCGAGCCCGGCGATTACAACGTCTATATGCTGTGGAACGCCTCGGCCGACCGCGTTACCGCCGCACCGCTGGAAATCGGCCACGCGGAAGGAACGGACACGAGCGTTCGGGCGAACCAGACGCAGGACGACAACCGCTGGGTTTACATCGGCACCTACCCGATGGAGGCGGGATCGGACGGCTATGTGAAAATCGTCTCCAACGGCTCCAATACGACGATCGCCGACGCGGTGAAATTTTCGCTCGCGGAGCGGGACGGCTACGGAGCGACGCACCCCGGCGCGGCGAACGCTCCGGATTCGTCGGCTCCTACGATTGCGTTCGATCGGGAGGACGGAACGGAAACCGCCGGCGATTACGTCGTTCGGGGCCGCGCGAACGAAGTCGTATCGCTGACGGTGACGCACAATGGAACCGAGCTGGAGACCCCTTACAAAGAAAGCTGGAGCAACCGGTTTGCCGTTTCCGTCCATCTCGCCGAAGGGACGAACCGGATCGTCGTCGAGGCCGTCGACCGCGCGGGCAACCGGTCGTCCCGGACGCTGACGCTCGAAGCCGGGCCGTCGTATACGCCGGCGGTTTATCGCCAGGGCGTCATCCGGGCCGAACCGGGGCTCGACGGCAACGGCGCCGCGTACGTTCGGCTGGCTCCGGACATCGTGGCCCAGGCGGCTTCGGCATCGCCAAAGAAAAACATCGCGATCGCCGCAGCCATCCCGGAAGGCGTCTCGGACATCTCGCTCGACTTGCCGGCGGAGCCGCTTCAACGCAAAGCCTGCTCCTGCCGGGTCAGCCTCGATCTCGGCATCGCCGAAATCGATTTGCCCGCGGGCGAGCTTGTCCGCGGCGGCACGGCCGACGGAGCGCGGATAAAGCTTCGCGTCGTCCGTACGGGCGATACGTACCGGATTGAACTGACGAACGGACGGGGCGAAGCTTTTGCGACGAAGCCGGTCGACATCGCGCTTTCCTACAAGCTGAACAAAGGGGATGCCCCGGGCAAAGTGAACGTATACCGTCTCCCGGACGACGCAGGCGATAGAGTGCCGCTCAAAGCCGAATACCGTCCGAAGGCCGGCAAAGCCTTTTTCAAATCGCCGCTCCCGGCTACGTTTGCGATCGAATACGGCAAAAAGAAACCGAAAACAAAGTGAGAATCGTGCACGGAATCCCACAGATACGATGATATTGCCCGCTCCGCCGATTCGTTATGATGAAGGTAACGATAACGATGAAACGAGTTGAGGCTATGAAACAGCAGATCGCGGCGCCGGCGCAGATGGCCTCCGGCACCAAAGCCGGCAGGAAGCTGGCCGGCATCTGGCAAATGAAGGCGCTTTATCTGATGCTTCTCCCGTGTCTCGTCTGGTATTTTATTTTCAAATACTTGCCGATGTACGGGGTCATCATTTCCTTCAAGGACTACAATTTCACGGACGGCATCCTGAACAGCCCGTGGGCCGATCCCTGGTACAAGTATTTTCAGCAGTTTTTCGAATCGCCGTATTTTTCGCAGCTGCTGTCGAATACGCTCCTGATCAGCCTGTACAAGCTCGTGTTCGGCATGTTCCCGTCGATCGTGCTGGCCATTTTGTTCCACGAATGCCGGATCAGCTGGCTCAAAAGATGGGTGCAGACGCTTAGCTATATGCCGCACTTTTTGTCCTGGATCATCATTTACGGCATTTCGATCGCGTTCCTGTCGGAAACGACCGGCCTGATCAACCGGTGGATCACGGAAGCGGGCGGCGGCTCCATCCCGTTCATGAATTCCACCGAATGGTTCCGGACCGTGCTCGTCTCCACGGAAATCTGGAAGGATCTCGGCTGGGGCGCCATCATCTATCTGGCGGCGATCAGCGCGATCGACCCGACGCTCTACGAGGCGGCAAGAGTGGACGGAGCAAGCCGGCTGAGAATGATCTGGCACGTGACGCTGCCGGGAATTCGCAACGTCATTACGCTGCTGCTCATTTTGAAAATCGGCAGCATTATGGACGCCGGCTTCGAGCAAATCTTCGTTTTCTACAATCCGCGCGTTTACGAGGTAGGCGACATCATCGATACGTGGGTATACCGGACCGGGCTCGAACAGATGAGCTTCAGTCTCGCGACGACGGTCGGCCTGTTCAAATCCGCGATCGGCTTCGTGCTTATTATCGGCGCGAACAAGCTGGCGAAAAGATGGGGGGGAAGCATATGGTAACCGGCAAATCGGACCGGGTGTTTAACGGATTCGTCTACGCTATCCTGATCGCGGTCGCCCTGATGTCCATTTTCCCGCTGCTGTACGTCGTCTCGATGTCGCTTACGCCTTATAGCGAAGTCGTCAAGAACGGAGGCTTCGTGGTCATTCCGCGCAGCCTCTCCTTCGAAGCGTACGAACGTATTTTCGCCGATCCCGCGCTGGGCCGGTCCATGCTCGTCACGGTGTTCGTCACCGTCGTCGGCACGATCGTCAACCTGCTGTTGACGACGATCGCCGCCTACCCGCTCAGCCGCCGCAATTTGAAGGGGCGCACGTTTTTCCTGCTGTTCATCGTCGTGACGATGCTGTTCAACGGAGGTCTCATTCCGACCTATCTGATCGTCCAATCGCTGGGGATTTTGAACACGGTGTGGTCGCTGATCGTCCCCGGCGCGATCGCTACCTTTAACGTGCTGGTGATGAAAAGCTTTTTCGAAAATCTTCCGGAAGAGCTGTTCGAGTCCGCGAAGATCGACGGGGCGAAGGAATTCCGGATTTTGTGGCAGATCGTGCTGCCGCTGTCCGTCCCGTCCGTCATGACGGTCGGCCTGTTCTACATGGTCGGGCACTGGAACTCCTTTTTTTCCGCCGTGCTGTACATTACCGATTCGGACCTTCATCCGCTGCAGGTCGTCATCCGCAACATGCTGCTGCTTTCGCAATCCAGCGAGCTGCAAGCCGAGGTGACCGTTCCTACGGCCGCGATGCAGATGGCCGCCGTCATCGCGGGAAGCCTGCCGATCATCGCCGTCTATCCGTTTATCCAGAAACACTTTACGAAGGGTATGCTGCTGGGCGCGATCAAGGGATAAACTTGGAAGCCGCGAGGCGGACGAGTATATTCATAGTAAGGACATCAAACCGAAAGAAGGGGTACACGTTGAAAATGAAAAAGAGACTGGTTGCGCTGACGGCGGCCGCGCTGGCGGTTGCGCTCGCGGGCTGCGGCGGCCGCGCTGGCGGTTGCGCTCGCGGGCTGCGGCGGCGGCAACGGCGGCGGAAACGCCGCGGGAACGAACGCCGGAGAGGGAGGCGCTTCCTCGCCGGCATCCGCCGAAAAGGTGAAGCTGGAAGCGGCCCAGATCAGCTGGGGCACGAATCTTCCTACCGACGACTTTATCAAAAAGGCGCTTGACGAGAAGCTGAACATCTCGCTCGAAATGACGCTTGTCGGCGATATGGGCGACTACGAGAACCAGATTAACGTCCGCGCGGCTTCCAACAATTTGCCCGACGTGTTTCTGGTGACCGGCAAGCCGCAGCTGCAAAAGCTGGCCGAAGCCGGATCGCTGCTCGATCTGACGTCCTATCTGGACAAAATGCCGGACTATGCGAGCTTTGCCGGCGAAGACGTCCTCAAAAAAGGCAAAATCGACGGCAAGCAATACGCGCTGCCGAAGGCGGGCCAGGCGCTGGCTTACACCTACTGGATTCGCAAGGACTGGCTGGACAACCTCGGTCTGGCCGCGCCAACGACGGTCGACGAACTGTTCGAGGTAGCGAAAGCGTTCACAGAAAAAGATCCGGACGGCAACGGCAAAAACGATACGTTCGGTCTGACGGGCACCAATTTCGATGCGTTCGATCCGATTTTCGGCGCATACGGCGTGACGAACATTTCCAACGTTTCGCAATTTTTCGTCCGTGACGGCAAAGTCGCGAATACGTTTTACCAGCCGGAATTCAAGGATGCGCTCGCCGCGATCAAGCGGTTCCTCGATGCGGGCGTCGTCGACCCCGAAGTGGTCAGCAACAAGGGCACGATGGCCAAAGACAAGGCGTTCCAGGGCAAAGTAGGCATCATTCATACGGAATGGGCGCAAATCATGAAGCCGGCCGAGGTGGAAGCGTGGAAAGGCGCCAACCCGGAAGCGGAATGGATCCAGCTGGCGCCGCCGAAAGGGCCGAACGGCCAGGCGTACGGCAAAGCCATCAACATCGGCGAAGCCGGCGGATTGTGGGTCGTGCCGAAGCGGCTCGAGAACGAGCCGGAGAAGCTTGAAAAAGTATTGGAGCTGTTCAACTATACGTCGACGCCGGAAGGCAACCGGCTCGTGCAGTTCGGCATCGAAGGCACCCACTTTACGCTGAACGGCGATACGGTCGCCATTACGGAGCAAGGTTCCAAGGAAGCGACCTTTACCTGGCTGTACCAGTTCTCGGGCCGTCCGGAGACGGAATATTTGAAAACGAAGTTCGCCGATCTCGTCGAATATATCGATTTCGAAGCGGCGATCCCGCGCATGGAGACGCTGGACGGGTTCGTCCAAAGCCCGGCGGGCTACAACCCGGCCGACGCCAACCGCTACATCGAAGAAGAAATGATCAAGTTCGTTTTCGGCAAAAACGACCTCGCCAACTACGACAAGTTTTTGGAAACGCTTGAAAGCACGTTTAAGTACGATCAGTTCGTCGAATCCGCGGTCGAGCAGCTGAAGGAGCTCGGCTACGGTCAATAACCGCATGGCAAGGGGCTGTTCCTAAGGTCAAAATTGGCCGAAGGGACGGCTCCTCTGTCTATAAACAAGGAATGACAACCTTGACCTCGCAGCGCCCATGCGTGACCGTTTTTCCCGAAACCAGGCCGTTTCCGGCCTCGTTATCGCGAATTAACGGCTCGGCGGCGCCGTTATTTGCTCGCCGCGCGGGAAAAATCCGGCAATAACGGCCTCAAGGCGTCGTTATTTCGGAATCCGGGCCGATTTCGGCCCGCTCTATCGAAAAAGCCATGGCGGTTTGAGGCCGCCCTTAGTCGTGAGCGCGGACGAAGCGTTGCGGGCGACATCCCGTTCGTAGTATACTGACAGCGCATGCTGAAATTGATGAATCACTAACTAGAACGAAAGGAGGAACGAACATGCCCAAAGAAGCAACGACTTCGGTCAATCGCCGCTCCGACATTATTTCGGCCGCGATCGAGGTTTTCGCGGAAGTCGGCTATTACCGGGCGACGACCGCTCAGGTCGCGGAACGGGCCAACATTTCGCAGCCGTACGTTTTTCGATTTTTTGCGACGAAGGAAGCGCTGCTGCTGACCGCGCTGGAGGTTTCCTGGACGAGGGTCATCGACTCGTTCCGCAAAGTCGTGGACTCCGCCGCTCCGGAACGGCTGGAAACCGGCCTAATCCGGGCGTACGAGGACATTTTGGACGCTTACCGGAACGAGGTGCTGCTGCAAATGCAAGCCCAAACGATTCCGGAAGAGTCGATCCGGAAGGCGATGCGCAACGGATTCGGGGAGGTGCGGAACATGGTGCTGAACGCGTTTCAAAGCGCGGGCATCCCGAATCCCGAGGAACGGACAATGCTGTTTCTGGCCCGAGGGATGCTGTGCAACGTTTCGGCGGCTTTGCATATGCCAGAGCTGAAAGAGGGATTAGGGGAATAAGACTTTCGTTCTACACGCCGACGAAGGAATGCTTCTTGTGTTTCTTGCCGACGATGCGCTCCGCGCGTTTCTTGCGATGAGGCATTCCGCGCGTTTTTGCCGACGATACGCCTTGCGCATCTCTTGCCGTTAGGATTCCTGTAGAGCGTTAATTATGCGCTTTGCACAAAAACGAGCGACTCCGGTACGATGGGGTAGTCACGGGTCATAGCCCTTTAGCCATCATGAGGAGGTCGCTCTATCTTGAAGTTTAAAGCTCAAGCCAAACAAAATCAACAGCTCGAACGCATTTCAACCCAGCACATTGTCGTCGGCATCGACATCGCCCAGCAAACCCATGTTGCGCGCGCAGTTAACTACCGTGGGATCCTGCTTGGCACTCCTCTTCACTTCTCTAATGACGATGCCGGCTTCAATCAACTGCTGCAGTGGATGAAAGATCTGCAGAAGACGCATCAACTTAACGACACCATCATCGGCATGGAACCAACCGGCCACTACTGGCTTAGCCTTGCTGCCTGGCTCAAAGACCGAAGCCTCGAGGTCGTGCTGGTAAATCCTCATCTCGTCAAAAAGAACAAGGAGAATCGCGACAATACGCCCTCCAAAAGTGACGTCAAAGATGCCTTTGTTATCGCCGACATGGTGAAAAACGGCTACTACACCTTCATCAAAGAAACCGGTGAAGTGTTCATGGAACTGCGTGTGCTTATGGCAAACCGGGAGACCATTGTCCATCGTCTCGTCAGCGTCAAGAACCAGATTCACCGCTGGGTTGACATTGTGTTCCCTGAGCTCCGGCAGGTATACAAGCACCTCATTGGCTCCGGATCGCTTGCCACACTACGCCTCTTCCCTACCCCTGCCGATCTGCAAAAGCTCACCATCCGCCAGGTAATCGACGGCTGGAAGACGGTCATGAAACGGCACAGCGGAGAACGGAGAGCTGCTGAACTCCTAGCACTGGCAAGGCGCTCAGTCGGTGCCAAGCATGCCGATAAAGCCTACAAACTTCATCTGCAACAGCTGCTCGCCGAATATGATCTGGCTATGGAGCAGCTGCAAGTAATCGAGGATGAAGTGGCGGCTGCATTGACTCGGATCCCGCTGGCCAAGCCGCTGCTGGCGATGAAGGGCATGAGCAACCTGTCAGTCGCCGGCATTCTGGGTGAAGCTGGCGACCTCAGCGGGTATGCACATGGCAATGCTTTGTTGCGGCATGCCGGCCTCAACTTGGCTGAAGCGAGCTCTGGCAAGTGGAAAGGCCAAATGTCCATTAGCAAACGGGGCCGACCCAGACTTCGGCATGCCCTGTTCATGGCAACCATGGCCCTCATCTTGAACGATGAAGCGTTTAAACGACAGCACGAAGCGAATGTAAAGACGAAAAGCATGAAGCCGATGCGTTCAGTAATGAAGCTTTGCGGCAAGCTGGCTCGCCTCCTGGTTGCCATGGCACAGAGCGGGGAAGCTTATGATCCAGGTCGAACTCTTCCTATAAACCAAGCTGCATAAACGCTTCTCTATTGGCACGAAAACTGGCTTATTCGCAGGATCTCAAGATTGCACGGAGTACCGGATTGCATTGAGCAAAAGGGCCCAGACCCGTACCGTTAGGATAACCGGCCTCCACCCTCTGGACAGGCATAACGAAGGAATGAAAGGGCATTGACCCGTCGAGAAATGGGAGTGAAAGCTTCCGGAGGTTACGTGGAGCAGCGTGCAGCAAAACAGCAAAGAAGGAGCGAAAGTTCGCCCCTTCTGTTCCCGCATACGTTTCGCCTGCCAACCTTTACGGTTCTGGTCTTTTCCCATCTAAGCTATGATTTATCCACTGGTGAAATCCTGCGAATAAGCGAGCATTCGTGAGTAAACTGCATCGTACCGAGGGAGCGAAAGGGGAATCCCCCTCTCGAAATTAGTTATTGACTAATCACTAACAAGATGTTATTTTGAACTTAGGGAAGTGATTGATCAATTACTAATTTGAAAAGCGAGGTCGATTTAAAATGAAAACAGCAATCGTCATCGGAGCGACGGGCGGCACGGGCGCCGCCGTTACGGAGGAGCTCGTCTGTCGGGGCGTGCATACGATCGCGTTCGGCCGTTCCCGGTCGAAGCTGGAGCGCCTGGCGAACCGGCTGGGCAATCCGGCAAATCTGCAAATGTCCGTAGGAGACGCCTTCCGGCCGGAAGACGTCGCGGCCGCCGCGGCAGGCTCGGATGTGTTGTTTCATTGCGCGAACGTGCCGTATCACGAAATGGCGGCCAAGCTGATTCCATTGGGCGAATCGGTAATGGAAGCCGCAAACGGGCTCGGGTTGAAGGTGGTTGCGATCGACGGCATCTATCCGTACGGCCGCAGACGGATGAACCGCGCGACCGAGGAGCACCCGAAGCAGCCGCATACGAAAAAGGGAAAAGTGCGGCTCGCGTACGAACGAATGCTGTTCGACAAGCGATGGATCCGCGCCGAAGTCATGATCGTTCGGCTGCCGGATTATTATGGCCCGACGGCAAACGAGGCATCCTATTTGGGCTCGACGCTCGAAGCGATCGCGGCGGGGAAGATGGCGTTTTTTTCGGCAATATGCGCGTTCCCCGGGAATTCGTTTACTTGCCTGACGCGGCGAAGATGATCGCGGAGCTTGCCGGAAGAAGCGAGGCTTACGGACAGAACTGGCACATTCCGGGGGGAGGGCTGATATCCGGAAAGGAAATCGTCCGCATCGCCCAAGCGGCAAGCGGCGCAACGAAACCGGTCATCCCGCTGGGGAAGATCGGGTTGTCCTTGCTCGGTTTGGCCGTTCCGGTCATGAAAGAAGTCGTTGAAATGCTGTACTTGACCGAAGAGCCGCTCGTGTTGAGCGGGGAAAAATACGAACGGCTGGTCGGACCGATCCCGGCAACCCCTTTCGAAACCGGAATCGCCGCTACGATTCGTTCTTTGCAAGGGGAAAACAAGCATTCGATTAGCAGTTAGTAATTAATCAATCACCAAAAACATCTGAGGCCGACTTCAACATCTTAATCGCCCGCAATGCCGCGACGCTTGATCATTCAGGGAGTCGCGGGGTCGGGAAAAACGTCGGTCGCCCTGCACCGGATGGCGTATCTTTTGTACCGGTTCAAGGACACGATCTCATCGAGTCAAATGATGATCATTTCCCCGAATCGGGTTTTTTCCGACTATATTTCAAACGTTTTGCCCGAGCTCGGCGAAGAAAGCATCCTGGAATCGGGCATGGAGGACATCGCGGCGGCGGAACTGAAAGGCATTTGCCGGTTCCAGACGTTTAACGAGCAGGCGGCGGATCTGTTGGAATCGGACGACGCGAAGCGAATCGAACGGATCAGATTCAAATCGAACGCGATTTTCGTGACGGAACTGGACGATTTTATCCGCTTGGCCGCCGAGCGCTATTTTGCGCCCAAGGACATCGAGGTCGACCGCACGCGCATTCCGAAGGGGGAAATCGCGAACGCTTATCGGGCGTCAAGCGGGCTGCCGATCAAATCGAGGTTGGAAAATGAACGGCTGCTTCCCGTTATGATAGAAATCAAGCTGCTCGATTTCGGCAGCGAGCGCTTCCACGACGGGATCGTCGTGACCTTTGCCCATATGGCCAAAGGGCTTGAATTCGATCGGGTGATCGTTCCCGGTGCGAATGCGGCTACCTATCGGACGGAATTGGATCGAAGCCTGCTGTACATCGCCTGCACGAGGGCCATGCATGCGCTGACCGTGACGTATTGCGGCGAGCCCGCGGCGTTTTTGCCGGGTTGAAGCCCGGATCGCCGGAAGTTCGATGCCGGAAGCGGCGCTCAGCGCTTGTTCATCCCGGCGCGCAGCGCCGCCGCCAGCACGCGCTCGAACCATTTCCACGGCAAGATCGCTTTGCCCAGCAGCGAAAGCTTTGCTCCCTTGCCGTAAGCGTAGCGTAGGGAGGGGGACTTTTTTTCGGCGAGGGCGACGATTTTCCGCGCGAGCCGATCCGGATCGGGAGCGGCTTCCGCGGTTCGCCGCGAATAACCGAGCACGGAATCGAGCAAGTCCCGATAGGGGGAAGAAGGGGCCGCGCGGATGCGGTCGAAGCCCTTGTTCCAGATCGGGGTTTTGTAGCTGCCGGGCTCGACGAGAACGACGTCGACGCCGAAGCCGCGCACTTCATGCCGGAGCGATTCGCTGAAGCCTTCGACCGCGAATTTGGACGAGCAGTACGGCGCATAGCCGGGAATGCCGATTTTTCCGCTGATGCTGCCGACGTTCAGGATCGTGCCGCGGCGTTGGCTGCGCATGATCGGCAATGCGGCCTGGGTCATGGCGATCACGCCGAAAAAATTCGTTTCCATCAGCGCGCGCCAGTCGGAAAGCGGCACCTCTTCGGCCATGCCGCCGACCGCATAGCCCGCATTGTTGACGAGAACGTCGAGGCGTCCGAATCGCTCTCCAATCTCCCGCATGACCGACCGGATGTCCTCCGTTCGGGTAACGTCCAGCCGCAGGATGTGGATTCGGCTCGCGACGCCGAGCAGAGCCGCTTGGTCCAGCAGCTCGCCCTTCGTCTCCGGATTGCGCATCGTGGCGAAGACTTCATGTCCCCGTTCGGCGAAGCGAAGGCTGGCATGCAGTCCGAAGCCGCTCGAAGCGCCGGTGATCAAGACGACTTTTCGATTCATGGTTTCCTCCCGTTAACGTTTCATCCTCTGCCCAATCCGGCCTTGGACGCGCCAGGCCCGTTCGACCCGCCGCAATTTGACGCCCGGCTCCGGCGGACGGTACGGCGCGAATTCGAGATCGGGGACTGCGCATCCTAGCTTCCGGAACAACTCGCCAAGAGAAGCCGCAACCTGGGCGGCCGCAGGGTCCGAATGGACGCCCGTCGGCGTTTTCAGCATTAGAAGAATCCGATTCTCGCCCTGCTGGATCACCTTGTAATCGCTCAAATCGTCCGTAGCCGCAAGGACGGCGCGCGAAATCAGATCCGGAAAGACCGGCACGAGCGATGCCCCGTCCCGCGAGGGCAGATAGAACAGGTCGTCGCTTCGGCCTTCGATCGCTTCGATCGCGGCAAACGGGGAGCCGCAGGGACAGCTTTTCCGTTCCGTGATCAAATCGTTCAGACGGTAGCGGACGATCGGCTGGGCCAGCCTCGAAAAATCGGTCACGACGGGAATGAATTTGCCGCGCGAACGATCGACGTACTCTTTCTCGATGCAGACGATATCCTCGTTAAAATGAAGCGTGCCGTACGGGCATGTGGAAGCGAGAAAGCCTTCTGTGCACTGGTAAACCTGGTGCAGCGTTTGCCCGAAGGCCGATTCGACGACGCGCCGGTCGAGCGGATCCAGCACCTCGGCGACGGATACGATTTTCGCCGGGGCGACGGAAAGGGTGCCGGCCGCGGCCGCTTCGGCCAGCATCCGCAGCAGCGACGGCGGGCCGACGAGAAGGGTCGGCCGATACGCGTTCAGGCGTGCGATGTGCCGGTCGATCGGTTCGTACAGATCGAAAAATTCGAACCGAATCGAGGAACTTTCGACGGAGCCGTACAAACGGCTGTCCGCGCGCAGGAAAAACGCGATTTTCTCCCGATGGAGCAAGGAGCGGGGCAGCGCTTTGGCGAGCACCGCCCCGGCCCAGGCAAAGCGCTCCCGCTCGCTGACGAGAAACAGCCCCCGATGGCCGGAAGTTCCCGACGACAAGCCGACCGTGATTCCGTTCAGCACCGGGGTGAAATCGCGGCTTTTTTCGGCGGCGATCGCCAGCTCGAACGCTTCGTCTTTGCGTATGCCGACCGTATTAAGCTCGTCGAAATGGTCCATCATCGCGGTTTTGTCGATCGCCGGAAACGTTCTCCATTCGGCCGTCGGAATTCCGCGCCACAGTTTTTCGTAAAAAGCGGAGCGCGCGCGGACCGTTTCCAAATGGCGGACGATCCGTTTTTCCTGCCAGCGCAGAAACGACTCCCGGCTTCGCCACTTCCGTAAATATCGGGTCGCCGCGTACGACCGCAAGATGGCGAGCTTGTCTTTCACAGCGGTTCCCCTCCCCGGATGTAACGTTCCCATGCTTCCATGCAATGCGAAGGGATAATCCTGAATTGCGGATAGTCGCGATGAAGCCGAACGACGGCTTGGAACGTCGTCTTGTACCGGCTCCGGCCGGACATGATCAGGCCGGCCGCGGGATGCGGCAGCCGATGTTCCCGAAATGCCCGGCTCGACCAAACGGCGTCCGCGCACAAAAAATACTCGCTTCGTTCGGTCCGCACGAACAGCCCGAGCTGGCCTTCCGCATGCCCGGAAACGTCGACGGCGATGACGCTCCCGTCGCCGAACAGATCGTAGCCGTCAGGGAAGGGAAAGCCGCCTGGCAGCCGAACGCGCTCATCCTCCCGCAGCATCCGGCATCGCTCTTCGAAGTCGCCCGGCAGCAGGGAAGGGACGAAGCCGCGCAGGACCGCTTTCAGCCCTTTCAGCGGTTTGACCGCCTCGTAAGCCCACTCGGCGCAGATGTAGCGAGCGCGGGGGAAATCCCGCAACCCCGCGATATGATCGGCGTGAAAGTGGGAGACGACGATCTGCCGCACGTCGTCCGGGCGGATGCCCGCATCCGCCAACTGCCGGACGGCGCTGTCGCCTTCCCCAATGAAAGCCGGCGTAACCTTCGCATACAGCGAATAGGGAAAGGCGGACGTATGTTCATGAAAGCGTCTCGCGTAGCCGGTATCGAACAGCACCGGCCCGTGGACGGGATGCCCGATGACGGCGTATCCGGCCGGAAACCGCGCCTTCCGCCGGGATCCGCCGCGAATCGTGATCCATTCGGCATGCTCGCAATACCCCGCCGCGAATAATCGCAGCGTAACGGTCGTTCGATTGAGGGGTGCTTGTTTGAAGTTCGATTTATTGACGTTCGTTTGATTGACGTTCGTTTCGGTTCCACCAGGATGCATAACGTTCGAGTCCTTCCTCCAGCCCGACGACGGGCGAATAGCCTAGCTTTTCTTCGGCGAGAGACGTATCCAGCGTCTGATGCTTGCCGAGCAGCCCGACCGAATACCGGGTAAGCGGCGGTTCGGCGCCGGACCGCAGAAGCCGGGTCTTCCATTCCAGAAAGCCGGCCAGTCCGTATGCGACGGGATAGGGCAACGGTCTTAGCCGAAGCGGCTTGCCGAGGGCCTCGAATAACCGCCGCAAGACGTCGATAAACAGCGCGGGCTCCCGATTCGTGATGTTATAGGCGGCCCCGAGCGCCGACTCCGGCGCGCTCGCGCAAAGCAGCAGCGCGTGCACGACGTTGTCGACGTACGTGAGGTCCATCCGAATGTTGCCGCCGCGGAACAGCGGGATTCCGCCCTGCTCGTTCGCGCGAATGAACCTGGGCAGCAGCGTCCGGTCGCCCGGGCCGAAGATGGCCCGGGGCCTGACGATGACGGACGGCAAGCCGCTCGCGAACGCCTCGTTAACGATTTGCTCGGCCATCCGTTTTGTCGCGGCGTAGCAATTGGCCGGCCTTGAAGGCAAGGGCGAGCTTTCGGGAATGTTCAGGCGGTCCCGATAATCGAAATACAGGCTCGGCGTGGAAACGTGAACGAGCCGTTCGACCCGATGCGCGAGGCAGGCGGCCGCGACGTTTCGCGTTCCTTCCACATTGCCGGCGTAAAAGTCCCGATACGCTCCCCACGGGGAGGAGAGCGCTCCGCAATGAAAAACGATTTGCCGGCCGGCGCATGCGTCCGCGACTTGCCGGGGATCGGCAAGATCTCCGCGGATGAAGCGCACGCCCGCTTGCGCAAGCTCCGCGCCGACCGCTTCGTTTCGTCCAAAGCCGGAAACTTCCCAGCCCCGGTCCAGCAGCGCGGCGGCAAGCCGCCTTCCGAGAAACCCGGTGGCTCCCGTAATCAAAGCACGCTTCATCGTTCACCGTTCCATTCCATGTCGATAGTGGAAGCCTCCAATAGGGAAATCTTGCGCGCGGCGGCCGTCTTACCCGTCTCCAGCAGGATGCGGAACTGCTCGAAGAATGGCCCGGGATCGTCGCGCCGGAAGACGATATCCCGGCTGCCGAAGAAGGACGCCGTCCAAGCTTTCCATCTTCGCGGCGCGAGCAGCTCTTTCGTTCCGAACAGCAGCATGGCCAGCGCCAGCATCGAGGTGCGGTCCGGTTCGGGGAGCAGCGGCGCTTCGCCCGCGCCGGCCGGCCCGGCGATCGCGTCGACAAGCCTGCCGTCGCGCGGAAGCAGGTGCACGCCGCTCGTCGCCCGCGGGTTGCATTCGATCGGATATAGCGTCCCGTCCTGCGTCCGAATGAAATCGAACGAAATTTGCCCGGTAAAGCTTTCCGCCCGGACAAAGCGGGCCACCCATTCGCGCAAGTCGGCGTCCTCGACCGCTTTGAAAAAAATCCCGGCCCCGCGGCCCGCCGCATAGACCGGAACGTAGGAAGCGTGGGCGGTCACGACCCCCGCGCGGGCGACCGAGTATGAGCATAGCGGAGCTCCTTCCAAATATTGCTGCGCTATCCATGACGCCGACGGCTCGATAAGCCGCCGAAGGTCGGCGTTTCGGAGCAGGCTCTTCAGCCTGGCACGCTCGACGATGTGCACGTTGGCGCCGAATCGGGAATAGACGGGTTTGAGCACGAGCTTGGAGCCGAAACGTTCCTCCTGCGCGAGCGTCTCCAACAGCTCGTCCGATTCGACCGGCCGGGTGAACGGGACTTGCGCCCCGCGACTGGCGGCGAGCTCGATGAACGATCGCTTGTTGTGCAGACGGTCGAGCGTTTCGATCGGTTCGCAAAAAACGGCGCAGCCCGTCTCCGATTCGAGGTCCGTTTTGAATTTGGCCAGGTGAAAAATTTCCTCGCAGGTCGGGACCGCAAGGTCGATGCTTTCGCGCTTGACGATCGACCGGATCGCTTCCCGATAGCCCGCCTCGTCTTCGTTGGGCTTCGGCACGCGATAGCTGCGGACGACCGAACGGGAAACGCGGCACAGATAGCGATCGACGCTTTCCGCGGCGAACACCCGATGCCCGCAAGCGGCGAAGCGTCTCGCCCATTCCAGCGCGACGGGCGCGCGGCCGCCGGTAATGAGCACGTTCAGGCGGCGCGTGTTCGTCCCGTCAATAATCAAGAATCATTCCTCCCAGCGACAGCCCGGCCGACGTGCCCAGCAGCAGCACCCGGTCGCCCCGCCGGATCCGCTTTTGCGCAATCGCTTCGTGCAGCCCCATCGGAATGGAGGCGGCGATCGTATTCCCGTGTTCCGCCGTGATCGACATCAGCTGTTCGTCGGCTATGCCGAGCTTGCGGCTCAGCAGCCGGACCGCCATCGCGCTGCCCTGGTGGGGAACGATGAGCTTCATGTCCTGCAGGCGGGTGCCGGCCGCCGCCATGAACCGCTCGACAAACGGCGGCATCAGCTTCGACGTCATCCGGAAGATGGCGGGTCCGTCCATATCAAACAAGTAATCGCCGGCGGAGGCATCGGCTTGCTTGAGCGCATGAAGCCTCGAGCCGCCGCCGCGGATTTCCGAGAGGCGCGCGCCGTCGGCGTAAGTTTCCATCGCGGCATGGACGATGCGCGACGTTCCGCCTTCCGCGGCGCGGCCGACGACGACGGCAACCGCCCCGTCGCCGAACAGCGCGGCGCTTTCCTTCTGGTCCCAATTCAGCCCGGCGGAGGAAATCTCGCTCGAAACGAGCAGCACGTTGCGGTAGCGGCCGGCTTCGATCATATACGAAACGACGTCCAGCCCCGCGACAAAGCTGAGGCAAGTGGAGTTGATATCGAAGGCTGGCGTTCCCGACCGGCCATGGCCCATCTCGTATTGGATCAGCGCCGCCGTGCAGGGGATCGGCTGTTCGGACGTCCCGCTCGTGCAGACGAGGCAATCGATATCCCGAAACGACAGACCTGCCGCTTCCAAGGCGGCGGCCGCCGCCTTTGCGCCCATTCGGGACGCCGTTTCCTCCCCGGCGAAATAACGCTTCGCCACGTTCGTTTTTTTAAGCGTCCAGCCCGGCTTCACGCCGAGTCTCGCGTCCATTTCTTCCGAAGTTACGCAGGTTTGCGGCAAATACTTGCCCGTCCCCAAAATCGACACATGACGTTCGTTCATGATGCATTTCTCCTAACCTAGATGGGAATTCCGCATGATCACATTTTAATAGATTGCGGATGGCCGGGCACTCAAATTTTGTCTAAATCTAGAATTTGGGTATATGGGCGCATGCTCGCCGTTGCGGGATAGTGCAACGTTACGGGAGCCGAGCGCGTATCATTAAGGGGATTCGCATTCGGAGTGACGGGGAATCGTCAAGCGGCAGAAGGCGCTGTCGACGCGATGGCAAAGGAAAAACAAGCGGAGGAAGGGGACGCGCATTGGAAACGTCAGGGAATCGCCAAAACGCCAAATTCCAGCGAAAGACGTTGACCGTGGAGGAGGCAAGGGATGCGCTGACGCGGCGGGTTCGTCTTCTTCCGTCCGAGCGGGTCGGACTGCTGGAAGCCGTCGGACGAAGGCTCGCCGAACCGGTGAAGACGAGCGAGCCGCTTCCTCATTTTCGGCGTTCCGGCATGGACGGCTTTGCCGTTCGGTTCGCGGACGTCGCGGACGCTTCTCCGCGGCGGCCCGTCGAGTTGGAAGTCGTCGAACGACTCCCTGCCGGGCAAGAACCGATCCGTCCGATCGCGGCGGGCACGGCAGCGCGCATCATGACCGGCGGCATCGTGCCGGACGGCGCCGACGCCGTCATCATGTTCGAAATGGCGGAGGAAATCGAAAGGGCGGGCCGGACCGTCGTCCGCATAAGGAAGCCGATCGCGCAAGGAGCCAATATAACCCCGATCGGCGAGGAGGCGGCCGCGGACACGCCGGTGCTGGAAGCGGGCGCCGTTATCGGAGCGGGGCAGGCGGCGATTTTGGCCGCGCTGGGTTGCGCCCGGGTGGAGGTGTTCCGCAAGCCGATCGTGACGGTCGTTTCGACCGGAACGGAATTGCTTCGCGTCGAGGAGCCGTTGCAGCCGGGAAAAATCCGGAACAGCAACGCCTACATGCTCGCCGCGCAAATTGCCGCGGCCGGCGGGCAGCCTCGCCTCGCCGGCTCCATTCCCGACGATTCCGCGCTGGCGGAACGGACGATCGGCGAGTTGCTGCATTCGGACGCCGATCTCATCGTGACGACGGGCGGCGTTTCCGTCGGCGATTACGATCGGATGGCGGATTTTTTTCTGAAATGGAAAGGAACGACCCTTTTTACGAAAATCGCGATGAGGCCGGGCAGTCCGACCAGTGCGGGCGTATGGGGCGACAAGTTCCTGATCGGGCTTTCCGGTAACCCTTCCGCCTGCTTTGTCGGGTTCGAACTGTTCGTCCGTCCCGTCCTGGCCGGCATGCAGGGCGGCAAGGCGGAAGCGTGCCGGACCTTTACCGCGGTTCTTGCCGCCGATTATATGAAAGCGAACGGCTACACCCGTTACGTCCGCGGCCGCTGGTACAGCCGAAACGGAATTCATTACGTCGAACCGGTCGGTCCGGATAAATCAAGCGCCATGCTATCGCTCAAGGAAGCCGATTGCCTGATCGTCATCCCGCCGACGAAAACGGGAGTCGCGGCCGGAGAGGTCGTAGAGGCGATTTTATTGGGGGATATCGCGTTCGCTTAATTATGTTATAATGGCTTATGAATAGAGGCTCGGAAATAAAGCAGGGTTCTGAGTCCGAATGAGGGGTGAATGAGGCGGATATGTCGATGAAATGGCAGGTATGAAAGCTGATTTCAAGAATGTGCATGCCAAAGAACCCTCAAAAGGGCATTTTTTAAAAAATGCTATGCAAACCAATTTGCATCAAGCGGCTGTTAATTCTTTGAGCCATTGTTCAACAGACGCGATCTGCTTCTGCTTCTTCGCTTCTTCCAGCCACGCGTCGGCATGCTGGCACATGGCGATCAAGTACACGCGAATGTTCCAGTGGCGGGAACTGCGCCCGCGCGAAGCTTCCAGCCTGTAATCGACTTTCTGGCGCTTGATGCAGCGTTCGACGCCGGTTCGCAGCGCATAACGCTTTCTCCATTCCTTGCTGTCGCGGCGGATGCGCGGAAAAAGGCGCGGGTTATCCGCGGTGGATGTGTAGAAGGTTCTTCCATAATCGGAAGGCGAGCAGGGAGTCGGGCATTCCCATTTGCCGACTTTGGCGGGACAGCGCCAGTTGAGGCGCGGTCGGCACGAACACTGGACCCAGCAGACTATCATGCGTCCAATGGGGCTGGCAGGAACGGGATCGGAGCCAAATTTCATGTCATTGTATACCGTATGCCCGAAACGAATGTGATTCAGGTCGATGGTGGCGGAAACATCATCATGTACCAGAATGGTATAGATCGGGAGGGCGTCGTGGGCGGAATCCAGGAGCGCCTCTCCCACCTTCCAGTCCGAGTACCAGTGACGCAGCTCGCGGTAGCCGCAGATCCATGACACCGAGTCATGTTGGCTGGCGCGAAACAATCGCGGGTACACGGGCAAATTGTAAGGACTGTCGGCTGCGGTGAACATGTAGAGCGTACGCCCGTAGTAATATTTCTCGCGATAGCTGTCCCAGCCCCAATCGGCATCCGGATCGGAAAATTGCCGTTTGCAGGAGCATTTCCAGTTGCCCGACTTGCGGCAATCGCAAAGGAACTTGCCGTACGAACGCGCGCCGGTTTCAACCGGAGATCCGTCGCCGATGACGCGGAAAGCGCTCGTATCGCCAAGCAATCCTTTTGCCGCAGAAGGCAGGACAAACAGGGATTGGAACAACTGTTGCAGCAGGTCGTGCTCCTTGGGGGCGTAGTGGATTTTGCCCTCGCGCAGGATGCGGGAGACGAGTTTCTCCGTAATCTTGGGGTTTTTGGGCTCTTGCTTTTCGTTCTTTTTGCCCTTCTTCCGCGGCTTCTTCAAGCGGCGTTTGACGCGCCCGGTCTTATGCGGAGTGGATGCCCGCCAAAGCCGGGGGAAAAAGTCGTAGAACGTTCCGACACCCGGCGTCTCACCAGGTTTAAAGCCGCAGAGAATGGCATAGACCGGCGTCGTTCGCAGCGCGACGACTCCGTCATCGACGCTCAGCCCGAGCTTGGTCATAAGGAGCAAGCAGCGGAGCATGTCGGCGGGATCGTGAGGCTTGCGTCCTTTCGGATTGGAGGAGTAAGCCGAACGCATCAAGGAAGCGGTGGCGGACAGATCGATGGCCGTGATCCAGAAGATCAGGTCGTTGTAAAAGTGCTGCAAAAACAGTAGCGCTTCCGGTGTGCCGTACTCCTTTCGAAGTTGGTTGCTTACGAAAGTCAAGTAGTCCTGGTGAGAACGAGAAACAACTTTCAAAACGATCACCCAATTTCTCAAGAGATAGGCAGAAAATGCCTTCTCGGCGATTATTGGGGTGTTTCGAAAATGTCAAGAGGAATGTTTGTTCGCACTCCTGTTTTGGGGGTGAAACAATAAAAGACCTTGGCCAAAGGGCCAAAGCCGGTGCGGAGTTTTTAATTCCGAGAGGCTATTTATGAATTTAAGGAGGTGTAATCGTTGACGCATTCGATGCGGTTGCGGTAAAGCGACGAGCGACTTGTGAAACTCGCCCAATTTTTGGAAATTGGGGACGGGTTCATTTGGATTGCGCTTTCGCGTGTACTGACAACCAAACGAATGAGGAGACGATATCATGCACCTTCAATGGAAAAAAAAGTTCGCGTTCATTTTCAGCGGTCAAATCTTCTCGATTTTGACCTCGTCCATGGTTCAATTTTCGATGATTTGGCATTTGACGGAAACGACCGGTTCGGCCGCAGTTCTGATGATGGCCGGGCTGGCCGGCTTTTTGCCGCAGGCGCTGCTGGGCCCTTTTATCGGCGTCTGGCTCGACCGGTGGAACCGCAAACGGACGATGATGACCGCCGACGGCGTCATTGCGCTTTTCAGTTTGATTTTGGGCCTCTATTTCTATTTCGGCGAACCGGGCGTCGGATTCGTTTATGCGATTCTTATGATCCGCTCCGCCGCTTCCGCCTTTCACGCGCCCGCGTTTCAAGCGGCCATTCCGCTCATCGCGCCCGAAGAACAGCTGACGCGGGTGGCGGGCTGGCATCAAATGGTATTCTCCTTTTCCAATGTGATCGGCCCTGCGCTCGGAATCGCGGTCTATTCGGCCACTTCCCTAGGAGCCGTATTGTTTCTCGACGTCCTCGGCGCGTTGATCGCGAATATGATGCTGTTATTCGTCCAAATTCGGCAGCCCAAACCGGAAGCCGGACCGTCGCCGTCCTTTCTGAACGAGTTCAAACTCGGTTGGAGGGCGTTCGCGCAAGCGAAGCCGATCGTGTTCGTTACGGTCATAACCGCCGTGTTCGGCATCGTGTTCATGCCGCTTGCGACTTTGTTTCCTTTCATGACGTTGTCGCACTTCGAGCGCGGGGGATACAGCGCGAGCATCGTCGAAGCCGCGTTCGGCATCGGGATGATTCTCGGCGGCGCCTTGCTGTCCATCGCCGCTTCCAAATGGAAAGACAGCACCTATATGAGCCTGAGTTTGGCTGCCATCGGCCTGACGTGCGTTTTCGGCGGCGTCCTCGGCAAGGACGGATTTTTCGTTTTCCTCGCGCTTTCGTTTTTAATGGGGGCGGCGGCTCCGTTTTTCAACGGTCCTTATATGGCGATGATCCAGCGTGCGTTCGAACCGGAGATGCTCGGGCGCGTGCTCTCCTTCGTGACCAGCGTAACGCTGCTCTCCTCGCCGGTCGGGCTGCTGGTCGCGGGACCGATCGTCGACCGGTACGGCGTGCAGCTTTGGTTTTTCGGCTCCGGAATCGTCGTGTTGTTGACCGGTCTCTTGCTGTTCCTCCGGTTCAAAGGGGAGCGCGGAGAAGCGGGCGAAGCGGTACCGCAAAAACAAGCCTGATCGTCCGCTGAACGAAAGAGGGCCCGGCGTCGGGTCCTCTTTCGTTATTCGGGGTATTGCGACGAAACCGGAGATTGCCTTATAATGGGCAAACAAGGGAGGTCGGTACGGATGGCAAAACATTTTGCCGGAATCGGCAACGACTCGTGCAAAGCCTGAACTTAGGGGCGATACTTTGCATGGGGCGGACTTGAACATTCCTTTCATCGCCCGATACCGCTTTTTATCGTTTCTAATAATCGGCTTTGCACGCCTTATTTTATTTCCACTACTAAAAATAAGGGGCTGTAAAGCATGTGCCAACCATTTATTAGAAACCATCAATATAACTTGATCAAGAAGCAGGCCGTTCATCTGCAGCGAACGTGCAGCACCGTATCCGATCCGAAAGTGGTGGAGTCGGTGCGAAACAACGTGATGTACAAAATTCAGGAGGCGTTCCCGGACGCGCTCGAGCCGTCGCAAGAACAAACGTTGGGGAAGGTTGCGGACGTTTATACGTCGGAGGACGTGCAGTCTTATTTGCGCTCGCTGGAGCCTTATCGCGAACCGTTCGACCAAATGACGGACGCGCAGCTCCGCAAGCTGTTCCCGAAAGCGAAAAAACTGAAGCTCCCCGACAGGGAAGCCGTCGACGAACGTTATCTCACTTATTTGGGATGGACCGACATTTCGTCGAACAAGCTTTACCTCGTTTACCGCCTTGACGGACAGCTTGTCGGCATCGAAGGGAAATTGACCCCCACGCATAAAAAAGGAACCTGCTTTTTGTGCAACCGCCAGGAAGAGGTTGCCCTGTTCACGGCGATCGCCAAAGCGAAGCCGGCCAACGCGTCGCCGGATTACTTCAAGGCGATCGGCAACTATTTGTGCGTGAACTCCAGCGCTTGCAACGGCAACATAACGGATGTCGACGCTCTGGAAAAGTTCGTCCGGGCAGTCACGGGACGCTCCGAATAACCGTCGAACGATCGAAAGCCGCCGAAATGGCTCGGCGGCTTTTGCTTGTTCGGATTATTTTCCTTCTTGAAGAAAAGAGTCGATCCGCGCTCGAATCGCGTCGCGAACGCCGCGGAATTGCGCCATGATCTCATCTTCGGTTCCGGTCGCCTTCGCCGGATCGTCGAATCCCCAATGCCATTTGATCGCGTTCGGATTCGCGATGGCGGGGCAGTGCTCGTCGGCATGCCCGCACAGGGTAATGACGTAAGCCGCGCGATTGAGCAGATCCGGGTCGATGACGTCCGACGTATGGCCGCTGATGTCGATGCCGGCTTCCTTCATCGCCCGAACGGCCCGGGGATTCAGCCCGTGGGCTTCCAGGCCGGCGCTTCTGACCTCGTAACGGCCGCCGCCAAGCGCTTTTAAAAATCCGTCGGCCATCTGGCTGCGGCATGAATTGCCCGTGCACAAAAAATAAACAAGCGGTTTGGTTTCCATGCGGTTTGCTCCTTTTGGCGGTTCGTCCGCCGATGATTTAGCCGATGAGGCGAAGCCATACATAAAGACCGGTTAACGTAACGAACAAGACCGGAACGGTGAGCAGGATGCCTGTCCTGAAATAGGCTCCCCACGTGATTTTGATGCCCTTTTTGGAGAGAACGTGCAGCCAGAGCAGCGTCGCGAGCGAGCCGATCGGCGTCATTTTCGGCCCAAGGTCGGAGCCGATGACATTGGCGTAAACAAAAGCTTCCCGGAGCGTGCCCGAAGCGCCGGCGCCTTCGATGGCCAAAGCATTGATCATGACCGTCGGGAGGTTGTTCATGACCGAAGAGAGCGCGGCGGCAATGGCCCCGGCCCCGAGCGTGCCGGCAAACAAGCCTTGCTCGCCGGCCCAGGCGAACGCTTTGCCGAGCTCGTCGGTAAGTCCGACGTTGCGCAGTCCGTAGACGACGACATACATCCCGATCGAAAAAACGACAATTGCCCAGGGAGCGCCTTTTACCAGCTTCCACGCCTGAATTTCCCGGCTTCGCCTTGCCAGAAAAAGAAAGACGATCGCTGCGGCGCCTGCGACGAAAGAGACCGGCACGCGAATGAATTCGCTGGCCATATAGCCGGCAAGCAGCACGGCGAGCACGATCCAGGAGATACGGAAGAGGCGAACGTCCTTGATGGCGTCTTTGGGCGGCTTTACTTGCGAAAGGTCGTATCGCTTCGGAATGCTCTTCCGGTAAAAGAGAAACAGGACGGCAAGACTTGCGCCGATCGAGAACAAGGCGGGAACGATCATCCGGCTCGCATATTCCGCAAACCCGACGCCGAAAAAGTCCGCGGAGACGATGTTGACGAGATTGCTGACGACAAGCGGCAGGGAAGCGGTGTCCGAAATAAAGCCGCCGGCCATAATGAAAGGCAGAATCATTTTGTCGTCGAATTTCAGCGCCCGGACCATCGCCAGGACGATCGGCGTCAAAATGAGGGCGGCGCCGTCATTCGCGAAAAAGACGGCAACGAGCGCACCGAGCAGAATGACGTAAACGAACATCAAATTCCCGTTGCCTCGGGCGAACCGCGCCATATGGAGCGCCGCCCATTCGAAAAATCCGATTTCGTCCAAAACGAGCGAGATCAGGATGATGGCGACGAACGCCAGCGTCGCGTTCCAGACGATTCGGGTCACGTCCCAAACGTCGTCGAAGGTAACGACGCCGAACAGCAGGGCGATGACGGCGCCGACGGAGGCGGACCAACCGATGCTTAAACCTTTCGGCTGCCAAATGACAAAAACGAGCGTGACGAGAAAAATTGCAATCGCGACAATAAGCATGATTCCTCCGGCTTAACAGCAGTTATTGGATCCGGGATTCGGGATTTTCAAAGACGGGAGCTGCTTGATGAGATCGTGTAGATAAGGTTTTCCGTCCGCGTTCAAGGAATAATAAATCCACTGGCTCCGCCGGGTTTCGCTCACGATTCCGCCGGTCTTGAGTTTCTTCAGGTGCTGGCTGACGTTGGGCTGGGTCGTTTGCAAAAAGTCGACGATATCGCAAACGCACATTTCCCGCTCCTTCAGCAGGGCGACGATCGTCAGCCGGGTTTTATCGGCGAGAAGCTTGAGCGTGTCGGCCATATCCTCAATCGAGGGTCGAACGGCATTTTCCAACGGGTTCCCTCCTTTTTCGGTTTTGAAAGAAGATATTCGCCTTTCATTATATAATCAATTCATAATATTATCAATCACTTATAGAAAGGCATATTCGCAAAAGAATTGGAGAATACTATGTTTTAATAGTTTTGAATTTGCGCCGAAAGAAGGGGCATGATGAAGCATAGAGGCTTGTTCGTCCTTACTCTATTCTTGTTCGCCGTTGCCGGGATCGGACTCGCCGGTTTGTTCGGGACCGATTCGGGAGAAGGAGACCGGAACGAACAAAGCGGCGGAAGCGAAGCGGCCGGGGAAGGCGATGGCGAAATCGTCGTCGTCGATTCGGTTCGCTATTTGATTTTGGACGATCGGTCCGTGCATTTGTTTACTTATTCCGCAGCCGCAGCGGAGCTGTTCGCGGATGCGCTTAACCGCTTCAAGGCTGCCGCCGATCCCGGCGTCAACGTTTACTGTCTGCTTGCCCCTACGTCCGCGGAATTCGTAGAGAGCCGTAAATACAGGGAAATGTCCGATTCGCAGAAAGCCGCGTTTGCCCGCGTCGACGGGATGCTGGATCCGGGCATTGTCCGAATAGACGCATACGGCGCTTTGGAGAAGCATCGCGACGATTATTTGTATTTTCGCACGGACCATCACTGGACGGCTTTGGGCGCTTATTACGCCTATGATCGGTTTATGCAGGCGATCGATGACGAGCCGGTCGCTCTCGAAGAGTATGCGGCGGGAGTGATCGAAGGCTTTCTGGGCAGCGACTTCAAGGCGACGTCCAGCGAGAAATTGAAGGCGAACCCGGATGCGATCTCCTATTACGCGCCGTTGCGGGAATACGTTTATACCGCTTATTCGACGAAGGATCAGCCGCTGGACCGCCGGGTCGTCGATCCCAAGTATGCCGGCGAGGAGGCCGGCTTTTATGCGGTTTTTCTCGGAGGAGATTTCCCTTGGGGGAAAATCGAAACCGGCAACCGGAACGGCAAGCGGATCGTTGTCGTCAAAGACTCGTACGCCAACGCGTTCATCCCGTTTTTGCTCCCGCATTTCGAAACCGTTTATTATATCGATCCCCGAACGTTCAAGGGAAATTTGAACGACTTCGCGAAGGAACGGGAAATCACCGACGTGCTGTTTCTCTACAGTTCGACCGCGGCGAGAACAACGAGCGTCGGAAGCTTTTTGAACGCGATCCAGGAACATTAACGACCCGCGGTTTGCCCGCGGCGGCTTCGATTGCGGAGGTTGATGTTCAGGTGTATAATGGACAATGTTAGTCCATAATAGCGCTGAATGTCGTCATGGTGGAATGAGGGGGCTTTACGCATGCAATTTTCCAAAAGCACGGGCTACGCGCTGCACGCCCTGATTTATTTGGCCTATGCGGAACGCGGCCGCAATGTGGGGATCAAGGAATTGGCGGCAGCTCTCGACGTCTCGGAAAGCTACCTGTCCAAAATCATGTCCAAGCTGCGGCAGGACGGGATCGTGCGTGCCGTGACGGGGGCGAGCGGAGGCTATGAGCTGGCGAAGGCCGCGGACCGAATAACCTTTCTCGAGGTCGTTCAAGTGATCGAAGGCCGGCAGCAGCTGTTCGAATGCCTGAACGCGCATGCGCATCGCCATCCGGCGGATGTCGAGGACGATGCCGAAGCGGCGGAAGCCGGCATTCCGGACAAGCCGTTCGGCGAGGGCTGTCTCGTCAAGAAGGTTATGAACGGGGCGGAGCGGGAAATGAACGAATATTTGCGGCGCCACACCATTCAATGGGTGCTCGATTCGGCGGCCCCCCATTTCGTTCACGCGGCAAACAAGAAGGCGTGACCTTCTTGCGCGCTAATTATGGACATTAAAGATCCAGGAGGATGATTAAAATGGAAACCATGTTCGATACGGCGATTATCGGCGGCGGACCCGCCGGATTAAGCGCGGCGCTCGTGCTGGGCAGAGCGAGGAAAAACGTTCTGGTTTTGGACGAAGGACGACCGAGAAACCGGGTAACGGGCGAAATCCACGGTTTTCTTACCCGGGACGGCACCCGGCCGGCCGAGTTTCGGCGGATTGCGAGAGAGCAGATCGCCGCTTATCCGTCCGTGCGATTCATGGATGACGCGGCAGTCGAAGTGACGGGAACAAACGGCCGCTTTCGCATCGCGACTGCCGGAGGGGCGACGATCGAAAGCAAAAAGCTGCTGTTCGCGACAGGAAAGAAGGATTTGCCTTTGGACATTGAAGGGCTTTCCGACATCTACGGCAAAAGCGCCTTCGTTTGCCCTTACTGCGACGGCTGGGAACTGCGGGATAAACCGCTCGTCTTCATTGCCAAGGGAGCCGGGGCCATGCATTTTGCCAAAACGATAACCGGATGGACGAGCAGCCGAACGCTTTGCACGAACGGGCCCGACGAACTGACGGAGGAGCAGCGCGAGGAGCTGAAGCGGCACGATGTCGCCGTATTCGACTCGCCGATCCGGAGGATCGAATCGGTCGACGGCTTCGTGCGACAGGTCGTTCTGGAGGACGGCTCGGCGGTTCCGTGCGCCGGCATTTTCTTCGCGCCGAAGCTGGCCGCCGGATCGGACCTGCCGCGAGCGCTCGGCTGCGACGTGACGGAAACGGGCAGCGTCGTCGTCGACGGCTTCGGCAAAACGAGCGTGCCGGGCGTCTACAGCGCCGGCGACGCGGCAACGGAGCTGTATCAGGCCATTATGGCCGCCTCGATGGGGATGCTGGCTGCCGCCGGCATAAACGGAGAGCTGCTGGAGGAAGCATGGAACGGCAAAGGCTGACGCGCTGCGAGATAGACGAGCTTAATCGAACCATTTTTTCCGGCGGAACCAGCCGTACATCCCGAAGCCGATCCCGAACATGACGGCCAGGATGGCGAAGTAGCCCCAGCGCCACCTCAATTCGGGCATGAAGTCGAAATTCATGCCGTAAATGCCGGCGATGAACGTCAGCGGCATGAAGATCGTCGTAATGACCGTCAGCGTCTTCATGATCGTATTCATCCGGTTCGAATTGACCGACAGGTAGCTGTCCCGCATGTCGGCAGTCATGTCGCGGTTCGACTCGATCATCTCGGAAAGCTTCAGCAGGTGATCGTAAATATCGGCAAAGTACGCTTGCTGTTCCTTGAGGCCGGGAATCCGGTCGGAATTGATGATCCGGTACAGCAGATCGCGCATCGGCACGATCGTGCGGCGCAGTTTCAGCAGCTTGGCCCGGATTTCGAAAACGTCGTTCATCAGCCTCTGAATATTCCGTGCGCTGCCGTTAGTCTCGATCTCCAGGAGATCGTCCTCGATATGATGGACGGCGGGAAAATACTGGTCGACCAGCTTGTCGATCAACAGATACATCGCGTAAATCGGGCCCTTCGGCTGCAAGTCGCGCTGCTCGGTCATCCGCTGCCAGGCAAGATCAGCCTCGACGTGCGTTTTCATATGGAACGTAACGAGAAAGTTTTCGCCAACGAACATGTCGACTTCCTGTGCCTTTAATTTCGGTTCTTCGAGGGCGTGCAGGACGAAAAAATGAACGTCGTCGTAGTGATCCAGCTTCGGCCTTTGGAGGATGTGATAACAATCCTCGATCGCGAGCGGATGAAAGCGGAAAAATCGCTCCAGCTCCAGGGCCTCTTCTTCCGTCGGCGCGTTGAAGTCGACCCAATACCATGAAATGTCGGGGCGGCGCAAATCCGCGAGCGGCAATCCGGCTTCGGATCGTTCGTCGGAAAAAACGGCAAAGGTTCGAATCACGGCAACCTTCCTTAGGAATCGATTTATTTTCAGTATGGCCTTGGGCCGCCGGGTTAAAAACGTTTCGCGCCGCCTGCGCCGCTTTTCGATTTGCCGGCATTGGACGTACGGCAACGAACGTGCGACAATAGAAGCGGCACTCGAAACCTAAGGAGGGTTACCACGATGAAAATCAAAATGCTTGGACGAAGCGGCTTGGCCGTGTCGGAGCTTTGCCTCGGGACGATGACGTTCGGAAATACGACGAGCGAAAGCGATTCGATTCGGATGATTCATCAGTTCAAGGATCAGGGCGGCAATTTTCTGGATACGGCGAACGTGTACGTGGCCGGACGCTCGGAGGAGATCGTGGGCAAGGCGATTAAAGACATGCGCTCGGAAATCGTGCTGGCAACGAAAGTCCGCATGGTGACGGCGGACCATCCGAACGGGGGCGGAGTCTCGCGCAAGCACATCCTGCAGAGCGTCGAAGAAAGCCTGCGGCGCCTTCAAACGGATTACATAGATTTGTATCAGGTTCACGTGTGGGATCATTTGACGCCGATCGAAGAGACGCTTCGCGCTCTCGACGACCTGGTGACGGCGGGCAAAGTCCGCTATATTGGCTGCTCCAACTTTTTCGCCTGGCAGTTGATGAAATCGCTCGCCTGCAGCGACGCCAACCGCTATGTCCGGTTCGTCTCCATTCAGCCGCAGTACAGCCTCGTAAGCCGCGAAATGGACAGGGAAATGATGTCGCTCTGCCTCGAAGAAAATGTCGGGGTCATCCCTTGGGCACCGCTGGGCGGCGGTTTTCTGACCGGACGCTATACGAGGGAAGAGCCGACAGCGGGGCGCTTGACGGCCAAAATCGGCGAAAGCTCGTGGGGCGTGCGGGCGACCGAACGCAATTTCGCCGTGCTGGAAGCCGTTCAAGCGGCTGCCAGGGAATTGGACAAGACCCCCGCGCAAGTCGCGCTCCGATGGCTGCTTCAGCGAAAAGGGATCACGTCGCCGATTTTCGGCGCCAGCACGCTGGAACAGTTCGCCGAAAACATGGGGGCCGCGGGGTGGACGATGCCGGATGACATCTGGAACCGGCTCGACGGGGCGAGCGCGCTTCCGTCCGAATACCCGAACCGCTTCATCGCCAAGTTTGCCCGGCCTTATGAATAAACGAATGTTTCGCGACGTTCGCGTCCAGAAGCTTCTCCATATGGGGGAGCTTTTTTCTTTCCCCGGTTCGGTCCGGCTTGCATTACTTGGAGTCGAAACGCAGCGTTTTGACGATATTCGGGACGTCCTTCTCGACCATGCGCACCAGCAGGCCGATCGGTCTTCCGTATTTTACGTAATCGTAGTCGTCCAACGTTTCGTTGAGAAATTCGCTCGGCAGCTCCCCCGGAACCGTGTAGGCAAAAATTCGGCCGTTTCGCTCGGCAAGGAAGAAAAAGGGCGAATCCTCATACCCCAGCTCGACCCATTGCTTTCGGGTCATCCGGAATACAAGCAAGCTTAGCGCTTCGCCGTACGTTTTTCCCTGATATTTGAAAAGAAAATGCACGGCGTATTCGGCGTCGGACAAACGGGTATCCCTTCTTAAGCTAATGTAATCCCTCCACCAGCCGGGAAGCCTGAGGCTGAATCCGTACTTCGGATCGCGGTATTCGAAGCTTTGCCCGATTCGGGCGGACGGCGTACGTCTCGGAAATCCGGCCGGACTTCGTTTTCCGACGAATTTTCCCACACAAACACACCCTTTAAACGTATTGTTCCAAACGGAATCCTTTTAGGGTATTCACCAAGAGGTTTGTGTGATTGTACGGACGCATTTCGCGCGATCCGGTTCAAACCCGCTTGTCGCGGAAAACCCGAATTTTATTGTCGCCCGTCACGGTGGCCAATTTGATTTGGCTTAAAGGCACGTGAAAAGAAGCGATCTGGGTTTGCAGCCAAGGAACGTCTTTCCCGATTTCGCGAAGCAGCGACAGGTCGATTTTCCCGTCGACGACGATCGGCCTTGTGATCTCGAACGGCTGCGTTTGGACTTTCATATCCGCCGGCGTGACCGGCTGGTACGGCGTATCCTTGAAAACGGATATCGTTCCGCCCGGCTCCCAAACGGCCAGGGACACTTTTTGAATGTCTTCCGCCTTTTCTTTTCTCAGTTCCGAAAACAAAAACTCGACGGAGATTCGCGCCTTGGACAGGTTCCGGAAGCGGATGTTCCCGTTTTGAACGAGCGTAAGAGGAGACGGGTCCAAAAACCGCTTGAACAACGGCCATTTGAGACCGAGCCAGGTTGCCGCGACATAGAGTACGATCAGGACGACGGTTGTGATCATCGATCCTTTCAGCTCCAACTCCTCGTCCGAAAGCGGGTGGGCGATAATGTTGCCTAGGGTAAGAGCGATGATGAAATCGAGAAATCGCAGCTGCGAAATGGAACGCTGCCCCATCGCTTTGGAAACAAGAAGCAAAAAAACGAAGCTGACGATGCCTCTCAAAACCCATTCCATGTTCGTGAGCGACGGCTGACTTTCGAAAAAATCCAACGCGTTCATCCCTCCGCCATCCATCCGAATTTTTTAGATTTAATTTCCCGCATTTTCCATCCTTTATACCGGAGGAAGGGTATAATAATGATGCGCTGGCAAACCCTACAAGGGGCAATGCCTTTATGAAACGAAGGAAAAAGGTGACACGATGAAGGAGAAAAAAGCCATGGTCGATGCCGGATGGCACTTCGATAACAGTTACGCGCGACTGCCGGAGCTCTTTTTTACGAGACAGGCACCGGATCCCGTTCGTTCGCCCAAGCTGGCCATTCTGAACCGGCCGCTGGCCGAGTCGCTGGGTCTGAACGCCCAAGCGCTCGAAAGCGATGAAGGCGTGGCCGTGCATGCCGGCAACCGGGTTCCCGAAGGCGCCATGCCTCTGGCTCAGGCTTACGCGGGACATCAGTTCGGGCATTTTAACATGCTGGGGGACGGCCGCGCCCTGCTGCTGGGCGAACAGATCGCCCCGCAAGGGGAGCGGTTCGACATCCAGCTCAAGGGCTCCGGGCGAACGCCGTACTCGCGCGGCGGCGACGGCAGAGCGGCGCTCGGCCCGATGCTGCGCGAATATATCATCAGCGAAGCGATGCACGCGCTGGGGATTCCGACCACGCGAAGCCTGGCGGTGGTGACGACGGGCGAGCCGGTCTACCGCGAAACCGAGCTTCCCGGAGCCGTCCCGACCCGGGTGGCCGCCAGCCATTTGCGCGTGGGCACCTTTCAATTCGCCGCGCAATTCGGAACCGCGGCGGAGCTTCGGGCGCTGGCCGACTATGCGCTTCAGAGGCATTACCCGGAAGTTGAAAACGAGGCGGAGGAAGCCGGAGAAAACCGCTATCTTTGCCTGCTGCGCAAGATGATCGGGCGGCAAGCCGACCTGATTGCCAAATGGCAGCTCGTCGGATTTATTCACGGAGTCATGAACACCGACAATATGGCCGTCAGCGGCGAAACGATAGACTACGGCCCTTGCGCCTTCATGGATGCTTACGATCCGGCGACGGTGTTCAGCTCGATCGACGTTCACGGCCGCTATGCGTACGGAAATCAGCCGCGCATCGCCGGATGGAACCTTGCGAGATTTGCCGAATCGCTCCTTCCGCTGCTGCACGACGACGAGGACGAAGCCGTCAAAATCGCCGAGGAGGCGCTGTCGCATTATTTCGAAACGTTTAAGCGCCATTGGCTTGCCGGAATGAGAGCGAAGCTGGGGATTTTTAACGAGGAGCCGCAAGACGAAGACCTTGTCGAAGACTTGCTCGGCATGATGCAAAAAAACGGGGCCGACTACACGAATACGTTCCTTTCGCTTACATTCGATCAAACGGAAAAATCGGCCTTGAGCAAAGACGCGGATTTCGCCCCGTGGCTGGAGCGGTGGAGGGAAAGGCTGGGCCGGCAGCCGGAATCGAAGGATGCCGCGCATCGGTTGATGCGCGAAAGCAACCCGGCCGTTATTCCGCGCAACCACCGGGTCGAAGAGGCGCTCGAAGCCGCGGCGGAGCGCGGAGATTACAGCGTCATGCAGCGGCTTCTGGACGCTCTTGCGGATCCGTTCGCGCACGCTCCCGAACAGGCGGAGTTTGGTTCGCCGCCCGAGCCGTCGAACGTGCCTTATCGGACGTTTTGCGGGACTTGAGCCGAAGCTGCGCCGACGTTTTTTCTTTGAGGGTTAATTCGGCACGGCTTCGCGCTCGTTTTCGGGCCGTTTCACCTGCAGGGGAGGCGGAACGAGCCAGCCTTTCTTTTTGCTGAGCCGGAGAATTTTCAACCCAAGCGCCGCTTTCGTGGCGTGGTACTTGGCGAACAGCGCCCCGACGTCCTCGCGGATGGACATGCCCATGATTTGGCTGCAGGCGACAAGGCCGGCCGCCGTGTCCGCGGCGAGCTTCGGGGCGATTTCCATATCGCCAAACCGGGCGCCGATCGGGATGTCTTCCAGCGCCGCCTCCGGCCGGTCGGGAAGTCCCGGGCTCGGGGCGATGCCGTTGGCGGTCAAAATACGGTCGCATTCGCTCGCTTCCAGCTCGGCCTGGTTGATCGCGTCGCCGATAATTTCTTTCAATTCCTTATCGCCGGCATGATAGCTCAGCGCCCGGTAAGACGAAACGCACCCTTTCGCCGCCATGGAGAATTGCCAAATTTGGTGCGCCTCTCCATAGTGCAACGGCTCGTCCTTCGGGTTGCCGCTTAAGATCCCCATCTGATTCGCTCCTCGTTTTTCTGATCGTTGAAGGGTTTCGCTGCCGAATCGAGCGCGTCGAACCGTTCACCCCATTTTTTTGTCCCAGTTTCATCGACGCTATGTGTGGAAAATGATACTTGCCCGAATTCGTCATAACCAAGCGTCATTCGGAAAAGGTAAACACAGTTTCCAACTACGCGAGGAGTGTTGACGATGTACTATTACAAAGAGGAATTGATCAACATCATCGTTCCCGATCATCCGGATCCGGCCGCGGCCAAAGTGCTGCAGGAAACGCTCGGCGGCCAGTTCGGCGAAATGCGGACGATGATGCAATATTTTTTCCAGAGCTCCAACTTCAGAGGGAAGGACAAAAAGTTCCGCGACTTGCTTCGGGGCGTGTTTCTTGAGGAAATCGCGCATGTCGAGCTCGTGCAGAATACGATCAACCAGCTGCTTACCGGATCGGGAAACCCCGTGCCGGGCGCTTCGGGTACGGATGGCGCGCCCCTTGACGAAGCGGTCAAGCACGCCAATCCCCACCATTTCATCATCGGAGCGCAAGCATCGCTTCCGGTCGACGCCAGCGGGTATCCGTGGAACGGATCCTGGGTTTACAGTCACGGAAATTTGATCGCCGACATGCTGAACAACGTCATTCTCGAGTCGACCGGAGTTCTCCAAAAAACGAGAATATACGAGATGAGCACGAACAAAACGTTCCGCGAAACGCTCGGTTTTCTCATCGTTCGCGACAACGCGCATCAGAACGTATTTGCCAAAGCGCTCGAAACGCTGGGGGTCGAGTGGGGGAACGTGTTCCCGATCCCGAATTACGATATTAACAAGTATCCCGAATGCCGCAAGTTCGTCGACCTCGGCTACCATAACGTCCAGTTCAACTACAGGTTGGACCCGACCCTGATCGCCCAAGTGATTCAAGGAGAAACGCCCAGCCGCAACGGCGGGAATATGGCGGTTACCGAACCGCCGGCCGGATTTCCCGTGCCGGAGCTGCCGGAAATGCCGAACGAGCACAGCCCGGGAATTCGCGATTTGAACCGATAAACGATACCGATCGGCTGCCGGTTTTCCGGCAGCTTTTCGATGGGGCCCGCCCGTGTCAATTTGAGCCGGAGTGTGGTACGATCGTACTGAATCCGGCAATGAACCGAACGAGGTGGCTCATGAACGAAGAGAGATGGAGGCAAGCCGAAACCGCCCTGGATTGCATGGAAGTGTTCAAGAACGGGGAGAACGATCCGGTCACGATCGAAGGCGAGTCCGACGACCTGCAGTGCATCGGGGTGGGAACCGATGCCGCCGTATTCGTCTATGAGCCTATGCCGACCTTTGCCTACAAGCTCTATGCGGCGGAGGCTTTGCCCAAAAAGCAAGCGGAGATCGAGGTGTATCGGGTCTTGGCCGGCAGCCCGTATTTTCCCGTCTTTTACGGGGCGGGAGAGCGTTACGTCGCGATCAGCCGCGAAAGCGGATTGACGCTGTACGACTGCTTGCTTTACGGAGTGCCGGTCCCCCGGCAGGCGATCGAGGACGTCGAAGCGGCGAGAGCGTTTGTTCGGGAGAAGGGCCTCAACCCGCGGGACATCCACTTGAAAAACGTGCTGCTCCAGGACGGCCGCGGCAAAGTGCTCGACGTATCCGAGTACGTCAAGGACGGAAACGACAAGCGATGGGAGCATCTCGTTTGGGCATATGACAACGTCTATCCGCTGCTGGAGGGAAAGAAGCTGCCGCTTTGGGTGCTGGAAGCGGTGAAAAACGGCTATTACCGCCTCGATCCGGCGAACGGAAACCTGCAGGATTTCGCGGAGCGGATCAAACGGTTGTTTTTGCGGAAATAATCCGTAAAAAATGGCGAAATGAGGTTTACCTCGCAGTCATTATTTGATATTATATTCGCAATATGAAATGCGATGAAGAGAAGAGTAGATAAGCGAAATCTTTCCCAGAGAGCTCCGGCAGCTGAAAAGGAGCAAAGAATCGTTTATTGAAGAAAGCCTCCGAGCAGCGCATCGGAACCCGAGAGCGGGGGATGGTGCGACAGGAGCTCCTGTTACAGAGCTAGGGTATAAGCATGGCGACGTTATGCCGTACCCGAAGAGGCCGATGCGGCGACGTATCGGCGAATCTGGGGTGGTACCGCGGGAAACCAATCTCGTCCCTGAGACCAATGTCTTGGGGGTGGGATTTTTTTATTGTTGCCAAGGAAATCGCGGCGCAAGTAACATACGGTATAGAAGAAGACATGGGAAATAAACCGGATTTCAGGAGGAATAGCATATGGGGGAAAAATTGAAGGTCGGAATTGTCGGAGGTACGGGCATGGTCGGCCAGCGGTTCGTCCAGCTCCTCGATCAGCACCCTTGGTTTGAAGTGGCGGCGATCGCGGCGAGCGCCGGCTCGGCGGGCAAAACGTACGAGGAATCCGTGCAGGGAAGATGGAAGCTGAGCACTCCGATCCCGGAAGACGTCAAAAAGATCGTCGTTCAGGACGCGTCGAAGGTGGAGGAGGTCGCCTCCGGGGTCGATTTTATTTTTTGCGCGGTCGATATGAAAAAGAATGAGATTCAGGCGCTCGAGGAAGCCTACGCCAAAACCGGGACGCCCGTCGTCTCCAACAACTCGGCTCACCGCTGGACGCCCGACGTGCCGATGGTCATTCCGGAAATCAATCCGGGACACCTCGACGTCATTGCCGCCCAAAGAAGGCGGCTCGGCACTTCGACCGGCTTTATCGCCGTCAAGCCGAACTGCTCCATTCAAAGCTATGTGCCGGCCCTTCACGCGCTGCTCGATTACAAGCCGACGAAAGTGGTCGCCACGACGTACCAGGCGATTTCCGGAGCCGGCAAAAACTTTGCCGACTGGCCGGAAATGCTGGACAATGTCATCCCGTATATCGGCGGCGAAGAAGAGAAAAGCGAACAGGAGCCGCTGCGCATCTGGGGAAGCGTGAACGGCGGGGAAATCGTCAAGGCGAACTCGCCGCTCATTACGACGCAATGCATCCGCGTCCCGGTCACGGACGGGCACATGGCCGCCGTCTTCGTTTCGTTCGAGAACAAGCCTTCGAAGGAAGACATTCTCGCGCGCTGGCGACAGTTCAAAGGACGGCCGCAGGAGCTGGGGCTGCCCAGCGCCCCGAAGCAGTTCATCACGTATTTCGAGGAAGAGAACCGGCCGCAAACGAAGCTCGATCGCGACATCGAGCGCGGCATGGGCGTTTCGACGGGCCGGTTGCGCGAGGATTCCATCTACGATTACAAATTCGTAGGCCTCTCGCACAATACGCTGCGCGGCGCGGCCGGCGGCGCGGTTCTGATCGCCGAGCTGCTGAAGGCGGAAGGCTATATTCAGGCGAAATAAACCGCATTATTGAAAGGCGCGTAAAGCGCCAAAAATCCCGAGCCGCATCTTGCGTTCGGGATTTTTTGAACTTTCTCAGCTACGCAAAAGCAAGAAAGTATCGCGAAATAACGGGTTTTCATTGACAATATCCACCGCAGCCCGCCATGAACCGGGACCGTATCGGCTTATTCCGTTTTCGGCTCGGAGGTAATCATCCACGACACGCCGTACCGGTCGGTAGCCTCGCCTAAGTACAGGCCGAACGGCTGCAGCTCGAACGGATATTTCACTTTGCCGCCTTCCGCCAGCTTTGCGAACGCTTCGCCGGCTTCGGCCGCCGTTTTGTATTCGATCGAGAGATAAAGACCGGTCCCATGAGCGAACGGCTCGACCGCATCCGCCATGAAAATGTAGTTGCTGCCGGCAACGGACAGGCACATGTGCATCACTTTGTCCCTGAATTCGTTTTCCGCTCCCATCGCTTCGCCGTGCGTAATGACGGATACGATCTCGCCGCCGAGCGAGCGCAAATAGAAATCGGCCTGCGCTCTCGCATCCTCCGAAATGATGTAAGGCTTCAAAATGCCCATGATCGAACACCCTTTCAACTGGAATTGGACGTTTTTATAAACCCAGTGTATCAAAGACGCGATCGCATCGTTTCTTACGGATTGCGGAATCGAAGCCGAATGTTCCGTCCCGAAAGGGGCAAGCTACCGGTGGAGGTGTACGCGAACAGATGAGGAAGCTGCTGGTGGCGCTGATGGCGATGACGTTGATGTCCGGCTTGTCCGCAGGCGTCGGTTACGGAGAAGCCCATGTCCTTCGGCACGGTTCGGAGCTTACGGACTCGGCGATTTCCGATTCGACGATACAGCCTTACCGAAGAGGGGGGAGTTTCCGTTCTCCTCGGACCGGCTACAATCCGGGAGTCGGAAATCCGAGGCGCACGACGCCGGACAACGCGACGCGAAACCCGCCGCGTACGGGGACGACCCCGGCTCCGGCCCCGCGCACCGGCTTCGGCGGCTTTTTCGGCGGGCTGTTCGGCGGGTTGGCGTTGGGAACGATTTTGGGCGGGCTGTTTAACCCGTTTGCCGGATTTTCGCTCGGCGCTCCGTTCCTTTCGTTGATCAGCATCGCGTTGTGGATTGCCGTCATTTATTTCGTCGTACGGCTTTTCCGCAGGAGAAGCCGGTATTAGGCTTCGCAAGCCGAAGGCGGCAAGAGAATTTTTGCCCGGGCATCTCGCAAAAAAATAACCGGAATCCCTCCCATTCAACCATGCACCCCGGACTTAGAGCACGATGAATGGAGGGATCCGGCTATTTTGGGGGAAAGGCAATCAGTTGCGCGACAATCAGCGTCAATTAAAATTCAGGGATCGAGCCTTCGCCCAAAATCACGATTCTGCCGGTTATCACGCCGTTTTCGTCCCTGTGAAACAGCACCGCCTCATAGGTATTGTCAATTCCTCCGCTGATGGGAAGCCGTCTATCCGAGAATCCGATTTGGCCTTCCTCGAACAAGTCTTCGGGAGACATCGTGACGCTTCGTTCGCCAAACGCATACGCGATCTTTCCGGAATCGTCGTAGGTCATTTCTTTTACGGATCCGGGCACGGTCTGCCCGATCGTCTCGCCGTCGCGGATTTTGGCCCGCAGCTCTTGCATCCATTTTATCCACTCTTCCTCAGTTCCCGAATCATGCGAAGACGATGGAGACGACAACGAATCCAAATAAGCGTCGGCTTTATCGCGGTCCGCTTTTGCCGCATCGAGAGGGAGCTCGAACAGCAGCGAAGCGCCGGGATAGTCTTCTCTGGCGTGGATTTCCCCCGTTTTTTCGTCATAGCGGAACGCTTCGCTGCTGTAAAACGCGGAGCCGCTGCTGATCGCCAAATACACCCCTCTGTCTGCGAACATTTCCACTTCGTCTAACGAAATAAGTCTGTACATGACGCCATCCAACACGTCCTCGCTGTATCCGCCGTTCATCGAGAAGATGTTCGCCTCCCACGGCTTCAGGCCTTTAACCAACGGCGAAATGAAGAACGGATCTTTGCCGTATTCGGGATCGTCGGTATCCGGCATCGGTTTGCCGTCCTGTCGGGTTATGGAGACGACCGCATAGGTCCGGTCAGGGTAGAGATCCTCCGACAAATGCTTGAATTCGGAAAGACCTGCCCCCGTTACGAGACCGTGCAGCGTAAAATGGTAGTCTCCGGAAGCCATGGATCGTTCGATCCGAACAGCGTCTTTGCTTTCAAACGCATCCGCCAGCAGCCGATCGCCAAACATCTCGGCAACCTGCCCGGCGCTGAAGAGCCGAGTCGCCGCATAAGCGGAAACGGACAGGACGAGCAGCAATACGGCAGCCAATAGACCTGCGGATAACCTTTTCTTGGCATTCGGCTTGCTCCGCCCGCGCTCTTGTAATTGTCGGATGATGCTTTGATTCAACTCTTCTTCGGGCTCCGCTGCGGGAGCCAGGGCTTGGCTGAGCATTCGTTCCCAATCCGCGTCCTTCACGGGGAATCGACCTCCAATACTTCTCTCATGGTATTGCGGGCTTTGTGCAGCCTGCTCTTTACCGTTCCCGGCGGAATTCTCAGCGCCGAAGAAATCTCCTCGACGGTCATTTCCGCCGTGTAGTACATGTAAAGAGGAAGCTTCAGCTTGTCGTCCAGCCGGCGAGCGGCGTCCTGAAGCATGGCGCGCTGTTCAAGCGACAGCACGGCATCTTCCGGCGTCGTTTCGCTCGCGAACGAAGCGATCTTGTCGGCCGCATCGCCAAGCTCGGCAGCGGGGGCGATTTTTTGCCTCCAGGAAAGCTTGCGGCGATGATTTTTGTGCAGCCGAATGGCGATCGAAATGAGAAAAGCTTTGGGATTGCGGGATGCATCTATCTTGTGACGCAGCTCCACAGCCTTAAGAAAGGTTTCCTGATACAAATCGTCCGCATCCTCTTTGTTTCCCGTCAGCTTGCGGCAAAAACCGTAAATCGACTTGCCGTGCAGCTCCACAAGCTCGATCAACTCATCAATATCCAAGTCGCTTCTCCTTCCCGAATGGCCATTCATCTCTATATTGTCACGAGGCGGGGAATCGGTTCGCGGGCTTGGCGCAAATCGCGAGAGGAAGGATCGTATCGGAGAGGTCGCGTTTATTCGGTCAGCGTTCGGCACCTCATTGAACTAATTTGACAAAAGCTCTTGCCGCGCTGGAGAGCGGCATGTTCCGCATCGTTAAAATCCCGACGTGGGAGGGAGGCAGCGGCACGTTCAATTTCACTTCGAACAGCGAGCCTTCCTCCAGTTCCTTCGACACGAATTCCCGCGTCACGTAAGAGATGCCGAGACCTCTGCGCGCAAGCTCGATCAACAAATCGACGCTTCCGACCTCGATCTCCGGCTTGATCGAATACCCGTAGCTTTGGAAAATTTCCGTGATCGTCATCCGGGCGCGGCTGTTCCGGGAAAACAGGATGATCGGATGCTGAAGCAGCATGTCGAGCGTCAGCACCGTGTCCTTCAGTTCGGCGTAATGGGCCCCCGCGACGAAGCAATCCTGCAGTTGAAAGCTTTCCCTCACGTCGAGCTGAGGGTCGATGATCGGCATGCGAACGACGCCCAGATCGATCCGGCCTTCTTTCAGGAAGGTGATGACCTCCGGCGTCGTGCCGTGATGCAGATGCAGCTTGACGCCAGGGTGGTTTTCGTGAAAGCTTTCCAAATATGGAAGCAGATAATGCTTGAACAACGAGTCGCTTCCGCCGATGCGCAGCTCGCCGCTCTCCAGGTTTTTGAGGGCGGCCATTTTTTCCTCGGCGAGCGTGATCAGAATTTGCGACTGCTCGATATAGGAGTACAGGACGGCGCCTTCCTGCGTCAGTTCGACGCCTTTGGAATTGCGGTAGAACAACGCGACGCCGAAGCTTTCCTCCAGCTGTTTGATCGCGTGGCTGACGCTCGGCTGGGTCAAATACAACGCTTTGGCCGCCTGGGACAAGCTTCCCGTTTTCGCCGCCCAATAAAACACTTTATATAGTTCGTAGTTGTTTCCCATAAATGTGGTCTATAGCTCCTGTGAAATATATTAATTACTTGTATGGCTGTTATTTGTATTATAGTGAAAATACAAAAAAAAACCAGCATCTCGGGATAGGAAGGTGAAGATGGATGGAACCGACTACTTTCGTACTGTTCGGGGCGACCGGGGATTTGGCCAAACGGAAAATTTACCCCGCCCTTTATAATTTGTTCGTCGACGGCAAGCTGCCGGAAACGTTCTCCGTCGTCGGTCTCGGAAGAAGGGAATGGACCGACGAGTTTTTCCAAACGAGCGTCGCGCAATCCCTCGAGCGTTTTTCCCGCCGCAAAGCGGACAACGCCGATACGCTGAACCGTTTTTTGCGGGCGTTCCGGTACTGCGTGCTGGACATCGGCCGCGAAGAAGATTACAAAAAGCTGCTGGCGCTCGTGGAGCAACGGGAAGAAGAGCTGGGCATGCCGCAAAACCGTTTGTTCTATCTGTCCGTCGGACCGGAATTTTTCGAACCGATCGCCGCCAACATCCAAAGCAGCGGACTCGGCTCGACGAGCGGCTGGAAACGTCTCGTCATCGAGAAGCCGTTCGGCCACGATTTGCAATCGGCTCGGGATTTGAATCGGAATTTGAGCCAATCGTTCGCGGAAGAAGAAATTTACCGCATCGACCACTATCTCGGCAAGCCGGTCGTTCAGCGGCTCGAATCGCTTCAGCAGGCGAATCCGGTCATCCAGGCGCTGTGGACCAACCGCTACATTTCAAACGTGCAGATTACGGCCAACGAAACGGTCGGCGTCGAGGAACGGGCGGGATATTACGATCATGTGGGCGCCGTACGGGACATGTTTCAAAATCATATGCTGCAGCTGCTCATGATGGCGGCGATTCACCTTCCGCACGACAGCAGCTCCGAGAAGGTGCGCTTCAAGAAAAAGAGAGTGATGGAGGCGCTCCGCCCCGTGCCGAAAGAGGAAGTCGCCGCCCACCTCGTTCGCGGACAATACGCCGCGGGGAGCATCGCGGGCAAGCCGGTCGCCGGCTACACGTCCGAACCGGGCATCGCGGCTTCATCCCTGAACGATACGTTCATCGCCGCGCGGCTGCAAATCGACAACAACGACTGGCGAGGCGTTCCTTTCTATATCCGGACGGGGAAACGGATGAAAGAGAAGTCGACGCGAATCGTGGTCGAGTTCAAGGAACCGGTCCAACAAGCCCGATCGAAAAAAGAAGACGGCGTTTCGCCCAATCTTCTCGTCATCGAGATCGGGCCGAACGAAGGCATTACGCTGCAGCTCAACGAGAAGGAGCCGGGGGCGAACGGCGGGTTCAAGCCGATCCACGTCGACCTTCACGCGAGCCAGGCGAACTCTCCCGAAGCCTACGAGAACTTGATCGGAGACGCATTGAACGGCGACTCCACGTTCTTCGCGCATTGGGACGAGGTCGAACTGTCGTGGCAGTGGGTTCAACCGGTGCTGGACGCCTTCGAAGAAAATCTCGTGCCGCTTCGCCTTTACGAAGCGGGCAGCTACGGCCCCGCCGAGGCCGACGAGCTTCTCGCCCAAGACGGCAACCGCTGGTGGTTTGACGACAAACCGCAACCAAAATCCGAAACGAACGAAGGAGAACGCTATGCCTACCACGCAAACCATTGATCAATTCGCGATCGATACGATCCGCACGCTGTCGATCGACGCCATCAACGCCGCCAATTCCGGACATCCGGGCCTGCCGATGGGCGCGGCCCCGATGGCTTACAGCCTTTGGTCCGAACATTTGAAGCACAATCCGGGCAATGCCAAATGGTTCAACCGCGACCGGTTCGTTCTGTCCGCGGGCCACGGTTCCGCTTTGCTGTACAGCCTTCTCCACCTGTTCGGGTACCAGGTTTCGATCGAGGATCTGAAGCAGTTCCGCAAGCTGAACAGCCGCACGCCGGGACATCCCGAATACGGGCATACGGATGGCGTCGACGCCACGACGGGTCCGCTGGGGCAGGGGATCGCCATGGCGGTCGGGATGGCGATGGCCGAAGCTCATCTCGCTTCGAAATTCAACCAGGACGGCTTCCCGGTCGTCGATCATTATACGTACGCGCTTGTCGGCGACGGCTGCCTGATGGAGGGCATCTCCTACGAGGCGATGTCGATGGCGGGCCATATGAAGCTCGACAAGCTGATCGTGCTGTACGATTCCAACGACATTTCGCTGGACGGCGAGCTGAACCTCAGCTTCAGCGAAAACGTGCAAAAACGGGCCGAATCCGCAAATTGGCATTACTTGCGGGTCGAAGACGGGAACGATATCGCGGCGATCTCGAATGCGATCGCGGCCGCGAAGCAAAATAAGGAACGGCCGACGATCATCGAAGTCCGCACGATCATCGGATACGGCAGCAAAGCGGCCGGCACGAACAAAGTGCACGGCAATCCGCTCGGCAAAGAGGAAGCCAAAGCGACCAAGGAAGTGTACGGCTGGCCTTACGAGGAAGAGTTCACCGTGCCGAGCGAAGTCCGGGCGCATTTCGACCGCCTGAAGCAGCAGGGTGCAGCCAAGGAAGAAGAGTGGAACAAGCTGTTCGCCGCCTATTCCGCCAAGTACCCGTCGCAGGGCAAGGAACTCGCGGCGGCGATCGCCGGGGACGTCAAGATCGAAACGGCCGACATCCTGACATTCGACACCTCGAAAAGCATTTCGACCCGCGTCGCGAGCGGCGAAGCGATCAATCATTTCGTCAAGTCCGTTCCTTCCATCTTCGGAGGAAGCGCCGACCTTTCCCACTCGACGATGACCGACATCAAGGGAGAGAGCACGTTCGCCGTCCAATCCTATGCCGGACGCAACGTCTACTTCGGCGTCCGCGAACATGCGATGGGCGCGGCCGGCAACGGCATGGCGCTGCATGGCGGCGTCAACCCGTTCGTCAGTACGTTCTTCGTGTTCAGCGACTACTTGCGGCCTTCGATCCGGCTTGCCGCGCTGCAGAAGCTGCCGGTCGTCTACGTGTTCACTCACGACTCGATCGCCGTCGGGGAAGACGGTCCGACGCACGAGCCCGTCGAGCATTTGGCCGCGCTCCGCACGATTCCTGGACTTACGGTCATCCGGCCGTCCGACGCCAACGAGACGGCGAGCGCCTGGGCTTACGCGCTTACGCAGAAGGAAGGTCCGGTCGCGCTCATTCTGAGCCGGCAAAACCTGCCGGTTTACGAACAAACGAAAGCGAACCGCGACCAGGTCGCCAACGGCGGCTATGTGCTGACGGAAACGAACGGGCAACCGGACGTCATTCTGATCGCGACCGGCTCGGAAGTGTCCCTGGCCGTGAACGCCAAGGCGGAGCTCGAGAAGGATAACGTTTCCGTACGCGTCGTCGCCATGCCGAGCCGCGAGCTGTTCGATCGCCAGTCCGAAGCCTACAAGCAAAGCGTGCTGCCGGATTCCGCAACGAAACGGATCGCCATCGAAGCCGGCATTTCGCTCGGCTGGGACCGCTACGCGGGACCGGGCGGAAAGGTGCTGTCGATCGACACGTTCGGCGCATCCGGCCCGGGAGGCGCGGTCATGGAATATTTCGGCTTCTCTGTCGCCAACGTCGTTAGCTTGGCCAAAGAATTGCTATAATAAAATCAAACCATATATTGGAGGGCATGAAAAATGAAATTTTTTATTGACTCCGCCAACCTGGCAGACATCAAAAAGGCGTACAAAATCGGCGTATTGTCCGGCGTAACGACGAATCCTTCGCTGGTGGCGAAGGAAGGCGTCAAATTCGAGGACCGCATCGAGGAGATTTTGAAGGAAGTGCCGGAGGTCGAATCGGTTTCCGCCGAAGTGACGCCCGACGCGCTGACCGCGGAAGACATGATCGCGCAAGCGAACGAACTGATCAAAATCAACAACAACGACAAAAACATCACGATCAAGCTCCCGATGACGCTCGCCGGACTCGAAGCCTGCCGCTACTTGACCAAAAAAGGCGTCAAGACGAACGTCACGCTCATCTTTACGGTCAACCAGGCGCTGCTGGCCGCCCGCGCCGGCGCTACGTACGTATCGCCGTTCCTTGGCCGCCTGGACGACATTTCGGAAGACGGCGTGCAGCTCGTCGCCCGCGTAGCCGAACTGTTCCGCGTTCATAACCTGGATACGCAAATTATCGCCGCTTCCGTTCGCCACCCGGATCACGTCACCCGCGTAGCGCTCGCCGGCGCGCATATCGCCACCGTTCCGTTTTCCGTCATCGAACAGCTCTCGAAGCACCCGCTTACGGATCAAGGGCTCGAAAAATTCGCGGCCGACTGGAAAAAGGCCGTTCAATAAGAAGCTGTTCAACTAACAGAGAAAACAAGCATAGGAGGCAGGGGAGACAATGAGCAAGCAGCAAATCGGCGTGGTAGGGCTTGCCGTCATGGGCAAAAACCTCGCCCTGAACATCGAAAGCAAAGGCTTCTCCGTGGCGGTGTACAACCGTTCGCCGGAAAAGACGAACGAACTGCTGGAAGAAGCGAAGGGGAAAAATTTCGTCGGCACGTACAGCGTCGAAGAGTTCGTCCAGGCGCTCGAGACGCCCCGCAAAATCCTGATCATGGTCAAAGCCGGCCAGCCGACGGACGACACGATCAACCAGCTCGTGCCTTACCTCGATCCGGGCGACATCCTGATCGACGGCGGCAACGCGTACTTCCCGGATACGCAAAGACGCAACAAAGAGCTGCAGGAGAAAGGCTTCCGCTTCATCGGGGCGGGCGTATCCGGCGGCGAAGAGGGAGCGCTGCGCGGTCCCGCGATCATGCCGGGCGGACAGAAGAGCGCGTATGAGCTCGTCGAGCCGATTTTGACCGCGATTTCGGCGAAGGTGAACGGCGATCCGTGCTCGACCTACATCGGCGAAGACGGCGCCGGGCACTACGTCAAGATGGTGCACAACGGCATCGAATACGGCGACATGCAGCTGATCGGCGAAGCGTACCACTTGCTCAAAGATGTGCTGGGCCTGAGCACGAGCGAGCTGCACGAAATTTTCACCGAGTGGAACAAGGGCGAGCTCGACAGCTATCTGATCGAAATCACGGCGGACATCTTCTCGAAGACGGACCCGGATACGGGCAAGCCGATGGTGGACGTCATCCTGGACTCGGCGGGGCAAAAGGGAACCGGAAAATGGACGAGCCAAAGCGCCCTCGATTTGGGCGTTCCGCTCTCCATTATCACCGAATCCGTATTCGCCCGCTTCATCTCCGCGATGAAGGAAGAGCGCGTCGCGGCAAGCAAGAAGCTGTCCGGACCGAAGGCGGCGAGCTTCGAAGGAAATCGGCAGGACTTTATCGAAGCCGTCCGCAAAGCGCTGTACGCCAGCAAAATCGCCTCGTACGCGCAAGGCTTCGCACAAATGCGGGCCGCGTCCGACGCCTACGGCTGGAACCTGAACTACGGCAACATCGCGATGATTTTCCGCGGAGGCTGCATCATTCGCGCGAGGTTCCTGCAAAACATCAAGGACGCCTACGACCGCGATCCGGAGCTGCAGAACCTGCTCCTGGACGAATACTTCAGCGGCATCGTGAGCGATTATCAGGACGCCTGGAGAAACGTCATTTCGGTCGCCGTGACGAGAGGCATTCCCGTACCGGCATTCGCCGCCGCCTTGGCGTACTATGACAGCTACCGTACGGAGCGGCTGCCGGCGAACCTGCTGCAGGCGCAGCGCGACTATTTCGGCGCGCATACGTTCGAGCGGCTCGACCGGAAGGGCAGCTTCCATTTCCAATGGATCGAGAATGAATAAAAGTTAGCGCAATGGATGATCACCCCCGGGACAAGCGGTCTTGGGGGTGGTTTGTTTCCGTGCCCGGTTCGATTTCGGCTGGTTCCGGTTCGGGAACGGATTAAAGCTTGTATTTTCGCAGGAGCGGCACGCCGGCTTTGACGAGCAGCTTTTCGAGCGCCGACCAGCTCAGGCGCCGGCGCAGCGGCAAATGCCGGACGTAAACCGCCGTATATTCCAGCTCGGCGAAAGCGCCGCGATTTCGCTTGATAAATAGATTTGCCTGCTGGGAACGAGAAGGCATTTCCGCGAACGCAGCCGCTCAAGTTCCCCGCCGTTCAGAGCCGGATTCAGCGAGCGGAACGCGACGGCGTAATCGGGAAAACCGAAATTCGAAGCGTCGTACAGCTCGATGCGCGGACTCACGGTCGGATCGCCGCCTTTCGGATAAAAGAATAGATCGTGCAAGGCTAAATCATACCATCGATCGGGAGAAACGCGCAAACGCGAAAGGGCGCGCGGTTGCCGAAAAAACGCAAACTTCTTACAATAGAAACCGCACCAGAACGTCGGAAAGGAATCGCATCGATGCAGGAGAACCATCCTTCGGCGGGAAAGGCCGAGGAAATCGGAAGGGACAGCTTCCTTCAAGGCGCAAAAGATTGTCTTCCTACTTTGTTGGGTTACTTGAGCATCGGGTTCGCCGCCGGCGTCGTCGGCAAAACATCGGGTCTTGGCATCGCGGAGATCGCGCTAATGTCCGTTATGATTTATGCCGGATCGGCGCAATTTATCGCGGCCGGAATGGTTGCGGCAAACGGCTCCATAGCCGTCATCGTGTTCACGGTATTCATCGTCAACCTTCGCCACCTGCTGCTTAGCGCGGCGTTGTCGCCGTATTTCCGGCATTTGACTCCCGCGAAAAATATGCTGATCGGCGCGCTGCTCACGGACGAAACCTTCGGAGTCGCGATCCAAAGGGCGACCGACGCGAATCGGATCGGCGAGCGTTGGATGCACGGGCTGAACCTGACGGCTTACCTGAATTGGATCGCGGCCACGTTGGCCGGAGCTTTTCTGGGGCGATGGATCGCAAATCCGGAAAAGTTCGGGCTGGATTTTGCTTTGTCCGCCATGTTTATCGGGTTGTTGGTCCTGCAGTTGACAAGCCGGAAAAACCTCGCGATCGATTTGATCGTCGCCGTAAGCGCGATCCTCATTGTCGCAGGAGCAAGCATGGCATTTTCGGCTAACGTCGGCGTGATCATAGCTGCGCTCATAGCCTCAACGATCGGAATGGCGGTGGAAAAATGGAAATAAGATGGGAAGTGTTTCTCATGATCGCAGGGGCGTCCATTGTCACGTTTATTCCGAGAATCGTCCCGCTCGTTTTGCTAAGCCGCATCCGGATCCCCGATTGGGGGATGACCTGGCTGAAATATGTCCCGATCGCCGTCATGGCGGCCTTGGTCGGGCAGGAGCTGTTCCTGGAAAACGGGAAGCCGGCCCTGTTCCCTCCCGGACCGGAGCTGTACGCCGCTTTGCCGACGATCGCGGTCGCCTTGCTGACGCGAAGCTTGTTGGCGACGGTTGTCGCCGGGATGATTTCGATGATGCTGCTGCGGGCGTTATTGGGTTAAAAGAGGCAATGACGATGCGGAGGGAGAGGAGGCAATGGAATCGGTCCTTTTAACCCGCTGGGCCATCGCCGCGCCGATGGATCGAAAAACTGAGCATGCGGATGAAAGGACGAAGAGGTTCGCCTTTCCGGGGCCGCTTTGCGCGATTATGCGGGGAGAGGAGACTTTACAGTTCCCGCAAAAGAATTTATTGTCATGGTTGGGAGTAAAGGGCTTTCAATCGGTCCGCAATTTCGTTCGGGGGAGTGATGCGCGTTTTGGACTCACAACGGATTTTACGCGATTTTTTCCGCAAAACTTGGGCCTACTACCTCGTGTCGATCGCGCTGCATGCGGTTGCCAACGTGTTGAATGTTCAATTTCCCCGCGTGCTCGGCCATTTCACCGACGAGTTGAAGGACGGTTTGTTATCTGCCGGCGACGTTGCCCGCTACAGCTGGACGCTGTTGGGCATCGGCGTCGGCTTTGCTCTGATCGGCGGCCTGGCGCAATATTTGGTCATGTATACGGGGCGATTTTTCGAGTATATGAACAGGCGAAGGCTTTACGCCCATTTTACGGAGCTCGGCGAGCGCTTTTATTCCCGCAACGGGGTCGGCAAGCTGCTCAGCTACTTTATGAACGACGTGACGGCGGTCCGGGAATCGATTTCGATGGGCGTGAACCAGACGGCGGGAGCTTCGATTCTTCTCGTTTCGACGATCGTCATGCTGCTGGTCAGCGATGTGCCGTTCTATTTGGTCGCGGCCTGCATGATTCCGCTTCTCCTGATTCCCGTAATCGTCGTCATCGTCGGACCGAAAATCCGCAAGCGTTCCCTGAAGGTGCAGGAAGCGATCGGCACGATGACGGAGACGGCCGAGGAACAGTTCGGCGGCATTCGCGTCACGAAGAAATTCGCGGTGGAAGAGACGATGCGAAAACGGTTCGGCGCGACGGTCGACCGCATTCGCGAACGCCAGCTCAAGCTGGTGCGCGTGTCTGCCCTGTTTCAGGCGCTGATCCCGTTTCTCGGCGCGGCTTCCCTCATCGTCGCGCTCGCGTTCGGAGGCTATTTGACGATCGCCGGGCGCATTTCGCTGGGGAGCTTTGTCGCCCTTACGCTGTATATCCGGATGCTGATGAATCCGCTGCAGCAGATCGGCAACGTCATCAACGTCGTTCAACGGGCTCGCGCGTCGCTCGACCGGCTGAACGAGCTGCTGAGCCGCAAGCCGGAAATTCGGGAAGCGGACGATGCCGTCGCCGTCGACTTCGCGGATTCGGGCATCCGGGTTCGCGATCTGTCGTTCTCCTATGAAGAAGGGGAGGACGGCGGAAGCAGCCGCCAGGCGCTGCGGAATATTTCGCTGTCCGTGCCGCCCGGCGCGACGCTCGGCATCGTGGGGCGTACCGGAAGCGGGAAATCGACGCTGATGAAGCTGCTGCTGCGAACGTACGATCCGCCGGCGGGAACGGTCTTCTACGGCGAGCGGGACGTACGGGAGCTGACGCTCGAAAGTCTGAGAGAAGGGATCGCCTACGTCCCGCAGGACGGCTTCCTGTTCAGCTCCACCATTCGGGAAAACATCGCGTTTTACAAGCGGGATTCCGACCTGAAAGACATCGAGCGCGCGGCGAAGCAAGCGAGGGTGTACGATAACATCGTCGAATTTCCGGACAAATTCGAGACGAAGCTCGGCGAGCGCGGCGTGACGCTTTCCGGCGGCCAGCGGCAGCGCACGAGTCTGGCCCGCGGCATCATCAAAAACGCGCCGATCCTCATCCTGGACGACAGCGTCAGCGCGGTCGACGCCGTGACGGAGACGGAAATCATGGAAACGATCCGCGCGATCCGCAAAGGCAAGACGACGATCATGATCGCCCACCGGATCAGCGCGCTGAAGCATGCCGACGAGATTGTCGTGCTGGACGAAGGCGCGATCGTCCAGCGGGGGACGCACGCGGCGCTGCTGGCGAAGGAAGGCTTGTACCGGACGCTCCATGACATACAGGAAGAGGGGACGCGGCTGCATGGCACAGGCAATTAACAATTGGCAGACGGACCGGAAGGCCGATCTCAACGAGCCCAAAGAAAAACCGAAGTACATTTCCACGTTCCGCGCCTTATCCGGGTATATCGGGGAACATCGCCGGACGTTCGCCGGTTTTATCGCCTGCACGCTGATCGCGATCATGGCGGAGCTTATGCAGCCGTATTTGGTCAAAATCGCGATCGACGACAATTTGATGGCGGGGAAAAACGATTACCGGAGCCTGCTCGTCATTTGCGGCATTTATTTCGCGCTGTCGCTTTCGGCCTTTTTTTTCGCCTACTTGCAAAACAATCTGCTTCAAAAGGCGGGGCAAAGCATCGTCGCCAGCATCCGCAAGCGGCTGTTCGAGCATATTTCGAAGCTGTCCATGTCCTACTTCGACCGCAACCCGAGCGGAAGCCTCATCACGCACGTGTCCAGCGATACGGAGGCGATCAACCAGTTTTTCAACCAGGTCTTGCTCAGCCTGTTCCGGGACGGGCTTACGCTGCTGTTCATCCTGGCGCTGATGTTTCAGCTGGATGCCACGCTGACGCTGTACTGCCTGCTTATTCTGCCGGTCATCGCGGGCATCGCCGTCGCCTTCCGGACGTATATGCGCAAGACGTATCAGCTGGCGCGGACCCGCTTGTCGCGAATGATCGCATTCGTGGCCGAAAATCTGGCCGGCATGAACCTGATCCAGGTGTTTCATCAGCAAAAGGAGCAAAAAAAGCAATTCCGCGAACGAAACGATTCGTATTTCCAAGCGAACGTCCGGGAAATTCGCACGAGCGTGCTCTTCAACCGCTCGTACGAAGTGTTGAACAATTTGGCGATCGCCTTCGTCACTTGGCTCGGCGGGGAAGCCGTGCTCGGCCGGTCGTTGGAGTTCGGCGTGCTTTACGCTTTTATCACCTATATCCGCATGTTTTTCCAGCCGATCAACAACATCACGCAGCAGTGGAATACGCTGCAATCCGCGACCGTCGCCATCAACCGGATTTGGAACATCTTCGCCATCCAGCCGGAAATCAGGGATTTGCCCGTCCCGACGAAAGTCGAGATCGGCAATGTCGCCGGAAAGATCGATTTCGATCGCGTCACGTTCGCCTATCCCGGAGGAGCGCCGGTCATCAAGGAGCTGGATCTGCATATTCGTCCCGGCGAAATGATCGGCATCGTCGGCACGACGGGCGCCGGCAAAAGCTCGATGATCAGCCTGCTGTGCCGGTTCTACGACGTGAACGAAGGCAGCGTCCGGATCGACGGTCACGACATCCGCGGGCTGGCCCAGCGCGATCTGCACCGGATGGTCGGCCTTGTGCAGCAGGAGCCGTATTTGTATTCCGGCACGGTGCTCGACAACGTGCGGATGTTCGACGAAAGGTTTTCGCGCGAGGACGTCGTTCGCGCTTGCGAGTTTATCGGCGCCGACTCCGTCATTCGGAAGATGAAGGACGGTTACGACACGAAGCTGTCGGAGCGGGGAAGCGGCCTGTCCGCCGGCGAACGGCAGCTCATCTCCTTCGCGCGCATCATTCTGTACGCGCCGAAAATTTTGATCCTGGACGAGGCGACGGCCAATCTGGACTCGCACACGGAGCAGCTCGTGCAGCACGCGCTCGAGCGCGTATCCGTCGGCCGGACGACACTGGTCATCGCCCACCGGCTGTCCACGATCATGGGAGCGGACCGGATTCTCGTCATGAGCAAAGGCCGGATCGCGGAGCAGGGGACGCACGAAGATCTGCTGAAGCGGGGCGGCATTTACGAGGAGCTGTATAAGCATTCCCAGGGCCGGCAGGAGAAGGTCGGAGCGGGGTGAAACGGACCGCGGGAAATCCGACGGAGAAGGCCGAACCAAACGGGCGTTCGGACAAAAAGGCGGGCCGGCCCGTCGGAGCAAGATCTTGCCCCCGAACGCGGAGCATGGTATGATGTACCTAATTTGAACGACGGGAGCTGAAGAGAATAATGTGATTTTTCTTGCGGATCGAAGAACACGCCTTAGCGCCATGCGAAGCGTCGTTTTATCGTGTCATGCAAGAAGGTTGCTTATTCTTTTCGCTCAATCGCGTCGATCCTCCGCCGGTCCCCTCGGGACAGACGGGTTCGCTGCATCCATTTGAGCCGTAAGAAAGGCAACTTTCTTGCGGCTTTTTGAATTGCGCGAACGGAGGTCGATTTATATGTCATTGATCCAGGTTTCGAACCTGACATTTGCTTACGAAGGCAGCTACGACAACATTTTCGAAAACGTCAGCTTTCAGATCGATACGGACTGGAAGCTCGGATTCACGGGGAGAAACGGCAGAGGCAAGACGACGTTCCTGAACCTTCTGCTCGGCAAATACGAGTATGGCGGGAGCATTTCCGCAAGCGTCGATTTCGAATACTTCCCGTATCCGGTCGCCAATAAGGACAACCTGACGATCGATGTCATCGGCGACGTTTACCCGGATTACGTCCACTGGGAATTGATGCGCGAGCTTTCGCTGCTTAAGGTTTCCGAGGACGTGTTGTACCGGCCCTTCAATACGCTTTCCAACGGGGAGCAGACGAAGGTGCTGCTGGCGGCTTTGTTCCTGAAAGAAAACAGCTTTTTGCTCATCGACGAGCCGACCAACCATCTGGATATGGAGGCCAGAAAGCTCGTCGGCGATTACCTCGACGCCAAGCGCGGCTTTATTCTGGTGTCCCACGATCGCTTCTTTCTCGATCATTGCGTCGATCACATCCTGTCTATCAACAAGACCGACATCGACATTCAAAAGGGCAATTTTACGGACTGGTGGGAAAATAAGCAAAGGCAGGACCGGTTCGAACTCGCCGAAAACGAAAAGCTGAAAAAAGACATCAAACGCCTTTCGGAGGCCGCGAGACGCACGAGCGATTGGTCCGACGCGGTGGAAAAGACGAAAAACGGCACAAGAAACGGCGGCTTGCGGCCGGACAAAGGCTATATCGGCCACAAGGCCGCCAAAATGATGAAGCGATCGAAATCGCTGGAGCACCGGCAGCAATCCGCGATCGAAGAAAAGTCCAAGCTGCTTAAAAACGTAGAGTCCTCCGAGAGCCTCAAGATTGCCCAGCTCGCGTACCCTAAAAGCCGGCTTGTCGAGCTCGACCGCCTGTCGATTCGTTACGGCAAGAAGATCGTTTGCTCCGATGTCAGCTTTACGATCGAGCAGGGCGAGCGAATCGCCCTGTCAGGCCGAAACGGCTCCGGAAAATCCAGCCTTCTCAAGCTGATTTGCGGCGAAGACCTGGCGTATGACGGTACGTTCCGGCGAGGGAGCCAGCTGAAAATTTCGTACGTGTCGCAGGATACGTCGGACTTGAAAGGCAATCTTGCCGATTACGCAAGAGAATACGGGATCGACGAGAGTCTGTTCAAGTCGATTCTGCGCAAACTGGATTTTGCTCGCGTTCAATTCGAAAAAGACATGTCGTCCTTCAGCGGCGGCCAGAAAAAAAAGGTGCTGATCGCGAGAAGTCTTTGCGAACGCGCCCATCTGCACGTTTGGGACGAACCGCTGAATTTCATCGACGTCATCTCCCGCATGCAAATCGAAGAGCTGCTGCTCGACTACGGGCCGACCCTGCTGTTCGTGGAGCACGACCGCGAGTTTTGCCGAAATACCGCAACCCGAACGATCGAACTTTAAAAAACCGTATCATTTGACAAATAATCAAGCTCTCCGCCTTGGGCGGGGAGCTTTTGTTAGTGAGAAGTTAACAGGATCGTCAATTGACAAAGTCTCGTTCTCTTTTCTATAATTTAATTGAACAACTGTATAATAAAATTCGGGGAGGGATCGTTATGCGTTTGGAAGGAAAAGTAGCGGTTGTAACGGGCGCGGCATCGGGCATGGGCAAGGCGATTGCGGAGCTGTACGCGAAAGAGGGAGCCAAAGTCGTCGTTTCCGACCTTAATCTCGAAGGTGCGGAAGCGGTTGCATCCGGAATCAGAGCGAACGGCGGCGAAGCGATCGCGATAAAAACGAACGTCGGGAAACTGGAAGATATTAACGCCATGATCGATACGGCCGTCAACGAATTCGGCACGCTCGACATTCTCGTCAACAATGCCGGCATTATGGACAATATGGCGGCGGCCGGAGACGTGAACGACGAGAAGTGGGACCTGGTTTTCGACGTCAACACGAAAGGCGTCATGCGCGCGATCCGCAAAGCGATTCCGATTTTTCTCGAAAAAGGAAAAGGCGTCATCGTCAATACGGCTTCGACGGGCGGCTTCAGCGGCGCTCACGCGGGCGTTGCCTATACGGCCTCCAAGCATGCCGTCATCGGCATCACGAAAAACACCGGTTTCATGTACGCGCAAAAAGGCATCCGCTGCAACGCGATCGCGCCGGGGGCGACGATTACGAACATTTCGGCATCCATGTCGAATTGGGACGAGTTCGGCGCTTCGCGCACGAAGGTGACCCAAGGCGTCATTCCGCGCGCCGGCCAGCCGGAGGAAATCGCGCAAGTGGCGTTGTTCCTGGCGTCCGACGAATCGAGCTTCGTGAACGGGGCGGTCATTACCGCGGATGCGGGCTGGACCGCGGGCTTCTGACGCAAGGGGAGACGGCGCAAGAGGGATTTTTTTAACAAATCAAGGCTGCGGGCGGACAAGCTGCCCGCAGCCTTTTTACATTTTGCCCGTAACGATTTATAATACCATGCAACGATTGTTCCGGCAGGGAGTTGCATAAAACGATGAATGAAAACGATTTAAGAGTCATCAAAACGAAAAAAGCGCTGCATCAAGCTCTCCTGACGCTGCTTCGATCGAAGGCGCTGGAGTCGATTTCCGTGTCGGCCCTTTGCCGCGAGGCGAAAGTGAACAGGGGCACCTTTTACCTCCACTATCCGGATGTCGGGGCGCTGTTTGACGAGCATCTGAAGCACTTGCTGAAAGATTTGGAGGAATCGTATTACGAGCCGTACCGGCACGTCTCCCGCTTGATTCCGAGGGCTCTCGACCCCTCCACAATTCGCATTTTCCATCATGTGAAGAAATACCAGCCGTTTTACGAAATCGTATTCGATAAAAAATCCACGCTGTCGTATTACTACTCTTTGTTCGAGAAAATAAAGGGCTTGATGCGGGAAAGCAATTCGTTCCATGAAACGGACGAAAAAGATCTCGCGTTGGTGATCGCCTACCAGGCCAACGCCATCATGGGACTGCTCATTCAATGGAGCGAGGACGGCTTTGCGCGCAGCCCGGAATATATGAACGAGCAGCTTACGTTTTTATTAAGATCGGCGAGCCAAGCCGGCGCTTCACAGGATGACCTATCCTAAAGCGGATTGCTGCGCTTAGGCTTCGATTCCGTGCGTCAACTCGCGCACCCGCATGCGAACGTACTGCCGCCGCTCTTCTTCCGATTTTTCCATGCCCATGAAACGCAGCTGAAACGCATGTTGAAAACAGCTGCCCAGCAGCAGATCGGCCGCCGCTTTCGGGTCGACGCCCGCGCGGATTCGTCCCAGCCGCTGCTCGCCGCTCAAGTAGGCAGCCAGTGCCTCATTCGCCCGGTGTGGTCCTTCGTTCCGTTCCGTCATTCCTTCCCGGAGGCGGTCCAAGAGCGACGTCTCCGAGAATACGGAACAAAGGAGCGGCATCGAATGAAGGAAATCGGCCAGTCCGGCAGCGGCGACTTCCTCCAGGTTGTCCTGTACGGACCCTTTTCCGATTCGGTCGGGAAGCCGGGTCAGCACGCCCATGAAATTCGTAAGCTGATTGCGAACCACATGGAGGAAAAGGTCCTCTTTGGCCCGGAAATAGTTGTACAAAGAGCCTTCGGAGCAGCCCGCCGCTTTGGCGATTTGTTTGGTCGTCGTTTTGGCGAGCCCGTGCTCGCGAATGACGCGTTCGGCGGCGGCGCCTATTTTTTCGCGAAAATCCATTTTTTTCACCTCGACGATCTTGACAACGGCAAAATTGCCGTATAAGCTCATTATGAGTGAGCGCTCACCCGAATGTCAAGATGAAGCGATTGACGGAAAGGCGCTATTTTTAAACAACAAAATGAGTGAGTGCTCACCCAAACTGAATAAGGAGCGATTTTATGAAAAATCAGAGCTATGCGAATCACACCCGATTTATGCCCGCCTTTCATTTCGTGCTGGTGCCGCTCGGTTTTGCCGCGTTCGCCGCCTCGATCGTTTTGTTATTCCTGTCGATCGGCGATGCGAACAAGCTGACTTTCGCGCTTATGGCAGCCGTTCTGGCGCTTATCGCCGTCATGACGATGATCGTGGCTCGATCTTTTGCTTGCAAAGTGCAGGATCGTGCCATCCGGGCGGAACAAAATTTGCGTCACTTCGTGCAAACGGGCAAACTGCTGGACCCCCGGCTTACGATGCAGCAAATTATCGCGCTGCGATTCGCTTCGGAAGAGGAATTTGCGTCCCTGTGCGAGAGGGCGTTCAAAGAGAATCTTTCGCCGGATGCGATCAAGCGATCCGTCCTGAATTGGAAAGCCGACTATGACCGCGTATAAGCGAAGGAGGGAAGTTCGATGACGAGTTTATCGGAAACGATCGGGATCGAAGGGGGGGCGATCGAAGCGATTGCGGCTTATTTTCAACGATGCATCGATCGCGAATGGGAAGAAATATGGCGGCGAAATCTGCCGGAATTCGAACGCGCATATGCCAAGGGAGGAGACTCCGCTTACGGCGCGTACTGCATGAAGCTGTTCAATCCCTTGATGAGCGAATGTCGGGAGGCAAAACTGGTCCCGAGTCCGAGACTTCCGGGATCGTTTCCTCATTCCGAAGAGCATTGGGGCGCGCCGGAAAACCGCGAAAGACGCTTCTGGAGCGTGATGCACGATGCGGAGGGGATGGCGCTAGGCGCGTTGGTCACCCGAATTTTTCACGATCATACCCGCTTGCGTCTTCCCCGGGCTCCGCGCATCTATCCGATTCGCGAAACGGAGCCCGCCGCGATCGGCCGATCCATCCTGCTTCCTCCGCCAGACGATGATGACGGCTTTGCCGAGATGGGAGGGGGCAAACCGTGAGTAACCTGGCTCGATTAACCTATATCGGTTTCGCCTGGCTGTTCGCGGCAAGTATTGCGGTACAGGTTTTGTTGGCCGGGCTTGCGCTTTTCGCCGATCCTGCCCATTGGAGCCGTCACGCGGATTTTGCCCGATATTTCGCATTCCTTCCGCTGCTGATGCTCCTTGCCGCATGGACGGGCCGCTTGCCGAAGGAACTGGCTTGGAGAAGCCTTGGCCTGTTCGGCATCGTGATCGCCTTATTCCTGACCGCGATCTTGTCCTCGCGTATCGGCGCGCTTTCCGCGCTCCATCCCGTGAACGCCCTGTTCCTGTTCTGGAGCTGCATGGCGGCCATTCGCAGGTCGGGCATTATCCGGCAAGATCCGGCCGGAATCGTGACCAACAGACTTGGGGAATTTTAACAAGAGCTGAAAAAATCCTCCGATCCCATTGACAGGGACGGAGGTTTTGTTTTAAACTGTTTTGATCGAATTTAATTAAATATTATAACACAAAGCAGTTGTTTTGTCAAGGATTAAATTTAGCATCACGAAAAGGAGGCTAGCCGCATGCAGCTGTCCCGCCTATTCCACTCCTTGATCGCGTCCGTGCAGGAGCAAGAAATGAACGAATTGCTGGAAATGAACGAGACAACGAAGACATACGGCCTAACGCTCGCCCCGGAGGACGTTAAATCGATGCTGGAAGCGAGAAACCGGGCGTTGTCCGGCTATGGAAGGGTGGAGTTGGGGATCGAAGCCGCCAAGGAGCTCATCGAGCTTTTCTCGTCGTCTTCGCTCATCCGGCAGGAAGAGTACGCCGAAACGTTGAACGAGCTGCAAGAAGTTTATTATTGGTTGAAAAACGAGACGGAGGACCGAATCGGCGACAGGAAACTTTTGTCCCTTATGAAGGAAATGTTCGAAGATGAATGCGAGGGAGCCCTTGAATTGTTGAGAAGCAGACTCGAGGAGTTTGCCGAACGGTTCCGGAGGGAGCTGCAGGCAGGCGAATCCGTTTTTGAAGGGGGAGATGACGATTGGACGCCGGGAATTTGAGCGAAGGACGCGAGCTGACGGTTCGCGGCGGCATCCGCAAATCCCGTCTGCAGCGGAATGCGTACACGCTGTCTCTATTGAACGAAGGCTTGCGTACGGGGCGGTTGAACGGCGAAGAAGCGAAACGCATCCAGTACGCGTTCATGCGGATTTTGCAGGAGCTGATTTTAAAATATACCCGGGGCGAAAGCACGACGGTCGCGACGGAAACGGCCGAAAGCCTCCTGACCTCCGTCCTGTATGCGGCAGACGCGTATTTGTCCGATTTTGAGGAGCCGGAGGCGGCGATCGAAATGCTCAAAACGGCCGACACCCGCCTTATTTACGATCGGGGCGTGGAAAAAGTCGGCCAAACTCTGGAAACGGCGAAGCGGTTATACAAGGAAATCGCCGCTCGCAAGCTGGAGGTGCCGGTCGACGCCTACAACATGACCATCGACGAGTCCCTGCCCGTTTTCCTCCGAAAATACGGCATTCTCTTCGACGCCCACAATACGATGGCCAGCATCGATTATCCGCTGGCGATCGACGACATGCGGCTCCAGGGCGTGTTCTACATCAAGCAGTATTTGGAACGGTTGAAGCTGGAAACCGAGTTTTGCGCGATGTTCGATCGCCGGGAGCTGCTGGAGTTGCTGTCCAACTACGGGAGAGTCTGCAGAAGCGATTATCGGATCGAGCTGTTTAATATTTTCGAGCTCGTGCTGGGCAATGCGATATTTTCGGTTCTGGCCGGAGGAAGGGCAGGCGAAATCCGGATTTCCGAAAATCAATTCGAGCGGTTGGAACGGCAATTCGGGAATGCGGCCGAATCGCAAATCCGAGCCGTATTCACCGGCGCGATGGCGAGACTCCGGGAGCAGCTGCCGATTCACGCGCAATTGCAGGCCTATATGGAGGTCTGCTCGGAGGGCCTCGTTCAGCGGACGGCAAATGCCGCAAAGCACGGCAGCTTGCGGACCGTCGCGATAACTTGGAGAGCAACGGAGGCCAAGCCCATCGTCCTTTCATTTGACGCGAAGGACCGGATGAGCGATGTCCGGCTGAGAAAATTGCTGCATGAGCTGACGCGCGTCGAGACGAAGGAAGAGAAAGTCGGGCTGATCATGTCGAGCTTTCATTCTTTTTACGATTATCTCGATTTGCTGGAAGCGGACTGCCTGTACGGGGACGAATATGACGCCCTTTTTAGGGCGTTCGGCGATATGGAGCTGGCTTTGCTTGCGAAAATCGTTTTCTATGAACAATTGCGGGACGAATCCGCGGATTTGCCGTCCATTCTGTCGCGGGAGAACGGGCATCCGATGGAGTGGCAAATGCGATTTTCCGGCTGCTTGCGGGAGATGGGCAGGGAGCGGCAGCAGGCCGTCGGGAGGCTGATGGACGAGATGGATTTCGAGCAAATGGATTTCCGGTAACAAGCGCGAGACGCCGGGCTTCCGTTCCGAAACAAAACTATTGCCATGACGGCGCAACTGACCAATAATGAAAAAGGAAACTTCTGACCTGCGCAAAGGACGGGATATCGATGGATTTCAAACCGTTATCGCAATTTATCGACCGGATCACGAATTGGCGCATTCCGTGGGCGGAGGTGCTCGTCATGCACCGCAACGAAACGGTTTTTCGCTATCGCAACGGTTATGCGGATCTGGAACAGAAAACGCCGATCGACGACCGGCGGATCATTCATTTGTATTCGTTGACAAAAATCATGACCTGCGCAGCCGCGCTGCAATTGGTCGAAAAGGGAGCGATGCTGCTGAACGATCCCTTGTCGGCTTATTTGCCGGAATATGCCGAAATGACGGTCCGGAAGACGCTGCCGAACGGGGCGACCGTTCTGGAAAAGGCGAGGAATCCGATCAAGGTCCGCGATCTGTTTGCCATGACGGCCGGGTTCTCGTATGACCTCGGATCGCCATCGCTCCGGGAAGCCGCGGAACGCACCGGCGGCAAGGTGCCCGCCCGCGAATTTGCCGCTGCGCTCGCGAAGGAGCCGCTGCTGTTCGAGCCGGGCACCCGCTGGAACTACAGCTTGTGCCACGACGTGCTCGCCGCTCTCGTCGAGGCGGTGGACGGAAGGCGATTCAGCCAGTATATCCGGGAGGAAGTGACCGGACCGCTCGGGATGAACGACACGGGCTTCGATCTGACGGAGGAGCAGCGAAGCCGCCTGGCGCCGCAGTACCGTTACGACGACGTCCTCGGCAAGCCCGCGCGGAAGGACGGGAACGATTTCCGGATCGGGACGGAATTCGAAAGCGGCGGGGCGGGGCTCCTGTCGACCGTCAGCGACTACGTTCTGTTCCTGAACGCGCTGACGAATCGGGGAACGGGCCCGAACGGCGCGCGCATATTGTCGCCCGCGGCGGTGGACCTGATGCGCGCGGATCATTTGACCGAAAGCATGCGCGAAGATTACGCCTGGGTGCAGCTTGCGGGCTACGGGTTCGGTCTGGGCGTGCGTACCCATATTTCCAGGGCCGAAAGCGGTAGCTTGAGCCCGCTCGGCGAATTCGGCTGGAGCGGCGCGGCCGGTTGCCTGGCGATTATCGATCCGGATTCGCAGCTTACCGTCATGTACGCGCAGCACATGCTGAACAACCAGGAAACCTACGTTCACCCGCGTTTGAAAAATATCGTGTATGCCTGCTTGTAAGGGAGCCGGAGACGAAAGCGCCGGAGCGATATTTGTACCCGCGAACGGAAATCGAAAAAGCCGCCGAAACCGCGAACGGGGACAAGCTCGCGTTGGAAGGAGTGTCTTTGTTCCGTGACTAAGGCTCGTCGTTTTGTTGCGGAGACAGCGAAGATTGATTTTCCTTTCCGGCCGGTTCTTTCGTTTTCTTGTACAGTTCGTCCAGCAATTCCAATTCGTTGAATTGGCTGTCGATTCTGCGGCCGATCTGTCCGGAAGAAGCCTGAGAGGGCTTCTTTTTTTTCTTGTTTTTCATTGCATAAAAGCTCCTTGTTCAGGGTTAAACAGCTTGGCTCTAATTTATGCAATGAAAGGGCGGCTTGCTTGGACTCTTTTAGAGGGGAATCCCGTCCATGCCGTTCAAGGAAGCGAAAGAGCGGTATCGGCGTTTTTCAAATCCAATTGCAGTTGCTCGCTTACTTCCCGTGGATGGTACCACCCTCGCTCGATCATGTAATTCGCGATCCGTTCGTGCATGTCGACCGCTTCCTCGAGGTGCCGGGCCAGCGTTTCCCGGATCTCGGGCGAAACCGATTCCGTGACGGCCATCGCATAGTTCCGGACGCCGCTCTTCGCGGAAACGAGCAAATCCATCGCGATCACCTGATCGGTCAGCTTGTTCATTCCGGTCAAATACTCGATGATCGGGTTCATGCGTTCGCCTCCCGTCCGCCGGCCTTCGTCAAAATCGCGCCAAGCTCCCGCAGCTGCCGGGTCGAAATCTCCGCATCCAGCTGCATCAACTGCTTGAGCTCCGGGTCGCTCACCAGCATTTGCATCGTTTTGGATTTCGTCAGGCAGAGGGTTTTGAATGCGGCGATTTCGTGAGTCTCCAACGTTTCGTGCAATGCGTATTCCATGGCGTGTTCCTCCGAATCGAAAGTTAAACCGGTCTACGGCTTCAAAATGACTTTAATGCAGTTGTCCGTTTTCGTATCGAAAATTTCGTACCCGTGTCTCGCTTCGCCAAGCGGGAGTACGTGCGTCACGATATCGCCCGGATCGACTTTGCCGGTCGCGACCAATTCATACATATGCGGCATGTAGTGGATGACGGGAGCTTGTCCGGAACGGATATTGACGTTTCGCTGCATGATGTCGCCTAGCGGAAAGCCGTTGTACCGTCCGCCGTATACGCCGGTAACCTGAATGGTCCCGCCTTTGCGGACGGCTTGGGAAGCGATGACCAGCGCGCCGAGCGAACCGCCCTGCAGCTTCAGCCCGCTTGCCAAAAACTCCATGTCGCTCATCTTGCCGTCCATCCCGACGGCGTCGATGACGACATCGGCTCCGCCCTTGGTCATTTCCTTCAAGTAACCGCCGATGTTGCTCTGCCGTTCGAAATTGACGATTTCCACCTGATTGGTCCGCTTCGCGTGCTGCAGCCGATAATCGACGTAATCGACCGCGATGACGCGTTTCGCGCCCTTCAGCCAGCAAAATTTCTGAACCATCAGGCCGATCGGGCCGCAGCCGAGCACGATAACGGTGTCGCCGTCTTTGACTCCGGCGTTGTCGACGCTCCAGAACGCCGTGGGCATCACGTCGGCGATGAGGGTCAGTTTCTCGTCGGGCGCTTCGCAGTTTTCGGGAATTTTGAAGTGAGTGAAGTTCGCGAACGGCACCCTTAAGAATTCGGCTTGCCCGCCCGGATAACCGCCGGTGTTGCCGGAATAGCCGAAATAGGCGCCCATTTCGCCGTTATCGTTGGCATTGTCGCATTGGCTCTCCAGCTGGCTTTTGCAATAGACGCATTCCCCGCAGGCGATCGTGAACGGAATGATTACGCGATCGCCTTTTTTCAGCTTCGTGACGCCGGGACCGACTTCCTCGACGATTCCCATCGGCTCATGCCCGATGATATAGTTCTCCTCGAGGTTCGGGATCATGCCGTGAATCAAATGCAGGTCGGAGCCGCATATGGCGGTGCTGGTCAGCCGCACGATCATATCGTCCGGCTTCCGGATTTCGGGATCCGGGACTTCTTTTACGACGACGTTTTTGATGCCTTGATACGTTACGGCTTTCATGCGTCGAATCCTCCGGACGAGTCGGGCGTACGGTCGAACATGCCTTTTCGCGAGGTATCTTCGGGATACAGGCGCATTCGGCCGACCATGACCGTATTTTGGGCCGATAATTGGTCAAGCTTGTACTGCTCGCCAAGCTCGTAGGGGTGAAACCACTTTTTGCTTACCATCAGATCCGTAATCTCCCGATGAAGCGCCAAACCCTGGCGCAGCTGTTCCCGCAAAACCTTCCGCGCATCGGGCGAGACCGCTTCGGTCAGGGCAAAGGCGGCGTTGCGGACGCCTTCTTTCGCGCGTATCAGAAAATCGGTCGCGAAGGTCATATCCGCCAGCTCCGGCATGTGAAGCGAGTTGATCGGATCCAAGTAATCGTCGTTCATGTCGTTCACCTTCCGTTCAGGATAGGGGTAGGGCGGTTCTCGGGAACGGCCGTTTGAAACGGCGCCCGGGCATAGACGGCTTTCAGGGCTTCGATAGCTTGCAGCGATTGCCGGACGTCCTTCTCCATCAGCGCTTTCAAATCCCGATCGAACACCAGCCCCTGCATCAGCTTCGACTTGGCCAGGCAGAGCGTCTTGAAATTGAGCATCTCGTGAATTTCCAGCGATTCGTGCGCGGCCAGAGGTTGCGGCTCGGACATCTCGTCACCTCCCGAATTTTTTAACCATGATATTATTTCCGCGGTTGCAAGAAATAACCGTACCCGGCCGGCAATCGGATGCTTGATGCCGCCGTTGGACCAGCTCTCCGCTGATTTCGGGTCCGTCTGCTTCAAGCTTGATCGGCGTCGACGGGCAGAGCAGAGGGGGCGGCCCAAAAAAGCCCGCCTGCGATAAGTGCAGGCGGGCTTGCCGTCATCACGGAGGGCTTGTGGTGTTACTTTCCGTCGATCGCGCAGGAATCGTCCGTGCAGGCCGACCCGTCGGCGGATTCGACAACTTGAATCGTTTGGCTGTCGTCCCACGCTTGCTGCAGCGCCGAAACGAATACGCTCAGCGGTTGCGCGCCGGATACGCCGTATTTGCGATTCATGACGTAAAACGGAACGCCCCGAACGCCGAGCCGGCCGGCCGTTTCCTCGTCGTTGCGCACTTCGTCGGCATACTGGCTGCCGGCCAGCACGGCGGCCGCTTCCTGCCTGTCCAGCCCTGCGGCCGCGGCTACCTCGAGAAGGTAATCGCGATCGCTCAAGTTGCTTCCATCTGTGAAATATCCCTTGAAGAGCAGCTCCGTCACCTCCGCGCGTTTGCCGTGCTTTCCGGCGAAATGGCTCAGCCGGTGGGCGTCGAACGTATTGGTCAGCGCGATTCGGTCGAACTGAAAATCGAGTCCTTCTTCGGCGGCTTGATGCCCGACGTTGGCATTGTTCGCGATCGCTTGACTGCGGCTCATGCCGTATTTCTTTGACAGCATGTCATGGACATCGTACGGGAGCTCCTTCGGAGTGTCCGGATCGAGCTCGAAGCTGCGGTAGACGACGTCGACTTGATCGCGGTGCGGGAACTGCTCAAGCGCCTTCTCGAAGCGGCGTTTGCCGATATAGCAAAACGGACAGGCGAAGTCCGACCAGATTTCGATTTGCATGGGATCACTCCTCGTTCGTGATAGAGTCATTATAGTGCACTTAAATTATGAAAGCAATAAACTAAAGGTAACGATTATATTGACCGGACGTTCAGTCATAAATTAAAATGAATACGCAGCGATTCCATTTAACCTTCGGAGAGGAGCATTTAGAATACCATAGCTTCGGAAGCGGACCGGCCATCGTCCTCATTCACAGCGGGGGCGTCGATTCCAGGGAATGGCTGGAGATCGTCCCGCTTCTGGCAAGGTCATATCGCGTCGTAACCTTTGACGGCCGAGGCATTGGCCGTTCCCCGGCTCCGCAGCAGCCGATGAACCTCGTGGCCGATTTGCTGCGGCTGCTCGACCATTTGAAGCTGGAGCGGGTTGCGCTGGCGGGTCATTCGATCGGGGGCGAATTGGCCGTCAATTTCGCGCTTTCTCACCCGGAGAGGGTGGAGCGGCTGATCGCAATCGCGCCGTCCTTGACCGGGTATCCTTACTCCAAAGAATTCACGGATTGGATGGGCTCGGTCAATTCGCTCGCGCCCGACGTCGGAAAAATGGTTGAATATTCATTGAAAGGCCCGATCTACCGTACGGTCATGGCGAGCGAGTACCGCGATTTCCTGATCGAAATGCATACGCTATACATGACCCGAGTGATTACGGAGTGGAGAAGCTTCGAAGTCGTATGGCCGCAGCCGCCGGCCCTGGAACGGTTGGAGCGAATCGCGTGTCCGACGCTGTTCGTTCGCGGAACGGTCGAGTGGAGCGATATGGAAGGCGTGGCCAAACAATTCAAGCGCATCCCTGCCGTCGCCTTCGCGAAGGTGGAGGGCGCGGACCATATGCTGACCTTGACGCATCCCGAACAACTTGCCACGCATATCCGTTCTTTTCTAAAATAAAGGAACTATCGTCGTGACCGAAGGACAGGAGTGAAATTCATGCCGCGCAGCCGGGAGCAGAACGAACGGATTCGCCAACAGGCCAAAAGTACGATAAGCGCTGCAGCGATGGAAGTGTTCCTGGAAAAGGGATACCACTCCGCTTCCATCGAGGATATCGCCAAGAGGGCAGGCGTCTCCAAGGGGCTGCTTTACAATTATTTTCAGGGGAAAGAGGGGCTGCTGGCCGAAATTGTTCGGATTCGGATAGACGAGATTGCCGGAGTCATTGAAGCGGCGTCCGCGCTTTCTTCGCCGGAAGAGCAGCTCGCTCGAATCGTCGACGGAGCGTTGAGCCATATCGCGAACAACCCGAGAGCGTACCGGTTCATCCTGCATCTGCAGACGCAGCCCGAAGAAGACGCGGTTGTATCCAAATACAGCGAAATGTTAAACCGGGAAATGGCGAAGCAATTCGAAACCCAGTCCAACATATTCGAACAAATGGGGGCGGAAAATGCCAAGCTGCGTTCCTTGTACTTTTCCTCGGCGCTGCACGGCGTCATGCTGTTGATGACCGTTTATCCGGGATATCCGATGGAGAAGGTGAAGGAGCAGATTATCCGGGATTTCTGCTCCTGACGCCTCTGTGCGCCAACGGAAGGAGCGCGGCCCAATAGAAGAAGCCGACCGCTAAAGTGCATAAGGCCAGGATGCAGTGCAGCCAGGTTACGGAAATCCAGGCCGGGAAGGCGAGGGCGATGCCGCCCAAGGCCAGCGAATGGCCCAGCATCATGACCGGTTCGATCAATGCGTTGACGCGCCCCATTTGTTGCGGGGAAACAAGCTCCGGCATCCAACTGCCAAGCGCGATATTGACGGGAGCGACGACGATTCCCGCCAGCGTCACGAGAAGGAAATAAACTTCGATTCGCCCGGCCCAGCCCATTCCCCCGATGAGCAGGCCGGATGCGAACAGACAGGAAATGAGGATCGGCGCTCTGGAGAAGCGATGGATCAGACGCGGGCTCAGGATACTGCCCAGAAGATAGCCGATGCCCAAAAAGACCGTAAGGAGCGAAGAGTGAACGACGTAAAAATCCGGACTTAGCTTGTATTTCATAGCGAAGATAGGAAGCACGGCGAAGACTCCGTTCACGATGCCGAAAAACAGAAAACCGCCGACCAAGAGAAGCAGCAGTCGATGGCTGGCCAAATAACGAAGGCTTTGCCCGAAATCTTTCATGACCATCGATAGCCGCAGTTCGCGGAATCGACTTCTTCCGTTGGGCATGCGGGCCTGCTCGGGGAATTTGCCCCGGGCAAGCAGCAAACCGGAGAACAGGAAGCTGAGCCCGTCGACGATGATCGCCCCTTTAATGCCGAGGAAATGATAAGCCGCCGCGCCCAAGCTCATGCCAAAAAGCATGAACATTCCCATGACCAGCTGATTAAGGCCGGACGCTTGGACGTACCGGTCCGGATCGATGCTGCCTTGCAGCAGTCCCATTTCCGCAGGAGTGAAAAATTTCGAGATCGCGCTGCGCAAAAATAGCGTTGCAAAACAAAGGAATAGCAGGTCGAAATGAACGAACAGCAGCAACAGCAAGGTCAGCCCCGCCCGGATCCAGTCGCTCCAGACGGCGATGCGCTTCCGGTCGAACCTGTCCGCGATGACGCCGACGATCCAGAACACCGCCAATGTGGGAAGCGAGTACATTAATTCCGCCGTGGCGGCCAGCGACGGCCGTTCGCTGTATCTGTCAATCAGATAGTAGGCGAACGCCATATTTCCGACGACCGTTCCCAGTTGAGATGCGAATGTCGCAAGCAACAGCTTGCGATATGTCGGATTGCGAAGAAGCGTCTTCATTTTGCCCTCTCCCTTAAATGCGGTTTTGGTCGCAGCCGGGTTGAAGCAAGCTTTTCAAATAGCGCAACAGGGCATCGAACTGCATCCGGGCGTCCGCCTTGTCGGGACCGACGGCAATGGAATGGGTCATGATGCCTTCCTGAAAGGAAGCGGCAAGCCTGGCGACGTGCGCGATGTCCGTGACGGGCGAGAACTCTCCGCGCTCGACGCCGGCTTCGAGCAGATTCGCAAAACGCGAGATTCCCTTTTCATAGCGCTTCAAAAGCGTTCCCCGCCGCGTTTCGTCGCGCCAGCCGATCATGAAATACTCATAGAAGGCCGAAAATAATCCGCCATGGGAAGAATGCAGAAGCTCCTCCAACTGCTCGGAATAGAGCGCGGCAACCGTTTCCCACACGGACGCCGACGATTCCGTAAGCTCCTTCAGATGCCGTTCATGCTCTGCGTCCAAATGATCCAACAGTATTTCGAAAATCTCATCCTTGGACTTGTAATACAAATAGATCCAGCCCCGGCTCATGCCGGTCTCCTCGATGATATCCTGCAACGTCGCCGCCCCGTAGCCTTTTTCCGCAAAGACGCGCTTCGCTGCATCGAGGATTTGCAGGTTTCTCCGCTCTTTTCGTTGATCCGTCAGTTTGGGAGACATATCGTCGATTCCTTTCCGCAATTAAAAAATGAACTAAGTGCCATTTTAATAATAATGACACTTGGTTCATTTTGCAATACGAAGTTCCGATCTGCCCTCGTTCGCGCCCCGAGCATGAAACGCGTTTCCCAACAACGAAACCGCCCGCATCGGCGCGCAAGCCGACTGTGGGCGGTCTGGATTTTCAGGACGATGGGGAAGCTTAAACCGTTTTTTTCGCCAAGCTCATTTCCGCGCACATGAGGGTAAAGGCGCCGGCGCCGTGCAAATCGTTCTCGCTCGTCGGACGGGCGATATAGTGGGCATAGTCCCCGATGCCCGTGCCGATACATATCTGGCCGATGACCAGGTTGCCGTTCTCGTCGAACTTCAGCGTGTCGATCACGCCCTGATAGCCCTTCCAGGCATACTGCAAATACTTGGCATCCAGATAGCCGAAGCGCACGGCTTTGGCAATGGCATGAACGTACAAGGCGGTGCAGGAATTTTCCAGCCAATTGTCCGGGCGGTCGCCTTTGTCGACGACCTGGTACCATAAGCCGGAAGCATCCTGGAATTTCGTCAGGGCGATGAGAAGGTCTTGCAGAATGGCGACCAGCGCCGGCTTGTCCTTGTGGTCCTCGGGCAAGTATTCGAACATTTCCAGCAAGGCGACGGGGTACCAGCCGATCGCCCGCCCCCAGAACTCCGGCGCCAGACCCGTAACCGGATCCGCCCAAACGGCCGCCTTCGTCTCGTCCCAGCCGTGGTACAGCAAGCCGGTGCGGGGATCTTTCGTATGCTTCGCCATGAGGAGCGCCTGGAAGGTCATCATGTCGAAATATTCGGGTTCCCCGAACGTTTTGGCGAACTGCACGGCGATCGGACCGGCCATGTACAGTCCGTCCAGCCACATTTGATTCGGGCTATGCTCTGTATGCCAGAACCCGCCCGAAGGATTGGTTTTCCATGTTTTCAACAAGGGCACGAGCCGATACAGCGCTTTTTTGTACTTCTCGTCTCCCGTCTTCTCGTACAGGTTGAAGAGGAGCACGCCCGGCTGGATATCGTCCAGCTCGTCGGGCTTGTGCTTTTTGATGCTGCCGTCTTCGAGAACCTGGCTGTCTACCCATCGTTTCAAATACTCGTAATAGCGATCGTTCGCGGTAAGACGCCAGCATTTTTCCATGCCGGACAGAAAAACACCCTGATGATAGTGGAACCGGTCGGGCGGGAGCTGCTCCGGCTCGTATTTGGCCATCAACGCTTCGCAGGCTTTTTCCGCCCAGCCGATCGGGGTCGTCGTTTCGAGCGGCATTGCCCCGGCATTCGCGGCTGAATTTTCCATTTCAATCCATCCTCCCACATTGGTTTACCTCTATAGTAGCATCGGAAAATGTACATTATTTGCGAGAAACAGCGAAAACTTCTTATATCTTGCGGTAAATGAGGACGAGTGTATAATGGAAACGAAACGGAGGAAAGGCGGAAACGGGATGGGGGATCTTCACTACGATAACGGCCAAGGAACCTTCTCGGTATCCTACCGGAAGGCGCTGCGGCACCATATGCCGGCCGATCATTTTCACGGCACGTTCGAAATCTTCTGTCTGCTGTCCGGCGAGCGGCGATTTTTTATCCAGGATCGGACAATGGACGTAAGCGAGGGCGATATCATCATCATCGCACCGAATATTTTGCATCGGACGACCGACGCGAGCTTGCCCGAGCACGAACGGCTGGTCGTCAATCTTCATGAGCGCGATATGGCCGTGGTCAACGGCGCCTATAGGGAACATTTGCGGCCCTTGTTCGAGAGGGAGTACGTCATCGTCAAATCGCCTCCGCACGAGCGGCATGCCGTCGAGGCGCTTGCTCGCGGCATCGTTCAGGAAGTTCGGGAACGTAGAGCGGGCTTCGAGATTTACGCGCAAACGCTTGTTCTTCAGCTGCTCATCGTTTGCTGCCGCCAAATCGCCCAGAACGTCGCGGAGCCGCCGGCGTCTCCGAGCCCCATGCACGATCGAATTTCCGAGGTTGTCCGGTACATCAACGGCCATTACATGCTGGAGCTTTCGCTCGAACAGCTGGCGGAGACGTTTTACGTCAGTCCGTATTATTTGAGCCGCTTCTTTAAGGAAGCGACCGGCTTTACGTTCGTGGAGTACGTGAACAGCGTCCGAATCAAGGAGGCAAAGAAGCTGCTCGAGCAATCCTCCATGAAGGTCAATCTGATTGCCCGCAAGGTGGGCTTCGGCAGCGTGACGCATTTCGGGAGAGTGTTCAAGTCGGTAACCGGGTACCCGCCGCTGTTCTACCGAAAAGGAAAGCGGCATGTCCCGCCCGAGCGGCGATAAGCAAATCGCGAAATGGGCCTCGAATGATTTTCCTCCGGCCACAGAATACTACCCTCCGAAGGAGGTGTTCTTATGAACATTATGGACGGAATGGATGCGGCCCGCTTTAAATCCGGCAATCCGAACGGCGAGGCGGCAAAGGAGAAGGCCGGGAAGGACCGCAAAGAAATGGCAAAGCCCGTATTGAGGAATCTCAACAACAAGTAGCTTGCTACCGAGCGTAAAGTGTCTGTTATCGGGGACGGCCGGCCCGGCGGAAGGAGCCGGCGGCCGGCCCTTTGCTTCGGCGGCTCCGGTTGCCTTCTGTTTCGCGCTGAAACCTGATATAGTATCGAAAAACGGCGTCGCCTATATCGCAAAAGAGGAGCTCAGGCCATGAAAGATTTATTTACCCCGTATCAGCTTAAGGGATTATCGTTAAAAAACCGCGTCGTGATGCCGCCGATGTGCCAATATTCGGTATTCGAAAAGGACGGAATCGCGACGGACTGGCATTATACGCATTATGTCAGCCGGGCCATCGGCGGCGCCGGCTTGATCATTTTCGAAATGACGGACGTCGAACCCGACGGCCGGATTACGGACTACGATTTGGGCTTATGGTCGGACGATCAGGTTCCCGCGATCGCCCGCATCGTGGAAGCTTGCCATCGGTACGGAGCGAAAGTAGGCATCCAAATCGCGCATGCGGGACGCAAGGCCGAGGATGCGGACGAACCCGTCGCGCCGTCGGCGATTCCGTTCGACGAGCGTTCGAAAACGCCGAGGGCGCTTTCCGCCGGCGAAGTGCAAGAGATGGTGAACAAATTCCGCCAGGCGGTGCGCCGAGCCGTTCAGGCCGGCGTCGACGCGGTCGAGCTTCATGGAGCCCACGGCTACCTGATTCATCAATTTCATTCGCCTTTAACCAATAAAAGAACGGACGATTACGGAAAAGAGCTGACGAAGTTCGGAAAAGAAGTCATTTGCGCCGCGAAAAGCGAAATGCCCGAAAGCATGCCGCTCCTCATGAGAATTTCCGCGGCCGAGTACGTGGAAGGCGGATACGGCATTAAGGAAAGCATTGCCTTTTCGAAGGAGTACCGGGAAGCGGGAGTCGATCTGTTCCATGTCAGCGCCGGGGGAGAAGGTCCGATCGCCGCGGATGGCCGGCCGGGAACGCACGTCGCCTATCAGGTGCCGTTGGCCAGAGCCGTCAGGCAAGCTCTTGACGTTCCGGTCATTGCGGTCGGAAGGCTTGACGAACCGGCGCTGGCGAATTCCGTGATCGGGAACGAAGACGCGGACCTGGTGGCCGTCGGAAGAGGGATGCTGAGAAATCCTTATTGGACGCTGGAGGCCGCGGCCGCGCTGCGGAAAAAAATCGATCTGTCCAAGCAGTATGAGCGCGGCTTCCCGAATTTTAAATAAGCATGAGGACTTTCGCAGCGGCAGCTTTTCGCCCTTTCGCTTCCCCGACGGGAAGCGTAAGGGCTTTATTTGCGTTTCGGGACCGAAGCGCGGTTTCCCGCCCCGCTTCCCGGATTCCCGGATTCCCGGGAAACCTCCTCTATCGTTCGGGAACCGCGATTTCGTATCGTTAAAACGAACGAACGATCTTGTAAAATTCAGAGGAGGAGTTGTAAGATGAAAGCAGAAAAAAGCGGGGGAAAGGTTCTCCCCGTGCTGTTCCGTTTTTTCGTCGTCGTGTTTGCGGCAGGGGGATTATTCATGCTGCAGGGGTTATCCGAAGGGTTGGAGCCGTGGGTTCAAGGCTTTATGGCCTCTTCGCCGCTTCCCGACGAAATTCGGTTTCACGCCGCCGCTCACGGGGCGCTGATCGGCATCCTGTTCAGCCTGACGCTGCTCGCCCTGCTCAAAAATCCGCAGAGCAAGCCGGTCCTGCTGCGCTTTTACTTTGTCGGGCATTTTATTTTTCTCGGGACGCTGACGGCGACCGACCCGTCGCTTGCGCTGCAAAGCGCGTTCGTCTTCGTGATGTTCGCCGTCGTGCTCCTGGTTCTGTACGGCACGTACGGCCAGCGTCGGGAGATTTTCCGCCCTTCGGAGCCTGTCGTCCTGAACCGGCCGCTGCTCCTGTTGAACGGCATCGCGCTTCTGGGGCTGCTCCCCGTCATGGTCATAGGCGTCGTGCAGCAATTCCAGGATCCGGTGCAGCAGTTCCGCTGGGGAGAAGTCACCGCTCTTTCGCTTAATTTGCTGTACGGCGGTTACTTGTCGGCCAGCGGACGAAACGGCTCCCGCACGCTTGGCATCGTGGTCGGCATCACGTACGCGTTCATGGGCGCCGCCGCGATCACGATTCCGAACCATCCCGGCAGCTGGGGCCTTTGGGGCGGACTTGCGGCTGTCGTCTTCGGCATCGTTTATACGGCGGCCGCGTGGCGGTTGGCGGAAGCTCGCAAGGAAGCCTCGCTGCCGCCAGCCGCGCAAATTCGGTAAAAGGGGAATGTTATGAAAACTGAAGCCGGGGAGCGCCTTCGGCCGAATTCGCCCCCCGGCGTCCGAAGCCATCCGGAAGGGTGGTTATCGGCCGTTCGGTGGCTGTCGCTCGCAATCAACGGCGCCGTGGCGTATCTTTTTTTGGCTAAAATTCCGACCTACTTCGCCTACATGCGGGACGAATGCCACCGAACGGCCTGCGAATACGCCGCCATCACGCCGCTGCCTTGGGACGCGCTCGAGAGATTGAACCTGACGGAAGAAGGCTTTGCCTATCTTTACTGCGCCATCGCTCTGATTTTCTTCGCGATCTATTGTTCCGTCGCCCTGCTTATTCTGGCCAAGCGGCCGCGAGAGCCGTTCTCCTATCTGGCCTCGGTGGCGCTGATCGCGTTCCCTTCCTCATTGATGATTCGGACGCAGTGGAGAGAATGGGAATGGCTCGGCGCGGCGGCCGAAGGCCTGTCGTTCGTATCGCTGATCCTGCTTCTGCTGCTGTTTCCGAACGGCAAAGCGGGGACGAAGCTCGTGGCGGGAGCGGTCATCGCGCTGGCGGCTATCCGTTTGACGACCGTTTTTTTTCCGGACGAGCCGTGGGGCCGTTGGCCGTTCTGGGTTACGCTGACCTGGTTCGTGCTGCAATACGGCTTGCTCATCCTCGACCGGTTCGTCCGCTATCGGCGGACGGCGGACGCGGTCGAGCGCCAGCAGACGAAATGGGTCGTATACGGGTTTCTGCTGTCGCTAACCGGCCTCGTCGTCGTTTCGCTTCTGCCGCTGCTGCTGCGGACGGATTTTTACGAGACGCAGGATTCCGTCTGGATGTTCGTCCTCGATCTGGGCGTCCAGCTGGTCATGCTGCCGATACCGATTACGGTAGGCATCTCGGTCATGCGCAAACGGCTTTGGGACATCGACCCGATCGTGGGCCGCACGATTGTTTATGCCGGACTGAGCGCGAGCATCGTCGCATTGTACTCGTTTACCGTGTGGTATTTGTCCGTTCTGTTCCGAACCGGACAAAACATGTTTTTTTCGCTGGCCGCCGCCGGGGTCGTCGCCGTCCTGTTCGCGCCGCTGAAAGAAAGGCTCCAGCGCCTGGTCAACCGGATGATGTACGGCGAACAGTCCGATCCTTTCTCGGTCTTGTTCCGGCTCGGAAACCGGCTCAAGGAGACGGTGACTCCGGAAGAGGCGCTCGACACGGTCGTCCGTACCGTCAAGGATTCGCTTCGCGTCCCTTACGCGGGCATCCGAATCGTTCGCGACGGCGCGCCGTCCCTTGCGGCGCAGCGGGGAGACGGGCAGGCGGAAACCGCGGAATTCCCGCTTGCGGCCGGAGGCCAGGAGGTCGGCACGCTGCTGGTGGCCGCCCGATCGCCGGGCGAGGCGTTCGGCGATGCCGACCGCCGGCTGATCGAGGCCTTGTGCCGGCAGGCGGGCATCGTCGTGCAAAGCGTCGGCCAGTCGATGGATATCCGAAGGCTGCTGACCGACCTGCAGGAGTCGAAGGAGCAGCTCATCTTCGCCAGGGAGGAGGAGAGGCGAACGATGCGCCGGAACCTGCACGACGACATCGCGCCGCGGCTGGCCGCCATGCGGCTGACGGCCTCGCTGGTCGCCGACTGGATTCGCAAGGACCCGAACAAGGCGATCGAAATTGTGCAGCAGTTTCAGAAGGATATCGGCGATACGGTCGAGGAAATCCGATCCATCGTCTACGATCTTCGCCCCGCCGCGCTCGACGAATTGGGCCTGGTCGGAGCCGTTCGTCAGCGGATGGAGCAATTGGAAAACATCCGCAAGGTGCGGGAGCTGACCGACGCGCCTCCGCTGAGGATGACGCTCGATTGTCCGGAAGCTCTTCCTCTTTTGCCGGCGGCCGTCGAGGTCGGCGCTTACCGGATCGCGACGGAGGCGCTCGTCAACGTCGTGAAGCATGCGCAAGCGAGCGAATGCCGCGTTCGCATCGCCGTTGAAGCGCAGCCGGACCCCGAGCTAGCGGTCGAAGTAACGGACGACGGGATCGGGCTCGCCGAGCGGATCGGCCGGACGGACGGAAAGGGCGGACTCGGCTTGACCTCGCTGCGTGAGCGGGCAGCGGAGCTGGGAGGCTTTTGCGTCATTGAAAAGTTGGCCGGCGGCGGCACTCGCATAGAGGCCCGTCTGCCGCTGAAATCGATGTCCTATCGGGGAGGGGCGCATGACAACCATTAGCATTCTGATCGCGGACGATCATCCGATGTTCCGGCACGGCGTCCGGAGCGTGCTGGAAAGCGCCGAAGATATGCTTGTCGTCGGAGAAGCGACGACGGGGGACGAGGCGGTGGTAATGGCCTTGGAGCTGAAGCCGGACGTGGTGCTGATGGATATCCGCATGCCCAGCCGCAACGGAATCGAGGCGACCGCCGCCATCAAGGCCGAAGCCGGGGACGTCAAAATTCTGCTGCTGACCATGTTCAAGGACGACGTTTCCGTGTTTACGGCGATGAAAGCCGGCGCCAGAGGCTACATCCTGAAGGATTCGGACAAAGACGACATTTTGCGGGCCATTCGCGTCGTCGCTTCGGGCGAAGCGATCTTCAGCCAGGATGTGGCGAACCGGATGATCGAGATGGCGACGCGTCCCGCGCACCGGGCCGATTGGTTTCCCGAGTTGACGTATCGGGAGAAAGAGGTGCTGAGCCTGATGGCGGACGGGCTGTCCAACGCGGACATTTCCCGGCGAATGGAGATCAGCTTGAAGACGGTGTCCAACTACGTGACGAATATTTTGAACAAGCTGCAGGTCGCCGATCGGGCGGAAGCGGTCCGGCTGGCCGCGAGCGCCCGCGACGAGTAGGGCGTTTTCTATCCTTCCAAATACCTAAAAAACCGGTATCGGGCAAATAGTTCGTTATTCACCCGCCTCGTTCCCCGTCCGTATTTAAGTAATGCTGCGGATTCATTTTTCCGGAATGAAGTAATCGATTTCGCTGAATCTTCCGTAATAATTTTCAGATTGTCATCCACACGCGGAATGCGATTTCGAACCGGCGCGGCCGGAAAACTGGAGGTAACCGACCCGATGTCTTTGCACGAGTACCAAGCTTTTATCGGAAAACGATTGACGAGCAGCATTTTCGATAACAAAGGAACGTTATTGATCGCCGAAGGAACCGTCCTTCATGAAAGCCATATCGACAAGCTGGCCAATTTCAACATCCATATCGACGAGGTCAGGGCCGCGGCCGACGAACTGCCGGCTTCCGCGGATCCCGTCCCTTCCGCTGCCCGCGAAAGAGCGAAAAGGACAGAGAAATATTTGTACGAAATCGAGCTTTTCGTCCGGAACAACGGCGTCGTCCCCGTCGCCGATGTCGAAGAAAAAGTGATTCCGTTCATTAATGAAACCGCAAAGAAATACAATTTATTCCAAGTTTTCTCCGAACTGAAGGAACAAGGGGATTTTCGCTACAAGCAAATCATCGGCGTCGCCGTCCTGGCCACGTCGCTCGGCAAGCGGCTTCGGCTGGACGACGCCGAGCTGGCGATTTTGACGACGGCGGCGGTCCTCTACGACATCGGTTCGGTTAAACTGCCCTCGTCCCTGATCAACAAGCCGGGCCGGTTCGAACATCACGAGTACGAGATCATGAAACAGCACACCCTCCTCGGCTACGAGCTGCTGAAGCAGTCCGACGTCGACCCCCGCGCGGCACGGGTTGCCTTGCAGCACCACGAAAGGGAGGACGGCAGCGGGTATCCGAACGGTCTGAAGGGGAACCAGATCGATCGGCTCAGTAAAATCGTCGCCCTGGCGGACGTGTATATGGCCATGATCTCGGAACGGCCGCACCGGCCCGCTTTTTCGTTTTTTCAGGTCATCGAGGAGATCCATCGGGGCATAATTCAGGATCGGTTCGACTCCGTGATCGGCATGACCTTTCTGGATACGCTTCTCGGGACGCTGGTCGGCTGCGACGTCCTGTTGTCGGACGGCCGGAAAGGGAAGATTATCCTGACCAACGCGAACTCTCCGACGAAGCCGCTCGTCGCGCTCGACAACCATGATTTTATCGATTTAAGCAAAGAGAATCATATCCGGATCAAGGAAGTTCTCGGTTAAGAAGATTGGCGACAGGCGATTCCAAGCGAAATTAACCGATTCCAACCCGCGAGTGCCGCGGGTTTTTGTTTTTGCGTCGATCGAACGCAATCCAGCGGAGAGTGGCCCTATACGTACACGGCCAAGAAATCCGATTGGAGCATCGACGGTTCGAAGGACGGCGATCCGGTCTCCGGTACGAAAACCTACTACGAGGAACTGGAAATGACGATTCCCGTTCAATCGGCTTCCAATTAACCTATCTTACCCGGGCTGGTATCCAGCCCGGATTTTTCGTTCTGAAGCGACTTGACAGGCGATTTTTATTATGGTTATTATGGATGCAATAAGTCTATAATTAGGAAAAAGACGGTTAAGGAGGAATTGGTCCTATGAAATACGATGTTGCGATTGTCGGAGGCGGGCCCGCGGGATTGAACGCGGCGCTGGTGCTTGGAAGAGCGAGGCGGAGCGTCGCGCTGTTCGACAGCGGCCGCCCGAGAAACGGCGTGACGCACGCCTCTCACGGATTCATTACGCGAGACGGGATTCGGCCGGCCGAGTTTCGGCGCATCGCTTACGAGGAGGTGCTTGGCTATCCGTCGGTTCGGCTTTGGCAGGCCGAGGCGACCGACATTCGGAAGTCGGAGGACGGCTTTGTCGTGGAAACCTCGTCGGGCGAGCGCTTGCAGGCTCGCAAGGTGATATTGGCAGCCGGGTTGAAAGAGGTGTTTCCGGAGATCGAGGGGCTTCGCGACTTTTACGGGAAAAGCCTGTTCAACTGCCCGTTTTGCGATGGCTGGGAGCTGCGGGATCGGCCGCTTGCGGTCGTTTCCGAAAATCCGTCCGTGTTCCATAAAGTCAAGCTGCTGTTGAATTGGAGCCGGGATCTGGTCGTATGCACGAACGGCAGCGGCGCGTTGAACGCCGAACAGCGGCTGCAGCTCGCGTCCCGAAACATACCGGTCGTGGATACGCCCGTCTCCGCTTTTTCCGGCCGGAACGGCCTGCTGGAGCGGGTGCATTTCGCGGATGGCACGCATATGGAGCGAAGCGGAGGATTTCTCGATCCCGTCCAGCTTCCGCATGCGAATTTCGAAAAAGCGCTGGGCTACCAAACTTCGGCAAACGGAGGGATCGCAACCGATGCGATGGGACGGACAACCGCTGCCGGCGTATACGCGGCCGGCGATTCGGCCTATGTCATGCCGTCCCAATTGATTTTCGCCGCCGCTTCGGGAAGCAAGGCGGCGATGGCCGTAATGGCGGACTTGACGGAGGAGGACTGGAAATCGCTATAAAAGGCCCGATCGACGGCGGCCGTCCGCGATTCGGTTAAGTCGCCTTCCTGCGCCTGATCAGCATAACGATAAACAGCAAGACAGGGAAGGCGGCGTGGAAAATCGGATACGCGTATAAAACCTGTTTTCCCATCCAGATGTGGTGCGTATAATTGGGCGAATGGAAGGAAGCGGCATATACGGCGGCCCCGACCAGAACGGACGCGAGTTTATAGTTCATGCGGGTCAGCCGGCGCAGGCCGACAGCCGCCCCGATACTGAACGCCGCCAGTTTCGTTCCCAGGCCGATAAACAGAATCAGGACGAAAATGATGTCCATTCGCTCGAAAACGTTGCCCACTTCGATCAACTGCACCGCTTGCAGCAGCGGAAGCGAACAGTTCGCGGCGATGCCCGGTCCGAGCACGAGAATGATGATCTGATTGAGGACGGTAAGCGAAAGGGCGATCGAAGCATAGGCGATATACATGGATTTCTTGACCTTTCGGACCGAGTTGGCGACCAGCGGGAAAAAAACGAGGAACAGCACGGCCTGCCCGAACGGAAACGACAAGATTTCGGGAAACGCGGCATCGAGAATCGGCTTCCAACCGTTCTCCAACATGGGGAACATGTTTTCGATCCGGATCTGTCCTAGACCGGCCAGCAGCAGCATGAGAATCAGGTAACTTGCGAGCGTGATCGGAAAAATCGCCAGACTAAACTTGAACAGGACGGGAGCTCCCAGACGGACCGTGTTGGTGATAACCAGCACGGTGATCAGCAGAAGGATGAACAACGGGGTTCGATTGAGAAGGATAAGCGCGGCGATCTCGCCGAGGTCTCTCAGGTTTTGCGAACCTTCGTAAGCAAAGTATCCGACAAAAACGAAACCTGCTCCCGTCCCGATCCACTTGCCCCAATAGCGGCGGAACAACTCGAACAAATCGCGCTCCGGGTCGGTCCGGTAGATGGCCATGTACAGCATCAGCAGGACGAAGCCGGCCGCCGCCGCGGCAAGCATGGCGAGCCAGGCGTCCTGCTTGGCTTCGGGGCCCATCAGAAACAGCGTCGTGCTGCCGACCTCGAACAAAACGAAGCAGATGACCAGTTCGGAAATTCGCGTTTTTTGTCCGTTCACCTTTGGGCCTCCTTCTGCCGGCTTTCTTTTTACCCTTTCGCGTTTTCCCTGTCCTGCTTTAACGGTTTCAGCGACAGACCGATGCGAATGACGGAAACGCGTATGTGCGGTTGAACCTCGAGCTTCGGAAACTGTTCGGTCCATTGATCCTTCAGCTTCTTCCAATCGTTCGGATATTTCCGGTGGATTTTGTCGGCAAATCCGGGCAAATCCGCCTTTATGCGCATGGCGGCGCTCCACCCGGTATCCATAATGTCCTCGATCTCTCGTTCGATTGCGTTCCCAAGCTGGCGAACGGCTTCGTTTTTCGTCAAATCGAGCTTGCATTCGGACTCGAGCACCTCGCCGCTTACATTGACCCGGACAAGCATTCGAAAACCGTCCTGTTTTTTCTGCGGGGTTATTTTCGTTTCGGCTTTATCGATCCGCAAGGTGGAAAAGGCGTCCCGATTGGAACCGGACGGACAAGGGACGGCAAGAGCGCTTTGTTTGATGTCGCCCGACAGCCAGGAAATCCCGTAGCTTTCCTTGAACGTAAGCCGACCGATCCGGCGGCCGTCCTTGAAGACGGACTCTCCCGTCAGGCCGAGCTTGGATTCGTTGTGCGTTTGTTTGAACGATTCCAGCGAGGACAGTTCTTTGCGGGACTTGGCGTCCCGTTTGCCCATCAGATTGAGTTCCGGAACCCCGATCGCGCGCGAATCGGAATACAGGCTTTGGGCAAAATCGAACACCCGGACGGCCGGATAATAGCCGGAATTCAGTTCCTCCTTCGAGATGATTTTATTTAACGCGTCTCCCGGAAGCTTTTCCAGCGGCACGAACAGCTTCAATATGTCGGAGGCGCGTCCCTCGGTTACCGCCATCATCACCGTCTCGCGTGCCTGAACGCTGCGCAAATATAAATCGACCACTTCCGAAAGGCCATGTTCGGCGGCGGCTTTTCCGATGACGATAGCATCGGTGTGCGCAAAGTAGAGTTGACGGGGAATTTCCAGGTTGCTCTTGTTAGCAGCTTCGCAAAGGGTCCTTCCTTCCGCCGTGAAAACGTGGACCGACGATTGGGTGGTGCCTCCGCCGCCTCCGCCGCCTCCGCCGGACCACATGCCGGAGGGAACGACGACCTGATAAGTAACATTCCACTTCCCGTCCGCCCAATCGATGCCGGTGGCGGATGTAATGCCGAGCTCGTTCAGCTCCCTGCGGTCCCAGCACCCGGCAAGAACAAGGCAGAACGCGGCGCACATCAACAACAGGGTAACGGATCTCGGCATCAGTCTTTCTCCTTGCGGTTCGATTCGCCGGTTTGCTGTCTCGTTCGGTTGAGGACGCTGATCAGCTGCGGCCGCGTTCGCATGGCTTTCCAGGGAACGCGGACGAACACATCCTTCAGATTTTGCAGCGACAGCGGGGCGACCGGGAGAAAATAGGGGATGCCGAACGACGTCAGCGAAACCAGATGGATCAGCAGCGGAACCAACCCCGCCAAGACGCCGAACAGCCCGAAGGAACCGGCCAGCAGCATAAGGCCGAAACGGATGAGCCGGACGGACGCCGCCATCGAGATGGAAGGGATGACGAAGTTGGCGATCGCCGTAAACGAGACGACGATGACCATCGCCTCGGAGACGAGTCCGGCCTGGACCGCGGCCTGTCCCAGCACGAGCGCGCCGACGATCGAAATGGCGGGGCCGATGACCCGCGGCATGCGCACCCCGGCCTCGCGGATGACCTCGAACGTCAGCTCCATGAGCAGCGCTTCGAGCAAAGCCGGAAGCGGAACGCCTTCCCGCTGCGCGGCCAGACTGATCAGCAGCGTCGTCGGCAGCATCTCCTGCTGAAACGTCGTAATGGCGACGTAAAGCGATGGAAGCAGCAAGCTGACGAAAAAGGACAGGAAGCGAATCGCCCTGATAAAGGTAATCAAATCGTATCGCTGGTAGTAATCCTCGCTCGACAGGAAAAACTTGAAAAACGTGACCGGAAGCACGAGCGCGAACGGCGTGCCGTCGACCAGCACCGCGCAATGGCCCTCCAGCAGGTAACCGGCGATGGCGTCCGGCCGCTCGGTATTTAAGATGGTGGGAAACGGCGTAAACGTATGGTCTTGAATCAGCTCCTCCAAGTACCCGCTTTCCAGAACGCCGTCGATGTCGATGGCATCGAGCCGCTTGCGCAATTCCGCGAGCACGGCCGGATTGGCGATGCCCTCGATGTACGCAATCGCGATTTGCGTCCGGGTGAAGCGGCCGACGGTTCGGTGTTCGATGCGCAGCTGCGTCGTCCGGAGTCTGCGCCGAACCTGCGTCAGATTGGTGGACAACACCTCCGTAAAGCCTTCCTTCGGCCCGCGAATGACCGTTTGCGAAGACGGCTCTTCGATGCTTCGTTTATCTCCGCCCTGAACGGAGACGGAAAAGGCTTCGCTGCATCCGTCGACGAGCACGACCGCCGAACCGGCCAAAACGGCCGAATAAAACGCTTCTTCCGTCGGAACGGCGACCGTGTCTCCGGAATGGACCCGATCCAGCAGTCTCTGTCGAAGCAAGCCGGGAGAGCGGGGGGCTTCGGACGCCCCGGACGCGACCCGGACCAACGTTTCGATCGTTTCGCTTATTTTCATCACATCGACAAGGCCTTCTATGTAAAATACGGCCGCCAGCGGCATTCCTTCTTCGTCCCGCCCGATTTCCTTCGCGATAAAATCGGGGCTTTGGCCCATTTTGGCGCAGGCTGCGGCGACAGCCGCGCGCAGCGGCACGCCAAGCAGAGCTTTCTCCGGCAAGGGGACGGAGGGCGCGTTATTCTCCCGTTTGCCGCCGTTCTTCGATTGGCGAAACAGCCCGGCAATCAGTTTGACAAACATATCATCACTAAGCCTTTCTTATCCAAACTTTTCTTATTATATCCAGAAGGCGATGGGCTATCCGCTGAACGGAGATGACGGCATGCCGAAGCACCGTTCGGCAGACGAGACGGTCTAGAACAAAAAAAGAAAACGGCAAATGTGCCGTTTTCCATTCCATTTTCCCGTCCGTTCCGTTAATTGCGGGAGCGCTGCATAAACCCCGTCCATGCATTCGCGTAGGAGGGAAGTCCCGTATACCGCGCTTGTTCGAAAATCTGAACGGCTGCGTTCGCGACCTCGACGTCCTGGGCGCTCGTTCCGCCGCTTACGCCGATGCCGCCCGCGATTTCCCCGTCGCGAACGAGCGGAATTCCCCCGCCGAGAATGACGAGCCTCCCCCGGTTGGTCGTATTGATGCCGAAAGTCGCTCCTCCCGGGAGCGCCGATTGGGCCAAATTGGCAGTCGGCATCTGCATGGCCGCGCTGGTCCAGGCTTTGCCGATAGCAATATCGATGCCCGCGATCCGGGCATTGTCCATCCGATGAAAAGCGATCAGGTTTCCTCCGTCGTCGACGATCGCGATGTCGGATTTTAATCCCATTTGCCGAGCTTTTCGTTCCGAGACTTCCAATAGCTGCTTCGCTTCGGCCAACGTCAGTTTAACCATCCAACCTCTCCTTCGCTATTGCGTTCCTACAGGATATGGACGTTCGCCCGTGTTGGTGAAACCGTGGCAAGCCATGCGACGATCGCCAACAGAACCGCTTTGCATCAGGGCTTAATAAATGGGATCGTCCACTTTTAATAGGTCGTTTGCCTTTAAATGTAAATATATGAATAGTTGAATTATATTGGAAAGTGTGTTATATCTTAAACGAATGAAGGCATCTCGCCTAACGGGGCGGGGTGTCTTCGTTCTATACAATGCGGAAAGGATCGATAGGGATGAAAAAACGCATCATAACGGACTTTGAGTACCGGGCAACGAAGATGGGGGGGCATATCTACGATGAGCCATAGTCTGACGAACCGTTTCAGGGATAGCCTGTCGAGCCAACTGGACTATTTCGATAAAAATATCAACGAGCTGCTGAACGCCTTGCCGAGTTCCGGGGACAAACGCCCGCTCAAAGATTTCGTGGACAGGTACTGCCGGCATGCGAAAAGGTGCCTTGACGGAACAAGCGGCGAGGGGCCGGATACCTTGGTGTGGATCGGGTCGAACGTAATCGTCCGAAACGAGACGGATCGGATGGACGAACAGCTATCGATCGTGCTGCCTATGGATGTCGACCCCTATTCGGGACGCATTTCGTTTTTGTCTCCGGTGGGCCAGCGAATTCTGCTCTCGAGAGCCGGATACAGCACGGAAATCGACTGCCCCGGCGAAAAATACTGGATCACCGTAAAGCAGCATTCTTTCGGATACGAATAAGACGAGCAGGTCGTAGATATACGCTACGGTTCCTTCGTCAAAAGATTTAACCGGAATTCGGAGACGCAGCGAAGCGCCATTCTGATCATTTACAAAGCGGAGGAAGCATCCTTATAAACATTGAAGGGAGCAGGAGCCGTATAACGGGTTCCTGCTCCCTGTTTATTGTACGTCCAGCATAGGCTATCGGGATTCCGCTGCCGTTCGCTTGACCGCGGCTTCGTTCCTATCGTTCGTATCTTCGGAAGCTTGCGTCCCGCGTCGAATAAAGAATGAAAGAAGAAGCGCGATGACGCCGAATCCGACAATGACGACATACGAGTCGTTGATGCCTTGAATCGTGGCGTCCAGAGTCATCCGCTCTTGCGAAGCGCCATCCGTTCCCCCGGCGGTCATCATGTCGGTTAAATGCGCTTGAGTCCGGTTCGTCATAATCGTGACGAGCAGGGAGGTGCCGACAGCGCCGGCCACTTGCCGAATCGTATTGGAGATCGCGGTGCCGTGCGCATGCAGCCTGGACGGCAGTTGATTGAGCCCGGCCGTCTGAATGGGCATCAGGAGCAGGGCCATGCCGATGCGGCGGCCTGTCGACATGAGCACCAGATACGTATAGCTGGTCGATTCCGTCAAGTCGATGAAACCGATCGTCGTGACGATCGTGATGAGTAGACCGGTCACAGCCAGCCATTTGGCGCCGAATCGGTCGAACAGCTTGCCGGCGGCCGGCATGAGAAGACCCATGACGATCGCGCCGGGAAGCATGAGCAAACCGGACTCGAGGGCCGTATAGCCGCGAGCGTTTTGCAAGTACAGCGGGAGCAGCATCATATCCGCGTACATGACCATCGTAACCGCAATGTTAATGACGGACGTCAAGGAGAACATGTTGTATTTGAAGGCCCGCAGATCCAGCAGCGGATGGCTTGAAACGAGCTGCCGCCAGGCGAACAGGGCAAGCGCCGCAACGCCCGCGGCGATCGTCGAAATCACCTCGGCGCTCGACCATCCTTCGCTGCCGGCGCGGCTAAAGCCGTACAGCATAGCGCCGAACCCGACCGTAGAGAAGACGACGCTGAGAACATCGAGATTCGTATGCCCCTTTTCTGATACATTTTTCAAATAAATCATGCCGCAAACGATGACGATGAGCGTTAACGGAATCATCCCGTAAAACATCGTTTCCCATGCAAAGCTTTCCAGAATGTAACCGGCAACGACCGGTCCGATCGCCGGGGCGAAAATGATCGCCAACCCGACCATGCCCATTGCGGCGCCGCGCTTTTCGGGAGGAAAAATCGTCAAAATGACGTTCATCAGCAGCGGCATAGTGATGCCGGCGCCGGCTGCCTGGATCATGCGCCCCGTCAACAGGACCGGGAAATTCGTCGCCAAGGCGGATACGATCGTGCCGACAAGAAAGATCCACATCGAGGCCTGGAAAAGCTGGCGAGTGGAAAAGCGCTGCATCAGGTACGCCGTGATCGGGATCAAAACTCCGTTTACCAGCATATAGCCGGTCGTCAACCATTGGGCCGTTGCCGCCGCAATCTTGAATTCTCCGATCAGTTCCGGGATGGCAACGGTCATGACCGTTTGATTCAGCGTAGCCAAAAAGGCGCCCAAAATCATGGCGAACAAAACAGGGCCCCTCTTGATCGCGCTGCGGGCTGTCGTGCCGTCTTTACTCAACTTGATCCTTCCTTCCGCTTCAGTCATAGACTAGATTTACAAAGTGTCGTATAATTAACACTGCATAAATTAGTTTAGTTCCCGGCCCGTCAGGTTTACAAGCGACAGATTATCGCAGACTGTAAAGAAGTCCATTTTGATTTCGCTTTCAGTCGTTTATGCGGCAGATTTACGACATTTTCGAGCAAATTGTAGTTTGCTGCAGAAGGGATGGATCCGATTGGAAAATCGAACGACTCGTATCGATCCTCGCATCTTGCGCACGCGCCAATTGCTGAGGGATGCCTTCGTCGAATTGCTCCAGGAGATGGACGTGGAAAAAATTTCGGTCAATCGGCTTGCGGAGCGCGCCACGATCAACCGCGTTACGTTTTATCTTCATTATCGGGACATACCGGACATGATGGAAAAGCTGGCGGATGAAATGAACGAGGATTTCAGCCGGATTCTGCACGGCAAATCCCAAAGCGCCGAGGCTTCTCCCGAAGGCAAGGAAGCGACATTAGTCGAGCTTCTGGAGCATATTGCCCATAACGCGAAGTTTTACAAAGCCGTTCTCGCCACGAAGCGTCTTCCGATTTTCACGGAACGGCTGTCCAAGCTGCTGTCTGAAATGATTACGGAAAGACTGGAAAAATCGGAGAAAGACGTTTTGGCTTCCGGGTTGACGGTTCGAAGGGATATCGCAATCTGGTTCGGTTCCTCCGCTTTGATCGGCGTGATCATTTCCTGGCTGCGCAACGACATGCCTTATTCGCCGCATTTCCTGGCCGAACAATTTTCCATGCTGACATCTTCGCGCTCCCGATAGAAGCCGAAGCTTGACTTTTCGTACTGTAATAATTATCATTACAGTATTAAGACCGTTTTTTAAAATTTCAGGCAAAAGGCGGTGGCAATCATGAACTTTGCAATTGGCGATTGGGTGTCGGGGCATACGAGCCAAGGCGAGCTGGTTCGCGGATTCATCGATTCGATGCAGATAGAACAAGGTACGGTGAGCCTTCTCGTGACGGAATCGGATCATGAAGCCGCCGTCGGAAAGCTTTTGACGCTTCAAAACCGGGCCGTCCGTACGCTGCCGGCGTTCGCCGCGGACGATGAAAGCAGCATCCTGAACTTCATCGACATGGCGCTGACGACGAAGGACGAAGCGTGGTTCCGCGAGCTGTCGGAACAGCTCCTTGCCGTTCGGAACAAGGGCGTGCAAGTTCGGGAGCGAATCGGAGCCCCCTCCGGCATCCGCAATCGACTTCTATTCCATTGACCCGGAGGGAAGGGACCGGAATTCGATCCGAACGTTCTCGCGGGAATGAAATACGCTTTTCGATAAAGGCACGATCTCTTCGCCATTAGGGCGGGGGGATCGTGTTTTTTGCGGATTGGATGATAAAATGAGGTATTCCACAAATTTCGTCGGAGGAGGGGCATTAACGAACATGAGCGAACAAAACGGGGTGCGACGCAGCTTGCATTTACTTCTGGCCGAGCTGATCGACGGTCCGGAGGAGGGCCGGTTTACCTGGGTGCTGAATCCGGGTAAGGGAAACGGCTTGCTGGATTCCTTGAGACGTTTGAGCGGAGCCGAAGCTTCGGCCATCCGGATTCCCGGACGCGCAAGCATCGCCGCTCACGCAAACCATCTCCGGTTCAGTCTGGAGCTGTTGAATCGAAAGTCGAGAGGGGAAGCTCTATTCGCGGACGAGGATTGGGCAAAAAGCTGGGAACTGCAAACGGTCACGGAACCGGAATGGCGGGGTCTTATCGCGCGTTTGCAAGATGAAGCTCACTCATGGATGCATCATGTGATGACCGCCGAAACGGAATGGGACGAAAAAACGACGGTCGAGGCGATCGCAAGCTCGGCGCACGTTGCCTATCATTTCGGCGCGATCCAACAGCTCCTGCGCATCGGGAATCCCTCTTGACCCGAAGCCGAAGGTTCCGGGCACGAGCTGGACGGGACCTTCGGCTTTTTCCGATTCAATCCGGATTACGTTTTGGCCGCGATGAATCGCCTTCATTTTAGCATTGCGGATGCGGCGGCGCTATGGCCCGAAAGAGTCATTCGGCGGATGAAATTCAGATAATGATTTTGAAACCGCGCCGCATATTTGCGCATCTAATATACGTCCGATCGGAGGGGGGGATATTATGGACATGACAAAGGAAGTGAAAAAGGCCCCAAAAGGCCATCCTCACGCCTTCGAGCACTTGATTCGCGCGCACAAAGTCATCATGTATCGGGTGGCCAGGACGTTGCTTGCAAGCGATGCGGATTGCGCGGACGCCATTCAGGAAGCGATTCTGAAAGCTTTTGAAAATATTCGAACGTTGCGGGAGCCGGCCTACTTCAAAACGTGGCTGCTGCGGATCGTCATCAACGAGTGCAACCGAATTCTCCGGCAACATCGAAAGGTTATCGAGCTCGACGAATGGACGGCGCCTTCCGCAAAGGAGAGCGGCTTCGAAAAAGTCGAGCTGGAGCAGCTGCTTAAGACGCTCCCGGAGGAAGACCGCATCCTCCTGAAGCTTTATCACATCGACGATCTCTCGATCAAAGAGTTGGCCGAAATCTATCAAAAACCCGAAAACACGATCAAAACGCAGCTGCGCCGCGCTCGCGAGCATGCGCGCAGCATTTGGAGCAAGCAGGAGGGATATCCATGGAAAAATGGGAGCGGGAATTAAATCACCTGGTGAACGCATCGTTGCCCGAGCAAGTCGACCGGCGTATTCATCTGACGCTTGATCAGCTCAAAAGAACTCGCAAAAAATCGTTCGGGCTTCGATTCGGCACGACGGCGGCAGCGGCAGTCCTGGTTCTCTCCTTCGGACTGACGGCTCTGTCTCCGGCATTTGCCGAGGCGATGAAATCGATTCCCGTCATCGGCTCCGTATTCGAGCTGGTCGGCGACGTCGGCACGAAACGAGGAAGCCAATTGAATTTGACGACGAACGTGGGCCGGCAGATTCAAATCGATGATTATGCCATGACGATTACCGAGAGCCTTTACGACGGCTCGAGCATCAGCCTGGGCTTGATTGCGCCGGCCGATGCGAAGGATCCGATGGGATTCGTAAAAGATGTGACGTTCTCGGTCGACGGGAAAAGGCTGCCAAGCTTCTCCGGGGGAGCCAGCACGAAAATATTGGACGACGGAACGTATGCGGGAACGTTAAGCCTTCATGTGGACGATCCGCTGCCCGACGTCTTTACGCTTGGCATCTTGTCTCGCGACGAAGCCGCGATCTATGCCAAGATTCCCGTCGAGCGCAAGGGCGAAAATCAATTGTTCGCAATCGCCCAGACCGGAACCTGGAACGATGTCGAAGTCGAATATGAGGACATGGCTTTGTACCCGACTTCAACGAAACTTTCCTTTCGGCTTCGCGGAACGGATTCACCGTTTTGGGAATTCAAGGTGCAGGATGACCAGGGGCGCGTTCTACAGCCTATCGGCGGTCACGGCGGCGGAACCTCGGATGACAAACATTTCGTGTATGACTTCGAACCGCTCGAAACCGTGCCTGAGAGCTTGACGATCACACCCTATCTCGTCGGTTCCGATTCCACGACCCGAATAGACGGAGAATGGAAGGGGACGCCGATCACGTTATCCCAAGGGAAGGCTGGTTCCGTAACCGTCGTAGATCAGAAATTCGAAGACGACAACTTAACGCTTACTTACGAAGTCGAGGGAGAACGCCTATTCGAGCAGGCGAATGAAATATGGCTTGAGGACGAAAAGGGAAAGCCGTTCGATAAGGGGACGCCTATTCGCATCCAGGGCCGCGATCACAGATATCAACTGACATTTTCTAACGTAAGGAAAACCGATTCCGTTTTCCTTTCCACGCCTCGGTTTAACGCTCCCGTTTACCTGGAGGAGCTGGCGGTTGTCGTAGATTTGGAGGGTTAAAGACCGATCCCTTAAATATTAATGTCATTAAACTTTAGTGCCGTCAATTCATTTGACGGCTTTATTTTGCCGATTTTCAATCGATCATTCAAATGATTTTGACTGAAAGATAATCGCTATGTTACGATCGCAATAATCAAGCCATCGTTTGAGTGTCGGAGGTGCCGAGTGAAAGACAGCTGCGAAATTTATTGTTATGACGAGCCGAAAGTGCGAAAGGTACAACATGCTCTCCAGCGGCAGGATATCCCGGGCATGGTCAGGATCTTTAAAGTGCTCGCGGACGAGACCCGCATGAAAATCGCGTTCGCCCTGTGCATGGAAGATGAACTATGCGTGTGCGACGTGGCCCATATTATCGGTTCCACGCTGGCAACGGCGTCGCATCATCTGCGCATGCTAAGGCAGCTCGGATTGGCCAAATTCCGCAAGGAAGGGAAGCTGGTTTTCTACTCCCTGGAGGACGATCATATACGTGACATCCTTTTGCTTTCTTCAACCCATAGCGAGGAGTTGACGGCGCATGCCACAACATGAGGAAGAAGACAAACAGGTTTACCGCGTACAAGGATTCACCTGTGCGAATTGTGCCGGCATTTTTGAAAAAAACGTAAAAAGCTTGCCGGGCGTTGCAGATGCCCAGGTGAATTTCGGCGCGTCCAAAATCACGGTATTCGGAAACGCGACCGTAGAGGAGCTGGAAAAAGCCGGCGCGTTTGAACATCTGAAAGTCGTCCCGGAAAAACAACGGTTCGCGGAGAAAAAAGAACCTTTTTGGAAAACGAACGGGAACGTGCTGCTTTCGGTCCTCTTGACGGCCGCGGGATATCTTCTTGCCTTCGCTTACGGGGAAGAAAGCCGGCTGTCCGCGCTCGTTTTCGGAGTTGCGATTCTCGTCGGCGGTTACGGGCTTTTTCGGAAAGGGATCAAAAATCTGTTTCGTCTCCAGTTCGACATGAACACGCTGATGACGGTGGCGATCGTCGGCGCGGCCGGCATCGGAGAGTGGGGGGAAGGCGCCGTCGTCGTGGCGCTTTTTGCGGTAAGCGAAGCGCTCGAGCGCTTTTCGATGCAAAAGGCGCGTCAATCCATTCGTGCGTTAATGGATATTGCGCCCAAGGAAGCGCTGATCCGGCGCGGCTCCGCCGAGTTGGCGGCGAGCGTCGAGGATATCCGGGTCGGGGACGTCATGATCGTCAAGCCGGGTCAAAAGCTCGCCATGGACGGCGTCGTCGTCAAAGGGACGTCGACGGTCGATCAGGCCGCGATTACGGGAGAATCCGTGCCCGTAGCCAAGGACGTTGACGACGAAGTCTTCGCCGGCACGCTGAACGGGGAAGGCTTGCTCGAGGTCAAGGTTACGAAGCGCGTCGAGGATACGACGATCTCCAAAATCATTCACCTCGTGGAAGAGGCGCAAGCCGAACGGGCGCCGTCGCAAGCGTTCGTAGACCGGTTCGCCCGCTATTACACGCCGGCGATCATGGCTCTGGCCATCGGAATCGCCGTTTTTCCGCCGTTGTTCGCCGGAGAATGGGGAGAGTGGATTTATCGCGGACTGTCGCTGCTTGTGGTGGGGTGTCCGTGCGCCCTGGTCATTTCCACCCCCGTTTCCATCGTCACCGCGATCGGCAATGCGGCCCGAAACGGAGTGTTGATCAAAGGCGGCATCCATCTCGAGGAAGCAGGGCGCATTTCGGCGGTGGCGTTCGATAAAACGGGCACGTTGACCAAGGGAATCCCGGAAGTAACGGACATGCAATCGTTCGGCGGGAGAGACGAAAGGGAGATGCTCGCGATTGCCGCCGGCATGGAAAAAGGCTCCCAGCATCCGTTGGCGTCGGCGATCGCGAGGAAAGCCGCTCAAGCGGGCATTGAACGCCCGCTATCCGTTGACGGCTTCCGCTCGATAACGGGCAAAGGCATCCAGGCGCTGGTAAACGGACAGATGCATTATATGGGCAGTCCCAAGCTTTTCGATGAGCTCGGCTCGGAGTTTCCCGGCTCGGCGCGCGAGCGAATCCAAACGCTGCAAAGCGAGGGAAAAACCGTGATGGCGCTGGGCACGAAGCAAGCCGTGATGGCCTTGTTCGCGGTGGCCGACGCGGTGCGGGATTCGAGCAAAGCCGTCATCGAAGAGCTTCGTTCGATGGGGATTCGAAAGACGATCATGTTGACGGGCGACAATGAAGCGACGGCGAAATCGATCGGCAATCAATTGGGCGTGGCGGAGGTTCAAGCGGAATTGCTTCCCCAGGAAAAGCTTGAAATGATCAAGAAGCTGCGGCTGAGCTACCCGAGCGTAGCCATGGTCGGCGACGGCGTAAACGATGCGCCCGCGCTTGCCGCTTCCTCGGTCGGCATCGCGATGGGCGGAGCGGGGACGGACGCAGCGCTCGAGACCGCCGACATCGCGTTGCTGGCAGACGATTTGCGAAAGCTTCCCTTCGCGATCCGTTTAAGCAAAAAAACGCTCGCGGTAATTAAACAAAACGTGGCGTTTTCGCTGGGAATCAAGCTGTTGGCGTTAGCGCTGATCGTGCCGGGCTGGCTGACGCTATGGTTGGCGATTCTCGCCGACATGGGAGCGACGCTGATCGTGACGCTCAACAGCTTGCGGCTGGTGAGGACCAAATAAGGGCCGGATATGCCCGCGGATCCGAATCATCCAATGACGGACGACGTGAAGGATCGCGTCATGCATGCGCATTTGCAGGTCGGCGATACGAGTCTCGTGTTCTCCGATACGTTCCCGGGCATGCCTTATCAGCCAGGCGGCCGGGAGAGCAGCAACCGTAACTTGCACAGATTGACATAAGACGAAGAATCCGCGGAATCCGCGGATTTTTTGTTTGCAAAATTCGCGCTCCATCACCGAGTGTTCGCGACGGACACGAAGAAGTTCGGTCTAACCACCGAGCAATTCGGCCTCCTCTTTCATCGGCGCGACCGCGCGCATCGACCAGCTCCGAGCGGAGGATGTGAGCGAAAGTTCGGAGGACAGCAATGCGGCTGTCCGATTTTTGACGCAACAAGCGCCTTTCAAGCCGAGTTGACATCCTCCGAGGAAGAAGCGCTCGCAACCATGGACAAGGACGATAACGGCATGGTGATCGTCGTACCGCCCGTTCTGCAAACCGCCGCGCCCGAACCGAGCGGTTATGCCTTGATTTCAATGGTGCCGGCCTGTTCCGCTCCGTTCATGCCGGCATGGTAGACGATAAGCTGCTTGTTCTCGTCTTCGACGACGAGATAGGGGCAGCAATCGAACAGGATGAGGCCGCGCAGCTTGCCTTTGATGCGGATCGATTCATGGTAGCCTTTCGTCAGGTCGCCGAAATCGTTGGCCGTATAAGCGATCGCTTCGTCTCCTTTTTGCGCCGCGTAATGGTGCTTCGTTTTGCTGAAGATCAGCGATTTCGCCTTGTTGAACACGCGGCCGCTGTAATATTCCTCGATCGTGTCCTGCTCCTTGCCTTTCGCGAATTCCGGCCACAGGTCGCTGTAGACGTTGTAGGCGCCGGAATTGTCGTTGTTGACCAGAATGAACGGCACCTGCATGGGGCCGAAGGGCAGTACGAACAGGTCGAGCAGTTCGCCGTCATGGTATTTGCCGTTCGTCTGGAACAGCTGGCCATTCTTGTCATGGACGAATATTTTCTTGCCGAATTGCAGGGCGGCGAAGTCGCCCTCGGTTTCAAGCTTCGTCGGAGGGCTCTGCGAATCGGCGGCGGCCGCCCCGGATGCTTCGGCGGCTTTTGCCGTCAGCGGTACGGCCAACAGCGCTGCGGCTGCGGCTGCGGAAATCAGTTTGCGAGTACGTGTTTTCATGTGCGTGCATTCTCCCTTGCTTTTGGATGTGGAATAAAAAAACCTTTACCATCGTAAAGGCCGATAGATTTTTCGTCTGTAATCCGAATTACAAATCGCAATGTTTTCGGTAAAGATCCCATAATCGGGAAAATGGTCCTAATCACGCATGGGATAGGACATGCTCGGCAGCGCGGCCAAAGTCGGAATTTGCGCGTTGACATAACGAGGGCGGTATGCCATACTGGGCTTACGAACGTTCGTAAGCTTCATATTCGAAAAAGCGTTGATGGGTTTCCAAAGCGGCGCATCCCTTCTTCAGAGAGCCGATGATCGGTGCGAATCGGCGAACATGCGCTAGCGAATTACACCCCGGAGCTTCCTGCCGAACAGGACGGGACACGCCGTTATGTGATGAAGATGAAGGTCCGACGGATCTTCGAAAAAGGATGGTACCGCGATCGAAGTCGCTCCTTTAGAGGAGCGGCTTTTTTGATTTCGAAAGGAGAGGGAACGAATGAACCTCATCGACGATTTGCAGTTCAGAGGATTGATACATCAATGCACCGATTGGGAAGGGTTAAAAGCGAAGCTGGACAATGGGAACGTCCGCTTGTACGCGGGATTTGACCCGACCGCGGGCAGCTTGCACATCGGACATTTGCTGCCGATCCTGACGTTGAAACGGTTTCAGCTCGCCGGCCATACGCCGTTTGCGCTTGTCGGCGGCGCAACGGGGCTGATCGGAGACCCGACGGGACGATCGGCGGAACGGCCGGTCAACAACAAGGAAACGGTCGAGCATTGGACGCAAAGCATCCGGGAACAATTGTCAACGTTTCTGGATTTCGAATCCGCAACCCATCCGGCCCGGGTATTCAATAATTACGATTGGTTCGCCTCCGTCAACGTCGTCGAGTTTTTAAGGGAGATCGGCACGCGTTTCACCGTCAACTACATGCTTGGCAAAGAAACGGTCGAGTCGCGGCTGCAGCACGGCATTTCCTTTGCCGAAATGAGTTACATGCTGCTACAGGCGTACGATTTTCAATTTCTTCTTCGGGAATACGATTGCTGCTTGCAGATCGGCGGCAGCGATCAGTGGGGAAATATTACGGCAGGCTTGGGGCTGATCGACAAGCTGGGCGGCGGCAAGCGCGCGTACGGGTTAACGATGCCGTTGATCATGAAGAGCGACGGGACGAAGTTCGGGAAGACCGCCGGCGGAGCCGTCTGGCTCGATCCCAAGCTGACGTCTCCATACGAGTTCTACCAATTTTGGATCCAAACCGACGATGCGGACGTCATCCGTTTCCTGAACTATTTCACTTTCCTGAGCCATGAGGAAATTATCGAACGGGAACGAGCGGCTGCCGCAAATCCGGAAGCGCGCGAGGCGCAGCGAATGCTTGCCTTCGAAGTGACGAAGCTCGTGCACGGAGAAGCGGAAGCGGAGAGGTGCAGGAATCTATCAGGCGTTCTGTTTCGGGAGGAGCCCGCGGCGCTGACCGCGGAAGAATGGGAAAGGGCGCTTGCGGACATCCCGTCGGCAACGTTCGGCTCCGATCCGATCGCGTTGCTGGATTTGCTGATCGCCGCCAAGGCCGTTCCTTCGAAAAGGCAAGCCAGGGAAGAAATCCGGGCCGGCGCCGTGACGATCAACGGGAAAAGGGTGACGGATCCGAATTTCATCATCGGGCCGGACGAGCGCATGCACGGACGCTTCGCGCTGATTCGGCGGGGAAAACGGAATGTATGGCTGGCGGCTTTCGATTAAGGCGAGCGCCCTTCGGCGCGGGATTTGCGTCCCGCGCCTTAGAGGCGGGCTCTCTAGCGGATTCCCCGCCAAAAAACGTCCCAAGATGCCTGCAGACGCGCATCGAACGTCGTCGTCCCCGCGTAAATCAGTTCGACCAGCATCCCCTCGAGCATGTTCATATAAGCGAACACGGCGGTGTCGACCGGGACTCCGGGCGCGATGGACGGGTCGCCAAGGATGCGCTCGCGAACCTTTCGGGCCAGATGCTCGAAGTAACGGGTCACCGCATCCTCGACCTGTTCCGCCGGCTGATCCGGAACCATGAAGCCCGAGTAGAGAATCAGCCTCAGGTTCAAATCCTCCTGATAGCGGCTCTTAAACTGTTCGATGAAGCGATAGAGCCGATCCCCGTCGGAACCTCCGGCGCTTGTCCGCTCGAAATAATCGTCGGCGAACGCCGTTTCCCGTGCGACGGCTTCCGCGAATACGGTCAAAAACAGGTCGTTTTTGCTTTTGAAGTGGGAATATAGCGATTGCTTCTTGATGCCGACTTCCTGCGCGATTTTATCCAGCGAAGCGGCTTCGTATCCTTTTAACGCAAACTGCTGCAGCGCGGCCGCTTTAATCGAATGGATCGTCAATGGCATATCCTCTTTTCGTCAAAAATGAATGACGAACGTTCGTCAGTCGGATTATCCGATAACGCCAGCCGGTTGTCAAGACAGAGCGGGCCCCTGCGCCCGACAAGATCCGATCCATGAACGCGTTTCCAATCGATGTTTTATTTTTCCCAATCATCGTTCCATAACAAGCGGGGCATTTGTTGCTAAGATAGTCCATGTGATCGTTGAAAGCGCAATCTTAGCAGCGGGGAGAGATTCAATGCGAGAGAAAGGATGGAGCAGATTTGCAGGCGGGCTTTTCTTTACGGGTCCGGCGTTGGCGGTGTTCCTGGGCATCATCGTCATTCCGATCCTGATGAGCGTGTACTACAGTTTTTTTCATTGGGACGGCGTATCGCCGATGGCGTTTGCCGGAGGGGACAATTATTTAAGGCTGGCGCAAGATCCCGTCGTCTGGCAGGCGCTCAAAAATTCGCTGTATCTGACGTTGGGAGCGCTGCTGATCCAACTGCCGGTCGGCTTGCTGCTTGCCGTGCTGCTCAGTGTCGGACTTAAAGGTTCAAACTTTTTGAAAACGGTTTATTTCACGCCGGTCATGCTGTCCACCGCGGTGCTCGGCATTTTGTGGGGGCAAATTTACGATCCGAATTTCGGTCTGCTGAACAGCCTGCTCGTGAATCTCGGATTGGAAAGCTGGGCGCACTCCTGGCTCGGAGACGAAAAAACGGCGCTCCTTTCCGTCATCGCCGTCGTCGCCTGGCAGTTTATCGGCTTCTACATCGTCGTTTATTTCGCGGCCTTGCAAAACATTTCCGACGAAGTGCTGGAAGCGGCGAGAGTGGAGGGAGCGAGCGAGTGGAGAATCTTTTTCCGGATTCGGATTCCGCTCATCTGGCCCGCCATTACCTTCACCGTTCTGAACTGCGTCATCAATTCGTTGAAATACTTCGACCTGATTTACATCATGACGAACGGCGGACCGAACCATGCCAGCGAAGTGCTGGCCAGCTACATGATGAATAACGCGTTCCGGCTCATGGATTACGGCTACGGCAGTACGATTTCGACCTTCTTGCTGGCATTCGGCCTCTTCCTTGCCCTGATCATTACGAAGGCGCTCGGCAAAGGGAACGCCAAATTCCAATAGGAGAGGAGAATGGATGTGAGCAGTGCGCAAGCTCAACTCCGGCAAACGGCGGAAGGCGCGGTACGGACGCGGCGGAAGCCGCGCCGCGGCAAGCTCTTCAGCCGCACGGTCATTTATCTCATTTTTTTGTTCCACCTGGTGTTGACGGGATATCCGTTCGTGTGGATGGTTCTGTCCTCCTTCAAGAGCAACAAGGAATACTTTGCGAATCCTTGGGGGCTTCCGTTGGAATGGAACTTCGAGAATTTCGCGAACGCCTGGAATGAAGGGATCAGCGGCTATTTGTTCAACAGCCTGTATATTACGGTATTCTCGGTGATCGGACTGCTGATCGTATCGACAATGATCGGCTTTTATCTGGCAGTGCGTTCGTTTAAAGGCTCTAAGCTGCTGCTCGGATCGTTTCTGCTCGGCATGATGATTCCGGTGCACAGCACGCTGATCCCGCTGTTCGCGATCGCCAACGAGACGGGAACGTACGACACGTTCTGGGCGTTGTTTTTCCCGTACATCGGATTCAATTTGCCGATCGCGGTGTTTCTCGCCTACGGCTTCTTCGCCGAGGTGCCAAAGGAGCTGGAGGAAGCGGCGCTTGTCGATGGCTGCAACCTTTATCAGTCGTTTTTCAAAATTTATTTTCCTCTGGCCAAGCCGATTCTGGCCACGGTGACGATTCTTTCGTTCTTCAATATTATGAACGATTTCATTTTCCCGCTGATTATGGTTTCGCAGGATTCCCTGAAAACGCTGCCGCTCGGACTGATGATGTTCAAAGGCAATTTCAGCGCGGATTATTCGCTGATCAGCGCCGCGCTCGTCATGACGACGACGCCGGTCATCGTGATGTATATGTTCCTTCAAAAGTATGTGCAAAAAGGGGTAGTGGCCGGTTCCGTCAAAGGCTAGCGATGCAGGAGACAAGCTGTGCATGGCTTGTTTCTCCGCCCGCTTGAATGAGAGCGCTTAAGCAGGCCGTCCGTTCGGGGTCGCCATCCCCGGGCGGCGTCCGCCGTCGCCGCGTCATTGACACCGGATCGACTATATGTTAAAGATCAACAAAAGGGAGAATGGACAACGATGAAAAAAGCAGCACTCGTTTTACTCGCACTTACGATGTGGATCGTTGCGGGCTGCGGCAGCAGCGCCGGCAATCAAAATGCGGCGGAAAGCGCGCCGGACAACGTGACGCAATTGACCATGTGGAGCATGGAAACCCGCAACCGGGAAATCATCGAGAAGTCGATTGCCGAATTCAACGGCGCTCACCCGGACATTCAGGTGAAGGCGGAGTTTTTCGAGGATGAAGCGTTGAAAACGAAGGTCAAGGTCGCGATTGCCGGCAACCAGCTTCCGGACATTCTGGCTTACTGGAGCGGCGAGACGTTCGATACGCTCGTGAGCAACAATTTGCTGGGCGATTTGACCCCGTATTTGGACCAGGACGCCGAATTCAAGGACAACGTGCTTCCGGGCGGACTCGAGACGTTTACGTACGACGGCAAAACCTACGGCATTCCCGTACTGTTCAGCGGCGTATCCCTGTGGTACAATAAAGAAATTTTCGAGCAAAATCAATTGACCCCGCCGACAACGTATGAGGAATTGCTGAACGTGGTGGATCAATTGAACGCCAAAAACATTACCCCGATCACGGTAGCCGGCAAGGAACGTTGGCCGCTGCTGCACTGGTTCGCTTATCTGGCGCAGCGCGTCGGCGGAACCGAGCCGTTCGAGAAGGCGAAAGCGGGCGAAACCGATTTCGCTACCGATTCTTTCGTGCAGGCGGGCCAAATGCTGAGGGAGCTGGCCGTGGATCACAACGCTTTTGTAAACGGATTCCTGGGCCTCGATTATGCGGCGGCGGAAGCCTTGTTCACCAATGAGCGCGCGGCGATGTACCTGCAGGGCGAATGGGCGATGGAAGCGTTCCTGGGCGACGATTTTGCGGAAAAAGTCGACTTCGTGTCTTTCCCGGCGGTCGAAGGCGGAACGGGCAGCGTCAACGTCTATCACGGCGGCTTCGGCGCGGGCATGGCGATCTCCTCCGGCACTAATCAGGACGCGGCCTACGAGGCGGTCCGTTTCCTGACCAGCCCCGAGCAGCGGAAGGCCATCAACGAAGGCGCGAACATCAGCCCAATGAAAAATCCGGGCCTGGACGAAGCCAACATGCATCCGCTGGCTTTCCGTTACGACGACTCGATCAGCAAAAACCTGGAAGGCTTCTTCGGCTACTACGATCAGACACTGGACGCCAAACGGGCCGAGCAGTTCCTGAACGCGGTCGGCGCCATCGCCGGAAGCAAGGATGCCGACATTCAGGCGATCCTCTCGGACATCAAGTAAAGCTTCATAGAGGAGGTAACGCCAATGTCTCTTATCCGCAATCCGATTCTGCGCGGGTTTAATCCCGACCCGTCCATCCTGAGGGTCGAGGACGATTACTATATTGCCACTTCAACGTTCGAGTGGTTTCCCGGCGTGCAAATTCACCACTCCCGCGATCTCCGGCACTGGCGGCTGCTGGGCCATCCGCTGACGCGGCCCAGCCAGCTCCAAATGCTGGGCAATCCGGACTCCGGCGGCATCTGGGCGCCGTGCCTTAGCTATGCGGACGGCGTGTTCTACCTGGTCTATACGGACGTTAAAAGCCACTTGGGGCCGTTCAAGGACACGCACAATTATCTCGTGACGGCGACCGATATTCACGGCCCTTGGTCCGATCCGGTTTATTTGAACAGCAGCGGGTTCGACCCGTCGCTGTTCCACGCCTCGGACGGGCGAAAATGGCTGCTCAACATGGTGTGGGACCACCGCAAGGGCAAAAACCCGTTCGGCGGCATCGCGATGCAGGAATATTCCGTCCGCGAGCGGAAGCTGGTCGGCCCCGTCCGCAATATTTTCCGCGGGACGGAGCTCGGCCTGACCGAAGGGCCGCATTTGTACGAACGCGGCGGTTATTACTACCTGCTGACCGCCGAAGGCGGGACGAGGTTCGGCCATGCCGCGACGGTGGCCCGTTCCAGGTCTCCGTTCGGCCCGTACGAAGCCGATCCGCAAGGACCGCTCCTCACCTCCGCCGGCAAGCCGGAGCTGGAGCTGCAGCGAGCGGGCCATGCGAGCCTGGTCGAGACGCAAGGGGGCGAATGGTATATTGCACACCTGTGCGGCAGGCCGCTGCGTCCTTCGATGCAGTGCAATCTGGGACGGGAGACCGCGCTGCAGCGGGTCGAGTGGACGGAGGACGGCTGGCTGCGGCTGGCCGAAGGCGGCAACAGCCCGTACGTGACGGTACAAGCGCCCGATCTGCCGGAGCACCCCTGGGAAGAGCCCGGGGAGGAGCTGTTCGCGTTGGGCAAGCTGAGCATGCACCTGGCGTCGCTGCGCCGGCCGGTCGGCGAGGATTGGGCGACGCTGCGGGAGCGTCCCGGTTTTCTGCGCCTGAAGGGAGGAGAATCGCTTTACTCGGCTTTCAGGCAGAGCCTGTTGGCGCGCCGTCAGCAATCGTTCGTCATGGAGGCGAAGACGGCGGTCGAATTCGAGCCCGAGCACTATCAGCAAATGGCCGGCCTGATTTACTATTACAACAATAAAAATTACTACTACCTGCATATCAGCCGGGACGAGGACGCCGGACGGTGCTTGCGCCTGATGACAAGCGACCGGGGCGTTTACGACGAGCCGCTGGAAGCGCCGGTGTCCGTCGAAGGCTGGGGCCGGGTTCATCTGATGGCCAAGGCGGATGGCGAAAAGTTCGCGTTCTACTATTCCGCCGACGGGACCGACTGGACGCCCATCGGTCCCGTGCTGGATGCCGGAAAAATATCGGACGAGAACGCCGAGACGATCATCGACGGCTATTTGATCGACCAAGGGTTTACCGGAGCGTTCATTGGCATTTGCGCGCAGGATTTGAGCGGTTCCGGCAAGCATGCGGACTTTGCTTATTTCACGTATCGCGAGCCGGAACGCCAGCCGGTTTAAGACGGGAAGGGGATAAAAACGATGAGCGCCAACACCATGAACGCGGCCGTTCTTAATCGGCCGCTGGACATCGAAGTGAAACGGGTTCCGATTCCGGTTCCCAAAGAGGACGAGGTGCTGCTGAAAGTATTCTGCATCGGAATTTGCGGTTCGGACGTTCATTATTACGAGCACGGCAAGATCGGCCGGTACGTCGTGGAGGCTCCGCTCATTCTCGGTCACGAGCTGTCCGGCGTCGTGGTCGAAACCGGGGCCAAGGTGACGAACGTAGCGGCTGGAGACCGCGTCGCGGTCGAGCCGGGCGTCACGTGCGGCCGCTGCGGCTATTGCAAATCCGGCCGGTACAATCTGTGCCCGGACGTCGTCTTTATGGCGACGCCTCCCGTGGACGGAGCGTGGGCGGAATACGTGGCGATCCGCAGCGATTTCGTGTTCAAGCTGCCGGATTCGATGAGCTTCGAGGAAGGGGCGCTGATCGAGCCGTTCTCGGTCGGCATTCATGCGATGAACCGGGGAAGGGTGAAGCCCTCCGACCGCGTTCTGGTCACCGGACTCGGACCGATCGGCCTGCTCGCCGTGCAAGCGGCCAAAATGTACGGCGTAAACGAAATTTACGCGACCGACGTCGTGCCGTTCCGCCGCGAGCTCGCCTTGCGGATGGGCGCAACCGCCGTGTTCGATCCGAGCAGCGAAAACGTCGGGCTGAAGCTGGCCGAAGCGACCGGCGGGCACGGCGCCGACGTGCTGGTGGAGACGTCCGGCAACGGCCGGGCGATCGAAGACGCGATCACGACCGTCCGGCGGGGCGGACGCGTCGTGCTTGTCGGAATGCCGGCCAAAGACAAGCTGGAAGTGAACATCAACCATCTGATCGACGCCGAACTCGACGTCTGCGGGTTGTTCCGTTACGCCAATACGTATCCGGCGGCTATCCAGGCGCTTTCCGGCTCCAGGCTCGACGTGGAGAAGGTCATTACGCACCGCTTCGCTCTGGAGGACATCCGGGAGGCGGTCGAGATGGCACGCACCCAGAAGGACACCAGCATCAAAATCATGATTTACCCGGATCAAACCGCGATTAGCTAAGGGAACATGGAGAAGATGCGTCTGCTCAAACGATTGGGACTGGATCAAACAAGAGGACAAATATTCGTGGGCTTCATTGTCGCGATGACGATCGTGCTGCTCGTCGCCGTCGGCAGCCTGTATGCGCTGCTGTCGGGCGTGCAGAAGCGAAACGCGGCCCAATTTGCCGAAGAGATCGCGGACCAAATGAGCGGGCGCCTCGAATCTCTCCTTAGCGAAATCAACGTGCTGACGCTGCAGCTGGCGATGGACGAACGAATACAGGAACGGCTCCTGGAGGAACGGAACGGCCGCGAGGCGACATACGAGGAACGGATGAAAATCCGCCGCATCCTGTACGACAAAATCGTCTACTCCGAAACGATTCAGGATATGGAGCTGTTTTCGCTCGGCTCCAGCATTTATCCGATCGTGGATAAAACCGTAGAAGCCAGGGCGGGGAGCCGGATCGTCGCGAAAGCCGATGAAAGCGACCGGGCGGGCGCCTTGGTCTGGCTGGCCCGCGACCCGGAGAACTCCGAGTACCTGCTGGCGATAAGACAGGTCAAGCTGGAGAAGCTGGATTATGCCAAGGGAGGCTACCTGGTCGTCCGGGTCAAGCCGTCGCTGATCGAATTCATCGACAAGGACCGGGATGCGGCGAAGCTGAAGGGCAGCATCATGGTTCTGTTCGATGAGGAAGATCAGATCCTGTCCGCCGAATCGGGTGCGGCCCAAGAGCTGCCCGACGACGAGGCCAAACGGCGGGACTACATCGTCGTGAGCAAAAACGTGAAGGAAACCGACTGGCGGCTGGAAATTATGCTCCCCAAAAAAGTAGTCACGGAGGATATCCGGCTGATCCGGAAGGTGATGCTGTGGGCCAGCCTCGCGTGCGCGGCGCTGTTCGCCCTGCTGTCGTATTCGCTGTCCCTGCTCATCACGCGTCCGATCCAGAAGCTGACCCGCGTCATGCAGCAAGGCAAGGAAGGGACGCTGAGAGAGAACCCGGAGCTTTATTTCAACCGGGAGGTCAACCAGCTGAATACGAAATACAACCAGATGGTCCGGCAAATGAATCACCTGATCCGATCGGTGTACGAGACCGAGCTGATGAAGAGCAAAAGCGAGATCACGGCGCTTCATTCGCAGATCAACCCGCACTTCCTGTTCAATACGCTGGATTCCATCTATTGGGCCCACATCCGCAAGGGAGAGAAGGAGCTGTCCGGCTCCATCGTCAGGCTTGCCGAGCTGTTCCGTTACACGATCCATTCCCGGCACGGCGGCGACGGCAGCGTTACGGTAGCGGAGGAGATCGAACAGGTCAAACGGTACGCGGACCTGATGAAGCTCCGCTGGCAAGATCGCCTGCTTGTGGACATCGCGGTCGATCCGGCCGCGGCCGCCTGCCGGATTCCGAAGCTGACCGTTCAACCGCTGGTGGAAAACGCGATCGTGCACGGCATCGAACCGCTCGGCCAGGGCGGACTCGTGACGGTAACCGCTTCCTTGCAAGGGGAGACCGTAACGGTCGTCATCGCGGATAACGGCGTCGGCATGAGCGCCGAACGGCTGGAGGAGATTCGCGGCCGGCTGCGCAAGGAGACGAAAACGGAGCTGATGATGAACGGCAGGGGCATCGGGATTTTCAACGTGCACAAGCTGGTGCAGCTGCAATACGGAAAGCCGTACGGCCTGCGGATCGAGAGCAGGGAGGCCGGCGGGACGACGGTAACGTTGACCTTGCCGGCGAACGAGGGGGAGAAGCCATGAAGTTTCCGTCGATTCTCGTCGTCGAAGATGAACCGAATACAAGGCTGGGCGTCACCTTTACGCTTCAGGAATGGGGCGGCGGCCGGGGCGTGATCGACAGCGCCGAAAACGGGGCCGAGGCGCTGAATCGCTTGCGCGCGAACGATTACGATTTGCTGCTGACCGATATCCGGATGCCCGTCATGGACGGCATTCAGCTGCTGGAAGCGCTTCGCGGCGACGATAATCCGATCCGCTGCATCATGCTGACGGGATTCGCCGAATTCGATTATGCCCACAGCGCCTTGCGGCTGGGGGTTGCGGATTATTTGCTCAAGCCGGTGCAGCAGGATCAGCTCGTCCAGGCGGTCGAGAAGGCGCTGTCGATCCCGCTGCCGAATGATCGGCTGCCCGCCCGGGAGCGGGAGGAGGCGGCGATTTCGGACGAGCCAGGCAACGCCGCCATCGGAAAGGCGGTTCAATACATTCGCGAGCATATCCACGAAGCGCTTCCGATCAAGGACGTGGCGGCCCGCGTTCACCTGAACGCCAGCTATTTCAGCGTGCTGTTCAAGGAAGAGCTGGGCATCAACTTTATCGATTACGTCACGGAATGCCGGATGAAGAAAGCGAAGGAAATGCTGCTGCAATCTTCGCTCAGCCTGGAAGAAATTTCGGAGAGAATCGGCTATCAATCGACGAGCTATTTCATCAAAATTTTCAAGAAGCACGAGCAGTTGACGCCCAAGCATTACCGGGACCGAATGAAACAGCGCAGCCGGGGCGTCCGAACGTAGACGAAGCGGAATCGACTCGAAAAGCACGCCGGCTAGGCGTGTTTTTTGTTTGCGGATCAGAGGCGATCGGATGAAAGACCTGCAATGATGAAGGTTTTCCTAAGAACCGCAGATGACTCGCGGGAGCAAACATGCGAAAATGCTTTTTTTTCGTACGAACAGGCCAAAACGGGACGTTTGCGCAGGCAAAGCCTGCGCATTCGCATGAATTTCACCCTCTGCCGGTCGATTCAGCTTAAAAGGATGCAGATTCGCAGGTTTTTGTAAGAGCTGCATTTGATCGGACGGAATCCGGTGAAACCAAATCGCCCCCCCTATGCCGAACCAGCTGAGAACGCTAAAACCGATTTTGCAATCTATCAATTTGCTTATGAATTAGTATATAATAGAAAAGCGACTAATATTTGTGTTTTATAAGGAGAGATGAACGATGAAAAAACGGAACCTGCTGCTGGCGACGGTGCTTGCCGCCACGTTTGCATCCGCAACCTCGGCATACGCGGCGGACAATTACGAGCCGAACGACTCGTTTTCGACCGCAACGAGCCTCCCGTATTCCCGGTACATTACCTCGTATATCTCCACGCCGACGGACGCGGATTACTACAAGGCTTCCGGCGGACGGCTCACGCTGTTCCAGCTCGTCAATCCGGAGGGCGCCGATTACGATCTGTACCTGTACGATGCGAACTTCAACCTTGTCTCCTCGTCCGCGACGTCCGAGTCGACGGAAAACGTAGGCTACTATACGACTTCCCTTAGCAATACCTATTATGTCAAGGTCGTCGGCAAAAACGGCCAGCACGACCCGGACCGCCCCTATACGCTGAGGCAGATTTATAATTTGTACGTTTGAATTCGATCTGAACGATTTCGCTCCTCGACGCTTTGAGGCAAAAAAGAAATGCGAGCCGACATTCGAAGTTTTCGCATGTCGGCTCCAGTATATCCTAAATATAACATTTATTCAAAGCGCTTCGCCGGCGGCACGGACGTTTCTCCTGAACGCTGCCGTCGAGCGCCCGATCGGCAGCGATCCAAAATGCAGGGCCGCTGCCAATCCGGCCTGTTATTTTACTTCAGGGGCTTACTGACTCGCGTTAAAATCGATCGGCGCCATGCCTTCCGCTTTCCATACCGTTCCTCGTGCCTCGTATTCAAACAACTTCTCGACGGCATTGGCGATTTGCGGTCCTAACTCGCGTTCGACCAAATACAAGGACACATCGAGTCCCGAAGTGACGCCGCCTCCGCTGACGAGGCGAGGACCGTCTTCGACGACTCTCGCTTCTACCGGAATGGCGCCGAGAGCTCCTAGCGCTGTCATGCCGATCTGATTCGTAACCGCATATCTGTCTTTCAACAACCCTTTCATCGCGAGCAGCAAGGAACCACCGCATACGGTAGCAACGGTGACGTCCTCATTGTGGAGAGCCCTTTTCATCTGTTTAGGCAAGTCCGTCTCCGAGGCCTGCTTTAAAATAGCCGGGATGGCATCTTCCGAATTTCCTGCCGGCTTGCCCGAAGCGCCCGGTACCAGAATAATCCCCGGACGATTCGGATCCAATACGGCTTGCGCTTCGAGGGACGGACCGTTCAAACCGCTCGGAACGAAACGCTTGCCCTCCGCGGATACCAATTCCACCGTAACCGCATCTCCCGAATACATGCCGGCGGCGGCGAAAACTTCATAGGGCGCCAATGCGTCCAGCAGGTCGAACCCGTCGAAAAGCACGATTTGAACATGCAGGCTTCCATCCTTCGGAGCATCCCGTTCCTCTTTTGTTTTTGCGCTTCCGGCAGGGGCGACCAGGCTAAGCATAAGCGTAATCGACAAGAGCAAGCCAAACATTTTTTTCATTTTCAGATCCGATCCTTCCGTTTAGGAAATCCGTTTTCCCGTTAATTTGGATGCCGGCAGCATGCCGGCTTTGGCGACTCCGGTCATCCGGTCTCCGTCGACCGCAACTTCGAATCTCAGATTCAAGCGAATTGGTTTCGCGATTCGAAGAGACCAGACAAGCTTTCCGTCCTGAAACTCGGGGCTTATAAATTCGACCGTTTCGCCTCCTTGCGTTGCCTTGCCTCGAATCAACCCGCCGCTTGCCGAGATCGAGAGCTTGACCTGAAGCTTTCCGATCGGCGTAACGACGGTCGTGTCCCAATCCCCGTCGAAAGCGGACGGATGCCCGATTTTTCGATCCGGAACGCCGTCCATCTCACCCGTCGATTCCGATGCGGTGTTCGAGGCGCCGTCATTCGAAAATTTCGAACTCCCGGGCGCCATTCCGGCATTTCGCCAAACGGTCCCTCTCCTTTCAAACTCGAACAACCGTTCGACCTCGTGCGCGATTCTGGGGCCTAGCTCGCGTTCCACCAGGTAAAGCCCGACATCGAGCCCGGAAGTGACGCCGCCGCCGGTAACCAGGTTGCCGTCATCCACGACGCGTGCCGGGACGGGGACCGCTCCGGCGGCTCCAAGCAAATCCATGCCCAGACGGTTCGTTACCGCAGGCCTGCCTTCCAGCAATCCTCCCATGGCCAACACCAGGGAACCGCCGCATACCGTGGCGACTACGATGTCTTTTTGCCCCAGCGCCTGCCCAACCAGCCTCGTCAAGTCCGTATTCGCGGCCCGACCCAGAATGGCCGGGATCGAATCGGGGCCGTCTCCTTCGACGTCGCCGGAAGCGCCCGGCACGAGAAGGATGCCTGCGCGTTCCGGGTTCAATGCGCCGGTCGCCTCGATTTTTAACCCGTTGATGCCGCTGGTCACGAGCCTCGGTCCTTCGGCGGTGACGAACTCCACGCTGAACGCGTTTTCCGCATACATCGCGGCGGCGCAAAACACCTCGTAGGGCGCGATGGCATCCAGAAGATCAAAGCCGTCGAAAAGCGCGATCTGAACCGTTACCGTATTTTTTGAAGCGTCAATCGGAATCACTCCTTCAATTTTATTGACCGGGACGTTAATTGCGCTTTCGGGCGCTCCCGTCCGCGTTCGCGTTATAATCGTAACAAAGGAATATCTCGATTGAGGTCGGAAAAAAGGCACAATATCGTCAACAGTTCATCACAAAATGCGCGCTTATCATCCTTGCAGGCACAGAACCCGGGAGTTGACGAGCCATTTCCTAACGGCGACAATGGGGGAAGACTTGGCATCGGGATTCGATGCGACTATAGGCGGTGCGCACATGTCGGAAAAAACGATTCTGATCGTCGAAGACGAACCGATTTTGCGGGAAGTCCTTAAAGATTATTTCGCCAGCGAAGGCTATGGAGCGCTGGAGACCGGAGACGGCAACGAGGCGTTGGCGCTCTGCCGCGACCGTGCGGTCGATCTGATCATTCTCGATATCATGCTTCCCGGACTGGACGGCTGGTCCGTATGCCGGCGGATTTGCAAAACGTCGGACGTCCCGATCATCATGCTGACGGCCCGCGCGGACGAGGACGACACGCTGCTCGGCTTCGAGCTCGGCGCCGACGACTACGTGACGAAGCCGTACAGCCCGCCGGTGCTGCTGGCGAGAGCGAAGCGGCTGCTCGAGAGCCGGGCGCGCCTTCGGGCCCCATCCTATGCGGGCGACTCCTTGAGACTGCAAGGCGTGCATCTGCATTTTCCGTCCCGGACCGTGACGGTGGAGGGCGATCTGATCGGTCTGACCCATACGGAATCGAAATTCTCGCGTATCTGATGCAAAACCACGGCATCGTCGTGACAAGGGAGCAGCTCATTCGGAAAATTTGGGGATACGAGTACGATGGGGACGACCGGACGATCAACACGCACATTCGCAATTTGCGAGCCAAGCTAGGGGAAAAATCGTCGCTAATCGCAACCGTCGTCCGTGCCGGATACAAGTTTGGGGGCGAACGATGAGGGTCGGCATCGTCTGGAAGCTGTTCGGGCTGACGACCGCGCTTTGCTCTCTTATTCTAGCGGTTATATACGTCGGTCAAACGCTTTTTTTCAAAGAATACTACATCAACCGGAAAGTCGCCGACATCGAGGCGGAACTGCGGTCGTTCGCGGAGAAGTACGCGGTCGGCGACGAGGCCGACATCGCGAAGCTGGAGCGGAATCTCGATCTAAACCATGGCGTTTGGGCAACCGTGCTGGACGAGTATGGAAATCCGCGTCAAACGATGTACCTGGAGACGAAGCTGGCCGAAGATCCGGACGGGCCGCCGTACCGGGTCCCGCTGGATGCCCTCGTTCCGGAGGACGGCGCGAACGCGGACATTTCGGCGCTTGCGCGGGGAACGTATATTATCATCCAGGGCATCAAGCGGACAGGTTTGTTTCTGCCGATCGCGCTCGAAGCGCCGGAACTGGGCGCAAGCTGGAAAGACGAACGGCTGGCGTCCCTTACCGATGAGTTGGTTGGGGAGTATAAACGGCGGTATGCCGAGGAAAAAGCCCCGCCGCCATTCGAGTTTACGGCATCCAAGGCGATCGTGGACAACGTTCGGATGCAGCTTCCGGAAGACGGATCCGAATCGCCGGGCGACAATGAGCTTTTCCTGGACCGAATCGAAGAGTTCCGCGTCGATCTGCTGCTTGGCGAAGAAATGAAAGCCGACGCTCTGACAACGGACTTCGAGCAGAACGACGTCCGGTATCAATGGTTCGTTCGACCTTTGATGAACGACCGGGGTGAAGCTGCGTACCTGGTCGCGCTCGTTTCGCTGCAGCCGGTGGACGAAGCGGTGCGAATGGTAGAGGATTATTATGTCTATGTCGTCGCGTTCGCGACGGTACTCATCGTGCTTGTCGCCCTCTATCACGCCATTCGAATCGCCCGGCCGCTGCTCGCCATCAACCGGACGACGAAACGGCTGGCGGAGCTCGACTTTACAGCCGCGGTGCCGATTTCTTCGCGGGACGAGATCGGGGAGCTGTCCCTCAGCATCAACACGTTGTCTAGCAGCTTGCAAGCGCACATCGGCCAGTTGAAGGAGGACATCGAAAAGGAGAAACGGCTGGAAACGACGCGCAAGGAATTCATCTCCGGCGTATCCCACGAGCTGAAGACGCCGCTAAGCGTCATGAAGAGCTGCCTTTCGATCCTGAAGGACGGAGTAGCCGGCGAAAAGCGGGATTATTACTTTGCCGCTCTCGAGCGGGAAGTCGACAAGATGGACCTGCTCGTCGCGGACATGCTCGATCTGGCCAAGTACGAGTCGGGCACGTACCGGTTGAAAACGGAGCCGTTCCCGATCGAAAAGTCCGTCGAAGCCGTCTGCGAGCAGTTGGCTCTGAAGCTCGCCGAAAAGCGGCTGCGCCTGAAGGCGAGCCTGGAGCCCGCCGTCGTGGTGGCGAACCAGCGGCTCATCGAGCAGGTGGCGGTCAACTTTTTGAACAACGCCATCCAGTACACGCCCGAAGAGGAGCGAATCGACATCCTCGTCGCTCGCGAAGGAGAGCGCGTTCTCGTGCGCGTGGAAAACAAGGGAGCCCGCATTCCGGACGAACAACTGGATAAAGTGTGGGACCGCTTTTATCGGGGGGACTCGTCCCGCCGACGTTCCGAAGGCGGCAGCGGGCTCGGACTTGCCATCTCGAAGAACATTCTCGAGCTGCATGGCGTTCCTTACGGCGCGGGGAATACGGAAGACGGCGTCGCGTTTTATTTTTACCTGGACATGCATGCGGAATAACGGCAGCGGAGAAGGCGCCCCCGGGAGGGGCGTTTTTTTTCGAATCTTTATCCGATCTTGATCTCGTCTCCATTCGGTCTTGACGGCCGACGGCTACAATGATGACATCATCCAGTCCAAAAGGAGAAGGAGAATTTGCCGAGATGAGAAAGATATTGCTTGCTTTAGCCTGCTGCCTGCTTGTCCTGAGCGCCGCCGCGTGCAGCGGGAACGGAAACGGGGGAGAAAGCCTGAAGCCGTCCGGTTCGACCAATGCGGCGAACGGGGAAACGAATGCGACGCCGAAACCGTCCGGCGCCGGATCCGGAAAAGCACCCATTGGACCGCCTGCGACGGACGAAGAGAAAACGGTCGTTTTTTCCGCTTACGACTACAACGAAGTATACGAGGAAGCAAAGCGGAAGTATGAGGAGCTGCATCCGAACATTACGATCGAAGTGAACTATTTGCGCAAAGGGATGAACGACCTCGACGGCAAGCTGCTGGAGCAGTTCCGCATGACGACGGGGGCCGAGATGCTGGCGGGCCAAGGCCCGGACCTGCTGGACATGACTTGGCTGCCGACAGATCAGTATGCGGGCAAAGGTCTGCTGCTGAACTTGAGCGAAGCGATCGCGGGCGATCCGACGTTCGAAGCCGACCGGTATTTTGCAAACATTCTCGACAATGTGAATCCGGACGGCAATCTGTACGCGATTCCTCTGTCGTTCATGCTGAACGGACTGATCGGCGACCGGCAGGCGATCGAGAAAGCCGGGGTCGCGTTCGACGACCAAAGCTGGAACTGGGCGCAATTCAGCGAGACGGGAAGCCGATTGGCGGAGGCCGGGGAGTACGAATACGGCTATGTCTACAAGGCGCCGGAAAACCTGGTCTACGATCTGGTCAGCAGCAACTATCCGGCGCTGGTGGACGAAGTGAACCGGCAGGCGAATTTCGAAGGCGAGCTGTTTGTCGGGCTGCTCGACCAGATCCGCGACATGGAAACGAATAAGGCGCTGACGCTGGATGCGCGAAATTTCGAAAAATCGTACTTCATCGATATGACCCTTTCTTCGGTCGAAGATTATTTCCGCGTCTTGAACGAATCCGTCTACCAAAAGAATCCGAAGTTTTACGCGAACCCGAAAGCGGACGGCATGGCGCCGGGAGGATTTTTCTCCACCGCTCACAACGTGGCGATCAACGTGAACTCGTCCGTCAAGGCGGAAGCTTGGGACTTCCTGAAATTCCTGATGAACGAAAAAAAACAGGCCTACGGGTTTCCGATCAACAAGTCGGCCTACGAGGAACGGATCGACGAGCTGGTGGCGGCGGGGGAACTGGCTGACGCGGAGACCGGCAAAACGTTTCCCGTGACGGAGGCCGACCGCGCGGCTCTGGACGAGCTGCTGGCCCGGGCGGTGCATCCGAAAGCCGACATTCCGCCCCAAATCGAATCGACGCTGTTTAGCGAACTCCCCGCCTTTTTCAGCGGGCAGAAGTCGGCAGAAGCCGTGGCGAAGCTCATTCATAACAAAGTGACGACTTATCTCAATGAATAAGCGATATTTCGACGTCTTCCGAACGCGCGGGGACGGCGTCGCGGCGCTGCTGTTTCTTGCGCCCAGCCTTGCCGGCTTCTCGGTTTTCTATGCGGTTCCGTTCGCGATGGGCTTGTACGAATCGTTCGTCGATCCGACGGGAGGCGGACGGTTCGTCGGGTTCGCCCATTATCGGGAGGTGCTGGACAGCGGCTCGTTTCGCCGGGCGGCGATCAACACGCTGCTTTTTGCCGGGCTCAGCGTTCCGTTACTGACCGCGGCGTCGCTTCTGATCGCTCTGCTGCTCGACTCGCGTCCGGCAATTCGCCGCTGGCTGCAAACCGCCTTCGTCCTGCCGCTTGTCGTGCCGGTCGCCTCCGTCGTCGCCGTCTGGCAAATCGTTTTCGATTGGAACGGCGCGCTGAACGCCTTCAGATTCGGGGACGGGAACGGAAGCGGCGCTTGCGGAGGAGATTCGACTGCTGCGCATCGTCGTAAGGGACGAGGCATTGCGAGGCGGGGAGCGCGTTCGGTTGGAGCTGGCCGCCGGGGAAGAAGGCGACGCGCTGCTCGTTTCCAGCCGTGCGCTTCGATGGGATCGGGACGGCGCCTATGCGTTTGTCATTCGGGAGCGAACCGGTCCGCTGGGCAACGCTTACTACGCCGAGCGCGCAAATGTCGAACTATCCGGCGCGGACGATCGAACGGCTGCCGTCGTCTCCGGACTGTCGGAGTTCGACCGCATCGTCGTGGAGAGCGAAGAGCCGCTGGAGGACGGGACGCGAGTTCGGCTGTGAAGGATGCTTTGTTTCTTGTACACCGATTGGCGAGGCGTTCAATACCGGTACTAACACCTTGTATCCGGGCCGCGTGTCGGAGAGTGAAACGCACCAAATTACGGAGGATGCCGCTATTAAGATGAGTCCTCTTATATCGGCAGAGGTCAAACAAAAAGTCATCGAATCGGTTTCCATGCTTTTAAGGGGGGATCGAACATGATTATCGAATGCAAGCTTGCCAAATCGGATGATGGAGAATGAAGAGGGATTACCATTGCGGCTGCTGGCTCGAATCGGCGGCTTTTTTTCTGGCGAGAAGGGAAGGAAAGGCTGGGCGCGGAGCGAATATTTTACATATCGTACAATCATTCGATTAATCATTCAAGCGTACTCTTTTCTATGAACTATTTTCTAGTGCGGGGAGATATCTTTGATGCAAACCAAATTGAAGCGATCCTCCCGAAACAAATCCATACAAGGAGTTTGCGGGGGAATCGCGGAATTCTTTGGCATTTCTTCATTCGGCATCCGGCTCATTTTCATCGTGACCTTGCCCGTTTCCTTTATCATCTACATCATTTTGGCGAATTCGCTCGACGAGAATCATACTCTTTAATCGTACCGATTAGGAGAGCGAAGGTGAAACGATTTTTTTGTCTGGGCGTGTTAAAGCGACATGGTTCCCGGAACTCGCCACTCGGGGAAACGGCCGGGGAACTGAATTAACGGTCGCAAGAGACCGTTGTTCGCGAAATATCGGGAAAGGCGACAAATAACGGCCTCGCGAGGCCGTTATTTCGTTTGAACGGGTCCAAATACGGCCCGGGAGCTGAGTACGAATCATCTCTAAACCCTGGTGGACTTTCGTTAAACTAGTTTAACAAAACGGACCGATCAACACGAAAAATTAAAAAAAGTCTTCATCCTTTATAATCTTCGTTTTACAAAACTAGTTTAATATCCATATTGGGAAGCGGAGGAAAGAGTATGCCTAATATGAACGATGTGGCAAAGGTGGCAGGCGTTTCTAAAAGCACGGTGTCGAACGTGTTCAGCGGCAAGCGAGCGATCAGCGAAGCCGTGCGAGAGCGCGTGCTGAATTCGGCCAGGGAGCTCAATTACCGGCCGAACTATTTCGCAAGAAGCATGGTCACGAAGGAAACGCGGATCATCGGGCTGGTGATGGACGGCCGGAAGGTGAAATTCAATCAGTACAATCTCTCGTTTTTTAACGGCGTATTGAAAGAGTGCAATCGGCAGGGCTATCGGCTGCTGATCGACACGCTGCCCGACGAGTTCCGAAACCAGGTGACGCAGATGACCTCCGACCCGGCGGACGGGGAGATCATTCTCGACCCGTCGACGTCGGACAAGCGCATTGAAGAGCGCGCGGCAAGCGGGCGGATCATGACGATCATCGGCAAGCCGCCGAAAAAATTCGAATCGAACCTGTCCTATGTGAACAACGACAACGTCATGGCGGCAGAAGCGGCGACGGCCCATTTGCTCGAACTGGGACACCGCAATATTTTGCTCATCAATGCGGTCAAGCAGCACACTGTCAGCCAGGACCGCAGGGCCGGCTACGAGGCGGCTTTTCAGAAGCGCGGGCTTGCGCCGGACGAACGATTTTCCGTCTTTCGGGACGAAGCGGTCAGCTCGATCGAGTACGGTTACGAAACGGCTGTAAAATTCCTGCGGCGCTTTGCCCGGATTACGGCCGTCATCGCCGATACGGACCAGATCGCGTTGGGCGTGTACCGCGCATTGTCCGAACTGGGGTTGGCGGTCCCCCGCGACGTGTCGGTTATCGCCTTCAACAACGATACCGTCTATCCGAACGAGTTCAATCCGCCCCTGACGTGCATCGAATTGAACGGCGAGACGCTCGGGCAGGAGGCGGCCAAGCTGCTGATCGAACAGCTGAAGGCCAAGGAAAAGCTCGTCAAGCAAGTGATCATCCAAAGCAAGCTCGTAGAGAGGGCCTCCTGCGGTCCGGTTCGGTCGATTTTCCCGTCGGATTCATGAAACGAAGCGAGCCGACGTGAAAATAGAAGTGTTTTCATTAAAAGAGCGGAGGGAGATTTCTTTGCGGTTCAAGTCGGCTTACGGATGTATGGTCATGGTGCTCGTCATCGCTTTGCTTGCGGCGTGCACGGGGGGCAACGAAACGGCAACGAACGGTAGCGGGACGCAGGCGCCGGCAACGGAAACGGCGGCGTCCCAGACGCCGACTTCGAGCAGCGGACAAGCGTCCGGCTCCGGAGACTACAAGGAAGCGCCGATGCTGGCGGAGCTGGTGAAAGCGGGGACGCTGGCGAACGTCGCCGAGCGGCTGCCGGCCAAGGAAGACATTATGGTGGAGCCGGTCGTCGAAAAAATCGGACAGTACGGCGGCGAATGGAATTTCCCCTGGAACGGACCGGACGACAAATGGTCGATCGGCCTGCCGACGGAAGAGGCCCTGTTCCGCTTCAACAAGGAGGGGACCGGCGTCGAGCCGAACGTCGCCAAAGGCTACGATGTCAACGCGGACTCGACGGAGTATCTCATCTACCTGCGCAAAGGGATGAAATGGTCGGACGGCGTGCCGTTCACGGCCGACGACGTGATCTTTTACTGGGAGCATATGCTCCTTCCCGAAACGTTCGGCAAAGCGCTTTACGACTGCTATTATTCCGTCGACCCCGTCACCGGGGAAAAAGCGCGCGCGGACGTAACCAAGGTGGACGATTACACGGTCAAGGTTACGTTCAAGCACCCGAACGTCATGTTCCTGGAGCGGCTGGCCATCGACAACAAATGGTTTTTCGCGCCGGCCCACTATTACAAAACGATTTTGCCGGAATTTATCGGCGAGCAGGCGGCGCTTGCGAAGGCGAAGGAATACGGCTTCGAGGACCTGAAAAACTTCGGCGTATGGACGGGCTATTACTACTGGCTGTACTCGCAGCGCCCGACGCTGCGCGCCTGGGTCGCCAAAAACGACATGAACAGCGACCGCTTCATCATGGAGCGCAATCCTTATTATTTCAAGACGGACGCCGAAGGCAACCAGCTGCCGTACATCGATCGCATCGTGTTGACGAAAATGCAGGACAAGAGCCATAAACTGCTCGAAACGATGGCCGGAAACGTCGAAATCACGACGTTCGATTTTACCGACTTCACGGTGCTGAAAGAAAACGAGCAAAAAGGCGGCTACCGCGTCATTCCGTGGACAACGCCGAATTGGTCCAGCACGGGCGTGCAGCTGAACCAGACGACGGAGGATCCGAAGCTGCGCGAGCTGTTCCAGGACATCCGGTTCCGCGAAGCGCTGTCGGTCGCGGTCGACCGCACGGAAGTGTCGGAGATCATCACGAACGGACTCGGCGAGCCGAGACAGGCTTCGGTGCCGGAAGGCCTGCCGAATTATCAGGAAGGCTGGGCGCAGCAGTGGGTGGAGTACGACACGGCGCGCGCCGCCCGGCTTCTAGACGAAATCGGCCTGAAGTGGGATTCCGCCAACAAGTATCGGACGTTTGCGGACGGTTCCGCGCTTACGCTGACGATTTATCAGGAAGATACGGCTGACAACGAGAAATTTATCGAGTTGATCCGCAAGTATTACGAGGCGATCGGCCTGAGAACGGACGTGAAAATCGTCGATCAGGGCTCGTATTTCGACCTGAAGTACGCCAACAAAATCCCGGTGGCCGTCAAAACGGTAAGCATCGTCAACGTGGCGTTCCGTCCGGACGAGCTCGTGCCGCTGCGCGTCATCACGCCGTGGTTCGGACACTACGGGCTGTACACCTCCTCGCAAGGGAAGGAAGGCGTCAAGCCGGAAGGCGATATCGCCAAGATTCTCGAGCATTGGGACAAGGTAAAGGCCGCGAAGACGAAAGAAGAAGTGCAAAAGTGGACCGACGAAATCGTCAAGCTGCATCAGAAAAACCAATGGGTCATCGGCTACACGGGACCGACGCCGGTGCTCGTCGTGGCGAAAAACAATTTGCGGAACGTGCCGACGCTCGTCAGCTCGGACGAATTCCGCGGACTCGGACACGCGCATCCGGCTCAGTTCTTCCTGGAGTCGTAATCCCGAGGCCGAGTTAGCCGGACCTTGACCAACGACGAATGCCAGGGGGACGAAGGAGCCGATAGAACGGAACCGAACGCCCCCTGGCTTTTTATTGAAATTCCGGAAGGAGTTATCGGCCCGATGCTTCGCTACATTTCACGCCGAACGCTGGTCATGGTTCCCGTCGTGTTCGTCGTGTCCATGATCGTTTTCTTCATCATCCAGCTGCCGCCGGGCGACTTCGTCAGCGGCTACGCCGCCAAAATGGCGACCAGCGGCGAAATCATGGACGAGCGGGCGCTCGCGCTGCTCCGCGAGTCGTACGGCCTGGACCGGCCGTGGTACGAGCAGTATTGGACATGGATTTGGGGGATCGTCACGGAAGGCGATTTCGGGTATTCTCTCAGCTACAATCGTCCGGTATCGGACATCATCGGCCAGTACATGGGCATTACGGTGCTGGTGTCGGTACTGTCGATGCTGTTTACGTACATCGTCGCGATCCCGATCGGGATTTTGAGCGCGGTGAAGCCCTATTCCTTTTTCGATTATTTGGCGACCGGCATCGGCTTTCTCGGCATGGCGATGCCCAACTTCCTGTTTGCGATCATTCTGATGTTCCTGTCGTTCAAGTGGTGGGGCGATCCGATGCTCGGCCTGTTTTCGCCGGAATTCGCGGACGCTCCGTGGACGGCCGCCAAGTGGGCCGATCTGTTTCAGCACATGATCATTCCGGTTATCGTCATCGGAACTTCCAATACATGCGAGCTGATCCGCGTCATGCGCGGCCAAATGCTCGACGAGATGTCGAAGCCCCACATCGCGACGGCTCGGGCCAAAGGGCTGCCGGAACGGCGCATTCTGCTCAAATACGCGGCGCGGGCCGCGATCAATCCGATCGTCAGCACGCTCGGCTGGTCGCTGACGACGATTTTCACCGGCTCGACCATTACCGCGATCGTCCTGAATCTCCCTACCCAGGGGCCGGTCATGCACAAGGCGCTGCTCAGCCAGGACATGTATCTGGCCGGCAGCTGGCTGCTGTTGATGGCTGTCTTTACGCTGATCGGGACGCTCGTTTCGGATATTTTGCTGGCGTGGCTTGATCCAAGGATCCGGCTCGAGCGGAAGGGGGCCGGGGCATGAGCGTCGAGACGAAAACGGCGCCGCGCCGCCGCTTCCTGCGCGGAGAAAGGCCGGCGAAGCCGGAGCGGGCGGCCTCTCATTGGCGCCTGATGTACCGCGAGCTGAAACGTCACCGGCTAGCCCGGATCAGCCTGATCGTGCTGGCCGCGCTCTATCTGATGGCGCTGCTGGGCAACTTCATCGCGCCGCAGGGGCTCGAGAGCTACAGCAGCGAGTACATGAACAGCGCGCCGACGAAAATCCGGTTCGTCGATGCCGAAGGAAAGTTTCATCTCCAGCCGTTCGTCTACGGCTTGAAGTCCGAGCGCGATCCGGAAACGCTGCGCAAGCGGTTCGTCGAGGATCCGTCGCAAACGTACCCGATCAAGCTGTTCGTTCGCGGCGAAAGCTATTCCTTTCTCGGGCTGTTCGAAACGAACGTGCACCTGTTCGGAGTCGACGAGCCCGGCCGGCTGTTTCTGTTCGGCACCGACGGCATGGGGCGCGATTTGTTCTCCCGCGTCGTCCTCGGAAGCCAGGTATCGCTGACCGTGCCGCTGGTCGGCGTTGCGATCAGCTTCGTGCTCGGCCTGCTGATCGGCGGCATATCGGGCTACGCGGGCGGACGCACGGATGCGGTCATTCAACGCTTCATTGACATCGTCCGGTCGTTTCCGACGCTGCCGCTCTGGATGGCGCTAGCCGCGGCGATTCCGCCCCGGGTCGGGGTGGTCGAAATGTTCGTGTACATCACGATCATCATGGCGTTCATCGAATGGACCGGACTCGCCCGCGTCGTCCGCAGCAAATTCATCGCGCTGCGAAACGAGGATTACGTCACGGCGGCAAAAATCGCGGGCGTCGGCGATCTGAAGATCATTTTCGTCCATCTGGTTCCCGGATTCATCAGCTATCTCGTCGTCGCGGCGACGCTGGCCATTCCCGGCATGATCATCGGGGAGACGGCGATGAGCTTTCTCGGGCTCGGCATCCGTTCGCCCGCCACGAGCTGGGGCGTGCTGATGCAAGAAGCCCAGCAGATCGAAAACGTCGCGCTGTATCCTTGGAAGCTGATTCCGGTGCTCTTCGTCATCGTAACGGTGTTGGCGTTCAATTTTCTCGGGGACGGGCTTCGCGACGCGGCGGATCCTTACAGCCACGAAAGCGGCAGGAAAGCGAAGGAAAAGAGGTGGCGCAAATGGCGCGGGCGAGACCGGCAGCTGCCGGCGTAACGAAAGAAGGGGCGGCCCCCGGTGCGGACCTGCCGGCCGCCGAGGTGAAGGGGCTGCGCGTCGGCTTCCGGACGGAGGCGGGCATCGTGCAGGCGGTGAACGGGATCGACCTTGCGATCCCCCGCGGGCGAACGCTTGCGCTCGTCGGCGAGTCGGGCTGCGGCAAAAGCGTGACGGGCAAAGCGCTGCTGGCGCTGTTTCCGAAGCACGCCGAGACGGAGGGAGAAATCTGGCTTGCGCCGGAAGGCGAAACGGGCGCGTCCGGCCGCTTCGATCTGCTGAAACTGAAGCCGAACGGCAAGGAAATGCGCGCCGTGCGCGGCGGCACGGTGTCGATGATTTTCCAGGAGCCGATGACGGCGCTTTCGCCCCTGCATACAGTCGGGGATCAAATCATGGAGAACGTGCTGCTGCACCGTACCCGCAGCCGCAAGGAAGCGAAAGAAATCGCGCTCGACATGATGCGGCGCGTCGGCATCTCCGTGCCCGAGCAGCGGTTTCGCCAATATCCGCATGAATTTTCCGGCGGCATGCGGCAGCGCGCCATGATCGCCATGGCGCTGTCGTGCCGGCCCGCGCTGCTCGTCGCGGACGAACCGACGACGGCGCTCGACGTCACGATTCAGGCGCAGGTGCTCGAGCTGATGAAGCAGCTGCAGCGGGAAATGGGCATGGCGATCCTGTTCATTACGCACGATCTTGGCGTGGTCGCGGAAACCGCCGACGAAGTAGCGGTCATGTACTTGGGACGCATCGTCGAGAGAGCGCCCGTGCGCGAGCTGTTCCGCGATCCGAAGCATCCGTACACGAAGGGGCTGCTGCGTTCGATTCCGAGGATCGGCGGCGGGGAGAGCCGGCTGGCCTCGATCGAAGGCACGGTGCCGCTGCCGCTCGGACGCCCCCCGATGTGCGGGTTTTACGAGCGCTGCCCGGACCGGATCGAGGGGCTTTGCAACCGGCATATCGTCCCGGAAACGCTCGCGGGCGACCGGCACCGGGTCCGCTGCTTTCTATACGGAGGGGCGGAGGCGGCCGAAGCGAGCTCGGAAGGCGAAGCGCGCCGCATCCCCGGCGGCGAGGCAAAGGAGATGGAATCGGATGGCTGAAACGCTGCTTCAGGTGGAAGGAATGACGAAGCTTTACCCGGGAAAGCGCAAAAATGCGCCGATTCGGGCGGTGGCGGACGTTTCGTTCGAGGTCCGGCGGGGCGAAGTGTTCAGCCTCGTCGGGGAATCGGGCTGCGGCAAGACGACGCTCGGACGCTGCATCGTCCGCGGGCTCGAAGCGAGCTCCGGCCGGGTGCTGTACACGCCGGAAGAAGGGGAGACGGTCGATTTTTTATCGGCGGACAAGCGCACGTACAAGCGGCTGCGCAAAGAGCTCCAGCTCATTTTTCAGGATCCGTATTCCTCGCTCAATCCCCGGATGACCGTCTTCGACATCATCAGCGAGCCGCTGCGGGCGAATGCCCGGCTGGGGCGCCGGGAGCTGGAGGAGCGCGTGGCCGCGATCGCCGCGAAAACCGGGCTCGATCCGCAATATTTGCGCCGTTACCCGCACGCCTTTTCCGGCGGCCAGCGGCAGCGGATCGGCATCGCCCGGGCGCTCGTCACCGAGCCGAAGCTGGTCGTTTGCGACGAGGCGGTATCCGCGCTGGACGTTTCGATTCAGGCGCAAATCATCAATCTGCTGAAGGATTTGCGGGAACAGTTGAACATGACCTATTTATTCATTTCGCACGACCTGTCCGTCGTGGAGCATTTGTCCGACCGGGTGGCCGTCATGTATTTGGGCCGGATCGTCGAGCTGGCGCCGAAAAACGAGCTGTTTGCGCGTCCGCTGCACCCGTATACGCAGTCGCTCCTGTCCGCGGTGCCCCTGCCGGATCCGGAGCTTGCGCGCGAGCGGCTGCTGCTTGAAGGCGAGGTGCCGAATCCGGCCGATCCGCCTTCCGGCTGCGCGTTTCACCCGCGCTGTCCGTTCCGGACCGAACGGTGCGAGCGGGAGGCGCCGCCGTTGCGGGAGATCATGCCGGAGCGTTTAGCGGCTTGTCATTATGCAGGGGAGCTTGCGCTTCCGGGCGCGATCGGAACGAAAAAGGAGGCGGCGGAATGAGGGAGAAAAAGGCTCTCGTCGTGTTTCTGGATTGCGGCGATACGCTGGTGGACGAAGGCAGCGAAGTGAAGGACGAGAACGGCATCGTGCTGCGGGCGGACCTGATTCCGGGAGCGAAGGAGACGGTCCGAACGCTCTACGAAAGAGGCTATACGCTCGCGCTGGTGGCGGACGGGGCGGCTCAGTCGTTCAAAAATACGTTGACGCAGAACGGCATTTACGATTATTTCGACGCGATGATCTACTCGGAGACGATCAAGGCGACCAAGCCCGACCGCCGCATGTTCAAGGCGGCCGTCGGGGCGCTCGATCTCGGAGAGGCCGACTACGGCCGGATCGTCATGGTCGGCAACAACCTGAGCCGGGACGTCAAAGGCGCCCGGGCGTTCGGCATCGCCTCGGTTTTTCTCGCTTGGACCCCGCGTTATCCGCACGTGCCCGCCGACGAAAGCGAGCGTCCGGATTACGTCATCCATGAGCCGCTCGAGCTGCTGGAGCTCGTCGAGCGATTGAACGAGGCCGTCGAGGGCCGTTTGATGCAAATCGATCGTCAAAGGAGCCATTCCTGTAATGAATTAAAATGCGGTTTGCAAAACAAAAAGCGCCTCCTGTATGCTGGGTCTCGGAATGGTGCACATTCACTGCCCTAATTAAGAGGAGGACGCTCACTATGAAGTTTAACCAATCGAGCAAGCAAAATCAACGGATTTCGAGAATTTCTGAAACAACATTGGTCATCGGGACGGATATCGCGAAGCACAACCATGTCGCTCGGGCCTTCACCTACCGTGGCATTGAGCTCGGTAAGCGTTGCCTGTTCCAGAACGACGAGAATGGCCTACTGGACTTGTTGGCCTGGGCCGAATCCATCCAGCAAGAACATGGACTGACGGACGTACTACTTGGCGTAGAGCCCACCGGGCACTACTGGTTCCCGCTGTTTCACTTCCTGAAGCAGCGCAGCATCGAAGTGGTGCTCGTGAATCCGCATCACGTCAAGAAAAGCAAGGAACTCGACGACAACTCGCCGACCAAGAACGACATCAAAGATGCGAAGGTCGTCGCCAAACTCGTCATCGACGGACGCTATACACAGCCGCAGCTGCCGGAGGGTGTTTACGCCGACCTGCGTGTACTGATGAACCAGCGTGACCGTCTATGCGGGGATTTGAATCGGGTGAAAGGAAGAATCCACAATTGGCTGGATCGCTTCTTTCCCGAATATAGGCAAGTGTTTAAAGACTGGGAAGGCAAGGCCTCGCTCATTACGTTGCAACACTTTCCGCTGCCACAAGACGTCGTCTCCGCCGGCGAAACGACAGTCGTGGCGACTTGGAAGAAGAACGATGTGAAACGAGCTGTGGGCCCCAAGAGAGCGGGACTGCTCTACCGGAAAGCCCAAACGTCCATCGGCCTCACGGAAGGCGCTACGGCGGCCAAACATGAGCTAGCCATGTATTTGGAACAGTACGCCATGCTGTGCAGGCAGATCGAACAACTGATGGAGCATGTGGCGGATCTGGTGGAACAGATTCCGGGCGCCACCCACATGATGAGCATTCCGTGTATCGGCCTCATCACTGTGGCAGGATTCCTGGCGGAAGTCGGAGACTTGAGCGGCTACGATCACAGCAGGCAAATCGTTCGTCACGCCGGTCTCAGCCTGCGAGAAAACAGCTCCGGGCTTCACAAAGGGGAAACGACCATCAGCAAGCGAGGTCGTTGTCGTCTCCGGGCTTTGCTGTACCGGTCTGCACTGACCTTGCTTGCCCCAAATCCGGCGTTCCTCGCACTGCACCTGTACTCCACGACGCGCCGGGATAATCCGCTGAAAAAAAAGCAGTCGATGATTGCGATTTCGAGCAAGCTCATTCGAGTCATGTTTGAGCTAGGCCGTAAACAGAAGAACTATGACGTCAGCAAAGTACTCGGCCCCCATCGGGAGGCTCAATTGCAAGCGGCAGCTTAATTCATTCACAGATGGATAACTCACTTTGGTTTCATCGCTTACACACATGTTGATCTTTGACAAACGAAGCACGGATAGGCTGGGAGTAATCGATTCCATTAGGGCAACGACCCCGTAAAGGAGCTAACCTGGCCTCCACCCCTTGAGAGGTAGAACGAAGGAATGTAAGGGCAACGACCCAGGGAGATATGGGAGGGTAAACCGCAAGGGCACATGAGGAGATCCATATGCGACCATACGGCTTTCAAAAAGTGGGGTGGTCCCCACCTCTATTCCCGCCAACAGGTCGATCCCAAATATTCGCTCCGCGTCAAATCTTATCCAAGGGAGCCTCGGATGTCAAAGTTGAAATCCTGAGAAAATGCGAGAAAAACGGAGAAAAGATTAATTTATTGAGGGAGAGAGAAACATGAGTTTAAACGGAAAAGTCGCTATCGTCACCGGAGCGTCGCGGGGCATCGGGCGGCAGGCAGCCGTCCAATTGGCGAAATCCGGCGCAAAGGTCGTCGTCAATTATTCCTCGAATGAAGGAAAAGCGGGCGAGACGGTAAAAACCATCGAACGATTCGGCGGCGTCGCGACGGCCATCCGCGCGGATGTGAGCAAAGTGAGCGAAGTCGAAGCGTTGTTCTCGGAAACGCTCGAGCGATTCGGACGTTTGGACATTCTGGTCAACAATGCCGGCATCATGGAATGCGCGGCTCTCGCGGACGTGACGGAGGAAATGTTCGACCGGCATTTCGCGATCAATGTGAAAGGGACTTATTTCGCTTGCCAACAAGCGATGAAGAGCATGTCGGAAGGCGGCACGATCCTCAATTTTTCGACTTCCGTATCGGGCGCGATGCTTCCGACGTACAGCGTCTACGCCGCAACGAAAGGTGCGGTCGAGCAGTTGACCCGTCAATTGGCGAAGGAATTCGGTCCCAAGGATATCACCATCAATTGCATCGCGCCGGGTCAAGTGTCGACCGAGCTGTTCCTGAACGGAAAATCGGAGGCGTTGATCGACTCGTACCGCCGAATGAATGCGTTCGGACGGCTGGGGGAACCGGAGGATATCGCGAACGCGATCGAGCTGCTGGTCAGCGACAAAGCGCGCTGGATAACGGGACAGACCATTCGCGTAAACGGCGGGTTTAATTGAACAGTCGAGCAACCGGTTCAACTAACAAGGATTTCCAGCCCCTGCGTCGAAGTTCATTAAAGGATTTGACGATGAAAAATTGGGGGCCGGATCATGGTTCGCATTCGGGATGTGATGATGAAGAACGAAGAGGAACGGTTCGTCGGACGCTCGCGCGAGCTGGCGCTCCTGCGCAAAGAACTAGCCGCCGACCATGAAAATTGGCGGCTTGTGCATTTGCACGGGCCGGGCGGCATCGGGAAGACCGGTCTGCTTCGAAGCTTTGCTAGGGAAACCGGCGAGGCGACCGTGTGGATTGGCGGCGAGGAGCAGCATGCTCCCCATGACTTTCTGAACCGATTGCGCATGCGGCTGATCGAAAAAGGGTGGGAGCTTCCCGTTTCCGAAACGGCCGACGATGGCGCCGCTCTTGCGGAGGTTCTGAACCGGGAAGCCGTTGCCCGGCAAGGCTTCGTTTTGATTTTGGATTCGTTCGAGGAATGCAAACCGATTGAAAAATGGCTGCGCGACTTCTGGCTTCCTCGGCTTTCCGTTCGCGTTCGCGTCTGCACGGCGGGAAGGTATCCGTTGGAAGGGGAATGGCTGCGGGCTCCGGGCTGGACCGGTCTCGTATACAACCTCAAGCTGGGACCGTTAAACCGCAGCGCGATTTATCGATATACCCGATCTCGCGGCATTCAGGATCATGAAACGCGCGATGCCATCGAGAGATTTTCCAAGGGAATTCCTTTGGCTCTGACGCTTGCCTGCGATGCCGTTTTGCGGAACGGGCCGGAAGTTCTTCGGGAAGGTTCCTTGCAGAGGCAAATGATCCAGTCCTTATGCACCGTCCTTTTGCAGGATCTGAAAAACTCGTTTGAAAAACAGTTGCTTGATGCGGCCTCCATTTTCTGGCGCTTCGATCAGGAGATGCTGGAAGAAGTAGCGGGACAGGAAATCCCGGACGAAGCCTTCCGCGAATTTACCGGTTTGCCGTTTGTCTCCTTATCGGACGAAGGGGGGTGGAGCGTCGTCGATGCCGTCAGGGATTGGATAAAAGCGGATTTGCGCAACCGCGCTCCGGAAACCTACGACCTGTATCGGCGAAAAGCTTTATTCTTCCTGCAGAGACGGCTTGCCGCGGCGCCGGCCGATCTAAAAAGACAACTGATGGTCGAACTGCTTTATTTGCACGATAACGAGCTTCTCCGCAATTACGGCTTTCGCGGCCAGGGGGAACGCTTTCAGGTGGAGGTGCGCGCGGCGGACGACACGGATTTGCCCGCAATGGGGAAGATGTATCGGGATTGGACCTCCACGATTCCGCCTTATTTGCCGGACGAGACGCATCAGGAAAGCTATTTTCGCGCGGTCTGGGAAGCGGAACCGTCGTCCTTTACGGTTTTTTGGGCGGACGGCCGGCTTGCGGCGTTTTACGCTCTGGTTCCGCTGAAACCGGAAACCCGATCGATTTTTCAAGAAAACCCTATCTTTCGCGCCTATCTTTCTCAATCGCCGCTGCAGGAAAAGGAATACCTGATCTGGTTGGGATGCAAGCTTCCCGATTTCGACCCCTCCATCTTCGGCTATCTCCTGCGGTACCTGTTATTGAATCTGGCCGATAAATTGATTACGACTCTGACGCCGATCGCCTATTTTGCGGATATTTATGCTTCAATCGGTTTCCAGCGGCTGCCATGGGCGGATTCCCGTTATACGAACGGGACCCCCGTGCGCGCTTATCAACTCGACTTGCGGGAGAGGGAGCTATCGGATCCGCTGACCGAGCGGCTGTTTTCGGACAACCCGAAAGGTTCCGTTTCCGTACAGGAAATTTCAGTGTTGCTAAAAAAAGCGTTGAACGACTCTCAGGCTCTCGAACTCGAACCTCATCTCCTTCGCACGCTGCAGGGCTCGAACAAAATCAGGCAAATGGCCCTGACGGAAGGCTCGGTTGCCGCCGCAGTCCGCAAAGCGCTGTCGGAAGGCCTGGAGCAAATGAGCAGGGGGACGGAGGAGGACCAACTTCTGGCGCAGGCTATCCGGCTCGCCTATATCCAAAAAATCGGCAAGCACGAAGTTGTAGCTGCCCGTCTCAGCCTTTCCCCAAGCACTTATTACCGTTATCTGAAAAAAGGCTTTGAGCGTTTAGCCCATGATTTGATAACCGAGTAAAGAGGGCCGTTCCCCGGATTGCGATATTTGCCTCCGGAACGGCCCTCTCTTGTTTTTACCTTAGAAACGCATGCCAATATGCGAATTCCAAGCACTCTCCCCAGCCCGAGCACTGGTAGTAAGTCGATGCCGTCTGGCGCGGCAACGCGCTGGCCGCCCCCGCCGTAACCGCGCTGAGCGCGATCGCGAGCGTAAACGCCGCGAGAAATTTACGGCCCCGGAAAAACTTCATTGGATCTCCCTCCTTTTGAAATCACGATAAGACAAAAGGACTCTCAACTTCAATTTCAAAATACTCTCGCGCCCCGCGACAGGAAAATGCCTGTATAATAAACAGGACGAACATTAACAAGCCTTGCGTTGGGGGAACTTGACTTATGCCGAAACGAATACTGCTTGCCGAGGACGACAGGGAGATCAGCCAGTTGATCGAAAGTCATTTGAAGCGGGAGAACTACGCCGTTTTTACGGCGCATGACGGAGAGGAAGCCGCTGCTCTTTTTCAACAGGAGAAATTCGATTTGATCCTGCTCGATTTGATGCTTCCCAAAGTAACCGGCATGGATTTGCTGAAACGAATTCGGGAAACGAGCGTCGTCCCCGTCCTGATTATTTCGGCAAAAGGAAGCGATCTCGACAAGGCGCTCGGACTGGGCTTCGGCGCGGACGATTATGTAAGCAAGCCGTTCTCCATGATCGAATTGACCGCTCGTGTCCAGGCTGCCATCCGCAGGGCCACGCAGTATATCCGGCCGGAAAACGAGCCGGCCGTCCATACGCTTCAGTTCAAGGATCTCGTTCTCGATATGCATGCGTTTTCCGCGCAAGTCGGGGGACGAACGGTACAGCTCACATCCAAGGAATTTCACATTATGAAGCTGTTTCTGACCCGTCAGGGCAGAGTGTTCACCAAGGAGCAAATTTATCAATTGATTTGGGAAGACGATTATTACGGGAATGAAAACGTCATTAACGTGCATATCCGGAGACTTCGGGAAAAAATCGAAGAGGATCCGTCGAACCCCCGGTACATTCGGACCGTTTGGGGAATCGGATATAAAATGGGCGAGTAGGCGATGGCGATCATTTTATACGTCCTCATCGGCGTTTTGGCTGCAATCGTCGGGTGGCAATGGGTTTCGGGAAAAAAAAGGAGCCGCCGCCTCCGGGACATTACGGATAAAATCGGCGACATCCTGGACCGGGAGACGGCCGAGAAGGTGCTTTTCCAAACAGGCCAGGCCGACCTTCGGCTTTTGCTCGTCCAGATCAATCGTTTGCTGGATCACAACCGGAAGATCATGGCGGATTACGCCCGAACGAAGGACAGTCTGCGGAAAATGATCTCCAACATGTCCCACGATTTGAAAACCCCCCTGACCGTCATTCTGGGGTATGCGGAAAAACTGAATCAGGAAATCCCGATGAGCGAAGAAGAAAAGAAGCAGACCGTGTCGAGGCTGAACGAGAAAGTGAACGGACTGATTGCTTTGGTCAATCAGTTTTTCGACCTTGTCAAAATCGAATCGGAAGATTACGAAATCCCTTTAAGCAAACTAGCCCTCAACGAAGTCTGCCGGCAAAGCGTGCTCGAGTTTTACGATCTGCTGGTCTCGAAAAATCTTCAGGTCGAGCTCGAAATCCCGGAACGGCCCATCTACATTCTCGGCAACGAGCACGCGCTGCAGCGAATTCTCGGCAATCTGATTTCCAATTCGATCCGGTACGGAAGCGACGGGGGCGTTTTTGGCTTGACGCTTCGCGAAGAAGGGGAATTCGTTGCCGTCGACGTTTGGGACCGGGGGAAAGGCATAACCGAGGCGCACCAGGACCGCGTATTCGAAAGACTTTATACGTTGGATGACGCCCGGAACCCGCAGTTCCAAGGAAGCGGTCTCGGCCTCAGCATTACCAAGCGCCTGACGGAGCAAATGAAGGGGACGATTCGGCTGAGCAGCTCGCCGCATGAGAAAACGACGTTTACCTGCACATTTAAACAATTGACTTTTTAAAAACGCCCGGGAGATGTTCCGACGAACATCTCTTTTTTCGTAAGAAACATGTAAGGATTGAGAAAGAAAAATCTTCATTCTCCGCATTAAGATAAAGTTAACCGAAAGAAACGAATTGAAATCGCAGGAGGCTCGGCTCATGAGCGACATCGTTCGGACTTACGAACTTACGAAAACAGCAAAAGGGAAAACGATCGTATCGAATGTAAATCTTCGGGTAAAAAAAGGCGAGATCTACGGTTTGCTCGGACCGAACGGCGCCGGGAAGACGACGATCATGAAAATGATCGCGGGACTCGTCCTGCCCACTTCCGGAGAGATTGAGCTGTTCGGAAAAAAACTCGCCGAAACCGCCAAAGAAGGGTTGAAACGGGTCGGCAGCATTATCGAATACCCGATCTTTTTCGAGCACTTGACGGCCATGCAAAATCTTGAGCTTCACTGCGAATATTTAGGCTTTTACGACAAAAAGGCGATTCGCGATGCGCTGGGCCTGGTCGATTTAAACGGAGTCGAACAACAGAAGGTCAAGGAATTTTCGCTGGGCATGAAGCAGCGGCTGGGCATCGCGCGGGCCGCGATCACGAAGCCGGAACTGATCGTCCTGGATGAGCCCACCAACGGCCTCGATCCGATCGGCATTAAAGACATGAGAGAATTGATTCAAACGCTGAACAAGGAATACGGCATTACGTTTCTTCTTTCCAGCCATATCCTGGGGGAAATCGAACAGGTGGCGGACCGGATCGGCGTCGTTCGGCACGGGCGATTGGCCGACGAAGTATCCATGCCGGATGTTAGACAGATGCGGACCGATTATATTGAAATCGTCGCCTCGAACGTGCAAAAATCGGTTTATTTGCTCGAACATCACCTTCGGCTTTCAAATCTGAAAATCGTACAGGACAACAAAATCCGGATTTATGACGCAAGTTTGTCCACGGGCGAGATTTCAAAACTGCTCATTACGCAAGGGATTGAAGTCGAGGAGATCCGGAAACATACGAGCACGCTCGAAGATTACTTTTATCATCGGATTCAAGGGGGAGATCGGCTTGATTAAGCTGATGGAGCTTGAATGGAGAAAATTGGAACGAAAAAAAGTCATCGGCGAATTGATCATTTATTGGGCGATCCTGACGTTTTTGCCGACGTTTTTTCTAAAAGTCGTATTTGCCGACCTCCCGACCGCCGATTTCAACCAAAGCTATTCCAATGCCATGGCGCTGATGCTGCCGATTCAAATGGGGTTTGTTATGTTCGGGGCTTCTCTTATCAATCACGTATTTATCGAAGAGTATAAAAATAAAACGATCGCGCTCTCCTTCGGATACCCGATCAGCCGGAAGCGGCTGGTCACGGCGAAAGCGATGTTTATCGTTTCGGCGGTTTTCATCTGCACGGTTATCTCTTTCGCGCTTGCCGGCATCGCAACCTACGCGCTCGATCGGGCGCTGGGCGTGATTGCCGGGGAACCCTCGTTGGCCGACATTGCGGTCTATGCGTTTCGGGCGATTATTCATTCCCTCGTTGTCGCTCTTGCTTCCCTGATTCCGCTATTTTGCTTCGGGCTTTGGCGGAGGGCGGTCGTCCCGACGGTCATTTTCGCCGTCGCCATCATTCAGCTTCCAACCTTGCTCGGTCTGATTCAAATTTCGGTGAATCCGGATGCGATGTACGCGACTCTCAGTCTATTGGGGCTTGTGAGTGCATACTTGTCCGTTCTGACGGCGAACACATTAGGGGATTTGTGATCGGCTTTGTTTGAAAAACCGTCCCGCGTTCGGGGCGGATTTTTTTTCGGGAACCTTTACAAGAAGGTTTCAGTGTAGTGCAAAATGATCGCTGATTCCCTCCCGCGAGGGAGAAAACCAGGCCGCCGGGCGACGAAGGCCTGGTTTTCTTTTTTCCGTACGATGCGGAGAAGTTTATGAGCCGTCGCTGCAATCGCAACTAACGAGACCAAATCCAGAAGCTCCGCCGCACCACGCTCATCGACGAAGCTACCCTCTTAGAAAGGAAGCGCGGCTTTCCTGTTCTGCCGCAGGGCGCTGTTTCTTGACCTGCTTCAACGCGGCGACGATCAGGAAGCCGACGATGACGAGAAGAAGCCAGGAACTGACCTTGCCGAAATGAACGAGACGCCAGGCGCCGGATTGATTCGGGTACTCCCACGCGCGAAAAAAGGTGGCGACATTCTCCGCGATCCAAATAAAGAAGCCGATCAGCACGAAAGAGAGGGCGAACGGCATTCGGTAGCGGCGACTACCGACCTCGTAGGTCACCCATGTTCGCCAAAATACGACCAGCACCAAGGCCGACAGCCACCAGCGAACGTCGATCCAAAAATGATGGGTGAAGAAATTCAGGTAGATGGAAGCCGCAAACGCCACCTTCTTGCGGTAAAGTAGGGCCAGGCGGCAACCGGGAACGTCAAACCATTTCGGATGCAAGTGAAGTATCGCACAATTGAAAGCGTTGTCATTTGACGAATTTTTAGGCTTGGCTGAAGAATTTACTGAATTTTCCCAGGCATCAGCGATAAAGAATAAATATTTATTGTAAATCGATAAATTTCGTGTTACATTCAAAGGGACCATTCCCGATGCGAGGTGTTTTTGATGAAACCGGAAACTCTTTTTTTGAAAATCGCCGTTGTTCTGATTGCCATCCCCGTCCTTGCCTTGTGCATCTTCGGGCTGCCCAGGTTCGCTTATGAAACGGCGGATTATTTTCCGGCTTATTGGCTGTATCCCGCTATAACCGGCATGTACGTTTCGGCGATTCCGTTTTTCGTTGCCTTGTATCAGGCTCTGCGGCTTTTAACCTATATCGACAAAAACGAAGCGTTCTCGGATTTATCCATCAAGGCCTTAAAAACGATCAAACGCTGCGCCATCCTCATCACGATCTTGTATGTCGCCATCCTGCCGTTCCTGTACCTCATGGCGGATCAAGACGACGCCCCGGGAATCGTGGCGATCGGATTGGTCATTACGTTCGGTTCGATCGTGATTGCCGTCTTTGCCGCCGTTCTTCAGAAGCTGCTGCAAAATGCCATCGATATCAAATCCGAGAACGATCTAACGGTCTGAGGTGAAAAATATGGCCATTATCATCAATATTGACGTGATGCTGGCGAAAAGGAAAATGAGCGTAACCGAGCTTTCGGAGCGGATCGGAATTACGATGGCGAACCTTTCGATATTGAAAAACGGGAAGGCAAAAGCGATCCGGCTTTCGACTCTGGAGGCCATTTGCAAAGCGCTGGATTGCCAACCCGGGGACATTCTGGAATATCGAAGCGACGAATCATCGCCTTGACGCGAACGGTCGCAGCGCCAATCGGTAAAAATCCGCCCAACCGTAAGGATTGACCTGCACCCCGATCAGACGCTCGTCGAAATAGGTCATCTGCTTCAAATGGTACAAGAAAGCCAGCGCCGTTTCGTCGCTCAGCCACCGTTCGATTTCCCGCACAAGCCGGATGCGTTCGCCGGGTTCGGGTTCGGCTTCTGCCTCCAGCAACCTGGCATGCAGACGCTCCCGAACGGGGGAGGAGAGGTGCCTGCGCACGACATGACGGTCGTCGTACATGAGGCGCAGGAAGGAGACGACCGGATTTTCGTCCGCGACCGCGTTGGCGAGGACGAGATCCGCTTCATCGATCGCCTCGGGCCGAATAAAATCCTCATAGTCCCGTACCTCGACCTCGAGTTTGACCCCTGCGGCCGCGCATCGATCCCTCAGCCAGCGGGCGTTTCGCTCAAGGGAATCGTTCAGGATGCGGTAGGTCAGCAGCCGCAACGGCCGCTCCGGGAAAATCGGGGGAGGCCCCAACTCCGTCCGACGCTTCATGCCGTTCCGAAGCTCCGTCTCCATCTCCATCTCCATCAGGCTCCATTCGGGAAAAAAGCTGCGAGCCGGACGATGCTTCCGGGGATCGAGCTCCGCGTTCATCAGGTTCGGATCGGCGGCGCGGATGAGCCAGTTCCGAAACTCGCCCGATTCCAGCGGTCCCGGTCTGTTCCGCTGAAAGGTCAAATAGGTGCAGCCGGCCTCGACCCGTTCGATGTCGGGCGGATGGCCGCTCCCCCCGTGAAGTTGAAAGGGGTGAATATACGGGATCGTCTCCCCGTCGAGCTCGGTCAGGGCCGACGGGCGATGGCTCGTTTCCGGCAATATCCACAGCTCGACCCGGTCGAGCTGGGCCCGGCCCGCGAAATAGGCGGGGAACGCCTCGAGAACGATCTGCGAGTCGCCGTTCTCCGTTACGCGAAACGGTCCGCTCCCGACCGGAAGCCTGGCGAATTCCCGAGACCGCGCCGCCGATCGGGGAAGGATCGAGGCGCGAGGCGAAGCGAGCAGCTGCGGCAACAGCCAGTACGGCCGCCGCAGCCTGATCTCGAGACCGTAAGGGCCGATCGTTCGCATCCCTGCCAAAGGCAGCTCCGTCCATTCCGTTCTTCCGAATTCCGCCGATGTCAATCGCTCAAGGGTGTACCGCGCATCTTCGGCGCGGAGCTCGGTTTTGTCGTGGAAGAGCACGCCTTTGCGCAAATAAAACGTCCAGATTCGCCCGGTGCTGTCGGATTCCCAGTAATAAGCCAGATGGGGAACAACCGTTTGGCCGTCGTCGCCGCGGCGGACGAGCGTATCGAACGCTTGCCGGACCATGTGCCACTCGGTACGGCGCAGCGTCCAGGCCGGATCGAGATTGGGCATGGCGCGGTAGAAGGGAAGACGAAGCGTGTCGGTCTGGCGGTTCTCGTCGGCGTCGATATGGTAGCCGAACCGTCCTTCCAGCCAGCGCGCAAAACGCTCGCGCATGTCTTCGCCGGCCCCGTGTTCGCCAAGCAGGCGAATCCCGTCCTGCAAACGTCCCTTGTCCGTTGCTTCCTGCGCGAGCAGCAGCACAACATCCGATCCCGAGGCGGTCAGCGCGAGCGTGGAGCGGTTGCCGCGCCCTCGCCCCGGAGACCAGGCGATCCAGCCGGCCATGCTCAAGCGGCGGAGAATCCACTTGACGTTGCGCGGGGTGCAGTGCCATACGTCGGCCAATTGATCCAAAGTCGTCTCGAGAGCTCGACCTGCTTCCAGGTCGCCGAATAGTTGCCGCAGCTTGAAGAAATGCTCTGCCAGCCTCAAAGGAGGCACCTCCGTTTAAAAAAAAGGGGAAGATCTGTCGAAAGTAGTTTACACTTTTTATTCCCCCTTTTCCAACTACAATGAGAGTGGACGAACGTTCACGCAAGGATGGAAACAGGAGGAGCAGAACATGGAAATCGTACTGACGACTTGGAATCCGGAGAAAATGCGATGGTTGTCGCAAGGGTTCGACCGCTTGTCCGTCGAAAGCAGGCCTCTGCGCCCCGGCGAAGCGGAAGACGTGGACGAAAACGGAGATACGTTTGAGGCGAACGCGCTTTTGAAGGCGCATGCCATTCCAGAAGCGGAGAACCGTATCGTCGTCGCCGAAGACTCGGGGCTGTGCGTCGATGCGCTGGGCGGGCAGCCCGGCGTCCGCACGGCCCGCTGGGCCCCCGGGAGCGATGACGACCGCAGCCTCTTGCTGCTCGAGCGGCTGACGGGCGTCGAGCCTGCGCGTCGCGGCGCAGCGTTCGTAAGCGCGGTGGCCGTCCGTTTTCCCGACGGCGGCAGTTGGGCAGGCCGCGGCGAGCTGCGCGGACGGATCGCGCTCGCTCCGCGCGGCGACCGGGCGGACGGCTATGCCCGCATCTTCGAGTTGCCGGGCGGACGCACGATTGCCGAGCTCGGACCGGACGTCGTCGAGCCCCATGATCATCGCAGGCAGGCGCTGGCGCTGGCGGCGACATGCATCGGGGAATGGCTCGCCTCGAACGGAGCGATGAGGCGGCCATGAGCACGCCGGATCGCGTTCGCGCCGGCAGCCTTGCCAACGCTTCGCCGGAAGGGCATAGAGATCGATACGTCATCGCTGTCGGCGCGGCCGTGCTGGTCACGCTCTTGTGGTCGACCTCGTATATTCTGAACAAATTCGCGTTCGAGCACGGCGTCGGACCGTTCACCTTGGCCGGCCTCCGATACGCGGTGTCGGCAGGCGCGCTGCTGCTGGCGCGCGCGATCGCGTCGCGCCGGCGAACGGCGCGGCAAGCGTCAGGACCGGCTGCGCCGGCGGAAGGAGCGCGCATTATATTCTGCTCGGCGCGACCGGCTATCTGATGGCGCAAGGATTGCAGTACGCCGGCCAAATGTTCGTTACGCCGACGCAGACGAGCATGGTATTGGCAGTCGGCAATACGACGGCCCTGGTCGCGCTGGACATGATTTGGCTACGGGAAATTCGTGGCCGTTCGTCGTTTTTGGGCATCGCGGCCGCGATGGCGGGGATCGTCCTGTTTTATTACCCATGGGACTTTGGCGGGGGCCATTTCAGCGGCATCCTCTTGATTCTGGCCTCTTGCGTCGGGTACGCGGTCCATCTGGCGCTATCGAGACATTTGCTGAAGACGGGCAGGGCGCAGCCGGGAGAGCTGGTCCTTGCGCCGATGGCCATAGGCGCCGCCGGCATGCTGACCGTCGGATTTGCGCTCGAAGGGGTGCCGAGCTTCTCGTGGCCGCTTGCGGGCATTCTGTTATGGCTGGGGGCGATCAACGGAGCGTTCGCCTTCTCGCTTTGGACGTGGAGCCAAAAACGGCTGCGGGCCTACGAAAGCAGCCTCATCAACAATCTGATGCTGCTGGAGGTCGCAGCCCTGGATGTGCTCGTTTTTCATCGGAGCCTGTCGGCGATCGAGCTGTCCGGACTGCTGCTGGCCGGCTTCGCCGTGATCTTCGTGCAGTTGTCCCCGCTATGGAAGCGGTCGTCCCGAAGGGGGCGAGCCGGCGCCCCGGAAGCCTAAGCTCGCCGAACGGACAGAAGACGGGCGATCGGAAGCCGATGCTTGAACCGGACGGATGGTCCCGGGACTATTTGCTTGCAAGCAGCAGCTTCGCGCCAACCAGTCCGATGACGAAAAAGCAACGAATGGATCAGGATATAAGAGCTGCAGGCCATGATGACGATCGTGGATATCCCGACTTGCGTTATCCGCTCCGACGGCCCTCCGACCCACATGGCGATGAATCCGGCCGCCGCCTGCACGAAGAAGAACCAGGTCAGCGTAATCCAGGGGACGACGAGATGGAATTGCAGCGCGCTCAAGCCCTTCATTTTAGGCAGCTGCGCGACCAATTCCTTGCAATAGGCCTCCGGATCGTCGCCGAACACGTCCCGGGCCGTCCGGCCCCGGGCTTGGGCTTCCGACAAATGCTGGGCGATCTCAAGCAATAGCTCCTCGCTTTTGGCTTCCTGCAAACGGCTGCTGCGGATATAAACGACCATGTCCTCGTAATAACGCCGGTTCTCGGGTGACATGGCTTCCCGGAGCTTGTTGTTTTCTTCGAGGGGTTCCGCCAACATTTTAACGAAAATATACGCTAAGCCCCGTGATCATGTCCGGCTTTGCGTTATTTCTACTCTAAGCTGATATAGAACGTGTTACTCGACCCAACCGGTTATTTTAACCTGTAAGTACACGGAACGTCATTTTCCCCTAATGTTAGGAACCGATATGGGCAGATGCTCATATACTTTCCTATAAACAATAAGCTGACGTTGGGAGGAGACAAAATTGTATCAAGTGCCTTCTTACTGGGGAAGTCCATACTATATGCGAGTCGATTTTGTGCCTATATGGAGCACAGAATTTCCGAAAGCAGTCCAAATGATAAAGGAAGCGGTACAAGGGGAGCGTAACGATGAGTTGTTCTACGATGAATTGATCAACCTGGCTCCCTCAAAAGAACAGGTGGCCATTATAGAAAGCATCCGTAACGATGAGCGCGGCCACAATAAAATGTATAGAGCGATGTATCGGGCTTTGACGGGACAGGAAATTGTAGGCATCAGTAGTGAGCAATATGAGCGGGTGCAATCCTATATAGAGGGTCTACAGCGGGCCTTGATGGGGGAGTTGGGTGCGGTGGAAAAATACCGCAACATCTGGTTTGGATTGCCTGCTGGCATCTATAAAGATACGGTGTATGGTATCATATTGGATGAGCTAAAGCACGCTGCAAAATATAATTATTTGATTACGTTGAATCTCAGGTAGCTATTTATAATCAATACTATTCCACATCAACTGGATGCCGAATATTATCCTTATAATCATCCACATAAAGTTGACCGTTGCTGCCTTTTACGGCGTAGAATACGTCCTCTAACTTTTTGCCGCGTGCCTTCAGTTGGGACAGTATCCAGGATTCAGGAATATGGTTGGAGTTTAGAAGTCCGGTGATAAAGTCCGCGTAAGCAGGCTTTTATCACGGTTTTGTCGAATTAATATCGTAACACGACTATCGAAAGAGTGATTAGGTATGAAAGCCCGCAAGTCATCGGCTATCCAGCCTCAGATGTTCCAATTCGTGGATATGGATGAACTCGTGCCGAAAAAGCACATCCTGCGCCAACTGAACGAAGCGCTTGATTTTTCCATCGTTCATGATTGGGTGGCGCCTCTATATACGGAACGTACCGGCCGCCCGGCGGCTGACCCGGAGCGGATGGTTCGACTGATGCTGCTTTCGTATTTGTTCAACCATTCCGAACGGGAATTGTATCAACTGTTGCCCATGCATGCGGGCTATTTGTGGTTTTGCGGACTGGATTTCGAATCCGTCGTGCGCCCGGACTCATCGCGGCCGTCCCTGCCGGATCGGACGACCTTGGTGAAGACCCGGAAATTGTGGCGAACGCACGGTGTTTTTGAGAAGCTGATGAAACATGTCGTCGATCAGTGCATCGCCGCGGGACTGGTCCAACCCGATGTGCATGTCGGCGTCGACGGCACCCAGGTACGGGCCAACGCATCCATTCACAGCTTGAAAGAAATCACCCTGGCCCCGGTGGAGTCGATTGAAGACTATTTGGCTCGCATCGCCCGGCAAGATGAAGAGACCGGTGGTGTCGCCCATGATTCCGATGATGACCGACAGCCGCCCGCACCGCCCGCGCAAAAAGAGCGGCTGCTGGAAGACGAAGCGACGCATGAAGATTTTCATGGCAAAACGTTCTCGAACAAGACCCACCGCAGCGTAACGGATCCGGATGCCCGCTTGTACAAAAAGAGCAACGGTCAGGAAGCGCATTTGCGGTATTTGGTGCATGATGTGACGGATATCAAATCCGGCGTCATTCTGTCTACGCAAGCGAGCATCGCGTCCGGAACGGCTGAGCGTGAAACGAGCTTGCGGCAGCTCTTCGCGATCCGTTTTGCCCATCCGCAAATCCGGATTCGGACGCTTTCTGCCGATAAAGCCTACGGTACGACAGATTATCTGCAAGCGTTGTTCGAGCAAGGGATTGTTCCCCTGGTTTCGCTTCGCAACCTGACACTGGAAGATGTACCTGCTTGGAAACGTCAAACGAACGATCCGGAGAAACAACGCAAACGGCTGGCCAAAATCCGGGAAATCCAAATTCGAAACAAAGCCAAACGAATTCAGCTTATGGGTTCTTACCGTCATCTGCAAAAGTTGCGGACGCGGTGCGAGCATGTGTTTGCCGAAAGCAAAGTCGCGCATGGCCTGGGCCGCGCACGGAGCCGTGGATTGGACTGCATGCAAGAGCAGGCGGTGCTCACGGCCATCGTTCAAAATCTGAAAAGACTGTGCCGGTTTAAGAAAAAGCGACCACAAACCGGTGTTTTGGCATGTCCAAAACCGAAATCCGTGATGATGGAGGCAGTGTCGGACCTGCTCATTTCGGCGCTGGTTGGGTTGTTTTCCTCTTTTTTTATGCCGAAGAGACGGTTACAACTGACCTAAATCACCGGACTTTTAGAGTTTCATGCAAAAGCTGCCCGTCTATTATGTTCGCCGCCTGACTTTATGGCGGGAAAAAGGCATGAATTCGCCATTCGGTGTGGCGGAGCCAAACCGAATAAACAGCCGACAATAGCCTAATCCCTTCTGTACAATGACGGTGGATTAGGCTATTGTCGATTAAAAAGGAAAATGCTCCCGAACCTTTGGCGAGGATCCCCGGGAGCATTCACTTCATCATGTCAAAAATACTTTATTTCGGCCTTTCTTGCAAGGCTTATTTACGCACATTCGGAAATCAATCTCCTGACGTCCAGCTCTGCTGTGAAAACTGCGGTCGGCTTCTCCATAAACACGGTCGTTATTGGCGAGGAATTGTGACGAAGCATGAGGTCATCCAGATCCCGATCTACCGTCGATATTGTCCTACCTGTAGAATAACAATCTCCCTCCTGCCGGAGTTCCTGATTCCATGGGCCCGGTATGCGACTTGGGTGCGAGAAGCGGCATTAAAGCGCAAGCACAAGGGATTCTCTTGGCGGCAGACGACAGAAAGCACAACAACTCCTGCCGTGCGTTATAGCCGCCGTACGTTGAAACGCTGGTGGGCAAGACATCTGCGCCGCGCAGCGGATGCAGCACTATGGGTTGCTGGGAAACTCGTAGCCCAGGGGGACGACACGGATATGCTCCACCTTTACCCCACCATGATGAACCCAACGCCAATGGATACATTGGATTGGCTGGACAAACTGTTACCCCGATTCATCCCCGCTGGCGCATCCAGACGGGGCTATTGGACGTTTCTAAATGCGAGGTTACCTGTAGCATCACGCTTATAAATCCCTTCAGCATCCACCGCCAAGGAGCAAGGCAAACGAAAATCGCCTCCAAAATTGCTTTAAAAATCGCCTGGACGGCAAGTTGCCCTCCTGATCCCACAAAATATGCGCCCTCCCTGGCTTCTAGCGTCTATGCGATACTCTCATAGACCACAGGGAGAGGAGATTTAGCATGGATGAGCAAGCAAGGCAGCAAGAAGCCAACTTCCGTTATGGCTTAATTGCATCACTGGTTAGCCGCAAATTGGATCCCGGAGAACAGATGGCGTTGATGCGCGAAATTGTAAGCCATGAGTATGAAACGTCGTCGGGACAGCGAAGGAGAATTAGTCTACGAACGCTTGAGCGATATTTAAAAGCGTATCGCGAAGGCGGATGGGAGGCGCTGTTGCCCTCCGTCCGAGCAGACAAACTCACGACCAGGGAAATCCCCGAGGATGTGCTTGCCAAAGCGATTGCCTTAAAGCAGGAGCAACCCGGCCGAAGCGTCAGGCAGATTATTGCGATTCTGGAACTGGCGGCATTCGTGGCCCCCGGCACCCTGAAAGAAAGCACGCTTAGCAAGCAGCTTCGCCGCCGCGGCGTCACGCGCAAAGCGTTACTGAATACGGGGTGGAGCCACTTTCGCCGGTTTGAAGCCACGCACCGAAATAGCATGTGGCAAGGCGATGTGCAGCATACCCTTTACCTTCCGCATCCGGACAAGCCCGGCAAGAAGGTCATGGCCTATCTGGTTATTTTCATTGACGATTACTCTCGCTTCGTTGTGCATGGCCAGTTCTATTTCGAGGAACGTGTGGCCCGGCTGGAGGATTGCCTGAAGAAGGCGATTTTAAAGAACGGAGTGCCGGAAATGATCTATGTCGATAACGGCGCCATCTATTCTTCACACCATTTTGAGCGGATTTGCGGGCGACTGGGGGCAGAGCTTAAGCATACTCGCCCCGGACGTCCTATGGGACGCGGGAAGCAAGAAAAGTTCTTCCGATTTGTCGACCAGAGCTTTGTGCCGGAGGCATACGACCTGATTGAACAAGGGAAGATCCAGACGCTTAACGATTTGAATCGATTCTTCTCGGCGTGGCTTGAGATTGCTTACCACCAGAAAGTCCACAACAGCTTTAAGCAGCGCCCAGTCGACCGATACCAAAAAGACGACCACCCGATTCGCATGTTGCCGCCGCATGAACTCATAGAAGTATTCTTGCTGGAGGAATCCCGCAAAGTGGACAAAACGGGATGCATCTCGCTGCTGGGCACGATATTCGAGGTCCAGACAGAGCTTGCCGGCTCGAAGATTCAGGTGCGATTCGATCCGCACGACCTGTCCGTCATCCAGGTGTGGAAGGACGGCCAGCGCTATGAAGACGCGAAGCCAATGAAGCTCCGCGATCCGAAAAACCGGCCGAAGCAGGATGAACCGAAGGCCGTCATGCAACCGCCGAAGACGGGCCTCAACTATGTGGAATTATTGGTGGAAGAACAGAAACGGCAGACCCGCGAAGCGCAAGGCGCTGCGCTTTCGCGAGCGATGAAAGAGGTGAATCGCTCATGATTCGTGGTTTCTTCGGGTGGGAGCGCGTTCCGTTCACCCGGGAGATTGAAACACGGCATCTGCACCGCTCCAAGCGATTCGAAGAATGTGTAGCACGGATGCAGTATATGGTGATGACTCGCTCGATTGGCTGCGTCACCGGTGAAATTGGCTGCGGCAAGTCGACAGCCGTTCGCTACTTGAAAGACCAACTGGATCCGAACAAGTACCGGTTTATCTATCTGTCGGATGCGAATCTGAAACCAAGGGACTTTTACCGTGAACTCCTCCACCACTTCGGCTTGCCGCCCAAGTTTCTGCGCAGCGAAGCCAAACGGCAATTCCAGCACCTCGTATGGGATTTGTACGAGAACCAGCAGAAGGTCGCCGTTATTGTCGTGGATGAAGCGCACCTGCTTTCAGGAGACATGCTGCAAGAAATACGCTTTTTGACGAATTTTCGTATGGACTCGATTTCGCCGCTTGCCCTGCTGCTCATTGGACAGCCGGAACTACAGGCCACGTTGCAACTGAGAATCTTCAAGCCGATTACACAGCGGATGAACGTGCGTTTTCATTTGGAAGGCTTGTCGCTCGAGGAGTGCCGCGATTACATCTCCCACCAATTGGAGGTTGCCGGAAATACAGGGCCGGTGTTTACGACAGAAGCGATGGACGCCATATACGCGCATGCTCGGGGGATATGCCGAGAGATAAATAACGTCTGCACCGCTGCGCTTCTGGATGCAGTGCTGCGAAAAGACAAAATGATTGATACCGTCCATGTGACGAGGATCCTAGCTGAATTTAAGGAACAGTGAGGGATGACAAATATGAATGAGATACGATTTCATGGAGATACCGAGCGTTGGAACGTGTACGATGGAGAAGAGTTGCTTTGCTCGCTACGTTGTGGTGATGCCGTGATGATTCAAGTAGGAAAGCACTTCTTGCCATCCAACCTTGAGCTCGATACGGACTGGTACGTGAAGTTTGGAAATTCGAAGTTCTGGCTCCACCGACATGCCAAGTACCGCGTCCGACCGCTGTTCTAACTGCTCTTCGGAGCAGTTTTTTTACGCCGACAAACAAAGGCGAAATATAATTGTCTCCGAAACGGCGGTGAGGAAAGCAAAAAGCCACCGTCATTGGCGGTTCCGAATCTACCGTCAATTAAAGTGGCTGATGACACTGTTCCAATTCAGCAAGATGCTCCTGGTATTGAAGGATTAGGGTTATAAGCATCCTTAAATTAACAAGGTGGCTCGAATACATAGTATGTTTGAACGGGTTTTTTTTAGCCGCTTCCAGAAGCCTTTGAGCACGTTCATCAATCCAAGCGTCAGAACGCCCCCGCCTTGAAGAAAGCAGGGAGGAAATGCTGGATTTGAGCAGTGTCACGTCAGTCTGTAAAACCATTTGTGAAGTGGGGAGCTGGCTTAAGAACTGAAGCGATACTTTAGAGTAAATGGCTCCGAGCACGCCCTTATATTCAGGAAAAACCTGATCTTGGACCGCTTGGAATTGCAATTTCGTTTGGACGCACATGTTCGACAGGGCTTCGTGTTGACGTGTTAAATAGCGCAAATTAAGCAGTTGAACTCCTCTTTTTCGAAAGTTCTGAAACTCCTCTTTGTAATACAATTCACCTAGAAGGTAAGCGTCCGCGGCATCCGTCTTCACCTTGCGAAGATTTGTTTTTCTTAATCGATTGGAGATCAGCGGATTAATGACGATGTATGGGTACCGGTGTTCCTCCAGGTACGGGATCTGAGTCCCAACCAGCCTCAAACATGGTAGTAACAAGTAGGGGGTGAACATTATAGCTGACGGGATCAGGTCCCACGGGCAGGTACGTTCGACCCGGCTACCCACAATCGTCGACCCTAAATAAAAAAGGATCAACCAGTAATAACTGGCTGACCTCATAATACGAAAGGGCAGATTTGCTCAATAAAGGATGTGGATGTACTTTAGGCCGCAACAACTTTAACCACACCTTCAACGTCTAACCATAAGAAATACATCAGATAAGGAGTGAACGTTTTGAAAAAGCTTATCTCTGCAGTTGCCGCGCTATGCCTTCTGATCTTCGCATCATCCGTTTACGCCGCCGAACCCGTGAAAATACTTATGAAAAATCAAGACGATGCCACAACGATCGCCATTTCCTCCGATGTAAGTCCCGATATGAAGAATAACCGAACTATGGTACCTCTACGTGTTATCAGTGAAAATCTGGGAGCTACGGTCAACTGGTTGGATTCGGCAGTCGTGCTCACAAAAAGCAATGTGGAGGTAATTTTACAGCTGAATAGCAATAAGGCAGTCATAAATGGTAAAACGGTGCTGTTTGATGCTAAACCCTATCTAAAGAATAATCGCACGATGGTTCCGCTTCGTTTTATTGCAGAGGCGTTCGGTTCCGATGTCAGTTATAGTAACAATGCAGTAACCGTCGAAACCAAGCCATTGATTATCGATGGTGTGACGGTGAAAGCATTGCAACAAGAATACTACCTGACTATGGGCAGCGTAGTAAATCAAATCAATGGGAATAGCTATAATGAAGTAATATATAATATTTTTGTAGAAAACAAAGGCAAGAAGGTTGAAGCACCTTCTAATTTATCCCCGAGTAGTCTCCCCAACTCTGGTGACTACTATAAAGCTGGACAATATGACTTTTTAGACCTAGAAGGGGACAGCATCAAACGTTTTGACATTTATTCTTTAGCTAGATCCCTACCAGTTGATGGGGATCCTGAAGTTTTGATTTATGAAGGGAATGAAAACCAATGGTATAGGTTTAACTACGCCGCAAGTCTAGAGATATTGCAATTAATTGATACAGCCTCAAAGAACGGGTTTCTAAAGCAGATCAGCAATACTGCTCCGTAAAGGGTACGACAGCTTAATAACCCAAGAAAACGAGGCTGCCGATGGGATTGATCAGCGGCCTTTGTTGCGCTCCCTCGGTAAAATGTAGTTTTCTCACGAATGCTCGCAGTAGTCGGTAAAGAGCGCCCCGCGGACCTCGACCGCTAGGTGGGGGCTATTTGACGCTTACCTATATGATTGAGGGCGCATTTGTGTCAAACCCTTTATTGAGGGGTCATTGGGGAGTGATTTGTGTCATTAGACAAAAATACGAGAAAGAAGCAATTGGTCGGAGTCCTTCGACACATACCGACATATGTATAAAATACGGGTTTTGTGAAAAAGATTATATACCTTGAAGCTCTCCTCAAATCTTCCTAGCCACAATGAAATATTCCTGAGAACTTTTCTTCAAGCAATCCGTTTCGATAATTGAAAAATTCCCTTTCTCAATTGTATCGACCAAATGACGATTGTTTTTTTAATAATACATATTTATTATTATGTAAACTATTAACGGCGGATTTCTCGCCGAAATCGTTGAACGAACCGGAATGGGCGCTTATTTGAACGTTACGGTCTAACGAATAAAACAGGGCCGCGACGCCGTTCGACCATTTGGGATCGATCAGTGTCGCGGCCCTGTTACGCAAAAAGCTACTCCTCGCGCCCGGCGCCTTCGTCGGCCGCCGCCTCATTCCCAGCCGCCGCGCCGGCGATTCTGAAGGCCGCCAGCTTGCGGATCCGGCGCTGGCCGACTTCGCGGACGGCGAACGTATAGCCGCCGTAATCGAACTGCGGCTTCTCCTGATTGGTCGGAATCCGCTTCAGCTGGCCGACCATGAATCCGCCGAGCGTATCGAACTCCTCTACCGGCAAGCGAATGCCAAGCACATCCTGAGCATCGTCGAGAGACATCGTGCCGCTGAACAGATAGCTGCCTTCCTCGATCTCCTCGAAATCAAGCTCGTCGTCGTCATGCTCGTCGTAAATATTGCCGACGATCTCTTCCAGCAAATCCTCCATCGTCACGATCCCGGCCGTGCCGCCGTATTCGTCGACGACAATCGCCATATGGACGCGGTTCTGCTGCAGTTCTTCGAACAGAACGTTCGTCTTCTTCGATGCCGGAATGAAGTAAGCGGTATTCACGAGCTCCAGCAAGTTCCACGGACGATCGTCTTCGTTTCGCATGTAGCGGATCAAGTCCTTGATGTGCAAAATGCCGATGACGTTGTCAATGGACTCCTCGTATACGGGATAGCGCGTATATTGCTCGTTCGCCGCCAGGTCCGCCACCGTTTGCCGGTCGGCATCGATCGGGATCGCCAGCACGTCGGTCCGATGCGTCATAATGTCGGACACGGTCATATTGTCAAAATCGAAAATATTGTTGATCATCAGCTTTTCGCTGGCCTGGATCGTCCCCCGCTCCGTTCCGGTATCCAGCATCATCCGGATTTCTTCCTCGGACACCTCTTCGTCGTTGGCATTCGGATCGATGCCGAACAAGCGGACGAGCATATTGGTCGAGGCCGTCAGCAGCTTCACGAACGGAGCCGTTATTTTCGAAAGAACGTATAGCGTATCGGCCGCAAACATGGCCATGGCTTCCGCTTTTTTCATCGCCACGCGTTTAGGCACCAGTTCCCCGAGAACGAGTTGAAAATAGGAGAGTACCAGCGTGATGACGATCAGCGAAATCGTACTCAACACGGCCGGGGAAATCGAGACGCCCAGACCGATCAAATAATCCGCCAGGTCGCCCGCGAAGCTTTCGCCCGCAAAGGCGCTGGCGAAAAATCCGGCAAGCGTGATGCCGATCTGAATCGTCGCCAGAAATCGGCTCGGCTCGCCCAGCAAACCGACGATCCGCTTCGCTTTGCGATGGCCCTGCTTGGCCATCAGCCGAATTTTATTGTCGTTAAGCGAAATCAGCGCAATCTCCGACGCGGCAAAAAACGCGTTAATCAAAATAAGAACAACGATGATCAATAATTCGAACAAAAGATGTCGCCCCCTCCGCTATAATTCAATCATTTGCTTTTTTCGTCGTCATGAAACGTTCGGACCGATAAGTTCGTGTTCCCGAAACTCATTTCCCCCATCTCCTGAACCCGGATTGATTTATTCTAAGCCAAGAAATAAACGAAAAGGCATAACCCGCCGTCCGGTTTGCGGACGCAGGTTATGCCTGTTATTTCTTGAATCTTATTCCATCGCATCAAGAAAACGCTGTTGCTTCGCTCAGACTCGCAGTTGCTACTGTCAGGGTCATCCGAATCATGCATGGCGCGCAAAAAACCTCTTTCCCAAAAATATAGAATTTATGATACTAGAAAAACCCGGCCTGTGTCAAATCGCTTTTTAACGAAATCCGTCAGACGTTTGTCTTTCTCCATTCGTCCAGCTGCCTTTGCTTTTCGGCAACGATCTTTTCGGCCCCCGCTTTTTTCAACTTGTCGAGAAATTCCGGCAGCGTCTTGTCGAGGTCGGACGTTCCCGAAGCCAGAAGATCCTGCCAAGCAAAAACAGAACCGCCAGATGGGCCGACTTTGTATGAAAAATCATACAAGTATCTTTTTGAAAGCGATAAATAATGGTTTTTTGTATGAAATATCATACAAAATTGTGTGCATGATCGCCTGAAGGGCTGACTTTGTATGATAAATCGTACAAATGCCTTCGCGGAAGGGGTAAATGGTGAATTTTTGTGTGAAATATCATACAAAAGCATTTGCGGAACCGCCTGAAGGACCGACTTTGCTCTTTGCAGGAGTGCTCGTATGTCATTGCGGTTACGGGAAGCCGCTATTGCGAGATTTCCCTCCATGAACAAATAACGGACTTTGGAGGCCGCTACTTAGCCGGTGCAAGGCCGGAAAGCCCCGCCCAACCAAAATAACGGTCGAGAAAGGCCGCTATTGCGAAAGATTACCGCAAATGCCGGCATGTCAGCAGCCTCTTTCGCTCGGCTATGGCTGTCGGGCGCCCGCCGCCGCAGGAAGCGAGAACGCGAACGTCACGCCGCCCCGCTCGTTGCGCGCCCCGTAACGGCTGCCGTGCAAATCGAGAATTTGCTTGACGATGGCAAGCCCGATCCCGGTTCCGCCGCTCTCGCGGTCCCGCGCTTTGTCGACGCGGTAAAATTGCGTCCAAATGCGGGGCAGCTCCTCCTCCGGTATGGGCTCGCCTTCGTTGTGAACCCGGAAAAACCATTCTCCGCCGGCCTGAAAAGCCGTCAGCGTTACCGCTCCGCCTTCCGGCGCGTGCCGAACGGCATTCGTCACCAGATTGGTCAGCACCTGGCCGATCCGGAACCGGTCCGCCGCCACTTCGATGCGGCCGTCCGCATCTTCCGTCAGCTCCAATCTCACCCGTACGCCATGCTCCGCCCCGAGCGCTTCCGCCCGTTCCGCCGCCTCCTCGAGCAGCTCCGCGGCATCGAACGTCTCCAGCTTCAACCGGTACTGCCCGGCCTCGAGATGGGACAAGTCCAGCATATCGCCGACGATCGCGGACATGCGCCTAGTCTCCTCCATGATGACGTCCGCATAGCGCTCCCGCTTCGCCCCGTCCCCGATATTGTCCCGCAAGCCTTCCGCATAGCCGCCGATCAGGCTGAGCGGCGTCTTGAGCTCGTGCGAAACGCCGGCGACGAAATCGCGCCGCATCCGCTCCAGCCGCTTCTCCCTCTCGATATCTTTGCGCAGCTTGGCGTTCGCCTCGTGCAGCTCCGACAGCGCCCGCTCCAGGTTATCCGCCAGAAAGTCGAACGTCCGCGCAAGCTCGCCGATTTCGTCCTTGCGGCGCCACCGGAAGCGATGCGAAAAATCGAGCGAAGCGAGCCTCCCGGCCAGCTCGTTCAAGGAGCGGAGCGGCTTCGTCAGCACGTGCGCATACAGGAACGCGAGAAGCGGAACGAGCACGATCGCCACGCCGAACGCGTACCCGGAAAAGTCGCGGATGACGCTTGCCGCCCCGATGACCGGCCGAAGCGATGATACGGCGAACAGCACGTTCACGGTCTGTCCCTCGGCCGCGACCGGGGCGACGACGATCAGCTGGTCCGCCCCGGCCCGGTTCTCCCCGATCCCCTTGGCGCGGTACACCAGCGTCTCCCCCTGCAGGACGACCTTGGCGAACGCTTGTTCATCCTGGCGCCACTCCTGCAGGCCAAGCATGAATTGGCGATCTTCCTCCCCGGGACCGTAGCCCGGAAGGGAAGGCCATATCGACACGCCCGGCTCCATCGCTTCGGCCTCCTCTTCGGCCGGTCTTCCTCGCCTAATGAGCATGCCGCCCTCTTCAAACGTCACCAGGGCGATCGTGGCATAGTAATCGTCCTCGAACTCGAAGAAATACGGGGGGAATCCCGCTCCGGACAACGCCGCGCCTTCCAACACGAACCGGTCCCGCACGACGTTCATTTGCGCCGCGATGTCCTTGATCTGGCGGCGCTCGTAGAACGAGGAAAAGCTTCCCGCAAGCACCAGCAGCAGTCCTCCAAGAATGAGCATGACGACCAGAAACGTAATGGCGAACAGCCGGAGCGCGACGGAGTGCTTCCAGTTTTTCACGACCGCATTCACGGCGTCACCTTCATCCGGTACCCATTGCCCCTCAGCGTCGCGATCCACTCCGCGCGGTCTCCCAGCTTCTGACGCAGCCGTTTCACGTGGGTGTCGACCGTCCGGATGTCGCCCTCGTAGTCGTACCCCCACACCGCGTTCAGCAGCATGTCGCGGCTGAGCACCCGGTTGCGGTTGCGGACGAAATGCAGCAGCAGGTCGAACTCTTTGGGCGAAAGCGTCAGCGGCTTGCCCTCAAGCGCCGCTTCCCTCGCGGTCACATCCAGCGTCAGTTCCCCCATATCCAGCCGTTCGCCGGCCGCGCCCCCGCCTTCCGCTTTTTTCGCGGCCTCCGCCCGCTTCAAGAGCGCCTTCACCTTCGCCGCCAGCACCTTCGGGCTGAACGGCTTCGTCATATAATCGTCGGCCCCGAGATCGTACCCGAGCAGCTTGTCGTCCTCTTCCGACTTGGCCGTCAGAAACACGATCGGCACGTCCGATTCGGCGCGAATCGCTTCGCACACGTCATACCCGTCCAGCCCGGGCATCAAAATATCCAAAATCACGAGATCGGGCGCTTCCTTCCGGAACGCCTCCAACGCCTTGTCGCCGCGGGCGCATTCGCGCCAGCCCAGGCCTTCCTCCTCCAAATAATCGGCGATCAATTCCCGAATCCGCCGTTCGTCCTCGACGATCAACACCTTCGGCTTCAAGCTCATCCTTCCCTTCCCCGAACCGTTCCGCTTTTGATGCAGCTTTATTGTAAGACGGGCCGTTCGGCTTTGTCACGCCCCGGCCTGTCACACGGCTGTCACATAGCGCGGCTATGATGATGAGCGAAATGCATCCGGGCGCCTGGAGCCGCCCGAAGGAAGGAGGAGATGAACCTGAGCCGGCTTCGCCGACATTACCGGCGGGACGCGCCGTACGTGCTGCTGTTTCTGGCTCCCGGACTGGCCGGATTTCTGCTGTTTTTCATCGTTCCGTTCGGTTCGGTCGCGTATTATTCGGCAATCGACAATCCCGCAAACGGAAATTTCGCCGGCTTCGAGAACTACCGGAGTCTATGGGCCAGCGATTCGTTTCGCAAAGCGTTCGCGAACTCCCTGGCGTTCGCCGGCGTCGGCGTCCCTTTGCTGTTCGCGGTTTCTCTCGGGCTTGCCTTGCTCCTTCAAGCGAACATGCCGCTTCGGCAGCCGCTTCGAACGGCGTTTTTGCTGCCGCTCGTCGTCCCGGTCGCCTCCGTCATTCTGGTGTGGCAAACGCTGTTTCATTGGAACGGGGCGCTGAACGGGCTGTTGGCCCATTGGGGATTCGCTCCGGTCGACTGGATGAACACGAGATGGGCGTTCGTCGTCATGCTCGCCGTATTTCTCTGGAAAAACGCCGGCTACAACCTCGTCCTGTTTCTGGCGGGACTCGCCAACATTCCGGCGGAGCAGTACGAAGCGGCTTCGATCGACGGCGCGGGCAGGCTGAGCCGCTTTCGGCATATCACCTGGCCGGGCCTTGCGCCGACCTCCTTTTTCGTCGTCGTCATGAGCATCGTCCAATCGTTCAAAGTGTTCCGCGAAACGTATTTGGTGGCCGGCGCCTATCCGCACGACAGCCTTTACACGCTGCAGCACTTTATGAACAACATGTTTCAGGCGCTGAATTATTCGAAGCTGACGGCGGCGGCCGTTTTGCTTGCGATCGTGATCGGAGCGACGATATACGCGCTGTTCCGGCTGGAGGCGCGTTCAAGGGGGATGACGGAATGATGGCAACCGCTTTGCGGCAGCCGATCATGGCGCTGAAACTGGCGTTTCTGCTCGCGATCGCGTTGGCCGTGCTGTTCCCCGTCGTGCTGACCGTCGCCAACGCCTTCATGTCCGAAGCGGAAATCGGCCGCCATTACGAGGCGCTAAGCGGCGAGGAGCAGACCGCCGCGCGCAAGTACGCCGCCATCCGCCTCGTGCCGGAGAACGCGACGCTCTCGCAATTCGGAGAGGTGCTGCTGAAGCGGCCGAAGTTTCTGCTGCATTTCTGGAATTCGGCGAAGCTCACGCTCCCGATCGTGATCGGCCAAACCGTCGTCGGCACGCTGGCGGGATTCGCGTTCGCCAAGCTCGCCTTTCCCGGCCGGGACAAGCTGTTTTTCGTTTACTTGCTCACGATGCTCATGCCGTTTCAGGTCACGCTTGTCCCGAATTACCTCGTGGCGGAAAAACTCGGCCTGCTCGGCGGCTACGGCGCGATCGTCCTGCCCGGCATCTTCGCGCCGTTCGGCGTGTTTCTCATGCGGCAGTTCATGGCCGGCGTCCCCGCCCCTTACCTCGAAGCGGCCAAAATCGACGGCGCCGGCCCCATTCGCGCGTTTGCCCGCATCGCCCTGCCGCTTGCGAAGCCCGGCATTGCCGCGCTTTTCCTGCTGTCGTTCGTGGACAACTGGAACATGGTGGAACAGCCGCTCCTGTTTTTGACGGAGCCGATTCGCCAGCCGCTGTCCGTATATTTGGCAAGTATTGCGGAGGGCGCCGGAGGCGTCGCGTTCGCCTCGTCGGTGCTGTACATGACGCCGATGGTGCTCATTTTCCTGTACGGCGAAGAGCATCTGGTGGAAGGCATTCAAATGTCGGGAATCAAGGGGTAGCCCGAAGAAAGGAGAACCGCTTGCAAACGGAACGACGCAAAAAGACGCTTCGCCTGACGATCGGCCTCTTTTTCGCGGCTTTGCTGGCGCTGACGTTTTTGTCCAACACGATTCAGGGGCTTTCGCTGCCGAAAGTGTCCGTCGAGAAGCCCGCCACGGGCGGTCTCGACCTGATCGTGACGGGAGACGGCTTTCTCGAGCCTGCGCACGTCGCGCAGCTATTCGCCTCGGGAGATTGGACGGTCGAGAACATTCGGGTCGAGAAAAACGACCGGGTCCGAAAAGGCGATCCGCTCGTCGAGTTCGACACGGCTTCGACCGAACGAACGCTCGAGGACCAGCAGACCCGCTACAAACAGAAGCAACTGCAATTGAGCAAGATGACGGACCAATTGAAAACGATGCTGCGGAGCGGCGACGAAGCCGGCGTCGAGAACCTGAAACGGGACATCGAAATCCATCGGCTCGATATGCAGGTGCTGGAGCGCGAAATCGACGACCTGAAAAAGCTGATCGACGAAGGCCGCACGCTGAAGTCCCCCGTCGACGGCATCGTGACCGAGATCAACGTTTCCGAGGGCGTCGCAGCTAACCGCGGACAGCCGGCCGTCTCCGTCGCCGACGACGTCTCCGGCTATACGTTTTCCATTACGGCCGACAGCGACGAAGCCTCCATGCTTCGCATCGGCGACAGCGTGTCCGTTCAGCTGGACGAGACGCCGCCGCGGAACGTCGACGGGATCATCTCGAACATCGAGGACGCGGCGGCCGATGCCGACGGCAACGCCAACAAGCGAATTACGTTCGGGCTCAAGGACGCCGACTTGTCGCCGGGCCTGAAAGCCGCCGTCGAGATCCGCAACCAAAGCCCGTCTTTCGGCCTGCAAATCCCGAAATCCGCGCTTCATAGCGACACCAACGGCTATTATGTCTTTACCCTGACGGAAAAAGACGGACCGCTCGGCGCCGCCCATTACGTCAGCAAAACGTATGTGACCGTCAAGGATGAAAACGGCGACACCGTCGTCGCCGACGGGCTGATGCCGGACGAGCGCTTCGTAACGGACGCAAGCGAGCCGATCAGCGACGGAGATCGCGTCAGATATTCATCCTGAACTTAAAACTTAGGATTGAAACAGGGAGGAAACGAAATGAAAAAACGGACAAAAGGCTGGCATTCGATCGGTCTTCTTCTGCTATGCGCCGCGCTCGCGGCATGCTCGGGACAGCGGCAAAACGGAAACGAATCGGGGAACGCGGGCGAAACGCCGGCCGCCCCCGGCGTCGCGCAGAAAACCTCGGACGGCAAAACGGTCGTCACGATGTCCGTCATGACGAAGGACCGATTTCTGACGCAAGCGGAGCGGCTTTTCGAAGCCGCCCACCCCGACATCGACGTTCAAATCGTCGAAACCGTGCCCGCGGATACGAGCGGCGGGGATCAAATGATCGTGAAGAAGGAATGGAAAGCGGGTTCGGAAACGAATGCGGAGGACATCGAAAAATACGCGAACAGCGTCAATACGGCGATAATGTCCGGTCAGGCGTCGGACATCATCTCGGCGGAATATCTCCCTATCGACAAGTATGCGGAAAAGGGGCTGCTCGCCGACTGGAACGAACTGGCCGAACAGGATGCAGACTTTGCGAAATCCGACTATTACGAGAACGTCTTAAGCGCCGTTACGGACGATACTGGCTGGTACGGCATCCCCACCTCTTTCGCGCTGGAAGTTATGCTCGGCGACGAGGCGTTTTTAACGCAAAACGGTCTCGATCAACAAACATGGACATGGGATCAATTCGTCGATTTATTAAACAAAACGAAAGCCGACGGGAAATACGGAATTTCCAGAATGTCGCCGGAGATGCTGCTCGCCTTCCTCGTCGAAACGACCTACGATCAATTGGTCAAGCGGGACGGAAGCTCCGCTTCCTTCGATGCAGCCGCATTCCAAGCGTACATGGAGAAGATCAAGAAGCTATACGACGACGGTCTGGCGACGGCGGACATGATGGGCGCGCAAAATACGGCCTTCTCCTCCGAAAGTCTGGATTCGCCGATGAACGCTCTGTTAGTCCCTACGATGAGCGGACAAAAAAACATGCTCCAGCCTCCCGGAACGGGCGACGGCGGAGGCATTCCGTTCAAATCGAACCAGGTGCTCGGGCTGAACGCCAAATCGCATGTCAAAAACGAGGCATGGTCCTTCGTCAAGTTCCTGCTTTCCGAAGAAATGCAGGCCGATCAGGCGATGATGAACTTTCCCGTGAACAAGGCCGCGTTGAGCGCCAAGCTGACCGAAACCAGACAGCTGCTTGAAGGAAGCGCAAGCGGGAAAGACGGCCCGAAAATCACGCTTCGCAACGAATCCGGAGAAGTCAAGCCGACGATCACCGATGAAGATATTCAAAAGGTGCTCGACTTCATTCCTTCCGTCGGCAAGTACGGCAACCGGGATCCGAAAGTGCTGGGCATGATCGCCGAAGAAACCGCCGCCTTCTTCTCCGGCAGCAAGACGGCGGAAGCGGTCTCCGGGGCGCTCGCCAACCGGATCGACACGTATTTGAACGAGTAAGCAGGCGATTGGTCGTTAACCCCATTAAATGTTGAACGCCCGGAAGCCATGGTCAGTTGGCTTTCCGGGCGTTTTTCCAAGCAAACATTTCGAGCGACTCGATGAGACTCTTTTCATTTTGGCCTGCTCTATCATGCTTCGTCGGTACTATCCCTTTTCCGCAATCAGCCGGGTCAGCATCCGGTCGAACTTGTTCGGACTCACGATTTCGTGCGTCACGAATTTCCCGTCGTAAAACAGGCCGAACGTCGTCCAAATCGTCGGCCCGTTTTGCGCTTCTTCGCGCTTCGTCATGCGATGCGCTTGAAACGGAACGTTTCTTGCCGCCGCCACTTTGCTCAGTTCTTCGAGGACGCCGACGGCGAACGGGCACTGAGCCGTGTAGTAGACGGAGATGCCTTCGTCATCCGTTGAGAGCCGCGCCCGTTTGTTGAAGGTGGGGACGACGGCCCGTTCGTTCCATCTTAACGCCATTAATTGAAAATAGGGTTCGGCCCGATCGACGGCCTCGAAGCCCATATGTTCGAAGAACGTTTTATCGCTTAAAAAAGGGAGCTTCTTGTTCGAGACGATATGGACGATACCATCCATCCCCCGCTCGATCGCGTCGTTTTTGCAGTAGTCCAGCAGTTGCTTCGCATACCCGTTGTTTTGATGCCTGCCGGAAACCCACAAACAATGGACGTACATGAAATTCGGCGCGCAAATCGGCACCCACGCCTTTTCGGCGGGCATATATTCGATAAAAACTTTCGCGCGTTCATCCAAGCGATAAAAAACCAATCCTTCGTCCATCCGGTCTTTGAGCCACTGCTTCTTCTCGGCTACGGCGCGCTCGTACGATTTTGTCCCAAGCGCGCAGCAAATGTGTTCCGTCTCGATTTGATCGCTTGTCATACGGATCCAGCCCAAGCTGACAACCTCCATCCCGTACGCGAAAAATTCAGGTTCAAGCCTTCTCAAGCCTTCTCGTTCGAGGTTAGCGCCGGTTGCGCCTTTTGGCCGCGAGCAGCCGGCTCATCGCATCTTCTTCCGCCGCCGGGTTGTCCGGCGCGGGAGCTTGGGGCGGCGTCCGGCGATCGGGCGTCCGTTCGGGTTCCGTCCGCGGCGACGGCTTTTTGCTCTTGCCCGCGATACCGGACGCGGCGGCCGAAGCGGGGGCTTCCGGCTCGGGCGGGGGGCTCGCGGCCGGTCCGGATGTTGCGGACCCGGCGGCGGAAGGTTTCGCCGCGGACGGTTGCGGGGCGGACCCGTTCGAGGCCGGCGCGCCGGACGCGCCCGTTCCCGCCCCGCCGAAGCGGGAGGCGCGCGAGCGGCTTTTCCGCTCCTGCAGCCGGGCAAGCGCGGCATCCGCGGCCGCCGGCCCGGCCCCGCCGGCGACCGTGCCCCGCCCGAAAGGCAGCCGTTCGCGCAGCCAGGCCGAAACCCGGCCCCACGGCAGCGAAACGCGGCGCACGGCGATATCGAGCAGCCAGAGCAGCAGCGCCGCGACGAGCAGCGCCCGGTCGATGTCGATCGTTCGGCGATGCGCGATCCGCTCGCCCGCGAACGCTTCGCCGGGTTCGGCCGCGTCCAGCACGCGCCCGCCCGTCAGCTCCGCCAGCCGCCGCAGCTTGTCCTCCCCGCCGCCCTCCGTCAGCCGGTATTCGGGAGCGTATGGGATGACGAAGCCGCTCGTCGTTCCGCCGCTTTCCCCGTTTTTCCCAATTTGCATCATATAGACGCCGGGACCGGACAGCGGCAAGCCGCCCGCATACTCGCCCGGCGCGACCGGCAGCGGCGTCAGCTCCGTCCGCTCGCCGTCCGGCCCCGTGACCACGGCGTTCAGCTCCGTCGCGCTCCCGGCCGAGGCGGTCGTTTCCCGGATCGTGACGCTGCCCTCTCCGCCCTGCCAATCGGCCTCCACGTCGTACGGAGCGCCGTTAAACTGCGGAAACGTCCATTTGACCCATTGGGCAAAAACGTCCGGGAAACGGTCCCATCCCGTCCACTCGCCCGCCCATTCGCCTTTCAGGTCGCTTGTCCAGGCGACGCTCCGGCCCGATCCGTACTGCCAGCGCGCGAGCAGCGGATCGCCCATCGGCGTCAGCAAGACGGCGTCGGCCGTCTCTTTGGCCGTCGTCGCGACGTAGGCGTCGACGGCCGGCACGCCCCCGGCGAAAGCGGAAGCCCAATCGCCCGCCCTGCCGAGCCGGGGAACGAAGCGATCTTCGACGATGTACGTCCGCGACATCAGCGTCGTCTCCCGGCTGAAGATGGACGGAATCGTGCTTTGATCGTTCGTAAAATAGTAGCGCCCGTTCGCATCGCCGGCGAGCCGTTCCAGCAGCGCCGTATCGGCCCCGTTGCCGACGGCGACCGTCGACATCGTAATGCCGTTATCGTTCATCGTATCCGTCAAAGCGGAGTAACTCCCGTTCCCCGCCGACTGCCCGTCCGTCAGCAAAATAATATGCTTGCGCTGCGCCTCGACCTCCAGCATTCGGCTCAAGGCGCTGCTTACGGCCGTATAAATTTCCGTGCCGCCGTCCGGCCGGATGCCTTGAATCACGCTTGCGACGGCATCCCGGTCCGTCAGCTTCACCGGCTCCTGAACCCACCAAGGCGAGCCGTCGAAGGCGATGACGCCGACCGTGTCGTCCTCGCGCAGCAGCTCGACCGTGCGCAGCGCCGCTTCCTTCGCCAGCTCCAGCTTGCCGCCGTCCATGCTGCCCGACTTGTCGATAACGAGAATGAGGCCGAGAGACGGCATTTGCCGCTTGCCCTTCAAATCCATGTAAACGGGAAGCGCCCGTTCCACTTCCGTTTTGTAATAGCCGCCAAGACCGTAGCTGTCCGAGCCTCCGGCCATGACCAGCCCGATTCCGTAGTCGCGGACGGCCGCCCCGAGATGCATCATCGGCGCTTCCGCGATCCGCGTCGCCGGCACGTTGTTCAGCACGATGCTGTCGTACCTCGCGTAATCGGCCAGCTCCGCCGGAAGCTGTTCGGGCAAAAGGATATCGTACGGAATAAGCGACGCCTCGAGCGCTCCCGCCATGTTGCCGGACGTGCCTTCTTCTCCTTCGACGATCAGCACTCGCGGCAAGCCGTCGACGCGGCTGAACGCGTAGTTCGCATTATTTTCGCCTCTCTCGTCCCCGGCGGCGTAAATTTCCGCCCGATAGCGATGCAAGCCGGGGGTTTCGGCCACATCCTGGAACGCGAAGCGGTTTTCCCCCGTTTCGAGAGCGACGACGCTGCGGAATTTTTCCGTATTTTCCTCGTACAGCCGAAGCTCCGCTTCGCCGGCGAACGTGCTGGAAACCGTAATTTCGTATGAAAATTTTTCGCCCGCGTTCAGATCCGCCGGCACCCGAAGCGACTCGACCGCCGCATCCCTCAGCTCCCGTTTCGGCAGCGCGACGACATCGACGGCGATTCCCCGGTTTTTCAAAAGCTCGCCCTGCCGGAGCAAGTCGCCGACATTCTCTTCCCCGTCCGACAAAAGCACGATTTTGCCGCCTTCGCCAAGCAAGCCCGAACCAAGCTGCAGACCGCCCGCAATGTTGGAAAAAGAATCGTTCGCTTCGGTCCGAAGCGAAAAGACGTCGGTTTCGTCGACCGACAGCGTCCGCTCCACCGAAGCGTTCAAGCCGAAGGAGACGACGGCCGCGCGATCGCTGTCGCCTTTGGCGGCAAGCGCCTCTCCGATCCAGCCGGCGAGCCGCTCTTCCTCTCCGACGCTGGCCGAGCGGTCGGCCACGAACACGACGGCGCGATGGTCCATGCGCAAGTAAGGCGAAAGTCCGGACGCAACGGCGACGAGCAGCGCGAGAATGAGCGCCCGGACGGCAACGGCCAGCTTCTTTCGTCCTCCCGTCAGCCGGGGGGTGTGCCGGATCGTCCACCATACGAAAATCGCGCACGGCACCATCAGCAGCAGCGCCCAAGGCGTATCAAACGACAGTCCCACGTCGGTACACCCCCCATTCCAGCGCAAGCAAGAGCAGCAGAACGGCCGCAATCCAAGGAACGAACGACGTTCGGTCCTCCAGAATCGCAACTTCGTCGGCTGCGGCAGGCGCCTCGTTTTCCGTTGCCGGCTGTCCGCCCGTTTCCGTTTCCGAACCATGAGCCGCCATGCTCTCGGCAGGATCCGCGGCGACGGCAAGCAGCGGACCGGCCAGCTCCCGCCCGGAGGCGTCCAGGATGGAGAGCCGGTACAGGCCGGGAACGGGCGGCGCCGTTTGCAAGCCCGACAAGCCCCCTTCGGGCGTCCTTGCAATGGCCGTCGTCTCCTGCTCCGTTGTCGGAACCCCCTCCTCCGCCGCTATCGCCTTCCAACGGGCATCCGCCGCTTCGGAAACGAATTGCACGTCGAGCTGGCTTCCGGCGACGGCCTGCCCGAGATTCGCCGAAGATCCCCCGCCCATCCATTCCGACGCCTGCGCGATCAGAATCGGAAACTCCGTCCGCAGCGGCAAATCCGAATCCTGCAAGCCGAACGCAAAAACGAGCCCCGGCTTCCCGTCCGTCATTCCCGCGTAGACGGCGGGAACGCCCCCGTATGTCACGACGGGATCGCCGAATGCGGGCGAGCCGGGAGCCGGCTTGACGAGCCGGGATATGTGCACGTCGCCGAACGTTAAATACCGGACGACCGGATGGTCCCCGACTTCGGCTTCCCCGTTCGCCGGCGCGACGGCTTCTCCGCCTGCGGGAGGCGTTTCCGCCGACCAGATTCGCCATACCGGCTTCGAGCCGATCAGCTTCCGCCATTCATCCGACGCAAGCGTCTCCTCGTCCGCTCCATCCAGCACGACCCAATCGACAGTGTCCGCGATCGTCCCGTCGGGTTCGAAGCCGGCCGGATCGGCGCGCACGACTTGAACGCCCGCCAGCTGCAGCGCCTTCTCCAGAAACAAATTGCCTTCGCCGACCAGCAGCGCCCGGCCGGCGGCCTGCGCGGCGGAAAAAGCGTAAGCCGTATTGTCCGCCGCGTAGCCGTCGATCCGGCCGAGCGTCGCCATGTAGAATTCGGCGGCGGGAAGCCGGTCGAAGCGGAAGGATCGCTGCTCGCCCGCTTCCAGTGCAAACGTCGCCGACTCTTCGGCCGGCTCCGGAACGCCCTCGGCGCGAACGGCGAGCGTGCCGCTTAACGGCTCGAGCCCGCGGTTCATCAGCGTGACGACGGCGGCCGCCGTGTCCGTTCCGGCTTCGCCGCGCACGCCGAATGCCGCAATCGACACATTGGCCCGGCCGCTGTCGATCTCCGTCACGCGAAGCGGGTTCGCCGTAACCTCGCCGGCCGCGCTTGCCTCTACTTGCTGTCTTGCCTTGCCGTCGGTCAGCAGCCAGATTTCGCCTTCCGCCTCGCCGCGAAGCGTCGCATCCGCAAGCGACAGCGCCGCCGCCAGATCCGCGCGGCCGTAATTCGGCCGCGCCGCCTCGAGCGCGGCTTCGAGCGCCTCGCGATCCCTTTGCGCGGACGCGAGAACGACCGGCTGATCTCCCGCGGCGATCAGCGTAACCGGCCTCGCGCCCGGCTGCTCGGCGAGCCACTCCGCGATTCGCAGCTTCGCAAGCTGCAGCGCCGATTGCGCGCCGTCTCCCTCGGGCGAGACGGCCGTCATGCTGGCCGAGGTATCCAGCACGACGGCAACCGGCCGCGCCGAGCCGCTCGTACCCGACGCGTACGGCCCCATCAGCGCAAGCGTCAGGAGAGCCGCCGCCAGCAGTTGAAGCAGCAGCAGCAGCCGGCGCCGCAGCTTTTGCCACGGCCGGTTCGCTTCCTGCTCCCGGAGCGCCCGCCTCCATAGCAGGCTGCTCGGAACCGGCGTATCGACATATGTCCGTTTTAACAAATAGAGGAGAACGATCAGCGGCAGCGAAGCCGCGAACCCAATCCCGGCCAGCGATTGAAAGCCCATGCCCCGTCCCCCTTTCCCGTTTGTTTATTGCCGTCCCGGCGAGGTCATCCGCCTTTCGCGCATCGATAACAGCCCGGTGCAACCGTTATTTGCCTACCTTCCATCCAATCCCGCCCTCCGCGCATCGACAACGGCTCGAGGCGGCCGCCATTGGTATTCTATCCGTCCAATCTCGCCTTTCGAGCATCAATAACGGCCTGTTGCTGCCGTTATTTGCCTACCTTCCGTCCAATCCTGCCCTCCGCTCCTCGATAACGGCTTCAAGCGACCGTTATTTGCGAACTTGGACTCGGTTTAGCCGAATAACGGCCCGGCGCGACCGTTTTGACTGGCACCCTATCCCGGAAAATACCGTTTCTGAGGAGAGGGGATACCGACAAGAGACTTTAAAAACAAAACAATAGCACTATCGGCAAATTCAATTAACGCCATAAATTAAATGACGCCCCAGGGGGAATCAGGCAGCCAAACCAACTCGACAATCTGCCCCCTGTCATCGCAATCCCCAATATCCACGTCATCACCCGTTCTCCCGAACACAATCATCGCTCAAACAACTCTTGCGAAAGTCACTTCTCGTGCAAGCTGTCAACACTTATACAGCTCACAGGGCTAAGTGTTCGGCAAGGCCATCACCGCTCGAAAACTCGTGCGTCTACCGGTTCCAGCTCAGACAGTCATCGCTTGAATAAGCGCACACGGATCAGCCATTACCGGCCGAAGCGGTTATCTTTTTAACAACCCTTGCGCCAGCAGCACATAAGCGACCGTATGTTCCAGCGGCACGGACGTATCGACGAGAACATAGGCAAAACCGCGTTCGGCGCACATCCGGCGAATCGATTCATTATGTTCGCGGAGCGCGGCCTCGTAAGTCCTCAATACGCTTGGGCCGATCGCGACTTCCTTGGCGATCCCCGATTCGGCGTCGATCAGCGTCAGCTCGCCCGACAACGCCGGGGACAGCTCCTCCTTGCCGAGCACCTGGATGAAGGCAACCTCCTGTCCCGCCGCGGCGAAAGCGTCCAGCGTCCGATCGATTCCGAACTCGTACATCCCGTCCGTTAGCAGCCAGACTTGTCCGGGAGTCCGCGGCAAAACGCCCGGCGCCAAAAAAGCTGCGCTCAAATCGTCGCTGCCCGCCGCTGCCGGCTTCGCGCTCATCTCGCCTTCGAGATACGCAAAAAGCCGGCTTGCGGAGCCCTTCCCCCGCAGCGGCGGCAGGCTCGATTCCACCGAATCCGTAAAACGGGCGACGGACACGCGATCCTCCCCGGCCAGCGCCGCGTACCCGACGCATGCCGCGAGCCGAAGCGCGTACGCCCATTTCGTCCCGGACGACGGCAAGTCCCCTTCCGCCGCGCCGATCGAGCGGAACCGCATCGATTCGGACGCATCCACATACAGGCGAACCGCCATTTCTTGTTCGTCCCAATACTGGCGGATGTACGCCTTTCCGGTTCTTCCGTACACGTTCCAATCCAGCCGCCGGATGTCGTCGCCGGGAGCGTACGGCCTGTAGTCCGCGAACTCCTGGGAGCCTCCAAGCGCGCGAGACCGCCGTTTCCCTTGCATCGTGCCGCGCGTCCGGCCCTTCGATGCGACGGAAATTTGCTCCAGCTTGCGAAGCAGCATCGGGTCGAGCCAAAACGATCCACCAGCCCCCCGCTCCGCTCCCGTCATCGCCGCGCCTCCGCCGCTTGCAGCACGGCGTCGACGATTTCGTCGGCGGCGATTCCCGCCGCCTCTCCCTCATAGCCGAGTACGAGCCGGTGACGCAAAGCCGGAACCGCGACCGCCCGAATATCCGGCCAGGAAACGTGAAGCCTCCCTTCTACAAGAGCCCTCACCTTGGCGACGGAGATGAGCGCCTGGATGCCGCGCGGTCCCGAACCGTACCGGACATACCTGCGGACGAGCTCCGGCGCTTCCGGCTCCGTCGGATGCGTGAACATGATCGCGCGAATGGCCGAATCCAGCACCTCGTCGGAGACGAGCACCTCTTTGGAGAAAGCGTGCAATTCGGCGATCGTTGCGGAATCGACAACCTTGTCGGCGCGGTAGCTTTCGGAAGAAGTCGTGCGCCTGACGATTTCCTTCAGCTCCTCCCGGGTCGGGTAGGTGACATGAATTTTCAGCAAAAAGCGGTCCAACTGCGCTTCCGGCAGCGGATAGGTTCCTTCCTGTTCGACCGGATTTTGCGTAGCCAGCACAAAAAAAGGAGACGGGAGCTTTCGCGTCTCGCCGCCCGCCGTCACCGTTCGCTCCTGCATCGCTTCGAGCAGGGCGCTCTGCGTTTTCGGCGTCGCCCGGTTAATCTCGTCCGCCAACACCAGGTGGCCGAATATCGGTCCCGGTTGAAACCGGTACGAAGCGCTGCCCTGCGGACCGAATTCGACGAGCTGGGTGCCGGTAATATCGGTCGGCATCAGATCGGGCGTAAACTGGATGCGGGAAAACGACAGCTCGAGCGCATCGGCAAGCGTACGCACAAGCATCGTTTTGCCGAGGCCCGGAATTCCTTCCAGCAGGGCGTGTCCGCCGGCCACGACGCACCACAGCAGCTGCTCGACGACATCCTGCTGGCCGACGATGACCCGCCCCACTTCCCGCCTGAGCGTTTCGAAACGTTCGACGGCCGCTTCCACCTGCGCTTTGGATTGAATCATCCGTACCCCTCCGCCATTTATTTAATGTAGTTAAAATCTATCGATTCGGCTGAATTTCTTCAAAATAATCGCGCACCCGCTGCTGCATCGATTCCGGCAGCTGCGAACGGTTCAGCGCCCTGCGGGCGTCCGTCGCGTAGCTGGAGTAGACCTCCTCATAGCTTTGGGCTCCGCCATCCAGCATCGGCGACGTATCGCCCTCCGTGACCCGGCCGCCCGAGGACGGACCGCCGTCCGTCGCGGCGTTGCCGGACCCTTCCATCGCTCGGGGCGTCGTGACGAGCGAACGGCCGCCGCTTCCCGTTCCGCCTTGAAGTCCGCCCGAACCGGAGCCCGCGCCCGTACCGCCTCCAGCTCCTGCCCCGCTGCCGGCACCCGAGCCAGACCCCGTACCGCTGCCGGAGCCTGAACCCGAGCCGGATCCCGTCCCTGCACCGCTGCCGGAGCCTGAACCCGAGCCTGTTCCGGATCCTGTCCCTGCGCCGTTTCCGACCCCGGAACCCGAGCCAGCCCCCGTACCCGAACCTGATTCGCCTTCCGAACCGCCGCCGGAGTTGCCTCCCGCGCCCGGGCTCGCGCCGGCTCCCTCTCCTTCGCCGCTCCCGCCGCCGGATTCGCCGCCGGCTCCCGGATTTCCCGCGGCGCCTGTTGAGCTTGCGCCGCCCGAAGCGTCGCCGGTGCCCGAAGCCCCGGCCCAAGCGGAACCGGTTCCCGCCGCTGCGCCGCCTGCTTGATCGGCCAACACGGCGGAGCTTGCGCCAAGTCCGCCGGCCATTTGCCGGGCGAGGGCCGCCAGCTCTTCCGCCGTCAGCTCGCGAGCGAGCGCCTCGCCCAGCCCGGCAAGCGCGTCTTCCGCTCCCGTGCCCTCCGGCTCCCCGCTCGCGGCTTGCTCCGCCGCCTTGTTCAGCGCTTCCTTCAACGCTGCGTCCGAATCGGCTTCCGTTCCCTCGGGCAGCGCGTCGGCCAGCTCGCGCAAAAGCTCGGCGAGCTCCGCCTTCTGCTGCTCGCTAAGCCGCCGCAGTTCGCCGCGCAGCCCGTCGATCGCCTCCGAAGCCGCTTCGGCGTCGCGGCGCTCCAGCGCCTGCCCAAGCTCGCGGAGCTGCGGCGACGCCTGCATTCGCGAGGCCATTTCGCTCAGCCGCGTCTCCCGCAGCTTCAGCTCCGCCGCCAGCCGTTCAAGCTCCCGCTTCGCCTCTTCCAGCTCGCGTTGCGCTTCCGCCGGGCTTTCCAGCCTTCCCAACTGTTCGCGCAGCTCGGACAGCGGCTTTAGCAGCCCGTCCTTCGCGGCAGGTTCCAATGCGGGCAGCTGCTCGAGCCGCTGCTCCAGTTCATCCGCTTGTTCATCCAGCCGAGCCAGCTCCTCATTTACCGCCGAACGTGCTTCGATCCGCTCGTCCATCGGATTCGGGATCGCGAGGAGACCGGCCAGAACAAGCCAGGATGCGCCCGTCAGCGCGGCGAACCTTGCGCCCCCGCGTCTTCCCGGTCCCGGCAAATTCGTCTTCAAGCCCGCGACGTATTCGCCGGCGAGCCGCACCGCTTCCTCGCGCTGCAGCCGGGCAATCGGAAGCTCGCTATGCAAATTCGCGAGTGCCGTTCCGACGGCATCGGACGTCGGTCCGCGATCCATCATAAGCGCCGCTTCGCGGTCGGATACGCCGCCCGCCAAGCGGACGGCCGCGCCGGTCATTGCGCCGGCGGCGATAAGCGCCGCGGCGATCCACTCGGCATGCGGAATCGGCACCAACCGTGCCGCGAGCAGGAGAACGACCCCTGCGCCGCTGCCCGCAAGCAAGCCGATCGCCCCGCCCGCAGCGGCGCGAAGTCGCAACATTCGCCAGCGAACCCGCTTCAACAGCTCCGAAAGCTTGCGGCCTTCGCCCATTTCTTCACCTCCCCGCGCTTTGCTTCTTTAATTAATGACATTAATCATAATTGAGACTTTCCCAAAACGTTCCTTGCCCGGCAGGCTTTCGCTTTTTTCTCGCAACATAATTAATGAGGTTAATCGAATGTATTTAACCGCATTAACAGCCTGCCAATCTTCCAACACATTACCTGCCTGCGCGCTTCTTTTTTAAAATCGGTCGGATATACCGGATGCTAAGCAGCACCGCCCCGATGGAAACGATCGAATACACGATCAGGAATTGCTGCCACAACTGGATCGGGGCATCCTGTCCGCTCAAGCCGCCGGAGCGATAAACCATGAATACCGACCGCGAAATTTCCGAATCGAAAATGCTGTACAGGGCGGCCACCGGATTTAAGCCCATGATGTACCCGATCCAGCCGTAGTCCGTCTGCCCGTTCCCGTACGTGTTTTGCATGATGGATAACACAATCAAATACAGAAACGCCGTCCCTCCGAAAATGAACAACGTGACGCCGTAGGAGACGATGACGGAAATCATCGTTCGTTTGAACAAGGTCGAAAACAGGATGCCGAGCGAGCCGAGAACGACCATCGTGAACAAGTAAAAGAGAAACACGAGCAGCAGCTGCGACGGCGAGATGCCTCCGTACAGAAACACGATGCTGTACACCGGCATCGTCGCCAGCACGATAAGCACCATAAAAGCGAGCGAAGCGACCAGTTTGCTCACGATAATGTTCGTCGACGACTGCTGCGTCGTCAGCAGCAAATTCAGCGTTTGCCGCTCGCGCTCCCCGCTGACGATGCCGGCCGTAAGTCCCGGCGCCATGAAGGCGATCAGCCCGAGCTGGGCGATGCTGATGAACATGAACATCGTCCGGCTCGTATTCGGATTGAAGCCGCCGCCTCCGTCCATCTCGTTGATATAGATGAACCCGAGCGCGCCGATCCCGATCGCCAGCAAATAGAAAAACAACGCCCACATCGAACGCAGCGAACGCATTCGCAGCATGATTTCCTTGTTCAGCACCGGGTTGACGAACAGCGATCGCAGGTTCCGCCCTGCTTTGGCCTCCGCTTGCTTGCCGCTCATGCTTCTCCCCCGTTCCCCTTCGTAATTTCCAGAAAGACGTCCTCGAGATTCGTTTGCGCTTCGCTGAAGGCGATCAGGCGGAAGCCGCGGCCGATCAGCTCGGCCAGCAGCTCGGCCTGCTCCTCGTCCTGGCCGCCGAAATGCACCTGCACGCCCTTTTCGTCGCGGAAAATCCGATTCACGAACGGCCGGTCCCTGAGCGCCGCTTCCAGCTCTTCGTCCTGCCCCGCGCTGCGGATCGTCAGAATCCGTTTTACCCGCAGCCGGCTTTGAATATCCTGAACGTTGCCGTGCGCGACCAGCTGCCCGTGCTCGATGACGCCGATCTCGTCCACCATTTCCGCGAGTTCCGGCAAAATGTGCGAGGAAATGATAATCGTCTTCCCCATATCCTTCAGTTCCTTCAAAATTTCGCGCATTTCGATCCGGGCCCGCGGATCGAGCCCCGAAGCGGGCTCGTCGAGAATGAGCAGGTCGGGGTCGTGCACGAGGCAGCGGGCGAGGCACAGGCGCTGCTTCATCCCCCGCGAAAGCGTGTCGACGTAAGCGTCCTTTTTGTCGGAGAGATTCACCAGTTCGAGCAGCTGCGGAATCAGCTTGTTGCGCTCCGCCTTGCCGATGCCGTAGCTGGCCCCGTAAAAATGCAAATACTCCGTCGCCTTGAAGCTGTCGTAAACGCCGAAAAAGTCCGGCATGTAGCCGATTTTTTTGCGGACCTCCTTCGGGTGCTCCGTCACGTCGATCCCGTCCACCATGGCCGTGCCCGACGTCGGCGCGAGCAGCGTCGCCAAAATCGACATCGTCGTCGACTTGCCTGCTCCGTTCGGACCGACGAAGCCAAATACGGTGCCCTTGTCTATCGTCAAATCGAGCGATTTCAGCGCCTGGAAGCTGCCGAACTGCTTGGACAACGACCGCGTCTCGATCATCGGCACCTCTTTCGTTTCCGCGGACGGCTTCTGCGCAAGAGACGTTTCCATTACGAGTTCACCTTCCCTTTCAATCCGATCTCCGGCAGCGCGATATGAACGGAACCGGTCACCTCGAGCTTCATCCGGACCGCGTTCGCGGCCGTCATATACGTATCCGCGGATTCCGGCAGCCGGACCAAGTTGCTCGTTCGATCGATCTCATCCCATTGCTGCGTTACGTCGTTCCATACCGAAAGAACCATTTGTCCGCCCTGTCCCATGTCCGAAAAATGCACGGTCAGCTCCTCGAACTCGGTTTCGGCCGCGCCGGGCACGAGATATTCGAATTCGATGCTTCCGTCCGTCAATCCGACCATGCCGTCCGAACCGTAGGAAAACTCGCCTAGCGATTGGCTTGTCATCACCGGCAAAATCGAGCCGGGAGGAATCGTCGCCGCCCCCGTTCCCGGGATATCCGGCTCGAACGGCTGCACCCAAAGCGTCAGGTTGTCCGACTTGACTTCTTTTCCGTTGACCTCGAACCAGCTCTCGCTATCCTCGCTGAAGCCGACGATGACCGGCCGGAAAGAGCCCTGTTCCTGCAAGTAGGCGTTCAGCATGCCGCGATGCCGCGAATACTCGTCCCGTCCTCCCGTAAAAGGGAACATTTGATAGCCGTAATCGTAAAAGACGCCGTAAGAAGGTAAGTACGTCGGCACCGTTGCCTCTGCGGCTTCTCCTTTCGCAAGATCCCCCAGGGAATAGACTCTGCCGTTCGCCAGCAAAGCCGCCTTCTTGAGATCGGCTTCCGTATTGTTCGTCACGCGTATTTTCCGGTTCGCCCCGAGCTCTTCCGCCGCGATGTCGAATTGGCCGTGGCCGGACGATTCCTCGTTGTATTCCAGCCGCGCCTTCCGGACGGAAGAATACTCGACGCGGTTCCAAACCGCCGTTACCCGGTCCGGCTCGGTTCGCGCGGTCTGGTTCATCCGATTGGTCGAAATGTTGCCGGTGCCGCTTTCATCGCTATTCGGCAAAACGGTAACATCGGCTTCGAACCCGGCCTCCACCGTGCCTCCGCGGGGAGCGAACACCGCCACGTCGGCCGAGCGCAAGGCGCGGCCGTCGCCCGCGAGCTCCATCGTCCGCAAGCTGTGCGTCATCGTCTGGTTTTTGTCGGCCGACCCGATCGAATAAATGACGAGACTCGAAACGACCGACAACGCCGGAATGATCCACCAGGCCCATTCCCGCCTGTCCGCCGCCTTAAGCGTCAGGAATACGCCCGGGGCGACGATCACGATATAAATAAGAAAAAAGACGAGCAGCAAGTTGAACTGCGGCGATCGCAGCGAAGGGAACGCGTTCAGCGCGTTGTCCACTTCCCAATAACCGTTGCTATAGCCGAAACCGTTGACGTTTTGATGCAAATACGAGGTGAGCGAGCCGCTCAACATCCGCGCCCAAAGCGCGGAATTTCCGCTCCAGGAAGCAAACGGCTCAAGCGAAGGGTCGAACGCCGCGTAGACGATGCGCCCTTTTCCGTACTTTCTCTCCGCCGCGACAATGATCTCGCCTTCATTCAACAGCGAAGTAGCGCCCGCTTGCAGCGTACCCGTCGAAACCGTGACGGGCCCCGCCAGATCCAGCGCCTTGCCGTCTCCGCCCTGGACGATCGAATCGGCGGAGGAAAGCGCCGCCGTGCCATCCGCGGCGACGGGAACGATATCCTTGAACGCTTCAGCCGTTTTCGCGTAGCCCGCGCCGCCCGAAACGACGAGCGTGCCCCCCATTTGAACCCAGGTGCGAACCGCCGCGATTCGGTCTTCGCTCCAGCCGCCCGTCGCCGTATCGTTCAAAACGAGAAAATCGAACGAGCCGAGCTGCATCGCGTTATTCGCCAATTTTTGATCCTCGATCGGAACGACTTGCAGGCTGTAGCCCCGTTGATTGAGAATCGGCAAAAAATTGAGCGTATCCGGATCCCGGGATACGACGCCGACGACGGTGTTGGCCGTTGAGGATCCGACCAGAAAGGATTTTCCCGTCAGCGGGATTTCGTCGCCCGAGCGCTCTTCCCGAAACGCCAGCTTGTTGTTGTTTTCGTTGTAGCTCGTGCCCGGCACGGTCAGCTCCAGTACGACCGGACTTCCTTGCGGCAGCTCCGCCGGCACGGAAAAGCTCTGATTGTAGCCTCCGTTCGGCTGAACGACCGAGAAAACGAGCTCCCCTTTTAAAGCCCGATCCGTTTCATTGACGGCCGTGATCGACAGGCGTGTCCACTTCCCTTCCTTCACGATCCCGCCCAGTCCGACCTCCGCGGTAATCTCAATGCCTTCCCCGGCCGCTGCCGCCGCCGCCGGACGCAACCCCGCGATCGCAGCCGCGGCCAACGCGAGCGCCAGACCGAACCAAATGAGCCTTGCGGCCCTTCTTTTCCCGCCAACTGTCACTTTTTGACGCCCCTCTCGTTTCCATCCATTCCCTAAATCATACTACAAGTAGAATTGACGAAGCGATAGATTCGAAAGTTTCTTAAGTATAACTTAAGAGTTCGAATAATAGTTTTCATAACTTATATTATGTAAACATTTTGGCGTCCGGAAAGACAAACTGGAGCCGAACCTCCCCGGTCCTGAAAACCTCCCATTCCGGAAGCCGAAGAACGCATTCAGTACAAGAAGCCGCACTTTCTGAAAAACGGACATTATGCAGCCATCATTTCTCCTTCCAAAGACGCGATTGCGTTCATGATCATGAACGCAATCGGGATTGACTTTCCGAAAGGATTCGATGGGCCAGCCGAACGGAAGTGGATCAAATTGCGGGAAGGCGACTCCCCCGACCTCGCCACGCTGTCCGGGCTTTTGAAGCAAGCTTCCGGCACGCTTTAACGGCGATTCGGCGGAAGAGGGTTCGAGGGAACGTTCGAGCAGCTTGCCGATTGCCTGTCCAGTCAACCATAACCTTTATAGGGGTACCGCCAACATTTTAACGATAATATACGCTAAGCCTTCGGATGTACCTGGCTTAGCGTTTTTTCTTACTCTAAGCCCAATAGTCCGGGCTACACCGCCCGGACTACCGATCACTCACCTTCCTGTTGTTTCAGCGGTCGTAATGAGTTGAGAGACGTATTCTGCTTGAAGTTGAATTTGTATTCACCTAGAAAATTGATGTGCTCCCATCCAAGGGGGGAAATGTGATTTAGCAGTTCTTCCTGAAGCTTACCTTGCTTTTTGCGGTGTTCAGTTGCCTGCTGGAGATAGACGGTATTCCAAACGCTAATTGCATTGATGATAATGTTCAACGCACTTGCCCGTTGGAGCTGATCTTGTAGCGCACGTTCCCGCAGTTCGCCATGTTTGCCGAAGAAGATCGCTCTGGCCAATGCGTTCATGGCTTCTCCTTTGTTCAACCCCCGATGGATTTTTCTCCGCAGCGCCTCGCTCGAAAGGTAATCCAGAATGAAGATCGTTTTCTCGATACGCCCCATTTCTCTCAGCGCGGTAGCCAAGCTGTTTTGTCTTGCATAGGAACCGATTTTCCCCATAATGAGTGATGCTGAAACGGTTCCTTCCCGGATGGAGTGAGCCAGCCGGAGTACATCGTCGTAGTTCTCTTGAATGATCTTTGTATTAATCTGTCCGCGAAGCAGCTTCTCCAATTTAGGGAAAATGGACGGTTTTCCGATAGCGTAGAGCTTGGAATCAGCCAAGTCGCGTAAGCGCGGCGCAAAGCGAAATCCAAGCAAATGCGTTAAACCAAAGACTTGATCGGTGTAACCGGCCGTATCCGTATAATGCTCCTCAATGGACAAGTCCGTTTCGTGGTGGAGCAAACCGTCGATGACGTGTACGGCATCCCGAGCGTTCGTATTGATGACTTTCGTATAGAACGTGGAAAACTGGTCGCTCACGAAGCGATATATCGTTGCTCCTTTTCCGGTCCCGTAGTGAGGATTCGCATCTGCGTGAAGAGACGATACACCGATCTGGACGCGCATTCCATCAGATGAGGAGGTAGTGCCATTCCCCCAATATGAAGGCAGCGCCAGCTTATGATGAAAATTGACAAGAACAGCTTGCGCTTTATTCATCGCGTCTTCGTACAGCCGCCATTGAGCTGTATTGGCCATTTGCCGATATGAAATGCTCGGCGTGGCTTCAGCCATCTTCGTAAGCCCGATGTTCGTTCCCATTGCCATAAGGGTAGCCATAAGGATTGTTGTTTCTTCCTCGTTCGGAGCGCGGTTACTGGAAGCGTGAATAAACTGCTCATGAAAATTCGTCCAGTTGGCTACTTCCATGAGCAGATCCGTAAGCTTAATTCGTGGTAGCAGCTCATAGAGGGAAAGACTGAAATTTCGGGATTCATCGGGAACATCTTTCTCCAATCGCTCAATGTGCAATTTCCCGTTCTCCAAATTTACTCCGTCCAGCTCATCGATGTGATCCGAAACCCAATTTAATCTTTGAAGAAGTGCTTCAATCCGTTCTTCAAGATATTCCTTTGCGGACAAACTGACGGCAAGCTTTGTAGCGTTAGGATCAATGCCATTCCAATCGGCTTTCGGAACAAGGTATTCCTCGAAATCCTTATGCTGACGGCTTCCGACTATGGACACGTCCCCGGAACGAACGTAATTCCGCAACTCTGTCAGGACAGCCATTTCGTAGTAATGCCGGTTGATCGTTCCGTCATCGTCGTAAACGTGCTTTTGCCAGCGGTTCGAAACGAAGTTCAGCGGCGCGCCTTCCGGAACCTTCCGCTTCCCGGTTTCATTCATATCCCGGATGATATCGACCGCCTTCATTAGCGGCTCTGCGGACTTAGTTGACCGAAATTCCAACGATTTTAGCAGCGTTGGCGTGTATTTTCGGAGCGCATAGAATTTCTTTTCTAACAAGTCCAAGTAGTCGTAATCAACTGGTCGCGCCAGCCGTTTAGCTTCCTCCACGGATGCGACGACCTGATCCCACGGCATGACGGCATCAAGAGCAACAAACGGATCAATGCCTTCGCTTCGGGCCTTAATAAGAGCGGCTCCAAGATCGGCAAAGTGAACAACCTTTTCGTTGATCGATTTACCGTTTTGCTTTTGAAGTTCCTCTTGGGCCTTTCTCCCTTTGGAAAGCAGTATCATAATCTGCCGGTCATGAATCTCGAAAGCCAGGTCTGTCAAATCCTGAATTAGTTCCAATAGGTACGCTACTAAAATCGCGTACTTTTTCGGATCATTAAAACGTCTGAAAGAATGAGGTTCGTAACGCGAACCGATTTTAGAAAGTTGACGTAGACGGTTCGGATGGATGCCTTTCGTATCGACTTGCAGCTGCAAGTCGCGTAAGTATTCGAGTTTTTCAATCACCTTCAAAAAAGAATCCGGAGAGCTAGTACCTGGAATTTCCCTTAACCATGCTAAGTAGGTTTTGCTACTTTCCGGCATGGTGGTTAAGACGCGATCCAGCTTAGCAATTTGTAATTCTGTCAGTGAACTGCTGAGCAGCTTGAATATTTTTTCTTCTGTTCGTTTGCGCGTTTCCCAAACGGCTCTTTCAATTGTAGCCATTGAAGGGAGAATGATTTTACGCTTACGTAAATCTTCGAGTGCGAGTTGAATCAGGTGTAAGGGATTGCCGTTTGCCATTGCATGGCTAAATAGATGCTTGCACAAAGAACGATATTCGCTCAAGGTGAATGTCTGGTAGCCATATTCTTTCCGGATCTCATCCAGATGCTCGTACTTCGTTGCTTCTCGGTCGCCGTAAGATGCAAAAGACTCCACATCGGCATTGATTTGCTTTGCAATATGACGAAGAATTTGAACCGGCACTTCTTTTGTATCAGAAAGTGTCCAGCCGAGATAACGAAGTACGCACAGCTGCACGGCAAAGCCGAGTCGATTATAATCTCTTCGCCGCTGCTGTATGATTTCAAGGTCATGCTGTGTAAATGTGAAATAAGTGCCCAATTCCCATTCGCCAAGATCAGGCGGTATCTGCAAATAATGCAGCCGTTCCTCCGGAGTTAGCAGTTCCCTTACTCTCGCGTACATCGTACTTCATCCCCCTATTGCCAAGCTATTTTTTCGACTTCCGCTTGCAGATCCGCACGGGTTGCCTTGACGTAAATCATCGTTGTGTCCAGACTATCGTGTCCCATAATTTGCGCCAAGCGGTGCAACGGCGTGTTTTCTGCCATCACATAGCCGAACCGGTGCCGTAGATCGTGGGCGCTCAATCCTTCGAGCCGGGCTGCTTTCATATATTTTTGAATTAAATGACGTAAAGCACGTTCGGTTAATCGATCGCCGGTCTTTTCAGATGGAAACAGAAAAGGACTGTGCGGAGGGAGTTCTGCCAGATATTTTTCTAAAGCAACTCTACACGTGGCGTTCAAAGGAACTTCCCTCTGTTTATTTCGTTTTCCGGATCGGACCGTAAGCTGACCACTACGTTTACCGATTTGAATATCTCCGGGAGCCAAGTCACACACTTCCATGCTTCGTAAGCCCGTGTGAAACATCACGATTAGAATCGTCTGATCCCGAAGAGAACCGCCATGCTCGGCCGCAGCAACCAAAGCAGCTTCTTCTTTGTCTGTCATCTGTCTGGGGCTTACCTTTTCTTCCGGAACCAATTTAACCGGCTTCGAAGGGTCGCGGCGAATCCTGGATTCTGACACGGCCCATTCAAAAAAACGTTTCAGGGTAATAAGCCGCCGGTTAATGGTCGCCGGTTTCAATTCCATTATTTTTTGTGCTGCTTCCCTATATCGCGTTAATGTTGGAGTAGCCACATCTTCAATTCGAAATATAATCTCTTCCTCTTGGTGGTAGGCGGTCTCAAACCAGCCGATGAAATGTTTTAGGTCGCTTGCATACTCTTTTAGTGTTTTGGGATTCAAATCTTCGTGGGTGGTGAGAGCGTGAATGAAGTCCTGAATCGTCTGATCGCCCTGTTCCGAAATCCCCGGTGTTTCTCTCATTAGCAAAGCCTCCAAATCTTGTCTTACATTAGCGGACATGATATTCTTATTTTAACCGAAACATTAGCGGACATCAAGTGTATGCTTTGAAAACACCAAATGACCGCTAATCTTAATTAGCGGTCATTTAATATTAGGAGATCATTCCTTCATGATGGTTCGTAGAGACGATTTGCGCAACCGAGGAAACACTCGTGCAGCAAATGAATCGGCAACGAATCGCGCTATAGGAATCGTTTCTGCGCGATACTTCACGAAGCATATTTTTTATTTTAATATCAATTCGATGATGTTGCTTGTTTTGCCACCGGATGACGAACTTTTTTGACGCATTGTCATCCTCCCTGCACCTGCCATTTCCACGAGAATTTGCCCGATGGCGTTTGTGGTATCAATCACCATGTTTTTGATTGCTTTAGGTTCCAGCGTCACCCCGTTGTCGATGGCTGTGCCATCGATCACACTTGGCAATACATTGCCGTTTGCACTGTCTTTGACGACCATGTTAATATTTTTTTCTTCGTCGCTGCCATTGTTGATCGCCACCGAAAGTGTGGTTTCTCCGTTTTTGCGAGACATCGTGAACGTGGTTTTTGAACTGTTTTCAAGCATGGGTAAACGCCTCCTTAAGCGATTGAATTATTTTGGTTTAACATATCAAAAATGCGCTGTTGTTTATTTTTTTCATCATCGAGCAGTTTGGAAATAATCCCTTCCAAATTCGTCGTCCCCGACGTGCCGCAGGTACAGCCGCTTGTTGATCCGCTAGAAGGCTGACAGTTACAGCAGGTACGGCATTTGCAAAACAAAAGCAATAAGGCTAAAAGCACGGAATTGTCGCTAATTTGAATTTGATTGCCAACGGTGAAGTTGTTGCCATTGGAGACGGTGTTTGCCGAGTTGTTTGCCGAGCTCGCTAACCCGTTTGCCGTGCTCACTAAGGCGCTGTTGTAGTCAAAGGTGTTGTTGGATTCACTGGTATTCGTGGATTCGTTGGTGGCGCAGCTGGTGGAGTTTAACGTGCTGTTGGCGGTGCTTGCGTTGTCGTTCGTTGAAGAGTTGTCAGCATTGGAGGTATTGGTGGTAGTATTATCGCCTGTCGACGCTGTTGCTGTAGGCGTAGAGGTGTTATCACCTGTGGTGGCAGTGGCACTGGTTGTGGATGAATTATCGCCAGTGGTTGAGGAACTGTCACCTGCACTCGATGTAGCATCTGTATCCGATGAGTTTGTTGCAGGACCACTTGTTGTGGTTGACGTATTATCACCATTCGTTGATGTGCTATCACCTGAGCTGCTGGTGGCGTCCGTATCCGATGAGTTGGCCGCAGGACCACTACTTGTGGTGGAGGTATTATCTCCATTGGTGGAGGTACTATCACCCGATGACGAAGTGCTGGTGGCGTCTGATGCGTTGTTCGAGCCGCTAGTTGAGGTTAATGTATCGGTCACGGTAGCCGAACTATCATTATCACTGTTGTTGGTTGCACCACTGGTGGAATTAACCGTTTCGTTAATGGTAGAGTCACTATCGGTATTAGAGGTATTGTTCGAGCCGCTTGTGCTTGTTAATGTGTCATTGACAGTAGCCGAACTATCATTATCACTGTTGTTGGTTGCACCACTGGTGGAATTAACCGTTTCGTTAATGGTAGAGTCACTATCGGTATTAGAGGTATTGTTCGAGCCGCTTGTGCTTGTTAATGTGTCATTGACAGTAGCCGAACTATCATTATCACTGGTGTTGGTTGCACCACTGGTGGAATTAACCGTTTCGTTAATGGTAGAGTCACTATCGGTATTAGAGGTATTGTTCGAGCCGCTTGTGCTTGTTAATGTGTCATTGACAGTAGCCGAACTATCGTTATCACTGGTGTTGGTTGCACCACTGGTGGAATTAACCGTTTCGTTAATGGTAGAGTCACTATCGGTATTAGTGGCGTTCGTTGCCGTACTTTGGTTATCGACTTTTTCGAAAATTTTCGAGTCGCTGTCGCTTTCCGAATGATTTTTAGCGCCACTTTCGCTTGTAAGTTGATCGTTAATGGTGGATCCGCTGTCGTTATCATTTGTGCTTGTGGCATTACTAATGGCATGAGCTTGGTTTTTAGCAAGGTTTTTAGCAAGGTTTTTAGCAAGGCTTTTGGCAATCGCCTTGTCGATCGCCTTGGCTAAGGAAATCGTCACTTTGACAGGCGGCTTGCGGTGTTTGTGTTTTTTACGATGACAGCTACACGCTGTTTGCTGGGAAGATTTTTTTTTGCAGGTTGTTTTTCTTTTTCTAAATTCCTTTGTCATTACTTCTATCCTCTCCTTTGATGGGGGTAGTTGACTACCCTTTAGTATATTTGCCTGCTATTAACTCGGAAACGGCGAATCTACCTATAAATTTTTGTCCATCTATCAAATACACAGAAAATGGGCAAAAAAAGACCTTGTCTCGCTCTCGGCAAGACAAGGTAAGGTCCATGACAAAGCCTAGCGGTGGAATGTCAAGGGGTTGATCAATGAAAATTGGAAGGAAACTTGGGAAAAATCTGTTTTGAGCCTAAAAAAGGCAATACGAAACCTGACCCAGCCAATAGACGGAATTTTCAGACGACTGTTTGGGCGGGTCTAATGGAAGTGGAGAAAAAATCAGGAATCTGGTTTAATTCCTCCTCTCCGGTGGTGTGTACAGTTTCTTGGTCTTCAGTAGCATGAAGACCAACCGTACCAATTTGCGTGCGGTAAGGACGAGTGCTCGTTTGTGCTGGTGTTTCGTAACTTCGTTAAATTTCTTGTGGTAGAACGCTTCGTATTCCGAATCGTATTTGCGAACTTTATCTGCTGCTTCAACCAAGTAGTAGCGCAGATACTTGTTGCCGGTCATCACGCGCTCGGTATCTTCAGCTTCAAAATCTCCGGACTGGTACTTGTTCCAGACCAGACCGGCGAATTTGGCCAATGCGTTGTGATCATCAAATCGGCTAATATCACCGATCTCGGCCAGGATTCCGGCTGCATACACGGCTCCGATGCCTTTGACGGATGTCAGTGTCTGCTGAAAGCCTTTCATGATCTTGTCGATCTGTCTATCCAGTTTCTTGACCTCAGCCTCCATGTTCTTAATGACGCTGAGGGTGACGGACAACGAGATATTGACCGGATCACTCATGGCTTTATCCAACCGATACGAAGAGCGGGCCAGCTTTTTCAACAGTTCCGCGATTTCTTGCGGATTGGCGAAACGTTTTTTGCCCTTCTCCTGAAGAAATTCAATCAGCTTTTCCATGGGCATCTCCGCGATGCGTTCGGGATCCAGCTCTTGGATCACAGCCAGACTGGTGGCGCCGAAAGTGTCCGAGAACGGATTGTCGATCCGCATCCCGCTGAACTTCAGAAACACCTGATTCAGGAAATACGCTTTTTCACGCTTGATACTGTGGATGAGGTGAAAGCGCGTGCGAGTCAGACGCTGCAAGGCTTGGTATTGGACTACTTCATTCATATCGTGAGGCAGTCGTCCGAAACGCAGATGGTCTGCAATCACCCAGGCATCAATGCGGTCGGTTTTGGGAAGGGTATCATAGCCCTTCTTGAACCGAGCCACTTTACGAGCATTCAAGACGTAAACCTGAGCCTGAACGTTGGGTTCATAAGGAGCGAGTTGGTCTTTTAAGTAGTGGGCCAGGTGCCATCCAAGATTGGATGTCGCCTCCATCCCGATGCGAAGCGTTTGGCACCCCACTTCCGCCGCCGTATCCAGCATCCGACGAATGAGGGTATCGGCCCCGTGTCGGTCGTTGGTGACGGAGAAAGAGGCCAGCTTCCGGCCGTCCCCCGCCATGAATTGTACATGGTGGGAACGCAAGCTTACGTCTATACCGATCAGCATTTGGGACATGGGATTCACCTCCTCGGGTGCTTGTACACAAAATCAAGCCGGACTCGGACCTGGGTGCCCGTGGAAACCACCTGCTGCAGCCTCGTCATCAGCACTCACCCATGGGGAAGACAATTGCGGGGTGCTACTCCCCCATCCCGCATGAGGGCGCAACTAGCGGTCAGAATCTGAGCGGTGGATCCGGGTAGCAGGCTTTTGAAGCAGTACCTTGCGGTCTGCACGGAGGGAAAGAAGTCTCCCGAGATCAAGCTTGTCGATCCCATTGTTCCACGGACAGTTCCGAGTTGTAAAGCGGCGTTCGCTTGCCATGCGACCTCTCGCATTCGAACGCTGCATGTATTCAGTTGTGGAAAAGCGCATGACAAAGAAACAGCAATGGCAAATCCATTCTGCGATTAGAGCACAAATTGTGAATCAGTTTTTTGAGATTTCCCCGACTTCCCCATCCAAAGAAGGGGATAAAACGGGTGAAGCAAAAACTAGCGGATGAGGAAGCCAGGGGCTTCTCAAACGGCGGGCTCTTCGAATCGTCCGGATCGATCCGAAGAGATGGAGGACAGAGGCTTCGCCTCCCCGACTTCCGTTCCTCGCCCTTCGGGCTGCGGTACGGGTTCGGCTACATCATCCACCACCGCCGCTGAGTTGATGATCATCATATGGAAATTCATCTAAGCTGTTTCCGGTTGTCCGGATCAACTGGAAATTCGCTTGAGATGAGCTTCTAAACTGATTATACGAGGAGGTGTAGCTACCCTATGTTTGATATATGCAGGAGGACGGGTTTTCGCTCCCCTTGCCCTGGACAGTCAACCGGGGTATTGCCAACAAAACGCGGAAAGCGTACGCTAAGAAACCTTGAAATTTATTAGCCTCAATCTATCCAAATGATTCCATCCAAAAGAAGCAAACCCTCCCTACTTTGCAAGGGCTAGGGGGATTACCAAGAATATAAAAGAGAAAAGAATCGGAAATAAGATCAACCTCAAATAGTCGGTGATTCCTTAAGTATAAGAAACGTTGGCTTTTTTATATAGAAAAATCCTTAGAGTATATTTTCGTCAAAATGTTGGATGGACCCCTTTATACTGCGAAAAGAAGCCGCGGAGAGATTCGCTTCCGCGGCTTTGCGCTGCCTCTCGAAACTTCAACCGCGATGAAACTCCCGAAACGGTCTCCCGTACCGGACCAGCACATGCCACAGCAGTTTTAATTCCTGCAGCGCCTCCGCTTCGGTCCCGCGATCCTTCCACCCTTCCGGATTTCGCTTTAAATCCGCCGCGGCCGCTCCGATCGCGCTCGCGTCGATCAGGCCGTTGCGGGAAATGCGCCTGGCAAGCGACGGCATCGCCGGCCCCCGGAAGTCTCCCGGCACCTCGCTTGCCGGCAGAACGAACCCCATATGCCAATAGAGATCGATGCCGTACTTCTCGCCGATACGCTCCAGAGTGCCCCCGACGGGAGTGCCTTTGAACGAAGGATCGGCAACGAGCGCCACCGCGTCTTCTCGCAAAGAGATTTCCCCGTGAACCTGCGCTTCAATATAATGGTTCAGATTGCGATTCGCCGCGCCCATCGAAGGCTCGGGAAACGGCTCTTCCAGGCGAGCCGACCATAATTCGATCAGCTTGCGCGGCGTCGCGTTTTTTTCGCCGATGGCGTACTCCCCGAAAAAAGCGTCCTTCAACAGCGCGGCCATCACGTCGTCCAACTCCTCGAGCGTGCCTTTTTCCTTCGGGTTCTGGTGCGAATCCAGATAAGTGTAGGTGCTACGCCGCGAAACTTTCGGAGACAGCAGAAAATAGCAGGAGCCGAACCTCGAAGCCGGTCCGTCCGGTCGCAGCGTCAAATCGAGCGCCCCGTATTTCGGCCGCTCCCCGTCCGCCCGTTCCTGCGAATGGTAGGCGCCTTCGAACAAGTCGTTCTCCCACCGGTCCCGTTCGCCGCCCGGGAAAGCCGTCAGGCTGCCGTTCGATAGTTTCGTCTCGAATTGGCTCTTGTACTTCCCCTCCGCCAGCAGGCTTTCGGCAACGGTCATCATCCTGCTGTCCAGCCTGTCCGGGTGAAAATGCAGCGCGATCCTCGCATGCTTTCGGAGCTTGGCGAGAGCGGTTTCGTACGCGCTTCGAGGAATGTCGCTCATATAAAGGATTTCCTCGATCGTCTGCAAAGCATCCCGTTTCCGGGCTTCGGCGCATGCCGCAATATGCTTCAATGCCGACGATTGCGACTTCGTGAGCGGATTGCGACCGGACATGCTCATCCCTCCGACTTGCGCGATCAGATTGAAAAGGGAGCGCCGCCGCTCCCCCGATGCCCATCGATTTCATTACCCGGTTTGATAATAGTTCCGAAGCGCTTCGATCACGCCAAGGGGATTTTTGATCAAATCCTTGGCGCTGAAGAAAAGATCCCCCGAAACCTCCGGCACGTTTTCGTTGTACTTCAGTTGGTTCACGATTTCCTGCGCCGTTTGCCAGCCCGTCTCCGCCGTGCCCAGCTTGTACGGTGCGTGGCCGATATACAGCTCGACGCCGGTGCCCTTCACCTCGTTTGCCCACCAGTCGGTCAACATATCGTACCGCGCGGCGGAAAACGAGAGACTCCAGTAAATTTGCGGAGCGACGTAATCGATCCATTCCTCGCGAATCCACGTTCTTACGTCGGCATACATGTCATCGTAGGCGGATACGCCCGCCCTCGTGTCGGAACCGGTCGGGTCCGCGCTTTTGTTGCGCCAAACGCCGAACGGGCTGATGCCGAACTTGACCTGCGGCTTCGCCTGTTCGATCGCTTCGCCCAGATCGCGCACGAACCGGTTGATATTGTCGCGCCGCCAGTCGCCTTTGTCGGCGAAGCCGCCGCTGTTATAGGCGGCGAACGCCGCGTCGTCGGCAAACGCCGTCCCCGACGGATAGAAATAATCGTCGAGGTGCACGCCGTCGATATCGTAGCCGTTCACGACTTCCAGAATTGCATCGATAATATGCTGCCGCGCTTCGGGAATGCCGGGGTTGATATAATCTTTGCCTCCGGCGCGAACGATCCACTCCGGATTCGAAAGGACGACATGGTTCGATGCCAGCGCCGCCGCATTGCCGTCAACCGTCGCCCGGAACGGATTGAACCAAGCTTCGAACTTCATGCCGCGAAGATGCGTCTGCTCGACCATATACGCCAAAGGATCGTAGCCCGGATCGAGCCCTTGAAAGCCGGTGAGCGATTTGGACCAGGGCGCGAGCGCCGAAGGATACATCGCGTCCCCCGCCGACCGCACCTGAACGAATACGGTGTTGATTCCCATCCCTTGCAGCGAGTCGAGCAATGCTGTAAACTCATCCATTTGTCGAGTCGGGTTCCCGTAAGACGAAGCCGACGGCCAATCCAAATTGTAAACCGTCGAAATCCAGGCGCCGACCACGCCTTCCGGCGGTCCTCCCGTTCCCGCGCCCGAAAACAGCGAAATGCTGCGGGTCGCCGAATCCCAGTTCACCGTAAGCCCGAGCTGTTCTCCGACGAAACGCAGCGGCACCATCGTCCGGCCCTGTTTCGCCTGAACGGTCGTATCCAGCGCGATTTTCCCGCCGTTGACCGTCGCGTGGTTTTGTCCCATTTGCATCGCGATCGTCGTTTGTCCAAGCCGGATCGCGACCGTTCGGGTTCCCGCGTTCCATTCGACGGCCGCGCCGAGCTCTTCGCTGACGACCCGCAGCGGCACGAGCGTCACGTTCTCTTTCGGGACAATGTACGGCGCGACGTCGCTCGACAGCTTTTTCCCGTTCATGAAAATCGCGATCGAATTCGACGCCCGGGCCGAGGTCGCCAGCAAGCCGGAACCCAGCAAACCTAAAACGAGCAATAAAACCGAACCTTTGTAAAACCGCCTGCGAACGTTCATCACTCCCGATCCTCCATTTTTCGGCAACAAAATCAAGCATCGTTCCGACGCCTCGACTATTAGACGTCGCGTCGCGGCGAATGTTACGAGATTCGGCTCGATTTAGCAAAACTTAATTTGCCGGCGGCCGCGCCGCTCCGTCGCGCGCGCTCCGCCGCCGGCGCTTCTTACTTCCGTTCCGCCCGCAGCTTTTGCTCGACCGACGTCATCTTCTGTTCGATCGAGCCGGCTTTATCCCTTCGGTCGTCGATCGTCAGCGTCGTCGAAACGCGCAAAGCGCCATGCTCGAACGGCACCTCGTGCATCCGCCGGACGACGGAAAGAAGCTCGTCGAGCTCCCCCTCGATAATCGTGCTCATCGCCGTCATCTGGTAGCGTACGCGGCTGCCCGCTTCCTCCAGCACTCGCTGCACCGCCGCGACATATTCGCTTACGCTCGTGCTCCCGGTGCCGAGAGGAACGATCGTCACTTGAACGATGGCCATCCCCGCTCCCTCCTTTCGTTCCGTTCGGTTACCTTCATTATAGGAGCCTCTGCCGGGACGCGCCAGCTTCCTCCTACACCGCCCGAAGGGGATGCCGCATCCGTTTCCGTCAAGGAACGGAAGCTCTTGAGAATTCCAGATCATTTATACTATTAATTTTTTAAGGCATTAAATTAAGGCCCGATCCGCTTCTCCCATGATATACTAGTCTTGATAACTGTCATCTGAAAAACCGGCACGATGCTCCACTTTAAACTACATAACAATAATTATGTAAACTAATCAATTTTGCGCTGCAAGCGCTATGGGAGAGCCTATGAATCTGCAGAAAAAGAAAGACCGCGAAGAGTTGGACCGGCGCATTCCTTCGATGCCGTGGTACGTCGAGAAGTTCGTCAACTACAAGCTGCCCGACCTGTCCCCCTCCTCCCTGCTCGAGTATGTGCGGGATTACGAAACGTTTTTTTCGTGGCTGATGGCGGAGGGCTTGACGAGCGCCGGGAAAATGTCCGACATCCCGCTGCTCGACCTGGAGAAGCTGCATATGGACAGCATCGACAACTACCGCATGTTTCTCGCCGCGCGGAAGGAGCACGCGAACAGCCGGACGACGATCTCCCGCAAGCTTTCGTCGCTGCGCTCCTTGTTCCATTATTTGAGCCAGATCGCGGAGGACGAGAATTTCTACCCGCTGCTGAAGCGCAACGTGATGGCCAAGGTGTCGATCAAGCGGGCGCACAAGCCGAAGGACACGGCCGCCAAGCTGGAAGGCAAGCTGCTTCAGGAAGAAGAAATCGCGGAATTTATCCATTATATTAAGCATGACTATGCGGCCGACGTGGCCGGCAACAAACAGGCGCTGTACGCGCATGAGCTGAACGCCGCGAGAGATGCGTGCATCGTCAGCCTTATTCTCAATTCGGGGCTGCGGGTGTCCGAAGTCGTCAATCTGAATATCGACGATTTGGATATGAAAAAGAAGCTGACCCACGTCTTTCGCAAAGGCAAAAACGACGACACGTTCAAAACGCCGGTCTATTTCCGGCAAGAAGCCGTGGCCGACCTGGAAGCCTATTTGCAGCAGCGGGAGACGCGGTACAAGGCGCCCAAACGGGAAAAAGCCCTTTTTCTCGCCGTGGCGAACGGCAAAAAAGAAGGCTCGCGCATGACCAAGCGCGCCATTCAGGAAATGGTCATCAAATACGCCAAACGGTTCGGCAAGCCGTACTTGTCCGTCCACAAGCTGCGGCACTCGTTCGCGACGGATTATTACTTGCGCAACGATCTGTACAAAACCCAGGAGCAGCTCGGCCACGCTTCGCCCGAAACGACGCAAATTTACGCGCACCTGACGGACAAAACGATGGAAGAAGCGATCGACCGGCAGCGTTCGGCGGAATAGCGGAGAATGCCGGCCCGACTTGCGGCCTCGCATCGTTACGCCGATTTTGCCCGCACCAGGCGCCGCCCTTGCGGCGCCTTCCGTGGGCCGTGCGAACTCACGCGCCGTTCGCGACGAGCCGGCGGCAGCACGCGATCACTTGTCCGGCGCGGCGTTGGAGCGAATTCAATCCGTTCGCGGCGGAATCGATCTGCTGCCGGAGCGTCTCCTCCCCGTCCACGCCGTCCAGCCGCCGCCCGAGAAAATGCACGAACACATCGAGCTTGCGCAGCTCGACCAACGGCAAAATCGCCTCCGCCTCCTCGGGCAGCAGCCGGACGCGCCGGCGAAAGCCGTCCGCAAACGCCGTCATGGCGTCCGCCGCGCCTTCCGTATCCAGCAGTCCCGACAGAACGACGGCAGGCTCCATCGCGCGAACGTCCCGCGTGCAAAATTCGAAGTCGAGCACGGCCGCGATCCGGTCGGGACGTCCGGTCTCCGCCAGCAAATTCGAGTCGTTCACGTCGCCGTGGACGAGCTGATGCGGAAGCCCCCGCAGCTTGGGCGCGACCGCGCGGAATTGCCGCAGCCGCTCCGCGAGCAGCATGAGCTCGGCCCGCTGCCCGCGAAACGCGAGCGGCGGCGCGGCGCAAAACGCCGCGATCCGCTCCTGCGGGCAGGACGGATGCGCCGCATCCATCTCGTAATACGGCGGGTATTGGGGCGGCAAATCGATGCGAACGGCCGCCAGATTCAGGCTCAGTTCGCCGACCGTCTCGCCGACCGCTTCCGCCGTCCGGCCGTTCGCGCTGTCCGGCCGCTCGCCTTCGAGATAGCGGAACAGGCAGCCGAAGCGGCCGCTGCCGTCCTCCAGCTTCGCGAACGTCGCGCCGGACGGATGCGCAAGCGGAACCGGCACGCGGAACGCCGTGTCCCTTGTGGCCAATTCCGCCAGCAAGGCGTGCTCGAACGCGATTTTTCCCGCGTCCCGGTGCGTTTCGTAAATCCGCAGCACCAGCCGCTGCCCGCCGACGGTTACGTAACGCGTCGTATTGTTCAAGCCCGCGAGCCCCGCTTCCGCCTTCCAGCCGCCGCCCGGAAAATACGTCGCCAGCAAGGCGTCGACAGGCATGCCGTCAATCCCCTTCCCGAACGACGATCCGGTCGATCGCAGCCATCTCGGCTTCCGACATCAGCCCGAGCCTCCAGAACGACACGCCCTTCAAGCCGTAGCGCTTCGCCAGGCCGACGATCGGCACGAGCGTGTTCTCGTTTTCGTTGAAGACGTTCACGCCGAGCAGCAGCTTGCTTTCGGGCACGCCCGCGGCCGTCGTCAGGCGAATCGCCTCGTCGATTTTCGCGATCGGGTCCGGATTTCCCTTGGCGCCGTAATCGTAGGCCATCAACACGAGATGATCCGCGTACTTCGCCAGCGTTCCGTAATCGTAGCCCTTATAGGAGCCGTTCGGCGGCGGAACCGCCAGGGCGATCTTGAGGCCGTCCGCCTTGACGCGCTCCGACAGCAGCTTGACGTAATCGTTAAGCTGCTTGCGCACCGTCGCGGGATCGTCGGTCAGCGCAAGTCCCTCGTAATCGAGCATAATGCCGCCGAAGCCGGCTTCCTTCGCGAGGGCGGCCAGCTTTTCGATCGATTGCGCCCGCAGCGTTTCGTCCGTCAGCGCCTTCGTCAATTCGCGCTGTCCGTCCACCGCGAAAGCCATCAGGTAGGCGTCCGAAGACTGGCCGTTTACGCGGCTCACGATCGATTCGGGCGTCACGTCGCCGTCGGCTTCCGGCCAATAGAAGTCGGCGCCGTCCGTCACCAGCTCGCCGTCGGCGTTGATCCGGGTCCAGCCGAACGCCGCCGAGTCGAGCGTATCCAGCCGAGCGATCTGATCGTAGGATCGAATCGCGTAAAAAGCCTGCACGTGCATTTCCCGCCGAGGGGACTCGATCGAGATGACGCGCGTGCCCGAATTCCAGTCGACCGCGGCGCCGAACTGGCGGCTGAAAAACGCGAGCGGGATCAGCACTCTCCCCTGCTCCACGGCCGGCGCGGCCCCGAGCGCGACCTCCGCTCCGTTTACCTGCGCCGTCTTCTTCCCGACGCGAAGGACCACCTTCGCGTCGGCGCCGTCCGCTCCGATGCCGGTCGCCAGCACCGTTTTCGCCGCGGCGTCCCAAGCGACGTCGATGCCGAGCGCTTCAGCAATCGCGCGGAAAGGCACCAGCGTCGTCCCCTGAACGAATTTCGGCGCGGCATCGAACGGCAGCGCATAGCCGTCCAGCCGGATTTCGACGGCGGATGCTGCGCTCCCCGCCGCTTCCGCGGCAGGTGCCCCGAGCCCCAGCGAGGTGCCGAACAAGGCCGCTCCCAGCGCGGCCGCCAGCGCCCTTTTCCCCAAAAGCTTCACCATTTTCAAGTCTCTCCCCGATTGCTCCCGAAGGTTCGATAGATTCGCCAAACATAGATTCATAGAAAAGCCGGTTCGTCAAAAGCTCCCCCGCGCCGTTGAAGCGTCGAAGGAGCTTGGCAAAAACGTCAAGGCCGATCGCGCCGTCAAACCAGGTCGCACGCCTCGGCGGGCATCCAGTGCTCGTCCTGGCCGTCCCACTTCACGTTGCAGCCGATCGGGTTCGTCAAAGGCACGGATACGGGTTTGCCTTGCACGAATTCGGCGAGCGCGTTGTCCAGGTCGTTCACGGTCATCTTGCTCGTGTCGCGCGGCTGGTCGACGCCCCGGCCGGTGTAGATCAGCTTGCGGTCCTCGTCGAACACGTAAAAATGCGGCGTCCGAAGCGCGCCGTAAGCTTTCGCGACCGCCTGGCTCTCATCGTGCAAATAAATCCAAGGAAACGCTTCTTCCTTCATCAGCTCCACCATGTGGGCGAACGAGTCGTCCGGCTTCGTGTTGACGCTGTTCGAATTGATGCCGACGAACCGGATGCCGTGCGGAGCGTACTTCTCTGCCGTGGCACGCGTCACTTCCTTCGACCCCATCACGAACGGACAGTGGTTGCAGGTGAAAAACACGACGAGCCCTTTCGCATCGGCGAAATCCTGAAGGGAGTACGTGCGTCCGTCGGTTGCCGGGAGCCGGAAGTCGACGGCGGAATCACCGATCGCAAGCGTAAAAGCCATGGATATTCTCCTCCTTGGAATAAATGCTAGATTCGATTCCAATTACAAGAATAACAGAGTCGGGAATACGTTTACAAATAAAGGGTCAGTCCGCCCAGGCGACCCGTTCCGACCGGAGCAGGCCCATCAGGATGACATCCGCGTACCGCCCGTCCTTGAACTGGCGCTGCCGAAGCCGCCCCTCTTCCTTGAAGCCGCAAGAAGCGTAGCAGCGGCGGGCGCGCTCGTTGAAGTCGTACACTTCCAGCTCCAGCCGGTTCAAATTCAGCTCGTCGAAAGCAAAGTCGATCAGCAGCCGCATCGCCTCGGTTCCGAAGCCCTGGCCGCAATGCTCGGGGGAGCCGATGACGATGCCGATTTTCGCGTAACGGTTTTTCCAATCGATGCCGTCCAGATTGATTTGCCCGATGAACAGCTCGGTCGCCGCGTCGGCGATGACGAAGCCGCGGTTGTCGTCCCGGTTCTGCTCCATCTTGGCGCGCAAATAAGCTTCGGTGTCTTCGAGCGTATGCGGGAACAAAAAAATGTCCGACAAATACCGAACCACGTCCGGATTGTTCACCCAGCGGCGAATCGGCACGAGATCCTCCAGACGGTACTCCCTCAGCCTGATCTTCCGCCCGATCAAATGCGGCATGCTATTCCCCCTCCGTCTCCGGATCGCCTTTCAGATACCCTTTGTCGACCGCCCGCCGGACCAGCTCGTTCATGAACGCCCACAGCGTTGCGGACGCCTCCCGGACCGGCTCCAGCCGTTTCAGCACCTGGGAGCGGTTAACCCCGTATTTCTGCCAGCTGTGGCCTTCGGTAAAATAGTTGTGAATGACCGGCTGCATCCGGTCGAGCGCGGCCGCATACTTCGCCTCCGGCGTCGCGCCGTCCTCGAATTCGCGCCACAGTCCGCGAAACGTCTCGGCCTGGTCGCCGGGCAGCAAGCCGAAGATGCGGTCGGCGGCGCGCTGTTCTTTGGCCGCTTTATCGTTCAAGCCTTGAAAATCGTAAGCAAACGTATCGCCGGCATCGATCTCGACGAGATCGTGCACGAGCAGCATCGTCATCACCCGCGGCAAGTCCGGCTTCGGCTCATCCGCATGCTCCATAAGCACGGCCGCCATCAGCGCGATATGCCACGAATGTTCGGCGTCGTTTTCCCGTCTGCTTCCGTCCAGCAGCAGCGTTCGGCGCAGCACCGTCTTGATTTTATCGATTTCCGTCAAAAACGCGAGCTGCCGCGTAAGCCGCGAATGATTCCAATCTTCCATGTTCAAACGCCGATTCCCCTTCGAAGTCCTTTAGGACGATATCCATTTTTCCTGCCAGCGTTCCGGCAGCGCAACCGCTTCCCGCGGGATTCGCCCCAGCGCGAAAGCGTCCGTCAGCTCGCAAGGCCGAACCGGTTCGGGCCGGTCGATGACGCCGGCGAGCCAGGCCAGAAAACCGGTTACTTTCTCCGGCGCCGCGCCCTGCTCCCGCAGCGAAGCGAGCGTAACCGAGCCGTGCCGCTTCGACAGCCGGCTGCCGTCGGGCCCGAGCAAAAGCGGACCGTGCGCGAACCGCGGGGGATTGGCGCCCAGCGCCTCGTACAGCGCGAGCTGGCGCGGGGTCGAATCGAGCAAATCCCATCCGCGCAGCACGTCGGTGACGCTCATCGCGATGTCGTCGACGACGACCGCAAGCTGATAGCCGACGATGCCGTCCGCGCGCTTGACGACGAAATCGCCTCCCGCGCCGGGCGGAAACGCCCTCAAGCCGGCGATGCCGTCCGCGAAGCGGAATTCCCGGTCCGGCATCGCAAAGCGCAGCGAGGGCGTTTTCCGGCGGGCCCGTTCCTGCCGTTCTTCGGGCCCGAGTCTCCGGCACGTTCCCGGATACGCGCCTCCCTCGGCCGCGACGCCGTGCGGCGCGCTGGCCGCCGACAGCAGATCGGCACGGCTGCAATAACACGGGTACAGCCAGCCGTCCGCTTGCAGCCGCTCGAGCGCAAGCTCGTATAGCTCTCCCCGCTCGCTCTGGCTGTAGGGCGCGTCAGGCCCTCCCTTGTCCGGCCCCTCGTCCCAGTCGAGCCCGAGCCACTTCAAATCGTCGATCAGGGCCTCTGCGTACGCCGGCTTGCAGCGGGGCTTGTCGAGATCCTCCACCCGCAAAATAAACGTGCCGCGCTCGGACCGGATTTGCAGCCAGGCCAGCAGCGCGCTGGCCGCGTTGCCCAGGTGCAAATAGCCGGAGGGCGTCGGAGCGAATCGCCCGCGCGGCGATTGTCGTTGTCCGATCAAGACGCCTCGAACTCCCTTCATCCCTTCCATTATAACACAAGTCCGAATGGCGCCGCGGTTGACGCCGGAAGGGTGGACTTCCGGGAGAGGCAGCCCAACGAAAAAAGGCGCTCCGCCGCACGGGCCGTTGCGGCAAAGACGCCTCATAAGGCATTTGATCCGATCCGAAACATCGACGAAGCTTCGCGGGGCGCCGCCGCAACCCGATGCCGGCAGCATGGGGTTGACGCTCAGCCGCTCGTGATCAGCGCCTGCATCGCATAATTGAAAAACTTCGCCTGCAGCTCCCGGGACGAAGAAGTGCGCGTTTTTTTCATCATGCAGGCCAGGTGGTTTTTCAACGTTTTGGGCGAAATATGTAAAAGCGCTGCAATATCGTCGTTCCGCAGGCCTTCGGTAACGAGCACTTTCATGACCTGCGTTTCGCGGGGCGTCAGCTTGTTATTGCGCGCGAACGATAAAAAAATCGGATTCAGCAGCGTGGTCGTCTTGTGATTGCCGTCCGTCACGATGCTGCTTGAGAACGAGCTTGGGTAATTGCTGGCATAGGTGCTGGTTAGCATCTGGATGTCCCCATTTCTTAACGATGTTTTGGTTTTGCCCGTTGAAACGTTCGTTGCGGATTTCAAGTCACATCGTTCTCCATCCATTCGGTAGATCGGCTCCCATCAAATTCCTTTGTCGAAGGTCTTGTCGATATGTGTCGCAAAGCTTATGCTTTTCTATCATAATGCCAAAGCATTAAATGAATTGCCGAAATGTTGTTTGACAAGTATTAGTTTCTCTCATACTTCCGATGGAGGATTTGCATGATGCGGTCGATTCGCATTACAATGGTGGCGGTTCTCGTTCCGGCTTCCTCCCTGTTTTTGCTGGTCGTCGGATGGGGCGCGGGACGTTTGTTGTTTGCGATATTCGGTTGGCCGGGATATGCCGTCGTTATTGTCGCGGCGCTCGCCGCCCAACTCGGTTTTATTTTTTTTCTCCGCCGATTCCTGAAAAAAAGAATGGACCCGCTTGAAAGCGCGGTTCGTTATTGGCAGGCGATTCGGGCGAAAATGGCAAGCTATGCGGATTCTCCGCATCAATTGATCGCCGCGTTTCGCGACGACGGATCGATTTTATTCGTGAACGAAGCCGGCAGAAACATGCTGGGAATTGCAGGCCATCGCCCTCATTCCTTGCAGCGGCTTATGTCCGAAGAGCAATACGAAACGCTGCTGCATGGAATGCGGCTAGCCCGCTTGAACGGGTTTTGGACGGGCAGACTTGAAGTGCGAAACGGCGACGGCAATCACGCGATCCTCGTCATGACGCTCGTCGACCAGCTTTGCATCCATGACGGTTCGAATTATTTCGCGGCGATCGCGGCCGACTTAGCCGAAATGCTGGACGCCGCGAAATCCGGCCTTTCCGCCGGAGCGAACGCGGAGACGATTCACGATATGGGCATTTTGCTGGCGAGAGTCGGCCACGAGCTGCGAACGCCGTTGCAAGCGATTATAGGCTTGACGGATTTGTTCGAACGTTCGGAGCTTTCCGAATTGCATCGGGAATACATGGATCAAATCGACGCTTCCTCCCGGCATTTGCTGCGGACGCTGAACGATCTGCTCGATTTCTCCAAGCTGGAAGCGGGCAAGGTGGCCATCGAAAGCCTGCCGTTCAACGTCGACGATTTCGTTCATCGCATCAACCGCACGACGCGCGTGCTGCTCGGTGAAAAACCGGTGGATCTGCTCGTAACCGTCGATCCGGCCATTCCGGACACGATCGTGGGAGATGCCGGGCGGATCGAGCAGGTTCTGCTTAATTTGCTGGGCAACTCCATCAAATTTACCGAACGCGGCGAAATCGAATTTTCCATCGAACTGGAGGAAAATAAAGAAACCGAAATCGAGCTCAGCTTCAAAGTTCGAGACACGGGCATCGGCATGACCGAGCAGACAATGGCGAAAATTTTCGAACCTTTCGAGCAATCCGACAAATCGATCAGCCGCAAGTACGGAGGCACGGGCCTGGGTCTTGTCATCGCCAAATCGGTCGTGGAGCTGATGGGCGGCCGACTGGAAGCGAAAAGCGAACCCGGGGCGGGCACCGAGTTTTGCTTCCGATTGCGCCTTGCGACCGAGAGGATCTCGCCCGTTCCGCTTCCCGAGCTGCCTTGCAGGGTGCTCATCGTTGAGGATCATGCGGCGGCAAGAGAGCGATTTCTCGCGGATTTGGCCCGATTTTGCAGCGCGGACGGCGTCGCCTCGCTGGAGGGTGCGATTGCCGCCGTTCGAAATTCGGCGTACGACTTGCTCATTCTGGATATGGAAATGAACCAAATGCGCGGGTTTGCGGCCTGGACCGCAATCCGCAGGCTGTGCCGCGAGCGGGGCATCTTCATCGTATCGTATACGACGCTGTATGGGCGCCAGGCGCTGTTAAAGCTCGAAGAGGGGTTCAAGCCCGACGCCGTCTTGGTTAAGCCTGCGGACAGGCATCTGCTTTACCGGACGATTCGGCAGCTCGTTTTGCCCGAGTCCACGCCCGAAACGGCAGCGGAAATCCCCTTGCTCCCCCCTTCTTCTCCGGGTTCGCGGCAAGGCGTGCTGCTCGTGGACGATCACGATATCAGCCAATTGATCGCCTCGAAAATGCTTGAAAAGCTGAACTGTCCGGTCGTTGCCGCGGCAAGCGGAATGGAAGCGCTGCGGCTGCTGCAAAACTGCCGGTTCGATTTGATCCTCATGGATCTGCATATGCCGGAAATGGACGGCTTGACGACGGTTCGCCGCATTCGCGCCGACGAACGGCTGAACGGGACGCCGATCGTCATCCTGACCGCGGACACTTCGATGGAACAGCACGAAGAGTGCCTGGCGGCGGGCGTTCAGGAGGTGCTGACAAAGCCGCTTGACCTCAACCGGATGCAAGCCGTCCTGAACCGGTGGTTCGGATGGAGCGGGCCGGAGCGAAGCGGCGCCGTTCCCGCCGGCCCTCCGGTTTCCTTGCCCGCGCTGGACGGACTTCATGTCGCCGCCGCGCTTGCGAGACTCGACGGAAGGCAAGAAGTTTATTTGCATTTGCTGCGGAAATTCAGGGAAAGATATGCCAATATTGCGGACCTTTTGGCAGCCGATATCGAAACGGGAAACTATTTGAAAGCCGCTCAAAAGCTTCATACGCTGCGCGGATCGTCGAGTCATCTTGCGGCCGACGACGTCTATGACGCAGCCACGCGGCTGGAAGCGGCGTTGCGCCGAACAGACGGCCCCGAAACGTTCGAAGCGGACATTCGGGAGCTGGAGGAGCGCTTGCAGGCGGTTTTTCGCTCCATATCAAAGTTTGAGAAAAGTATTAGCTAATCTAACAATTCGTATGGGTGGAGATTTCCGTTGACGAAGATTTTGGTCGTTGAAGATGACCCGATCATCGGAGAGATGTTGACGCTGTATTTGTCCGAAGAACAATTCGAAGTGGAACGCGTGGAAAGCGCGGGCGAAGGCTTTGCCGCCCTGTCCCGGTTCGAGCCGGACGTGCTGATTCTCGATCTTATGCTTCCCGACGCCGAAGGAACGCATCTTTGCTCGGCTTTCCGCGAACGTTCCAAGCTTCCGATCATCGTAACGTCGATGCGAACCGCGGTCACCGACCGCATTCAGGCGATCAGCGCCGGAGCGGACGATTACTTGTGCAAGCCTTACAGCATGCAGGAGTTGAAGGTGCGGATCCAGGCGGTGCTGCGCCGCATGTCTCCCTTTTACCGGGACGCGGGAAAACCGGAGACGCACAAGGAGCGAATCTCGCTGGATTTCAACCGCAGAACGATCGTGTTGGACGGCAAGCCGATCGAGACGACTTTTTCCGAGTACGAAATGATGAAGCTGTTCACCCAGCACCCGGGACGAGTATTCAGCCGGGAGGAATTGCTCAACGCCGTCCGGGGGATCGATTCTTTCGTCAATGAACGGGCGATGGACGTCCATATTACGAATTTAAGAAAAAAGCTGGAACTCAATCCGAAAGAACCGCAGCATATCAAAACGGTTTGGGGAGTCGGATACAAGTTCGAAAACTGACGGCAAGGAGACCGGCCGAAGGAAGCTTCTCAACCTTCGCCTCGGTCTCTTTGCCGTTTTAAAGCCACGCGCCGGCTTTTCCCGCGAAAACCGGACAGCGCAAAGAAGCCGCCCTTTTCAGGCTGCCCGGATGAACCGCGGCAGCTTCCATGTCAAGGGAACGGCTTCTTTGCGATCGGCGATTCGAAGGCAAGCGGGTTGCGGAGTCCTTTGCTTATCGAATGGCCGCCAACAGCGACTTGTTCGGCAAATAATGGAGAGAGCGGACGAAACGGATCGTTCGCGTCTTCGCGCGCATGACGATCGAATGCGTTTCGGCCCTTTCGCCCGAAATGTAGCGCACGCCGCCGAGAAACTCGCCCGGCGTGACGCCGGTCGCCGCGAAGATCACGTCTTCGCTGCCGACCATATCCTCCATCGTCAAAATCCGGTACGGATTTTCGATGCCCATTTGGACGCAGCGCTCGTATTCGTTTCCGTCGGCGGGCATCAGCCTTCCCTGCAGCTCGCCTCCCAAACATTTCAGCGCCGCGGCGGCGAGCACGCCCTCCGGCGCGCCTCCAGACCCGACGTACAAGTCGATGCCGGCTTCGGGAAACGCCGGGGCCATCGCTCCCGCCACGTCCCCGTCCGACAGAAACTTGATCCGCAAGCCGACTTTGCGCAGCGCCTTTACGAGCGACTCGTGACGCGGCCGGTCGAGAAGCATGACCGTTAGCTCCGACACCTTCTTGTCCAAGGCGGCGGCCGCCTTGTGCAGCGTCGTTTCGATCGGGTCGCTCAGGCTGAGCTTGCCTACCAGTTCCGGGCCTACGGCCAGCTTTTCCATATACATGTCCGGGGCGTGCAGCAATTGCCCCTTGTTGGCGACGGCGATGACCGACATCGCGTTGTTGAGGCCCTTCGCGACGATTTCGGTGCCTTCGAGCGGGTCCACCGCCACGTCGACCTCGGGACCGTTCATGCTGCCGACTTCCTCGCCGATATAGAGCATCGGCGCTTCGTCCATCTCACCTTCGCCGATGACGACCGTGCCGCGGACGGACACCGTGTCGAACATCGCCCGCATCGCGGCGGTCGCCGCGCCGTCCGCCCCGTTTTTATCGCCTCGCCCCATCCAGGGAGCGGAGGCAAGCGCGGCCAGCTCCGTGACGCGCACGATTTCCAATGCCAGTTCTCGTTCCATCGTTTACCCCCCCGTATCCGTTATCCGTTATCCGATAATCGTTCCATAATAAGGCCGGCCGTCTCTTCGATCGCCTTTTCGGTCACGTCGATGACCGGACAGCCGAGACGCTCCATCAAGGCCGCGGCGAACGCCAGCTCCCGTTCGATTCGATCCAGCGAAGCGTAATGGGCGTGCACCGGCAGGCCGAGCGCCCGCAGCCGTTCCGTCCTGATTTTCAGCAGCCGTTCGGGATTCATCGTAAGGCCGACGATCAGCCGGTCGCCGGGCGCGAACAATTCGTCCGGAGGCTTCACTTCCGGCGTGATCGGATAGTTTGCGGTTCGGATGCCCTTATGCGCAAGAAAGATGCTAAGCGGCGTCTTGGAGGTGCGGGAAACGCCGACCAGCACGACCTGCGCCTGCTGCAGTCCCCGCACGTCCTTCCCGTCGTCGTAGCGGACCGCAAACTCGATCGCTTCGATTTTGCGATAATAATGATCGTCCATTTCATGAAGCAAGCCGGGCTGATATTTGGGGGAATCGTTAAACGTATCGATAAAAGCCTGCATCATCGGCCCCATCACGTCGATCGCTTTGACGCCCGCCCGGATCGCTTCCTCCCTCATCGTCTCGCGCAATTCGGGCTGCACGAGCGTATAGGCGATAAAGCCGCCGGTTCGAGCCGCCTCGCGAATGATGCCCTTCACTTCGTCCTCATGCTTGATGCCGCCGTAGCGCTTGATTTTCACGCTTTCGGTGGCGAATTGGCGAACGGTCGCCTTGGCGACCGCTTCCGCCGTTTCCCCCAGCGCATCCGAGCAGGCGTAAATCATTTTTTGGCTGTCCAGCGCCAACCGCTTCTCCCCCCTACCCGATTAAAGATCCGAGGCCATTTCGACCATCGCCTGCGTAATATTCGTTTTCGTAATCCGGCCGATCACTTCCAGCCCGCCGCCTTCGCTTTCGCCGTCCTTCGCCCGCACGACGGGCAAGCAATTGACCTGGCGGTCGATCATTTTTCGGGCGGCTTCGAGCACCGTCTCTTCGGGAGAGACCGTCACGAGCTGCGCGAATTTCGTCATCACCATCCGGATCGGAATCGTCGGGGCATTGGCGTTGCCGATCGCGAACTTGAGCAGATCTTTGGGCGACACCATGCCGACGAGCGTATCTTGCTCGTCGATCACCATCAGGCTCCCGACATTTTCCACGAACAAGCTGATGACGGCGTCGTTGACCGTCGTGTTGTCGCGGATGACGACCGGCCGGCTCATCCGGTCCTTTACTTTCCATTTTAAGAACGAGGCTTGGGCTCCCCGCTCCCGCTTCGCCGCCGTGCCCAAAAAATAGCCGACCTTCGGCTTGGCGTCGACGAGACCGAGCATGACCAGAACGGACAGATCGGAACGAATCGTCGGTCGGCTGACGCCGAGCAGCTCCGCAATTTGCTCTCCCGTGATCGGAGCGTGCCGGGTGACCAGTTCGACGATCTCCAGCTGTCTTGACGTCAATTCGATTTGCTCCCTCTCCTTCCCCGGGACGGTTATTCTCTTATATGATATAACATATTTCGATTTATGACACAATATATAATTTTATTAGTGTAACATATATAGCTGAAATCCGTTCCGGCAACGTTTGCTTCGGCAGCTAACCGAGGGATTGATTGTGCGGGGTTGTGCGGGGTTGTGCGGGGTTGTGCGGCGTTGTTCGGATCGAGAGGGGTTGTGCCGGGTTTGGCGGAGCTTGGTTGGAATTTGTCCAATCAAAACCGGCTTTTTCACGAAATACGTCATCTTCGTTGGATTTTGTCCAATCTGGCGAGACCTTATCGGCGTTTTCACCTGAATTCCAAGCTTTTCGTTGGATAAAATCCACTCTGGATAACGGTTACCCCGTTTTCCGCTCCCTTAATTGGACAAATTCCAACATAGGCTCCCTCCGCTTGAGCGCCCCCTCCTCTACCCCAATTTTCCCCAAAACTTTTTCGCAAGGCGAAGCACGTAAACGTTCCGATTTGCTCCAGAAGCCCGCTTGCCTCTAATCTTTCAATTATTTTCAGGATAAAAACAGGAGTTTAGGAGGTAACGAGACATGGCGCTCCTCTGGTATACTCTATGTATCTGGCACTTCGAATCTACTATATTTTACCGACCAAGGAGATGCTGATGCGAAAAACATATTGGGGAATCGCCATTTTCTGCCTCCTGCTGATGCTCCCCGCCTTCCGAACGGCAGAAGCGAACGTTGCGGGCGAATATATCGTGTTTGCCGACAACCTGAACATTCGCGGCGAAGCGGACAAGGACGCCGAAATCGTCGGCATCGCCAATCGGGGCGATCGGGTCGAGGTGACGGAAGAAGCGTACGGATGGTACCGGATCGAGACCGGCAAGATCGAGGGCTGGGCTGCGGGATATTTTTTGAAAAAGGCGGACGGAGCCGCCGCGGAAGGAAAGACGTCGCAAGCCTCCTCCTCCGAAGGCACGGAAGGCAAGGCGCGGCAAGGGACGGTAACGGCCGACTCGCTGCGGGTTCGCGAAGGGCCGGGAACGTCCTATCCCGTCATTGCCGGGCTGACGTTAGGAGACGCCGTGACCGTTCTTGCGGCCGAGGACGGCTGGCTGAACATCCGGCTGTCCGGACAAGCTTCCGGCTGGGTATCGCAGGATTACGTCGAGCTCGGAGACGGATCGTCGCCGAAGGCCGCCCCGACAACCGTTTCGGCCGGCGGCGGAGGCAAGCTCGGCGGCAAGCTGATCGTCGTCGATCCCGGCCATGGCGGCGGCGATCCCGGAATGATCGGCACGACGCTTGAAACGGTGGAGAAAGAGCTTAACTTGACGACGGCCAAGCTGCTTCGGGACGAGCTTGCCGCCCGCGGGGCGAAGGTGTTGATGACGCGGACGTCGAACGACAGCAATCCGAAGCTGTCGGAGCGAGTCGCGGTTAGCGAATCGAACAAGGCGGATGCTTTTGTCAGCATTCACTATAATTCATCGCAAAAAAAGACGTCGGGAACTCTCGCTTTTTATTATGCGGACAAGGACGAGCGTCTCGCCCGCTCGATCGCCGACCGCCTCGGGAACGGCATCGGCTTGAAAAACAACGGCGTTTCGTTCGGCAATTACCACGTGCTGCGCGAGAACGACCGCCCCGCCGCCCTGCTGGAGCTTGGGTTTCTCTCCAACCCGAACGACGAGGAAATCGTGCGCACGGACAGCTACCAGCGAAACGCCGTCAAAGCGATCGCCGACGGACTGGCGGATTATTTCGCCGAACGCGCCCTCTGAAACGGTTGGCGTTCCGGTCAATAGAAGAGGGGGTTGTCACGGGTCGCTTCGGCGACTCGGGAGACAACCCCTTCTTTTCGTTAACGGGAAGCCCGATCCAAAACGGCGAGTCTCGGCGGGGCGAACGGCAATCGTCACGCCCGCGGCGCTTGCAGAGCCGTATACCGCTCATAGGCCGCGTTCCATTGCTCGGCGCGTTGCGGATCGTAAACCCGCACCGGGAACGAGCGGGCCGAAAGCCTCCGCGCTTCCCGCAAATTCGCGCATTTGCCCGTCGCGATGAATTGCAGCAGCATGTTGCCGATCGCGCTCGCTTCGACCGGGCCGGCCCAAACCGGCCGCCCGAGAGCGTCCGCGGCGAACTGGCACAGAAGCTCGTTCTGGATGCCGCCGCCGACCATGTGCAGGCCGGCATACGATTCGCCGGTCAAGCTCTCCGCCTGTTCCAGCACCTGTCTGTAGCGCATGGCCAGGCTTTCCAGAATGCAGCGCGCCGTCTCCCCGGGCGTTCGCGGAACCGGCTGTCCGGTCGTCCGGCAAAAATCGCGAACGGCCTCGTTCATATCGGGAGGCGCGTAGAAGACGGCGTCGTCCGGATCGATCAGGCTGCGAAACGGTTCGGCATTTCGGGCCGCTTCGACCAGCTCCGGATACGTCGTCCGGCTCCCTTCCTCTTCCCATTCGCGCTTGCATTCCTGCAAAATCCACAAGCCCATAATGTTTTTGAGCAGCTGGTACGTGCCGCCCGCTCCGCCTTCGTTGGAAAACTCCAGCTCCATCGTCCGGGCGGAGAGCAGCGGCTCGGCCAGCTCCGTGCCGAGCAGCGACCACGTTCCGCACACGATATAGGCGAACGGCCCGTCTCCTGCCGGAACGGCGGCAACCGCCGATTCCGTATCGTGCGTGCCGACGGCGATCGCCTCGATCGCGGGAACGCCGAGCTCCTCGCTCACCGCGGGGGTCAGCCGTCCCGCCCGCGTGCCCGGCGGCACCGGCGCAAGGAAAATGCGCTCCGGAATGCCGAGCCGGCGCATGAGCTCGACGTTCCAGCGCTGCTCCCGCGGGAGGAACAGCTGCGTCGTCGTCGCCATCGTAAATTCGCAGATCCGGACGCCCGTCAGCCAGTAGAGCAGCAAATCCGGCGTGAGCAGCAGCGTTTCGGCCGCTTCGAGCTTGGGCGAACGGGCTTTGCTCATCGCGTAAAGCTGGTATACGGTGTTGAACGGCATGAATTGCAGCCCGCCCTGGCGGAACAATTCCTCCTTGCCGATCAGCGAGACGACTTCCTCGATCAGGCCCTGCGTCTGCGGGTCGCGGTAATGATACGGATTTCCGAGCAGCTCGCCGTTCGCGTCGAGCAGCCCGAAGTCGACGCCCCACGTATCGATGCCCAGCGTCTCCGGCCGAAAGCCGTCCCGGAACGCCAACCGGATGCCCGTCTTGATCTCCTGAAAAAGCCGCAGAATATCCCAGTGCAGGTGCTCGCCGATGCGAATCGCTTCGTTCGGAAAACGGTGAATTTCCGTCACCCGGAGCGCCTCCGCCCCGTCTTCCCCGGCTTCGAGCGTTCCGACCAAAGCCCTTCCGCTGCCCGCGCCGAGGTCGAAGGCGAGCGCGGTCGCTTTCGGCCCCGGCCGTCCGGACGCCGCGCCGTCCTCCGGCAGCCCCGCCTTCTCAAAATCTGCTGTCATGTCCATCTCTCCCGTCAGGATATGCCGCAGTCGGCCGTCATTTCATTTTCTGCAGCAATTCGATCCGGTACGCTTCGCTTTCGAGCGACGCGATTTCCTTGTACTCCTCATCCGTCAATGCCTTCGGCTCGCGGATGGCGCTTGAAATCAGATAGATTTTGGCGCTTTCCTCGACGACCTCCGTCCGGTAGTACGCTTCGCGCAAATTCCGTCCGGTCGTCACCAGCCCGTGGTTGCCGAGCAGAATCGTGCTGTAGTCGTCGACCTTGGCGACGACCGCGTCGGCCAGCTTATCCGTCGTCGGCAGCACGTAAGGCACGTAGGCGGTCGTTCCGACCAAGGCGGCCTGGTCGGGAAACATGACCGGCAGCTCCCGCTCCACCAGCGTGAACGCGATGCAGTAAGGCGGGTGCGTATGCACGATGGCGCCGATTTGGGGATTTTGCCGGTACGCGTACAGGTGCATCAGCACTTCGGACGACGGCCTGAGGCCGATGTCCGCGATGTCGCCCGTCGCGATGTCCACCTCTACCCACTGCTCCGGCGCGATTTCGTCCAGCGCGAAGCCGCTCGGAGACAAATACATCTTACCTTCGAAGCGCGCGCTGATATTGCCGCCGGGGCCGACGACCAGCTTGTTCGCGACCGTTTTGCGCGCGTATTTGCACAGTTCGTTGCGAATGTCCGTGACGCTCATAAGTTCCTCCGATGCGTTTATTTATACAGCGGACCGAAATTGGAGCAGGCGCGGTAGTCGGCGCCTTCCGAATCCGCCGTGCCGAACAGGCCCCAGGCCCGCGGGCGGAAGATGCGCTCCTCGGCGACGTTGTGCATGCTGACCGGGATCCGCAGCATGGAGGCGAGCGTGATCAGGTCCGCGCCGATATGGCCGAAGCTGACCGAACCGTGATTGGCGCCCCAGTTGTTCATCACTTCGTACACGCTGCGGAACGCGCCCGCCCCGGTCAGAATCGGAGCGAACCAGGTCGACGGCCACGTCGGATCCGTCCGCTTGTCGAGCGTGTCGTGCACGTGCTGCGGAAGGTCGACCGAGTAGCCCTCGGCGATTTGCAGCACCGGTCCGATGCCTTTGACCATGTTGAGGCGCGACATCGTCATCGGCATGCCGCCGCGCGTCAGAAAGTCGGAGGAATAACCGCCCCCGCGGAAATATTCGACTGACGCCGGGCGCCACGAGGTCGCCTTCAGGCAATTCGCGGCTTCTTCCTCGGAAATTTCCCAGAACGGCTTCATCGCCGGCTTGCCGTCCTTCGACTGCTCTCCCGTGCCGTCAAGCGCGGCCGACCCGGAATTGATCAGGTGCAAAATGCCGCCCGCCGCCGCGCCTTCGAGCCGATAGCCGGTCACCCGTTCGACCGATTCCGGGCTCCAGTACGTCCGCACGTCGGAGAAAATCTGCGCCGTATTCGTCAGCAAATGGCCGAACAGCATGACGACGCCGTTCAGGCTGTCGTTTTCGGTCGCGACGATGAACGGCGCGCGGATGCCGTTCCAGTCGAAGGAAGAGTTCAGCATCGCTTCGAGAAAATCGCCGTTCGGGAAGTGATCGGTCCACTGACGCTGCCCCTGGAAGCCCGACACGATCGCGTTGTGGCCTTGCGCCTCCTCGGCGAAGCCGAGCTCGGCCAGCCGCGGATTGCCGATCATCAGGTCGCGGGCGATTTGGGTCATCTTGACGACCGTCTCCCAATCCTTATCCTTCTTCTCGCGGGATTGCTGAAGATGGGACGGATTGTTGTCGGGACCTTCGACGCAGTTCTCCTTCACCCATGCAAACGCTTTCTCGTATTCCGCGGGATCGATAATATTTTCGTTCATGCGGCGGACGAACTCCGACATGTCGATATATTCGTTGCGCATGCCGAGATATTCCTGAAAGAACGCATCGTTCACGATCGAGCCCGCGATTCCCATCGACACGGAGCCCATCGACAAATACGATTTGCCCCGCATATAGGCGACGGCAAGTCCCGCCTTGGCGAATGCGAGCAATTTGCCTCTGACGTCATCCGGCACGGACGTATCTCCGGCATCCTGCACCTGCTCGCCGTAAATGCCGAAGGCCGGCAGCCCTTTCTGCGCATGGGCGGACAAAATGGCGGCCAAGTAAACGGCGCCGGGACGCTCCGTTCCGTTGAAGCCCCAAACGGCTTTCGGAATGGCCGGATCCGTGTCCATCGTTTCCGTGCCGTAACACCAGCACGGCGTTACGGTGATCGATACGCCGACGCCTTCGCGGGCGAATTTCTCTGCGCACTGCGCCGCTTCCGCCACGCCGCCGATCGTCGCGTCCGCGATGACGCATTCCACCGGCTGGCCGTTCGGGTAGCGCAAATGTTCGGACAGCAGGGTTGCAACCGCTTTCGCCATATTCATCGTTTGATCTTCGAGCGACTCGCGCACGCCTCTGCGCCTTCCGTCGATCGTCGGGCGAATGCCGATTTTCGGAAAGCCGCTTTTCCAGCGAAAACTGAAATCCGTCATGTAAAATGCCTCCCCAAAACATGAGTTTATGTTATCGATAACTCTAAAGTAACAACGGATTGTCTTGCTGTCAATGCTCCTTTTTTGTAAGATGAAAATAAAGTTGAAGACCGATCTATGCATTTGGACGCAACCGGGCTTTTCCGGATAAGCCTTTCGCCCCGCCGCATGGCGGACGTCAGGCCGATTCCTGTGTCCGTTTGTCCGTGAAGGAGCAGTTCCGATGGTTACGATTTATGACATTGCGGAAAAAGCGAACGTCTCGGCGATGACGGTTTCGAGAGTTATCAATAACACTGGCCGAATCAGCGACAAAACGCGGGCCAAAGTAAAGCGCGTCATGGACGAGCTCGGGTACGTCCCGAACCAGATGGCGCGCAGTCTCGTGCTGCAGCAAACGAACATGCTTTTTCTGCTGATTACCGATATTACGAACCCGTTCTACACGACGCTTGCGCGCGGCGCCGAGGACGTCGCCCAAAAGCACGGCTTTCGGCTGCTGTTCGGCAACAGCGACGAGAAATTGAGCAAGGAACGGGATTACATCGAAACGATCCTGAAGCTGCGAGCGGACGGCGTACTCGTCGCGCCCGCGGGAGACGCCTCCCTCCCCCACCTGGAGGCGCTCCGCAAGCATCGCGTTCCGTTCGTGCTGCTCGACCGCGAGGTTCCCGGCGTCGAAAGCGACATCGTGCTCGGGGACAGCAAGGAAGGCGCGCGGACCCTCGTCAGGCATTTGGCCGACATGGGGCACCGGCGGATCGCCATGATCAACGGTTCGCTCGCCGCTTCGACGGCCAGGCAGCGCCTTGAAGGCTACCGGGAAGCGTTGAAACTGCACGATTTGGAATACGAGGAGGAAGACGTGCTGGAGACGAGCTTCGAGCCGCACAGCGACTTGACGGAAATCGAGGAGTGGCTGGGGCGGCTGCGGCCGGACGTTACGGCGATCATCGCCGGCAACAACGTGCTCGCCGTCGAGGTCATTCGCGCCCTCTCCGCCCGCGGCCGCAAGCTGCCCGACGACATGTCGGTCGTTTCGTTCGACGAATGGGCCGCCTATGCGGAAATCGATCCGTTTCTGACCGTCATCTCGCAGCAAGCCTACCAGTTCGGCTATCTCGGCATGCAGCTGCTGATCGACCGGATCAAAGAAGGCGAATCGGCCGGACCGTGGAAAAAAATCGTTCTTCCGTCCCAGCTGCTCGTCCGCCGCTCCGTCAGCCGGCTTGCCGGTCCCGAACGCGGCTGAGCGCCGCAACTATCCTCTTCGACGCGAAAAGCGGCGCCGGAAATTTCGTTTCCGCGCCGCTTTTCGGTATCATTTTCGATATTATTCGACAATTCTTCCCTCCACATGGTAAAATATAGGCGGCGTTACATTTGACGGTCAAGGGGGATGAATCGTGAATCACTTGCTAGGCCAAGTCCTCACCCAGGATGTCGTGAACGCGTACGGCGTTACGATCGTTCCCGCGAATACGACGATTAACCTCGAAGTTGTAGAGCTGCTGATCAACCACAAAATCGATCTGCTGTCCGTGTACACATCGGCTGTCGCGCCGGCCAAACCGCCCCAAAAAAGCTGCGCCCAACTGGTAAGCGATTCCGTATCCGCTTCCAAGCTGCTGTTCGAAGAGGTTCGCATGAGCGGGGACGTTCCGCTCGCGGAATTTCGCAAGCAGGTTCTCCCGATCGTACAGGAAGCCGCCGAAACGGGCAACGTATTCGAATTGTTCGAAACGATCAAAGCCAAGGACGATTATACATACCAGCACAATATCGGGGTGGGCATCCTTTCCGCCCTGATCGGCAAATGGCTCGGCATCGAAGGGCCCGAACTGACGATGCTGACGATGGCGGGAACGCTGCACGACATCGGCAAAGTCCGGATTTCATCCGAAATTTTGAACAAGCCCGGCAAGTTGACCAAGGAAGAGTACGAAGAAGTCAAAAAACATACGATTTACGGGTACGATCTGCTCAAGGACCGTAAAGGGCTGAATCCCCGCATCGCCCTCGCCGCCCTGCAACACCACGAACGCGAAGACGGCAAAGGGTACCCGCTCGGCCTTACGAAAGGAAAAGTCGATTATTTCAGCTCCATCGTCGCGGTCGCGGATATTTTCCACGCCATGTCCTCCAAGCGTCCATACCACGAACCGGTGCCGTTTTACGACATTATCGCCCAGATGAAAAACGGCCAGTTCGGCGAACTGAATCCGAATATCGTCTCGGTATTCATTCAGAACATTACGAATAAAATCGTCGGCCAGCAGGTCGTCTTGACCGATGACAGCGTAGGCGTCGTCGTCTACCGCAACCCGCACGACGAAGAGCATCCGCTCGTCCAGGTAGACGGCCGGTTTATCGATTTGACCCGGGAACGGGACATTCAAATCAAACAGATTATTATTACTTGACGGCCGTAAAGCGGATTCGCAGCTCGACGATTTCGGATCGGCTGGCAAGCCGAATCGGCGGCCCCCACGTGCCGAAGCCGGATGAGACGACCGCGTGCATCCTGCCTTTTCGCATATACCCCCAGTCCAATTCGAACAACCGGCGCGTCACGAAGTGATTCGGAGCGAATTGCCCCCGGTGCGTATGTCCCGATACGAGCACGTCGACGCCGGCCGCGGCGGCTTGTTCGTATTGGTACGGCTGGTGATCCATGACGAGGATCGGCCTTCCCGCGTCGAGCCCTTCCGTCAACCGGGCGATGGGCAGCCGTCCGCCCCCGGCTTCCGCGGTTTTGTCCTTCCGGCCGACGATTTGAATGCCTCCGCCGACCGTCACCGTCTCGTCGCGCAGAACGGGGATGCCGATTTCGCCCATTCTCCGCGCGTATTCCTCGATATGTCCGCCGTAGTACTCGTGATTGCCGAGCACCGCGTACGTCCCGAGCGGCGCCTTGAGCCTGCTTAGCCTTTTGTCCATTTCGTTGCGGACGAACGGCTCGATGTCTTCGTCGATGACGTCGCCCGGCAGCAGGATGAGATCCGGCTTGATCTCCTCCATCTTCCGCAGCAGCCGGTCCAGATGCCGGTTGCCGACGATGTTGCCCAAGTGCAGGTCGGAGGCGACGGCGACCGTCACGCTTTCGTATTCGCCCGCGTCTTTGTCCACTTCCATCGCATACGTTCGAACGATCGGATTCCAGGCGTTCCATGACCCTCTGGCCATCAGCGCCGCGAGCGCGGCGGAGACCGCCGTGCCGGCGTACGCCGCGTACGCCGGATCGTACCGGTCCGCCAGAAGCAAAACCGCCGCCCCGAGATCGGCGATCGGCAGCAGCAGGAGCGAAAATTCCATCACGGCGAAGTAGTAGGAGCCGACGACTTTGAGCCCGCGGCCGACGAAGCGCGGGCGAATCGGCAGCCGCGCGCCCAGATAGGACAAGGCGACCGCGTAAAAGACGGCCCAATACGCGGCCGTCGCCCATCCGGACGCCTCGCCGAACGCCGGCCAAAGCGCCGCGATCCAGAGCGATAAATGCCACCCGATGTAAAAATTGACGAGAGCGACGGCAGCCAGCATTCCGCCGGCAAAGAGCAGCATTCTCCAATTCATCGTTACTAGGCCCCTTTGATCGATATCATCCGCTAGAAGATTATAGCAAATCGCGGGCTATTCCTCACCCGGCCCGATCAGCGGAGTCAGCCTGCCGCGGTAAAGCAGCTTGAGCCGGATTATTTTTTTCCGTACGAATAATGGCGTCCTGTTCCTGCTGGATCGTCGATACGATATCCCGCAGCCGGTTGTCCTTGCTTTCTCCTAGCCGATGCAGCAAAAACTCGTCCGTCACTCCGCCCAAGTCCCGGCCTTCGGCATAGCTGTCGACGACTCGCTGCAGTTCGCCTTCGCGAATAAGCAAATTCCGTTTCAACGAAACCGTTCCGCCGATCGTTCCTTCGGGCGACTCGTATTGAACCGCGGATCGCCGCCGGCGAACGAATAGAACAGACTGGAAACCGGCGCCCGCCAATCGATGACGAGCGGCTGCTGCGTCTTTTCGTCGCTGACGCCGAATTTGCCGATGTAGATCGGCAACGGGCCGTCCTTTCCTTCCTCGCGAAAATCGAGCCGCCCGAAGTAAGGTTCCCGATCGCTGACGGTCAGCCGCGCCTTGCGTTCCTGTCGGTGCGCGTCCAGCACCTGCTCGGTGTAGTCGTTGCCCGTATATTTCGGACCGATGGCGTTAAGCTGTTCCCTGATTTGGCCGCGGACTTCCCGAAGCCGTTTCTCTTCTTCCATGAATCTCGATTCCGACGACATGTTCGACCCTCCCTGCGACTTTGAACACGGATCAATTATTTTATCTTACCAATCGCAGGAAATCAACCGAATATTCGAAGAAAATTGTGCGAATTTTTTGAGAAATGGAGGCGGGTCCTCCCGTTTTGCGTTTCGTTTTCATTTTAAGTGGTTTAATATAGAGGCAGGCCATAAAATCCAATCCAGCGACGAGGTGTTTGCGATGGGCTACACTCACATTTTAGCCGCATTCGACGGGTCGAATCTTTCCCGCAAAGCGTTGGAGCATGCCATCGAATTGGCAAAAGCCGCAAGCTCCAAATTGTCGGTCGTACACGTCTACAGGCTTCCGATCATGAATTCCGGAGACATGCTCATCACCGCTCCGCCAACCTGGGCCGAGCAATACGAAGAGGAGTCGTACCGGCGGCTCGAAGCGGCGAAAGAAATCGCGGGCGACGCCGTTTCCGCCGAATATCACCTGCTGCAAGGCGATCCATCGCGCACCCTTCTCGATTTCGCCGAGCAAAACGGGGTCGATCTGATCGTAACCGGCAGCCGCGGACTCGGCGCCATTCGCGAATTCGTGCTGGGGAGCGTCAGCCATAACGTCGTCCAACACGCGAAAATTCCGGTCCTGGTCGTCAAATAATCGAAGCTTTTGTCGCCGGCCGCAGTTCGGGCTCCGTTACGGAGCGCGGACTGCGGCCGGTTTCGTTTAAAGCCGTTAAGCCATGGCATCCTGGGCCGCCGCCACGAGCCGCTCGAACAACTCGTCGTTGCGGTCGATTTCGTCCTCCACCGCCACGATTTCGTCCTCGTCCCCCGACTCGTTCAAAAACAGCAGCGAATAACTCCACTCGCTTCCCTTGTCGCTCTGCAGCGTCATTTCGTACGGCTGCTTGTGCCCTTTTACGGAAAAGCGGACCTGCCCCACGTACCCCTGCACTTCATCGTGCTTCAATTCCGCGCCGATGATTTCGACTTCCATAGGGTCTCCCCCTTTCTTTTTTTATTTTCAGGCAAAAATGAAAATTTTCTTATGTTTTTCTCATGAACCGAGTTTCATCCAGTCCTGCCAAGCTTCGAATCTCTTAGAGGGAAATGGTGGTTAAGAAATACGTGATATAGTGGAGCATGTCCAAAACAACAACGACTCAGGAGGTTCCCTCTATGATGACGAATAAAGCGATTTTCAAAACGATTGCCGCTACCGGCATCGCCCTTTCGGTGATGTTCACCGGAGCGCTCGAAGCGGCGCCCGCCAAAGCCAGCGCGGCGACGGTATCGTCCACGAGCAAGGCAAGCAAGATTATTTCCAAAGGCAAGCAATATCTCGGCGTCAAGTACAAGTTCGGCGCCAAAGTCGGAAATACGAGCTCCTTCGACTGCTCGTCGTTCACCAAGTACTTGTACGGCCTGCAAGGAATCACGCTGCCGCGCACGTCCAACGCGCAGTCCAAGGTCGGCAAATATGTCTCCCGCAGCAACTTGAAGCCCGGCGACCTCGTCTTCTTCTATTCGCCGGTTCACCACGTCGCCATCTATATCGGCAACGGCAAAATTATGCACACGTACGGCTCGCCCGGCGTGACGATTTCGAACCTGAATTCCGGCTGGTGGGACGACCACTACACGACGGCAAGACGCGTCCTGTAACCGAACGCCGAGCCGCCGACGCTAACCATTTATGCGCCCGAGGATTCGACCAAACGGCGAAGCTCCCGTTCGAGCTCCCGTTTCGGAATATCCTCGCCGATGAAGACGGCCACGTCGTGGACCGTCTTTTGCGGCGTGATCCGCATAAAATCAAGCTCGCGGTACGCATACTGAAATAAAAACCGGCTGGCGGTGTCGCGAAACGTGACGATTCCCTTGGCGCGGTAAATGTTGTCGGGCAACGCCCGAAGCCAGCTTTCGAAGGCATGGCTGTCCAGCGGTCCGTCCAAATAACAGGTTGCCGCTCCGATATGATGGTGAACGTGCGCATGATCGCGGTCGTGCTTGTGCTCGTGGTCATGTTCGTGCGTGAGGTCATGCTCGCTGTCCTGCTCGCGTTGGCCGGGTTCCCGTTCGGGCTCGTCCCGATCGGCGCCCCCGCCTTTGCCGGGATTCGGCCCGTGCGCCCGCCCGCCTTCCCCGAGTCCTTTTTCGATAAACGAAAACCCGAGATCGCAGCGGACGGCCGGCACGATTTCCGCATCCGCGTTCCAGCCCCGAAGCCAATCGATCAGTTCGAGCCGCTCCGCTTCGCCGATCAGATCCGTCTTGTTCAGCACGAGCAGCGTCGAGGCGCGAATTTGCTCGATCATCAGCTTCAGCGTTTTGCCGCCGCCGATGCGAACCCGGTCCAGCAAATGACGCGCATCCGCGACCGTCGCGACAGCGGCAAGCTCGATTTTCTCGTACATGGAGGCGTCCGATACGGCATCCATAATTTCCAGCGGATGCGCGATGCCGGTCGATTCGATCCAGACGATATCCGGGCGGTGCGTCTTCGCGAGCTGCATCAGCTCCACGCCGACATCGGCGCGTATCGTGCAGCATATGCAGCCGCCGAGCATTTCCGCCATCGGGATGGAGGCGTCCACGGCCAGCCCGTCCAAATTGACGTCCCCCGCCTCGTTCATCAGTACGGCCGATCTCAGCCCCTTAGCTTCGGCCTCGTCGACCAGGCGTTTCAGGAGCGTCGTTTTCCCGCTGCCCAAAAAGCCGGACAACAAAACGACCTTTACGGTCTTGTCCAACATTCTCTCCCCTTCGCCAATGAAGAGCCCCCGCGCGGACGATCGTTGCGGGGGCTCTTCGTCATTCATCTGCGCAATGCCGCGAACGCCGCCTGGATCGGCTCCGCGCAGGCCGGCGATTCGTTCGCCGCATCGTTCACGAAAGCGCCTACGGGATACATGTCCAAGTCCCGTTCGGACAATTCCCGCACCGCCGAAAACACCTTGCGGTACTCGACGTTCCCTTCGCTCAGCCATGCGTCGATGCCGTCTTCGTCCAGCAATGCCGGCATCCGGTCGGCATAGCCTTGCACGATGCCGCTCGCCGCCGTCGTCACCATCGTGCAGGCGCGGATTTCGGCTTCGTAAACGCGCGGCCACACCTCGTAAAATCCCGGAACCGCGAACGTTCGCCGATCGCGAAACACGAACCGGACCGGCTGGCGCACTTTTCCGCTTGTCATCCAGCCGTAGAAGCCGCTGCACGGGATGACGCACCGCTGTTTGTTGACGATGCGCTTGAAAATCGACCGGTCGCCGACGGACCGGCCGTCCGCGTTGACGGCGTCTTTGGACCAGTAGGGAATGAAGCCCCACCTGGCGTCGAACAGCACGCGCTCGCTGCCGTCCTCGACGATAATCGGGATCGTCTGGGTCGGCGAAATATTGTAACGCGGACGATATTCGCTCTCCACCCTGCCGATGCCGAATTTCGCGCTCAGCTCCGGCAATTCGGCCGTTAAGGAAAACCGTTGACACATGGGACAAGCACCCGCCTTTTTCGCTAAGTCTTGTCCCAGTATTTGCTTGCGCTGCGAAATTAATGCGCGGGCTGCGGCCGTTCCCGGCCTCCGTTCGCCTTCGCCCCGACCTGTTCCGTCTTATTCCACCAGCACGGCGGTTCCGCTGACCGTCACCATCAGCATGCCGTCGCGGATCACCTCGTAATCGAGATCGACGCCGACGATCGCGTTCGCGCCCATCCGCTGGGCGTCCGCCACCATTTCGGAAATCGCCGTGTCGCGGGCTTCCTTCAATTTATTTTCGTATGTACCCGAACGGCCCCCGATCACATCGGTGATCGAAGCCAAAAAATCGCGGACGATGTTGGCGCCCAAAATCGCCTCGCCCGTAACAAGACCGTAATAACTCGTAATGCGGTGACCTTCCACGCTATTCGTCGTCGAAACCAGCACGAGAGTTCCTCCTCAAATTGAGATCGAATCCGCTTTATTTTATCATACTTCCGGCCGGTGGAACACAAACGGTTAGAAACGAAAAAAAAGCCGCCGGAACTTTCGGCAGCTTCCTGGATACCCGCTTTATTTGAAAGTTCCGTCGGGACTCGGAACGTCTTCCTCGAGCGCGAATTCAAAGTCGTCGATATCGTAAAGCAGCACCGGAATGCTGTTCTGGATGACTTTGTCCTGAAACTCGATCTGATCCGATAAAATCGGACATTGCAAGCGCAACGAAGTTAGGACGAGCTCGGTTTCGATCGGGTCCAGCATTTCTCCGTATTGCATGTTTTCCACCGCGTTGACGACAATGAGCGTGACGTGCTCGTTGATCGGCAGGGGCGGACTTTCCCGCCACGGCGCGACCAGCGCTCGCTCGAGCTTTTTCCGGTTGAACGGATCTTCGAAATAGCTTATCATTTCTTCGATTCTGGCCTTGACGTACTCGTCGTCTCCCGGCTCCGGCATGATCGGCTCCGGGCTGTCCTTCATATCGTACAGCTCCATAACCGTTGAATATGGAATCCTGTATTCGACAGGACGTTTCGGCAGAAGCAGTTGGCCGTACGTGGCCAGCATGACCGCCTCGATGACAAAACGCCGAATCATCAGTTGTTCCCTCCCGCAGTGCTGCAGATGCAAGCGTACATTGTCTCTCATTATAGCATAAAAAGACGGACGTGATGCCAACGATAAGCTATTATTAAAAAAGAATGTACGTTTAACCGCAAGCCGACAGGACGCCCGGCGTCTTTTCGCGATTTAATCCTGTAATCAAGGCGGGGGATGAATGGGCAACATGTATTCGCTGCGCCCGACGGCGCTGGACGAGCTGGACTACCGGATCCGCCAAGTCAAAATCGATGCCTGTCTCGTGCTGCGGAATCGGCGTCTCGTTTACCGGCATTACCGCAAACCCGAATTCGAGCGGGAGCCGCATAAAGTCAATTCCGTCACCAAAAGCGTGCTGTCCCTGCTGATCGGCATCGCGCTAAAGCGGGGCGAGCTTCCTTCGTTGGGCGCCCTACTCTCCGACTTCGTCGACGGCGTCCCGCCCGATAAAAGGGCGATTACGCTCGAGCATTTGCTGTCCATGTCGCCGGGCATGGAGTGGAAGGAAGCCGGAGCGTGGGGAAGCCTTCCGCCGCCGGGGGAGCATGAGACGGACTGGATCCGCTTCGTTCTCGACGCGAAAATGACGGACCCTCCCGGAAAAAAAATGATTTACAATTCGGGATGCTCCCATCTGCTGAGCGCCGTCCTCCAGAAAGCGACGGGCATGACGGCGTCCGCCTATGCCGGCCGGCATTTGTTCGCTCCGCTCGGCATCGACGACTGGGATTGGCCGTCCGATCGCCAAGGCATTTCGATCGGCGGGTTCGGCCTTAAGCTCCGTCCGGCGGACTTGCTGAAAATCGGACAATTGCTGCTTGCCGGCGGATGCTGGCAAGGGGACTTCGTCGTTTCAAGGGAGTGGATCGAGACGTCCACCCTTCCCCGCCTGCCCGCCACGGGCCGGCACGGTTTGTACGGGTATCATTGGTGGATCGACGCCGACGGCGCCAAGCAAGAGACCCGTCCGCGCGTCGTGTTCGCGCAAGGCTTCGCGGGACAATTTCTGATCCTGGTCCCCGAGGCCGACATCGCCGCCGTGTTCGCGGGCGACTTGGGAACGAAAACATTAACCCCGTTAACTATTTTTCGCGACACGATCATGAATGGCCTTTGACCCGTTCGTTCCCGGGCGCCCTGGATATCCAGGGCGTCCGCATTATGTTTTCGGCGGCCGTCCTATTCGGCGACAAGTTCGTCATTCCGCATATACACGCTTCTTCCCTTGCGGGCAAGCAGCAGCGCATCGGCAAGCTTCGTTTGCTCCTCCCGCAGCTCGACGGGCTGCCAACGGCCGATTTCCTGCACCAATTCCCACTCGGCCGCATGCCTTCCCTTGCTCGCGTTATTCTCCGGCAGCAGGGCGATTTTCCCCGAACGTTCCAGTCCTTCCAGCTTCTCGTCTTCATTCGGCAAAACGCTCCACAGCATCAATCGCGCGGTTTCTTCCCCGCCCGGACGCACATGCGACAACAATTCTCCGTTAACGCGATTCCGCAGCACGTATGGCATTTGTCAGCGCCTCCTTTTAGCCGCTCCTTATTCAACTTATTAAATCTTTATGGTCCGCATCGCATCTTTTTGCTTGCCCGGCTTCTGTCGGAACCAGAAAGGGAGCGCTTTATTTTTTGGCGTAACGCCGCGTTCATCTTCCTTAACCTATACCGGACTGTTATAATAGCTACATTTGATAGTTTGCCGCAAGGAGTGGAATGGAAATGTCGACCAGCTCGGCGACCGTCCGGCCCGCCAGCCGCACGGCCGCCATGACCAGCGTAGTCATCGCCATGCTCGTTTCCTCGATGGATTCGACGATTACGAATACGACGATGCCGACCATTGCCGACGAGCTTGGCGGAATGAGCTTTTATGCCTGGTCCTTTACTTCTTACATGATTTTCTGCACCGTGTTGACGCCGATTGCCGGCCGCATCTCGGATATGTTCGGCCGCAAGACGGTCTATAGCGTAGGCTTGTTCGTCTTTTTGGCCGGTTCGCTGCTTTGCGGCTTCGCCGACAGCATGCTGTCGCTCGTGTTGTACCGGGCGGTGCAAGGAATCGGTGCCGGACTGATTACGCCGATTCCGATGATTATCGCCGGCGATTTGTACCCGGTCGAGAAACGCGGCAAAATTCAGGCTTTGTTTACGGGCATGTGGGGATTGTCTGCGGTGCTCGCGCCGCTCGTCGGCAGCCTGTTCGTGGAAACCGTCGGCTGGAGATGGATTTTTTGGATCAACATTCCGCTTTGCCTGATCGCATGGGCGCTGCTGTTCGCCTACAAGGAAGGCTACGTGCCGAAACGCGCGTCCGTCGACGTCTATGGCGCGGCGTTGTTTACGCTCGGAGTCAGCCTGCTGCTGTCGGTTACGGTCGTCGAGCCGGCAAGCCTCGCGCTCGTTTTCGCCGTTTGCGGCCTCGGGTTTCTGGCCTGGTTTTTCTTCTTCGAGCGCAAGCACCCGTCTCCGGTCGTTCCGCTGTCCTTGTTCAAAATCAGGCCGATCCGGTGGATGGCCTTCAACCTTCTGCTCGCCTGCGCGGCTCTGTTCGGCACGTCCAGCTTCGTCCCGCTGTTTCTGCAGGACGAAGGCTATTCGATCTTTGTCAGCGGACTGTCGCTGCTCGGAATGTCCGCCGGCTGGATGCTGACCGCGGTCCCCGCCGGGAAATGGGTGCTGAAGTACGGCTACAGCCGCCTGATCGTGATCGGCAACGCGATTCTGGTCGTCTCCGGCGTCATGCTGCTGTTTCTTCGCGAAGGCGCCGGCTTTGCCTACGTGACGACCGCGATGACCGTGCAGGGGATCGCTTACGGACTGCTGTTCACGGTCACGACGATCGGGGCGCAGCAGTTCGTCGGCCCTCACGACAAAGGGATATCCACGTCGCTGCAAATGTTCGTCCGCAACATCGGCACGTCCGTCGGGGTGACAATTATGGGCGGTTTGCTGAGCCGCGCGGGCGACGACGTGCCGGGCGGCATCGCCAACCTGTTCCTGTACGGCGCCTTGATGAGCGCCCTGGCGCTTCTGAGTGCGTTCGGCATGCGGGACCCGAAGCCGGAAGCTTGAGGCCGGCGGCTTGCTCAAAGCTGAGAGCCGGGGATGCGGCATTCTCTTTAAGCAATTCGACCGGCTGAGGAAAATTCCTGCGAACTTGCAGGTTTTGCTTGAGCCGACGCTCCGATTGAGGCCGAAAGCCGCACCGCGCGCCTCGACGAAGCTTCTATCCGTTCAGGTCGAAATCGTTCGCCAAACCTCTTAGCCTAGAGAAAAATTCCGACCCGCAGCGAACGGCAAACCCGGTCTATCCCCGTTATTGTCGCAAAAATCCCTTCTCTTCCAGAAACGGCTTCATATGCATCCGGGTCGGCTTCGCGAGCCGGTCCGCCATCTGCTTGGACCAGGGCGTATCCTGCCGGCCTCCCGTCCGCTCCCGCAAATAAGCCGACATCGTTTCGTCATAGCGTTCCACTTGCCCGGCCGTTTTGCCCGCGTCATACCGGTTGCGGTGCAGGACGGCCTCGAGCGGCAAACGCGGCCGGAGCATCGGCTCTTGGGCGGGAACGCCCACGCACATGCCGAATGCCGGGTATACCCGATCGGGAAGCCCGAGCAGCTCGGACACTTCCGCTATCCGATTGCGGATGCCGCCTATATAGACGATGCCGAGCCCGAGCGATTCGGCAGCCACCGCCGCGTTTTGCGCCGCCAGCGCGGCGTCGATCGTCGCGACCAGCAGGTTCTCGGCCGAATCCTCGAACGTCGCCTCGCCCGGAGCGTGAAGCTCGGCGCAATAATGAAGCCGGTGCAAATCGGCGCACCAGACGAGAAACGCCGGACACTGCTCGACGTACGCCTGATTGCCGGCAAGCTCCGCCAGGCGGCGCTTCAGCCCGGGCTCGGTGACGGCAATGACGCTGTATGCCTGAACGTTGCTCGAGCTGGAAGCCATCTGGCCGGCCGCGACGATGGCATGGAGCTTGTCCTCGCCGATCGGATCGCTTGCAAACTGGCGTATCGAACGGTGGTTCATCAGCAGGGATAACGTTTCGTTCAACTTCGGGTTCCTCCTTCTTGCGCGCCGCTGCCTGCTTTCCGCGCAACTCGCTCGCGTTTCGCCTTTTTACGGCTCGTAAATCATTTTCCGCGTCATCCCGCCGTCGACGGTCAAATTGATGCCGGTCACGAAGTCGTTGGCCGGATCGGTCAAATAAAAGCAAGCCCGGACGATGTCGTCCGGCGTTCCGACCCGCCCGGCCGGATGCTGCTCATGATCCCGTTCGCGCAGAGCCGCGTAATCGCCGGTTTCGATCCAGCCCGGGCTGACGGCGTTGACGCGAATCCGGTCGGGTCCCAGCGAAACGGCCAGCGCATGGGTCAGCGACGCGATCCCCCCTTTGGAGGCGGCGTAAGCTTCCGAATTCGCTTCGGACATCGCATGGCGCGTGGAGCAAATGTTGACGATGGAGCCGCCCCTTCCGCCTTCCTTCATTCGCTTTGCCGCTTCGCGGGAGCACAAAAACGTTCCGCGCAAATTAATCTGCAGCACGCGGTCCCACTCTTCGAGCTCCAATTCCAAAGGCGATTTCCATATGCCGATTCCGGCGTTGTTGATCAAAATATCGATCCGCCCGAACGCCGCGATCGCGGCGTCCATCCATTCCGCCGCCGTCTCCGGACGGGTCAAATCCCCGGCGACGAACGCCGCGCTGCCGCCGGAAGCCCCAATGTCGCGCGCCAGCTCGGCTCCGCCGCTGTCCTCCGTATCGCCCAACACGACGTTTGCCCCGCGCTCCGCGTAGGCCCGGGACAGATGGCGGCCGATGCCGCCGGCCGCGCCGGTAACGACGACCGTACACTCCCGAAACATATCATCCCTCCCCGCTCAGCTTGCCCAGCCGGGCGCTCAATTTATCCTTCCAGCCCTGGGACAGCGCATCCGCCTGAAGCACCCGGCGAATGCCTTCGGCATTCCCTTTGTCGAAAAACATGATCCGGTTCACTTCGGAGACCGTCACGGCGCGCTCCGGACGATCGAGCAACACGAGCTCGCCGGCGTCGACCGCCCCCGTCTCCAGCACGCGAAAATAAAACCCCGTCGCTCCGGATTCCAGCACGAGCGCGGGAAGCTCGTCCAGCCCCCATTTCATCGCCAGCTTCCAGCACGGTTGGCGGGGCTGGCTGATCTGCAGCTTGACGGCCCCGAGCGCGTATACGTCCCCGATGCAAACGTCGGCTTCCGTCACGCGATCCAGCGTGAAATTTTCCCCGAACGCCCCGTAGTCGAGCTTGCGGCGAAGCACCTTTTCCCAATGTCCGTAATGGGCGCGGCTATACGCGCAAATCGCCCGGTCGGGTCCTCCGTGGTTGACCAGATCGGCCTGTTCGTCGCCCTGAAGTCCCGTCAGGCCAAGCCGCGTCGGTCCTTTCACCGCCTTTTTGAAAATGCCGGATTTCGTTTCCTTATTTTTGTATACCCCGGTTTCCGCCAGCGAAACATTGACCGAAAGCAGCGGAAAACGGACGGTTGCCGTCGACATATCGTTTCGTTCCCTCCATCCAATTCCGCTTGAAGTATAAGCGGCCGTCCCGCGTGCCACGATAGGTACGCAAGCGAACACGACGACCGGGAGGTGGTACGGTTGACTTCGTCCAAACGAAGAAAAGAGAGCGCCTGGAAAAGCCGCAAGCAAGCTCAGCATCCGCACGGGCCGATAACGTCGCTGCACGACCTGGCCCGGCAGGACGACGCGGGCAACGCTTCCGGGCAAGAGACGCCGCCGTCCGCCGAATAAGGCGAATCGCGACGCGCGCATGTCCGGAAGGGCGCCATCGCCATTGCGGAGGCGCGCGTCCGTTTTTTTCATCGAACGTCATCGTCATTTCATGCGTGCGTCGCCCTGCGGCAGCCGAAGACGCCGGTTTCCGCAAAGCAAAGTCCGTCTTGATGAAACCGTTCCCATCGACACCGGTACGCCTCCGCGCCGCCGCCGTTTCCGGAGGGAAGCGCTCCGCCTCCAGCCGAATCGCGAGGCCCATCTCCTCTTGCGAACGAGAGCGGGCGAATTTCCGGCGTCAAGACAGCTTCGCCTTCTCCGCCGCGGTCAGCCGGCGTCCCCGCGCTTCGATCACTTGCCTTCCGCCGTTGAGCCCCCAAATTTCGTCCGCGAACTTTTCGGCCAGCTCCAGCCGGTGCAAGGCCATTACGATCGTCGCTCCGTTTTCTTTGGCGAGCTTCCGCAGCAGCGCCATAATATCCTCCGCCGAATGCGGATCCAGTCCCGACACCGGTTCGTCGGCGAGGAGCAGCTTCGCCCCGTGCGTGATCGCCCTCGCGATCGCCACCCGCTGGCGTTCGCCGCCGCTCAGCTTTTCCGCCTGCTGATGCGCGCGGTCGATCAAGCCGACCGTCTCCAGCGTTTCCATCGCGCCCATGTAATCGTCGTTGCGAACCATGCCCGTAAATCTCCGGAACGCGGACACTTGACCGACCGCCCCGATCAGGACGTTTTTCAGCGCCGTTTTTTTCTCGTGCAATATCGGCTTCTGCTCCAAAAACGCGATCTGCCTGCGCAGCTTCCACTTTTCGATCGCGTTGCTTTGGCCAACGTTTCGGCCGTCGAACCAATATTCGCCGCTTGTCCACGGATCGCGCAGCGCCAGACAGCGAAGCAACGACGACTTGCCGCTTCCGCTCGGTCCGACAATCGCCAGGAACGTTCCCGGCTCGAGTTGACCATGGATTCCTTCCAACACCTTTTTTCCTTGCGGTAGCTTGCGGGACAAGCCCTTGATCGTAATCATTGCCGCCATGACTCCTTCTGCCGCGAGTGGTGCTTCGCTTTTTTCTATAAATCTAGTTTATTTCATTACGGAACGCCTTTCCATACGAACAAATGTTTGCTATAATAAAAACAAGAACATCCGTTCTGTATCCTTTTGGGCAAAGGTGGAATGATGGATGGTAACCTGCGAACATTTCCGGTATTTGGAGCCTTCGAGGGGAACCCGCCCGTCACGAGATCTGACCTTCAAATTTTACTCCGACGGGAAGTTGATTATTGTCGACAACGATAACGGGCACATGGTAAACCCCCGCGAGCTGAGCGGGGGCAGTTACGATTTTTATGTGCGCCAGCGACTGGCCTTCATCCGGAGAGACCTTCAGGACAAAATCCGCAAATACGCTTGACGACGCCGCTCTACGAATTTTCGTTCTTGTCGATTTGGTTCAGGTTCGGAGGAAGCCGCGACATTTTGTTCGATTTCGGCGTAACGGCTTCCTCCTTCCGATTCGCTAGATTTTGCCTGTCGTCTGCTTTCGTGCTGCGATTTTTGGGCATCGTATTCGCCTCCTGTTTCCCCTTCTTTGGCATGATTTCACCATGCACCAACGTAGTGTGCCTCCTCCCCTTCATTTACAAACGCCCGATTCAAGGCGATAATGAATACATCCCGGTCGACCCGCCGACACTTTCCGTCAGGCGGATCGATATGCTGAATTAGCCAGACATCCGACGTTTGGTTTGAAGGAGTCGAAAATATGAAGCAAAACATTTTGTTCGATCTGGACGATACGCTGATTTATTGCAACAAATATTTTCACGAAGTGTTGAAGCAATTCGCCGATGCGATGCTCGAATGGTTTTCGCCGTTCGGGGCGACGAGGGAAAGCATTGTCGAGAAGCATACGGAAATCGATATCGCCGGAGTCAAAGTACTCGGCTTCCAAAGCGAGCACTTTCCGCAATCGTTTGTCGATACGTACCGATTTTATGCCGGCCGGCATGGCGTGGACGTCGACGCCAAGCGCGAACAATGGCTGTGGCAGCTCGGAATCAGCGTTTACGACCACGAAGTCGAGCCTTATCCGCATATGGAGGAAACGCTGGAGACTTTGATTGCGGAGGGACATCGCCTTCATTTGTATACCGGGGGCGAGCCCGCGATTCAACGCCGGAAAATCGAACGAATGAGGCTCGAACGCTTTTTTCAGGACCGCATTTACGTTCGCCAGCACAAGAACACGACCGCTTTGCGCGCGATCCTCAAAAGCGGAAGATTCGATTTGGATCGCACCTGGATGATCGGCAATTCGCTGCGAACGGATGTCATGCCGGCGCTCGAATGCGGCATTCACTCGATTTATTTGAAGCGGGAAGAAGAGTGGGCCTATAACGTCATCCCGATCGAAGCTTCGCCGCAAGGCGCGTTTATTACATTATCTTCGCTCAACGAAGTGCCTCCCGCCATCGGAAATTACTTGGTCAAAATGAAGGAACCGGGCTGAAGTCGCTCCGGTTCCTTTTTATAATTCCGATAATTTTTCAAAAATTTGCCGAACGCCGTCCGACCACTTCGGATCTTCGGCGTACGTACGGTTGAACCAGGCAAAAGGTTCGGCCCCCTCCGGCCTGCTCTTGCCCAGCTTGGCGATCAGCTTGGCGGCGATCGCGGAAGAATCCGCGATGTCGGTGTTGTAGTCCTGCCAGCTGTGAAACACGTTAAACGGATTATTGGCGATTCGCTCCGCCCTTTCGTGCGATTTCGGCACAAAGCCCTGCTCCTGTCCGGTAATCGCAAACAGCAGCAGCGGATGCACGTCGTAGCGGCGAGCGCTTTCCACGATCGCTCCGAAATAAGGCTCGTCCGCCAGCATCGAATCGCGGCCGCGCAAATATTGCTTGACCGCTTCGGCATCGAACTCTTCGTAGGTCAGCCAGTCGGGCATGCCAGCGTCTTCTTCGATCGGCGTTTGGACGGCCGCCGTCTCGGCCGGAGCCGGAACCGGCACGTTTGCCCGTTCCGCCCCCTGCCGGCTTTCGACCGAAATCATCGTGCCCGCCGCAAGCCCTCCCGCCAGCGCAAGCAGCGACAGAACGCCGATCGCCTGCCGACGCGGCGGAAAGAGCCTCCTCCCGACAGCCGCCGGTTCCGACTCTTCGGGCGCCAGGCTTCCCGCAAAACCGATCGTAGAAGCCGCGCGCCGATCGTCCGGCAGCGCCGCGGGCCGCTCCATCGCCGCCGCGGGAGAAGCCGTCCCGCCGCCGCTTATTCTCGCGGCGATTTCCCCGGCGCTCCAGCGCCCCGGAGAGCGCTCGTTCGCCCATCGCAACAGCGGCCCGACCAGATCGACTCCGAGCGGCCGCATCTCGGCGCAAGCGTCCAGCACGTCCTCCAGGCCGACCTCGCGCCGCTCTTTCACCAGGCAGCGCCGGATCAGCTCGTCGGCGAGCCGTTTGCGAACCGCTTCGGGCAAATCGGGCAGCCGTCGATACAAGGCGTTTCTAACCGCGTCCGCTACGATCTCCGCCTTGCGGCTGCCGGGCAAAGGCTCGTATTTGGTTTGGACATAACGGCGGATAACGCGAACATCCGTCGGCGACAGCAGCGCTGAGCTTTCCATCTTCGTCCTTCCCCCATCTTCCGTTCGGCTCTCCTTGTCCAAGTGTACCACAAAGGAAAGTTTTGGGGGAAGCGGGTCCCGGCCGCCTTCAGCCCGATACCGCGTTTGCGATCGCCGACTGCACCGGCCCGCTTCGCACGAAAGCTTCGATCTGTTCTTTTTCAAAAACCGTGAACTGGTACTCGCAATCGATGCCTTCGTCCTGCGGAACGATTTGGATCGGATCGCCTCCGTGCGTGCAAATGACGAGCGCCGTAAGATCGATCAAATCGTCCGGAACGGCGCTCCCCTCGGCCAGCTTGAACCGAAGCTCGACATCCACCCACATCGCGTCCCTGCGCTCGACTCGCGGCTCGAAGGATGCGAAACGCAATTCATGGAATCTTTCGTCTCCGTAACGGATCATGCCGATTTCTCCCTTCAAACGGTACGGTCAATTTAGGACCTTGGAAGGCCTCTCTTTCGCAAAATAAAGAGGCTGCTCCGGCGAGCGGCCGAAGCGCTCCGGAACAACCCCCGTCAATCCGTTTATGATTCCCGTCTTCTTACGGAAGCATCGTCGATCCCATCAAATACTTGTCGACTTCGCGAGCGGCTTCGCGGCCTTCGTTGATCGCCCACACGATGAGGCTTTGTCCGCGGCGCATGTCGCCGGCGGCGAACACTTTGTCGACGTTCGTCTTGTATTTACCATACGAAGCCTTCACGTTGGAGCGGCGGTCCGTTTCAAGCTCAAGCTCGTCGATGATCGTCCGTTCCGGACCTTCGAAGCCGACGGCGACAAGCACGAGATCGGCCGGCCATACTTTTTCGGTGCCCGGGATTTCCTCGTAAATTTTGCGGCCTTGCTCGTCCACGTAGCGGCGGATTTGCACGGTGTGAAGCTCCTTCACGTTGCCGTTCTCGTCGCCGACGAACTTCTTCGTAAGCACCGAGAACGCCCGCGGATCTTCGCCGTACAAAGCTTTCGCTTCTTCGTGCGCGTAGTCCAGCGTGTACACGTTCGGGAATTGCGGCCAAGGGTTGTTCACTTGATCGCGCGTCAGCGGCGCCTTCGCATGGGTGCCGAATTGGGTGACGCTTTCGCAGCCGTGACGGAGCGCGGTGGCCACGCAGTCGGTGCCCGTGTCGCCGCCGCCGATGACGATGACGTGCTTGCCTTTGCCGGAAATGTACGTGCCTTCGGCAAGGCCGGTATCGAGATAGCTCTTGATCGTCGAGTTCAGGTAATCCATTGCGGGGTAGATGCCCTTCAGATCCGCGCCCTCGATGTTCCCCAGACCGCGAGCCCGGGTCGCCCCGCCGCACAGCACGACGGAATCGAACTCCTCCAGCAGTTGCTTCGAGGAAATGTCTTTGCCGATTTCCGTGTTCGTCACGAACGTGATGCCTTCCGCGGCAAGCAAATCCACGCGGCGCTGCACGATATCCTTCTCCAGCTTCATCGTCGGGATGCCGTAGGTGAGCAATCCGCCGAGGCGGTCCGCCCGTTCGTAGACGGTTACGGTGTGGCCGGCTTTGTTCAGTTGCGCCGCGGCGGCAAGGCCGGCCGGGCCGGAGCCGACGACGGCAACCTTCTTGCCCGTGCGCGTCTTCGGCGGCTGCGGAACGACCCAGCCTTCCTCGAACGCACGGTCGATAATGGCTTGTTCGATCGTCTTGATCGTGACCGGATCGCCGATCAGGCCGACCGTGCAGGAGCCTTCGCACGGAGCCGGGCAGACGCGTCCCGTAAACTCCGGAAAGTTGTTCGTCTTGGCAAGGCGTTCGTAAGCTTCCTTCCACAATCCCCGATACACGAGGTTGTTCCATTCCGGAATGAGGTTGTTGACCGGACAGCCCGAAGCGTTGCCCGCAAGCTCGATGCCGGTATGACAGTACGGGGTTCCGCAGTCCATGCAGCGGGCCCCTTGGGTGCGAAGCTGATCTTCGGAGAACATCCGGTGGAACTCGTTCCAGTCCTTAATGCGCTCTAGCGGATCGCGATCGCCCGGAAGCTCTCTTTTATATTCCATAAAACCCGTAGGCGTCGACATCATTTATTCCTCCATCTGTCGATTGTTCACAAGTTCATCTTTTTGCTTATTGATAGAAAATGCTATCAAACATTCCGATGACTCAGAATGGATTATCCTCTCAATAGTTTGCACTATTCTTCTTTAAAGGCTTTCATCGGCGGCGCGAACGTATTCGCAAAACGCGAACGGCCAGGCGTTTTTCTCGTCGGCGGCGACCGGCGTTCGGGAGACGAGGCGCCATGCCGACTTGTCGAATTCGGGAAAAAACGCATCCCCGTCCACCTCGGCTTCGACTTCGGTCAAAAGCAGCCGGTCGGCCCGATCCAGCGTCTGTCGGTACACTTCCTCTCCCCCGATGACCATCAACGGTTCGCCGGCGTAACGCTTCAGCGCCTCCTCGATCGACCGGACGAGAACGCAGCCCTCCGGCGCTTCCGCCATCGATCGCGACAAAACGACGTTCGTCCGGCCTTTCAGCGGCCGTTTTAGCGAACGAAACGTGCGGCTGCCCATCAGCACGGGCTTGCCCATCGTCTGCGCCGCGAAAAAGGCCATGTCCGCGGGCAGGCGCCATGGCAAACCGTTGTCCGCGCCAATAACCCCGTTGCGGGCCACGGCGGCAATCAACGTGACGGACATCCGCACGACCCCCTTTGATCAGTCAATAGTCCTATCATACCATAAAGGTCCTAAACTGCGACAGGTGCTTTAATGGAAGGATGATGCTTGTAGCCGACGAATTCGAAATCCTCGAACGCATAGTCGAAAATGCTGTCGGGCTTGCGCTTGATGACGAGCTTCGGCAGTTCGAACGGTTCCCGCTCGAGCTGAAGCTTCACCTGCTCCAGGTGATTGCTGTAGATATGCACGTCTCCGCCGGACCAGATGAATTCGCCGGGCTCCAGATCGCATTGCTGGGCCACCATATGGGTGAGCAGCGCGTACGAAGCGATGTTGAACGGAAGGCCTAAAAACGTATCGACCGAGCGCATCGTCAGCATGCACGACAGCTTGCCGCCCGCCACGTAAAATTGAAAGACGAAATGGCACGGCGGCAGCTTCATTTGCTCGATTTCCGCCACGTTCCACGCGCTGACGATATGCCGCCGGGAATCCGGATTGCGCTTGATCGCCTCGATCACGTTGGCGATCTGGTCGATTTTCCGGCCGTCGGGAGCTTCCCACGCCCGCCACTGCGAGCCGTATACCGGTCCGAGATCGCCGTTTTCGTCCGCCCATTCGTCCCAAATCGAGACCCCGTTCTCCTTCAGATAGCGAATGTTCGTTTCCCCTTTTAAAAACCAAAGCAGCTCGTGAACGATCGACTTCAGGTGAAGGCGCTTCGTCGTCACGAGCGGAAATCCTTCGGACAGATCGAAACGAAGCTGACGCCCGAACACGCTGATCGTCCCCGTCCCCGTCCGGTCTTCCTTCTTCGTTCCATTCTCGAGAATATCCTTCAGCAATTCCAAATAGTTGCGCAAACCGAACACACCTTTTTTGTGTTTTATATCTAATTGTATCACTCTCTGCGGTCTTCTGTCGACGAATAACGCTGCTGCCTCCGTATTTTTCGGGCCGCGTAACGCTCCGGCGCGCTCTCGAAAAGCTTGCGCTGCGCTTCCGTTTCGGGAACGACCTCCGGCACCTCGGCCGGCTTCCCGTTCTCGTCCACCGCGACGAACGTGCTGAACGCGGTGACCGTCACTCTGCGTTCGCCGGTTTCCAAATTTTCCGCCCTCACGACGCAGTACAGCTCCATCGAGGTGCGATGCGTCCACGTAACGAACGCTTCCAGCTCGATCGCTTCGCCCATACGCACGGGCGACATGAAGTCGAGACTGTCCGTCGAGGCTGTGACGACTCTCCTTCCGCAATGGCGCATCGCCGCGATGACGCAAATTTCGTCGATGTCCTGCATGAGCGAGCCGCCGAACATCGTGCCGTGGTAATTCGTGTCGCCGGGAAAAACCAGCCTCGTTTTAATGGAACGGGACGAACTCATCTTTTTGGCGGGCAAATGCATCGGAAATCCTCCTTGAGGTGCAGCAAAACCGCCCAACCGTAAAGATCGGGCGGTTTTGAACGAGTCAAAGGTTCATTTATTTGCGGGGAGCGACCGTGTGGATCGGGTGTCCGAGCGCGAGCTCGGCCGCATCCATCGTAATTTCCCCGAGGGTCGGGTGCGCGTGAATCGTCAGCGCGATATCCTCGACCGTGGCGCCCATTTCGATCGCAAGGCCAAGCTCCGCGATGATGTTGGACGCCTCTACGCCGGCGATTTGCGCGCCGAGCACGAGACCCGTGTCGGCATCGGAAACGATCTTCATGAAACCGTCCGCGCCGTCGAGGGTTACCGCGCGGCCGTTGCCGCCGAACGGGAACTTGCTCGTCTTGACGTTCAGGCCTTTTTCTTTCGCTTCTTTTTCCGTGTAGCCGACGCTTGCGCATTCCGGATCGGAGAACGCGACGGCCGGGATGCATTTGTAATCGACTTTGGACGGAAGTCCCGCGATCGCTTCGGCGGCCACCTTCGCTTCGTAGGAAGCTTTGTGCGCGAGCGCCGCGCCCGGCACGATATCGCCGATCGCGTAAATGTGCGGGATGCTCGTGCGGCATTGGTCGTCGACTTCGATCAGGCCGCGGTCGGTCATTTTGATGTTGATCAGGTCAAGACCGAGCTCTCCGTCCGTGTTCGGACGACGGCCGACCGTTACGAGCAGATAGTCGGCCGTAACCGACTTCGTCTCTCCGCCCACTTCGTACGTGACGGTAATGTCCTTGTCGGTTTGCTCGGCGCTCTTGGCAAGCGCTCCATTGACGATTTCGACGTTGTTTTTCTTCAGCTTCTTGACGACCAGCTGGCTCATGTCCTTGTCGAAGCCCGGCAGAATCGTGTCCGCGCCTTCGAGGATCGTCACTTGCGTGCCGAATTTGGCGTACATTTGGCCGAGCTCGATGCCGATGTAGCCGCCGCCGATGACGACGAGGCTCTTCGGCAGCTCTTGCAGCGACAGGGCTTCCGTCGAGGACAGGATGCGGCCGCCGAACGGGAACGCCTTCAGCTCGATCGGACGGGAGCCGGTCGCGATGATGCAGTTTTTGAAACGGTAGCGCGGCGATTCCTGGTCGTTGAACAGCCGGGCTTCGTTTTCGTTGATGAACATCACTTCGCCATTGAACATTTGAACCTTGTTCGCTTTGAGCAGCATTTCGACGCCGCCCGTCATTTTGTTTACGACGGAGTTTTTATAGTCTTGCACTTTGCCGAAGTCGACCGCGACATGGCTTGCGGACAGGCCGTACTTGTCGGCGTGCAGCATTTCTTCGTAATGGTGCGCGGAATTGATCAACGCCTTCGAAGGGATGCAGCCGACGTTCAAGCAAACGCCGCCCCATTTCGCCTTGTCGGCGATGATGACTTGCTGGCCGAGCTGCGCGGCGCGAATGGCGGCCACGTACCCGCCGGGTCCTGCGCCAATGACGAGAAGGTCGATATCGATAGAAGCGTCTCCTACTACCATGGTTATACCTCCATAACGAGCAGCTCGGGATCGGCGAGCAGCTGCTTGATGTAGTTCAAGAAATTTTGCGCGGTCGCGCCGTCGATAATCCGATGGTCGAAGCTAAGCGACAAGGCCATGACGGATGCCGGAACGATTTCGCCGTTTTTGATGACGGGCTTCTCGGAAATGCGCCCGACGCCGAGAATCGCCACTTCCGGGAAGTTGATGACCGGCGTGAAGAACATGCCGCCCGCTGAACCGATGTTCGTAATCGAAATGGTACCGCCCTTCATCTCGTTCGGAGCGAGCTTTCCTTCGCGTCCGCGCGTAGCCAGATCGCGGATTTCGTTGGCGATCGTCCAGATGTTCTTGCGGTCGGCGTCGAAGACGACCGGCACGAGCAAGCCGTTGTCCGTGTCGGTGGCGATGCCGATATTGTAGTACTTCTTGTAGACGATCTCGTTCGCGGCCTCGTCGATCATCGCGTTCAGCGCCGGGAACTCGCGGCAAGCGGCAACGAGCGCCTTGACGATGAACGGCAGATACGTCAGCTTGACGCCTTTCTTCTCGGCGACCGGCTTGGAACGGCTGCGCAGCGCGACGAGCGCCGAAACGTCCACTTCGTCCATGAGCGTGACGTGCGGAGCGGTATAAACGGATTTGACCATGGCGTTGGCGATCGCTTTGCGAATGCCCTTGAACGGAACGCGCTCCTCGACGCCCGGGCCTGCCTGCACGGCGGCTTTCGCTGCCGGAGCGGAAGCCGGAGCTGCCGCCTCCGCGCCTTGCGCCGCGGCCGGAGCCGCGCCGGTAAAGCCGAGCACGTCCTCGCGGGTGATGCGGCCGTTTTTGCCGGTGCCGTTCACTTCGGCGATGTTGACGCCCTTCTCGCGGGCGAGCTTGCGCACGCTTGGCGTCGCCAGCACGAGCTTGTTCGGCTCGGCGGCGGGCGCTTGCGCGGCAGCCGCGGCCGGAGCGGCGGGTTCGGCTGCGGGAGCCTGAGCAGGCTGCCCTTGCGTGTCGGCGCCGCCCGTCGAGGCGTTGCCGCCGATGTGGTCGTCCGGAGCGGAAGCTTCCTCCGGCAGATCGCCTTCGGCTTCGATGACGGCGACGACTTCGCCGACGTGCATCACTTGCCCGTCTTTGGCGAGCACTTCAAGCACCTTGCCGTTGACCGGACAGGGAACCTCCACGATCGCCTTGTCGTTTTGGACTTCCATAATGATATCTTCATCCGTTACCGTCTGGCCGGGGGAGATGAGCATTTTGACGATTTCGCCTTCATGCAGCCCTTCGCCGAGCTCCGGGAACTTGTATTCGAATCTTGCCACGAAGCAAAACCTCCTGTCCGATTAGAACTGCAGCACTTGATTGACGGTCTTGACGATGCGGGCCGGGTTCGGCAGCCAAACGTCCTCGATTTGCGCGAACGGATACACCGTGTCCGGAGGCGCGCACCGAAGCACGGGCGCTTCCAGGTGCAGAATCGCGTTTTCGTTGATTTGGGCGATGATCTCGGCGGCCGCGCCGGCCGACTTTTGCGCTTCTTGCACGACGATCGCGCGGTTCGTCTTTTTGATCGATTCGACGATCGTTTCGATATCGAGCGGCATGAGCGTCCGCAGGTCGATCACTTCCGCCTGCACGCCGTTTTTCTCCAGTTCTGCCGCTGCTTTGAGAGCGGTATGGACCATCAGGCCGTACGCGATGATCGTGACATCCTTGCCTTCGCGGACGACTTTCGCCTTTCCGATCGGCACGGTGTACTCGCCTTCCGGCACTTCGTCGCGGAACGCGCGGTACAAGTTCAGGTGCTCCATGAAAAAGACCGGATCGTTTTCCCGGATGGCGGAGATCAGCAGGCCTTTCGCGTCGTACGGGTTGGAAGGAACGATAGTCTTGATGCCCGGCGTTTGCATGGCGAGCCCTTCAAGCGCGTCGGTATGCAGCTCCGCCGCCTTGACGCCGCCGCCGAACGGCGTGCGGAACACGATCGGCGCGTTGTAGCGTCCGCCGGAGCGATAGCGCAGACGGGCCGCTTGGACGAACATTTGATCCAATGCTTCAAAAATAAAGCCGACGAATTGGATTTCCGCGATCGGGCGGAAACCTTGAACGGAAAGACCGACCGCAAGACCGCCGATGGCGGATTCCGCGAGCGGCGTGTCGAACACGCGATTTTCGCCGAATTCGGCTTGCAGGCCTTCCGTGGCGCGGAACACGCCGCCGACATGGCCGACGTCCTCGCCGAAAATGACGACGTTCGGGTCGCGCTTCAGCTCGACCCGCATCGCGTCTTTAATCGCTTCAATCATAGTCATTTGAGCCATGTTGCTAACTCTCCCATCTTAGTCACGATTTATTGGAAATCCGCTTTTTGCTGTTCCAGATTCGGCGGCGTTTGCTCGAACATCGAATCGATCAGGCCGGGGACGGTCATTTTCTCCGTTTGTTCGGCTTTCTTGATATGCTCGGCAACCGCGGCCTTCGCTTCTTCTTTCACGCGCGCGGTGTCTTCCTCGGACCAGAGGCCTTTGGCTTCCAGGTATTTGCCGAAACGCACGATCGGGTCTTTGAGCGCCCATTCCGCTTCTTCGTCCTTCGTGCGGTATTTGGTGGCGTCGTCGGACATCGAGTGCGGACGGAAACGATAGGTCAAGCCTTCGATCAGCGTCGCGCCGCCGCCTTCGCGGGCGATGTCGGCCGCTTCCTTCACGGCGGAAATGACGGCGAGCACGTCCATGCCGTCCACTTGCACGCCGCGGATGCCGGCTGCCAAAGCTTTATGGGCGATCGATTGGGCGCCCGTTTGCTTCGCGTAAGGCGTCGTGATCGCGTAGCCGTTGTTCTGAACGAAATAAATAGCCGGGAGTTTAAAGGAGCCCGCGAAGTTCAGGCCTTCATAGAAATCGCCTTCCGAGGAACCGCCGTCGCCGGTGTAGGCGATGACGACGTTTTTCTCGTTTTTCAGCTTGTAGCCCATCGCGATTCCGGTCGCGTGCAAAATTTGCGCGCCGATGATGATTTGCGGCATCAAGACGTTGACGCCTTCCGGAATCTGGCCGCCGTGCTGGTGGCCGCGGGAATAGAGGAACGCTTGGTACAAGGGAAGTCCGTGCCAGACGAGCTGCGGCATGTCGCGGTAGCCCGGGCAGATGAAGTCGGATTTCTCGAGCGCGTATTCGCTGCCGACCATCGTCGCCTCTTGGCCGGATACCGGCGCATAGAACCCGAGACGGCCTTGGCGTCCCAGATTGACCGCGCGGTCGTCCCACGTGCGGGTAAACACCATGCGATACATAATTTCCTTCAATTGATCGTCGGACAGATCGGGAAGACGTTCCGGGTTGACAACTTCGCCTTCCGGAGACAATATTTGCAGTGGAATCACATTTTCCGACCGCACCTCGTGCGCTTGAGCTTGGCCCGGCTTAGCCGGTGCGTCCAGAGAACCTTTACTCATTATCGATCACCTCGTCTTGAATTGTGGAAGAGGGCTTTCTGTTATAGAATTATTATAGCTCTGTTAGAGTCGATGGTCAAAGAAAAAAAGCCGTTTTTCCCCGATTTTACTTGTTTTTTATTCGTTTCATGTTTGTAGTACAGTTTGTTTTCATTACTATAACAAAATGATACAAACAAGCTTTAACCGTTGTGCTTACAGGAATAATCGACGGTTGCGAAACGGCGGGAACGAAAAACCGCGATGACGAATTTTCATGAATCGCGAACGGTTCGTCCGGCAAGTAAAATCGACTTCGCCGTTCCTTCGGACGGAGAATGTCGTTTTATCGGAAAAAATTCAGACAAGGACAGGTACATCTCCTTTCTGAATCGCAAAAAAACCGGCGGCGCCGCCAACGCGCAAAAAAGGACGCTCCTCCCTATGGTGTTCCCATACGCCGTGACGGCCATACTCGCGCGAGCGGCGTCCGATCCCGGAGTTGCCTATTATGGAAAGGAAGGTTGCAGCAATGAACGACTCCCATTTATTCAAGCGAACGATCGTCAGACACGAAGTGCCCAGCCGGATTTTGCCCGAAGGAAGCCGGGATATCCGCATCTATTTGCCGCCGGGCTACCAGGAGCTGCTCAGCTACCCCGTCGTCTACTGCCAGGACGGTCAGGATTTCTTTCAATTCGGCCGAATCGCGACAATCGCGCAAAAGCTGATCCTGGACGACGGCTGGGAGCCGTTCGTCGTCGTCGGCGTGGATGTCGACAAAAAAATCCGCACCTCCGAATATATGGCGGGAGGCGAGCGCAACGACGCGTACGTCCGCTTTTTCGCCGAAGAAATGCTCCCCTTTGTCGAAAGCAACGTATCCGTGCGAAGGACGCCGGACGAGCGCGTGCTTGCCGGAGATTCGCTGGGCGGGGCCGTCAGCTTGTCGCTTGCGCTGCGTTACCCTCAATTGTTCGCCCGGGTCCTTTCGTTTTCCGGCGCTTATTATGCGGGATCCGTCGCGGAAATCGTCAATAACGACAAGCTGGACGGCCTCGCCGTCTGGATGACGGTGGGCTTGCAGGAAACCGCGTTCGAATCCGACACGGGAACGTTCGATTTCGTCGCGCTGAATCGCGAAGCGAGCCGGCTGTTGCGGGACAGGGGCGCCTACGTCGATTACCGCGAGAAAGACGGCGAGCACAAATGGGGATTTTGGCAGGCGGAGCTGCCGGAAGCGCTGGCCGCTTTCGTCGGGCCGAACGCGCATATGTAGGCTTTTTTCTGCCATTTTGTGGTTAATCAACAGACCTGGATTTCATCCAACCAATCGCCGCCTTGCGAAAACGAAACACCGGAAACTAACCGATGGATCATGCTCTCCCGGCTGCACACGAAAAAAACCGCCCTCCGCGCCGGCTATCCTGGCGCAAAGAGCGGTTTCCCTCCGTTCGGCCGGACCGTCTTCCTGCAACGTCCGGCGCATCGAGCCGCGCGAATCCCTATCCGTCCGCGAGCCGGTCTTTGACCCGCTCCAGCAGCCGCTCGCATCCGGCATCCACCATTTCGTATACCTCTTCGAAATTGCCGGTATAGTACGGATCGGGCACATCCGTTACCCCCCGCTCCGGGAGCAGGGACATAAAGCGGATCACCTCGGCCGAAGCCGATCCCCCGACGATTTGCCGAATGTTCCTCTCATTGCTGGCGTCCATGGCGACGATCAAATCCCATTGACCGCCGTCTTCCGGCGCCAGCTGCCTGGCCCGCATGCCGTCGTATCCGATGCCGTGCCGGTCAAGCAGCCTTCTCGTTCCTTCGTGGGGAGGCTTTCCTACGTGCCAGTCCCCCGTCCCGGCCGAATCGATCTCGATGCGATCGTCCAGCCCCGCGGCCGCGACCCGGCTGCGAAACACCGCTTCCGCCATCGGCGAGCGGCAGATGTTGCCCAAGCAAACGAATAAAACGCGATATTTTTTCATGCTTCATATCCTTTCGAATAGCCGTGAACGTCCCGAATGCTCCGTCTCGGCAGCTTCCAGCGGTACTGCACGGACAGCATCCTGAGCAGCACGACCGCGAAAAAAAGCGCGAGCAATTCCCACGTGCCGCCAAGCTTCCCTACCTCGATGGCAAAGCCGGCCGCCAGCGCCCAAACCGCGTAAATCTCGTCGCGCAAAACGAGCGGCTTCCTCCCCGCCATCAAGTCGCGAAGCATGCCGCCCCCGATGCCCGTCAGCATCGCCGCGACCATGACCGCGCTAAGCGGCAAATTCGCATTTTCGGCATAAAGCGCTCCCTGGATGGCAAAAGCGGCCAACCCGATCGCATCGAACAGAGCCTCGCTTTTGCGCCACCGCCGAATCCAGATTTCGGGAAGCATGAACGCGACGAGAATGGCGATCGCGGCCGTCCACAAAAACAACCCCTGGCTCCACAGTGTCGTGACCGGAATGCCGATAAGCAAATTGCGTATGACCCCGCCGCCGAACGCCGTCACGAGCCCGAGCACGAACACGCCGAGAATGTCGTACTCCTCCTCCATGGCGACGATCGCTCCGCTGACCGCAAAGGCGATCGTTCCGATGAAACTGAACAAAAAGAACATGTCTTCCAAGCGACGTTTCCCTCCGAGACATCCTCCAGCCGGATGCATAGTGAACGCTAAACGCACAATCCAAAGTCATAAATTGTCATTTCCAACCAAATACCCGTCGAAAAAACAAACATTCGAGCTAAAAAGGCGTGAAAATTATCGGATTTTCACAATCTCGACCTCTAGTATTGTACCTTTAACTCTCCGCTCCGGCAATGACGGATTTTGGTTAGCGATCGAAGGGAAGACGCGCTATACTGAAGGATGAACGGCAGCAACATCGATAACGGCAGGAGAGGACTGCGGCTTCATGACGAAACAAACGTTTGCCCGCGCGCTTATTTTCACGGGCGGCGCGCTTGACGATTCGGCGATTTCCGTCATCCGTCCGAACGATTACTTGGTCGGCGCGGATCGCGGGGCGCTTTTTTTGGCGAAACGGGGGTATCCGCCCCATCTGGCGTTAGGCGACTTCGATTCGGTCGGCGCCGAGGAGCTGGAGCTGATCCGCGACGCAGCCGGGGAGACGCGCGAATTCGACGCCATCGACAAAGACTGGACCGATACGGAACTGGCGTTGCGCGAGACGATCAAAAGAGGCTTCCGCGACGTCGTCATTATCGGGGGGCTCGGCACCCGGTTCGATCACAGCCTGGCCAACGTTCATTTGTTGAATACGGCCGCGGCTTGCGGCTGCAATGCGAAATTGACCGACGCGAACAACGAAATTCGCTTGCTGGAAGCCGAGACAGGCGGCGTCGAACGGCTCGAAGCGGACGATCGCTACCCTTATGTATCGCTGCTGCCGCTGACGCCTGTCGTAACCGGCATCACCCTCGACGGCTTCGCCTATCCGCTGGACAACGCTACGCTTGCGATCGGGATGTCGCTTGGCATCAGCAACAAGCTGGCCGAGGACAACGGCACGATCCGGATCGCAAGCGGCAAGCTGCTTATAATCCGCAGCCGGGACTAGCCGACCCGAACGGCCAAGCCCGCGAGGGCGAGCCGGACGTTAGCGGGCAGCCCGTAGTCCCGGCGGACATCGATATCGTGCGACAAATGGGTAAAGATCGCTTGCGCGGCCCCTACTTCCCGCACCAGATCCAACCCTTCCTTCACATCGTAAAGCGAACGGGTTTCCGCGGGAAACGGCTCCTCGTAGAAGCTGGTGCCCAAGACGAGCAAGGACAGACCGCGCAGCGGCTCCTTCTCGGCTGGCGAAAGATCGAACGAATCGGAGCAATACGCCCAGGCATAGCCGGTCTCGCGTTGATCGAACCGGTAGGCGTAGGCGAAGCCGTTTTTCCCGTGATTCACTTTCCACGGCGTGATGCGCCAGCTTCCGTACGTCATCCCCCCGTCGTTCGCGATCATGTCGAGCCGCTCCCCGAGCCACGGAAATCGCCGGACGATTTCATCCAGCACTTCGGCGGGCGCAAACAGCTTCGCCGTCTCTTCCCGCCACCGGCACATGTCGGACCAATCGACAAGGCCGCCGATATGGTCGAAGTGCGCATGCGTGATCAATCCCTGCGTAACCCGGCGAACGCCGAGCCGCTCCATTTGGGCGCGGAAATCGGGACCGCAATCGAGCAAAAGAGGCGACTCGCCTTCGCATTCCAACCAGACGGCGGAACGAAAGCGAACGTTGTCCCCGGTTGTCCGGGCTTCGCCGCATACGTCGCAATCGCAATAGACGCGCGGCGTGCCCATCGAATCGCCGTTGCCCAAAAACGTAATGTTCATCCGCTTCTTCTCCTAAATCGGCAGCAGCCGGACGTGTTCCGTCCGCTCGAGCGAAGCGACCATATCCGTCCATTCCCGAGGCTTGTTCGGCAGCGCCGAATAGTACCAGCGAAGAAATCCGGCGACAAGCGACGACGGAACCGACTCCGCGGAATCGTCGGCCGGCCGGAAGCAGAAATCGAGCCCGCGAACCGCTTTGCCTTCGTGATCCCAGGACGGGTGCACGTAGTCGAAATCCAGCTTGCGGAAGCCGATATGCGACAGCACCTCGCGCCGCACCGCCGGATGCATCGGCTGCACGCCTCCGAACGCAAGCTTTGCGGTCTCCGCTTCCGACGGGTTGTAAATTTCCGCGAACGTGCCGAGAGACTGCGTCCCGGATTCCCGCTGCAGCCGCGCCAGATCCTTCTCCCGCTCCGTAAGCAAAAACCGGCCGATGCCATGGCCGGAACGCCCGATAATCGTAAAATCGACCATCGCCACGCGAAATTCCGGCCGGTAGCGGTATTCCGTCGCGCCGACGACCTCTCCGTCCAGCAGCGCGGCATAAACGTGAATCGAAGGATCCTGCAGCGGCTCTTTCCACAGCTCGAACGCCAGCACTTCCTCCGGGGGAAACACGTTGCCCATCAATTCGTGCATTTTGGCGAAAACCGGGTCTTCCGCCGATGTAATCCGATAGTAGGTAAGCATAGCGTTTTCATCCCTTCTTCATTCGTTCCAAAATGGGTTGCGCCATTCCATAAGCGCCGCGCAATTGGCCGAATCCTCATCTTCCAGATATTCATGCGCGACTCCGACGGGCACTCGACCGCAGCGCAGCAAAAAGGTCAGCACCGGATCCTTCAGGCGGCCCTGCGCGACCTGCTCCACGTACTGCTCCGGGGTCCATCGGTCCGCTACCGCGCGATACCCGGGCATGCGGCCGCCGCCCAGCAGCCTCCGGCATCCGAGAAACACGACCGTTTCATACATCGACTGCATGAGCCATTTGCCGAGCCCGAACTTGCGGTAAGCGGGGGCAACGCAAATATCGACGATGTAAAGCGTGTCGCCGTCCGGTTCGTGGTTGCGAATGTAGCCCTCGTCCGTGACGCTCGCCCAATCGTGGCGTTCTTCGTCCCGCAGCGTGCGCCTGAGCGCCGTCATCGACCCGACGATCCTTCCATCCATCTCCACGCACAATGCGCCTTCGGGAAACCGCGAGACGTGCTCGCTCAGCTGTTCCTCGTTCCACCATAAATCCGCCGGAAAAGGAGGCGGAAAGCTGGCCGCCTGCACTTCGATCAACGCGTGAAAATCCGGTTTCGCATAATTGCGGATGAGCGCGGGCTTCATCGTTTCGCCGTCGGTCGCGATCCATTTTTTCCGCATGGAAATCAACCCCTTTCCGTTGAAAAACGCGGCGCCCGACCGGTCAGTTCCAATCGGCGTACAGATCCGTCCGGCGGTCCCGCCACGTCGTCACCGAACCGGCCTCGCGGACGCCGGCGAGCAGCGACAGATCGAGATCGCCCGTCACCAGCATATCCGCGTTGATTTCGCCTTCGGCGACGATGCCGCCCGGCGGAAACGGAATGTCGTTCGGGGCGATGATCGCCGCCTGTCCGTAATTGGCCCGCATAAAATCGACGCGTCTCAGCGACCCGACGGTTCCCGTCGTTACGATGTAGATTTGGTTTTCCACGGCGCGCGCGTGGCAGCAGTACCGAACGCGGTAAAAGCCGTGCCGGTCGTCCGTGCAGGAAGGGCAGAACACGACGTCGGCCCCCTTGGCCCGCACGATCCGGACGATTTCCGGAAATTCGATATCGTAGCAGGTGAGCAAGCCGATTTTGCCGAACGGCGTATCGAACACCTGCACGCCTTCGCCGGGCGAAACGTTCCAGGCTTCCTTTTCGGTCGGCGTGATATGCAGTTTGTCCTGTTTGAACACGGTGCCGTCGGGAGCGAACAGAAAAGCGGTATTGCGGAGGCTTTCGCCCGCCTTCGTCACGTGCGTGCCGGCGATGATGTACATGCCGTATTCGCGGGCTAGCCCTTCGAACAGCCGCGTATAGGCGTCCGTATATTCCGTCAATCGTTCGATCGGCTGACCGTTTCCCGTCTCATCGCCGATCGCCAGCAGCGGCGTCGTCATAAATTCCGGAAACAGGACGAATTCGGCGCCGTACTCCGACGCGTTGCGCACGTAATGCTTGACTTGCTCCTCGAATTCGCTCCAGTCCCGAACGTCCCGCAGCGCGAACTGCACGGCGGATACTCTCATTTTCATAAGGTCCCATCCTTTCCTGTACCTAATTATAGTTCAATTGCGGCGCCGAGCAACTTTTTCCTTTTGCCGCAAATAAAGAAAACGCCTCCCCGGCAACCGCCGCCGGGAATGACGTTTTTACACGTGTCGCGGCAGCTTGATAACGATCGTCGTCCCGCTGCCGGATTTGCTGAATACCTCGATCGTCCCTTCGTGCAATTCGATGATGCGCTTCGCGATGGACAAGCCCAGCCCGCTGCCGCCCGTAGAGCGGTGACGCGCTTCGTCGACGCGGTAAAACCGTTCGAACAAAAACGGGATTTCGCTTTCCGGAATGCCGATTCCGTAATCGGTCACTTCCAGCTTGACGGTATGCCGCTCATGGCGGATGCGCACGTCGATCGGTTCTTTGCTGTACTTCATCGCGTTGTCGATGATGATCTGCAAAATTTGCCGGATTTTCTCCTTGTCGCCGACCATTTGCACGGACGACGCCGAAGCGTGGACGCGAATGTCGCGGTGAAACGCGGTGCCGAGGACGCCCGCCAGATCGCTGACGACGCCGACAAGCTCAAAGCGTTCCTTGTTCAGCCACTCGCCCTGATCGGCTTCCGCCAGCGCGAGCATCGACCTTGTCAGCCGTTTCAGCCGCTCGGTCTCCGCGGCGATCGCCTCGATGGCCTCGTCCCGGACTTCCGCGTTGTCGCGCCCCCACCGTTTCAGCATGTCGGCATAGCTGCCGATGACGGTGAGCGGCGTTTTCAGTTCGTGGGAAGCGTCCGCCACGAATTGCTTCTGCCGCTCGATCGTCCGGTCCAGCCGATCGATCATCTGATTGAACGCGCGAATAAGCTGCTGGAGCTCGAGCGATTCCTCGCGCCCCATCTGGACTTTGTGCAGCTTGCCGCTTCGGTCGATTTCCCGCATCGTCTGCACCATCTGACCGATCGGGCCGGTCAGGCGCGAGGTGAACCAGTACGTTCCGAAAATCGCGAACACGATGGCGCCGACGCTCGTTACGCTAAGCGTGCCGAGCAAAATTTGCAAATAGCTGTCCAGCGAGGTCAGCCGCCGCGCCCCTTCGACGACGCCGACGAAATCGCCCTGCTCGTACAGCGGCACGGACACGTAAAGCACCCGCTGCCCGTTCAGGCGAATCGTTTCCGAGCGCATGACATTGCTTACGTTCTGGGATATCGTCAGCAGCTCGGGGTCCCCGATTCGGTTGACGACCTCCAGCTCCTTCGTCACGATGCGAATCATTTCGTTGGAGTTGTACATGTCGCCGAGTACTTTCGGGTCCTCCAGGTCGGCCATGTCGTTTTTCCGGAGCGTTTCCGCCACGAGGTCGGTTTTGTTCGCGATGACCTGCAGCTCCCCGCGGGTCGCCACGCGAATGACCAGAAAATAAACGAAAATATTGTACAATAGCAAAATAAAAATAAACCAGAATACGGTAAAAAGCGTAAACCGCGAACGAAGCGTCATGCGTCCGGCTCCTTCAGCATATAGCCGACTCCCCGAACGGTGTGGAGCAGCTTATGCCGGTATCCTTTGTCCATTTTTTGCCGCAAGTAACGGATGTAGACGTCGACGACGTTCGTATCCCCGATGTACTCGTAACCCCAAACGTCGGACAAAATTTCTTCCCGCGTTTTCTCCTCGTTTTTGAAGCGGGCCAGGTAGAGCAGCAGTTCGAACTCGCGCGGGGTCAAATCGATCGCATGATCCTTGCGCGTGACTTTGCGGGTAATCAGTTCGATCGTCAAGTCGCACACCTTGATGACGTCTTCGCTTTCGCCTTCGCGGGACGCCTTGAAAATCCGCAGCAGGTTCCGCACCCGGGCAAGCAATTCCTCCATCGCGAACGGCTTCGTCACGTAATCGTTCGCTCCGTGTTCGAAGCCGCTCACTTTGTCCGGAACGGTATCCCGGGCCGTCAGCAAAATGACCGGAACGGCATGATCGTTTTGTCTCAAGCGCCGCAGCACCTCGATGCCGTTGAGGCCGGGGAGCATGACATCGAGAAGCACGAGATCCCAGCCGCCCTCGATCGCCATTTCCAGGCCTTTTCTTCCGTCGTTGGCGCGGCTCACTTCATAGCCTTCATGCTTGAGTTCAAGCTCCAGGATGCGCGCGATGCTGTCTTCGTCTTCGATAATCAAAATGTTCTCGCTCATCGTTTCACCTCGCAGCCAAGTGGGATATATTTATCGCTTGTTTCTGCATATTTACATTCATGCCAAAATGGCCGGCATTCTTTATTGTAACACGCCGGGCTCCATCCTTCGACGGCTGACGGCGAATTGGCCGAAAATGGAAGGCCGGTCAGCGGGATTTCGCGGCTCGCTCCGGGGCAAACAGCCTGGCGATCAGGTCGTCCCATTCGCCGTCCTCCCGCCTTCCGGACACGCGCGGTTCGCCGTCCCAAATCGCACGGACGACCGATTCCGCCGGGAGCTGCGGCAGGAAAACGGACGGCCGCTTCGGAAACAGGCCGAGCCACTCCTTCCGCGCGGGAAACGAATGGTCCCGATTGGCGATCCAGGCGGCAAAGACGCCCCGCTCCGAAGCCGCCGCCTGAAGGTTCGCGCATGCCTGCTGACGGCGTTCGCTCCATTTGGCGGGCATGCAGTCGGCCACCAGCAGAATGGAATCGGCGGTCCGAACCAGCCAATCGGAGGCGCCGGCGAAGTCCCAGCGGCTGGACACGTCCACAAGGACGATCGGAGTCCCCAGCTTTCGAAGCCAGTGGGCGAAAGCCTCCTCCGGCCGAGCTTCGGACGTTTGCCGCGGATGCAGAGGAAAATAATGCGCCGTTCCCTCCCTCCAGGCGGGACGTACCGGCCGCTCGCCGGCGGGATCCGCGAACGCCGCCCGCCCCGGCATTCTCCTGCCGCCGTCCAGTCGCGGAAACAGCTCCGGATCGCCGCCGGGACATTCGACAAGCGCATGGGAGGCGCCCAGCTCCGACAACCGGGCGGACAAATCCAGCGCCGCGGTCGTCGCCCCCGCTCCCGGATAGGCGGACACGATGGCGCATACGGCGACGCCGTCCCGGGCCCGAGCCGAAAGGTTGCCCGTTTCCGCATCGAGGGCAAACGACTTCAATTCCTTCAGCACCTGCGCCGCGCTTTCGGGGCGTTCCCGCGGATCGTCGGCCAGCAGGCGCTCCAGCCATTCCGCGAACAAGGGCGGAACCGCCGCGCGCAGCAGCCTCATCCGGTCGGCCGGCAGCCGGCGGATGGCGTAATCCCCGCCGGTCAGCAAATGGTAGGCCAGCGCTCCGAGACCGTAAAGATCCGTCCGGAAATCGGACTGGCCGCCCCGCAGCTGTTCGGGCGCGGCGAACCAGGGCGTCCCCAGGCGAAGCGTATCCGACGCGGCTTCGGGACGGTAATGCCTGGCGATGCCGAAATCGACGAGAACCGCCCGCCCCCGTCCGTCCACGATAACGTTCGCCGGCTTCAAATCACGGAAAACGACGGGAGGCTCTTGCGCATGGAGGTAACGGAGCACCGAGCCAAGCTGCTCCATCCATCCGAGCACCGTCGGAAACGGCAGTCCCGAGCCGTGCCCGGCCAATATCGCCTCGAGCGTTTCTCCCGCGATATAATCCATGACGATGCAGGCTTCGCTGCCGGCGTCCGCCGGGAAATAATCGACGATGCGCGGCAAATTCGGATGCTCGAGCCTCGCCAGCATGCGAGCTTCGGCGATGAACCATTCCCTTTCCTCGGGCAGCGGGCGCGTAAATTTGAGCGCTCTCAGCTTTCCGTCCAGGCGCCGGTCCTCCGCCAAATAGACCGATCCCATCCCTCCGCGCCCGATTTGCGATACGATCCGGTAACGTTCGGCGAACAGGCGGTCCGGTTCGGTCGATTGCGGTTCGAAAGGTTCTGCCATCATTTTCGACGCTCCCTATCGTTATAAGTTTCGAACGGGCCGGCAAATTTAAGTCCGCCGCCCTGACCGATTCGGCTCGCGTTCACCAAATCGACAAAAAAAACCGCGCCCGAAGCTGGCGGCCGGCTTTCGTTCCAAAGCCGCCGAGCTTCTGGCGCGGGATGCTTTCCCGGCATGAACCGTTATGCTCTGCGTTTTAACCACATTGTAACTTCTTCGCGATTGTGAAACAACTGTTTGATCCTTCGGATGTCGAACGTTTTCGCGTATTCTTCCGCAAGCTGCGAAATCGTCTGCAAAGGCTTGCGGTGCATCAGCTTCAACGTCACGATCGCCGCCCCCCCCGGAACGAGCGCGGGCGCAAGGCCCGAAACGATGCGGCACGTATGCCGGGGATCCCAGCTCATATCGCTTACGAGCAAATCGAACGCGCCGGGCGGAAACGACAGCTCGGCCGCATTGCGGCGCAAGTGCGCAAGGCCCGGATGGCCCGCCAGCGAATCCGCCATTTCGGCCGGATCGACCGCCGTGACGTGAAGCCCCCGCTCCAGCAATACCGACGTCCAGCCGCCGGGGGCGGCGCCCAGATCGAGCGCGCGGGAGAAACGTCCGAGCGGCAGCCCGAACGTCCGCTCCGCTTCCAGCAGCTTGAAGGCGGCGCGCGAGATCAGCCCCTCCTCCCGGCGGAACCGAACGGCGCCGCCCGGCCAGTCGGACAAATTATCCTCCGGAGCGGACAAACCCATGTAAAGCGACTTTTTCGAGGCGTATACGGACAAGATCCAGCGAGTATCCCGCGCGGCGACTTCCGCTCCGGCCGCTTCGAGCGCCGGCCGCATCAAATCGCGGCCTTCGGCCGAGCCGAACGGAAACGGGCTGTCCTGCGATTTGCGGACCTGCACGGCGACGGTCGCGCCACGGACGCGATCGGCGCAGGAAGCCGCGAAGCCGATCATCGTTTCGGCGATCGAATCCGCGTCTTCGCCCAGCGCCGACTCCGCCTCGACCGGAAACAGATGCCGCAGAAAGATCGGCTCGTCCCGTCGGAGCTCCCCGAGCCACTCGTCCGGCGTCCGGCTCGGGCAGCCGATCCGGAACGTCTCGCCCGGCGCGATTCCCGAAACGTCAACCTCCGGATGCTTGCGCTTGAGCTCGTCCATCGCGTAAGGAGCGAAACCGGGATTGGCCGTTCCGATAAAATCCATCATCCTAACGTTCCTTTCCAACCTGAATCCAGGGGCGTTCGTCTTGCCAATCGACTTTGACGTCGAGATCGTAGGCGATGCGCAGCAGCTCGGTCGTCAGCACGTCCCGCTTCCGCCCAGAAGCGACGATGCGCCCTTTCGCCATTAACGCCACATGGGTGAACATCGGCGTAATCTCTTCGATATGATGCGTCACGTACAGCATCGACATGCTCCGGCGGGACAAGCGTTCCAGCGAGTCGAGGAATTTTTCCCGTTCGAACAGATCGAGGCCGGCGCAGGGCTCGTCCAAAATGAGCAGCCGCGGATCGGCCATCATCGTGCGGGCAAGCAGCGCTTTCCTGCGTTCTCCTTGCGACAGCGTCCCGAACGGCTGCTCGGACAGATGGGCGAGGCCGACCCGCTCCAGTTCTTCCCGCGCCCGCTCGCGCACGTCGTCCGACACCGCCTCGTAAACGCGCAAATAGGCGTTGGCCCCGCCTGCGACGATTTCCCACAGCGGATCGCGAAGCGTCAGCTTCTCGATGAGCGTCGTCCCGATATAGCCGATCTTTTTTCGCACTTCGCGAACGTCGACCTGACCGTATCGGTTGCCCAGCACGTCGACCGTCCCCGTCGTCGGAAACATGTAGCCGGTGATCATTTCCAGCATCGTCGTTTTGCCGCAGCCGTTGCGTCCGAGCAGCACCCACTGCTCGCCTTCCTTGACCGTCAAGTCGACTCCCCGCAAAATATCCCTCTGGCCGCGTCGAAGCGTCAGCTGCTTAAGTTCGATCATCTATTTCCTTCCTCTCCCCAATTCCAGGTACGATTGCGTTGCGGTCCGAAGAAGCCTGCCCGCCCAAGGCTTGACCGGCGGAGCAGGCATTGCTTCTTACAGCGCCTTGATCCGCAGCGGGCGGAGCAGCTCAACCAGCTCCTGAACCGAACCGAAGCGGTACGCGTTGCGTACTTCCCCTTTGCGTTCCCATAGAAGCAGGCAAGGAACGCTCTGAATGCGGAACCGTTCGGCCAATTCCGGCATGACGTTCAAGTTCGCGGCGGCAATCGGCAATCCCGGAAGCACCTCGCAGGCCACGCCCAGCATCCGGCGGGCAACCGAGCAGGTTCCGCAAAGAGGCGTATGCACGAAAAGCGCGAACGGAGCCTCCGCCGCTTCCAGTTCCTTCCTCCATGACGCCGTGTCCCATTCCTTCATGCCCCGGCTCCGCCCTCGGCTTGCCGCGCGGCTGCCTCGAGCACGGACGCCGGCATCGGGCCGTCGTGCACGATGACGGCTGGCGGTTTGGCCTCGCGCAGCGCGCGGATCATTTGGGCCCTGCCCATCATGCTGGAGGAATGCACGTAGACCTCCTTCGGGTATATCGCGCGAGCGATCATCGCCTGCACGACCGCAAGCCCGTTCGGTTCGCCGTAGCCGAGCTCAAAATCGAGCGAAAGCAAATTGACGTCCTCCTCGGCAAGGAGCAGCAAGCACTCGTCTGCCGAACGGGCGGCGACGAATCCTTTCGGACAAGGCCGGACGTCGTCCAAAAACACGTTGATCATTCGGTATCCCCCACAATCGCCAGCTCTCGTACCCGCTCAATTTGCCTGCGGTGCGTTCCGTCCTCGTCCGCCGGCGTCTCCAGCAGAAGCGGCACCCGGCGGATTTCGGGCGTCCGGAGCAGGTTGGCAAAGCCCTCCGCGCCGATTTCCCCTTCGCCGATCCGCGCGTGCCGATCCCGCCGCATGCCCGCCGGATATCGCGAATCGTTCAAATGGACCGCGGCAAGATGTTCCCAGAATCCGGCCTCACGGCCTCTGGCGACGAACTCGTCCCAATCCGGTCCGCGCCAGTGGCCGCTTGCGAACAAGTGGCACGTATCGAGGCAAAATCCGATCGCTTCCGGCCGCTCGCACAGCTTGCGGACCGAAACGAGCTCTTCCGGGGTCGTCCCCATCTCCCCGTGGTCGCCGGCCAAATTTTCCAGCAGCACCTTTGCCGTCCCGTTCCACTGCCCGAGAACCTTGTTTAACCATTGTATGATATGGGTGTAGCCGAGCAAAGGGTCTTTACCCTTATACATGCCGAAATGAACGACGACCCCGATCGAGCCGCAGGCCTCGGCGATCGCCAAATCGTTCAGCGTGCTGCGGGCCATCTGCTCCGCTGACTCCCCGTCCGCCGCCGGATTGACCGGATAGGGGCCGTGCGCGACGGAAACGACCCCGTTATCGCGGCACCATAACGCGCAGCGCTGCGCTTCGGCGCGGTCAAACGCTTTGAGCTGCAGGCTGCGCGGGTTTTTCGGAAAATACTGAAAGGCGTTGCCGCCCATCGCCGCGGCCGTTCGCGCCGCTTCCCGGTATCCCCGCCTCGTGCTCACATGGCTGCCGACAAACATGCGTCAATGCGTCCCCTGGCAGCTCGGACAGTAAAACATTTTGCGCGAGGAAATCGTCGCAAGCTGAATCGTGCCGCCGCAGCGGGGACACGGCTCTCCCTCGCGGTCGTAAACCTTGCATTTATCGTCGTAGCCGCCGGTCAGCGTGTCGTTCGCGGTCAGCTTTTTGTCCATGTAGCCGCCCTCTTCGGCAGCCTCCGTCAGCACTTTTCGCATCGCATGATAAACGTTGCGTTTCGTATCGTCCGTCAAGGACGCAATGTCGGCGAACGGAACGACGCCGGCTTCGAAGCAAATTTCGTCGGAATAGCAATTGCCGATGCCGGCGAGCCATTTCTGGTCGACGAGGGCCGGCTTCAGCTTGCCGCGCTTCTTGGCCAGCTTCAGAACGAACGCCTCTTCCGTAAGCCGCGGATCGAACGGCTCCGGGCCGAGCTCGCGAAACTGCTCGATTGCCGCCTTGGCCGTTATCCGGTGAAGAAACCCCAGCCGAAGCCCGCCGAAAAACAACCGGTTGCCATCTTCGAGCGCAAAGACGACCTGGAACCGGGAATCGTCCTTTTCCGCTTCCGTTCCGTAAACCAGATATCCGCCGAGCATCAGATGCAGCAGCAGCCGGTTGCCGTCGTCCAAATGGAACAGCAGGTATTTGGCGCGACGCTCCACGAACATGATTTTACGGCCGGTCAAAGCGCCGCGAAACGTTTCTTCGGGTTCGTTTATCGTTTTTTCGCGGTTGACGTCGACGTTCACGATCGTCTGACCGCATACGAGAGGCGAAAGCAATCGCCGATAAGTTTCCATCTCCGGCCATTCCGGCATGTTGAAGTCATTCCTTTGCTTTATGTTGTAAAAGTATGTAGTCCCCGTCGGAACGAAGCGTTCCGAACTGCCGGCGACCGCCCAAACTATCGATCGTTCGTTATCCAATCCGCCAGCTGATCGAGGCCGGCGCATACGCCGTCGGGCTTGACGTCCGCGTCCTCGCAGCGGATTCTCCAATCCGCTTCCGAGCACAAGCCTGTCAGCACGAGCACGGTCAGACTGCCGGCCGCCTTTCCGGCGGCAATATCGGTATGGGGGTTGTCGCCGATGACCCAGGCGTCCCCCGCGGATACGCCGGCACGGGCCAAGGCGTAATCCATCAAGATCGGAGAAGGCTTGCCGACGACGGTCGGCTTCGTGCCGGAAGCCGCCTCGAGCAACGCCGCAATGCTTCCCGCGCCCGGCAGCAAGCCGGTGCCCATCGGGAGCAGCCGATCGGGGTTGGTCAGCAAAAACGCCGCGCCGCGCAGCAAATGGCGCACGGCGACGGTCAGCCGGTCGAACGTGAGGGCGCGATCGATGCCTTGAACGACAAGCCGGGCATCCGTCTCGTCCGCTTCGTCCAACAGCCGCAGCCCGGCTTCCCGAAGCGCCTCCCGGATGCCGTGCTCGCCGACGAGAAAGACCGGCGCGCCTGGATAATGCCGCTTGGCATATTCGGCCGCGGCCTGGGCCGACGTGACGACTTGGCCGGCAGACGCCGGAATCCCCATTTTATTCAAATGGTCCGCGACCTGTGCCGGCGTTCGCGTCGAATTGTTCGTGACGAACCAGCAAGGCAGGCCGATTTCCTCCATTTTCGCGATGAGCCTGTCCGCTCCCGGGATCGGCGTATCCCCTTTGTACAGGGTGCCGTCCAAATCGAACAGCAGCGCCTTGGGGAGCGTCCGTTCCGGCGGTCGAATCGGATATGCTTCCATGATGCCTGACTCTCCTAACCTGAAAAAATCGGGAACCGCGGTCCGTTCTTCCTACAATACCCCGATTGCGGGGAAAATGACAAGGGAACGGCGTTAAATTTAACCCCGATTTAACCCCGATTTTCGCCTGAGCCGCTCGATTCTCCGCTGCAGCTCTTCCCGTTCCTGCCGGCTCCGGGCGGCGCCGCCCGCCGCAGGCGGTCGGCGAAGCGCCAGATCAAGAGCCCGCTCGGCCAGCTCCAAAGCGCCTCCGTAATCTTTAAGCCGATGCTCGTAATGCATCGCCAGCTCGATATGGGCGTCGTACGACGGAATCGCGGCCCGCTCGGCGCGTTCGGCGGTCCGCCGCCACAGCGGAACGGCCAGGTCGAACCGGCCGAGGCGCTTGTAATGGGCGGCGACCGGGAGCCACCACCGGGCAGTTTGCGGTTCCTCGCTCGCGGCGAGCAGGGCGTACAGCCGGGCCGATTTTTTCGCGGCGCCGTGCGTTTCCAGCCATGCCGCCGTCCGGTACAGCTCCTCGGCCCCGGCCGGCGCCTCGAAATCGTCTGCGCCTTCCTCTTCCCCGTCTGCCAGCAGCGCGCCGAAATGAACGGCCAGCGTCGCAAGCGTCAGCACGTCCCGCTCGTTATGCCGGTAAACCCCTTGCAAGCCATCGGCGTCGCCGTCGTTCAAAAACTGCATGTACAGAGCAGGAGCGAGCGAACCCGGCACGTCCTCGCCCCTGTCGATTTCTAGTTTTTCCTCTTCGATCCGGCTTAGTCGGCACGATTCGAGCGTATTGCGCCACAGCGCCCGGGAAGGGTGAAGAAAATCGAGATGGCCCGGCTCGGGACCGGTCCGCCTCCATCCGTTCAAAATAAACCGGTTGACGAGAACCGGCCAATCGAACGTGCGCCCGTTGTACGTCGCCAGATGCGTGCGGTTCGCCATTCGCCCGGCCAAGTAAGCGAGCATGGCCCTTTCCTCGCCGGGATGCCGGATGAGCGTTTGTTCCACGACGAACCGCCCGCTATCCGGTTCGATCCAGCCGATGCCGATCATGAACGGGACATTGCCGGCTCCGATGCCGAGCCCCGTCGTTTCGGTGTCGAGAAAAAGCAGCCGCTCCGGCTCGATCGGCCCATGGAGCACCGCTTCGTTCTGTTTGTTTTGCCGATCTGACACCGGCGCCAGGTAGCGCGCTTTCGCCTGCAGCTCGCCGAGCGCGTAGCGCCCGTGGCGGAAATGCAGCGGGTATTCGATTTTCCGCAGCAGAAAGCTGCCGTGGGCGTTGGTCTCTTCCGTCACGCCAAGACGGATGAACGCGGGATGCAAAGCCTCCGCTTCCGCTTGCCGTCCGCTTTCATATGTTTCCGCTCCCGCTTGCCGCCCGCTCACGTACGCTTCGGCCGCCGCGGCCGACCCGGTCGACGCCGCGGCTGGCGATTGCGGGCGCAGCCGCAGCAGGCGCTCCCTCAGTCCCCCGCTCACGTCGCCGCACCTTCCTTCGCATGGGCGAGCAGCTTCTGCGCGAGCTCCTTGCCGAGCAAGCCGACTTCCTCGATCGGCCCGACGCAAGCCGGGCAACCGCTCATGCAGCCGCAGCCGGCCATCAGTCGCCCGGCTTCGGCAAGCAGCTCGTCGTGCTTCTCGTACAACCGCTGGCTGAGGCCGATGCCTCCCGGGTACCGGTCATAGAAAAAAATCGTCGGCCGCTTCGAGTGCAGCGCCTTCACCTGCGGCACGACCCGAATGTCGAGCGGGTCGCACATCAAATGAAGCGGAGCGAGATGCACGAGCACGTTGGCGAGTCCGAGCAGCGCCATCTGCATGTCGTTGGCGGACAATCCCGCCTCGGCTTCTTCCGCGAACGAAAACCAGTAGCCGCTCGTGTGCAGGTTCTCCTCCGGCAAATGGATCGGGCCCGAGCCGATATTTTCATGCGTGCGCATACGGATTTTTTTGAAAATCGTCGGGCGGCTCGTGACGGCCACTTCCCCGTACTGGCGCAAGAGCCGGCCCGATCGGCGCTCCAGGTCGACTTGCAGGACCTTCAGCTCGATCGCCATGTTGGCGTCCGTGAAGTAATCGACGTCGACCTTGCGCACGTACGCTTTTTTCTCCGGATAATCGAGCTTCTCGACCTGGTACTGCACGCCTTCGTGCAAATAGATCGCTTCCTCGTGAATAAGCGTCGGGGCGCTGAACCGGTCGACTTCGCCGATCACCTTGTGGCCTTCAGTCATGTCGATGATGACGAAATTTTCCTGGGCGGCCGACCGGAGCGATATATTGTTGGCGGGAAAAGCCTGCTCCATCCAATACCAGCGATCCCCCGTTTGATGCAGCACCTTCTCCTCGGCGAGAAATTCGAGCAGGTCCGTCAGCTTCTCGCCTCCGAACTTGTCGCCGGCCTCGAACGGCAGCTCGTAGGCGGCGCATTTGACATGATCGAGCAAAATCAGCAGGTTGTCGGGATGAATGCGCGCCTCTTCCGGCGGCCTTCCCAAAAAATAATCCGGATTCTGGATCAAATACTGATCGAGCGGGTTGCTGCTGGCCACCAGAAACGTGACCGAGCTCGTATGCCTGCGCCCCGCCCGCCCGGATTGCTGCCACGTGCTCGCGATCGAACCGGGATACCCGTTCAGCACGCACGCCTGCAGCTGGCCGATGTCGATGCCCAGTTCCAGCGCGTTCGTGCTGACGACGCCCCGGATTTCGCCGGTGCGCAGCCCGTGCTCGATTTCCCGCCGGAGCTTGGGCAGGTAGCCGCCGCGATAGCCGCGAATCGATTTCGGTCCGAGCTCCCTTTTGACCAGTTCCTGCAAATAGGTCAATAAGATTTCCACTCTCACCCGGCTGCGCGCGAACACGATCGTCTGGATGCCGCTTTTCAGCAGCAGCGCGGCCAGCCGCTGGGATTCGAGCACGCTCGATCTGCGGATGCCGAGCTGCCGATTGACGACCGGGGGATTATAAAACACCATATGCTTCTCGCCGGACGGCGCCCCGTTGTCGTCGACGAGCTCGACCGGCTCGCCGACAAGCCGTTCCGCGTGCTCCTTCGGATTGCGGATCGTCGCCGAGGCGCACAAAAACTGCGGATCGCTGCCGTAAAACTTGCAAATCCGCTTGAACCGGCGAATGACGTTGGCGACGTGGCTGCCGAACACCCCCCGGTACGCGTGAAGCTCGTCGATGACAATGTACTTCACGTTCTCGAACAGTTTGACCCATTTCGTATGATGCGGCAATATGGCCGAATGCAGCATGTCGGGATTGGTGACGACGATATGTCCCGCGTTGCGGATTGCCTGCCTGACGGTCGGCGGCGTGTCGCCGTCGTATGTATGCGTCTTGATGTCCGCCTCCATCCGGTTCGCCAGCTCCTGGAGCTCCGCGACCTGATCCTGGGCGAGCGCCTTCGTCGGAAACAGGTACAGCGCCCGCACGCTGTCGTCGGCCAGCAAATGCTGAAGCACCGGCAAATTGTAGCACAGCGTCTTGCCGGACGCGGTCGGCGTGACCGTCACGACGTGCTTCCCTTCCCGGACCGCCCGGTAAGCCGCCGCCTGATGCGTGTACAGCTCATGGATTCCTTTGCTCCGCAGCGCTTGCTCCAGCTTCGGAGCAAGCCGCTCGGGAAACGGAACCGTTCGCGCTTCCCTCGCCGGCTGCGTATGCCAATGCGTCACGTTCGCCATGATTTCCGGGTGGCTTCGCAGCATGTCCAGCCACTCTTCCACCGTCGCCGCTTTCCCCGTCCATGGATTCATGTTGATTTCTCCCCCGCCGTTCGTTCGATATTTCCCATTGTACAGAATATACGTTCGCACGGCAACGCATCCGCGAGGATAAAGCTTTGTCGAATCGAACGAATTTGCCGACAGAAGACCGCAGGCGGGAATAAAAAAACTCTATTTTCTGACTATTCCGACACCGAATGTCGGGTCCTGCGCTTTCCCGGGAAAAGTTTTATCCCCTCGCGATCCCGAAAACGCTTAAACGATCCTCATGTCCCTCCAGCGCTCTCGTTTCCGCCCCTGTAAGTCCCCTTCTTTGCCGCCACGCGTCCGCATTACCGCCCAACAGTCCATCCAGTCCCCTTCTTAGCCGTCTGCGCTCCTTATCATCCGAATCGAACGATACATCGTTTCCTCCGACCGCTCTTTCCGCATAGAACGCGAAGCCATTAGTTATCCTATCGACGGGAAGCAGCCGCTTCCGAATCGATAACGAAACCATCACGACGGGAGGATGCACAAGCGATGGCAAAGCCGGACGACCGTTCCGATAACGTGGAGCATTTGCAGGAAGCCGTTCAACATACGATCGGCAATCTCGAGGATGCCGAGGATTATTTGGCTGAGCACGCGGAAGAAATCAGCCCCGAAGAGGCCGAATCGATTTCCGACAAAAACGCGCGCCGGCGCAACAGCATCGAGCGGTACCGCAGCGAAATTAAAGACGAAGCGGAAGCCGGAGACGAGTAACGAACGTCCCGAGGGGCAATCGCTCCCCATTTATGCCCGCCCCCAAAAAAAGCCCCCGATCCTCAGCCTGCGCCTGAAACGCGCGGCGGCATGGGATCGGGGCATTTATTTTATGGCATTAACTTTTATCGACGTTAAAATATTTCGCTTCCGGGTGGGCGAACACCATGGCGGAGACGGAAGCTTCCGGCTCCATCATGAACCCTTCCGTCAGCTCGACGCCGATATCCTCCGGCTTCATTAAGGCGAACAGCGGCCCTTGATCTTCCAGGTCGGGACAAGCCGGATAGCCGAACGATACCCGAATGCCCTGGTACCTCGCGCCGAACCGCTGCTTCATCGTCATTTCCGCCGGGTCGGGGAATCCCCACAAGTCGCGGATGATCTGGTGTACGCGTTCCGCAAGCCCCTCCGCCACTTCCAGCGCGGACGCGGAAAGAGCATGGGAGCGCAAGTAATCGCCGCTCTTTTTCCACTCTTCGGCCTGCTCGCGCGCGCCCGGGCCGGCCGTGACGACCATGAAGGCGACCGAATCCATGATGCCGCTCTCGACCGATTTCAAAAAGTCGGACAAACACAGATAGGGCTCCACCGCTTGGCGCGGGAACGTGAACCGGTGCAAAATCCGCGAGCGGTCTTCCGGATCGTAAACGAGGATGTCGTTGCCCTCCGATTGCGCCGGGAAAAACCGGTACATCGCCTGGGGCTTCATCCAGCCTTCCTTTTCCGCATTCAGCAGGATGCCGTCGACCGTTTCCTTCAGTTGAACCGCCTTTTCGTCTCCTTTGGCGAGAAGCTCGTCGACGTTCCCTTTGAGTCCGAGGTGATGTCCCATCAGCATTTGCAGGTTGACGTACGGCAAAATGTGGGACAGCGGATAGTCGCGCAGCACATGCCGGTCGTAGTCCGGCGGCGAGAACACCGGCGCATCCGGCGAAATGTTGGACCGCCGCGCCCGGGTCAACTCCGGCTGCTCTTTTTTCTCCTCGTCCGCAAGCGTCAGCGTCGCCAAAGCGGCTTTATGCTCCTGCACCATTTGCTCGCGTTGTTCCGGATTGCTCAGCTTGTTGGCCAAATCCAGGCCGTCCATCGCGTCTTTGGCGTAAAGCACGATGCCGTCGTACTCGGGGGCGATGCGCGTTTTCGTGAATTTCCGCGTCAACGCCGCCCCGCCGACGAGAATCGGCGCGTCGATGCCCGCATTGCGCAAATCCTGCGCGGTGAGCACCATCTGCTTGGCGGACTTGACGAGCAGGCCGGAAAGGCCGATCGCGTCGGGCTTCTCGGCCCGGTAGGCTTCGATCAGCTGTTCCGGCGGCACCTTGATGCCCAGGTTGACGATTTTGTACCCGTTGTTCGAAAGAATGATTTCGACCAGGTTTTTGCCGATATCGTGAACGTCGCCTTTGACCGTGGCGAGCATGATTTTGCCTTTGACGGCGGAATCGGCCTTTTCCATATGCGGCTCGAGATAAGCGACGGACGCCTTCATCACTTCGGCGCTTTGGAGCACTTCCGCCACGATCAGCTCGTTGTTGTTGAACAGCCGTCCGACTTCCGTCATGCCGTCCATCAGCGGGCCGTTAATGATCTCGAGCGGGCTGTACTTGGCCAGCGCCAGGTCGAGATCGGCAAGCAGGCCGTCCTTGCTCCCCTCCACCACGTATCCGGCCAGGCGCTCCTCCAAGGTCAAATTTTCGGCCTTCGCCTTTTTCTCGACTTTTTTGTCGCGAAACGACGCCACGAACGCCGCAAGCGTCTCGTCGTTCGTGTTGTACAGAAGTTCCTCCGCAAGCCGCCGCTCCTCCGCCGGGATGGACGCGTAGCGCTCGACTTTCTCGGTGTTGACGATCGCGTAATCCAGGCCCGCTTTCGTGCATTCGTAGAGGAAAACGGAATTGAGCACTTCCCGGCCCGCCTCGGGCAAGCCGAACGAGATGTTGCTCAAGCCCAAAATCGTATGGCATTTCGGCATCGCTTCCTTGATCAGCCGGATGCCTTCGATCGTTTCCTTGGCGGAACCGATATATTGCTCGTCGCCCGTCCCGACGGGGAACACGAGCGGGTCGAAAATGATGTCCTCTTCCTTTAAGCCGTACTTGTTCACGAGCAAATCGCGGGACCGGACGGCCACCTCAAGCTTGTCTTCCCGGGTGATCGCCTGGCCGCGCTCGTCGATCGTGCCGACGACGACGGCCGCTCCGTACCGGTGAACGATCGGCATCACCTTCTCGAATTTCTCTTCCCCGTCTTCGAGGTTGATCGAGTTGATGATCGATTTGCCCTGAATGTACTTGAGCGCAAGCTCGATAACCGCCGGGTCGGTCGTGTCGACCATGAACGGGGCTTTCACCTTTTTCGTGACGAATTCGAGAAAACGCTTCATGTCCTCCGCTTCGTCGCGGTCCGGGTCCTGCACGCAAATGTCGATCACCTGCGCGCCGCTTTTCACCTGGGCGCGGGCAATTTCGGAAGCTTCCTCGTACTTGCCTTCCGCGATGAGCCGCTTGAACTTGCGCGAGCCCAGCACGTTCGTCCGTTCGCCGACCATATAGGGCCTGCCGCCGTCCTCCACGTATACCGTCTCGATGCCGGATACGGCCGGAGCGTGCGCGCCCTCGGGCTTGCGCGGCGCGACGTCCTTCATCGCTTCCGCCATGGCGGCGATGTGGGCCGGCGTCGTGCCGCAGCAGCCGCCGGCGACGTTGAGCCAGCCCTGCTCGGCGAACGCGCGGAGCTTTTTGGCGAGCGATTCCGGGGACTCGTGGTAATGCCCGTTTTCGTCCGGGAGTCCGGCATTCGGGTAGCAGCTGACCGCGCGGTCGGCAATGCCCGCCAGCGTCCGGATGTGATCGCGCATAAATTCCGGGCCGGTCGCGCAGTTCAGGCCGACGGAAATCGGATCGAGGTGCTCCAGCGAAATGTAGAACGATTCGATGCTTTGGCCGGCCAGCGTCGTCCCCATCGGCTCGATCGTGCCGCTGATCATGACCGGAACTTTGCGTCCCGCGGTTTCGAACGCTTGCCTGACGCCGATGCCGGCCGCCTTCACGTTAAGCGTATCCTGGCACGTTTCGATCAGCAGCACGTCGACGCCGCCTTCGAGCAGCGCTTCCGTCTGCTCCCGGTAGGAAGCGACGAGCTGCTCAAAGGTGACGCCGCCCGTGACGGACAACGTCTTCGTCGTCGGTCCCAGCGCGCCCGCGACGTAACGCGGTTTGTCCGGCGTCGAATGGCGTTCGCAAGCTTCTCTGGCGATTTTCGCCGCGGCCAGGTTGATTTCCCGCGCTTTCTCGGGAATATCGTATTCCGCGAGCACGACGCTGGTCGCGCCGAACGTATTCGTCTCGATAATATCCGAACCCGCGGCCAAATAAGCCTCGTGGATTTTGGCAATGACGTCCGGCCTCGTAAGCACGAGCATCTCGTTGCAGCCTTCCAGCTCCTCGCCGCCGAAGTCTTCCGGGCCGAGATTTTCCTGTTGAATCATCGTGCCCATGGCACCGTCGAGTATCAAAATGCGCTTGGCCATCTCCTCTTGCAAAGACGGCTTCATATACGTTAAAGTCATAATTGGGCGACTTTCCTCCATCTGAAAAAATCGTTAACCTTTATACTACCAGAATCGGATGAACTCGGAAAGATGCTCGTATCACGTCGACAGGCGGCGAACTTTGGTTTATAATACAATTACTCTAATTCTTATGGGGAAAGAAGGAATTAACCATGGCTAAAATTCGCGTTCGCAATACGAACGAGTTGATCGAAGGAGAAGCGAATGTCGGCGCCTTCCTGGAGAAGCAAGGCGTACTGTACGAACACTGGGATCCGTCCAAGCTGCCGGAACGCCTGCGGGAAAATTTCAGCCTGACCGACGAGGACAAGCAAGAAATCCTGTCCACGTTCGACGCCGAAATTCGCGACCTGGCCGGCCGCCGCGGCTACAAAACCTGGGACATCGTCGCCCTCTCGGACGCTACGCCCAACATCGAAGAATTGCTGAAAAAATTCGAGCAAGTTCACACGCACACCGAAGACGAAGTTCGCGCCATCGCCGCGGGCGAAGGCATCTTCATCATCAAAGGCGACGATTCCGTCGGCTACTTTGACGTCATTCTGACGGCCGGCGACGTCATTTCCGTTCCGGAAGGCAATCCGCACTTCTTTACGCTGACGGAATCCCGCAAAGTCGTCGCCGTGCGTTTGTTCATCGAAACCGAAGGCTGGATCGCGCACCCGTTCCAGGATCCGGAATTCGTAAAATAATCCGGTCGGCTGCGACCTTTAGAGAACCGCACATCGAAAGAATCCCCGGCCCGCTCAAACCAAAGGTTTGACGGCCGGGGATTTTCTGTTCGCGATCGGAAAGAATCCGTTCGATCAAATCATCGTTTCGTTAAGAGGACAGACGTTCGAGCAGCTTCGGGAGCTCCGTCAGGCTGGCGATTTCATACGCCGGCACGATCTCGTCGTCCCGGGTCGTCCCGTGGCGGTTAATCCAGATCGACGTCATGCCGATGCCGTTCGCCCCTTTAATATCCGTCGTCAGCTTGTCGCCGACCATAACGCCTTCGGACTTCTCGATGCCCAGCCGGCCGAGGGCGAATTCGAACAACCGGGGCGAAGGCTTGCCTTCGCCGAAGTTTCCGGAAATGACGATTTCGTCGAAGTAAGGAACGAGCTCCGGAGCTCCGTCCAGTTTTTCCTGCTGCAGATCGGGCGATCCGTTCGTCAGCAGCAGAAGCTTGTACGACTTTTTCAGCTCGTCCAATACCTCGAACGTCTCGTCGTAAATGTGCGAACGCTTGCGCCGCTCCGACGCGAACATCTCGCCCAGTTCCGCGCCGAGCGCCGCGTTATCGACGCCGAGCGCGGCCAGCCCTCGGGTCCAGGCGTCCCGCCGGTAGCCCGGCGCGATTCCTTGCAGCTTGCGGAACATCGGGTGCTCGCCGCCGCTGAAATTCCCCCACAAGCCTTCGAACGGATTGATGCCGATCATTTGGGTAAAGGGATACGTTTCATAATTCTCGTAAAGTCCGCGCGCCTCGGCGCGGACCACCGCTTCCAGCGCGTCGGCCGTCAAGCCCGCGCGCTCCGCTCCGCAGCTTGCGGTCGCTTCAAACGCTTCTTTGACGCTGCGCTCGTCCCACAGCAGCGTATCGTCCAAATCAAACAGTACCGCTTTGATCGTCATTTTCCGGTCCACTTCTCCTTATCGCTCTGCGCTTTGACCGTTTCGCGTTGCTCCCATTCGATCTTGTGCGCGATCGCATATTCCCGCAGGCGTTCGCCCATTTCCTCGATCGGGTAAAGGTTTTTGAAACGGGAAAACACCCAGTTCCCGCCTTTCACGGTTTCAACGATGATATAACCGGGCTGCTGCACGATTTTGCGGATTTCCGCCGGCTTCAACCGCTTGTACCCCGTAAAGCGCCGGGTTTCCAAAGCATCCTTCGCGATCGACAAATAAGGGCGACGCAAAAAATAAACCAACGCAAGCAGAACGTAAGCGACGACCGTCAGCCAAAACAGCGTCGCGTTTTGCTCGTAGGCGTCCGACCACGGCTGGGAGACGACAATAAAAAACGCCGCGACAAGCAACAGCAAAATCGGCGCGAAATAGCTCCGTCCCTTGAATTTCTCGATTTTGGAACCGGCTGCCGTCAACGCTTGCTTGCCTTCCTTTTTGCGGCGCTTGTTTACCTGTTTCTGATTGCGTTCGATCATTCTCTCCCATGAGCGGGACATTCGGGCTCCTCCTTCGGCTGCTTCCAATCGTGCGTCAATGCTTGGGCGGCGGCGGTTCGTCGGTCCATTCGATGCTGTCCAGCTGCTGTCGAAACTGTTGCCTGATGTTGCCCAAATACTGGCGTCTCAGCTTATCGCGTTCGACTTTTTCCTCTTCCGTCAAACCGACCGATTTATGTTTTCGAGACAGCTCGTTAATTCTGGCGATCAGCTCCTGCATCTTGCGTTCACTCCCCTTCCGTGCCGCTAATCCTTCTATATACTTTGACATTTTCCTTTGTCCGCTGTCAAGGCGAAGACAATCGAAAAAGGCCGCCCTCGTTTGCGGGCCGACCTTAAGATATACGTATATGATCGCGCGCCGTTTCCAAAACTCATGGAAGGACGTCGGCAGGTATGATCAATTTCTGCCCGTCGTCAATCGAGGAAGCCGAAAGGCCGTTTCGCTTCATAATGCGATGGACCGCTTCCCGGGTATCCATCCCGTCCTTCTTGAAATCCGACGCAATAGACCAAAGCGTGTCGCCGGACGAAGCGACAACCGACCTCTCGACGGCCGAGGCTTCCGGAATCGACTCCGGTTCGGCAAACGAGCGCAACAAGCTGAAGCCGGCAAATAAAACGAAGAAAGAAAAAAGAAAGAACAGAACTCTAGCCGCTTTGAAGGAACGAGCCGCCGTTGACGGACGAGAGCCTTCTCCTGCGGCATGCCGGTTGCGCTTATGTACAGAGCTATTGGTTGAATTCATTACCCATACTTGAACCATCGAGCTCACCCCAAACGTTTGTTCTGATCACAGAATAACACGAACATACGTTTGAATCAAGCGTTTTTCGGAACATTTGTTCCCGGAGAACGAATGTTTGTGCGAACTCCGGTTCTATGTTATTATTTACTAAAGAGATCTTATTTCATTCGGGGAGGGCTTCGGCGTGTCGAAGATGTCGAATCGCCAGACAGCGATTTTGGAATTTATCAAGAACGAAGTAAGAGACAAGGGCTACCCGCCGTCCGTCCGCGAAATCGGCGAAGCCGTCGGCCTCGCCTCCAGTTCGACCGTGCACGGCCATTTGGATCGCCTCGAGAAGAAGGGCCTGATCCGCCGCGATCCGACCAAGCCTCGCGCCATCGAAATCCTTGGCGACGACGAGGAGAAGTTCGACCCGTTCGCGCGTTCGGTGCGCCACGTTCCGCTCGTCGGCAAAGTGACCGCCGGCGTCCCGATTACCGCCACGGAGAACATCGAGGAATATTACCCCCTTCCGGTTCATATGGTGGGAGATCAGCCGGTGTTCATGCTGTCGGTCATCGGCTCGAGTATGATCGAGGCGGGCATTTTCAACGGCGATTACGTTATCGTCCGCCAGCAGCAGACAGCCAACAACGGCGACATCGTCGTCGCGATGACCGAGGACGACGAAGCGACGGTCAAGACGTTTTACAAGGAGAAGGACCATATCCGGCTTCAGCCGGAGAACAGCACGATGGAACCGCTTCGGCTCAAGCACGTAACCATCCTCGGGAAAGTGGTCGGGCTTATTCGCAACTTCCATTGATCGGCCAAGCCCGCGCCAAGGCCTCATCCTCTTATCCGGCTTTTCCCGCCCGGGTTCCGAATCCGATCGCGGGGTCCAATTTCTGGGAATGGGTGATGCTGTGAATTCCATGCCGAAGCTGCTGATCGGCGCCGGCGTTCTGCTCATCGTCGTCGGGCTGATCTGGATGGTCGCGGGCCGGTACCTGAATCTGGGCAGGCTGCCCGGGGATCTATCGTTCGAGAAAGGGAACGTCCGCTTCTATTTTCCGATCGTCACCTGCATTTTGATCAGCGTCATTTTATCGGCGATCGCGTATGTCATCCGCTTGTTTACAAAGTCATAACATGCAAAAACACGCCCGTATCGGGCGTGTTTTTGCATGCGTTGTCCGGCATGGCGGCATACATGTCGCCAATGCCACCGCGAGCGGCAGGCGTCTTTCGAAATCAGGAGCCGATATCGACCGGCTCCATCCGGTCATCCCTCTGTATGCCCGTGAGATCGAGGAGCGTAAGCTTCGATGCCGGTTACCCCGTCCAAATGCATGACCCGATAGGAAACGTTGCCGTCGCGAACATTCACCCACAACATGAGGTTGTCGTCCGCTCTTTCGGTTCCATGCGCGGCGGCTCCGGTGCGGCCCAACTGAATATAAGTGCGGTTGTCCTGACGCGAAAACTCGAGCGAGTGAAAATGTCCGGCAAAAACGGTATACGGCCGATCGCCCAGCAGCAATTCGATACGGGCGAATTCCGGGCTATCCGACTTCCAGCCCGGCTTGTGCATGCTGACGAACGTATGCCTTGCGTCCTCATTTTCGGCCAGCACTTTCTCGAAAAACGCCAGCTGCCGGTCGCCGATTCCGATACCTACTTTCGACATCTCCTGCAATTGGTCCGGGGTCAGGCGGCTGACGATTTCGTCGTAAAACTCCTTCATATAGTCCAGCGTGCGCTCAGGCTCGCGATGTACCTTTTCCGTCGCGCGCTTGACCAGATCGATGAACTCGTCCGACATCTCTTCGAACGGATCTTCCGTATTCAACGTCAGAAAAAGCGTATCGCCGACCCGAAACGCGTAGTAATCCGCTCCTTTGCGTTCGCGCCATACGTCGACCATCGCCTGCGTACCGTAATCGTGGTTGCCGACCGTCTGAAAGAACGGCAAGCCGGTCGCCGCGATTTGACCGTCGATATACTCCCATTCTTCGCGCGCTTTCGCGGCGTCCTTCCAGTAGCCTTCCACCAGGTCCCCGACAAAGAGGACAAAATCCGGCCTCAAATCTTTCAGCAGTTCCAGCGCTTGCTCGAACACTCCGGCGGTCATCATGCCGCTGCGGTCCCCCATAACGGCGAAGGAGAAGTTTCCGTTCAACCCTTCGGGCAATTGCCCGAACCACGGACGCTTGTCCGTGGCGAACCGGCTTTCGTCAATAAACATTTCGTTGCGCTTGCGATCCAATGAGGTCGTCATTTTCGTTACGCTTCCTTTCCGAATTTCAATATTGGCCATATAAACAGTGTGCAGGTTGTATGTAAGTTGTGTGTTAACGAACCGACTCCTTTTTGTTAAATTTTATAGAAAAAAAATAAAAAACGAGCTTCGAAAAGCCCGTCGTTCTCTTTATATAATTCCGTTCATAATCAAACTTTCATAAGTCACCGTATAAATTTCCAAAATCGCCGCTTTGGCCGCTTCCAGATCTCCCCTGACAAGCGCCTCGTACGCTTTCCGGTTCGATTCCAGCGATTTGCTCGGCTTATGCTGCGGGAATTGCTTGCGATAGGAAATGATTTTGAATAAAAATCGGCCTCTCGTCTGCTCGAGCACGCCCAGCATGTGCTGATTGTGAATCGTTCGAATGATCGTTTCGACAAACAGCAGAAAGCTTTCGTAATAGCCGGGGACGTCATTGGCTTCCTTCGCCTCGATTTGACGCTCGAGATGGCTGCCGAGCGCCTGCAGGTCGAACGTCAACCCGCGTCTTTCCGCCGTGTTGATGACGTAAAGCTGCATCGAAATGAGCACTTCGATCATTTCCGCATATTCGCGAAACGAAATTTCCTTGACCATAACCCCGCGCCCGCGAAACGATTCGACGAACCCTTCCGTCACGAGCAAAGAAATCGCCGCCCTGATCGGCGTCCGGCTCATTTGCAGCTGCTCGGCAAGATCGTTTTCCGAGAGCAGCGTGCCGGGCAAATATTCCGCCGCGATGATTCTCCGGCGAAGTTCCTGATAGGCCCTTGTTTCCAATGTTGGGGGAGACATGTTCCGCACAAATCCTTTGCTTTTTTTAAATTAATGTTAGCAAAACGAACCGACATTTAAAAGAATGGAATTGTTATCCGAATGTTAAATGCATGTTAGAAACTTCATCTTTTGTTTAGCGCATCCGATAATGAATGCAGGGGGAGGTGGAACGAATGGACGTCGGAGCTCTATCGATCTCGTTAAGTCAATCCGCGCTCAAGCAATCGGTGGGGATCCAAGTGCTGGCGATGGCGAAAAACCAGGCGGAAATCCAGGGCCAAATGTTCGTGCAAATGGCGAGCCAAAGCCTCGATCCGAATTTGGGCGGCAAGCTGGATATTAAAGTCTGATCGGCAAAAAGAGGCCCCTCCCGGCATGCAGATGCCGGGCGAGCGGCCTCTCTTTATTGCGCGTTCCTATTCCTCCGCCGGCTGTTCCGCCAGCTCGCCGACCGGCACGCTCAATTCCCGCTCCGGATGGTCCAGCGGGAACACGCGGGCCATTTCGGTGTCCTCGTCGACATGCTGGATGTAAACCGGAGTTCCGTCGAGCGTCACATTCGCCATGATCGGCGATTCGGCGATTTCCGATGCGCGCTGCGTGTTCATCCTATCCCCTCCTGTCCGCCTTTGCGGCGACGATTCCGTATCAGTATGGCCTTGGATCGGAACATCATGCGTCCGAGGCCGTACACGAAAAAATCCCCCGGCGCCGAAGCGCCAAGGGATTTCCATCGTTCGTTTCTCAATACGTCATCAAATATTGGTCCCGCTCCCACTGGTGAATTTGGGTCCGGTACATGTCCCATTCGATCGCTTTCAGCTCGTAGAAATAGCTCAACGCGTGGTCGCCGAGAGCGTCGCAGATGACTTCGTCGCGCATCAGCTCGTTCAGCGCTTCGTGCAGGTCGACCGGGAGGCTTGGAATGCCGGCGTCGATCCGCTCTTCGTCGGTCATAACGTAAATGTTGCGGTCGACCGGCGCCGGAAGGGGCAGCTTCCGCTTGATGCCGTCCAGGCCCGCCTTCAGCATGACCGCCAGGGCCAAATACGGGTTGGCGGCCGGATCGGGATTGCGGACCTCGACGCGCGTGCTGAGTCCGCGGGAAGCCGGAATCCGGATCATCGGGCTGCGGTTGCTCGCCGACCAGGCGACATAGCACGGCGCTTCGTATCCGGGAACGAGGCGCTTGTACGAATTGATCGTCGGATTCGTAATGACGGCCAGTCCGCGAGCATGGTGCAAGATGCCCGCCATGTATTGGCGCGCGACGGTGCTCAGGCCCAGCTTGTCGTTTTCGTCATAGAACGCGTTCTCGCTGCCGGTAAACAGCGATTGATGGCAGTGCATGCCGGAACCGTTGATTCCGAATAACGGCTTGGGCATGAACGTCGCATGCAGGCCGTGCTGGCGCGCGATCGTTTTGACCACTAACTTGAACGTCTGGATCTGGTCGGCCGCACGGATCGCGTCCGCGTATTTAAAATCGATTTCGTGTTGGCCCGGGGCGACCTCGTGGTGCGAAGCTTCGATCTCGAAGCCCATTTCCTCCAGCGTCAGCACGATATCGCGGCGGCAGTTCTCGCCGAGATCGGTCGGCGCGAGGTCGAAATAACCGCCCTGGTCGTTCAATTCGGTCGTCGGATTGCCTTTCTCGTCGGTCTGGAACAGGAAAAATTCCGGCTCCGGGCCGACGTTCATCGCGGTGAAGCCCATCTCGGCGGCTTCCTCCAGCACCCGTTTCAAAATGCCGCGCGGATCGCCCGCGAACGGCGTGCCGTCCGGCATGTATACGTCGCAAATAAGGCGGGCGACTTTGTCTTCCGTCACCCAAGGGAATACGACCCATGTGCTCAGGTCCGGGTACAAATACATGTCGGACTCTTCGATTCTTACATAGCCTTCGATCGAAGAGCCGTCGAACATCATCTTGTTGTCGAGCGCCTTCTCCAATTGGCTGACGGGAATTTCGACGTTTTTGATAATTCCCATCAAATCGGTAAATTGCAAGCGGATGAATCGAACGTTCTCTTCTTTGGCAATCCGCAAAATATCCTCGCGCGTGTAGCTCATGGGAACCTCCTCAAAAATTCTGGATTCTCAGATCGGGAAGACGTTTACTTGTTCTTGAAAAAACGCGACAGCTCGCCCTGAATGAGCGACACCTGCCCCGGGCGCTTGCCCTGCATCAGCTGCTGCTTCAGCATGCGGTGCAGCTGCGAATCCGACAGCTCGCGCCGCTTGACTTCGGTTTGCTCGTTTATGATCGTTCTGTCGTCGCTGTCTTCCCCTACCGGGATCATCACTTGCTTGATTCCGGCGATATTGACGCCTTTCTCGATTAGCGCTTTGATTTCCAGCAGACGTTCGACATCGTTAAAAGAAAACATTCGTTGGTTGCCTGCCGTCCGGGCCGGTTGAATCAATTCATGTTGTTCGTAGTACCGGATTTGCCGGGCCGTCAGGTCCGTCAGCTTCATGACGATGCCGATCGGAAACAGCGCCATATTCCTGCGTATCTCGTCCCCAGCCATAACATCAACCTTCCATCATCAAGCATAAATTTTGTAAACACTTCCATTGTACCCTCATTACAAATACGTGTCAAGGAATGTAAGGTTTAAGGCGTAAATTTCTTCTCGCAAATTGACGGATTCGTGTCGATTCCGGTCAGAGCAGTCCGCGTTCCCGCAAGTCCGATAACGCTTGATGGACCGCCAGCTTGACATGGGCGTACGTTAGGCCGCCCTGCATAAACGCAATGTAAGGTTCGCGGATCGGCGCGTCCGCCGAAAGCTCAAGACTGCCCCCCTGCACGAACGTGCCGGCCGCCATAATGACCGGGTGCTCGTATCCGGGCATGTCCCACGGTTCGGGAACGACGTGGGCATCCACGGCCGCGGATTTCTGAATGGCCTGAACGAATGCGATCAAATGCTCGGCGGACGTAAAGCGGATCGCCTGGATCAGGTCGGTCCGGTCGTCGTTCCAGGCGGGATGCGTCTCAAACCCGAGCGATTCGAACACGGCCGCCGCGAACACGCTGCCCTTTACCGCCTGGCTGACGAGCAGCGGCGCCATGTACAACCCTTGAAAAATCGATCGCGTCGTTCCGAGCATCGCGCCGACTTCGCCCCCGATTCCGGGCGCGGTCAACCGGTAAGCCGCCAGCTCGACCAGCTCGCGCCGTCCGGCGATGTAGCCGCCGCTTGCCGCAAGTCCGCCTCCAGGGTTTTTGATCAGCGATCCGGCGATCAGATCGACGCCGACTTCGGGAGGCTCCTTGTCCTCCGTAAATTCGCCGTAGCAATTGTCGACGAAGACGATCGCGTCCGGCTTGATCGCTTTCAACTGCCGAACCATCTCGCCGATCTCGGCGACGGTGAAGGAAGGCCGCCAATCGTAGCCGCGCGAGCGCTGAATGGCGAACACTTTCGTGCGCTCCGTCACGGACGCGCGAACGGCATCCCAATCCACGCTCCCGTCCTCCCGAAGCGGAGCGACGACCGAGCGGACGCCCCAGTCCGCAAGGGAGCCGGTGCCGTCCCCGGGCTTTCCGATCACTTTGTGGAGGGTGTCGTACGGCTTGCCCGTCACGAACACGATTTCGTCCTGCGGACGCACAACGCCGAACAGGGCGATGCCGATCGTATGGGTTCCCGATACGAAATGAGGGCGAACGAGGGCGGCTTCCGCTCCGAACGCCTCGGCGTATACTTCGTCCAGCAATTCCCTCCCCCGGTCGTTATATCCGTACCCGGTCGACGATGCGAAATGAAAATCGCTCACCTTGTTCCGCTGAAACGCCCGAATGACCTTCCACTGATTGCGCTGGGCGATTTCGTCGATTTCCTTCAATTTCCCCGCGGCCTTCTCTTCCGCCGACTTCTCCAGGCTGTCCCATTGCCCATTCCATTGTGCCATTGCTAACAAGCTCTCCAATCTTTAGTCCGAACCGGGTTCGACCGGGTTTTCGTTAGTCTCTTTTTCTACGTTGTCCACTCGAAAAGGTTCCAACAAGCGCCCCCACTTTTCCATGTCGGCATGATTCAGCCGAATGTCGAGCAGCAGCCAATCGTCTTCCGTCCGCTGCTCCTTCACGTCGCCGACCCGGTAGGCAAGCGCCGCCAAGTCGCCGCGCGACGCGGGAATCCGCAACACGCACCGGTCGCCGGGCAGCGCGTCTTCCAGCTTCATCAGCAGCCTGTCCAAATCCCGCCGATCCATTGCGCTGATGCGAAGCGCGTCGCCCCCGCCGCTCAGCAGCGGAAAATCGCTCGCCGATACGGCGTCGATTTTATTGTAAACGAGCAGAGTCGGCTTTGCCGCCGCCCCCAATTCGGCGAGCACCTGCTCCACCACTTCGCGCTGCCGGTCCCGCATCGACGATGAAGCGTCAACCACATGAAGAAGCAAATCCGCTTCGTTCGCTTCCTCCAGCGTGGACCGGAACGCCGCGACGAGATCGTGGGGCAGATTCTGGATAAAACCGACCGTATCGGTCAGCAGCACTTCTTTGCCGCCGGGGAGCCGCAGCGTCCGCGTCGTCGGATCGAGCGTCGCGAACAGCTTGTCCTCGGCCAGCACGTCGGCGTTCGTCAACTGCCGGAGCAGCGTCGATTTGCCGGCGTTCGTATAGCCGACGAGCGCGATCTGCACGACGCCGGCTTTTTTCCTTCTTTCCCGATGCAGTTCGCGGTGCGCGGTCACCTCTTGCAGTTGGCGTTTCAGCTCGCCGATCCGGTTGCGGATATGCCGCCGGTCCGTCTCCAGCTTCGTTTCGCCGGGTCCGCGCGTGCCGATGCCGCCGCCGAGCCGGGACAAATTTTTCCCGTGGCCGGAAAGCCTCGGAAGCAAATACGTCAGCTGCGCCAGCTCCACCTGCAAAATGCCCTCGCGCGTCTTCGCCCGCCCGGCGAAAATATCGAGGATGAGCTGCGTCCTGTCGATGATCTTGGCATCCAGCGCATCCTCGAGATTGCGAACCTGCGCGCCCGTCAGCTCCTGATCGAATATCGCCGTATCGATGTTCTCCTCGGCGATCCGGCGCTTGATTTCCTCCGCCTTGCCCTTGCCGACGAACCATTTCGAGTCGGGAACGTCGCGGTATTGCATCATCGTTCCGGACACTTCGACGCCCGCGGTTTCGGCCAAGTTCACCAATTCCGCAAGCGATTGCTCCGGATCGGAGCCGCTTCTAGCGCTGGCGTCGGTGACCAGGCTGACGAGCAGCGCCCGCTCCCGCCTTCCGGCGCCCGTTTCATATGTACTCGGCTTCATTAAAATCGAATTCCCCCAACTTCCTTCTGTCTTGACCTTTTACTAGCCGTCTTCTCCGATCGGGCCGGAATATCCGTCCCGGCGAAAGCCCGTTCGCCGGGAAGCTCGCGGCAGCGTCAACGCCGCTTCCGTCTCAAGGCTCCGCGCGCAAATCCTCGGGCCTTAGCGACAGCAGCTCCTGACGGCCGGGCGAGCCGTTCGGATATTGGTTCAGCAGCCGAACGGCCTGATTGCGGATCGCCCGCTCCAGCATATTGCGCACGAAACGCGCGTTGCTGAAATGATAGGGCGACTCCTGCTTTTCCGCGGCCATCAGCTGTCTCAGCTTGAACAGCGTTTGCGGCATCCAGGCGTAATCTCGCTGCTTGGCCATGCCTTCCGCGATTTGCACGAGCTGATCGATGGAGTAATCCGGAAACTCGATCCGAATCGGGAACCGCGACGGCAAGCCCGGATTCGTCATCAGAAACATATCGATCTCCATCGTATACCCGGCCAAAATGAGAATAAATTGATTTTTGTAATCCTCCATCGCCTTCACGAGCGTATCGATCGCTTCCTTGCCGAAGTCTTTCTCCCCGCCGCGCGCCAGGCTGTACGCCTCGTCGACGAACAGCACGCCTCCTAGCGACTTCTTGACCAAGTCGCGCGTCTTCTGCGCGGTGTGGCCGATATACTCGCCCACCAGATCCGCGCGTTCGACCTCGACCAGATGGCCTTTGGTCAGCAGGCCCATCCCTTGAAACAGCTTGGCGAGCAGTCTCGCCACCGTCGTTTTCCCCGTGCCGGGGTTTCCTTTGAAAATCATGTGGTACACGTGAGCCGGATTTTGCAGCCCCGCGTCCACGCGAAATTGCGCGATTTGCAGCAGGGCGTAAATTTCGTAGACGAGCTCTTTGACGCTGTCCAGGCCGACCATCGCATCAAGTTCTCTCTGAAACTCCAGCCACGGTCCGCTGGTCGGCAGCGCCCGCGCGGCTTCCGCGCCCAACGCGCTTGCCGGCTCAAGCGAATCGTGCTTTCGCAGGACGACGTTGATTTGCCGGGACGGCCTTGCCGCGGCCGAATGCCGAATTTCGGACGTTTCTGCTCTCGTATTCAAACGCACTACCTCCGCCCCCGCCATAGTCGGCTTGTTGCGCCGCTATTTCAATGTATTCGGGCGGGTCACCCTCCATGCAACAGCCATTTTTGGCCGAGCCATTTCGTATAGGCGAGAACTTCGCGGGTGCGGTGGTAGCTCATTTGCAGCACTTCGCTTTCGGTCACGCTGACCTGAACCGGATCGTACCCGAGAAATTCGGCGATATCGCCGGCCCGGGAACCGTGATATTGGTGCGTGACGATGACGGCCGTTTTCCAGCCCCGCTCTTCCATGATGCTTTTGGAAAATTTCAAATTTTCGTAGGTGTTGGTCGATTTCGTTTCCAGCTCCATCGCTTCCGCGGGAACGCCCTTGTCCAGCAAATAGTTGCGCATTCCTTCGGCTTCGGTAATCGTTGCGCCGGAGCCGAGCCCGCCGGTAAGCAGCAGATGCCGAACCGTTCCGGCCCGGTAAAGTTCGAAGGCATGATCCAGGCGTTCCGCCAGCCCCGGACTGGGCACGTCGTTCCACAGGCTGGCGCCGAGAACGATCGCCGTATCGGACTTCGCCGGAGCTCCTGCCGCCGGCTGCCCCTCGTAGCGGAAAATGACGACGAACAACGCGAGGCACCACAGCGCGAGAGCTGCCGCCCCAAGCAGAAAGACGCGCAGCAAAACGCGGAGCAGGCGGCGTTTGCCTCCTCTCGGCTTTCGCCGCATTCGGGAAAGCGGTCCGCGAACGTCAACGGATTCGTTCATTCCGGCTGCGCGGCCTCCCAGCCCAGACGCTTCAGCATCGTCGTCCGGTGCTGCCGGCTCAGGTCGAAGTAGGGAAACCGTTTCTGCCGGATCAAGGTCAGCAGCCTGTCGGCCGTCCTTTGGGCCATGACGGAATCGCGTTCGCTGATCAGCCCGTCGTCGAGGGCTTCTTCCAGCTCGTCTTCGTCCAGCAGCAGCGTCTCGCCCGTCGGCAACACCACGATGTCCAGATAAAGATCGTCGAACCAGGGAACCTGCTGGTCGGTCATGCCCTGGGTTTTGCAAACGTCGATATACCATTGGACGACTTGCCCTTTATCGTCAAACATCGTCGTCACGACGTAATGCTCCCCGCGCGGAAAATGCTGCATCCACAAATACCCTTTGTCCGCAATGCACATGCGCCGGCCGTTGTATTCCTTCCACAGCGGATCGCGCAGCTCGTGTATTTTGTACAGGGTCAGAAACCCGCGAAACGGCGGTTCGTCGAGCGGAAAACAGGCGTAGCTCTTCTTTAAAATCCGGCGCCAGTTGGCCCGGTCGGAAAATTTTCGTTTCATAGGCTTTCTTCGTCCCCGGTAAGCAGATTTAAACAAAGCTTACCACAACTTACCTCCCGTCACCAGCAAACGGAGCGAATCGGCCGTTCCGGCCTTGGTCAAACGAGGCTTTTTTCCATCCGGACATGCAAAATATCCGCGTCGTAAAAAGGCTCGCCGGAAATTGTAGCATACCCCAGCTTGCGGTAAAACATTTCGGCGGAACACTGGGCGTCCAGCACGGCCTTCGCGCAGCCGAGGGCTCTTGCCTCTTCCTCCATCGAAGAGACCAGCAGCCGGCCGACCGACTTTCCGCGATAAGCGGGCAAGACGGCAATTCGCTGAAGCTTGGCCGTCCCCGGCTCGTATTCGCGCCAGCGCGCGGTACCGGCCGGCCGGCCGTCGTCGTCGAGGGCCAGCCAATGATGGCACGCTTGCGGATTCTCGTCGTATTCGTCCCATTCCAGCCGTTCGGGAACGCCTTGTTCGTCCACGAACACGGCCTTGCGGATTGCTTTGCAATCGTTCAGTTCGCGTTCGTTCTCCACTTTTAAACCTCTCATCGTTTTGCTCCTTTGCTCAAGAAAAAGGGAACAAGCGAACGCTTGCCCCCGAATCGCGTCAACCTCCGGCTTCAAATCCGTTATGGCGAAGGCAGCACGTTCAACGCTTCTTCCGAATCGTTCAGCGGTACCGTACCCTGTTCGGGCGGCGGAGAAACGGTCGCGGGGTCCGCAGGCGCCTCGGATTCGATCGGGATATCTCCCCATGCTCCGTCGCCGCCTTCGTTTCCTTGCTCGCCGGTTCCGTTGCCGTTTCCTTGGCCGTTGCCGTTGTTGCCTTGACCGTTTCCGTTGCCATTTCCATTGCCTTCACCGTTGCCGTTGCCATTTCCATTTCCATTGCCTTCGCCGTTGCCATTGCCGATTTCGCCTTGGCCGTTCCCGTTCCCATTGCCATTCCCATTGCCGTTGCCGTTGCCGGGATTCTCCGGCGGGAGCTGCTCCCCTTCGCCCTCGCCGTTTTCAGGCGGCAGCTCGAGGTCGCTCGTCACGGTGACGCTCACGCCGGTCGAAGGCGCCCCTTCCGCGTCGAGCGCCGAAGAGTACGCTTTGACGTAATACGTGTACGTCTTGTCGGGCAAAATGGCAAAATCGTCGAAGGCGGGCTCGGCCGATTCGGCCAACAGCGCGAAGGAGGCTTCCGACGCTTCCTTGCGGTAAATCTTGTACGTAATATTGTCCCCTTCCACCGGGCTCCAGGTCAATTCGACCGCGACATTCTGCGTATTGTATTGACCGGCAAGCCCGGTCACGGCGTCCGGCCCTTTCGGTTCCTCCTGGACGTCGCCGGCGTCCGGGAACGATTTTTTCTCGTAATTTTTCAGCACGGACGTCATGACCTCGGAGAAGAGCGAAGCGGCCTGGCCGCTGCTTTTCTTCACGTAATGCTCCGCGTCCGTCTTGTCGTAGCCCATCCACACCGCGGCCGTCAGCTCCGGCGTGAAGCCGACGAACCAGACGTCGCGGTTGCCGCCGGAATCGATCCCCTCGATGCCGAGCTGCGTCGTCCCCGTTTTCCCGGCGACGGTGCGTCCGCTCACTTTCGCGCTTTTGCCGGTGCCGCCCGAAACGACGCCTTCCAGAAGCTCGCGAACGTAGTAAGCCGTTTGCTCGCTCATGACGCGGTTGTCGCCGGGCGTTTCGATGGAGTAAACGACCTCGCCGGAAGAATCGGTAATTTCCGAAATGGTGTGCGGCGTCTGCAGCAGGCCGCCGTTCGCGAACGCCGCATACGCGTTCGCCATCTGAACGGTCGTGACGCCTTCCGAAAGCCCCCCCAGCGCGATCGCCAGATTGCGGTCGTTTTCCCCGAGCTCGATGCCGAGCTTCTTGGCGAATTCGACGCCGGTGCCGACGCCGATTTCGTTCAGCAGCCAGACGGCCGGCTGGTTGACGGAATCGCGGATCGCATCCTTCATGCTGATCGGGCCGACGTACTTGTTTCGGTTGGAGTCGGTCGGGCAATACTTGCCGTTGTCGTAACATACTTTATCGTCCCGCAGCGTCGACCACGGGTACCAGTCCCCGGTTTCGAGCGCGGGGCCGTAGGACACGATCGGCTTGAACGAAGAGCCGGGCTGGCGCTTGCTGTAGACGCGGTTCAGGTTTTTCGTGCTGTAATCCCGTCCGCCGGCCATCGCGACGATCGAGCCGTCGTGCTGGTTCATGATGACCATCGCGCCCTGCATCGGGATGTCGTCCGCGCTCTCCTCGAAGTTGTCCGGGTCGGAGAACGCCTTCTCGACGACCGTCTGGGCCGCCGTATCGATCGTCGTTTTGATCGTGTAGCCGCCCGTGAGCAGCTCTTCCTCGGTTTTGCCCAGCACGTCCTGCGCTTCCTCGACGACATAATCGAGAAACGCGGCGTATTGGGAGCTGTCCTCCGGCACGACGCTCGGATCGTATTCGACGGCCATCGCCTGCTGCTTCTCGGCCTCCGTTATGATCCCCTGGTCTTCCATGAGCGTAAGGACGACGGCGCGGCGCTCCATCGATTTTTCCGGATTTCGCACCGGGTTGTACGTGTTCGGCGCTTTCGGCATTCCAGCCAGCGTCGCGATTTGCCACAGCTCCAGGTCGTTCAGATCGTCGACGCCGAAATAGTATTTGGCGGCCGTCTTGATGCCATATTGCCCTTTGCCGAAATAAATCCGGTTCAAATACAGCTCCAGAATCTCGTCCTTCGATTTATGGTTTTCGAGCGCCAGGGCGATCGAGGCTTCCGTGCCTTTGCGGAACAGCGTCTTGTCCGCGTTCAAAAAAATGTTCCTTGCGAGCTGCTGCGTAATCGTGCTCGCTCCCTCGACCGCGCTGCGGGCGATGATATCCTTGACGAGCGCCCGGCCGATGCCGAACAGATCGACGCCGCTGTGCTCGTAGAAGCGCTTGTCCTCGGTCGCGACGAACGCCTGCTGCAGCAGCTTCGGGATTTCGCTGATCGGGACGTACTCCCGGTTCCCTTCGAGAACGTACAATTTATCCAGCTCGTTGCCGTTGCTGTCGACGATGATCGTCGCTTTATCCATGTCGTTCAACTTGTTCATGTTTTGGCTCAAAATCCGTTCGCCGTTCAAAATGACGAGCAAATAGCCGAGGACGGCGCAAACGGCGAAAAACAAAAGGACGAACAGCAGCCAGATCCAGCCGGTTTTGCGCTTTTGCTTGGCTCCCTTCTTTCCGGAGCGCTTGGTGTTTTTCGCGGGCGGTGCGGTCTTGCTCATGGTGCGTTTCCCCCTTTTTAACAGTCGGTTTCTCTATTTTTCTCTCCCGCCGGACCAAAAGAAGGAGCAACCCGCCAAGGGGTTGCTCGGTGGCCGGTCTATTCGGTTAGACGTAGTGTGGGGGCGAAAAGTTTCATTTTCCGCCGTGAACGGGGTGCCCGCTCAGGCTTCCGAACCCGTGTCCTGCTGCTGGAGGGATACGTTGCGCTGCGGCATAAACGTGCTGATCGCGTGCTTATAGACCATTTGTTGGCGGCCTTCGCTGTCGATAACGATCGTGAAATTGTCAAAGGCGCGCACGACGCCGCGGATTTGAAATCCGTTGGTCAAATAAACCGTGACCGGGACGCTGTCTTTGCGCAATTGATTGAGAAACGTATCCTGGATATTAATGGACTTGTTCATTACCGGTAACCCCCATCGCCATAAAAGATTATTGACAAGTATATTCAAGATCGCAGAGAAACTTTCCTGCTATTATATCACAAATCTCCGTTAAAAGATTGCGGTCTTTTTCTTCCTTCTCGAGACTCACCCATTCAAGCTCTTTCATCCGTCGGAACCAGGACAGCTGGCGTTTGGCAAAACGGCGCGTATCCCGCTTGAGCAGCTCCACCGCTCCCTTGTAGTCCAGCTCCCCCGCCAGGTAGGACGCCATTTCCTTGTAGCCGAGCGCCTGCATCGACACGGCGCTTCGCGGCACGCCGGCCGCGAGCAGCCGCTTCACCTCATCCAAAAGTCCCTGCTCGAGCATTTCGTCCACCCGAAGGCCGATGCGCCGGTACAGCTCGGCCCGGTCCATCGTCAGCCCGATCAGGCAGAGTTTGTAGGGAGAAGCTTTATCGTCGCCCCTCTGCTGGCTTTGCAGCTCGGAAAGCGGCCGGCCCGTCGTTTCATAGATTTCCAGGGCGCGGACGACCCGGCGCACGTCGTTTGGATGAAGCTTGGCCGCGGTTTCCGGATCGACGTCGAAAAGCTTGCGATGTAGCGCGTCGGCTCCGTGCTCCTGGGCCCAGCGGCTCATTTTTTCCCGAAATTCGGCATCGCCGCCTTCCTCGCGGAAGCTGTACCCGTAGCAAACGGATTCGACGTACAGGCCGGTTCCCCCGACGATAAACGGCAGCTTGCCCCGCGCGTGAATGTCGGCGATCGTCTCTTCGCAGCGCGCTTGAAAGTCCGCGACCGAAAACGGATCGGCCGGATCGAGAATGTCGATCATGTGATGCGGGATCCCTTGGCGATGCTCGGGCTCCAGCTTTGCGGTGCCGATGTCCATTCCGCGGTACACCTGCATCGAATCGCCGCTGATGATTTCGCAATCGAAGGCGCGGGCGACCGCGAGGCTGAGCGCCGTCTTGCCGACGGCGGTCGGGCCGACGAGCGCCAGCAGCGGCAGCCTCTCATCCTTGCCGGGCCTTGGTTTCCCGCTTGTCGTTGAGTCAGTCGTTTTCGTCATGAATCGAAATCACTCCATATGCGATCGCGGCGCCGGAAGGCCGGACGAGGCGGATGCCGAGCCGCGCGAATTGCCCGCTTTCGCGGTGCTCCTTCAGGACGATCCGCTTGCGGGCGACCCGGCGGGCTTGGCGAAGCGCCTCCTCCGCGAGCGGCTCGTCCTTGGCGTAAGCCCGAAGCGGCGCAAGGGAGCTTGCGGCCTCCACCGGCACGGTGAACATCGGGTCGAAATAGACGATGTCCACGCTTTTGTCGGGCATCGCCGACATATATTCGAGATGGTCGGCGCACACCGCGTCGATCCGCCGCATCGCGGCGTTGACGTCCGCCAGCTCGCTGTCGTACTCGCGCAGGCCTTCGCGCACGATGACGTGCAGCAGCCGCGACGCCTCCAGCGCCGTCACGCGCCCCTTCTCGCCGACGGCGTAGGACAGCACCAGCGAATCCGCGCCGAGCCCGGCCGTGCAATCCAGCACCGCGTCGCCTTCCTTCGCGTTCGCGGCCTCGACGAGCGCGTCGGTGCCGCCGTCCCTCAACCGCTTGACGCGGATGAACGCCATGCTCGGATGATAAAACAGCGGGGGCGCGTCGCCGGCGACGAAGCGCAAGCCGTCCGCGCCCGCGACGAGCACGCCGTCCCGGGCGTCGGCGTATTTGCGCCGCAATCCGGCCAGCGTCTCGCGCCTTCGCGGCGCGAACCGGCAGGAAAATTCGCCGGCAAGCCGCCTTGCCCTCTCGATCATCTCCCGATCGGGCCGCTCGGCCGTCGTAACGATCACGACATCACCCGCTTAAACATTTTCTCGAGCTCGTACGTCGTGAAGCTGACGACGATCGGCCGGCCGTGCGGGCACGTGTACGGCTGCCTGCAGTCGCCGAGACGCCGCAACAGCGCCTCCCCCGACTCCCTCGTCAGCGACTGGTTCGCCTTGATCGACGCTTTGCAGGACGTGAGGATCGACGCCTTTTCCCGAAGCTTCGGAAGGTCGACTCCCCGCTCCTGAAGCACCCATTCGGCCATCTCGCGGACGATGTCCGCTTCGTCCCCGTCCGGGAACCAGTGGGGAACCGCCCGTATGATTAAGGTATTCCCACCGAAATCCTCCATATATACCCCGACTTGCTCGAACAAGTGCAACCGGGTCCGGAGCGCCGCGAATTCGTCCGGCGCGAACGTAAGCGTCACCGGCAGCAGCAGCTCCTGGCTCGCCTCCTCGGGACGGCCGAATTTCTCGAAAAAATATTCGTAGTTGATCCGCTCGTGGGCGGCGTGCTGATCGATCAGGTACAGGCCGGTTTCGTTCTGGGCGACGATGTACGTGCCGTGCAGCTGTCCGATCCAGTGCAGCTCGGGAAACTCCGCCTTCGGATCCCGCTTCGGCGCCGCGTAGGCCGCTTCCCATACCCGTTCCGGAAGTCCGGACGCCTTCGGCCGGCCCGACCCGTCCGGGAAGAAGGCCCCGGTCCCCGCTTGCCTCGGGGCAGCAGCGGAGGCGCCTTGCCGCATTTCGCCGCCGAAAGCGCCGCTTCCGTCCGGCCGCGCCGCCCGCGGACGGCTGCCGCCGGCGCCCGGTTCCGGACGGCCTTCGGGCCCGCCGCCGTCCGCCGGTTGCCCGGCGGCCTCATAGGACGAGGCCGCTTCGGTTTCGCGGATGTGCGGCTCCGGCGAAGCGCCATCCGCGTAGCGGGCGGACATCGCGCTCCCGCCGAAGGCGGGCGGCGCGGTGCGCGCGAGCGACGCCAAGTCCGGCGTCGCGGCCTCCGCCGCGGCCGTTCCGCCGGCTGCCGGCGCGTTCGGCGCTGCGGCCCCGGATGCGCCGGACTCGCCGCCCGACGCCGGCGACGGATCGCTTGGCGCTTCGCGGAAGCGCAGCTGCTCCTGTACCCAGGCGGGCGTCTTCGTCTGCCGCACCGCCGTGCCGGACGGGATGTACGCCTGCTCGCCGAGCGCCTGGCGCACCGCTTGCTCGACGAACGCGCGCAGCTCGCTTTCCTTGCTGAATCGGACCTCCAGCTTCGAAGGATGGACGTTCACGTCCAGCAAGGACGGATGCATCCGCAAATGAAGCACCGCCAGCGGGAAACGGTTGATCGGCAGCAGCGTATGGTACGCTTGCAGCAGCGGCTGCGTAACGGCGGCGCTGCGGACGTAGCGTCCGTTCACGAGCACCGTGATGGCGTTGCGGTTCGCCCGGGTTTCCACGGGCAGCGCGGCGAGCCCCGTCAGCCGATAGTCGGGGTGCTCGGCGGCAAGCGGCACCATCGCTTTGGCTGCCGCATTGCCGTAGATCGCGGCCACCACCTGCCGCAAATCGCCGTTGCCCGGCGTTCGGAGCAGAACCGAACCGTTGTGCGTAAATGTGAACGCGATGTCCGGCCTGGCGAGCGCCTGCCGGTACATGACGTCGGACAGATGGCCGAGCTCCGTCTGCACCGTCTTCATATATTTCAGCCGCGCAGGCGTATTGTAGAACAGCTCCCGGACGGTCATGTCCGTCCCCTGCCGGGCCGTGGCGTCCTCGTGCTTTTTGACGGCTCCGCCTTCGATTTCCAGCACCCGGCCGAGCCCGCCGGAATCCGTCGCGCTGACGCAGCGAACTTTCGCGACGGCCGCGATGCTCGGAAGCGCCTCGCCCCTGAAGCCGAGCGTCGCGATTTGAAACAGGTCCTTGCCGCTTGCGATTTTGCTGGTGGCGTGGCGCTCGAACGCCGTCGGCAAATCCTCGGCCATAATGCCGGAGCCGTTGTCCGCGATCCGCAGCAGCGCCAGGCCCCCGTCCTCCGCCGTCACGTCGACGGTCGTCGCTCCGGCGTCGACGGCGTTTTCGATCAATTCCTTCAACACGGAGGACGGTCTTTCGACCACTTCGCCTGCGGCTATCTGATTCGCCAGATGATCGTCCAACAGCCGAATGACTCCCATCCCGTACTCCCCCTTATTCCGCGTTATCCTTTATACCCGATCTTCAGCACCCCGCCGGCGGCCGAAAACGTCAGTCCGGAGTACCATTTGGCGAGAAGCCTGACATCGATATAGGAGGCGCCGCCTTCGCTGCGCATCCGGGAATCGCTCGTTTTGACCTTGTTCAAGGCGTTTTCCGATTTAAAAAACACCGTCTTCGAAGAGGAATCGTACGACACGCTCGCGCCGACGATCGCCGCCGCGAGCTTCGTGCCGACGTACCAAACGCCGCTCTGTTGGATCGCCGCCGAAGGTTGTCCCATGCGCACGCGATTCACCGTTACCGAGCCCTCGCCGATCGCGAGCGCGAGCGAGCCGCCCCCCGCGGAACGGTAGCCCGCGATCAACTGTTCGGCCGCCCCCGCCACGACCGTATCGGGCGCCAGTCCCTTCCGGTCCACCTTGTAGCCTTTGGGCGTATAGTATTCTTCCACCGTAACCTTGAGCACGCCGCCGGACGAAACGGGGATGATCTGCTGGACGACCCCTTTGCCGTACGTGCGGGTGCCGATCAGCTTCGCGATTCCGTAATCCTGCAGCGCCGCCGCGAACAGCTCCGAGGCGCTGGCGCTGTTGCCGTTGACGAGAACGCGGATCGGGTAGCTTTTGGACGTTCCTTCCACGACCATCGCCTTGTCGTTGCCTTCCCGGTCGATCATATGCGCCAAAACCCCGTTCTCGATAAACAGGGCGGCGATTTTTTGCGCTTGATCGGTGTAGCCTCCGCCGTTGTCCCGCAGATCGATCACAAGCCCTTTCATCCCCTGCCGCTCAAGCTTGTCAAGCTCGGCCGCGAACTTGTCGTACGCATCCGACGAAAAGCCCTCCAAATCCAAATACCCGATCCCGTCGCCCATCCAGACGCCTGCCGCCGTCGGCAGCTGCACCGGCTTGCGGACCATCGTGAATTCGTGCGAGCCGGAGCTACGCGTAATGCCGATCGAAACGCTAGAGCCTTCCTCGCCGAGAATTTCGCTTTGCGTTTCCGCGAACGTCTTGCCGGCGACCGATCGGCCGTCGACGGACACGATTTTGTCGCCGGCGCGTATTCCGGCCTGCTCCGCGGGACTGCCGCCGATCACGTCCTGGATGTAGACGGCTCCTTTTTCCTCGATGAGTTTGACGCCGATTCCGATGAATTTCTGCTCCAGGCTGCCGGAATAAGCCGTCCATTCTTCCTGGGTAAAGTATTCCGTGTAAGGATCGTTCAACGATTCGACCATGCCTTTGATGGCCGCTTCGTCCAATGTCGAATCCGCCGGCTTGCTTAAATGGTACTGCTCCAGCAGCTCGCGAACTTCATCGGATTGCGCGGAGCTTTCCGCGAATGCGGCGGCCGAAGGCCCCGCGGTCAAGGAGACCGCGAGCAGCAGCGACGCGAATCGGCGCCAAAGCGTCACCGGTTTCATTAGGCATCCCCGCTCTCTACCAATTGATTTTTGACGTCGTTCAGCCATTCCAGCGCCTGCAGCGGCGTGAGGCGCATGACGTCCACCTTGCGAAGCTTTTCCAAAATTTTGTCCCCGTGCGTTTGCGCCTTGCGCGGTTTGTCCGCCGGGGGAGCCGGCTCGGCGAACATCGACAGCTGCACCGGGCCGGCCGATGCTGCGTCCTCGGCTGCCAAGGCCGGCGGCGACGAATACGCCGGCGCCGCGGACTCGCGGATGCCGGATGGGCGGATGCCGCTCTCCCGTTCCGCCGCATCCGTCTCGCCCTGTCCGCTCTCGGCCGCCTCTCGTTCGGCGTTCCCCGCGGCGGCGGCCTCCAGCGAAGCCGCGGCTTGCCTTCTTGCCGGCGCGCCCGGCAAATTGGCGGTACCCCCCGCTTCGAGCAGATGATACGCCCTCGAGACAATCGAATCCGGGAGTCCCGCCAGCTCCGCGCAATAGATGCCGTAGCTGGAATCGGCCGCGCCGGGAACGAGCTTGCGCAAAAACGTCACGCCGTCCTCGCTTTCCTTGACGGCCATGCAGCCGTTGCGCAGCCGGGGCAGCGTTCGCTCCAGGTGCGCCAGCTCGTGAAAGTGCGTCGAGACGAGCGCCTTGCAGCCGATGACGTCGTGCACGTACTCGATGACCGCCTGCGCGATCGCCACCCCCTCGTCCGTCGACGTTCCGCGGCCCAGCTCGTCGATAATGACGAGGCTGCGGTCGGTCGCCTGCTCGGTCATCACCTGGATATCCTTCATTTCGACCATGAACGTGCTCTGCCCGCCGACGAGGTCGTCCGCCGCCCCGATCCGGGTGAAAATCCGGTCGATCAGCGGCAGCTCCGCTTCCTTGGCCGGCACGAAGCAGCCGATTTGGGCCATGATCGAAATCATCGCCACCTGCCGCATGTACGTGCTCTTGCCCGCCATGTTGGGGCCCGTAATGAGCAAGATCGATCCGTCCTCAGCCGAAAGCGCCGAATCGTTGGCGATAAACGCCGTCCCTTCGGCGACCGCTTCGACGACCGGGTGCCGTCCTTCCCGAATGCGAAGGCCGTAGCCGTCGTTCCACTTCGGGCGCACATACCGGCGTTCCGCGCTCACCTCGGCCAGCGATTGCAGCGCGTCCAGCGCGGCCAGTTGCTCGGCCAGCTTCTGGAGGCGGGGAATTTCGGCGGCGATCCGGTCGCGCAGCGAGACGAAAATTTCGTATTCGAGATCGATCATCCGGTCTTCGGCTTCCAGGATGAGCGCTTCCTTTTCCTTCAGTTCGGGCGTGACGAACCGTTCGGCGTTCGCGAGCGTCTGCTTGCGCTCGTACCGGCCTTCCGGCAAAGCGCCGAGATTCGCCTTCGTCACCTCGAGATAATAGCCGAACACTTTGTTGAAGCCGATTTTCAGCGATTTGATGCCGGTCGCTTCGCGCTCCCGGCGCTCGAGCTCCGCGATCCACTTCTTGCCGTTCACGCTCGCCTCCCGCAGCTCGTCGAGCTTGGCGTCGAAGCCCGCGCGAATCAAGCCTCCTTCGCGCAGCGCGACGGGCGGCTCGTCGGCGATGGCGGCGGCGATCGCATCGGCGAGCTCCGCGCAAGGATCCATCGCGTCGGCCAGCCGGGCGAGCGGCCCGCCCGAAAGCTGGCCGCACAGCCCGCGAATCGGCGGAACCTTCCGCAGCGACGCCTTCAGCGCGTTCAGGTCGCGGGCGTTCGCCGTCCCGTAAGCGATCCGGCCGACGAGCCGCTCCAGATCGTAGACGTCGGCCAGCTCCCCGCGCAATTCCGCGCGCAGCATCCAGTTGCCGTGCAGCGCTTCGACCGCGTCCAGCCGCTCGTCCAGCATCCGCCGGTCCAGCAGCGGCTGGTCGATCCAGCGCCGGAGCAAGCGCGCCCCCATCGACGTCTTCGTCTGGTCGAGCAGCCACAGAAGCGAGCCTTTGCGCGAGCGGTCGCGCACCGTCTCGGTCAATTCCAGATTGCGGCGCGTAAACGCGTCCAGCGCCATGAACTGCTGCTGCTCGTACGGCCTGATCTTGCGCAAGTGGCCGAGCGACCGCTTCTGCGTTTCGCCCAGGTAGGCGATCAGCCGCGCGACCGCAAGCCGCCGCACCCGTTCGTGGCGATCCCATTGCTCCTCCGGGAACTGCCTGCGCAGCCGCTCGTCCTCTTTCCCGTCGAGGGCGCGTTCCGTGAACAGCAAATTCCGTCCCGAAGCCGCGGCTTCCCCGCGCATCGACCCGATCGCGGCCGCGTCCCCGACCGCTTCGAGCGGACGGTACACGTTCAGCTCGTTGCGGATGTTCTCCTTGCCGGCGGGAAAAGAAGTGACGTACATCTCGCCGGTCGTCAGATCGCAGGCCGCGAGCCCGAAGCGGCCGTCTTCCTCGGCCGCCCCGACCAGAAAATTGTTCGCGCCTTCGCCGAGCGATTTCGTTTCCATGACGGTGCCGGGCGTGACGATCCGGACGATTTCCCGCTTGACCATGCCTTTCGTAACGGCCGGATCTTCCATTTGTTCGCAAACGGCCACCTTGTAACCTTTTTCCACCAGTTTGACTATGTACGATTCGGCGGAATGATGGGGCACGCCGCACATCGGAATCCGCTCTTCCTGGCCGCCTCCGCGCCCCGTCAGCGTAAGGCCGAGCTCGCGCGAAGCCGTCAGGGCGTCCTCGAAAAACATTTCGTAAAAATCGCCGAGGCGGAAGAACAGGAGCGCGTCCCGCGCCTCCTCCTTGACGGCCAAATATTGCTGCATCATCGGGGTATAACCTGCCATCGAGAACCTCCAGCACGCGCCTGATTGTTTCAAAAATATGAATCTATTATAGCAAAAAAGACGGACATCCGCTTCAGGCCGCCGGACGCAACCGCGAAAGCGATTTTTGATAAATTTTATTTATAACATAGAAAGAAAATTATAAATTCCTCGAATCGATCGTTTCGAATATACTGTTATCAATTCAAATGAAAGAGGTGGGCAAAACATGGCCAGCGTTACCGGATTGGAAGGAATCGTCGCGGCGGAAACGGACATTTCCCTGGTCGACGGAGAGCGCGGACGGCTTGTCTATCGCGGGTACGAGGCGAAGGAGCTGGCGGTTTCCAAAAGCTTCGAGCAGGTCGCCTTTTTGCTGTGGAACGGAAGGCTGCCCGATGCGGCGGAAGAAGCGGATCTGAAAAAACGCCTGGCCGCTGGCCGGACGCTTCCCGGCGCCGTCAAGCGTTTGCTCGACCTGCTGCCCGATTCGGCCGGGCCGATGGGCGCGCTGCAAACCGCCATCGCCGCGATCGGCGCCATGGAAGGCGGCGCATGGCCGCCGTCGCCGGCCGAGGCCGAGCGGCTGACGGCCGTCGTGCCGACGATCATTGCGTACCGGGCGCGCAAAGCGGCGGGGCTCGCCGAAGTCGAACCCGACCCCGGGCTCGGCCATGCCGCCAACTACTTGCGCATGCTGACCGGACAAGCGCCCGCGGAAGCGCATGCCGCCGCGCTGGACGCTTATCTCGTCCTCGGCATGGAGCACGGGCTCAACGCCTCGACGTTCGCCGGACGCGTCATCCTGTCGACGCAAGCGGGCATGGGCGCAGCCGTCAGCGGCGCGATCGGCGCCATGGGCGGACCGCTGCACGGCGGAGCGCCGTACGAAGTGGTCGCCATGCTGGAGGCGATCGGGACGAAGAAGCGCGCCGAGCCGTGGATGCGCGGCGTGCTCGAAAGCGGAGGCCGCCTGATGGGCTTCGGCCATCGGATCTACAAGACGACCGATCCCCGCGCGGAAGCGCTGCGCGAAGCGACGCTTCGGCTGACCGGCCGGGAAGCGTCGTTCGAACTGGCGCTTTTTGTCGAGAAGACCGCCGTCCGCCTGCTCGCGGAATACAAGCCCGGACGCCGCCTGCATACGAACGTGGAGTTTTTCGCCGCCGCGATTTTGCGCGCCCTGAAGCTTCCGCCCGAACTGTTCACCCCGACGTTTACGGCGGCAAGAATGGCGGGCTGGACGGCCCACCTGCTGGAGCAGGCCCGCGTCAACCGCATCTTCCGTCCCCGATCGGTCTATACCGGCAACATGCCGGAACCTATCGAACCCGATCCGGTTTGAGCGGATGCTTGCCGCCTGCAAGAGCGATTTTCCATTTGTCCCGGAGGTCGGCGCTTTCGTCCCACCGTTTGTCCGCGGCGATGGCGCGAAACAGCGGATCGATATCGTCCTTGTAGCGGGCATAGCCGCTCGTCGCCATGACGGCGCGGCGGACCCGTTCGAAGCCGGCGAGCAGCATCGGCCGGTCGCCGAAGTAGAAGGCGTCGCGCATCGCGTCATCGTCGAGCGGGCGATGCGGCGCAAGGTCGCGGGAGTGCTCGGCCGCCACCTTGGCGAGCGCCAGCGTGCCTCGCGCGAGCAGCGGCGACACGAGCCAGCTCGGCGGCACGCGGTACTCGAAGCCGCCGTGCGGCTTCGGGCGGAAATCGCCGAGCGCGCCGTACCGCGGCCGCCGCCGCCCGGCTTCCGGCGGCTCGAGCAGCCGCAGCGGCAAGGCGACGGCGTTGTCGAGCGCGCGAAGCCGCTCGCCCGTCAGCGCGACGCCGCTGAAATGCAGGTGCCCGCCGAGCGGAACGCCGCGGGCGGGCGCGGCTCCGGCGCGGAACGACACGTCCGCGCCGGCCGTTCGTTTTGCCGCGTCGGCGAGCAGCTTGCGCAGCCGCGCGGCGAGTACGCGCGGCTCCGCGGACGGCGCGGGCCTGAGCTCGGCGAGCGGCCAGCGCAGCGCGCCGCCGATGACGACGCTGTCGCAGCCGACGGCGCCGCCCGGCGCGAAAAAACGGGCCGCGGGTACCAGCTTCCCCCGCGGCGACAACAGCACGAATTCGGGGTCGGCCCCGAGCACGGCGCATGCCCCCGCTCCCGTCTCCCGGCGCCACGCCTCCGCGAAGCTTGCCGCCGCATGGGCGAGCCGCGCCGCCGCCTCTTTCGCGCGGGGACGCAGCGCGGGGCCGATTTCGACGACCGCGCCTTGTCGGCCTCTGCCGTCCACCTCCCATTTGACCGTGCCCATATCGAGGCCCAGCGCGTAGAGCGCCCGCGCGGACGCCCGTTCCAACCTTCGCCCGAGCTCCCGTCCCGCTTTCGTTTCCTCCGGCCGGGGATCGATTTCGACCGCTTGCAGCCCGAACACCGTCACGGCAAACGCGCGCGCCGCCCGTGCAAGGCCGGCGTCCGCTCCCCGAAGCTCCCCGCCGCGGGCCGAAGCGCGGGCGGCTCCGGGCCGCGGCTTCCGATCGGAAAACGCCGTCCGGAAGCCTTCCCGCTCCAGCCTGCGGGCCGTTTCCGCCGCCCCCAGTGCCGCGGCCTTTTCGGCGTTCGCGTTCCAGAGCCAGGCTCCTTCCGCTTGTCCGGCCGGAAAGGCAGCCCGCCCCCCGTTCGGAATGACGGCGTCGCGAGGCCCGACTTTCTCCCCCGGCTTCCACGGGCGCAAGCCCGCGCCGGACAGCCCGCCGTCCGTCCCCCGGGCTCCGCACAGCCATACCGTCCCTTCCGCTTGGCCGCCGCTCACCGGTCTCCCCCTTCGCCAAAAGCGCGGGAAGGGCCGTCCCGTCGGCGAATCGACGCCGAAACCGGATGACCCTTCCCCGATTGCACCCCGACGCGTTGCGTTTCCTGCCGTCCGAAACTTCTCTTCCGCACGCCGAACGCTGACCGCGCCGCCCGAAATAGGCTGCCGATTTTTTTTCGACCGGGCATCCGCCCTCGACAATCCGCTCGCGTAGGCATAGAATTAAGTACCGCCCCTGACCCGGGCCGCTTACAAATCGTCTTCTTCCAGCAAATCCGAATCCAGATCGTCGAATTCGCCTTCCGCAAGTCCGAAGTCGGCATCCTTGTCTTCGTCCTCGAAGCCGGTCGGATCGACGACGACGACCACTTTCGTCTCGGCCACCATTTCCACGGCGAATTCGCGCTCCACGCGAATGAGCACCGAGGCGCCGTTCGAGCTGATCGTCGCTTCCACGCAATTCGGCTCCTGCGTCGCCTCGGCGGACACTTCCTCCGTGGACGAACGGTGCCTCGGATCCACATACGAGAGCGGAACGTGCTCTACATAGGAGATCGTTTCTTTGGCTACGTCGGTTTGCGAGTTTTTGCTGTAGGAATACCAGATGTTCACATCGTAAGAACCGACGATTTCAATGCCGTCCCCCGATTTGACCGCTTCGTACTGATGGTTGATGATCCAGGCCCCCAGAATGCTGGAAGGGTGGTGCGGCGGCGTCACGGTGTGGGTAACTGCCTGAAATTTCCGGCCTTTGCCGCAAACTGCTTTCGTGATGATTTCCCGTCGTTGCAGCCGTTTATCCGCAATAGCCATTCGATAGACCTCCTCCATACGTTTCAAGTCAATTAAGTCTATGCAGGACATTCGTCTAGAGTGACAAAAAAGTATCCGTGCATACGGGCCTCACTTTCATTGTATGACCCGGCTTCCAAGACATGACCAAGATTCGTAGATAAGGCGGGTTTTCGAACGGTCTTTTTTGAAGAAAAAAGGAACGCTTCGCCGCGCGGCGGCCGGAAGCGCTCCGATTCGGACATCGGTTCACAAACGGTAAATGTCCCGGTATTTCGTTTCCAAATAGTCGCACAAGTACTTCGATTGCAGCTTTTCCCCGCTGATGCGCTCGATGATTTCGGACGGCCGAAGCAGCCTGCCGAACCGGTATACCCGTTCCGCGAGCCAGCTTTTGAGCGGCAGAAGCTCGCCGGCGGCGATGTTCGCCGCAAGGTCCGGAAGCTCGCGCCGCGCGACGTTCATCATCTGGGCGGCATACATGTTTCCGAGCGAATAGGAAGGGAAATAGCCGAACGAACCGCCGGACCAATGCACGTCCTGAAGGACGCCCTCTGCATCGGTCGCGGGGCGGATTCCGAGCGCCTCCGCGTATTTCGCGTTCCACGCCTCCGGCAAATCGGCGACGCGCAAGTTTTCGTTGAACAGCATTTTTTCCAGTTCGTACCGAATGAGGATATGCAGGTTGTAGGTCAGTTCGTCCGCTTCGATCCGGATCAGCGACGGCTCGACGACGTTGATGCCGCGGTAGAACGCCTCGGCGTCCGTTCCTTCGAGCTGTCCCGGAAAATGCCTGCGCAGCTCGGGAAGATAATGCCGCCAAAATTCGCGGCTGCGGCCGACCATATTTTCCCACAAGCGGGATTGCGACTCGTGGATGCCCATCGACGTGCCCCCGGCCAGCGGCGTGCCCGCCAGCTGCGGCGAAATATTTTGCTCGTAGAGCGCATGGCCTCCCTCGTGGATCGTTCCGAACAAGGCGCTGGTCAAGTCCTGCGGCAAATAGCGCGTCGTGATGCGGACGTCCCCTGGGCTCAAGCCGGTCGCGAACGGATGGACGCTTTCGTCGAGCCGACCGGCGCCGAAATCGTAGCCCATTTCCTTCAGGACGAACAGGCTAAACCGCTTTTGCGCCTCCACCGGAAACGTTCCCCGCAGAAACGACGTATCCGGGCGAACTCCGTCGCTCGCGATCGCCTCCGCCAGCGGCACGAGCCGCGCCTTCAATTCGCCGAACAACCGGTCCAGCTCCGCCGTCGTCATGCCGGGCTCGTACATGTCCAGCAGCGTATCGTAGGGCGTGCCTTTTGCGCCCCACAGCTCGATAAACTGGCGGTTGAACGCGATGATCTTCTCCAAATACGGAGAAAAGCCCGGAAAATCGTTCTTTTCCTTCGCTTCCTCCCAAGCCGATTCGGCTTGGGACGTCAAGACGACATATTCCCGGTACAGCTCGGGCGGCAGCTTGCGGTTGCGCTCGAATTCCTTTTTCGTTTCCTCGACCAGCCGCCTGTCCGTTTCCTCCAACGCTTCGTATGTACCTGGCTCGGACAACCGCTCCAACAGCTCGCCCATCTCGTCCGACGTCGCGATCCGAAACATGTCGGAGGACAGCGTCCCGACGGCTTCGGATCTCAGCCCGATTCCTTTGCGGGGAGCCCCCGTCCGCATATCCCAATAGACGACTCCCAATATCTCCTCATACTGCTTCAGCTTGCGGGTCAATTCGTAAAAACGTTTGAGTTCTTCCGAACGAATGTTTGGCGTATCCATCCCGGTCCATCCTTTCCGTACTGGAGTCATCCCCCCTTGATCATACCCGTCGGGAAAACTATAATCAACATAGCGATCGGCTGCGGGAACGGTTGGGAAAAACGCCACGGCGGGAGGAGAAACAACGATGATCAGGATCGATTGGAGCGCCGAAGCCGCGGAAGCGTTGCGGGCCGAATTCGGGCCGGAGGGGCCCGTTTGGAAGCTGGTGTACGACTCGGAAGGCTGCGGCTGCGCGGTCAGCGGCGTGCCCGCTTTGTGGGCGGTGGAAGCTCCGCTTGCGGACGACGTGCAGGCCGAAGGAGGCCCCGTCCGGGTCTGGTACGAGAAACGCCACGAAGTGTTTTTCGACGAACGGATGCGAGTGGATTACGATGCCGCGGGACGCCGCTTCCGGCTGCTGAGCGACGGCCAAATTTACACGAACCGTCTTGCCGTCGTCGACCGGAGAGAAGTTCGAAACACGTTTTAATGGAAGCAGGAAGGAAATATGTTTTTAAAGGAAAGGTGAGCGAGCATGCGGAGATTGGAAGAGGTTTTGGCCTACAATGAAGCGTTTGTCGAACAAAAAAATTACGAAAAGCTGACGCCCGGCCGCCAGGGCGACAAGCGGATCGTCGTCGTCACCTGCATGGACGCCCGGCTGACGGAGCTGCTGCCCAACGCGCTGAACCTGCACTCCGGCGACGCCAAAATCATCAAAAACGCGGGCGCGATCATTACGGCGCCGTTCGGCAACATCATGCGGAGCGTGCTCGTGGCGCTTTACGAGCTGAACGCCAACGAAGTGTTCATCATCGGCCACCACGATTGCGGCATGACCGGCCTCGATCCGAACCGGGTCGTCGGCCATATGCAGGAACGCGGCATTTCGAAGGAAGTCATCCAGACGCTGCGCCATTCCGGAGTCGACTTCAACCGCTGGCTCCAAGGCTTCGAAAACGTGCGGGAAGGCGTGGAAAACAGCGTGGGCATCGTGCGCAACCACCCGCTGCTGCCGCCGGGCACCCCCGTTCACGGGCTGATCATCCATCCGGCAACGGGCAAGCTCGAGCTCGTCACGAACGGGTACGAATATTTGGAGCGGCAATCGGAGGGAGCCTAATCCCCCTTGCTTGAAGCGGACCTGCCGGACCGTCGTCGCCCAACCCGCGTTTGCGGGCTCGCAGCGGCGTCGTTCGGTCCCTCCTCTCAGGCGGGGGTTCTTTTTTTGGGGGGCGATGGTTCATGGTCCCATTCACGCGTATTTTTCTCCTTATCGGTATCCCCTTCGTTCAGAAGCTTCGCGCCGGTCGATCGCTCCCGCTTGCGGGTGCCGACAAAGCGCAGATCTACCCGCTAGCGATGCCGACAAAATGCCGCGCTCCCGGCTTCCGAGCCGGCGGAAGCCGTGCTGAGCGAAGGGGATGCCGATAAGAGCGGACGAAACGGAATTGCCGCCCGAACGTCCGCCTGACGGCATCCGCCGCCGTTCGAATCCGCTCCGCTCGCCGGATTCATTCGCCCTTCTCTCGCTTTGCGGCCTTCAGCTCGGCCGCGGCGGCGCGAGCCGAAACGACTTCGCTGCGGTCCCGCCGAAGGTGGCGGTGAACGATGTCGTCCGGAACGCGCTGCCGGGGCGTCGCCCAGCCCCAGCCTTTCTCTTCGCAGCGGGTGCGAACGAGCCTCAGCAGCTCCGGGTCCGCGATCGGCAGCTCGAATTCTTCATAGGTCGCATCGCCGCCGCTCCATGCCGTCAGCTTGTCCTTGATCATCCGCTCAAGTTCGGCGCCGTCAAGTCCCAGGCGGTCCATCAGGTCGGGACGGACTTCTCCGGACGCTTTCGCAAGAAGCTTGGCCGCCCCCGCCCCGTTCCCCCTTCGGGCATGATATTGGACGACGGCAAGGCGGATGAGCACCAGCCAGCAGACGGACCATTCGGAATCGGGCGTCTTTTTCCAATATTCCTCCATAATTTCATGGCATTCGAAAAAATCGCGCGAACCGAAATATTCCGCCAGGTATTCGATATATTCTTCCGGGTAACGGGAATTCGCCATTCGTTTTGCTCCTTCGAAAATCCATTTCGCGAATTATTATTTTTGAAACCGCGAACGATATGATCCGTATATCCATTATGACACCAACTATCACTTTTTGCAGGGGGAATCGCATTACATGTGGAAGAAACTTTTGCTCGTGCTCGGATTGTTCGCCTTTACGGTCGCGGTAACGGTTCCGGCCGACTCGGCCGACGCCGCGAGAAAATCGTTCGGCAAGAAGTCATTTTCGCAAACGCCTTCCAAAGCCCAGGATAACGTGCAAAGCAGCAACTCGGGAACCGGAACGAAGTCGTCCGGAACGACGGCCGGCTCGACCGCGACGCAAAAAGGCGGCTTTTTCAGCGGCGGCAGCTTCATGAAGGGCATGATGATCGGCGGTCTCGCGGGCCTGCTGTTCGGCGGCTTGTTCGGCGGAATGGGCTTCTTCGGCGAAATCCTCGGACTGCTCGTCAACGTGCTCGCGATCGTCGCGGTGATCGCCTTGATCCGCGCCGCATTCGTATACTTCCGGAAGCGCCGCGACGAGCAGCACCGCCCGCAAGACGCCAACAGGTGGTAATTGGCAATGCGCATTACGATGGACGAGATCGTAAACGCCGTTTGCCTGAACATGGCGCAGCGGTACGAAGTTCCCGTTACGGCCGTTGAAGTGGAGCTGTCGTGGGAAGAACACGAAGGCTTCACGGCCGAGACGTGGATCCAGGGCCGCAGCCGGTTTCTGGTGGAAGCGAATTTGAAGGAAGCGATCATGCGCTATATGGAAACGGAATACAACCAGCGCGTCTACTCTTCCCAAATTACGCTGCATGTCGATGACGAGGTGTGGGCGGAAATCTCGGTATGAACGCAGGACGGTCTTGCGGCCTTGGCGGCTGCAAGATCGTCTTTTTTTACATTGGCGGAATTTACAGTTCTTCACCTCGCTGAAGAGCATTGGGAAAGTTATGGCGGTGGAGTGCATCCCCGGGGATCAAAAAAGCTTTCCCGGACGGCGCGGAGGCCGATTTCGGGAAAGCTTTTTTAACGAGCTGCCTTTTGCGCGGTTTACCAGGCGTAGGCTTGTGGCGCCTCGCCGCCGGGACCGGGGAAAATTTCGTCCAGCCGTTCCAGCGTCGGCGCATCCAGCTCGATGTCGACGACTTTCAGCGCCGATTCCAGCTGCTCCTGCGTCCGCGGCCCGATAATCGGGGCGGTCATCGCCGGGTGGAGCAGCGTCCAGGCGAGCGCGATGTTGGCCTCGCTTTCGCCGAATTCCCGCGCCAGCTTCTCGAACGCTTCCAATTGCGGCCGGTGCTTCGCCACGCGGTCCGGGTTGCCCGACCGGTTGGATCCGGGAAGGGGCCGCAGCGCGTTGCCTCCGAGCAAGCCGCCGTCCAGCGGGCTCCAGGCGATGACGCCGATGCCCAGCTCCTCGGCGGCCGGCAGAACCTCCAGCTCGGGCAGCCGGCACAGCAGACTGTATTTATGCTGCTCGGACACGAGTCCTAGTTTGTTGCGTTTCGCCGCTTCGTATTGCGCCTTGACGAGATCGCGGCCCGCGAAGTTGCTCGAGCCCGCGTATCCGATTTTGCCTTGGTACAGCGCGACGTCGTAGGCCTCCCAAATTTCGTCCCAGGAGACGTTGCGGTCGACGTGATGCATTTGATATAGCTCGACATGATCGGTCCGGAGCCGGCGCAGCGAGCCTTCCAAATGACGGCGAAGCTTATACGCAGACAGTCCCCGTTCGTCGTTCGGACCGTCGTTTTCGTCGCCCATGATGCCGTAAAACTTCGTCGCGAGCACGACCTTTTCCCGGCGTCCGCCGCCTTGGGCAAACCAGCGTCCGATAATTTCCTCCGTCCGCCCCTGATGCCCGGCGCCTCCGTAGCCGTTGGCCGTATCGAAAAAGTTGATGCCCGAATCGAGCGCCGCGTCCATAATCCGGAACGCTTCCTTCTCGTCGGTTTCGGCCCCGAAATTCATCGTGCCGAGGCAAAGCTTGCTGACCTTGAGCCCCGAACGTCCGAGATACGTATACTGCATGTACTTATCGCTCCTCTCCCCATCGGAATTCCCTTCTATTGTAAGCGATTCGGGCATGGAAGCAAGAGGGTTTCTTGTCGAACGCGTTATTTTTCTTCCGGATGCTCTCGTCGGCCTGCCCATCCGCAGAAACGCTCCCCTCCATAGCCATGAAAAATGATGAATTTCGACTCTTTCATTTGTCCCTCTCCATACGGCTGCTAGTCTCATATTGATGATAAGGAACAACTTGAAGGGAAGTGGGATAAACTTGTACAAACGAGCTGTCGGAAAAACCGCGGAAAAAAGCAGGCAAACCCTGCGAAAAAAAGTTCAAGCGCCCGCAAAACGAACCGGAATCTCCGCCTCCGGCGTGAGCAGCATGCTGGTCTCCGCCCAAAAATCGTTGAATTCGCAAAAGCCCGCCGTCGTCAAGCAGACGAGAACCGTTATCCAAACAAATAGCAGTTGGGTAAACGCGCTTCAAATCGATCGAAACCCGGCATGGGTAGCGCCGCAGGCAGGCGGATCCTACGTTTGGGGACGAAACGACCCGAATGGACCGGCGGCCGCGGTCGCCAGAAGATTCCTGATCAACAGGGATATCGAAGAAATAGACAGCGCAACCTTATTTCTGGCCGTTGACAACTACGCCATCGTCTTCATTAACGGAAGAGCCGTCACGATCGATAACCCGCAGTCCAATTCCTCATTTTTTAATCCGGGAAGATCGTTCGATATCGTCCGCTTCCTTCGCAGAGGCCGAAACGATATCGTGATTGCCGCTTTTAATTTCCCTTCGAATGCGGACAGGTCCGCAAGCAATCCTGACGGCGTCTATGCGCGCATCGACGTTCAATTCGAATCGAACATCAATCGGACCCGTAAAGCCTTGCAGCGCAAAAAGTGAAATCCGCACAGAAAAGTCGAAGCCCCCTATGCGGCGCTTCGACTTTTCTGTGCGGATTTCAAAACTTACATAAGAGTATCACCGTGCGCCCGGTTCGCCCGGCTTTTTGTTCCTGGGGCTGGCTCTGTTGATTTTCGGGCGGTGCGGCTATCGTTACCGGAAATTGCAGGATATTCTTTTTTCCTTGTCTTAAAGGCTTTGGGTGAACGATCCCGAACCGAGCGACTTTTATTACTTCATGTGCAAGGCGGGCGGACTGATCGTCATGATCGCATCCGTTTTCGTTGCCCTTCAAGCCTTCTGACGGGACCGGGCTTGCTACTGCTCCAGCCTTGCGAACGTGATGAAATCCACTTGGACGGGCTCCGCCGAATCGCCTCTCAGCGCCCGGTTGATTTGGCCGCGATGGTATTGGCCGTGCAGGGCGACTTGCGTCAAAATATCCCGGACGGAAGTTCGAAACGGGACGCCGCTCTGGTTCGCGTATTCGACCATCTCGTCCAGGTTGCGCTCCTCGAGCCGGCCGATATATTGTCTGTACTGTTTTTCGTTTTCCGCGAACATCTTTTTCAGCGTTGCCACGTCTTCCGCGTCTTCCCATAACGCATACTGCGTGCTGCCTCTCCCTTCCAGGCGGGAAAGCCATACTTGCTCCGCGACGGCAACGTGGCGGGCCAGCTTGAGAATGTCTTTGTTTTCGGTCTTGCTCGCATCGAGCGCGTCCAGCATGCGCCCGTTCGCCCAATACAGATGATCCATCATTCGGCTAATCGTCTTCATTTTCGATTCCTCCCGTTTTTCCGATTCGATGGCCGACCCTTCGGTCGTCTCTCTCATGACAAGCTTAACCTGATCGAAATACGGTTTCAACCGATAATTTCCATGCCTCGGGGCAACCAGATCCATCTGCATCGCCTCCGCGAAAAAGGAAAGCGTTCCGTGCAGCCTTTTATGGAACGGCTTCAGCAGTCGGAGCGCGATGCGTACGAATCGCGGAGACAGCGAAACGATTCGGACCGGGCGCCCGACCGACCGGAAAGCAAGCTCCGCCAGATCCGCCCCATGGATCGGATTCAGGCGATATCGGCCGTCGCCGATCAGGAAGACGACGCCCCGTTCCGCCATGCGAAGCAGCCCGGCAAGGTCGGAGTAAAAACCGGTAGGCCTTATCACCGCATAAGACAAGCCGGAGGCGGCCAATTCGGAAACGAAACGTTCGCGAGCGTTCACGATGTCCAGATGAAGCATTCGCGAAGCTTCGTAAACAGAAACGAACAGAAACCGGGTCGCGGTTCGGCTTCGTTGCGCGGCTCGGAGCAAGTTGACGTTTCCTTGATAATCGACGTCGTCGAAGGCGAGACCGTCTTTTTGACGGGTGATGCCGACGGAAGAAAAGACGACGTCGATGCCGTCGCATACGCCCGCAAGCGTTTCGGGCCGCGTAATCTCGCCGACGAAGACGTCGTCCGCTTCCTCCCCGATCGCCGGCTCCAAATGGGCCCCCCTCGCGTTAAGGCGGGCGGGATCGCGGACGAGCACCCGGACCCAATAACCTTCTTCTTTAAAACGGCGGACCACGTAACGCCCCAAATAGCCGGACGCCCCGGCCACGAGCACTGTTTTCAAGGCATTTCCTCCTTACTTGCGGTAAGGCTCTTCCCTGACAAGATGGCCGTACACGATTTTGATGAACAACAGCGGCATCAGCCATTCGAAGCCGGCGATCGGCTCGATCAAGTACGCGTTGACCAAAAACGACAGCATGATCAGCAGCATGGAGACGGGACGCTGCAAATAAAGTGGCGTTCGCAACACGGCGGCGACGGAGGCCAGAAACAGACCGTACCAGAGCAGGCCGAACGTCCAGTCCCGCTCCCCGAACAGCAGACCGGCGACGACGGGATGAACGTGGAAGACGCTGAACAGGACCGGATGCTTCAAAACAAAGCCGAGCTTGCCCTCCTTCTTCTTCGGCGGGGTATGGTAAAATCGCTTGCACGAATTCAGCGCGTTCGAAACGAGGCCGCCGCCGACGTCAAACGCGAGCAGGAGCGCGACGGCGAGCTGCAAGGCGTTCCATTCGACCGCGCCCGAATGCGCCAGATAGAGCAAAAAACAGGGGATCACGGCCGCGGAAAGAAGCCCCAACGCTTTCTCCGACGGATAAGCCCCCGTTCCGGAGGAGAAATCGGTTTTCCCGTCGTACTCCCATTCAATCCGAACCCGGCTTTTCACTTTTCCCCGCTCCTTCCCTGATTCACTGCAACATTTATGAGTGCACTCATATTTTGAGTATACTCGATGAACTCGCTTCTGTCATCCGGCATTTTCCGAACAAAAAAAACACCGCCGGCCGAAAATGGCGCAGCGATGCTTGGCAGGCACTTACGGCGATGCCACATGCCCCGTCAAAATGAACGAAATCTGGTCGAACATCGTTTTCTTGAATTGCGCATAGGAATACCCCTCGATCAGCACGTATTGATTCATCAGCGTGACGACGCAGCCGAAGATGCAGGACGCCGCCAGATCCGCATCGAAACCCGCCATCCGCGCGGAAAACGCCTGTTTCTGGGCTTCCAGAAACGAACGCACCCGAACCAGCATCCGCTCGTCCGCCGCGAACAACCCCGCCCGCGCCTCCGCGCTTTCCGCCAAAGCGCCGCCATATACGATGGCAAAATAATCCTGCAGCATCCGTTTCTCCACGCGCTCGAACCGGGACAGCTCCCCGTCCAGCATGTCCACGATGGCCGCGGCCAGCCGACGAGGACTGGGATCTTCCAATTCGGCGCCGCGAAACGTCTCGATGGCGGGCTCGGGCATGACGGCCGCAACGAACAATTCGCCTTTGTTCCGGAAATAATTGAACAGCGTGCCCTCCGCGATGCCCGCTTCCCGGGCGATTTCGGCCGTGGTGACGTTCTGGTAGCCTTTGGCCGCGAACAGCGCCCCCGCTTGTTCCAGCAGCGTCTTTCTCGTTTCTTCTTTTTTCCGCTCCCTTAATCCCATATCGCTTCTCCAAATGAAAAATAAGAGTCATAGCCGTAGTATACTATCCCGGCGCCCACCAATTCCACTTGCCCAGCCATTTCATCAAGGCGGGGACGAGGATCATCCGGATGACGGTCGCATCGATGAAAATCGCGGCCGCGATGCCGATCCCGAGCTGCTTGACCCCCGCGACGTCGCCCGATGCGAACGGCGCCGTGACCGCTATCATGATGGCCGCCGCCGAAGTGATGATTCGGCCCGTCGAGGCCAAACCGACCCGGATCGCCTCGTCGTTGTTTCCCGTTCGCCGATATTCCTCGTAAATGCGCGACACGAGGAACACCCCGTAATCCATGCTGATGCCGAAGACGAGCCCGAATATAAAGACGGGAATCATGATCGCGACGGGACCCGGCTCCATGCCGAAAGCCCCCCGTTCGAACAGCCACGCCAAAATGCCGAACGAAGCCCCGATGCTGAGCAGGTTCATCCCGATCATTTTCGCCGGAAGTAGGACGGAGCGGAACGCGGCGGACAGGACGACGAAGTTTGCGGCAAAAATAAACAGCAGCGCGCGCTTCAGGTTTCGGAAAATCGCATCGTACACTTCCTGCTCATACTTCGCTTCGCCTCCGATCAGGTACCGGATATCGGACGTCTCTCCGTCCCGTTCCCGGCTGCGGAGCCAGTCCATCGTTTCCCCGGAGGCCGGTTCCCCGCCGACGGTCACGTAGAAAAGCAGCCGGTTGCCGTTCGCGTACGGCCGAGAAGCCTGGCGGGAAAAGACCGAATCGACCCGGCGAACGAACGGATCGGCCGCGAGGCGCTCCGCCAGCGCTTGCGCCTGCAGCCATTCCGCTTCGGTCAAGCGGTCGCCCCGCCCCTGCACGACGAAGTAGACTTGCGAAGCGGACGGCGGAGCGAAATTCGCTTCGAAAATCTCGGCGGCGATTCGGGAGTCGTAGCCGCGCGGCAAGGAAGCGGCATCCGGAACGGCGACCCTCATGCCGCTTAACGGCAGCAAGCAGCCGGCTAGCGCAAGCGAAGCGAGCAGCGCCATGCGGACGGGCCGCCTCAGCACGAAGCTCGGCCACGCGCGCCAAAGCGCCGCCGGCTCCCCGTTTCCGGCGGGCCTCCCGGCTTCGGCTGCGATTCGCGCCCGCAGCAAGGCAAGAAGAGCCGGAACGAGGGTGAAGGAAAGCAGCGCCGAGACCCCGAGTACCGCCATCGCCCCCGCCGCGACGCTTCGGAACATCGGCAGGGGAATGAACAGCGTCCCGCACAGGCCGACAAAAAAGCCGGCCGCCGAATAGACGACGGCCCTCCCGGCCGTTTTCGCAGTTAGAGCCCACGCCTGTTCGGGCGAAGCCCGAGCCGCTTCCTCCCGGAACCGGCTGACGAGCATCAGCGCGAAATCGATGCTTAATGCGAGTCCCGCCATCGGAATGACATTGAGCACGAAGTTGGACAGCTCGAGCTTGGTCCCGATCCAGGCCGTCATGCCCATCGCGACGGCAACCGCGACGACGCCCGTGATGACGGGAACGGCCGCGGAGACGGCTCCTCCGAAAGCGAAACAAAGAACGAGGAAAGCAAGCGGAACGCCCAAGAGCTCCGCTTTTCGCAAATCGCGCTCGCTTGCCCGGTTCACGTCCGCCTGGACGACGGCTTTGCCGGTCAGCGCCGCCGTCATGCCGCCGCCGGCCGGCAAGCGGCTTCGCAATTCCGCCAGCGCCGGCTTTAATTCATGGGCGGGCTGGCGAAAGACCAGAAGCGCGTATGCGACGTTTCCGCGGAGCATCCCTTCCCCGTCGAGCGGGGATACCGTTTCCGTCAGCCCGTCGATCCCTTGCAGCCGCGAAAGCGCATGCCGGATAAACCGGCGAAAGACGTCTTCCGGCGCATCCGTCCGGTTCTCGAAAACGACGATGACCGGATCCTTCGCGATATGAAAGTTCTCCTCCAATAATTGCTGCACCCGGGCGTGGCTTCCGTTCGGAGTCAGCCCGTGGTCTTTCAGCGCTTCGGGCAGCTTTTGGGCGTTCCATCCGAAGAAGGCCGCAAGCAGCAGCCAGATCAGAATGACGGCTTTCGGATGCCGAAACGGAACGACGACTAGCCGGCAACCGCCCATGGCCGATCTCCCCCGCGCAACGAAATGACGGACTTACGATCCGTTGTCTTTCCAGCGGGTCGCCCGAAAGGTGTTCTGCGCCAGCTTCGGCGCGAGACGTCCGATCGCAGGCAGCATCCGCGGCATGCCCGGCACGCCCACCAGCCATTGCAGCAGCCGTCCCCACCGCAAAGGCCCTCCGAATTCCCGCCGAATCGCGCATATGTATTCGCTCCGCCAGCGGGAGAGCGAAATTTCCCCCCGCAAATAGCGGTCGGCTTGGAAAACGCATCGCTGGGCCGAACGAAGCGCCATCGACATGCCGTCCCCGCACAGCGGCGGAAGCAGGAACGAAGCGTCCCCGATGTGGGGGATCCGGTCCCAGCAAACCGGCTTGCGGCCTAGCCCGACCGGAGCGACGGCCGCCTGCGCGCCGGGAACCGGGACGGCTCGGGCAAGCTTCTGCCGCAGCTTGGCGTTTTGGCCGATTGCCGCTTCCAGCAAGCCGGGAATCGACGTCGCCTTTCCATGAAACGCGTTCCGTTCGAGCAGCGCGGCCACATTGACGATCCCGTCTTCAACGGGGGAAATGCCCAAATAGCCTCCGGCAAAAAAATAGAGCTCGACGGCCGGCTCCGAAGGGATTCCCTGAAAATGAGACTTCACGCCGATGTAGGCGGTATTTCCGGTTTTCCCCGATCGATTGCCGAACAGCTCCGGCCGGCGATGGCCCCCCCACGCGGCGATGACGGCCCGCGCGTAATGCGTGACAACCTTTCCCCCCTGCCTCGTCTCGATCGCATAGCCCGCCTCGCGGGGAGCGACGGACAGCACCGCCGTCGCGGTCCGCACCTCCGCTCCCGACGCTTGCGCCGCGGCGTGAAGCGCGAAGTCGAGCGCATGCCGGCTGATCCCGAAGGCGCTGCCGGGAAGCGGGATTTCCACGGGGCGGCCGCGTTCGAAGGCCAAGCGCGCAAGATCGATCGGGCTCGGCCGAAGCGGCGTTACGGTGTCCCACAATCCCAACGCCTGCAGCGTTCCTTGTGCTTCCGGCGAAAGAAATTCTCCGCAAACCTTATGCCGCGGGAACGAATGCCGGTCGAGAAGGAGCGTGTCCCATCCCTTGTCCGCCAACGCTTTGGCGGCGGCGCTCCCGGCAACCCCCGCCCCCAATACGGCCACATCCCGAAAGCGCTCCATTCTCTCAACCCCGTTTGCCGGTTCCGGCTTCGTTTTTGCGAATGACGACGGCATAGCGGAACAAAGGCCGCCAGGAATAGAACGCGCCGGAAATCCCCAGCTCCGCTCCGAGCTCGTCCCAATCTTCCGGTCGAAAGCCCTTTGCCACCGACAGCGGACCGTCATTTCGGATATACCGGTTGCCGGACACAATTCTCGTCGCCAGCCAAACCGCGGTCCACGGAATCCAGTGCCGATGAATGTCGTTGATCGCGACGCCGAAGCGGGCGGACCTGAGCATGCGCCCGACCACTCGCGGAAGCTCGCTCGCCGCGAAATGATGGACGAACTGCGTTCCGGTGACGACGTCGGCGCAAGCTTCCGGCAAAGCGAACAAATCGCTTCTGATCGCCGTCACCCGCGGCTCGCGGCGAAACAAAAGCCTTGCCTCCTCGCAGGCTTCCTCCGTCCTGTCCGCCAGCGTGATCCGGAGGTCGATCCGGTTTTGATCCGCCCACCTTAGCAGGCGGCGGTTCACATCCCCCGAGCCCGCCCCGATATCCAGCAGCGTCCAGCGCCCCGGCCGGCCCGCTTCCTCCCATAATCGCCTGACGCCGTACAGGGTCGGCGAAGCGGCCCCGAACAGCCGGTTCAGCCTGCGAAGGTGCCGCAGGGCGACCCTCAGTTCGGTCCCTCCGCGCGAAAAATCGTCCATCAGCTCGGGCCGTTCGGCCCGCTGCCGCAAACGGTCAAGCAAGGGCGCCTCCGGCCGCCGCCGCGCCTTGGCCTTGCGGCATGACGGACGGCACATAAGCGAATTTGAGCATTTCCGCCGCGAGGCCGGGACCGAATGCCATGGCGAGTCCGATCGCGGGCCTCGCGCGGGATTCTTTTCGTTTTAACTCCCGCTTCATCTCGCGAAGCACGAATAAAATGGTGGCGGACGATACGTTGCCGTTTTGACGGAGAACCGTCCGGCTCGGCCCCGTTTGTCCGTCGTCAAGCTCCAGCGCCTCCTGCAGCGCGTCGACGATTCCGCGGCCCCCGGGATGAATCGCCCACAGCTCGGGCCGGGCGTCTCCGGCGCAAAACCGCGCGATCTCCGCGGGAATCCACCCGCCGATCCGCTTCGGAATCGCCGGGGAGAGGTACAGATCGAACCCGTAATCGCCGACTTCCCATACCATCTCCTCCGCATATTCCGGCAATAGAACGGATCGATGGCCGTCGAGCCGAAAAACGTCCCGGTCGTCCGGACCGGGACAACCGACGATGCAGGCGGATGCCCCGTCGCCGAAAAAAGAAGCCGCGTACAACGCCTCGCGCCCGGCGGAAGGCTGAATATGCAGCGTGCAAAGCTCGACGCAGACGATCAAAACTTTGGCGTCCGGCTGCCCCCTGACGACCTGCAGCGACAACCCTACGGCTTTCAAGCCGGCCGCGCATCCGAGAAACGTAAGCGGGATCCGGCTTGTTTCCGGCGAAAGTCCCAGTTCCCGGCTAATAACGGCATCCAGCCCGGGAAGAAACTGCCCCGTGCAGCTGACCGTAATCAGGTGGGTAATTTCGGATGCCTTCGCGCTGCCGTCCAGCATCGCTTGCCTGGCCGCTTGAAGCCCGAGCGGCACGGCTTCCCGCCTGTACGTCTTCATCCGTTCCGCGGTCGAAGGAGCCGGCTCGCCCGTTTGCGGAAAGTAGCGGCACCTAGATGCCGGTTCGAGCAAGTTCGGTTCGCACGTATAGCGCGTTTCCACTCCGCATTGCCTGAATATTCGCTTGGCCCAGCGGGCCGGATCGGAATTTTCGCCCAGCGCCTCCGCCAACCTTCGCGAAGTGTCAGATTGATCCAGCCGATAGTTCGGAACGGCCGTGCCGATGCCCAGTATGGCGATGTCCGGAGCCTCCCGGTCCATTCCCGCTCCCTCCTCTCGTTCCCGTTTTCAAAATTCTATTGCGTTAGCCGATTGCGCTCCGTCCTTTCCATCATTTTATTTGTACAGGCCCGGCGATATGACCGAAAAAAAAGAAAGAGCCGCCGGATCGACCGTTCCGGCGGTTCTTCGTAATGGAAGTCCTTCTACGCGGACGCAATCGCGATCGTCTTCAGCGTCTCGTCCCAATCGACCTTCGCGCCGAGCGCTTCGCTGACGAACCGGAGCGGGACCATCGTGCTGCCGTTCATCGTCCTCGGCGCCGCATCGAGCTTCGCGGCGCTGCCGCCGATTTTCGCGTTCGCGTTATCGAGCTGCAGCCAGATGGACGTCTCTCCTTTTTTGGCGGCGATCGACCGATCCGCGGCTTTCCAGACCACGGTGGCCCCGAGCTTTTCGAAAATCGCCCGCATCGGAACGAGCGTGTTGCCGCTGACGACGGCCGGCGGCTGCTCGAAAATCATGAAATCGCCGTCGACGACAACCGTAATCCAGTCGTCCGGAACGAGCGGCTCGAATTGAATGCCCGTTCCGGTCAGCTTCTCCCGCGCGGAGGACGCCTCGGCGATCGCTTTCTCGCGCTGCTGCAAAATCGAGTTTTTCGCGTTCAGCCACGCATCGCGAATGTCCCGCAGCGACTCGTTTTTCCTTGCTTGAACCGCTTTTTTCGTCTCTTCGATCCGCTTGCCCATATCGGCTTCCGCCTTGGCCAGCGCTTCGGCCATCAGCTTTTCCGCTTCGGCCAGGGAAAGGTCTCCGTCCTCGTAACGGTCCATGACGCTTCCGGCCGAATGGACGGACGAAACGTCTTCGAAAACGTCCATGACGCCGCCGGCCGAACTGGGGTTCACGTCGTCCTCGTACAGATCCAGGGCGCTGCCCGCCGAATTCGGATCGAGCTCGTCGTCGTACAAATCCGTCGCTTCGCCCGCGGAATCGGGATTCAAGCTGTCCTCAAAAAGGTCCATCGGGCTTCCAGCTTGATTCGGATCCATCGCGTCTTCGTACAGGTCCATCGGCTCGCCCGCGCGGTCCTTGTCCGCCGCCCTCTCGTACGCCCGGAACGCGTCGATGTTGTCGTCATAGCTTTGTTTCAGCTTTCGGATATCGTTTTCAAGAACGGACGTCATGTTGTTCAAATCCTCTTGGGCCAGCCGCAAAAGCTTGTCGTAGACCGCAGTCATTTGTGCGTGATACGTATCGTACAATTTTCGTTCTTCTTGGAGATAACGATTGTAGGTTTCGCGATGCTTTTGCTCGAACGCGTCGTATTGTCCGGTCATCCGGGCGATGAAATCCGCGTCCGCCGCCGTTGCGCAAGGAATAGCCGCACCGAAGCTTAACGCGAAAGCGATGGAAGCGATCCAAACCTTTTTTGCCGTCGGTCTTCTTTTGTTCATTGTTGCCCCTCCAAAAAATTCATGGTGATCGGCCGAGGATTTCGGCATTTTCCTATACATTCCATAATCATACAAGAAAAAATATTTGAGAAAAATAGGAAATCCGAGGGGAAATATGCAGATGCCGCTCGGCGCATCGCGACCAAGGTCCTATGCCTTTGAATCGATTAGCAGCATCATCCTGCCTATCCCCTGCCAAATTTTTCTTATATAATGAACGAAGCGGTACATTTCATAAACAGGAGGCCGGAATACATGAACCAAGCCGTAGAAACGTTGTTCGTCAACACCTTCACGGATGGCATTTTGGACCCTGAAAAAGAAATGCTGGGCCCGGTCAAGGACGGAGGCCGCATCATCGCCAACACGGCTCCCGGATGCTGGGGCCCGATGATCACGCCGTGCCTGAAGGGCGGCCACGAAGTGACGAAGCCCGTCTATGTCGAAGGGGCGGAGGTCGGCGACGCGATCGTCATCCATATCAAATCGATCGAAGTGACCTCGATCGCCACTTCGTCGGGGAACGACAAGCCGGTGGAAGGCCGGTTTCTGGGCGATCCTTTCGTCGCCGTGAAATGCCCGGAGTGCGGCACCCTGCATCCGGAAACGGTCGTCAAGGGCATCGGCCCGAAAGCGGTGCGCTGCTCCGGCTGCGATTCCGACATTACGCCTTTCGTTTTTACGAACGGTTATACGATTGCTTTCGATAAAGACGGCCTGGTCGGCGTCACGCTCCCGAAGGAAGCGGCCGAGCGGATTGCCGAGGACGGCCGCCGCTATATGCGAACGCCGGATCATTCGGTGCAAAACCCGATCGTCACGTTCGCCCCGCACGATCTCGTCGGCGTCGTGGCCCGGATGAGGCCGTTTTTGGGCCAGTTGGGCACGACGCCCTCCAAGGCGCTGCCCGATTCGCACAATGCCGGCGATTTCGGCTCGTTTCTCGTCGGCGCGCCGCATGCGTATGCCGTGACCGAGGACGAGCTGAACGAGCATCGCACGGACGGGCATATGGACATCAGCCGGGTTCGCGCCGGCGCGACCGTCATTTGCCCGGTCAAAGTTCCCGGCGGCGGCGTTTACCTAGGCGATATGCACGCGATGCAAGGCGACGGCGAAATTGCCGGGCATACGGCCGACGTCGCGGGAATCGTCCATTTGCAGGTTCGCGTGCTGAAGGGCGTGAACCTGGAAGGACCGATTTTGCTGCCGAACGTAGAGGATTTGCCCTATACGGCGAAGCCCCTTACCGCGGCGGAACGGCTCGCGGCAGAAGCGCTCGCGAAGGAATGGAAGCTGAAGAAGACGGAAACCTCGCTCCCGCTGTCCGTCGTCGGAACGGGCAAATCGTTGAACGAAGCGACCGACAACGGACTCGCCCGCGCGGCCAAGCTGTTCGACGTCACGGTTCCGGAAATCATGAACCGGGCCACGATTACCGGCTCGATCGAAATCGGCCGCCACCCCGGCGTCATTACCGTCACTTTTCTGGCGCCGAAGCGCTATTTGAAGCAGGCGAAGCTTTACGATGCGGTGGACGAGCATTATCGAGATCGGGAGTAAGCAAAGGGCCGTCCCGGGAGCCGCCGTACTCGGCTTCCGGGACGGCCCGGCGTATATCCTCAAGAAAAAACCGGGAGTTCGAAACCGATTGATGTCGAAACGTCAGAGCAAGGGCTCAAGCGCCGGTCGCTTTAATCCCGCGGATCAGGATGAAACTCCGGCCGCCCGGGCACTCTCGCCGCAGCTCGTCCTTGCTTTCCGGAGCATTTGCGGTTGCCGCCGTCCCCTACTCCTGAAGGTCGAATGCGGGTGCGGGTATGATGGAACGCTTTTTGGAAAAACTCTCCGAGACGGACATTTTTACCGAAAGCGAGGTGACGACGATGACGGGACGCAACAACAAGCCGGATAACGACGGACCGGCGTCCTCCCCTTCCCGGCTGGATCAATTCGGGGACAAGCTGGCCGACAACTCTGCGCATCTGCCGAAAAAGAAGAAAAACCGGCCGAACCCTGACCGGTGCTAACGCTGGCCTGGCACTGCCCATGCGAATGTAGCGTACCGGGTGCGCTACATGGAGGGAGTTTGGCGCAGACAAGGCGATTGTAGCGCATCCAATGCGCTACATGGAGGCCATTTCGCGCTGGCATGGCGAATTTAGCGCACCCAGTGCGTTACATGGAGGGAGTTTGGCAGCAGCGAGGCGAATGTAGCGCACCCAGTGCGTTACATGGAGGGAGTTTGGCAGCAGCGAGGCGAATGTAGCGCACCCAGTGCGTTACATGGAGGGAGTTTGGCGCAGGCAAGGCGAATGTAGTGCACCCAGTGCGCTACATGGAGGCCATTTGGCGCTAGCATGGCGAATGTAGCGCACCCGGTGCGCTACATGGGGGCCATTTGGCGCTGGCATGGCGAATGTAGCGCACCCAGTGCGCTACATGGGGGCCATTTGGCGCTGGCATGGCGAATGTAGCGCATCCAATGCGCTACATGGAGGCCATTTCACGCTGGCATGGCGAATGTAGCGCACCCAGTGCGTTACATGGAGGGAGTTTGGCAGCAGCGATGCGAAAGTAGCGCACCCGGTGCGCTACTTGGCCAACAAGACGACCGGCACACGACTCAGGACCGTTTGCGTGCGCTCGGAGGCGATGAAAGGAGTCATTTTTACTCTACTGCGTACGCTGCATGCGGATGGCGGGGTGAGGTGAGTCATCACGACTCAACTGGACCCGCGAAGAGCCGAACCGGCTTCAGATTGGATAACGCGAGCGGCGTTCTCATGCCACGCAAGCTGCCAGAGCGCTTTCGCACGGTGAAGTTTAACTTCCCGTCCCTATTTAAAAAAAGCATGGCGCCTTCCCCGGACGCTTGTCCCGGCTGCGCGCCATGCTCTTTGCCTTACTCCTTCGACCGCTTCGCAAGCTGCTCCTGGGCCAGCCGAATCAGCTCGCGCACCATCGGGCCGCCGATTCTTCCGCCGACGTTTCCGACCGATTCGGTCGACAGCTCCCCGTTTCCGCCGGGTTCCAGCGGAACGCCCAGCGAATCGGCGACTTCGTACTTGACGTCGTCGGGACGGTTCGGATCGACCCGGTATCCTTCCCGCTTCATCACTTCGGCCTTGAATTCCCGCAGCCCTTGCTCGGCTCCCGGTACGACATGCCGTCTGGACCCTCTTCTGGCCATTTTCGCTCCTCCTGCTTCAAGCATCATCCATCTTGCTTGTCGGGAGTTTCCCCGGAAAAGGAGGAGCTTATTCCCGGAGCTTCCGATTCGCGTTCGATTTCGCTTCGCGAAATAGCCGTACCGAAATTCGGGTTATAGAAGCCCCGACTTCTCCCCCGTGTTCCGAAAGCTCGATCCGCTATTTTCGTTTGCGCCCATTCGGTCAAGCCTGCTCCGGTAGCGGCCATTCGCCGACAAACTCATGTTCGTTATAAGCGAAATAATGGCTTAAAATCGCGTCTCGGTCGTCCAGGAAAAGCTGGTCCGCGATCGCGGATACGATTTTCGGTATCGCGTATCTCATGCCGGAAAGCGCCGAAGCGGATACCCCGCAGCTGACGAGCGCCGAATACGTGAACGAGAACAGGCCGTGCAGCAGCGGCTTTCCTTCCTCGCCGCGGCTTAAAAACGCAAAGCCCGGACTGAGGTACGGATGGGCGTCCAGCAACGGATTGGCCGTTTCCGCCGGAGCCTTGTAACGATCGCCCCAACGCGCGATATGGCTTTCGACCAGCCGGAGTTCCGGACGCAGCGCAGGATCGGTCATCAAGCCGGTGCTGATAATCAGAAAATCGAACGCGAACTTGCCTTGAGGCGTCGTGACGACGGCCTGCTCGCCCGCTTCTTCCACATTCAGCCAAGGCGCGCCCAGGTGAAGGCGGAAGCCCGGCCAGGAAGCCGCACGGTTGAACGTATCGTTGGTCGGCGGCTGATTATGCTTGAAAAAATGGGAAATAACCGCATATTTTTCGGCATCCGACAGCGTCGGGAATCGTTCGATCATGCCCGAGCCTTCCATTTGGCGGATCGGATTGATGCGCGGCAGCTCCTGGCGCCGAACGAAAACGTGCGCCTCGCCCACGCCTTCCGCCAGCGCGAAGTTGGCATTGTCGAAGGCCGATGCCCCGCCGCCGAGAACGGCGATCTTTTTCCCTTTCAGCGCGGCGAAATCGATCGCTTTGGAGGTATGGGCATACAGGCGGGACGGCAAACGGTCGGCAATCATAGACGGCACGTGCCATTCCCCCCCGCCCTGGATGCCGGTCGCCAGCACGACTTTGCGCGCAAGCAGCGATGCCGACGGCGCGCCCGCGCCTTCGACATGCAGGCGGTGAAGCCCTTCTCCGACGGGTTCGATCAGGTTCAGCTTGGTTTCGTTGAGAACCGGCAGTCCGAGCACCTTCCGATACCAGCGCAAATAATTCATCCAGTCTCCGCGCGGAATTTTGTCCAGCGCTTCCCAGCCCTCCGGGCCGAACTGCGCTTCCCACCAGGAGCGGAACGTCAAGGACGGGATGCCGAGGTCGATGGAGGTCAAATGCTTCGGGGTGCGAAGCGTTACCATCCGAGCGTACGTTTCCCACGGCCCTTCGGTTCCTTCGGGGTTTTCGTCGATGACGAGAATGTTCGAAACCCGTTCGCGCAGCAGGCCGAACGCGATGCCGAGGCCGCTTTGTCCCCCGCCGACGATCACGACGTCATATACGCGGCCGTCGGAATGACGACGCGGATGGACCCAGTTCGCCCCTCCGAAAGCCAAATAGGAAAGATCGCTTTTGACTCGTTCGTTCAAAGCTTCCAAACTCATATAGATCATACCTTTCATCGCAGACCGCAGGAGGCGAATTGATGTAATGAAACAAGACATCGAATGTGATTATGATCCTATCTTATCCGTTCTTGCGCGCGATTGAAAGTTTTGTGTGAGGTTTATTGTAATCGCGACTAAATTGTTGCGGGATATTTGTTCAAATTTACGATCTTCCCGACTTCGAAAGCTTCGTCCGGACGAGGCCGACCAAATACAGAACGAACGGAAACAGCAGCAAATAAAACAGCGAGTATCCGGCCCATACCTTTTGAATAATTTCCCCGACATAAACGGTATTGAGATAAGTATTCCAGGCGACGACGATAAACAGGACGGCCAAGGGATAGATCAGGACGCTGTGGTCTTTCATGCCGAACAGGGTCCGCAATCCGTTCAGGATGGACAAAAAGAGCAGCGATATTTTAATGAAAAACGTCAAAATCCAAATGGTAATCAAAATGCCTTCGACCATCTGGAAAAAATTACCTACATTGATCGCCTTGGCCAGCGCATAGGCCGGAAAGGCGCTGTTTTCCGTCTGCTCGATGCCGAGGACAAGCACGCAAAGCAGCACGATGATTCCGAGAGCGAGCCCGCCGGAAAGCGCTCCTCCCAAGTACGCTTTCTCCCCGCCCTTCTTCTCCCCGGTCAGCGGAAAAAACATCAGCAGCACGACCAGCTCCTGAAACATCGCGGAGCGAAATCCGGCATTAACGACCGGTTTCCAGCCGTCCTCCATGACCGGCTTGATATAATTCCACTCGATTTGCGGAACGAGCGTCACGACGAGCACGAGAAAGAAAAAGACGATGCACGGAAACATCAGCTCGCCGACCCGAGCCAAAATGAGCGTTCCCAGGCGGGCGCACATAACGGCCGCAATCAAAAACAGGAGCTGAATCGCCTCAATCGGCGTTTCAGGCATCATTTCGGTGGACAGAAAAAAGCCCAGATTGCCGAGCAGCGTGCCGGTAAGAATGAGAAAATAGAACAAATACAGCAGCGTCAACGCTTTGCCCGGCCATTTGCCCAGCGCCGCTTCGTTGATTTCGAACATCGTTTTTCCCGGATATAGCCGGGCCAGCGCGATATACAGCGCAACCATGACGATATTGGTCGCCAGGCTGCATAAAGAAGCGATCCAGGCATCCTCCCTCGCTCCCTGGGCCAAACCGGCCGGCGTCACGAGAATGGATGTGCCGATGGTCAAGCCGAACGTTAAAACAAAAAATTGTCTTGCCGTCATCTCCATATGTTTGTTCATCCCGTCAGCTCCCGTGCTTTATGAAATCAGGGCGTTTACCGGCTGCATGACGGCGCGGACCCAATCCAGGGGCCTTAATCCCGGCCATTCGGCCATATCCGCGAGCACCGCCGCCAGCGCCAATCCCCATACGGCAAAGAAAACCGCGGTATCCCGCTTCGACCGGGTTTTCCTTGACCGGGTCAACTCCAATGCGGGAGTCGCAAGCAAAAACAGAACCAGGATCAGGCTCCAGATCACCGTTTGTTCATCTCCCGTTTCAGCGGCTGGACGATCGAGCCGGTCCGCCGGACCTTCACGTCGGCGCTTACGCCGATCTTGACCGACTTGAAACGCTCGTCCCAATCGCCGCGATACTGTTTCCACGCTTTCGGATTTTGGCGGTGAAGCGCCTCGCCGAAGCCGAAAATGTCGGAACCGTACTTTTTTTGCGCTTCTTCGATATGATTTTCCACATTGCCGGAAAATTTAAGCTCAAGCCGCTTTTCGATCTCCTCGATGCTGGAAGGCTGATGAAGATCGATCTTGCATTGCACGGTATTGAGATCTCCTTCGATCTTTAGCTTAACGGTAAATTCGGGCTTTCCGTCCTTGCCGGTCGCGACATCGATCTTGCTTTTCGCGCGGCTCACGGCGTAACCGACGACGCCCCCTCCCGGACAAGCCACGAATCCCGCCGTGGACTCCACGTCATTCAACAGGTAATTGACCGCCTTGCTGGCAGGCTCGCCCAGCCAGCCGACAAGCCGGTCTCGCTTGAAGACGGCCAATCCGGCATGCTGAATCAACGTTTTCGGCGTTACTTCTTTTAAATTGTCCACGGACTCGCCGTCAGCCAGGCTTCCGCGCAACCGCACCCCGGACAAAACGGGATTGGAGCCCCCCCTTTCGAGCTCCGTCACAAACTGCTGCAACGTCACCTTGCCGGTCGCGGCCCATTTTCGGTGAGAGATAAGAATGGACGTATACAAGGAACTTGCCGGAACGTGCTCGAAGGGCGTAACGACTTCCAGGATGTCCGATGCCTCGGCGTTTTTGGCGACCAGCATGAAAAAATCGGTGCGCAGCTGATGGCTCCGGGAGATGAAATCGAGCGCGTCGCTCACCCCGCGGCGGGCGAGCTTTTCTCCGAACACCAGAACCCGGATGTGCGACAGGTACAGCATGCGCGGCGCCACGCTCAGCATCCGCTGAAGGGCATCCGGAATCGTCTTCCCTACCGATCTGTAGGTGACGATGGGCGAGCTTCCCAACGAATTCCCCTTTGGAGTTCCGGTTTCGCTCGGATTCATGACCTGCGCGGACACGGCGTACCCTTCTTCGTGAAGGTCGATCCCGAGGGCCATGACGACGGCAAGCTCATTCAGTTCTTTGCGGCTCCAGCAGCCGGGAAGCGTCGCGAGGCTAACAATCAGGAACAGGGCAAGCGTTAGGCGAGCGTACATCGGCAACAGATCCTATCCGTTCGGGCGCCGAAGAACGAGATCACCCGAGTATTTTTTTTCGCGCCGCCCCGCGGCGCGACAGTCTGAGAAGGGCGTCTTTTTGGCTCTTTCGCCGGTAAGGGGCGAACGAGGTCATGTAAGGAATGCCCATCGATTGAAGGCTGCACAGGTGCAGGCCGAGCATGATCAGCGCGATAATGATCCCGTACAAGCCGAAGGAGGCGGCGATCCCCATCAATACGAAGCGCAGCATGCGCGCGGAAATCCCGACGTTGAAGGCAGGCAGCGCGAAATTGGCGATCGCCGTAATGGACACGACGATGACCATGGCGGCCGACACGAGCCCCGCCTCGACGGCAGCTTCGCCGATGACGAGCGTTCCGACGATCGAAACGGACTGGCCGATCGATTTCGGCAGCCGGATTCCGGCTTCCCGCAAGATTTCGAACGTGACTTCCATAAGGAGCGCCTCGATAAAAGCCGGAAACGGAACGCCTTCCCGCTGGCCGATCAGGCTTACGAGCAGGTCGGTCGGAATCATTTCCTGATGGAACGTGGAAATCGCAATATAGAACGAAGGAGTCAGCAGCGCGATAATGAAGCAAAAATAACGCAGCAGGCGAACCAGGCTGGCGAAGTCGCCGCGCTGGTAATAATCTTCGCTGGATTGAAAAAACTGCACGAACAACGCCGGAACGACGAGCACGAACGGAGTGCCCTCGACCAGAATGGCGATCCGTCCTTCCAGCAGGGCCGAAGCGATGACATCCGGACGCTCCGAGTTGAATACGGTCGGGAACGGACTGTAGCGGCGGTCCTGAATCATTTCCTCGATATAATTGCTCTCCAGCACGTTTTCCAGATCGATTCGGTCGAGCCGCCTTCTCAGCTCGTTCAGCACTTCCGGGTCGGCTTTTCCTTCGACGTACATGACCGCTACTTCGGTCCGGGTTTGCGTGCCCAGCTTTCTTTGCTCGATCCGCAAACGCGGATTCTGAATTCTGCGCCGGATCAAAGCCGTATTTTCCCGAAGCGATTCGGTAAACCCTTCCCTCGGTCCTCTTACGACGGACTGCGAGCTTGCCTCCTCGACGCCCCGCTGCTTCAGGTTTTCCGTGCCGACGAACAGCGCGGTTGCCGACCCGTCGACGAAAACGACCGTATTTCCGGCAAGCATTTGAGTTTCGACTTCGGAGAAGGCGTTCGTTTCGCCAACTTTTCCGAGCGTAATGGTGCGCGCCTTGAGCAGCCTAAGCAGCTTCTCCGGCGGCTCGTCCCCGAGTTCCGCGAACAGGGCCATGTCCCGATGGAAGGCTTCGATCAGAAAACGCGGGTCTCCCAGTCCTTCCACGTACGCGATGGCGGCGGGAAAGCGGCCGAGCGCGATTTCCCGATAAACGATGTCCGGGCTTTGTCCGAAACGACGGCGCATCCGATCCAGAAAAACAGGCAGCGCATCCGGCAAGTCTCCCCGAGGGGGAGCGGGATCTTTTTTTTTTGCTCATCTTGAATCCCCTCCTCCCTTTTCAGTATCGCCAGTTAAATAAATCCATATGCCGTTAAAAAACAGCCGTACTTTCAAGGCATAGCGACTGCATATTCGGAAAGTAATCCAGGATGACCCTAAAGAAAAACGCCCGATGGCGTCCACGGTAAGACGGCTCTCCCGAGTTTTCTCGATTGCATCCCGCTGTTTGCGTATGGCCCGTCGAAATGAGTCACCGCGACTCAACTGGATCGTTAGCGTGCGTGCGGAGGCGGCAAGATGAGTCATTTTTACTCAATTGCGTATGGATGTATGCGTATGGCGTGTCGAAATGAGTCACCACGGTTCAACTGGGTCGGCAGCTTGCGTGCGGAGGGGATGAGATGTGTCATTTTTACACAGCTGCATCCGGCTGAGCGGGGGGATATGCTGGATTGCGCGCAGGATTCAGCGGGATGACGCAGGGGTCGGCAATCTTGATTGGATTTTATCCAACCAAAACCAGCTTTTACATGAAACTTTTTGGCTTCGTTGGATTTTGTCCAATCTGAGGAGACCTTTTCGGCGTTTTCGACCAAATTCCAAGTTCCTGGTTGGATAAAATCCACTCTAGGCAACGATTTCCCCGTTTTCCGCTTCCTTGATTGGACAAAATCCAACATAAGCCTCCCTAACGCTTGAGCGGTCCCCTTCCACCGCACCCTGAGCTTCCGCCAAACTTCTTTAGTAAGGTAAAGAACTTAAACATCCCGGGATAGGCCAAAAAAACCTTGCGCCGCAAAACGACGACAAGGTTAGGAGTGAGACTAGCGAGACTAGCGAAAATATCGTTCGGAACGGTCCGGTGTCCGATGATTACCCTTTCACGCTGCCCATCACGACAGCCCGACCGCCCTCGCCGCGCTCATGAAAATCGTCGCCGGCCTCGCCGTTCCGATCGTCGTCTCGTTGATGTTAAACGAGGTACGCAAGGAGTTCGTCAAGAGGGGCATCCATACGCTCGGCTTCCAGCCGGTCTACTTCCTCGGCGATAACGGCGTGTTACCGTTCGTGCTCGTCGTGTCCGACGTCTGGAAGGAATTCGGCTTCAGCACGATCGTGTTTCTGGCGGAGCTGACGGCGATCAACCCGGCGCTGTACGAAGCCGCCATTGTCGACGGCGCGAGCCGGTGGAAGCAGACGCTGCACATTACGCTGCCGGGCATGATGCCGATCATCGTCCTGATGGCAACGCTAAGCCTGGGCAACGTGCTCAACGCGGGATTCGACCAGGTGTTCAACCTGTACAGTCCACAAATTTACGAGAGCGGCGACATTATCGATACGCTCGTCTACCGGATCGGGCTCGTGGATGCGCATACGGCATACAAACCGGAAGTTGTCGAGCCCGATCCACTCGGAGCCGAAAATTCCTTTCGCCGGAATGAAGTGGAAGGCGATTGCGATGCCGAACATCAGCGTCATTTCGACTTGGCCCATTCGTTCACTTCGGCCGTCATCCGGTCGCCGCCGAGCTTCTTCCAGACGGCGACGAATTTGTCGAACAGATCGATCGGCTAGCCCATGATGATGCGCGTGAACGATTCTTCCTCGATTTTGTCGAGCGTCGCTTTTTTGGACGCCATCGTCGGCGTCGGCGCGGCGTAAAAACCGTTGCGGACGATCAGGTCTACTTCGACGTAATGATTGGTGACGGAGAACGAGCCTTCGACTCCGAATACCCGGTCGTACGCCCAATCAAGCGTTTCCGTGCCGCCTTCAGATAGTTTCGGATCCGGTTGTAATAGTCCGTCTCGGACTTCGAAATTTCCGTTTTGAGCGTTTCGGAACCGGACTCGTTCATCAGCAGGCTCAGCACGTAGAGCGGAGTCAGAACCAGCAGGAAGGTCAGGGCCAATTTTTTGAAAATCGTCAGCTCGTACAGAAACCGAAGCACGGACTTACCCCCTTAACAGCCGCATCCGGGATTCGCAGCCGTCCGGGGCCGAGAGCTCCACCTCGACTCCTTCCGGCGCGCGCACGTCAAGCTCGAACACGCGTCCTCCCCCTTCGTCCCTCATGCGCCAGGACACGTCGATGCGCCCGCCGCCCGGCAGCGGCACCGCCCCGCGCGCCCATTTCAAGTCGCCCGGCTGGGGCGAGACGCGAACGCGGCTCCAGCCGTCGGCTTCCTTGCGGACCCCGAGCACGCAAGCGCCCAGGAAGTAACCCGGCGCCGCCGACCAGGCATGGCAATGACTGCGGGTCAGCATGTTCGGGTTCGGGCGGTTTTCGGGGAAGTCCGGATACATCTCCCAGCACGTCGTCGCCTCGTATTCGATCATTTGGCCGAACTGCTTGCGCATGTCGTCGATCATAATGTCGTAGCGACCGAGAGCGGCCAGCGCCTCGTAATAGAAGAAGGCCATGAACGGGCTGCCGATTTGCACGAACTGTTCCGGAGGCTGCGCCAAATATCCGGCCAGCCGTTCTTTGCGGTCGCCTTCGGCGACGCCGTTCAAATAAACGATGACCTGCGTCTGAAGGCTGAAAATCCCGGAGCGCCGCCCGTCCGCATGGATGCAATCGATATACGCCTGCTGCTCTTCGCTCCACAAATGCTCGTTGATCGCCTTAGCCAGCGCCTTGGACGCTTCCGCGAAGTCCTTCCCCCGTCCGGCTTCGCCGGCCAGCTCCGCAAGCTTCGCCGCCGCCCGCAGCGTCCCGGCGAACACCGCGTTCTGGTGCGTCACGACGCCATTGCGCGGCTGATCGATCGGCGCCCAGTCGAGCAGGTTCCAGCCGCGGTGATGCAGCAATCCCCGGTCGTCGATTTTTTGCAAATAATGCTCCAGCGTAAACCGGACCTTCGGCCAGATCGCTGCGGCGAATGCCCGGTCTCCGGTATGCTCCGCGTACTCCAGGCAGGCGTTCGCCCAAAAAAACGTCCAGTTCGGAATGACGCTGCTCCAGCCGCTCGGCACCTGGTCGGCGTACAGCGGCGTCTGGACGGCCGAGCCCGGCACCAGCTCGAGACATCGTTTGACGATGTCGCTTGCGCCGAACATGTAGTAATTGACGAGCGCCTCGTTGCGGCTGTCTCCGACCCAAAACGTCTGCTCGTAGGCGGGACAGTCGACGAACGTATCCTCCATGCACAGGCGGGTCGTATGCTTGCTGATTTCCCAAATGTCGTTGAGCAGCGGATCCGAGCTGTGGAACCGGCCGATTTCGGCGACCGGAAAATTGCTCTGCACCATTTGCACGCCGATCAGCCTGACCGGCCGGCTCGCCTTGCGCACGGTCACCATCAAATACCGCAGCCCGCGCCGGATTGGCGATTCGTACGTCTGCCAACCTTCCTTGCACGCGTAGCGCAGCGTGTTGTCCAAAATGTACGTGTCCTGCCGCCAGCCGTCCCTCATGTACTCGAAGCCGTAGAAATCGAGGACGGCCCCCTCCGGCGCTTCCAGCTCGAAGCGGATATACCCGGACCACTCCTTGCCGAAATCGAGAACGAACTCGGTATCTCCGTCCGGGTATATGGGCACGATCGCAGGCACTCGCCCGGCCATGCAGGCGGCCTGCAGCTCCATCGCAACGGGATGGCTTGTCTCGCTTCGCTTCCAGATGCTTTTCCCGAACACCGAATCGCTGGCGACGAGTTCGGGAGGGAACGGGCGGACCCATTCCGCAAAGCCTTGCAAATCGGCGGCCGAAGCGGCTTCGCGAAACCGTTCGTACGTTTCGAAACGCTCGAACGCCCCGGCGTCGAGCTCCTTCTCCCCGCCGAAGCCCGCGTAATCGTCCAGCGGCGAAGGCTGCTCCAGGTGGTCGATCGTCGTTTTCGCCGCGAACGGGCCGATCAGCGCGAAGGGCGACTCCGTCCCTTCGTCCGCAAGCGGCGACACCAGCTCGAACGGAGCCTCGCTATCGATGCCGAAATGCAGCCCCGTCCCGTGGTCCGTCCCCGCGGTCTCGATCCACACGAAGTTATCCCCTTCGCGCAGGCGGACGCGCGCATAGCGCTCGGGGCGCTGCCCCTCCATCTCGCTTGCCTTGAAGCGCCGTCCGTTCACGCCGATGCCCTTGAACGCGTTGAACCCGCTCAGGAAGCCGAACGTCGCATCCGCCGCTTCGCTCGCGCGGACGACGAAGGCGACGTAGCCGACGAACGAGACGTGGTTCGCGTGCAGGACGCTGTCCGGAAGCATGGCGTTCCGGATGTCCAGGCAGGTGGTCCAGGCGACCGGCTGCACGCGCTTGAGCGATTCGACCCGAATCGGCCATAGCGGCTCCTCGGTCAGCGGGGGAATATCGCTGGGCACGAGTTTCGGCCACGGCTCGCAGCCGGGCTTGCCGATCGCTCTCGCGCGTTCCCACCGCGCGGAATCCTTCTCTCCGACCGTCCAATCGCCGTCCCACAGGCGCGCGTCGACGCTCTCGGAAAAGCCGAGCTGGCACGACATGCGCGGCGTTCGCCGGTCGTAGCCGGCATGCGCCGCCGTCTCCCAGGAAGCGTCCGTGCCGATGACGGCGCGGCGGCCGTCTGCGAACGAAACGTCAAGCTGCGCAAGCAGCCCTCCTTTTCCCAAAATATATTGAAACGTCGACAAGCCGTAGCTCATAACGAGAACGGCGATCGTATTTGTTCCCTTCCGAAGCAGGTGCTCGACCGGATGGGTATTGTAGCTCTGTTCCGCCGGCCACGAACGGACCGGCCCTCTTCCGCACTGCGTCCCGTTGACGAACAGCACGTAACGCGCGTCCGCCGTGATGGCGATTTCGGCGGCGCTCGCCGCGGCATCGGGCAGCTCGAACGAGCGCCTGAAGCAGCGCCATTCGTTGCGCGGGCATTCCTCTTCCCCGCCCCAAATCCATTCCGCCTGCCACTTTCGTTCTTTCCGTTTCATCTCGTCCGTTTCTCCCTCCTCGAAACTGTAGAATCCATCCCCTATTCTACTCCGGGAATTCGGCAGCTTTTCAGGTCGCTTCGGACATATAATAGGGTTCAATCGGACAAAAATATTGCCGGAAGAGCGAATTTCGTCTACCATTTTGGAAAAAGAGCACAGGAGGCCGCCCCTGCCATGACCGTCCATCGCCCGATCCACGTCACGCCCGGGTCGCTGTTTTTCGCGCCCGAGCTTCCCATACACGCCAACCGCGCGACCGAATCGTTTCAGCTTCAGGAGCATACCCACGACTTTATCGAAATTTGCATCGTCGCGGAAGGAGAAGGCGAGCACTATATCGACGGCACCCATTTCAAGGTGGCGAGGGGCGACCTTTTCTATATTCCGGTCGGGGTTTCCCACGTGTTTCGCCCGCGGTCCGCTGCGTCCGACAAACGTCTTTTCGTTTACAATTGCGTATTCGCGAGCTCCGTTATGGAAGACGTCTTTCGCCTGTTTCCGCTCGAGCGCGGCATGCGGACTTTTTTCGGGGAGCTGGAGGAGAAAAAGCGGTGGATCGCGCTTCGCGACGCGGCCGGGGAAGCCGAACGAACGCTGCAGCGGCTTTTCGTGGAATCGAAGCAGCGGGCGGAAGGCTACTCCGCCCGCCTGTACGCGGGGCTGATCGAGCTGCTCGTGTTCGTTTACCGGCGCAGCCGTTCGGGCGCCTCGAGCGCCGCCTCCCGCGAGGAGGGCGGGATTCGCGAGCTGCTCGGCCGCATCGACCGCGACTGCGCCCGGACGTTCCGGGCCGGGGACATCGCGGCCGAGCTGGGCGTCAGCGTCCGGCAGCTGCAAAGGCTCGTCAAGTCGGCGTCCGGCATGTCGCTCGGCGCGTATGTTCAGGAGGCGCGAATCAAGGAAAGCTGCCGGCTGCTGGGCGAAACCGCAGACAAAATCGGCGCGATCGCGGCGGCCGTCGGCTATCAGGATTTGAAGTTCTTCAACCGGTTGTTCAAGCAAAGGACGGGAATGACTCCGCGGGAATACCGGAGGAGATCGGGCAAGACGGCGGCGCACGGCGAAAGAGGGGAATGACGCGGACGGAGAAACTTGTCCCGTTTCCAACGCATCATCTTCGGCTGTCAAAAACGAATTGGCTGCGCTATTAAGTCTATGATATAATTATGGATAATTATTTTATTTATACCCTTTATTCCCATTCATAAGGAGTGGTGTCGTCTGCAAAATAAACTGCCGCTGGGCGAATCGCCGATCATCGGGTACCAATACCAGGCCTATTCCCTTATGATCAGCTCCATGCACCCTTCTTTTTGGGGATGGTTTTGCTGCAACTATTTGCAACTTCGAATCAGGCCGAATGAGCGTCCGTTTAAATTACACCTTTATAAGTTCGGCGAAAACGGGTATAACACTCCGTTCTTAGAAGACTTATACCTTCCGAAAACACTGATTCTAAGGTACGTCGCTCCAATCCCGTTCCTTCTGGATCAGTTGTCCGACAGTCGCTACGTCATGACCTTCGTAGACGAATATTATATCCCTCATAGGGCGGCCTATCGGAAATTTCACCATAACCATGACATTTTGATATACGGATTCGACCGCGAACGGAAAGTCTTTTACGTTGCCGGCTATAATGAAAATCGAAGGTTCGCCTTTACGGAAGTCGGTTTTTCCGAGTTCGAACGGGCTCTTCACATCGGCGTTTCGGAAGGGGCGTTGGGGAAATGGACGAACGGGTTGCATTTATGGAAGCTACGCTTGGATGGGGAGTTCACTCCGAATTTGAAAACGATTGCAGAGCTGATGGAAGATTATTTATTTTCCCGCAACACCTCTCTTCGCTACCGCTTGTACCCGGATTCGAGCGAGGATATCTTCGGGATCGGTACGTATTCTTGCATTTTGGATTACCTGTCGAAAATAACCGGGAAAGAGGATATGGATATTCGCGTTTTTCATACTTTTTACGAGCACAAGAAAAGCATGGTCATCCGACTCGGCCGCCTGAAGGACGTCTTTGGAGCGGCGATCGAAGCCGAAACGATCGAAGCTTTCCGATCCATCGAAAAGCAAGCCCTCATCGTCCGAAATCTTGGCTTGAAATATGAGTTCAACGGAGACAAAAAAGCGATTGGCCGCATGGCAGGAATCGTGAGGCAAATTCGATCGGAAGAGGAACGGATTTGGAGCTTGGCGGTCGAACAGATCAAACGACTCCTTTAACGTATGTTTCGCTTTTTACAAAAATAGGCTCCCCTTTCCGCAACAGGTTTCACCTGTCTGGCGTCAGGGGAGCGTATCGCCTTTAGGACAATCCTTCAATTGATACCGAAGCCGGACTGGTATTCACGACAAAGGGGCTTCCGTCAAGCGAATCTCCGCCGCTTTCACATGGGCGGGCAACTGTTCGTAAGTCCCCAGCTCCTTGATGACCGGGTAAATTTCCCTCAAGGCGTCGTGGCTCAATTTCCCGATCGTCGAATATTTGATCATATCCTTCGCGGTGATTCCGGAGAAAATCCGCGCGTAGTGGTTGGTCGGCAGCACCGCCGTTATGCCGATTCCGTAATTCGCCGCGGAGAAAGGCGTGTTGTCGCCGATCAGAATTTCTCCCGCATTGCGGATTCGGCCGACAAGCTCCCGTTCCGCATCCTTGTCGCAGACGATCATCAAATGCTCCGGCGCGAACCAGTCCACGAATTCGCATGCCTGCCGCATATCCGGCGCGACCACGATCGCTCCCTTGCCTTCGGGGCCGAAGACGCGGCGCAGAAATTCCTTGCGCTTCTCTTCGAACTCGTCGATGCATGACCCAAGCAGCGCTTCGACCTTCTGCGCAAGGGACGAAGAGTTCGTCACGAGAATGGACGACGAATCGGGGCCGTGCTCCCCTTCGTTGATCAGATCGTAAGCGACCTTCAGCGGATCGGCGGTTTCGTCGGCCAGGATCATGCATTCCGTCGGGCCGATGCCGAGCACGCTTTTTTTGCCGTAGGTCATGGCCACGCTCATCGCGGCCGCGATCCCGCCGGGTCCGGGACCGAAGATGCCGTCGACCTCCGGTATGGATTCGGTTCCTTGAGCGAATCCCGCGATGATCGACACGCCGTTCCCGATGACGAACGAGTCCGCCCCGGCCAGCTTCGCGGCCGCCACCGTGCCGGGATCGCCGTTGCCGTCCTTAAGCGGCGGCATGCCGACGACAATGTTCGGGACCCCCGCCGCTTTGGCGGCGACGACCAGCATGATCGCGGTGGAGACCAGCGGACCTTTTCGAGCGGGAATCCAGATTCCGACCGATTGCAGCGGCCGGACGTTCTCGCCGATCACCGTGCCGGGCCGAATTTCCTTCTCCCAGGACTCGGGCAGAAGGGCCAGGTTCGCCTCCCGAACGTTGCGAATGGCGTGGTCGATCGCGGAACGGAGCGACGGCGAAAGCGATTCGACGCTCTGCCGGACGAATGCCTCCGAAAGAACGATCCGGTCGATCGCCACTTCGTCGAACTTCCGGGTCATCTCGAACACCGCGCGGTCGCCGTTCGCTCCGACATCGTCGAAAATGGCTTTGATTCCGTTCAGATCGTCTCTGTTGAACAGGGTTTTATGTTTTTTGAATCGTTCGGCCAACGCTTCTTGCTCGGCAGGAATGCCGTAGATCAGACTTTCTTTTGGCATGGATCGACTTCTCCAATCGCGGCGATTTGAATTCCTGTATAACTTTTACATAAGTTAATTATATTGCCGATTCTTCCGCCAGTAAAGCGCCCGGAGGCGATCCGCGGCGTTTTTTTGCACCATCTAGCTTCGTTTCGTCAGTTTCTCCAGGTCCTCGCGAAAGCGAACGTCTTCCGCGTCCGATTCGACGACGTCCTCGGGATCGTAGCGGGGAAAGAGGATCGACAGAATGGCCGCGCTCTCCTTCTTGAAATTGATAAAACCGTGCGGAACGCCGCGCGGGACTTTAAAGACGTCGCCCTTCTCGAAATCGTGCCTGACGCCGTCGATATAATAGGAAATTTCGCCTTTGATCAACACGTAAACCTCGTCCGTTTTGAGGTGAATGACGGGTTTATAGCGGGCCAACGGTTCGATCTCGACCAGATCGATCACGCCGCCCTCGAAGCGAAACACCGTTTCATAGGCAAGCAAATCGGGGATGACCGTCTTCATTGCGTTCAACCCTTTCACTGGATTAGCGCTTTGGCAACCCGTTATGTTTTCGCGGCCGGCGCGAAGAGGCCGAGCACATGCTTGGCGACGGTTTCCGCTCCGTCGTTTCCGAGCGCATGCATGAAAGACTGCCGCTTGGACAGAACGGCGTCCTCCCGGCTTGTGCCCAGCAATCGTTCAAAGCCGTTCCGTACGGATTGCCGAAAGGATTTCCCCCGCAAGGCTTCTTCGAGCATGCGGAGAAGCCGCCTCGTTCCCTCGATTTCCCCGTGGCGCGCCGTTTCGCGGCAGATTTCCACGAATCCCTCCGTTACAGCCAGACGGTCCGCCAGCCCGGAATCGATAACGGCTCTCGTCTGCAGCACCTGGCTGTAGTTGGTCGGCGGCAGCAATAACGTCGGGATTCCGAGACCGAACGTTTCATAGATCGAAGTCAAGCCGGGGACGATGGCGATATAGTCGCTATTCTTCAACTGTTCCATGAAGGCGGAATGCGGGAAGCGGGCCGCCGTTAACGACGTTTGGCCGGCCTTGCGCGCAGGGATGATCGTTTGCAGCTTTTCCGGGCCGCAGATAAACACCTCGTCCAGCCCCGCGCCGCGGGCGGCCTCCCAGCCGATTTCGGCAATCTGGCGGGCGTATTCGACCAGCGCTTCCTCTCTCGTGTCCGGATTGAACAATCCGCCGGTACTGATGAGCAGTCTTCTTCTCCGGTCGGCTCCGGGTCGCGGTCTCTCCTGAAGATGCCGATCGAGCAGCGGGGCGATTCGAATCGGATTGCGGATCGAGGGGTCGACCGGGAAATCGGTCAAATAAGCCTGCATCAAAAATTTGTCCGCGCCGGCGAGCAAATCCTGCGGCCGCTTTATCTGCGCAAGGCGGGCTTCGTTATCGTACAAACCGCGGATCGAATCGATCTGGGATTCGATCTCGGGATGCATCCAGGGCAAAATATCCACATATACGACCGGCACCCGCCGCTGCTTTGCAAAAATCGCCAAGACCGGGTTCGTGTTGACCAGCGCCAATGAGGCGCGCGAAACGACGTCCTGGATTTGTTCAAGCGCGGAGAAGCTCTCGGTATTGACCTCGACGATACGGTCGATGGCCGGATGACCTTGCAAAAATTCCAATGAGCTTCCCGTTCCGAGAAACACGATGTCGAACGATCGCTTTTCCGCGCCAATCGCATCGAGTATCGTGGAAACGGTCGAAGCCGGACCGTAGCAGTAGGAGCAAGCATCGACCAGGATATAGTCCGACGGCGCGGCGTCCGGCAATCTTCCGGCTGACAATGGCTTCACCTTCCCTCTCCCCGATCCGGGCTTCAATCGACCTTTCGGATAAGCGGCAGCGGGTTTTCGTAGTTCCAGATTTTCGAGAACGAGACCGACATGCACTCTTCGCATGTCGGATGCTTTTTGTAATCGTTGCCGAACGCGGCTCTGGCTTCCGAGGACAGGATTTCCTCCAGCGGCTGCTCGCTTAAATCGCCGTAGACGATGTCGTCGTCCGACGACATGACGCAGCAGGGAGTCACCTTGCCGTCCATCAGGACGTACAAGCCGTTGTTTACCCAAGGGCACCGGTGCTGCTGCGCGATATCGAACGGAGCGTAAATATCGAGCCGTCCGTATTTCAGTCGCAGCAGCTTGACCTCATGGCCTAAACCCTCGCGCTGCCGGGCGGTTAAGTTCCCGTCCACCCCTTCCATCGGATAGAGCGGAATGAACTGAATCCCGCTGCATCCCGATCGGGCCGCGAACATGCACAGCGGCTCCAATTCCTCGATCGTCCGTCCGGAAACGACGGCGTTCAGAACCACGTTCAGCCGCGGATTGATGTCCTTGAAAGCCCGGATGTTTTCCGCGATCCTGTCCAGGCTCCCGCCGATGCGAACGGTTTTCCAATATTCCGGCTTCAGGCTATCCACGCTAACGTACAACACGTCCGTCATCGGCAATAGGTTCGGGACCCGCCGATTCATCACCATCCCGTTCGTCACGAGCTGCACCGATAAATGCGGCATGCCGCTCTTCAACAACGAAACCATGTCCAGCAAATGCGGATACAGGAACGGTTCTCCGAATCCCTGGATGAGAACTTGCCGAAGCTCGGGCAGCTTCCCGAGCTCGAACACGATCCTCTCCATGAGCGGCTTGTCCATATGGTCGACGCTGTCGCCGTAAACGAGCGTTCGGGCGCAGTACGTGCATTTCAGGTTGCACGCCTTGGTAGGCTCGATTTGAACCCAATGAATGTGCCGCATCCATGATCCCTCCTTCTCCCGGGAACGCGTCTATTTGACCAGCTTCGATCCGAGCGATTGAGGCGGCTTCGCCTGCGGATCGACAAGCAATTCGACGAGATAAGGACCGTCGGTTCGCTTTGCCCGGAGAAGCGCCTCGACGAATTCCGTCTCCGAAACGGCTTTTGCGGCCGGGATCTTCATGGCGTTCGTCAGCTGCACGAAGTCGATATCGGGCATGTCGGTCCCGACGTATTCTTCATTGAAGATGTCCCGCTGCCAATGCATCTGGGTCCCGTATCCTTTATTGTTAAGCACGATCCAGACGCACGGAAGGCCGTACTGCACCGCGCAACTGATCTCCTGCAGGTTCATCATGAACCCGCCGTCGCCGCATACCGAGTAAGCTTTCCCGCTGCCTTTGAGCACCGACGCGATGCCGACCGCCGCGCCGAGGGAGTAGCCCATCGCGCCCCATCCGTAGTTCAGGAACAACCGGTTCGGGTGCCGGATCTTCAGCGAAAGCATTCCCCAGTAGGCGTTTTCGCCCGAGTCCAGGATGACCGCGTCGTCGTTGTCCAAATATTCCGTCAGCAGCGAATACGCCTTTGCCGGATGCAGGTAGTTCGGATCGTTGCGGCTTTCCAGCACCCGGTAAGTCGGATAATAGCCGTGCAGGCTTTTTTGCTCCCGGATGAACCCGGTCGGATCCTCGAAAGCGAATCGGCTCCGGGCTTCCGGCATCGCCTGCAGCACGTCGGTCAGAGAACCGTGAATGAACAGCCGCGGCGTCAAATTTCGCCCCAATTCCCTGCGGTCGATATCGACATGGATCAATTTTTTGGCGATTTCTTCGTTCCAGCCCAGCGTCGTCAAATATTGCAGCGAAATGCCGAGGCCGACGATCAGATCGGACCGCTCGAGCAAATATTGATTCGCGACATCCTGCCCGTAGCACCCGATCATGCCCAGCGACAGCGGATGGGTTTCGTCTACGATGCCCCTTCCCCCCAGGCTGGTGCATACCGGAATACCGCAGGCTTCCTGCACCTGCCGCAGCCGTTCGATCGCCGTCGGTCCGGCGGCGTATACCCCCTGCCCGGCCATCAGCAGCGGGCGCTTGGCCTCTTGAAGAAGGGCGATCAGCCTCCGGATGGCGTCGCCTGCGACGGGCACGTCCGAAATCGGTTCGTCCAGGACGTCCATTTTGATGCCGGCGTTGCCGGAATCTTCGCACTCGAGCAAAAAATAATCCGTCGGAACGTCCAAATGAACGGGCCCCGGTCGGCCGCCGGTCGCGATCCGGTACGCTTCCCGGATCGCGCTTTCCGCATCGTCCCCTTTTTTCAGACGATAGCTCGTCTTGCACACGTTCCGGTAAATCCCCATAATATCCGGCGACCGGTTGACGCCGGAGCCTTCCTGGATGCCGCCTTTCCCGAGTTCGTCCGAAGCCGCTTGTCCGGTAATGACGATCAGCGGGATCGAATCGTAGTACGCTCCCGCGATTCCGGTCAGCAAATTGCTGGCCCCCGGTCCCGACGTGCTGATGCAGCACCCGCAGTTGCGCGTGATTCGGGCGTATCCGTCCGCCATATAGGCCGCTCCCTGCTCGTTTCGGGCGGCGATCAGCCTTAGCCCGTTTCTTCGGTTGATCGCCTGGAACAAAGGCAGTATGCGCCCTCCGGACACCCCGAAAATGGTTCCGATCCCCAGCTCCTCCAACGTCTTCGCCATAATGTCCGAGTTGGTCGTCCTGACGACCGAAGCCGCTTTCATCATTTTCTCCCGCCCTTTCTAATTAAGATAGCGTTCCAGCAGCTCCGTAATTTTACGAACGGTCTCGAAATTCTCGAACAATAAATCCTCGTCTTTTATTTCGATCCCGTATTTTTCTTCCAGCAGAACGATCATATTGATGATTTTGACGGAGTCCAATCCCATCGAGATCAGGTCGTCTTCCGGATCCAGTCGTCCGCCGGCAACCGAATCGTCCAAAATGCCGGTCAACATGCCCATAATATCCTCTTTCACGAACATCAACGGATTCCACTCCCTCGTCTCTCTACTTTTCGAGAATGTTCATCAAAATGCTTTCGATCGTATCCTCTTCCAGACGCAGCGACGTAATCGTTTTCCCCTGGGCCGACAATAACGCGACGGCTTCGCTGGCCGGCAGCATCCGCTTGTCTCCTTCGATCGTCTGGACTCCGTCGAGGGCGGATACCAGCCGAAGCCCCGGGAAATCCAGCCGTAACGGTTCGGCGCAGCCGACGGCGATCGTATAGGTATAGCCGAACGTATCCTTGAATCTGGCGACGGAGCCGTCGAAAAACAGCTCTCCTTGATGAATGAAAATGATCCGGCTGCATATTTTCTCGATATCCGACATGTCATGGGTCGTCAGCATGACGGTCACGCCGTCGTTTCGGTTGATTTCGGCGATGTAGTCCCGGATTTTGCTCTTGGCCACGACGTCAAGGCCGATCGTCGGCTCGTCCAAATACACGACCTTCGGATCGTGAAGAAGCGCGGCCGCAATATTGGCCCTCATCTTTTCGCCCAGGCTCAATTGCCTGACCGGCCGGTCGATAAACTCTTCCATGTCCAGCAATCGGGTATACATCTCCACGTTGCGGCGGAATCGCGTTTCTTCGATGCCGTACATCTTCTGATAAAGCCTGAAGCTGTCCGACATCGGCAAATCCCAAATGACGCGCGACCGCTGGCCGAACACGACGCCGATCTGCCTGGCGTTTTCCTGCCGCTGCTTGTAGGGGATCAGGCCGTCGACCTTGACCGTTCCCGACGTAGGCGTCAGCACGCCGGACAACATTTTGATCGTCGTCGACTTGCCGGCGCCGTTCGTTCCGATATAGCCGACGATTTCCCCGGGCTCGATCGAGAAGCTGATGTTTTTGACCGCTTCCTTGATGACGCGCTCCCGGCGGAACAACGATTTGACGTGGTTAATGAAGCCGGTCTGCCTTTTGTTGATTTCGAAATGCTTTGTCAGATTTTCGACTTCGATAATGGCCATGGACGTCTCCCGTTAAGAACCCGTACTCTGGTATTTTTTCAAATTCCGATTCCAGAACCGCACGCCGCATCCGAAGACGAGGAAGCCGACAACCGGGGTCAGGAATTGAAGCGCCGCGATCATCTCCCATTCCCCTTCCTTGTCCAACAGATAGTGGGCCGGATAGTAGTTGATAAAGGCGTAAGGGAGAATAAAGGTCAGCGCCGCCTTCAAGACGACCGGAAAGATCGAGATCGGATAGCGGATAAAATTGATGATTTCGAAAAAAAACAAGCTGATCAGCCGCTCGCCCCGAACGACCCGGAAGCTCGGCGCGGATAAGAACAGCATGCTTCCTCCCTGGATGAGGGCCCCGCCCAAAATGCACAGAATCAACATCAGGAGCTTCGCCGGCGTTAACGCGAGATCCAGGTTGGCGATGCTGACGGCGAGAACGACGAACGCCAACGCGAAATGCCGAAGGTAAACCGCGCTGAAGTTGGACATGATTTCGTACGCCAACGGGTGAACCGGCAGCGTTAGCGAGCCGTCGAAATCGCCGGATTGAATGCGATGGCTCAACGTCATGCAGCTGCCGAAAAAAAACGATCCGGCGATGGCATACGACATCAGCTGCAACGCATACAAAAAAACGATCTCGTCCCGGTTCCAGCCCAGAAGGGTTTGAAATTTGCTGACCAGAATCCACAGCAGCAAAAAATCGACGGCATACGAAAGCATCTGCGAAAAAGACGACAGCAAGAAGGCGCTTCTGTATTCGAACTCCTGCTTGTACTTGACCGCGACAAACGCTCTAAACGTCGAGAGCCATGCCATCCCGCACCGTTAACCTCCTTGGACGAATACCTTTTCGGCGGCTCGTTTCCAGACGATCTTTTCGATCGCAAGCAAGATCGCCATCCATGCGACCTGCATCGCCATCGTCTTGACGGCCTCGCTCGCGTCCAAGCCTAAATAAATTTCGATCGGCTCGAACGTGATATAGCGAAATGGCAGCCAATCGCACAGAACGGCCAGCCAATCCGGATAAAACCATAACGGCACCACCCCCCCGCCGAACAGCTTCGTCAAGCCGGCAATCAAAAAGCCGATATAGTAGGGACTGACGATCCAAAATGCCGACAGGCTCAAAATATAGATAATATGGTAGGAAATCAAAATGCCCATGACGATGGACGGTACGAACAACAGAAAATGCAGGGCGGATGCGGGTGCTGCGGCTCCGTACAGGAGAAACGTCGTCAAGACGGTAACCGTTCCGTAAAACAAAATATCGAACAGATTTTCGCCGATGCTTTCGGCAAACAGCTTCCATTTGAATTCCACCGGCATCGTAAAGTCGACGATAATGGAGCCGTCGCGGATCCGGTTGCCGATAATCGAGCTCGCTTCGAAATACGTGAAGTAGCCGACGACGCTGTTAATGATCACATAGGACATCATCTCCCGAAGCGTGATATCGACCGTTCCCGCATGAATGAGCGCCGTCCAGAGACTTCCTTGCAAAATCGCGACGGCGAAGCCGTTCAGCATGATGAGCCATGCCTGGGAACGATAAACGAAGCGCTGGTGGAAGGCATATCGGACGATCATGCGGTAGAGCGGAAAGTTCCGGATCAAGGACGCTCCCATTTCTGCACCTTGTCTTCCAAGCGTCTACAATACGCCTGTGACCAGATTGATTTTCTCGATGTCGGCCGCCGTCAGCTCCGGCTCCAGCAGCCCGAATAAATCCGGATGATCCAATCGGGTCTCGAAATCGATGTTCCAGGCTCTCTTTTCGCTTTCGGCAAGGCCGTACATCCGAAGGTCCCGAACCGCTCGGGGCGTCTCGAACCGCTTGGCGTGCTCGGCCAGCGCCTCGTCCCGGAAAACCCGATTCGTGTAATGGAAAAGGTAGTACAGAATGCCGTCGAGGTCGTACGTTCGGCTGTATTCCAGCAGCTCGTCGATTCGGGTCTCCATATGCCGCTTGTAAAAGCAGTAAATGTCCTGGAACATATAGGTCGCGAACGGATTTTTCAGCTTGAAGCCGTAAATCGAGTTCATTTCCTTATAATGATGCAAGCAAAGCTCGATAAACGCATGCATTTCGGACAACGTTTTGACCGTCGTTCCATGCAGGTTCATCCGGACCGTATCCGACAGAACCTCCGAAAGAGCGATTCGCTTGCCGTCGTATTCTCCCCAATAAATGTCGACATTCACGTCGATATTCATCAGCCGGGTGTCGTATACATAGTAAAAAGGCGCGACTTGGTGGGAGCGGAGAAACATGATTTTTTCTCTGCGGGTAAGTTCCCTCGGATTGCCCCGTTCGTCGAACAACAGATTTCGAAAATGGTATTTATGCAAAATTTCCGTCACCCGGTTCAGCTGCTCCCGGGGCACCAGCAGGTCGATGTCCCCCGAATCGCGAAACCCCGGCTCGCCGTAGGCCATTACGGAGAGGGGCTCCCCTTTGATGACCGCATACGGAATGTCCTCCAGCTCTTCTGCGATCGGTTTGAATAAAGCGTACCATTCCGCGTTTTTTCGAAGGATCGAATCCTCTTGGATCCGCAGGTGTTCCGGATGTTGAACCTTCATTTAGACCCTCTCTCCCATCGTCAGCATCTTGAACGCTTCCGCGACCCGATTCATTTGTTCCCGGGTTCCGAACGATATGCGGATATGGTTGCGATACCCGAAGCCCGAAAGATCCCGAATCGCGATCTTGAATTGACGGTACATCCGCTCGACAAAGTCGGCGCTGTTTTCCATTCGGATCGTGACGAAGTTGGCCGAACTCGGAATATAGGGAATGCCGAGCTCCTCCAACGCCGTGCAGAACCATTGCTTGATCTCGTCGTTCCGCCGGACGACGTGCTTCAGATGCTCCCGGTCCCGAAAAGCCGCCAGGGCCGCCGCCGACGCGAGGCGGTTGAGATTGTACGGCAGCGCGTTGCGGCTGCTTTGAATCGCTTTCAGGTTTCGGTTGTTCGACAGAGCATAGCCGCACCTGAGGCCGGCAAGACCGTAAGCTTTGGAAAAGGTTCTCAAAATCAACGCGTTGTCGTGCCTCTTCACGATTTCTGCGCTCGCCTGTTCTTTTTCCGTATATTCGATGTAAGCTTCGTCCAGGACGAGCAGGGCGCCGTACCGCTCGCAAGCCTCGGCAAGGGGCCATAAGTCGCCGGGAGGGATAAACGTGCCCGACGGGTTGTGAGGGTTGCACAGGAACACCATCGCGGTATGCTCGTCAACCGCTTCGCATAGGCTTCGCACCGTACGTTCGTCAATCGGGCATTCGACGAGCGACCTATTCGCCAATATCGCCGAATATTTATAGCCGCCGAACGTTTTTTCCGTCGTGACGACGTTAGGCCGCTCGCGATTCGCCAGCAAGGCTGTCAAAAAGATGAGCTCGTCCGTGCCATTCCCCAGAAAGACCGCTTCCGGATCCAAACGGTATCGGTTCGCGATTTCCGTTCGGAGCTCCAAATAATCGGCATCCGGATAACAATGAACGTTCGCGATTTCCGAATAAAGCGCTTCAAAGGCTTTCGGAGAGCAACGGTACGGATTTTCGCTAAGCGACAAACGGATGTCGCCGCCGTTCAACTTGGAGCCGCTGAAGATGGTAGGTTTAAATTCCGCGAGCTTGTTCGCCATGTGCATCTCCATTCTGCCGATCGATATTGGCCTAAACGCTTGTTTCCAGAAACTCGACCGCATCCAGCCGTTCCAACGCAGCCGCGTATCGCGTGAAGATTTGATCCGCATACCGGATTCTGAGTTCCAAATCGTAGTCGTCGGAGCCCAAATAATTGAGTTCCCGATAGAAATGGCACAGCAGCGATTTGCGGAAGTCGGCGAAAAAATGCTCGTAGCGATAAGACGTGCGCTGCAGCCCGGCCGCCGTATAATAGTGCCTGAGCAACCTGTCGCAATCGGCATCGTTCAGCCCGGGCTCCGCGTTTCCGACGAGAAACAGCGAAACGTCATAGGCCGCGTTCCCGGTTCGAGCCAACTGCCAGTCGATGACGGCCGCCAGTTCGTTCCGGGCGTCGAAAACGAGATTGTCGAGGCGCAGGTCGAAATGAAGCAACGATTGCGGACCCCGCTCGATTTCCAGCCATACGTCGATATAGCTGCGATTCATGGCATCGAACTTGCCTGCGAACGAGCGGGGCATCACGCCTTCGAAAAGCTGCCAGGCGTTGCGCCAATAGCGCCCGAATTCCTTCCGACTGAAGGACAGCTGCTCCGCCGACCATCCCTTCAGCGACGGACGGTAATCCTCGATCGAAACGAACCCGTGCCGATGAAATCCGGCCAGCTTCTCGAGAACGGAGGCCGCCGCGTCCGCCGAGCAGCCCTTGAACTGGTCGCCGACGGCAAAATCGCTTAAATCCTCCAGAACGATTACGAAATCTCCGGTTTCCTTGTCGTAATCGCTGTAGTAGCAGACCGGGTAAGGCAGCATTCGCTGCAAAGGCAGCACTTCGTTGTACGCATAGATCTCTCGTTCGTAGAAATTCAAATAGTTGAATACGTCTTTGCCGTCGTTGCTCTGGGTTTTGAGGATGAACGATTGCCGGCGGCATTCTCCGTCGCGGTCGTAATCCAGGACAAGCTTGTACACGCGGCTCGTCAAGGCGATCTTCGTCTTCATCGGCAGGAGATCGTAGCTCCTAAGCTCGGCCCCGGGCCGGGCCGCTTTCTTCAAAATGCGCTCGACGACCGATTCGCTGACAAGACGAACGGCAAGCGGGGTATCCGTCGGTTCCGCGTTCATGGCAAAGCTCCCTTCGTCCGGCCGAGGTCAGATCAATTGCTTGTTCGCATCCAGCACGCGGCCGATCGATTTATCGAACGCGGCCAACGTATGCTCCACTTCTTCGGCGCCGTGGGCGCCGCTCATGAACCATTGGGACAGCCAGGAGGAATTCGGATTGCTTCGCAAATCGCCTTTAAACAAGCTGACGCCGTTGTTCATCAGTTCTTCGATCAGCAAACCGTAAAGGGCAACATTGTTGCAGGTCAAAGCTTCGTAGCTGTTGGAAATGCCGGACTTCTCGGTGTAGTAAAATTGGAAGACGGAAGGAAAACCCTGCCAAATATGAGGGACGGACCGTTTGTTTAAAATGTCGTCGATGCCGGCGATCAGTTGGCTTCCGAACCGATCGAAGCGATCGTAGAGATCGCTGTTTTGAACGACGTCGAGGACCGTATGGGCGACGGCTACGGACAAGGGATTGGCATCGTAGGTAGCGGCCTGATATACCGAACCGTCTCCCAGGAGGCTCATGACTTCCGCCGTCCCGGCGCAGATGCCGATGGGAAGCCCTCCGCTGAACGCTTTGGAGTAGGTGACGATGTCCGCGTACACGTCGTAGTGCTCCTGCGCCCCGCCAAGGGCAAGGCGGAGCCCGGTAATGCACTCGTCGAAAATCAGCAGCGAGCCGTTTTGCCCGGTTTTCCGCCGCAGAGCCTGCAGGAAGCCTTCGGCGGGCGGAATCGGGCCCGCGTGACATAACACCGGTTCGCAAATGACCGCCGCAATGTCGTCCCCGTATTGACGGAATACTTCGTTCAGCTGCTCTTCGTCGTTCCATTCGATCGCGACGATTTTGGCGGCGTAATCGTCCAGAAGCCCTTTGTCGTAAGGAAGCTCCGGCACGAACCGGGCTATCTCCTCCGTAAACCATCCGTGGTAATGTCCCCAGAACTTGACGATGACGCTGCGGTTCGTATAGCCTCTCGCCAGCCTGATCGCCAGATGAACCGCTTCCGAGCCGCTGTTGACCAGCCGCACCGCGTCCTTTCTGGCGAGCTTTTTGATCTTGTCGGCCAGTTCGTAGGCCAGCCGGTAATGATGGTCCCCCACGTTGACGCACTTGCCGGCCTGCTCCCGAATGGCCTCTACAATCCGCGGATGGGAATGCCCGAGAATATGGCAGCAATTGCCGAGCAAATAATCGACGTACCGGTTGCCGCGTTCGTCGACAATCCAGGCGCCGCTGCAGCGATCCACGTAAATGTTCGATTCGGAATAACGGTTCGACAGGCTATCCAAGGCTTAACCCCTCCGTTTGGCGTTCCGGTTGGATATTCATCTTCCGGCAAAATTTCCGGAACGTCGTTTTATCGACCGCCAGCGCTCCCGCGGCGATGCGGCCATTCGATCCTCCCGTGAGCAGCAGATGCTGCTCGTCCTCCGCGATGACTTCGAGGCGGGCGACTTCATGCTGCGTAAAGCGCGGATCGTAAACGACGACCCCGTCGATGCCGATACGCTTCATGCCGATAATGATTCGCTCCGAATCCGCGTCAAACGGCCGATAATCCATCACGCAAACGCCTTTTTTCGATTTGACCCAATTCACGAAGCTTTCCGCGGCATCGTCTTCGACTGGGAAAAACGGGTCGGCGGCAAACGAATGATCGGGAGGCAAATAGCCGATCAGGCCCAGCCGTTCGTTGCGGAAAACGCATGATTTGGCGATGCCGATCAGCACGCGAATCCGATCGTTCGCCAGTGCCTTGCAGCCCTCGATCGCCGTCAAATCGGCGCCGTAATCGAATAGTACGCCCGCCCAGTGCAACGAACTTCTCTCGTTCAGGTTCCGCAGCGCTTCTCCGACGTCGCCGTCGACTCCGCCCGCTTTGACGTTCAAATCGGCGTACTGCCCGTATTTGACGCAGTCGAGTTCGGGAAAGAGATATTGAAAATGCTCGTAATACTCGTTGCCGCAGTCCGGAGAGTGAATCAAATTTTCCATGTCGTTGCCGGACAGCCCGTATTCTCCCCGAATCCGCTGCTTGATCTCGATCAGTCTCGCGATGGCATAGGGTCCGCGGACCAGCAGCGCGATCACCTCCGACTTCGACATGTACTCGGCGTAGGCCTCGACGTCGAATTTGGTTACGATCCGGGTCAGGACATCCCGACGCTCCAGCTTCAGCGTTTTCGTTCGGACGACCTGGAGACCGTTCTCCGCGATCCGCCTGACCAATAGATCGTAAATCCCTCTTTTCACTCCGTCCGGCTTCAGCAGGACGATGCCGTGTTCCTTTTCCTCGGAAACTCTGTTCATGGCGCCTCCTTCCCGGAATCAGCCGTTATAGTGGCCTTCGATTTTATCCTTTAATTCCCGCAGGAACATGGCGGCTCTCTTGCCTTCGGTAACGCGATGATCGAACGAAAGCGACAAGGTGACCCGCCGCAGCCTGTCGTCGAACGAAGAGATGCCCAACGTCGCAGCCTGTCTCTCGCTGACGAGCGGCGCGAAAAACGCGACGCCGGTGTTGGACAGATCGCTGATCGTAAAGGTGCTTCCTTGCACATCCTGCGGTCCGACCGCCTTGCGGGCGTATTTCTTCATCGCTTTCATGACGGTGCTCTGGATTTCCGCCAAATCCATCCCCCGGACATCCGGCAGCTTCACCACTTTCAGCCCGAGGCCCATATCGATCGCCAGACCGATACGTACCGCTTGGTAGTAAGCGATGCCTCCGTTGGCATAGAACGCGTTCAATTCCTTGTATGGCTCCAGAAGCGCCGAGGCCCCTTGAATAACGACGGGCAATAAATAGCCGTTCGACTTTCGTTCGGGGAATCGGTCTACGAAGTCCACATGCGTATAGACCGTGCTGGTGACGCTCCCTTGCTTCAGGAAGCTGCCGATTTCCGCCTTTTTGACCGGGGCAAGCGGTCGATACACGGTTTCGTCCGCAGAGGGCAAAGCATCCGCGCTTCTCCCGATGTCGGAAAGCGCTTGCTGCACGTCGCTCCTGCCGACCAAGTCCCGACCCCGGAATATCGACCGCTCCATCTCATATAACGAGATGAGCTCCAACGCCCCCTTCGAATAAATCGTCGCCTCGACGCCTCCTCCTTCCTCTTCGGGCGCTTCTTCGCGGCCGCGGCGCCCGGCGGAGGCTGCGAATGCTTTTTCCCCGTGAATTCTTGCCGCGACTTGCCTCAGTTTCAACGAAACGCCTTCCTCGCATAAATACTCGATATAGCCTTCGGCGCCCGCCTCGATCGATACGACGGCTTTCGACGCCTCGATTTCCAGAATCGTCTCCCCCGCTCGAATCCAGTCCCCGTTGCGGTGAAAAAGCTTCGTTACGCGGACAAATTCGTCGTTGACGAATTCCTGCGGAATGCAGATGTCTTGCAATACAGCCAAACCGTCGTCCCTCCGCTCCGTACCCATGGTTTCAGCCGGGAATCCGTTGACGCCATGCAGCCTGGGATTTTCTTCCGATCGTTTCGATAATCCGGGTTCGGTTCACGAGAATGTCGGCCTCCAAATTTTTGTTGGACGGAATCGGACAAGGCAGCGAGGCGATCCTTTGAACGACGATTTTCTGTTCCGTTCGTTCGGACACGGCGGCGATGATCTCGCTTCCGATTCCGTGATGTCGGCTCCCCTCCTCGACGACGTATAAGTTCCCCGTCGTTTCGGCGGAGCGGACGATCACGTCGCAATCGATCGGTTTCAGTTTGGAAAGGATGAGCACTTCCGCCTTCACGTCGTGTTCGATAAATAACGGGACGATGCAATCCATCACCGCGTGGCTCGCTCCGCCATACGTCACGATGGTGGCTGTCGGAGGCGAAAGGACGGGGCGAATTCGGACGATCGGGTAGCCGTTGACGACGGCCTGCTCGGATTTGAAAGGGATCGGCGGCCTCGCAGCGACCGGCCGGGCATAGTCCAGCTTGTTCTCGATGACGATGACCGGCTGTTTTTCGTTGTCGAGAACGGACCTGTAAATCTGCCCCGGGTCCACGAACGAATTCAGCGCGACGACCTTGAGGTTGTCGACGGTCAGCAGCAGCTTGTCCAACGTTTGCGAATGCGTCGGGCCGTAGCCGCGCCCCCCTCCCATGGGCGTTCGGATAACGATCGGACACGCCGTCTGACCGTTGAACATATATCCGAACTTGGAGGCGTGGTTGACGATCTGGTCCATGCACAGCGTGATAAAATCGCCGAACATGATTTCCAGAACGGGCCGGTACCCCGCCATCGCCAGTCCGCTGGAAATGCCGGTGACGGCCGCTTCGCTGATGGGCGTGGAGAAGACCCTGCCGGGATATTTTTCGCTCAAGTCTTTGGCGACTTTAAACGCTCCTCCGTAAGGAAACGAGACGTCCTCGCCGATGAAAAGCAATTTCTCGTTGCGCTTCATTTCCTTTTCGAAAAACGAATGGATCCGATCGGCCTGCCGTTCGCCCGTTGCGGACAGCTCCGTCCAATCGCTTCGCGCCTCGCGCTCCTCCTCGCCGCTGAAGTATTCGCTCAAGCTCAATTCGCCGCCGGCTTCCGCTTCCCGGATCGTTTCGTCCAAATGCCGGTCGATATCGTCCACCAGTTCTCGATAAACGCGCGGATGCTCCTGCCGAAAAACGTGGATCGGATCGATCGCGGCATACCGCTCGACTTCGCTTGCATCCCGGTAATCGTCTCCCTTGGAATGCGGATTCAACCGGTACAAGTCGACCAGATGAAAGGCCGGCATGGATGCGTCCCGCACATAGTCCACGCTCGCTTTCGCATTGTCGAACAGCTGCTCCAGATGCCAGATATCGCTCTGGAACGTTCGAAGGCCGAAGCTTCTTGCCCGTTCCAAAATGTCGCCGGCGAGATGGTCCGCCAGTTTGGTGGATTGGGCGTAGTAATTGTTTTCGCATACGATCAGCAGGGGAAGCCGCCATTTGGCCGCGATGTTCATCGTCTCGTACAAAACGCCTTCCCCCAGCGTACCGTCGCCGATGAACGCCATGACCACGTTTTTCGCCGCGTTCAGCTTTAGCGCCATCGCGAAGCCGGCCGCGATCGGGACCATTCCGCCCTGAATGCCATTCGAAAAAAACTTGCGGTTGCAAAGATGCTGGCTGCCCCCGATCCCGCCGCAGGCGCCGGTTTTTTTGCCCATCAGCTCGCCGATCAGGCTTTTGCACTCTTTCGTGTAGGCGATATAGTGTCCGTGGCAGCGATGATTGGAAACGACGTAGTCGTCCGCGTCGATATGCCGCATGAACGCGACCGGCGAAAATTCCTGTCCGACGCAGGTATGAACGGTTCCATTCAGCTTGCCGAAGGAAAAGAGCTCCAGCAGCTTTTGCTCGGCCCGCCGGATCAAGATCGCTTCCCGCATGCATGCGATATCCGTCATGACGGTTCCTCCGAAGCGGCATGGGCCGGGAATTCAACCTTTCGGAAAACGAACCCTAACATGTATCCGCCTCCCGGAGCGATTTGTTCATTCGGTATTCGCTCGGCGTTACTCCGTAATGCTTTTTGAAATAGGTGGCGAGCTGGGATCTCGAGATGTAGCCGACCGATAACGTGATATCGTTGATGGACAAGTCGGTGTCGGCCAGCAGTTGCCGCGCCTTATCCACGCGAACTCTTTGCAGATGCTTCATCGGAGAGCAATGAAAGACCTTCGAATACGTGTTGCTCAAATAAACCGGATTGCACTGCAAGCTGTCGGCCAGTCCTTCCAACGTCAGAGGTTCGCGGTATTTCATGCGGATCGTCCGGTGAATCCAAATGAGACGGGGGTCTATCCTTCCGTGCGCCGGACTCGGTTTCGGCAAATCGAATTTTTGCAAAAGGGCGGTCAGCATGTCGCCGACGCTCTCGGAACCGGCGTCCGGGCACCGCTCGGACCAGGCATGGAGCGCTTCGGCGAACGTTCGGAACTCCGATTCGGTCTTGTCGCAGATGAGCGGGCGCATCGTTCTCAGCTGTTTCTTGTCTTTCGGGGCGAGCGCGGTCAGCTTGACCGTAACCGGCTTCGGCGAATGGTTTGCGATCGCGATCGCGCTGCCGATCGCCATGAAGCCGCCCGGCACGGCGTAGCTTTTGCCGTTTTTCTTGACGGTTATGGAATCTTCCGGCTCGATTACCAACAGCTTCGTCGCGTCCTCATGCCAGAGTTCCGAATATCCGGGAGTGATCGTCAGTCGAGGCATAGCGGCGTATACACTCCAATCCATCCTCTCACCTCCGAAATTTACATCCGGAAAATATTTTTACTTCATTTTAACGATGGCAATTACCTCACGCAATATAAATATGTATTAATCTGTAAAATTGATTCTCGTCTGTAAAATTGGCTGATTACCCTTGCGATAAAATGAACGCATCGGCTCATGCCGGAGGGGAGAGGCGGGAACGCGGTCCCGATCGGAGGGAAAAATTGTCGATTTCAGGCGAGACCGCCGGATCGCGGACGCTAGCGGATTAGCATATCCCCGATGCGGCTAAGCTCGCTTTTTTCGTTTATTTCTATTTTTTTCAAAAGTTCGGTCATGAAATCGAGATTTTTTTTGTTAAATTTCACCGAATTTTTCAAATATAAATGATGTAAAATTCGAACATCCTTCCATACGTCTTGATAGCGCGAATAAGCTTCGCGATCCTCGATATAACCGATGTCCAGCAAATGCCGGATTCTTCGGAGCATAACGGTTTTATGGTTCAACAGCGTCTGGAAGGTCTTCATATGCAGCGAAGCTCCGGTTTCCGTCTGCGTTCGCAATCTGTCGGTCAGCAGCCGATAGATGCCGATCCCGAAGACGAGCTCGGACTGGTTCAGGTCGATCCCCAAATTGAAATTGGGAATCGCCGGAACCTCCGTTTTTCTGGAAAGCACGTAGTCCTCGAGCGCGCGGGCGAGATGCCGAGGGCTTAATTCGGGACGGATGCCGTAAGGACGATCCCGATACGGGAATCGGATCAGTTCCACCGTCCCGTTCATGCTTGTAACGTCCTGACCGACCGTCTTGAAGGCCTTTTCGAACAAGGCAAGCGGCACTTGCCGCTCTTTGGCGAATTTCGGGGGGGAGGAGAAATAACCCGCGGCGAGAAGCGCGTCTTGCTCGGCATCGTAACCGTAGAACATCACGTGATGCGGATAATCGTACGTTTGGAATGCGGAGGTTCCGGGGATATAAAATTCATTGACCAGCGTGCTGAAGTAATAGCCTTGTTCGAGACAATCCAGCACGAAGCCCCGGATATCGGGAAACCATCGATTAACCTGATCGCGATGGAGCCGCGAAAGAAAAAGGTTGGGAATGTCCTGGGGGCGCGATGAGGTGGCAAAGTGAATGAAGTCTGCCGTTTTGTCCGGAATCGCGAACAAATGAATGTAGTTGGCGTACACCCAATTCAGCATTTGCTCTTGCGTCAAGATGATCGATTGGACAAACGAATGCAAAGAATGAACGTCGACGATCGGGTCGGTTAACGGAAGGCATATGCTTCGGCTCATCCCCATCCCTCATTTCTATAAATTCCAGTAAAAGGATTCCCCCCTCATGTTATCCCTCCGTTATCCTGTCGTCAACTCCGGCGCTTGCGGCAAACAAACGTATGCCGGCCCCAATCCGGGGCGTCGGGCTTGCCCAGCAGCGCCGATCCCGGATAATAAGCGATGAACGCCATCTTCCCGCCCTTTGCCGCATGAGCGAACGCTATATGGAGCCGTTGACCGTTTCCGAACTGAGCGCCGTCGTCAATATGAGCCCGAGGCATTTCCAACGCTGCTTCAAAAGGCTGACGGGCCGATCCTTCTACCAAATGCTGCAGCATATCCGGCTGGAACGGAGCGAAAGCCTCCTCATCGACACCGACATGAGTGTCCAGTCGATCGCCCGCCACGTCGGAATTTCCGATCTGAAGCACTTTTACCACCTTTTTCATCAGAAATACGGCGTCACCCCCGCCGTCTTCCGCAAAAGGCTCGGCAAAGCCGACCTATAAGAACGAATCGCCGCAACAAAAAACCTTGCGCCGCAAGGACGCAAGGTCGGGAAATCCAGCTTGGCCGATTAGTGGTTGATCATCGCGGCCGGCTCCGCATTCGGAGCGTTCGTATCCTCGCGACCGGAATCCGTCGGCTTGGGCTGGCGCAGGAACAGGCTGAACGCGATGCCGAACGCCGCGACGCAAGCGGCGAGCAGAAACGTGTCTCCGTATCCCTGCACGACCGCCTGCAAAGGGTTGGCGCCTTCCGCGGCGGAAGCCTCATGCTCCTGGATTTGCGAGGTCAGGTAGCCGGTCAGCCCCGCGACCGCGAACGACACGACGACTTGCTGGGCCGCGGTCGTCAGCGGCGTCACCCGGGTGACGAGCCGGCGCGGCGCCGAGTTCAGGACATGCGTATTAAGCGGCATCATCGAGAAGCCCATGCCCAGCCCCATCAGGCCCAGCGAAACCATGATCGCGCCGGTGGCGGTGTCGACCGTAACCCGCGACAGCAAAAAGAGAGCGGTCGAGATGGCGGTCAGGCCGAAAAACGCGAGCGGCCGGGCGCCGATCCGGTCGAACAGACGGCCGCCGATGGGCATCCCGATGCCTGCGCACAACGCTTGCGGGAGCAGGATGAGCCCGGTTTCGAGGGCGCTGTAGCCTTTGACGGACTGCAAGTACAGCGGAACGATGATCATCGACCCGAACATCGTCAGCTGGACAACCCAGGCCAGCAAAATGCCGCGGGTGAAATCCGGGGAGCGGAACACGCGCAGCTCGAGCAGCGGCTGCTTTTGCCTAATCTCGACGAAGATGAACAGAACGAGCGCCGTGCCGCCGACGATCAGGCCGGTCAGCGTCTGCGCGGACGTCCATTCCGTCCCGCCCTCGCTGACGCCGAACGCCAGCATGGAAAACGCGATCGGCGCCAAGATCATCCCGAGAATATCCAGCCGCGGCGGTTCGAGGCGCTCGGCCTTCGGCAAAAACCGCATGCCCAAAATAAAGGCGACGATCCCGATCGGCAGATTGATCAGAAAGATCCAATGCCAGCTGACGGAATCGACCAGCCAGCCGGACAAAATCGGGCCGAGCGCCGGCGCCATCAGCATCGGAATGCCGAGCATCCCCATGATCGAGCCCCGTCTCTCCGGCGGAGCCAGCCGGAAAACCATCGCCATGCCGATCGGAGCGACCATCCCACCGCCGAGCCCTTGCAGCACCCGGAACAAAACAAGCTGGAACGGCGTCTGGGCCGCTCCGCACAGCACGGAGCCGATCGTAAAGAGCGTGATCGTCGTCAAAAACACCTGCTTCGCCCCGTAACGGTCGGTCAGCCACCCCGCGAGCGGGATGACGGCGGACAAAGCCAACGTATAGCCCGTCACGGTCCATTGAATCGTCTTCAGATCGGTCCCGAAATATTCGACGAGGCTCGGAACGGCGACATTGACGACGGTGCTGTCCAAAATTACCATGATCATGCCGACGATGATCGCCATCATCGCGGGCAGGATCGCTTTCAAAGAAAATTCGGCGCTCGGGCCGGAAGCTTGCGGCGCTGGATTCGACATCGGTTTCTCTCCACTCTCCCGTTATTTTTCTTTTGTATATTTGTAAAAGTAATGGTCAAAAAAATGCGAAATTTGCTCTTCGACCGGAAGGGAAGTCAGCAGCGGCTTGCTTGCGCCCTTCGTGTCCTCCCGACTGATGCAAGTCGCTTTGATGACGGGCGTGATGACCGCCGAAAAAATGTGCTGGATCATCAGCAGCAGCCGCTCCGGATCTTCCTCGCCCGTAATTTCCTTCAACAGCCCTCCGAACTTTTCCAGCCCGTGCGTCTTCAGAAACGTGACGTATTCGGTTTGAGAATCGAACAGGCTTTCCTGATCGAGCGCCCGCTTCAGGACTTGGGGCTGGTTTCGCATCGCTTTGACGTAATGCACGGTGAACTCGCGGAGCCGGTCGAGCGGCGCGAGTGACGCGTCGTCCAAAACGAACAGCGTTTCGCGAAGCGATTCGAACCGGATTTTCAGCGCCTCGTTAATCAACTTTTCCTTCGAGCCGAAATAATAATGCACGAGAGCCGAATTCGTGCCGGCCATTTCGGCGATTTTCCGCGTCGTGACGTTTTCGGCTCCTTGCGAATCGATCAATTCCTGCGTAGCTTCCAAAATTTTTTGCCGTGTCGTAAATCTGCACCCCCTTCTTTAACCAACGATTAAAACAACAGTTTAAATCATTGATTAAACTTACGCCTATTCCAAACGTTTGTCAATAGCCCCGTCTTGTCCGGTTACGAGCCGGATGAGATAAGGCTTCAGATCCACCATGCGCAAATATTGCGGCTTGCGCTCCGTCCCGGCGATCAGAAGCGGAACGAGCGATTCCGTCTTGCCGACGGAGCCGTGGCCGCCTCCGCCCTCGTGCGTCGGCGAGCTTTCGTCCGCCAGCTCGTATCCGGGCTTCGCCGTCACGACCAGATAGTCGCCTTCATGCGAATGCAAAGCGGCCGAAAGCTGCCGGAGGACATCGGGATAATACCCGTACTCCAGCGAATGCCGGGAAGCGTCGGTTTTCAAATCCAGAACTTTCGCATCCAGCTCGACGGTCCACGCCTGGCGGTAGCGGTCGACCAACGTTCCCCCGGCTTTATACCGGAGCTGCCTGCCGGTCCCGCCTTGGACGACGCGAATCCACTCCCGTTCTTTCCAGGCGACGAAATCGATCCGCGGCTCGCGACGAAGCGCCTCGGCAATGTCTCCCGACTTGCGGCCGGAGCCCAAATTGTAGACGTACGCCATCGTTTCGTTGACGGCGAGCACGATTTCCGTCTCGGCCGAGACGTCCTCTCCCGTTCGCAGCACGCGGTAATCCCGGAGCAAAGCGGGCAAGTCGATTTCGGAATTTTGTCCGGCCGGCAAAATTTGCGTCATTCCGCTGTCCCCGGCTACGACGATTACCGCCTCTTCCAACGCTTTTTCCGGCGACCCGAACGCTTGCAGCAAAGCCATCAGCTGCCCGTCCAGCTTTTTTACTCCTTCCAGCCCCGGCGGTCCGTCCTTATGCAGCTCCCTGTCCAGCTCGGGCAAATAGACGAACAGAAAATCCGGCAGCCGTCCGGTTCGAATCAAGTGCCTGACCGCGCCAAAAGCGAAATCGTGGCCGAAGCCAAGCTTGTTCGCCACGCCGTCGCCGGGGACGTTCTCCTCGCCTTCGAACGGATTGGACAGCGTTCCCAGCGTCAATAAATCCGGGCCCTTCACGCGAACGGTTTCGGGCAAGGCGGTCGGAACGTTCATCCATTTGGGAATCGAAAGAACATGCTCGGTCCGTCCCCGGTAGATGATGCCGTTGATCGAGCCCGATTTGTATCCCAGGCGCGCCAAGTCTTCATAGATCGTCGGAAGCTTCGGATTCAGGTGGCTGCCGTTCAAGCGAACCAACGCGTCGGCAAGCACCGGGTCGACCCCGAGCTTAAGCACCTCCATTGGACCGGTTCCGTAATTGACGATTTTTCGTTCGGCCGCCGAATACCAGACGAGTCCCGGTACGCGGTGCTCGTCGGGGTATTTGCCCGTCAGCAGCGAGCTGTCGATCGAAACGGACATCGTCGGAAAGGAGCTTACCAAATCCTTGTAATACTGCCCGCGCTCGATCAAAAATCGAAAAGCGGGCAGCTCCCGCTTGCGAACGCCCTCGTCGATCGCCTGCGGCATGAGCGAATCCGTCATCAGGAAGATCACTTTTTTCGTTTTTTCGCCTTTGGCGGATTTTGCCCGCAGCAAGTCCTGGACGTCGGGGGTTCCCCTATCGCATCCCGCGATCAGAAGCAGCGCGGCGGCTGCGAGAAGCAGCCGGAATCGTTTGCCGTACATAACAATCCCCTTTCAAGCATTCGAAGCCGTTTTTTAGCGTGAAGAAACGCCTTTTTTCGAAAATATCCCCTTCGCCGCGATCGTCGCCGCAAGCAGCAACGGAATCCAGATTTGAAAGACAGGAAAATGAAATCGCAGATTGTATTCGAAACCGATCCAGATGTGGAAAATATAACTCGGCGAAGTAAACGTGAGCAGGTAGATGAACCCCCCGGTCAGCAGCGTGACGACCCCATGGCGGCTGTTTTTCCATAAAGAAGAGAGTCCGAGCGCGGCTCCCAAATAAAAAGCGGTCATTTTCACGAACAGTCCGACATAAATCAGCAAAATGACCAAGGGGTCGACTCTTTCCAGAAAATCGGCGATTTCGATCAGACGAACGGCGCGCAATAACGGAAAGCTAGAAATGCTTGAAATCGACGGGTCGAGAATCGTCAGGATCAGGATATTGAAAAAGATCAAAAATCCGCCAACGAACAGATAAGACCATAAGGAAATTTTCGCCAATCTTTTTTGCTCGTTCAAATGCTTCCAAAACATAAGAAAGACGACGATTTCGCCGAACGGAAAACTGATTACTAGCGGATGCTCCTTTTGCCCCAGCCGGCTCCATTCCTTCGGATATTTTTATAAAAGACGTCGCCAATGCCGGCCGCGTCCGGCTTTCGGCCGGACGCAAAAACATATCGAGGATCTGGCCCACTCCTTGATCGCGAGCGACTTGTTCGCTGATGATGAGAGACGTATTGTGGGAGAAAAACAGTTCGCGGGACGTTTCCGAGCTTGACAACTGCATCGCTTCCCTCGGTGTTCTCCCTCTCGTCGAAAAGATGGTGATGGGGGACTGGTTTCCCGCCCCGCCTCCGCCCGTCTGGGTTGCGATCGATTGCGGAATGATGACTTGAAAGGAGACGACCCATCGGTCTTCGCTGCGGTCGATGGCCGTTGCGGCAACGATGCCGATCGAGTTCAGCTCCTTGCTGTCCCAGCATCCGGCCAGAAGGAGCGGAAACGCCAAAATCAACAATCGTAACGGGGACTTTCGGATCATCGTTCTCACCTCTTCCGCAAACCGTTTTCACTTGTCGTTCCGTTCGGGCGGATTCGGCCGAAGACTTTTCTTTTCCCGGACCGGGTTTTGCGGGCTGATCAAGCGGGGCCTCAAGATCATCGCCCACCAGGGCACGCGAACGAACACGTCTTTTTGATCGGTCGGAGCGAACGGAGCCAATGGCAGCATATAGGGAATGCCGAAGGAACGCAGTGCCGTCAGATGGATCAGCATGGCGTTCAGGCCGGCCATGATCCCGAACAGGCCGAGCGTCGCGGCCAGCACCATGAAGCTGAAACGGAGCAGCCTCGTCGAATTGGATATGCTGACGGAAGGAGCGACGAAGTTGGAAATGGCCGTAAACGCGACCACGATAACCATCGCCGCCGACACAAGCCCGGCCTGAACGGCGGCTTGTCCGAGCACTAAAGCGCCGACGATGGACACCGCGGAGCCGATGGCGCGGGGCATGCGAAACCCCCGCTTCGCGGAGCACTTCGAAGGTAAACTCCATCGCGAGCGCTTCGACGAAAGCAGGAAACGGCACGCCTTCCCGTTGCGCGGCAAGGCTGATCAGCAGCGTCGTCGGCAGCATTTCCTGGTGAAACGTAGTGACGGCGATGTAAAAGGACAATCGTTCGCTACGCCGTGCAAATACATCACGGCAACCTCGGTCTGCGAGATGCGTCCGATTTCGGTTCACGACCCATAAGTCCGGACTTCGGAATTTGCGTCGGATTAACGCCGTATTCGTCCGCAAATTTTCCGTAAAGCCATCCTTCGGACCGCGCCCGGGAATTTCCCCCGCCCGAAGCGGAGACGCTGTTGGCGCGTTTGCGTTTTTTTCGTCCGGTAAAAGGCCACATCGCACTGTTCCCCCCGCGCTGTTCGTCCCTTCTCAGGATGGCCCTTTTTTATTCCCCCTAAACTTTCCATCCTTTCGATTGGGATAAGCCGCCCATAAAAAAAACACCCTCACCGCGGGGGTGTCGGGTGTTTCGTGCCGATCGTCGGGACCGCTACGCTTCGACGCGAGCTTCGGTTGGATCGCACTCGGGAAAGGGCAGCGCTCCCGTTTGCGCCAGCTTGATCAAATAATAGCATTCCTCCCGCGCCATATGGTCCGGCATCAACGGGCTGATGATGTCGAGCGCTTCCGCCTTCAGTTCCAGCTCCTCCAGCTCGTGCAAAAACTTGCGAAACAGCGCCATTTCGAGATCCACCTGCCTGTGGAATCGTCCCATGGCCGGAAAATCCTGCAGTCGGGTTCGCATGTAGCCCGCCATTTCGACCGCTTTCAAATAAAGCGCCTGGAAATGTTTTTCGAAGTCTTTGCTTTTATGCAGCAAATCCGCTTCTACCCGGTCGAGCCCCATCGCGATCGAGCCCGCGTGGCCGAACGCGTCCTGCAACCACAGCAGGTCATGATGCAGCGGATGATAAACCGGAACCGGCCGTCCTGCCAGCAACGCATCCAAAATACGGACATATTCCTCCAACTCGTTGACCATATGATTAAAAAAAGTAGGGGGCAGCGAAACCGTCACTTCCCCTTTAAGCGATCTCGCGAGCAAATCCAGTTTGAATTCGCGAAGCGCCATCGTCGCTTCATGCGCGGCCGCGTTAAGTCCGCCAAGGTCCGAGCCGGGCCCGGCGGAACGCGCCGTCTCCAGCAGCCGATCGAACTCGGCAATAAAGCGCTGGGCTTGCGCAATATCATTTTGCTCTTTCGGCGACAAGGCGTTGAAAATAAAACGCGAGTGGTCGCCCAATATTTGCAGCCAAAACCTGTGCTCGAAAAGTGCGGCCGCATGGTCGTTTCCTTGCAGGGGCAATTGAACATCCTCCTTTTTCCGTCGGCATTTAGGGGCTACAACAATTTTATGTGCCGGCGCGGGAGGAGATTCTCTTTTTGCCGATTGGACGCTGCGATTTCATATCCCCTTGTTTCAGCTCGGAGGATCGGACCTTCTCATCCCTCTTCGCCTCCCCTTATCCGTATCCCCTCCGCTCAGCAGCAGCCCTTCATCTTCTATGTGCTGCCCTATCCGTATCCCCTCTTCTCAGAAAGACGAAGGGGCAAAAAAGAACCCCCTTGCCTGAGCAAAGGGGATATCCATAAACGGAACGTTGAATCGTGAGCAAATGAAGTTTTCCCGTCCATGCCCGAGAAGTAAAGTTCGGAGAACGGGTGCGGGCTTATAAAAAATACGTCTATAGCGGGAATGCCGCATTTCTGAACGAAGGGGATACCGATAAGGATGGTTTAAAACGAAATATACTCCTCTCCTCCCTCCCCTTGCCCGAAACCTTCGACCGTTTATACGAGGGTAATCTGCTGGCCGCTTTTGACCTCGATTACCGCTTCATCGGCGCGAATCCAAACGCTCTGGGCGGTCGGGTTGTAAACAAACTCCATCCCTGCCGAAAACCGAAGCTGCCGGTACGCTTTGAAATAATCGACGATTTCGATGTTCGTCGCATACCAGATCTCTTCCCGTCCGCCGACAAATTCGCAAAATTGCTCGATGAGCTCCCAGTTGTTATCCTGGTCGAACTCATAACTGTGGCCCCAAACGTACATTAAAATCAAATGCTGCGGCTTGTCGATTCCGACAAACGTTTCGGCATGCTCCATCAATTGCTGTTTATGATGGCACGTAGCTTTCCACTCGAGCCAATCGTCAGGCAGGCTGAAGCTTCCGGTCGTTTGCACGACGCGGGCATATTCGATTCCGAGGTGCGGAAGCATTTCCTTGAGTTGTTCCGAATAAGAACCGTTCGGATAGGACATGCCTCTGACCGTATAGCCGAACAGCCGTTCCAGTTTTTTGCGGTCTTCCATCACTTCGTGCACCATTTGTTCCCTTGGGCATCTCGCAATCGATGGATGCGTTAGCGTATGCGCCGAAACCTCATGGCCTTGATAAAGCGCAACGGCTTCTTCTTCCGTCAGTCTGCGTCTGGCTCCCGCTTGGCCGAACAGACCCGAATTAAGATGGAACGTGCCTTTTATTCCATGACGATTAAAAATGTTTACCAGCCGCTTATCGGCCTCGACAGCATCGTCATAACTCATCGTAAGCGCTTTATACTTTCCGTGCGGGTAACAAAGGTGGACTTTTGCAGACATGATTTCGACCTCTCTTCTACTTTGAAAAAAGCGAGACTAAAGCGTCCCGCTTTTGATTATTCGGACTTCCGGATAATATTTTTGCAGACGGGGAATGTTGACTCGGGCTATCGGGCAGAAAACGCCTTCCGCTTCCGCGCCGAAATGAATTTGTTGCAAATCGCTGAAAATGAAATCAATTTTTCGGGCATTGGCCAAAACGCCTCGATCGACCTCTTCGAAGCCGGTGCCGTCAAGAAGTATTCTCCAATCCTGCAACGTCGATTGCAAAGTATATTCCCTACGGTGAATCCCGTAAAAATGAATGCACTTTCCGATAACCCGCAAAAAAAGCAAGTGTTCGAGCGGCAACAAAATGCGAACGCCCCTGTCGTGTTTGCTTTCTTTATAGATTACCGGGATTGAGAATAATTCCATGCCCCCACCTTATTCAGCGTCTTCAACGTCGGGATTACCGTAAAAAAATTTGGAAACTACGAGGAAAATCGCCGAGACAGATAAAAATAACGACAATTTTTTCATGGTTTTTTTCAATAGCATCTTACCCTCCTCCTTTCCGCGTAATTAAAGTTAAGCTTTGAAATAACGTAGAGACTACTGCTATTTGATTCAATGCAACGAAATTAATCGTTACAAGGATCACGGAAATCCATTTGAATGCCGTTTTTTGCTTGACATTTGAAAATTTTTGCCCATGTCCGGTGGGGGCAAGAAGCAAGACGAGAGCTAAGGACACGATATTAAGGGGGATTAACCAGATTTCCTCAATAGCCGGCATCATCGCAATCCCTATGGCGACCGCTGCGGTAAAAATGACGCATGCATCCATTTGCTTAAAATGCCAGCCCCCTGAAAAATACCGCAACAAGCCTAAAACGGCCAAAGCTGCGATAGCTTCAGAAAATACGCCTAAAAAAATACCGCCGGCGGCCGTTAGCATAATAATGAAGATCATGCTGATCCAAAGCATAAGAGCAAAACGCAGCGTGCGTTCCGATACGCTCGGATCCGCTCCGTTTCTTTTCATATATCGGGCACCAGTTATCGATATATGCTCAACGATTCCAGTTTTGATCCGCATACTCTTGATCTTTCCTTTGTATCGTGGTTAATAGAATTGTCGAGACGATCAGCAAAACGACCAGCAAGAAAATGAACCATTCGAGATTGGAAAGCGAGTACCACGCGTAGGCGACGCTCATGGAAATCATGGAAAGAAAAGATGCCAGGCTTACAACGATTAATCTCTGACTCATTCGGCTCCAGTGAAACGGACTGTTCCGAGAAGTCGGAATAAACAAAAACCCAATTCTGTTTCTTTGAAAATAACTGCCTAGTACATAACAAACCAACGCGCAAAACACTTGAACCGAATAGATTTCGAAGCTCGTCTTGTCATCGAGAGAGGCTGAAGAAGCCGCTCCCGTCGCTATGGTCAACATGATGACGACTCCTTGAAAAACAGCGTACACAATGCTGAATGAACATAAAATAAAGCTCCAGATCAGAGGCGTATCAAACAGTAACCAAAAACAAAGCGCAAGGCATAACATCTGAATCATCGGAGCAAGCGGTATATCATAATGAATCATCAAGACGTAGGAAAACAGCGAACAGACAATGGAAGTAAATACGATTTGCGGCCAATAATGGGATACGGTGTAACGAAACAAAGCTAAAATAACGACGATTACGCCGATGTACTCGATTACGGAAATAGAGATAAATGCCAACGAAGACACGTTTACCCTCCGAATGACATAATTTTCATCGCCTTTCGTTCAAAATTAGTATAACCCAAATTTTAGTAGGGCGGGAGATGGTATTTTAAAAAAATCAAATCTTTCATATGTGACTAGCGGATCACGCTATTCGACCCGAAACTCGGCGTTCAGCGTTCGTTCGATCGGGGTCCCCATTCCTTCCACCGTTTTGGAGACGCGGTAAATCCCCGGCGCCAGATTCGCGATCCGAATCGATTGTTCCCAGGTCAGCCCGGAGGAAAGCTGAATTCCGATCGCGGGAACTCCCGTGTTTTCTCTCGCCGGCACCCCGGTCCACCCGTCTTCCCCGTCGCGCTCTAGCCGATAATCCAACCCGTAGAACAATGTCGTCCGGCCGCGATTGACAAGCCTAACGACGATTTCGGCGTCGGCCGGATAAACGGCGCGATCCAACGCAAGATCGGCCGCGACTTCCTGAACGGGGACTTCGACGACGCTTGCCGCCGTATCTTCCACCGTCGAACCATGCAGAATTTCCACCGAAAAATAATAGCGGACACCCGCCTTTTCCGGAAGCTTCACCCTGAAGCCGGTATAGCCGTTCCAGGAATCGAGATTTTTCAAGCTCTCTTCGACCGTTCGCACGTAAGCGTCGTTCCTGTCCCTCTCCGTCAATTTGTAGCGTACCGCGCGATCCGCCAATTCGCTCGTTTTGCCCGGTTCGACCGCCTGAACCCAGGCTTCCGCCGGCTCCCCCGGCCGCTTGAAGCCAGCCGAGATCGAAACGCCGATACCGCCTCCCGTTATCCACTTGCCGGTCGGCGCTTGAAATTCGCCGTAATCGGGCTCGAAGCTATGCGGCTCCGTTTCTCCCGAAACGACTTCTCCCATCGAAATCGGCGAATGATAGCCGACAACCGTTTCCTCTTCCGGTGCGGCGGCCCGGCCGTTCGAGCAGCCCGACGCCGCGAGCAGCGCGAAAGCCAGCGCCAGGAAAGGCATCGGCGCTGTTGTCCGGAAAAAAGAAAACTTTCGGCTCGACATAAAAAAGGCCTCCTTCCATCATGTTTACACGACGAGAAGAAGACCCTTAAAGTTGCATTTTAGCCGACGATTTGACGCTCCCGTTCGGTCCCGTTTCGCATCTGCTTGCTTCGCAGCTGCCCGCATGCGGCGTCGATATCCGTCCCGTGCTCAATGCGCACGGTACAGTTGACGCCCCGTTTTTTCAGCGTGTCGTAAAACGCGCGCACGGACTCCTGCTCGCTGCGCTGGTATTGACTGTGCTCGTCGACCGGATTGTACGGAATGAGATTGACCGTGACCTGCTTGACGCGATGCCCGATCAAATCCGCAAGCTCGGCGGCATGCTCTTTGCGGTCATTGACGTCGCGAAGCAAAATGTATTCGAGCGTTATTTTCCGGTTCGAGCGCTCCAGGTAATAATCGACCGCCGGCATCAGCTTCTCGAGCGGAATGGCGCGGTTGATTTTCATAATTTTCGTCCGCAGTTCGTCGTTCGGCGCATGCAGGGACAGCGCCAGGTTCACCTGCAAATCGCTGTCCGCGAATTCGACGATTTTGTCCGCAAGTCCGCTGGTCGAAACCGTAATGTGGCGGGGACCGATCGCAAGCCCTTTCGGATGCTTGACGATCCGCACGAAGCCGGACATATTCGCAAAGTTGTCGAACGGCTCGCCGATGCCCATCACGACGACGTGCGTCACGTTTTCCCCCTTGCCCGCCCGGTCCAAAAAGAACTGGACGTTCATCACTTGCTCCACGATTTCGCCGGCGGACAAATCGCGGCTTTTGGCGAGCAGGCCGCTTGCGCAGAAGCTGCAGCCGATATTGCACCCGACCTGCGTCGTGACGCAGACCGACAGTCCGAACTTATGCCGCATCAGCACCGTTTCGATCAAGTGACCGTCGGCCAGCCGGAACAAAAACTTGACCGTTCCGTCCGCCGATTGCTGTTTCGTATGCTCGTTCATCGACCGCAGGAAAAAATGTTCGCCCAGCAGGCGCGCGCATTCCTCGTTGACGTCCGCCATTTCGGCGAAGGACGCCGCTCGCTGGCGGTACAGCCCTTCCCAAACCCGGGAAGCGCGGTGCTTCTTGTGTCCCCGTTCCGCCAGCCAGGCCGCAAGCTCGTCGTATGTCAATCCGTAAACGGACGTTCTCATGTTCGTTTAACCTCTTTTCCGTTGATGCTCCGCCTTTTATTGTCCCAGATTTTTTATCTTTAAACAAGTGAAACGCAGGTGAAAGAAATGCTCACATGATTATTGACACTTGCGGTGCCCGGTGCTAAGATCATTTCAATTCATACATATCTACTAGGATTTAATTCGAGGAGGAATGGTCTTGTACAACAAATCCGTTTTATGGCCGAAGCTGGGACTGGCCGCTTTTCTGTCCGTTGCCGTCGCGCTGCCCGGAACGGCGGCCAGTGCCGCCTCTCCCGCCCCCGTGCAGTTCATCGCCGCCAAGGCCGAGCCGCAGGAAAGCCCCGCGGATTACGCCCTGTTTTTGAAGGACAAGCTCGGCATCTCGCTTCCCGAAACCGTTACGAAGGGCAGCTTCGTTTCGGCCGTCGCCGAAGCGCTCGCTCTCGTCCCTTCCGGCGAAGCCGTAGCGTTCGCCGACCTGGACTCGTCCAGCGCATACTATCCGGCCGCGGCCGCGCTGTACGAGAACGGAATCATCTCGTCCGGCTCCGTCCAGGCGGAAAAGGCGCTTAGCGCGGTCGGCGCCGTTCAGCTGGCGCTGAAAGCCGCAGGCCTCAAAGAGCTGGCGTACACGTATCCCGAGTCGAAGGTGAGCAAGGCGCTTGCCAAGCTGAATTTGTCCGTCGGCGTCGTCGGCCTGCAGGGAGGACAAGAACTCGCGGCCGCGGTGGATACCGGATTGCTGCCGGAAGCTTTTTACGATCAGATCCGGCCGAAAGCCGCCGCTTCCCCTTCGCTGTCCTCCGTGCTCCTCGGCAAAGCGCTGGAAGCGAAAGGGCTGTACAAGCATTACCTCGGCTACGCGAGCGACGACGACATTTACGTCAAGCTGAACGACGCGTACCGCGCTTCCGATATCATCAAGTCGCCCGAATTGCAAGCGGTCGTCGACGAAGCGCTGAAGCAGGACCTCGTCACGGGCTACAACCTGAAGGACAGCCGCTACGACGCCAATTTCGTCGACTCTCTCGCGCTCGTCTACGGCCACTCCGATCTGACGCACGCGATTCAATTGATCGGGCTGTTTCGCAGCGAAGGCATCGAGGCCAAGATCCAGTTCGAGCCGAAAACGTCCGCCTTCATTTATTTGCAGGAATGGGGAGATCCCGGCGTATCCGACCTCTACGAAGTCGTTCAAATCGAAAACGGCAACTACATTCAATACGCCAAAGAATACGACATCGCCTTCGAATTCGAAAACGAAGCCGACAAAGCCCGCTTTAACGACATCGTGCTCGCCTATGCCAAGAAAAACAGCGACGATCAAAGCGGCCTGATCGCAAGCTCCTGGTGGCAGCCTCTGTATTATTCGCTGACGGAGCTTCCCGATTACCCGATCATTACGAACAACAAAATCGAAAACGGCCATTACTACGCGCAATCGTTTTCCCTGAAGGAAGATTCGGCCGACATTTCCGGCGCCTTCAAGCAAATCGATCCGAACGTCCGCGTCATCAACTACGACTTTTGGGTCGACGCCCCGTTTTACCGTTATTTGAACGGAGAGTCTTCCTGATCGGCTTAGACCGGCCGAACCGAACGACAAACCCAAAAAACGCCCTCCGGTCTCGCTCTGGCGAGCCGAGAGGGCGTTTTTTTCGGCTTCATCATTTGACACCGGATCGGACAAACTCTACAATGAAATCATTGTTAGTTCGATAAACGTCAAACATTAGCCGGGGTGAACGAGGATGTCATTGAAGCTCGGAATATTGGATCAGGCGCATATCAGCCAAGGGCGCGACGCTTCGCAAACGCTGCAGGAGACGTCCTTGCTCGCGCAGGAAGGGGAACGGCTCGGCTACAACCGGTTCTGGGTTACGGAACATCACTCGATGAAGGCGCTCGCCTCCTCCAGTCCCGAAGTGCTGATCGCCCACGTCGCCGCGAAAACGGAAACGATCAAAGTCGGTTCCGGCGGCGTCATGCTGTCTCATTACAGCGCCTATAAAGTCGCCGAAAACTTCCGGCTGCTCGAAGCGCTTTATCCCGGCCGCATCGATTTGGGGCTCGGCCGCGCCCCCGGAGGCATGCCGCTTTCCACGCGGGCGCTTCAGGAGGGCAAGCGGATGGATATCGACAACTATCCGACCCAAGTCGAAGATTTGACCGCCTATTTGCACGATGCCTTGCCGAGAGAGCACCGGTTCGCCGGTTTGCTCGCCTCGCCGTCGGTCGAAACGGCGCCCGAGCTGTGGCTGCTCGGCTCCAGCTACGGCAGCGCGCAAATCGCCGCGGAGCAGGGAACGGCCTATGCTTACGCCCAATTTTTCGGCGTTCCGGGCAGCGAAGCGTCGCTGCGGATTTACCGCGATTCGTTCAAGCCGTCCATCCTGAACAAGGAGCCGAAGACGCTCGCGGCCGTGCTCGTCATCTGCGCCGATACGGACGAAGAAGCCGACAAGCTCGCCACCGGCGCCGATCTGTTCTTCCTGTCGCTGGAGCAAGGGAAGCTGTTGTCCGCTTTCCCGTCCCTGGAAGCGTCGACGAACTACCCGTACACCGACTACGACCGCGAACGCATTCGTTCCACCCGCGAAAACCGCATCGTCGGTTCTCCGGAAACGGTTAAAACCAAACTGCTCGCCATGAGCGAGCGGCTCGGCGTCGACGAGTTTCTGATCGTGACGATGACGCACGACTTCGAAGCCCGGCTTCGCTCCTACCGTCTCGTCGCCGAAGCGTTCGGCCTCGCCGCTAAAGCCTGACCCAAGCTGCCGAAGGCTGCTCCGCCGGCAAACGCGCCCGGCGCGGGCAGCCTCGTTTCGTTTTAGAGCCGATGCTCGCGGATCAGCTCCATTTTCCGGTTCCAGACGGCCGGGCTCAAATCCACCGGGTACGGGGCCGGATTCAGCTTGCGCAGCGTCTCCGGCCAAAATAACGCCAGCTGCCGGCGGTGAAATTCGCGAATGGCGGCAAGGTCCGGGAGCTCGTACAGCTGCGTCCCTCGTTCGAAAATGCGCGTAAGCAACGGAATCGCTTCGTAGCGCTCGACGGTTTGCCGCATGTACGGGTGCACCGGATCGAACAGCTCGAGCGGTTTCCCCTCGCGCGCATCCGTTTCCCCGACGAATGCCACATAGTCGGCCATCGCTTTGCCCGTGCGGGGATCGACGATCCGGCAGACGTCCTTCGCTCCGGGCGTCGACACTTTTTCCGGGTTGCCGGAAATTTTGATGACCGGCTCCCACTTCCCGTCCCGCTCCCGCGCGACGAGCTTGTAGACGCAGCCGAGCGACGGCTGGTCGGCCGCGGTTATGAGCCGGGTTCCGATTCCCCAGCTGTCGATGCGAGCCCCCTGCGCCTTCAGCTCGGCGATCAGATGCTCGTCCAGCTCGTTCGAGGCGACGATCTTCACGTCGCCCAGCCCGGCTTCGTCGAGCATCGCGCGGGCGGCTTTGGACAAGTACGCCAGATCTCCGCTGTCCAACCGGATCGCGCGCAGCTTTTTGCCTTCGGCCGCCAGCCGCTCCGCCGTCCGAATCGCGTTCGGGACCCCGCTTTTTAACGTATCGTACGTATCGACAAGCAGCGTCACCTGGTTCGGCAGCGCGGCCGCGAATTTGTCGAACGCCTCCTGCTCGCTCGCATGATGCTGCACCCACGCATGGGCATGCGTCCCCGATGACGGAATGCCGAACATCATCCCGGCACGCATATTGGACGTGGCGTCGAACCCGGCGATGTAAGCCGCTCTCGCCCCCCACACCGCCGCGTCCGCCTCCTGCGCCCTCCGGCTGCCGAATTCCATGAGCGCATCCCCGGGAGCGGCCAATCGGATTCGGGCGGCTTTCGTCGCGACCAGCGTTTGATAGCCGATAAAATTGAGCAGGGCCGTTTCCAGCAATTGGGCTTCGAAAACGGGGGCCTCCACCCGAACGAGCGGTTCGTTGGCGAACACGACGGCGCCTTCCTCGGCCGCCCACAAATGGCCGGTAAAGCGAAACGTTCGCAGCAGCTCGAGAAATTCGGGATCGTATCCTTCCTCTTGGCTCGCCAAATATGCGATCTCCTCTTCGTTGAAACGCAGACCGTTTATATAGGAAACGAGCCTTTCCAGCCCGGCGAACACGGCAAACCCGTTGCCGAACGGCAGCTTGCGAAAATACGCTTCGAACGCGACCCGGTCCCGATGGGAGCCGTTGCGCCAGTGAGCGTACATCATATTGATTTGATACTTGTCCGTATGAAGCGTCAAGTTTTCCGGTTTCATAGGCAGCCTCCCGAATTATCGACTTGACATGATACGTTTTGTATCATAAATTAGAATAGAAAACTTGGCGATCCGCCGTCTTAATTTTAAGATGCAAGGAGATCGATGTTCAAATGACCATGGGACACCGCCTGCGGGAGCTAAGGCTGAATCGGAGCCTCTCGCAAGAAGAAGTGGCGCGGCATATCGGCATTACCCGCTCGGCCTACAGTCATTACGAGATCAACAATCGCCAGCCCGTCTATGAAACGCTGATCAAACTAGCCGAATTTTTCGACGTGTCGCTTGACTACATTATTGGCGGAAACCCTTCCTCGCATCCCGAAGACGGGACGCTTTCGGCGGACTCGCAAGAGGTCCTTCGCTTGCTGAAAAAAATGAACCAGGAGCAGCGCAAGCAATCGATCGGCATGCTGACGGACATGGTCAACAAGGAGCGGGTTAACGGCTGAAGCCGGCGCCCGTCGGTTCAGGAATGTTTTCTCTTGAGCGCCAGCGCCCCCGCATAGACGCAGATAAGTCCAAGCAAGTACCCCTCGGCAATATCCGTCGCCTTATGAACGGGAAAAATGAAGCCGGCTCAGGAAGCCCCTCTCTCCGATAATTTCGCAAGCGGCAAATAAATCCGGAAGACACAGCCCCCGCCCTCCAGGTTCGCCGCCGTAATCCGGCCGTCGTGCATTTCGACGATTTCGCGGGCGATGGAAAGCCCGAGGCCGCTTCCGCCGGAAGAAGAATGACGGGATTTGTTGTTTTTGTAAAACCTTTCGAATATATAAGGCAAATCGTCCGGTTGAATGCCGCTGCCCGTATCCGCGACGCTCAGCACCGCTTCCCGGCGATTGCCGGACAAGCCGAACGACAGCGTAATCGTTCCGCCGGCCGGCGTATGGCGAACGGCGTTATAGATCAAATTCGAAAACACGCGGTCCATCCGGTGCTCGTCGATGAAGACCCGCACATGTTCCTCTTCCGCTCCCGCTTCCAAAACGGCGCGAAACTCGAAGCCCTTGTCCTTCAGGTCCAGCTCGTATTCCTCGGTCAGCCGCTTATGCCAATGCGCAAGCCGGACGGGCCCGTAGGACATGCGCGCCTTCCGCGCTTCGAGCATCGAGAGCTCGAACAAATCGTGAATCAAATTGCTGAGACCTTCCACTTTGGACAGCATCGAGCGGACGATTTTGTCTTTTTGCTTTTCTTCGGTGATGATTCCGTCCCGCAGCGCCTCCAAATACCCTTGAAGCAGCGTGATCGGCGTCCGCAGATCGTGGGAAATGTTGCTGATCAGCCGTCTGCGCGACAGTTCCAGCCGCTCCAAATCCCGGTACGAGCTTTCAAGCTGCTCGGTCCGCTCGGCGATTCGTTCCTCAAGCCGATTGTTCCATTCGCGGAGTTCGAAAGACATCTGCTCCGCCCGCACGTAGGTGCGCGACAACCGAAGCGAAATGCTGAACGAGTTCATCATGATCAGAAACAGCAGTCCGAAGGAAACCAAATCGAGCGAGCGCCAAAAACCGTTGTAAATCAGAATATCGTTCAAAATCGTGGCGAGAAGCCCGGCGACGCCGACCAAAGACAGCCATGCGCCTTCCCGCCGGCGTATGCCCGCCGCGACGAGCGCGGCAATCGTCGCGATCGTGAGCACAATGACGTAGCCTTGATACACCCATATGAAGGAGCTGGACTGCAAAACGGGCAACAGCCATGTACCGATCGTAAGGCCGATGCCGACAACCGACGATGCGGCCCACAATTTTCGGGAAATTTCCTGTTCGTACATTTTTTGATAGTACATGAATCCGAACAGTCCGCTGAGCACGAACGAGGAATATTCCAGTTTCGCGGCAAGCGTCCAGGTCAAGCCGAAACCGGCCTCCAGCAGCATCCCTTGGCCGATGACGCTCATTCTCAAAGCGACGAACAGGCAGAGCAGCGCGAAATAAAGGTTGGCCGTCTCCCTTGCCCGAAGAACGAACAAGCCGAGATGGTACAGCCCTATCATGAGCAGCGAGCCGAACACGATCCACTCCTGGGCGTCCTGTTTAAACTCGAACCGGTGGATTTGCGCCGCCGTGCCCATGACGAGCTCTGAGCGGATTCCGCCCTTCCGGTGATGGAAATTCGCCACTTCCAGCGTCAGTTCGGTTTTTTCGCCCTTGCTGTTGAAATAGATCGACGTCGGGAGCTGATACGGAACGGTCGATTCGGAGCCGGATTCCGGCCGTCCCCGTTCGGCGAACAGCTTGCCGTCGACGAACAGCCGCATCGAAGTCGAAAGGTTCGGCAGCCGGATCGCGACCATGCCCATTTTCGGCGGATGGAGGATCGTCAGCCGGTAAACGCCCTTCCCCCGATCGTCGATTTTCAATCCGTTTTCGAGCGTTACCCCGCCCCATGTTCCCGGCACTTTAATGAACGACGGCTCCGGCTGCTCCCCTCGCGTTAGCCAGGAAAAAGCCCATTCCCCGTTCAACGGCAGCGCTCCGTCCGATTCGAACGACCAGTTTCTCAGGTCGAGAACGCCGTTCTCCGCGAGCGGCTCTCCCTTTCCCGGCCGGTCACCGCAGCCGCCCGCCAGCAGCAAACCGGCGACCATCAGGATAAAAACGGCAAGCTTTGTTGCCGGCATCTGTCGAACGTTCAACCCCTTCATCTTCCCTCTCCCGAATAACAAGAACTTAACTCATGGTAATCGCGCATTGATTCTCCGTCAACGCTTTAAGTATAATAAATTTCGTATCGTTGCCCAGATGGGGGCGAATGGAGGAGAAGCAAGTGAGCGGGACAAGCGCCGAAATCCTTGTCGTCGACGACGAGGTCGAAATAACCGAACTGATTTCGCTGTATTTGGAGCGGGAAGGTTATGCCGTCCATTCGACGGATCGCGGCGATGAAGCCATTCGAATCGCGGAATCGATTTTTCCGGATTTGATCATATTGGACGTTTCCCTCGGGGAACCCGACGGGATCGAAGTTTGCCGAACGCTCAGGGGCGGGCCTTGCGCTCATGTCCCGATTTTGTTTTTAAGCTGCAAAAGCGAAGACGCCGATATCGTGCACGGCTTGTCCGAGGGCGGGGACGACTACATCACCAAGCCGTTCAGCCCGAGCCAGCTCGTCGCCCGCGTGAAAGCCCATATCCGTCGCAGAAGAATGCGCGAGAAACTGCCGGAGCCGACGCCGATGTCGCTCGTTTTCGGGGACCTGGCCATCGACTTGCAGCGGTTGGAAGTCAAGCTCGCCGGGGACGTGATTCCCCTTTCCGTCAAGGAATTCGAGCTGCTTACGGTGCTGGCGCGGCAGCCGGATCGCGTATTTCCGCTGGACGAATTGTACCGGCTCGTCTGGCATACCGACAGCATCGGGGACACGAGGACGCTGATGGTCCACATCAGCAACCTCCGCAAAAAAATCGAAGCCGACCCGTCGAATCCGGCATTCATTCAAACGGTGCGGGGCTTCGGCTACCGATTTAACTACAATCGATAAGAAAAGGAAGTCTACGAAAACATGCAGATAACGAAGGATTGGCAGGATTACGAGCTTTTGGACATGGGCGGCGGGGAAAAGCTGGAGCGCTGGGGCGAATTCGTGCTTCGCCGCCCCGACCCCCAGATCATCTGGCCCTTGGAGAAGGAAACGGCCGAGTGGCGCAACGCCGACGGACATTATTTCCGCAACTCCTCCGGCGGCGGGCAATGGCAGTTCCGCAAGACGCTCCCGGAAAAATGGACGATCGGCTACGGCCCGCTGAAGTTCCACATTCGGCCGACCAACTTCAAGCATACCGGCCTGTTTCCGGAGCAGGCGGTCAATTGGAAATGGATCATGGACCGGATCGCTTCGGCGAACCGCCCGATCCGCGTGCTGAATCTGTTCGCTTACACCGGCGGCGCGACCGTAGCCGCGGCAGCGGCCGGCGCGGAAGTGTGCCATGTCGACGCGGCGAAGGGGATGGTTCAGTGGGCCAAGGAGAATGCCCAGCTGTCCGGCCTCGGCGACGCTCCCGTCCGCTACATAACGGACGACGTGTTCAAATTCGTCCAGCGCGAGGAGCGCCGGGGACGGAAGTACGACGCGATCGTTATGGATCCGCCTTCTTACGGGAGGGGCCCGAACGGCGAAATGTGGAAGCTGGAAGACAGCCTGTATCCGTTTCTCCATTCGTGCCGGTCGATTTTGTCGGACAACCCGTTGTTCGTTTTAATCAACTCGTATACGACCGGCATATCCCCTACCGTCCTGCATAACCTTTTGCATATGGCGATCGGCGGCAAATACGGCGGAAAGCTGGACTGCGGCGAAATCGGCCTGCCGGCCACCCGCAGCGGACTAACGCTGCCTTGCGGAATTTACGGCCGCTGGGAAAGCGGCGAATAAAGCGGATCGGCTACGGGAGAGGAGTCCGAACGTTGCGAAATCGCATATTGCAGGTTGTCGCTTTGCTTTTCATGGCGCTGACGCTGGCCGCATGCGCGGGCTTGCGTCCGGCGTCGAATCCGCCGGACGCCCCCGCGGGATCCCCTTCGGCGTCCGCCCGACCGAGCGCATCCCCGACGGCTGCGGGCGCTTCGGCTTCGGCATCGCCGGGCTTCGCGGAAACGGCGCCGTCCGCCCCGTCCCCTTCGGGGACCTTCGGTGGCGAAGACGGCGGAACAACCGGCGAGCCCCCGCCGCCCGAGAAAGCGCCCGCCGCGACGGAAGCGAAGCTCGTGGCCGTCGGGGACGTTATGGTGCACAGTCCCCAGCTGCCGGCCTATTACGACGCTTCGACGGACGCGTACGACTTCACGCCCTGGTTCCGCGAGGTCAAGCCGCTGCTGTCCTCCGGCGATTGGACGATCGCCAACCTGGAGACCCCGCTTGCCGGAGCGGATTTGAACTATTCGGGCTATCCCCGTTTCAACGCGCCCGAGGAGCTTGCGGACGCCCTTGTCGACGCGGGCGTGCAAATCGTGTCCACGGCCAACAACCATACGCTTGACCGGGGCTTTGCCGGCCTGATGCGCACGCTGCAGAACGTTCGGCAGGCGGGGCTTATCCCGGTCGGCACGGCCGAATCCGCCTGGGCGTCCCGGCAACCCGTCATCGTCGAGCGCAATGGCATCCGGCTCGGGTTTCTGTCCTACACGTACGGGACGAACGGCATCCCGATTCCGAAGGATAAGCCTTACGCCGTCAACCTGATCTCGGAGGAGGAGATCGCCGAAGGCATCGATAAGCTCCGAGCCGAAGGGGCGGATGCGATCGCGGTCTCGCTCCACTTCGGCAACGAGTATCAACGGCAGCCGAGCGACGAGCAGCGAAGCATCGCCCGCGCGGCCATCGAGGCCGGGGCCGACATCGTGCTCGGCTCCCATCCGCACGTCGTCCAGCCGTACGAGACGATCGAAGTTCCGGACGCAAGCCGCGCGGACGGCACGCGGCGCGGCCTGATCGTCTATTCGATGGGCAACTTCATCTCGAACCAAACCGGCGACTGGAAAGACGTCGGCGTCATCATGGAAATATCCCTGAAAAAAACGAAAGCCCCGGACGGCACGGCCGTCACGGAGCTGAACGGCGTCATAGCGACGCCGACATGGGTGCTGATTCGCAAAACCGGCAAACAGCAGCTGAAAACGTACACCATCGTTCCCTTGGAGCAAACGCTTGCCGCCAAAAGCACGAAGCGGTGGAGCGCCGCGGAATACGCCCGGATGGAGCAGCTGCTGACGGGAATCCGAAAGCTGCTGCCCGCAGCCGGCGACGAAGCCGGCTAAACGGCGCCCCCGGCTGTCAGAGCGCGATTTTCTCGGCGCCGCGCTCCTCCCTGCCCCGCTTCCGCTCCTCCGCGGAAGCGGCGGCGGCTTCGCCGCCGCTCTCCTTCTCTCCGCCGCGCTCCGCCGCGGCCGCCTGTTCCCTCGTTCCGGCCACTTTTCCGATCAAGTACACGAGCAGCTGGCGATTGTGCGCCGACAGCCGTCCGAGCGAACGGTCGACGATTTCGCTGCGCACTTTGAGCCCCCGCTCCACCTCGTCACGTCCGACCTCGGTCATGCTGACCCATACGATCCGCCGATCCTGCTCGTCGCGAACGCGCCGCACCAGCCCGTTGCGTTCCATCCGGTCCAGCAGCGTCGTCACGGCGGCCGGCGTCGTCTCCAGGTGCGGCAGCAGCTCCGAAGGCTTCATCGGCTCGTGCGCCTGCAGCAGTTCCAGAACCTGCAGCTGTCCCGCCGTGAGGTGCGGGGCCAGCTCCGTCTCCATCTGGTGATGCCAATCTTTCGTGAGCTTCGTCCAGCTTCTCACAAATTCCGCTGCCATCTCCATCTCCTCCCACTCTCCTTTTCCCGAACGTTGCTTCTCTTTATATTATACGGGTTTCTCATGTCGAAAGATAGATTAACGCAATTAATGATTTACGACCTAAATCGCGGGAAACGGTGTCATTGCGACATGTCCCGACATATGCTAGTTATAGAGCTTGCGGAACAATCGGTTATTTTGGACAATCGGAAGGAGGCAAATATATGGGTTCGTCCGAGGAAAAAATACGGATGATCGGGCTGATGGCGAAGGAAGCCGGGCTCGTCGACGACCCCGCTTGGCTGCAGCGGCTGGAGGAGCCGGTGCCCTTGTGGGTCGTATTGGACATTTTGCTGCGTTGGATCGACCGTTCGGAATCGAAAGACGGACCGTACGATTGACGGTCCGTCTTCGCTTGTTCGCTTATGTCGAGTTGGCCGGTTTCGGCCCAAAATCGCGGGGATTAGCCGGTTTGCTCGTTTTGCAGCGGCTTTAGGAAGGCGTCGGCCAGCAAGTCCCCGCGATCGACCGCGAGCATCGACTTGCCGTGCGCCCTCCGGTCGTCCAACGGCGCATCCTCGGACGAGAACCCGCCGGCCGCTCCCGCTTCCGTAACGGTCACCAATTCGACGGCTTCCTTGACATATACGGAAGCGATCAGCCGGGTGCCGTTCGGCTTCACCCGTTTGCCTTCCTTGAACTCGAACGTCTGAATGCCTTTGCCCCCGCGTCCCTGCTGCGGATAATCGAGCAGGAGCGTGCGTTTCGCATAGCCGTAATCGCTAAGCACGAGTATTTCGCCTTCGTCCCCCGACAACGGGAACCCGGCGACGACGGCGTCTCCATCCTTCAGCGCGATGCCGCGCACGCCTCCGGCCACGCGTCCCTGGACGCTTACGTCGTTTTCCGGGAAGCGGATGCTCATGCCGGCTTCCGTGACGAGCAAAATTTCCTGCGGCGTCTCGCAGCGATAGACGGATACGACTTCGTCCCCGTCGGCGACCTTGCACGCCGCGATGGCGATGCTGCGCGTCGTCGCGTAGTCCGCCAGCAGCGTCCGCTTCACCTGCCCGCGTCTCGTCACGAAGACGAGGGTGGACGGCTCTTCGCCCTGCGCCTCCCATTCGCCCTGGCGGACGGGAATCGCGGCGACGATCCGGTCCTCCTTCGTCAGCGGCAGCAGATTGACGATCGCGGTGCCGGTATCTTTCCATTTGAACTCGGTGATCTGATGCACCGGCAGTTGAAAATACTGTCCCTTTTGCGTGAACAGCAGCAGCGAATCGAGCGTATTCAGCTGCAAGCTCCAGCGGATGACATCGCCTTCCTTCACGCCGGAGCTGCCCAGGTCGCCGCCGGACCGCGTAAACGACAGCAGGCTCGTCCGCTTGACATAACCTTGGCGGCTGAGCGTGACGAGAACGTCCTCGGCGGGCACCGTCACTTCCAGATTCACCTTCAGCTCTTCCACTTCGCCCTGAATGACGGAACGGCGGTCGAGGCCGTATTTGCCGCGAATTTCGCCCAGCTCGTCCTTGATGACGCCGCGCAGCTTTTTCGGGTTTTCCAAAATCGAGCGCAGCTGCTGGATCCGCTTCATCGTTTCGGCATGCTCTTTTTCCAGCGACGTAATTTCCAGATTGGTCAACCGATACAGCTGCAGCGTCAAAATGGCGTCCGCCTGGCGCTCGGAAAAATCAAACTTGCTTACGAGATTGTTCTGCGCGTCCTGGCGGTTTTTCGAAGCGCGGATCGTCTCGATGACGGCGTCGAGCAGGTTGAGCGCCTTGACGAGCCCTTCCAGGACGTGAGCGCGGTCTTCGGCCTTCTCCAGGTCGAACTGCGTCCGGTGCGTGACGACCTCGACCTGGTGCGCGATATAGGCGTCCAGCATCGCCTTGAGGCCGAGCTGCCGCGGCGCCTTGTTGACGATGGCGACCATATTGAAGCTGTACGCGACCTGAAGGTCGGTTTTTTTGAACAAAAACGCGAGAATGCCGTCCGCGTCGGCGTCTTTTTTCAGCTCGATGACGATGCGCAGGCCGTTGCGGCCGCTTTCGTCCCGCACCTCCGCGATGCCCTCCACCTTTTTCTCCAGACGGAGGTTGTCGATCGCGTTCACGAGCTTCGATTTGACGACCTGGTACGGAATTTCGGTAATGACGATTTGCTGCTTTCCGCCGCGCACGTCCTCGATGGCGGTTTTCGAGCGGATATAGATCCGCCCCTTGCCGGTTTCGTAAGCTTCGCGGATGCCGTCCTCGCCCATGATGATGCCGCCGGTCGGGAAATCGGGCCCTTTGACGATTTGCATCAGCTCCGACGTCGCGATTTCCGGACGGTCGAGCACCGCCACGCAGGCGTCGATGATTTCGCGCAGGTTATGCGTCGGAATTTCCGTCGCGAAGCCGGAGGAAATGCCGCTGACGCCGTTCACGAGCAAATTCGGATACCGCGAAGGCAGCACGACCGGCTCCTTCGTCGTATTGTCGAAGTTGTCCTTGAACGGAACCGTCCGCTTTTCGATGTCGCGCAGCAGCTCCAGGGCGATCGGCGACAGCCGGGCTTCCGTGTACCGCATCGCCGCCGCGGGATCGTCGTCCATCGACCCCCAGTTGCCGTGGCCGTCGATGAGCGGGTGGGCCATTTTCCAAGGCTGCGCCATGCGCACCATGCCCTCGTAGATCGAAGAATCGCCGTGCGGGTGGTAGTTGCCCATGACGTCTCCGACCGTTTTGGCGGATTTGCGGTACGGCTTGTCCGGCGTATTGCCCGCGTCGTACATGGCATACAGGATGCGCCTTTGCACCGGCTTCAAGCCGTCGCGGACGTCCGGAATCGCGCGGTCCTGAATGATATATTTGGAATAACGGCCGAACCGGTCCCCGACGACCTCTTCCAGAAATGCGGGTAAAAACTGTTCCAGCGAGCTCATCGCTTATGGATCACTCCTCGTATTCGGCAAAATCGACGTTGTCGATAATCCAGCGTTTGCGCGGATCGACCTTGTCGCCCATCAGCGTCGACACGCGGCGCTCCGCTTTCGCGGCGTCCTCGATGCGCACCTGCAGCAGCGTCCGCGTCTCGGGATTCATCGTCGTCTCCCACAGCTGCTCCGGGTTCATTTCGCCGAGGCCCTTGTAGCGCTGCAGCTCCGCCCCTCTGCCGAATTCCTTCAAATAATTTTGCAGCTGCTCGTCCGTCCAGGCGTAGCGGACCGTCTCCAGCTTGCCCGACTTGCGGGTAATTTTGTACAGCGGCGGCTGGGCGATGAAAATCCGGCCCTCGTCGATCAGCGGCTTCATGTACCGGTAGAAAAACGTCAGCAGCAGCACCTGGATGTGCGCCCCGTCCGTATCGGCGTCGGTCATGATGATGATCTTCGCGTAATTGGACTCGGACACGTCGAATTCGGAGCCGATTCCCGCCCCGATCGCGCCGATGACCGCCTTGTACTCGTCGTTTTTCAAAATGTCGATCAGCTTCGCCTTTTCCGGGTTCATCGGCTTGCCCTTGAGCGGCAAAATCGCCTGATGCTTCGAATCGCGTCCCTGCTTCGCCGAGCCGCCGGCCGAGTCGCCTTCGACGATGAACAGCTCGTTGCGCGTATAATCCTTGGATTGGGCCGGCGCCAGCTTGCCGCCCAGGGAAGGGCTGTCGCTGCGCTTTTTGCCGCTGCGGATTTCGTCCCGTGCCTTGCGGGCCGCCTCGCGCGCCTTGGCCGCCTGCACGGCCTTGCGGATGAGCTGCTGGCCGACCTGCGGGTTTTCCTCGAGGAAGACGGCCATTTTCTCGGCGACGACCGCGTCGACGGCGCCGCGGGCCGACGCGCTGCCGAGCTGGTCCTTCGTCTGGCCGACGAATTCGACTTCGGCCATCTTGATGTTGATGACGGCCATCATGCCTTCCCGCAAATCGTTGCCGTCCAGGTTTTTGTCCTTCTCTTTCAGCTGTCCGATTTTCCGGGCGTACTCGTTCATGACGCGAGTGTAGGCGGTTTTGAAGCCGGTTTCGTGCGTGCCGCCGCCGCGCGTCGGGATCGCGTTGACGAACGAGGCGATCGTTTCGGTGTAGCCGTCGTTGTACTGCAGCGCGACCTCGACTTCGATGTCGTCCTTTTCCGCGTAAAAATGCACGGCCTCGTGCAGCACCGTCTTGCCCTCGTTCAGAAACTGCACGAACTGGCGGGCGCCGCCTTCGTAGTGGAACGTTTCCTCCTGGCCGCCGCCGCGCTCGTCCTTCAGTACGACCTTCAGGCCCGAGTTCAAAAACGCGATTTCCTGGAGCCGCTCCGAAAGCGTATCGTAATTCAGGCTGATGTTGCCGTGGAACACCTTTTTGTCCGGCTTGAACGTGATTTTGGAGCCGGTCCGGTTCGTGTTGCCGACGACGACAAGGCCGGTTACGGGCTCGCCGACGTGCTCCTTGCCGTTTTCGTCGGTCCACGTTTCGAAGCGCATTTTATGTATTTTGCCTTCGCGGAAAATTTCCACTTCCAGCCACTCCGACAGCGCGTTCGTGACGGAGGCGCCGACGCCGTGCAGCCCGCCGGATTTTTTGTACCCGCCGCCGCCGAATTTTCCGCCCGCATGCAAAATCGTGAACACGACCTGCGGCGTCGGAATGCCGGTTTTGTGCATGCCGGTCGGAATGCCGCGCCCGTTGTCGAATACCGTGACGGAATGGTCCGAATGAATCGTCACTTCGATGCGCGAGCAAAATTTGGCCAGATGCTCGTCCACCGCGTTATCGACGATTTCCCAAACGAGATGGTGAAGCCCGGAAGAAGTCGTGCTTCCGATATACATGCCAGGCCGCTTTCGCACGGCCGTTAATCCTTCGAGTACTTGAATGTCGTCGGCGCCGTATTCCGCTCCGGCCTGCGCCGACGAATCGGTGAACAGGTTCAATTGTTCGGCCACAAAGGGTCCTCCTTGCTTTAGCTCTTCCCGCGTCCTTCCCGTTATTCTAATTCATTATAACTTGCTTCGTAAAGACGCCAATCTCGATCGCGAGGGCGCAAGCCCTTCGAACTCCCCATTTCACGATACCGCTTCTTGGCCGAAATCGCAAACGTTCGGGGCCGACGAACGGCAAAAAAAACCGCCGCGCCATCGTTCGCCGACGGGCCGCGACAGTTTCAGCTTTTCCTTGTTTGATCTCGGATTTTCCTTAATTGACGATCAACGTCACCTTGCCGTTGACAAACGAAACGAAGTTGAAGCTCGGGTAGCCCCACGTTTCGACCGTCGTGCCGCTGCCGGTCACGGTACTCTTCGTGACGGGCGTTCCCCAGGAGAGCAGGACCTGCTCCTTCGTCATGCCCGCGGAAATCTGGCCCGACTTGATCTGCGTCCAGACCGCTTGCGACCAGTTGTATTTTTTATACGGATCGTAATTCAAAAAATAATAGCTGTCCGCAAACAGATCTTCGACGTTGGAAGCAGGCATCGCGTACGACGTATACGACTTACCCGACGCGCTCTTGAATACGATGCTGAAATATCCCGTATCGTCAGGGACGATATCCGCTACCGTTACCTTCATGAAACGGTCCCACTGTTGAAAATAATTCACCCAATACGTGCGGCCGATAAACCGGGAAAGGCTGCCTTGAGCGGCCTTCTTCACGATTCCCGCCGTTTCGGCCGAAACGACGGTCAAGCTTGCTTGGCCGAACGAAACGGTCGCCTGCTTCAGCTTGGAGTCCCAGGCCGTTTTGGCGCCGAACGCGTCCGCGAGCAAATGGGCCGGAAACACGGCCATGCCGTTTTCCGTTCTCGGTGCCGCCTTGAGACTGATTTTTTTCCCGTTTACGGCGGCGGTCGTGCTGCCAAGCGTCAACGTGACGGGAGTGTCTCCGACCCGTATGGAGAACGTTTTGCTGGTTGCCGCATAGGCGCTCGTGCCGCCGAGCGCTTTAAACGTCGATTGGACCGGCAAATAGACGATGCCGTCTTTCACGACGGAAAATTGCAAGGCGCTCTTTCCGCCGATCGACACGGACACCGTTTTAGAGGCGCTGCCCGAAGTTACGGTGACTTTCGCTTCGCCTACCCCGAGCGCCTTCAGCGTGCCGTCGGGCTGTATTTTCAAAAGGTATGGCTTGTCGATGGCCACGTTCGCTTCGGACAGCGGTATTTTCTTTAACGCGCCGTTGGAATATTTCTCGGCGATGTCGATTTTGACCGCATCCCCGACGAGAACGGCCGATTGCGAAACGTTGACTTCGATCGACGCGACGTAAGGAGATTTCAATTCGCCGATTTCGCCGTTCTCGTAACGGACCCATGTGCCGTCCGTCCGCTTCGCGTAAAAGGAAAATTGCTCTTCGTCTCCGTACGGAACGGTCATTTCGGCTTGTCCGATGCCTTCGATCTGTTTGGTCAGCTTGTACCGTTCCTGGTACGCCCCGTTCGTCCACACCGTTCCGTCCTTCAGCGTGACGATCAGAATGTCGTTGGCGGCATAAGCGACATGCGCCGCAGCCGGAGCGGCCAGCTTCGTCGGAATCAGCTCGAACGTGTCCGCGCCGAAATTAAACCCTTCATACAGCGTGATTTCCCCGTCGTTGTCGAGGACCGCCGCACGATCCCCCGCGCTGGCGATCATGGATACGTTTTGCGGATTCGGGACCGTCGCTTTCAAATTTTTCGCGCCGACGCCGAGCAGGCGCCCATCCTCGGTAAGAGCCGCAAGCCCGTTGTCTTCGGAAATTCGGACGACCCCCGTCATGCCGTCGATTTTGCCGGCGCCGCTCCAGACGGTGCCGTCGCTTTTCAGCGCGAATCCGCGAGCGTTCAACTGCTTGATGCCCGTCAGGTCGGGATCGATCTCCGGCTTGCCGATGCTCGCCCACGTGACGAGTTCGCCATTCTTCGTCAAACCGTAACCGTACCCGTCCATGCCGGCAATCTCCGTCAAATCGAGCTTGTGTCGGACCGGCCCCATCAAATTGTCGATCCATAGCGAGCCGTCCTCCATAAGCAGCGCGTTGCCTGCGACATCGACAATTCGCTGCTCGTCCGCCGCCGAAGACACGGCGGGGGCAAGCCCGATAACGGCGGCCGACAGCATGGCGGCGGCGAGCACCCGTTTCACTTTACTCATTCGACTTATCTCTCCCTTTTTCTAGCTCAACCAGAAAATTGTAACACTAGATTCGCGACCTTTCTACTATTTTTTTGGTATGAATATCCTATTCCAAGTCGCGCCGCGGCAAAAAAACCTCGCCCTTTGCAGCATCCGAGCCGCAAAAGGCGAGGCTTCGTTTCATCTTGAACCCTAACGGTCAAGGTCAAGCGGACAAAAATCGGTACTGCGCGTCGATCAGGCCGCGATAATGGCCGCCGTGGCGCATCAACTGCTCGTGATTGCCCTGCTCGACGATCACGCCGTGGTCCAGCACGACGATCAGGTCCGCATGGCGGATCGTCGACAGCCGGTGCGCGACGATGAATGACGTGCGCCCTTCCAGCAGCGTGCCGAGCGCTTCCTGGATGCGAAGCTCCGTCTCCGTGTCGATGCTGGCCGTCGCTTCGTCCAAGATCAGGATGCGCGGGTCGGCGAGCAGCGCCCGCGCGAATGACAGCAGCTGGCGCTGCCCCATCGACAAGGCGCTGCCGCGTTCCTGCACTTCCGTATCGTAGCCGTCGGGCAGGTTCGCGATAAAGTCGTGCGCGCGCACCGAGCGCGCCGCCGCTTCGACCTCGGCGTCCGTCGCGTCCGGACGGCCGTAGCGGATGTTGTCGCGAATCGTGCCCGAGAAGATGAACGTATCCTGCATGACGATGCCGATTTGCGAGCGAAGGTCGTCGAGCTTGACGTCCCGGACGTCGATTCCGTCGATCAGCACCCGGCCCTTCACCGTGTCGTAAAATCGGCAAAGCAGATTGACGATCGTACTCTTGCCCGAGCCGGTATGGCCGACGAGCGCGACCGTCATGCCCGGCTTGATGTCGAGATCGATGCTTCGCAAGGCCGGCCGGTCCGCTTCGTAGCCGAACTCCACCTGGTCGAACCGGACATGGCCCGTTACCGCAGGCAGCTCGCGGGCGTCCGGACGTTCCGCGACGACCGGCTTTTCGTCCAAGTACTCGAAAATCCGCTCCGCGGAAGACATCGCGATCAGCAATTGCGAGTACATTTGCCCGAGCCGCGTAATCGGCTCCCAAAAGTTGCTTACGTAGGAAAAAAAGGCGACCAGAACCCCGACCGTGATTGCGTCGGTTCGAATCAAATGCGTGCCGTACAACAGCAGGATGAGCGTTCCGACGGCGGACGTCACTTCGATGATCGGGCCGAACAGCTGGTTGAGCGCCGATGCCCGGTTCCAGGAACGAATGCTGCTGTTGTTCATCCCTTCGAAAAATTCGGTATTTTCCTGCGCTTGGGCGAACGCCTGCGTCACGCGAATCCCCTGAATGCTTTCGTTCAAGTGCGAGTTGATCCGGGACTGCTTGATCCGCACCGTCTGCCAGGCGAAGCGCATCCGCTTGCGCAGCGAGGAAGACACGATGAACATGAGCGGAACCGTGATCATGACCGCAAGGCCGAGCTTCGGTTCGAGCACGAGCAAAATGACGGTAATGCCGCAAAGCTGGACGATGTCGATGACCGAGTTGACGACGCCGTTGCTGAACAAATCCTGCAGCGAGTTGACGTCGTTCGTCACCCGGACGAGCACCGAACCGGCCGGCCGTTTATCGAAAAACCGGAACGAAAGATTTTGAATATGCTTGAACAGCGTTTCCCGAAGATCGAAAATCACTTTTTGACCGATTTCGTTCGTGCGGCGTATCGTATATTGTTGCGCCCACCACCGAAGCCCGTAAAGGACGAGCATCGTCGCGACCAGAATATACAGCAGCGGAATGCGGCCTCCGTTGCCCGTGACGTCGAGCGCCTTGTCGATCGCGAAGCTGATGACCAGCGGTATCGCGAGCCGGGTCAGCATGCCGAACACCGTCATGACGAAGGCGACCCGGATCACTTCCTTTCGGTATGGCTTGACGAACGTGAACAAACGCCCCATTTGCTTCCAGTTGAACGATTTTTCAATGAGTACGTCGTCCTGGTATAAAAACTGCCGGCTCATCCCGTCACCCTCCTCGTATTCTCGGAGGCGTTCTCCGTCTCTTCGGGCCGATCCGCATACTGGATGCGGTACGTCTCCCGGTAAAGCCCCGGCACGCGGATCAGCTGCTCGTGCTTGCCGCGCTGCACGACGCGGCCGCGATCCAGCACGACGATTTCGTCCGCGTTCCGCAGGGAGGAAATGCGGTGGGCGATGACGAACGTCGTCCGGCCGGCCATCACCTTGCGCAGCGCGAGCTGGATTTGATGCTCGGTTTCCATGTCGAGCGCGCTCGTCGAATCGTCGAGGATCAGCACCTTGGGCCTTACGAGCAGCGCGCGGGCGATGGCGATCCGCTGCTTCTGGCCGCCGGAAAGCCCCATGCCGCGCTCGCCGACGATCGTGTCGTAGCCGTCCGGCAGCTCCATGATGAAATCGTGCGCCTGGGCCAGCTTCGCGGCTTCGACGATTTCCTCCATCGACGCGTCCGAGCGCCCGTAGGAGAGGTTTTCCTTGATCGTCGTCGAAAACAAAAACGTTTCCTGAAAGACGATCGCGGTCTGCTTCCGCAGCGTTTCGAGCTCCCAGTCGCGAACGTCGACGCCGTCCAGCGTGACCGCCCCTTCCCCGACGTCGTACGCGCGCAGGAGCAGTTGGACGATCGTGGATTTGCCGGAACCGGTTCCGCCCAGGAACCCGATGACGGAGCCCGGAGGCGCGTCGAGATTGAAGTCGATCAGCGCGGCCGGCTGGTGATCGTGATTCGGATACCGGAAGCTGACTTTCTGGTAGCGGATGTGCCCTTTGACGGCGTCTCCTTCCAGCCGGACCGGGTGGTCGTTGTCGCGAATCGCGAAAGGCTTATGAAGCAGCTCCAAAAGACGCTCCCCGGCCGCCTTCGATTGCGTATAGTTGTTGATTTGGAAGCCAAGGTTCCATAAGGGCGCCACGATCATGCCGAGCATGAAATTCATCGAAATCAGGTCGCCGAGCGTCATCGCCCCGTAGATGACCCGAAGGCCGCCGACCAGAATGAGCACGGCCACGCAAATATTGGCGAGAAATTCGATAATCGGAAAATATTTCGCCCATACGCCGGCAAGATGCAAATGGTTGTCCCGGTATTTTTCGTTGCCGGTCGAAAACTTTTTCATTTCATGGTCTTCGCTCGCAAACGATTTGACGGTGCGAACGCCCATAATGTTTTCCTGAACGCTGACGGTCAGGCTGCTGATGGCCGCGCGGATCGAACGAAATACCGGATGGATCTGCTGTTCGAACCGGATCGCGACGAAGCCGATGACCGGAATGAGCGCGAGAATCAATAACGTCAGGGGCCAATCGATAATTGCCATCATGATGAATCCGAATACGAGCAGGAAAAACGTATTGAGCAATTGCGCGAAGCCGAAACCGATAAAGTTGCGGATCCCTTCGATATCCGCCGTCAAGCGGGACATCAAATCCCCGGTTCTGGCGGAATCGTAAAACGAGAAGGAAAGCTTTTGCAGTTTTTCGTAGCTCGCATTGCGCAGTCGGTATGCCAGTCTGTTGCCGAGCCTGCCTCCGCTGAACCCGTGAACGTACTGAAAAGACGCCTTGAGGACGACAAGGCCGACCGCCCCCAGGGCAAGTCCCACCAGCCCGTCGTATTGCCCGACGACGATCATGTCGTCGATCAATACGCCCAGCAAAAGCGGATACACGAGTCCGAGCGCGGTAGCGAATGCCAAGCCCAGCACCGATCCTGCGAGAAATCCTTTGTCCTGCCAAAAATACGCCTTTAAACCTCGGAAAATATCCAATTGTCGACTGACCTCCCTGTTGGTCGTTACCTCGGAAGTGTAACAGGATCGTCACACCCCTTCAAACGGCAGAAAAGGGGAATATCGTCCGCAAGCCGGAACGAACGCGGCTGAGCGGCCCGGAACGAGTTAAAATCTCCCATATGATCGGATTTAAGCCACGATATCCCCTGTTTGATGTGAAAGCGGGTGCAAAATGCCGAAAACGAAAGAAAAGGCCCCTTCCCGATCGTTATTTTCGGGAAGAAGCCTGATTATGCGCACCCCGTTCCTTTGGCCGAGGCCGCCCTATTTTGCCGATCGCAGGACGGCCCATTTTTGTTGAATTTCCGCCCACATCCGCTCCTCGCCCGGCTCCCCGAGCGCTTGCTCGATTCCCTCCGCGAACGCCGCGACCTCGGCGACCGCTCCGTCCGCCGCCGCCAGCAGGGAAGCGCCAAACGCCTCCTCCACCTTTGCGCTCCACAGCTCCTTCGTTTCGGCGAGCGCCCGGTCCGCCGCTTCGAAGAGCTCTTTTTCCAGCTCGGAACGAAGCGCAGTCCGGCCATCCTTCTCGAAAAAATGCTTCGGGTTGCGGAACGCGTTCCACAGCCGGCGGCTGTCGGGCGCCTGAGCCGCCTCCAGCGGATCGGCCATCGGCAGCGTCAATTCGGGCTTCGGCGGCTGCTCCGGCGAAAATCCGTCCAGATCGGCGCGGGCGGCTTCCTCGGCCACCCTTTCCGAAATGCGCTTGTGCAGCGTTCCTTCCAAACGCAGCCCCGCCGCGCGCATTTCCTGAAGCAGGTCCTCCCCTACGCTGCGCTTCAAATCCGCCCAGCAAGCGAGCAGCATCTTTTTCAGGTCGCGGCCGTCATCCTGCAAAACCGACGGATGAAACGCCGCGGCAAAAAAATCGTTGAACCGGTACCGCACCCGCTGGCGCAAATGGTACAGCTGATCGTTCGTCTCCTGGACGAGCGGCTGGACGGCCGTATCGTTCATCGAGCGAAGCAGCCGAGCTTTAAGGTCGGATGCCTCCTCCAGCATTTTCCGGCCGCGGGCTTGCCGTGCCGCCGCGTCCTCGCTCGCCGACCGGACGATCCGGGCCATAAGCGAATCGATCCGGTCGAGCTCCTTGTGCGCGGCCTGAACCGCAAGACCGCCGAGCTCTTCCCGCGAGAAACGGTGAAACGCCGTCTCGAACGCGGCGAGGCCGGAGGAACGCATGCCTTCGTCCGAGCGCGACAGCTTCGCCTCCAGCCCTTTCAGGCTGGAGACGGGGAACAGCCGCGGCTTGCGAATGCCGTGCTTGAGCAGTTGCGCCTCCACGTGGCCGAGGACGGCCTGCAGCTCCTCCTCGGAAGCCGCCAAATCGGCCGCGTTGACGATAAAAAACATTTTATCCAGCTCGAATGCGTCCTTGACGCTGCCCAGCTGATTCAAAAAGCCGCGGTCCGCCTCCGTGAACGCATGATTGTAATACGTGACGAAAAGAACGGCATCGGCGTCTTTTATATATTGAAACGAGACGCCCGTATGGCGCGCGTTGATGGAGTCCGCCCCCGGCGTATCCACCAGCACCGCGCCGCTGCGGGTGAGAGGCGCGTCGATGTGCAAATCGACCGACGCGACGAAGCACGAAGCCTCCTCTTCGGCCACGTACCGGCGATACTCCTCTTCGGCGACCTTCAGCTCACGGCCGAGCAGCGCCCCGTAGCGCGGCCATCCGGCAGCAGCCGCGTTCAGAAACGCAAGGTGCGGCCGCCCGCGCGGATGGAGCTCATCCGGCGACATTCGGCTCGCCAGCGCGAGCAGCGCTCCCGCATCGTCTCCGGCTGCCGCGATATCCGGCTCCGCGACGCCGAGCCGATGAAGCGAATGGCGGATGTCGTCCAGCATATCCTCGGCGGACTTCATCCGGATTCGCGCCGTGCCGTGAGGAAACGACTCGGCCGGCGGGACGATGCGGTTGATCGTCGCCGTCGTCGGATTCGGCGAAACCGGCAGCGCGGGCAGGCCGACGAGACTGTTCGCGAAAGACGATTTGCCCGCGCTGAACGCGCCGAACAGCGCGATCGTAAACCGGCTCTCGCGGAAGCGCTCCGCCTTCGCGCGCAGGCTCGCCGCCTGTTTGCGCAGCGGCGGGAGCGGCTCCAGCAGCTCGGCGGCGGCGGCAAGCAGCGCCGCCGCTTCCTTCGCCCCGCTCAAGGCGTCTCCGCCGGTCTCGCCGACGGCTCCTTCATCCGCCTGCCCTGTCGGCCGCGCCGGTCCAGCTTCATGCCCCGGCGGAGCCTCGGCATTCGCTCCCGGCCCGTTCGCCGCGGCGCTTCCTTCGTCCGCCGCTTGCAGGTTCGCCGCGCTTTCCGCCGGATCGGGTGCCTCCGGCCGGGGCAGCAATCCGGGCGCAAGCGCGCTCGGTTCGGGCAGCATCGCCAGCAGCTCCGCTTCCGCTTCCCGTTCCTGCCCCGCCAGCTCCTCGAGTCGCCTTGCCCACTGCTCCTGCTGCGCCAGCGCTTCGATTTCGCGCATGGCTTCCCGTTCCGCCGCCAGCCGCCGCGGCTCCCGCGCCTCTTCCAGCCCGCCGTAAAACCGCAGCGCCTCCTTGCGAACGGACGCCTTCCGCTCGGAGCTCAATTCGGCGGCAAAGTGCAGCGTCGCCTGGCCGTCCGCCCCGGCGCCGGGCTTCACCCGCTCCCGCATCCATTCGGCGGTCGCTTCCGGAAAAGCAGCCGCGAGCTCGGCTTCGAGCGCCGCGCCTTCCCTTCCGGCAAGCTTCGCTTCCTTGCGCAGCAAATCGCGCACATGGCCGAGCAAATTCGCCCCGAGCTGCGAATTGAAATCGGCCGCCAGCTCGTTCCATCGGCGCTGCCGTTCCGCTTCCGTCTTCGCGGCGCCGGCGAACCAGCCCGCCTTAAAGCCTTGCTGCATGCTTTCCAGCGCGAGACGCGCCTTTTCCCGCGTTTCCGCGGGCGTCAGATTCGCATTGCTCAGCAGTTTATCCAGTTCGCTTCTGAACAAGTCCCTGCGCTTTTCCGTTTCCGCCCGCAAAGACGAAAGCTTCAGCTCGAGCTCCTCGCGTCTTTTCGCGACGAGCCGCGCGCCTTCCTCCCCGCCCAAACGCTCCAGAAGCGATTCCCGCTCGATGAGATGCCGCTGCCTTGCGTTCTCGCGAAACTGTTCCGCCAGATGCCGGGCGGAGCGGTCCGCGCTCTGCAGCAGCAGCTCCTCGCGAAGCGGCTTCAGGCCTTCGATCACGCGAATCAGTTCGTTCCATTGCGACAACGGATGATCGGGCTCCCGCAAGGACAAAAACAGGACGCCGGCCGTTTCGATCCGCCAATTCGCAAGCGCCTGCAGCACCCCTTCGCGGAACGAGCGGAAGGCCACTTCCCGTTCCCGATGCTTGTCGACCTGGTTGACGATCAGGTAGGTCGGCTTTCCCCACCGATGCAAGGTTCGCAAAAAACGAAAATTCACTTCCGACAACACATGGTTATAGTCCGTGACGAAAAACACCACATCGGCCAGGTGAAGGGCCGATTCGGTTGCCGCCCGGTGCGCGCCGTCGGTCGAGTCGACCCCCGGCGTGTCGACGAACGCCATATGATCGCCCAGCAGCGGAATCGGATACGTGACGTCGATCGACGCCACCCCTTCTCCGTCGATCGCGAGATCCTTCAGCCGTTCCACCGGCAGCTCCGGCTTCGCGGTCACCGAGCCGTCGGCCGCGCGAAAAACGACGCGCGCCGCGGGCTTCCCGTTGGCGATCGTCACGACGTTCGCGCTCGTCGGAATCGGCGAGGACGGAAGCAGCCGCTCTCCGCACAGGGCGTTGACGAGCGTCGACTTCCCCGCCGAAAAATGGCCGCAAAACGCAAGCGTAACGTTCCCCTGCGCCGCCTTTTTCGCCAACTCGTCATATTTTTCCTTTAAAAGAGGGTCCCCGCCGGCCGCCGCTTTGTCGGCCATTTCTCGCAAAATATCCGCATACACGCGTTCGCTTATTCCGTTCACAGGGCCTCGCCTCCTTGCGCTTTCTTGGCTGCGGCTGCCGGTTTGCGCTGCCCTTTGGCCGGCGTCTTGCGGCTGCGTTCTTTCATTCTCTTTTTCCCGTCCGGGCAAACGTCAAGCAAAGCGCAAACATCGCACTGCGGATTTTGCGCCTTGCAATGATATCTTCCGAAAAAGATTAGCCGATGGTGAGTGAGCGTCCATTCCTCCCGCGGCACCAGCTTCATCAGTTTCTTTTCGACCTCCAGCACCGAATCGTCCGGCTTGGCCACGGCCAGCCGTTTGGAGACGCGTTCCACGTGGGTGTCCACGGCGATAGCCGGAACGCCGAAGGCGTTGGACACCACGACATTCGCCGTTTTCCGCCCGACTCCGGGCAATTGCGTCAACGACTCGTGGTCGCTCGGTACCTCCCCGCCGAAACGGTCGATCAGCAGCCGGCAAAGCTTCTGTATGTTGGCCGCCTTGTTGCGGAAAAGCCCGATGCGGCGAATATCGTTTTCCAGCTCTTCCAACGGAACGCTCAAATAGTCTTCCGGATTACGATATTTTTCGAACAGCGTCGACGTGACTTTATTCACCGTTTCATCCGTACATTGGGCGGAAAGCAGCACCGCGATCGTCAATTCGAACGGGTTGCGGTGATTCAGCTCGCAGTGCGCGTCCGGGAACATCTCCGCGATGACGTCCAGAATGTGTCTCATTTTAGCGGCATTCATGCAACTGGCTCCTTCTTCACGTGAAAAGCGACGTTCATTTTCATAAAGAAAGTGTACCGGAACTTGGGCGGATCGACAAGCATCGCGTGTCAAGTCGGATATACCTTCCCATCCCCCCGCTTATTCGTATCCCCTTCGCTCAGAGGGCGTGCGCCAGTATCCGAACGGTTGAACGCCTATCCGTATCCCCATCGTTCAGCGGGAGGTGCCCAATATTCGAACGGGTGACGCTTATCTGCATCCCCATCGTTCAGCGAAGGGGACCAATATTCAAACAGTTGACGCTTATCCGTATCCCCTTGTTTCAGAACTTGCCGCTGCGCAAAAATTTTTTATATTCCATGCCTCGATCAAGCCGATTTTTCACACCTTTTCATTCCATTTAACCCTTGAAACAAGAACGTTTGTTTGGTATATTTAAATCAGAACATTTGTTCCCGTTTGTAAAAAATGGAGGGAGCGATGAGAGCATGTTGGAGGAAGAACTGGCTTTCGAGCAATTTTGCCGACAATTTCGCACGGAGGATCAATGCATTGCCGCCTTGTATCGCTTCAAATGGCCGAACGGATTCCGCTGTCCCAAGTGCGGTCATTCCAGCGCCTATACTATTTCTACTCGCCGTCTCCCTCTTTATCAGTGCAGATCTTGCCGCAGCCAGACTTCCCTCATCGCGGGCACGATTATGGAAGGAAGCAAAACGGAGCTTCGGTTATGGTTTCAAGCAATTTTTCTTCATTGCCGTCCCGGCGGGATTAATGCGATGTCGCTGCGGGATATTCTTGGCGTTACATATAAAACAGCCTGGCTGATTTGCCACAAATTGCGTTTCGCGATGAGTCGGAGAGACGCGGAATTTTTGTTGAACGGAAACGTGCATATCATGAGCGCCATTTATGGCGAAAAACGGCACTTCTTCGCAACGCTAGACGAACACGAACACCCCATTATTATCGGGGCATCGATGGATTCGGAAGAGCGCGCCTTACATTTGAAAATCAAAATTCAGCCTAAATCCGTTAACGCTTTTCGGGCCTCTCGATGGGACGAAAAACTATTTATTGACGAATATGTCGATCAAAACGCGAATTGCGTGCTTTTCACCCCCGCAAATCAAAGCGATTCCAAGAGAAATCTGAGGCGGCTGGGATGGCGTGCTGAATGTTGGCTTATGGGCCGATTCGGCATGCTTGGCTCCAAGCACTTTCAGGCTTATCTGGATCATTTTTGCTACATGCAAAACCGAAAAACCGATACCCGCCTTGACTGCCTCTTAAAGGACTGCGCAGCCTTCAAGACCGTTACCTATCCGAAGCTTACGGGCTCTAACGCTTCTGCTCGTTATCGCAGGCTGAGGCAATTTTCGAATCAAAGGTCCAAAACCGCAATTTAAAATCGTAACCGGGCGTTGCTTTGAACACAGCCATTACAGCCATGACTGTGCCTTTTTGCAGATTTTTACGCCTTTTGTCCCTCCCTGGCTTCGCCTTTTTTCCTCCTCATCTCAGTATCGATAAGTCCCTCTTTCCCACGAAATTAAAAGGAAGGAACTAAGGGGTATTTATGGTAATTAAAGGGGATTGAATGAGATAAATAATGAAGTTAAGGAAGTATAGAGGTAGTAAGATCGTTTTTTCTGAGTCAAGGGGATACGGATAAGAGCATGCGAAAAGAAAATATAGCATTCGGAGGACAGCGGACGGAACGGCAAACAACGAATATTGAATGAAGAAGGACGAACAATGAACAATGAACATCGAACAAGCGAACATTAAACATTAAACATTAAACATTAAACATTAAACATTAAACGACGATCATCGAGCGGCAAATTACGAAAGGCTATCGACGATCATCGAGCGATGAACGAGTGTCCAGTTGCCGAATGTTCGACCGCTAAGAAAAACGGCCGAGCCCGGAGCTGTCCGGACCCGACCGCTAAACTGATTTGCTGGCATTCGAGTTATCTATTTATTGCTTGACTACTTCGACGGCTTGGCCGCGAAGTGTGTAGATCGTGATGGCGTTGCCGTTAATGAAGCTGCCCGTCGTCAGCGTCGAGCTCGCGTCGTGAAGATAAGCTTGCGGATGAAGCCTGACGAAATTGTTCGTTTCCGAGATGGAGGCTACTTTCCAGTAAAGAAGATTTCCGTCGAAGCGGAAGAACGTTTTGGCGACTCCGGGAACGATCATTACCACGTTGCGGTCCTGCTCGTCCTTGCGAACTTCGACGCGGTCGTTTACTTGGACGGAAGCAAGCGAGGATTGAACGACGCTATCCTTGTAAACGATTGGCGACGTTCCGACGGACTGCGATACGACGGCGCCGGAATTCGTTTGAATTTGCAGCGTGCCCGCTGCGGAATCGACGGCCGTCACTTTGCCGTAAAAGGTCGGCACATATTTGAGAACGGTCGGCGTATTGCCGAGCATCGTGACGGTTGCAAACGATCCGGAGGCAAATTTGCCGATTCCGGTCGCGTTGCCGTTCTCGTCAAGGAACGACGTGCCCGTTCCGAGCGTCCACTCGTTCGTAACGCCCGAAGTGGATTTCAGCGCAATTTTGTTCGTCGCCGAATCGACCGAAACGACTTCGAATTGGACTTTCCGTTGAACGTAGATCGTCGATACGTAATCTTGCGTCGCATTGAGAATGGCCGATACCGTGTCGCCAACCGCGATATTGGAAAACGTCGGCGAGGTTTGACCGTAAATTTCGACTATCGGCGTCGTGTACGGAATCGTTACCGAGGTTCCGTTGGATTGCTGCAGCGTTAACGTTTTGGTCGTCGTGTTGTTCGCGGTCACCGTGCCCGTATACTTGGCGATAAACGTAATCTTGATGGCCCGATCGTCGATATAGCCGATGTCGATTTTTTTGTTTTTATAGAGCATGAGGGCGGCGGCCTGGGCATCGATCAAGTTGCCGTCCATATAGTAGCGTGTTGAATCAGTAATAAAAAATGCTTTGGGATTTCCTGAACTATCCTTGACAGTTAAAACTTTTGAGTCTGGGTCATAGTTAGAAGAGACGACCGCGCCGGCGATATTGACGACCGTGCTGTCGCTCACTTCGACGGAGGCCACTTTGCCTTCCCCGTTCAGCGTCATCGTCACGAGGTCGCCGCTCATCAGATCGGCGACGGTTGCATCCGTCAAGCCGTTGATTTTCACCGCAACGTTGTCGGCGTAAAATTTGAGAACGACTTCGTCGTCTCCGGTCTCCGTGTACTGGATCGTTTTGGCGCTCGTATCGACTTTAAAAATCGTTCCGCCGATCGTGCTGGCCACAGGCGAACTGGTGATGACGATCGAGGTTACTTCTCCGTTCGAAACCTCATAGGAAATCGTGTCGCCGACTTTCAATACTTCTGCGCCGACATAATTGCCGTCCTTCTGATATTTGGCGGTGGCCGATGCCATACGGGACTCGGCAATTCCCGTCGTCTCGTCTTTAACGGTCAGCGACCGGTTAGCCGCATCCCACGAAACGACCGTCCCTTGGCCGCTTTTGTTGACCGTCGATTGGCCCAGCGAGATGGATACGATTTTTCCGTTCGGGCGAATGGCATCGATGCTCAGATTGACATTTGCATCCGCCGGCAAATCGGCAAGCCGCAAGGCGTTATTTTCCGCGTCGGTCACGACCGGCGGAAATTCCGGATCGTAATCGTACGTGGCCACTTCTTCTCCGCTTAACAGCGAAACTTGATATTTCGTCGTATTGACAACGATCAGCTTGCCCTCGACCGTTTTGACCTGGGGCGTATCGTCCGTTTGCTCGACGTAAGCGGCGCCGCCGGCTCCGTCGCCGATGACGAGCGCCTTGCCGTACAGCGTAAGGCTGTCGACGGACGTCAACTTCTCCGAATCGAAGCGAGAGAACAACGTTTTATCCGAAACGGCATATGTCGTCATCGATCCGTCCGCATGAAGCATCGTGAGCTGACCCGCCGAAATGCCGATCCAGATTCCCGAAGCCTGGCCGGGATAGGCCGTTTCGACCAACGGTTCGGCCCGGCTGATCAAGGTCGCGGCCGTCGCGCGGGAAACCTTGCCTTTCGGATCGAACTTGTTGCCGTCCGTTCCCTTGACCAGGCCCAGGCTTACGGCAGCGTTAACGTAGCCGAGCATGGACGTGTCGATGGCGGAATTATCGTTGAACGTTGTCGCCCGGTCCTTTGCCGCTGCGGCATCCGCTTCCTTGCCGACCGCGCGCACGAGGAGCCGCGCGATCCATTCGCGGGTAGCCGGCGTTGCTCCCCAGGAAGATCCGGACTCTTTTTCCGCCAATGCGTATTCTTCGTTTCGATTGATGAGTCCTTGCGTAAATGCGTAATCCACATACGAGCTAGCGTAATTGCTCACCTGGAACGTGCTCGGATAGGCAACGACTTTATCGCTGTCGACCTCGCTTTCCAATCCGAGCAATCGCAGCGCCATGATGACCGCATCCTGACGGGTAACCGAACCGTTCAAATCGAATTTGCCTTCGTTGCCTTTCACGATTCCTTGCAATGCCAGCTTGGCGATATGCTTCTCCGCCCAGTGCCCCGAGGGGACGTCGCTGAACGGCGTCGTTGCCGCCGAAGCGGACGGGCTAGCCGCCACCGCTCCCGTCCATACGAGCGCCAGCATGACGATCAATGTAACCCATTTTTTCCCGTTTGCCGCGAGCGCCATCGTCTCTTCTCCCTTATGCCAGATTCAAATACGTTTTGATTGCGGTAGCCAGCCCTTGCGCCAACCTGTTTTGAAAATCCTCCGTGAACAATTGCGCCTCGTCGGAGGCGTTGGACAGGTACCCGGCCTCGTACAATACTGCGGGCATTTTCGTTTCCCGCGTTACATAATAATTGGCCGTGCGCAGCCCGTTATCCTTCAACCCGCCCGCCGGAACGGCGTATTTATGAATCGCTTCGGCGAACGCTTTGCTGTCCGCGCGGGTATAATACGTTTCGCTGCCGTTGATGGAAGGCGAATTGCTGTTGGCGTGCACGGACAAGAACAGATCGGCGCCGATCGAGTTGGCCAAATTCGCCCGATCCGCCAGCGTCGGGTACGTATCGTCCGAACGGGTCAGCACGACGTTCAGCCGAGATTCCGTCGCGAGCAGCGCTTGCAGCTTGAGCACGACCGACAGGTTGAAATCTTTTTCCCTTTTTTTCGTAATGCTCGAAGCGCCGGGATCGGAGCCCCCGTGACCGGCATCGATCACGATCGTATATGCGGATTTCTCCGGCGCCGAAGGCGCCTGCACGGACGGCGACGTCAACGCGATTTTCAATTGCCGGCTCGTCAGATCGTTCGTCATTTCGAATCCGGATGCCTGACTGAGATCGAGCACGAAACGCAGCGTCGGCGGTTCGTCCGAAAACTTGGAGTAACGGATTTTTTGCAATACGGCGTGTCCTTCCACGACAAGCTCGCCGGCCTGAACGTTTGGATCGGCGGCAAAGCCGGGACTAAACGATGGTCCGAATGCCGAATACGGGATATCGACGATAATCCGGTCCGGACCGGTAAGCGTAGAAATTCGGGGCTGAAGGATGCCTTCGTATGTAAAAATGACGGCTTCGTTTTCGAACCGCACTTCGTTGACCGTGCCGGTATTCGCGGACGGATTCGTCACGGTCCCGCCGCCGTTTCCGTTCTCTCCGCCCGGCGTTTCGCTTCCGCCGGCGTTATCGCCGGGCGCTTCCCCCGCGCCGGTTCCGTCATCGGGGTCGACCACCCCGACCGTTCCTCCGTCCGGAGGAGGCGATTCGGCCGGTTCCTCTCCGGTCGTTCCGCCGCTGCCGTTCGCGCTGTAGAGAAACGCGGACTTGGCGACGTTGTCCCAATACACTTGCAGACCGAACGCCTCGCCGGTAAAACGCAGCGGAATGAGCGTCGTGTTCGACTTGGCGACCGGCGAAGCCAGCATCGTTTGTTCCGCTCCGTCGACCGTCGCGGTCTTCTTGCCGATCGTCATAACGACGACCGACGTGCCGTTATTGACGGTGACTTGCTTCGTGTCTTTGTTGTAATCGACCGTGTACCCGAGATTTTCCGTCACGATCCGAACCGGAACCATCGTAAAATTGCCGATAATTTGCGGCGGTTCGGCCGGTTCCAATACTTTGCCGTCCAGGATGAGCTTAGGGGTAACCGTTTGCGCGGTAGCGGCCCCAGCCGTCAGGAACAGCATGGCGATGGCGACAAACAACAGGGACGTCCAATTTTTCATGCTTCACCTCGGTGTACGAAATCTCTTTTCAGCTACCGGAAGAATGCGTTCTCACTCCGGGCTTGTCCATGAAAAATTAGACGTGAATAAAAGGTAAAAGTTGCGAGAATAATAGGAAAAAAAGGCCCTTTGTCCCGATTTCTGCCGAACCGGGAACAGAGGGCCTATGAGTGATTAAAACGTATTGGCAAGCCGCGCCTTATGCTGCATCTCGTACTCCGCGATTTTGTCGTCATGCTGAAGCGTAAGCCCGATGTCGTCCAGCCCTTGGAGCAGGAACTGGCGGCGATGCTCGTCGAGGTCGAAGGAAATGGCCAGCCCGTCTTCGTCGGAAATCCGTTTGTTCTCCAGATCGACCGTCAGGGAGTAGCCTTCCTTGGCGTTCGTTTTTTGGAACAGTTCCTCGACTTGCTCTTCGCTCAGCTTGATCGGAAGAATGCCGTTTTTAAAGCAGTTGTTGTAAAAAATATCGGCGAACGAAGGCGCGATCACGACGCGGAAGCCGTAATCGAGAATCGCCCAAGGCGCATGCTCCCGAGAGGAGCCGCAGCCGAAATTGGCGCGGGAGATCAGGACGGAAGCGCCCTGGAACCGCGGCAAGTTCAGGCTGAAATCGGGAATCGTGGCGCCCTGTTCGTCGAATCTCCATTCGTAGAACAGGAACTGGCCGAAGCCGCTCCGTTCGATCCGTTTCAAAAATTGTTTGGGGATGATGGCGTCCGTATCTACGTTCACGCGATCGACCGGGGCGACAAGGCCCGTCAATTTGTCAAATGGTTGCATCTGTCCGTGCCCCTTTCTTAAGCCGTTACTTCGGATTCGAATTTCCAATTGCGGACGTCGGTGAACTTGCCCGTAACCGCTGCCGCTGCCGCCATCTCCGGCGAAACGAGGTGCGTCCGGCCGCCGCGGCCTTGGCGGCCTTCGAAGTTGCGGTTCGAAGTCGACGCGCAACGCTGTCCGGGCTTCAGCACGTCCGGGTTCATCGCCAGACACATCGAGCAGCCCGCATCGCGCCATTCGAAGCCCGCTTCGATGAAGATCTTGTCGAGACCTTCCTTCTCGGCCTGCAGTTTGACGCGCCCGGAGCCGGGAACGACGATCGCGGTCACGGTCGGCTTGACTTTGTAGCCTTTCGCAACTTTCGCGGCGGCGCGCAGGTCTTCGATCCGGCCGTTCGTGCAGGAACCGATAAACACATAGTCGATCGGGATTTCCGACATCGGCGTGCCCGGTTTCAAGTCCATGTATTCCAATGCTTTTTCCGCGGCTTTGCGTTCGTTTTCCGTCGGGAGCTGTTCCGGGTAAGGAACGGTCGACGTAATGCCGGTACCCATGCCGGGGCTCGTTCCCCACGTAACTTGCGGCACGAGCGTCGAGACGTCGAGATCGACGACCGCATCGTACTCGGCGCCTTCGTCGCTGACCAGCTGCTTCCATTGCTCGACCGCGCGGTCGAACGCTTCGCCTTGCGGCGCGTACTCGCGTCCGCGCAAGTAGTTGAACGTCGTTTCGTCCGGCGCGATCAGGCCGGCGCGGGCGCCGCCTTCGATGGACATGTTGCAGACGGTCATCCGCTCCTCCATCGACAGGGCGCGAATCGCTTCGCCCGTATACTCGATGACGTAGCCGGTCGCAAAATCGGTGCCGTATTTGGCGATGAGGCCGAGGATCAAGTCTTTGGCCGTAATGCCCGTCGGACGCTGTCCGATAAAGCGAACCTTCATCGTCTTCGGCTTTGCCTGCTGCAAGCACTGGGTAGCCAGCACGTGCTCGACTTCGCTCGTCCCGATGCCGAACGCGAGCGCGCCGAACGCGCCGTGGGTCGACGTGTGGCTGTCGCCGCAGACGATCGTTTTGCCCGGATGCGTGAGGCCCAGTTCCGGCCCCATGACGTGCACGACGCCTTGGTCGATCGTGTTCAGGTCGTAAAGCTTGACTCCGAACTCTTTGCAGTTGTTGGTCAACGTGTCGACTTGCTGCTTGGAAATCGGATCCTTGATGTTGAAACGGTCCCGGGTCGGAACGTTGTGATCCATCGTCGCGAACGTCAGATCCGGACGGCGAACCTTGCGGCCGCTCATGCGCAAGCCTTCGAACGCTTGCGGACTCGTCACCTCGTGCACGAGATGCAGGTCAATGTACAAAATGCTAGGTTTCCCCTCTTCCGAGTGGATGACGTGATTGTCCCAAATTTTCTCGAACATCGTCTTTTTACTCATGATTTTCACCCCGTCGTGGTCTTGTTCGTGAACGTTATGTGAACAATTAGGTTTAAGATGACTCTATCATAACACCGCGGCACTCATTGTTCCAACATATAATATCTATAAGGTTGATAGTTCCATGTTATAATATGGGTACTATTCGATCGCCGGAGGAAAGAAAATGGAATTCCGCTTGCTCCAGTACGTCATTCAAATCGCGGCCGAGCGCAATTTTTCCCGCGCCGCCGAAAAGCTGCACATCGCCCAGCCGTCGCTCAGCCAGCAGCTGTCCAAGCTGGAAAAGGAGCTCGGCGTGCTGCTGTTCAAGCGAAGCACGAACTCGGTCGAGCTCACCCACGCCGGCTCCGTCTTCGTCGACAAGGCGCAGCGGATCGTCGATATGACGGAGCAGCTGCGCCGCGAAATGGAAGACATCGCGGACTTGCGCAAAGGCCGGATCGTCATCGGCAGCCTTCCGATGACGGGAACGCACGTGCTCCCGCTCGTCATTCCCGCTTTTCGCGCCGCGTACCCGGACATCGAAATCGCCCTCGTCGAAGAAACGTCGGCGGAGCTCGAGCAGCTGACCGCGAGCGGCGGGACCGACGTCAGCGTCCTGTCGCTTCCGCTGGTCGAGCAAGCGCTGACGTACGAGCCGATCATGGAGGAAGGCCTTCTGCTCGCCGTTCCTTCCGAACACCGCCTTGCCGCCCGTCGCGCCGGCGAACCCGTCGCGGTGGAAGAGCTGCGCGAGGAATCGTTCGTGCTGCTGAAAAAAGGGCAGGGCTTTCGGGACATTTCGCTGCGCATGTGCAGAGGAGCGGGGTTCGAACCGAAAATCGCCTTCGAAAGCGGCAATATCGAGACCGTGCAGTCGCTCGTCGCCGCCGGCCTCGGCATCGCGTTCGTGCCGGAGATGGTTACCCGCCAGTCGGGACAGGGACTCGCGCCCAAGTATGTGCCGCTTCTGGGCGCGCCGACGCGCACGCTCGTCATCGCCTATCGGAAGGGCCGCTATTTGTCCAATGCCGCGGAGGCGTTCATCTCGACGATTCGCCGCGTCATCGGGGGCGCCGAAAGCGGGAGGAGCGGCTCCGGCGGCGGCTAATCAAAACTCGTACAGCGCGGGACGGCGGTCGGCAAACACCGGGATCCGTCCCCTCACTTCGTCGACAAGCGCCAGGTCGAGCTCCGCCGTCACGATCGTCTCGTCCTCTCCGCCTTCGGCGATCACCTCGCCCCACGGGTCGATAATCATGGAGTGGCCGAAAAACTCGCTCGTCCCGCTTTTGCCGACGCGATTGCAGGCGACGACGTACATCTGGTTTTCGATCGCCCGCGCTTGCAGCAGCGTCCGCCAATGGTGGAGCCGCGGGTGCGGCCATTCGGCCGGAACGAACAGCACCTTCGCGCCGCCCAGCGCCAGCATTCTCGACAGCTCCGGAAAGCGGATGTCGTAGCAGATCATCGCGGCCGCGGCGGTCCCTTCCAGCTCGAATCGTCCCGGCCGGTCGCCCGCCTCCAGGTGCAAATGCTCGTCCATCAGTTGAAACAGATGGATTTTCGAATATTCCGCCGTAACTTCTCCCTTGCGGTCGAAGACGTAGACGGTGTTGGTCACGCGGCCGGAACGGTCCGTCCCGCCTTCGCGGAGATTCGCGATCGATCCGGCAATCACGTTGACGCCGTGCTGGCGGCTGAACGCGGATACGAACGCCTTCGTGCGGGCCCCTTCCGGATCCGCCAGCTCGCCGATCCGATCGAGCGCATACCCGGTGTTCCACATTTCCGGAACGAGCAGGACGTCCGGCTTCGGATCCGCGGTTACGGCCTGCGCGAGCATCCGCTCCGCGCGCTCGAAATTCCGGTCGGGGTTTCCCGCTTCTATATGCATTTGAACAAGCGCGACGCGCATTTTGCTGCTCATTCGGCAGTCCTCCTGTATGATGTTCATTCATGGCGGCTATGGCGACGATTTGCCACGAACCGCAACTTTCGCAGCGTGCAATTATCGCAATTATCGCAATACGCAACAAACACAGCACGCATTCATCGTAGCGCAATTCGAAGCCCGGCGGCAAGCGCCTTTATTCCTTCTTTTCCGATTGCTTTAACTTCAGGCCGTATGCTACATTTTAAAATATGCGATTTCAGTCCCGCTTGTCTTCCGGAAGTTCATTATTTATCATGATAAAATGTCGAGATCACATGCCGGGCAACGCGCGACGTGGAAAATCGGTCTCAACTTAGCTGGAGTGTGAATAGAACCCATGGTCAAAACGATAACGCCGGCGCAGCGCATTCAAGAGCTGCCGAAGCAATTTTTCGCCGCGCTCGTCGCGAAAGCGAACGCCCGGGCCGCAACCGGCCGCGACGTGCTCAATTTCGGGCAGGGCAATCCGGATATGCCGACGCCTCCGCACATTGTCGAAGCCTTGAAGCAAGCTGCCGACAATCCGCTCTACCACAAATATCCGCCGTTTCGCGGCTTCGCCTTTTTAAAGGAAGCGATCGCGAAGCGTTACAAAGACGATTACGGCGTCGAGCTGGACCCCGAAACCGAAGTGGCGGTGCTGTTCGGCGGCAAAACCGGCCTGATCGAAATCAGCCAATGCCTGCTCGACCCCGGCGACGTCGCGCTCGTTCCCGACCCCGGCTATCCCGATTACTGGTCGGGCGTCGCCCTTGCGGGCGGAACGATGGCGTTCATGCCGCTGCTCGCGCAAAACGGCTTTTTGCCGGATTACGAAGCGATTCCGGCGGACGCGCTGACCAAAGCCAAGCTGATGTTCCTCAATTACCCGAACAATCCGACTTCCGCGACCGCGACGAAATCGTTCTATGAGGATACGGTCCGATTCGCCGAGAGAAACGGCATCGTCGTCGCCAGCGACTTTGCCTACGGCGCCATCGGCTTCGACGGCAAGCGGCCGGTCAGCTTTCTCGAAACGCCGGGCGCCAAGGAGGTCGGCATCGAGTTTTACACGCTGTCCAAAACGTACAACATGGCCGGCTGGCGGGTCGGCTTCGCCCTCGGCAACCGCGACGTGATCGAAATGCTGAATCTCATTCAGGACCACTATTACTGCAGCCTGTTCGGCGGCATCCAGGAAGCGGCGGCGGCGGCGCTGACCGGTCCGCAGGACTGCGTCGCGTCGCTCGTGCGGACGTACGAGCGGCGCCGGAACGCGCTGTACGACGCGCTCGCCGAATTCGGCTGGAACGCGCCGAAGCCGGCCGGCTCCTTTTTCTGCTGGCTGCCGGTGCCCGAAGGCTACACGTCCGCGTCGTTCGCCGATCTGCTGCTCGAGGAGGCCGATCTCGTCGTCGCGCCCGGCATCGGCTTCGGAACGCACGGTGAAGGCTACGTGCGGCTGGGCCTTCTCGCCTCCGAGGAGCGGCTCGAGGAAGCCGCGCGGCGGATCGGCCGGCTGCGGCTTTTCCGCTGACGGTTCCTTTACAACCGGCGCCGCTCGTGCTATGCTATTTTCACAAGCAAGCCGCCATTTTGGCGGCGACGGATCGGTAAACGCAACGAAGGGAAACGAAGCGTCAACGGGCCTGTCCAGAGAGCGAATTCGCCTGGCTGCGAGAATTCGCCTTGCCCCCCGCTTCCCCCAGCCCTGAGCGGCCGGCGAAGAGCCGGACAGTTCCCTCTGTTACGGGGAATCCAAGCGGATGCGGCCTTGCGCGTGAAGGCGGCATCAATGAAGGTGGTACCGCGGAAGGCAACTTTCGTCCTTTAGTTCAGGGCGAAAGTTTTTTTGTTTTTCCGACCGGCATGCGATGGCATCGATGAAAGAAAGCTATGAGCGAAAGGACTGTTTTCCATGACGCAACGGATCGTCGTCAAGATCGGCAGCAGCTCGCTGGCGACGAGCGAAGGGGGCCTCAGCGGCGAACGCGTCCGGTTTTACGCCGGCGAATTGGCCGCCCTGCACAAGCAAGGCGTTCAGGTGCTGCTCGTCACCTCGGGCGCGGTCGCCGCGGGCTTCCGGCAGATCGGCTATGCCGTCCGCCCCAAGCAGATTCACGAGAAGCAAGCTGCCGCGGCCGTCGGCCAGGCGCTGCTGATGAGAGCATACCAGGAAGCGTTCGAGGAGCACGGCATTTCCGCCGCGCAAATCTTGCTCACCCGGCCGGATTTCGCAAGCCGCTCCCGCTCCAGGTACGCGCATCGGACGATCGAAGAGCTGCTCAGGCAGCGGGTCGTGCCGATCATCAACGAAAACGACACAGTCGCGGTCGACGAATTCAAATTCGGGGATAACGATTCCTTGTCGGCGCTCGTCGCGAATTTGGCGAAGGCCGACAGCCTGTATATTTTGACCGACATCGAAGGGCTGTACACCGCCGACCCGCGCAAGGATCCCGAGGCGAGGCGCATCGAACGGGTCGAAGTCATCTCCGAGGACTTGTACAAAATCGCGGGCGGCGCCGGTTCGGCGGTCGGCACCGGCGGCATGCGCTCGAAAATCGAAGCCGCCCGCATCGCGATGGGCGGCGGCGTCGCCACCTTCATCGGCCGGGTCACCGAGCCGGGCGATTTGGCCGCGGCGGCGGGCGGAACCGGCCGGGGCACCTACTTTGCGGGCTCGCTGCACTCGCTCCCGGCCAAAAAGCAGTGGATCGGCTTTTTGTCCGTCCCGCAAGGACGCATCATCGTCGACGACGGAGCCGTCGCCACCCTGCTGCACAAGGGAAGCAGCCTGCTGCCGGCTGGCGTGCTTCGTGCCGAAGGGGATTTTCACCCCGGAGACGTCGTCGAGGTGGCCAACGCCGAAGGCAAAACGCTCGGCCGCGGCGTGTCGAATTACGACGCCTGGCAGCTGACCGCCGTTGCAGGACTGTCCAGCGAAGAGGCGCTGCGACGGGTCGAAGTCGCCCGGGTCGAAGTCGTTCACCGCGACGAATGGGTGACGACGCTCGTCAAGCAATGATCAGGCACTTGATACGATCTATTTCCCACAGGAGGCGAACCGAATGAGCGAAGTGAAAACGAAAGCGGGACTGGCGCAGGACGCCGCCGCGACGTTGAACAAACTATCGACCGAACAAAAAAACGAAGCCCTGCTGCGCATGGCCGACGCGCTGATCGCCGCGGAAGCGGACATTCTCGCGGCCAACGAAGAGGATTTGCGCCGCGGCCGGGAAAACGGCACCGCTCCCTCCATGCTCGACCGGCTGAAGCTGACGCCGGAGCGGATCGCCGATATCGCGCAGGGCTTGCGCGAAGTCGTCGCGCTGCCGGACCCGGTCGGCGACGAGCTGGAGCATATCGAACGCCCGAACGGGCTTCGCATTCAAAAAATCCGCGTTCCGCTCGGCGTCATCGGGATCGTTTACGAATCCCGTCCCAACGTCACGGTCGATGCTGCGGGTTTGTGCCTGAAAACCGGCAACTCCGTCGTGCTGCGCGGCGGATCGGCGGCCATTTCCTCGAATAAGACGATCGTCGAAGCGCTCCGCAAGGCGCTCGCGGATACGGCCGTTCCTCCCGAAGCGCTGCAGCTGATCGAGGACACGAACCGATCTTCCGTCGACGAAATGCTGAAGCTGAACGGCCTGCTCGACGTCGTCATCCCCCGCGGAGGCGCGTCGCTGATCCAAAACGTCGTGCAAAACGCGACCGTGCCCGTCATCGAGACGGGAGCCGGCATTTGCCATACGTATATCGACGCCGGGGCCAAGGCCGCGATGGCCGAAGCGATCGCGCTCAACGCCAAGGTGCAGCGCCCGTCGGTGTGCAACTCGATGGAGACGCTGCTCGTTCACCGCGAATTCGCGGAGGCGCATTTGGCCGCCCTCGCCGAAAGCTTCAAGAGCAGCAGCGTCGAGCTTCGCGGCGACGATCGCGTCCGCAAGCTCGTGCCGTGGGCGAACGCCGTAACCGAGCAGGATTTCGCGACCGAGTACAACGACTACATTTTGAACGTCAAAATCGTCGATCGTTTGGATGAGGCGCTGGAGCATATCCGGAAATACGGCACGAAGCATTCCGAATGCATCGTGACGGAAACGCCCGAACATGCGGAGCGCTTCCTGCAGGAGGTCGATGCGGCCGCCGTGTATCACAACGCGTCCACCCGCTTCACGGACGGGTTCGAATTCGGCTTCGGCGCCGAAATCGGCATCAGCACGCAGAAGCTGCATGCCCGCGGACCGATGGGCCTGCCCGCCCTCACCTCGACGAAATTCAAAATCGTCGGCAGCGGTCAAATACGCAAGTAATAGATGAAAAATAACGGCGGCCGAAGTGACGACGGAAGACTTAAAACTTGAGGCTGAAGGCCGCCGGCAAAATTGGAGTGTTTCAAATGTCCGAACAACGCCAAGGGAACGTCTCCCCTCTCGCGAACGTCGATTTATGCTTTTACGGGGCCGGCTCGATGGCCGAAGCGATCGTTCGGGGACTTACCGCTACCGGGGCCGCGTCCCCGGAACGAATGACCGTCCTGAACCGGCAAAACGCGGCCCGCCTGGCCGAACTGCGGCAGCTGTACGGGGTTCGGCCCGCGGCAACCGATGCCGAGAAGCGGCAGGCGCTCGCCGGAGCCGGCGTCATCGTGCTGTGCATGAAGCCGAAAGACGCGGCCGAAGCCTTGCTCGGCCTTAAATCCTTTCTGCGCGAGGATCAGCTGATCGTTTCGGTCATCGCGGGATTGTCGATCGAAACGATCCAGCTGCTGCTCGGCAGACCCCAACCCGTCGTTCGCACGATGCCGAACACGTCCAGCACGATCGGCCTCGGCGCGACCGGCCTCAGCTTCTCCGAAACCGTCGCCGCCGAAGGCCGCGCCCTGGCGCTTGCGATGTTCGACGCCGTCGGCATGACGACGGTCGTCGAAGAGCGGCTGATGGAAACGGTCACCGCCGTTTCCGGAAGCGGTCCCGCCTACATCTATTACATGATGGAGGCGATGATCGCGGCGGGCGTCGCCCAGGGGCTGTCGCCCGAAGCCGCGCACGCGCTGACCGTGCAGACGGTTCGCGGCGCGGCCGAAATGGTCCGGCAAACCGGCGAATCCCCCGCCGACTTGCGCCGGAAAGTGACCTCGCCGAACGGTACGACGCAGGCGGCGATCGAAACGATGGACCGCCTCGGCTTCGTCGAGACGGTCGGCCGGGCGCTCGACCGCTGCGCGGCGCGGGCGGCGGAAATGGGACAAGCGATCGCCGAGGATTCGCTGAGCCGGAAATAAAGAACGAGAAGAAAGCAGGGATCTACGATGAGCGAAAACCAAGCCTACACGACGGCCACATACCGGCTGTTCGACGATAAAGCCGATTTCGCGAAAAAAGCGGAAGGCATCGCCGTCGGCCTTACCGTCGGCAGCTGGACCGAGCTTCCCGAAGTTGCAAAGCAAAAAATGGAAAAGCACCTGGGCAAAGTCGTTTCCATCGACGCTCACGAGCCGGTCAACGCCGCTCCCGGCGAGCGCTACGCCGACATTACGATCGCGTACCCGGAATTGAACTTCAGCCGCGATCTGCCGGCGCTGCTCGTCACCGCATTCGGCAAACTGTCGATGGACGGACGCATCAAGCTGCTCGACCTCTCCCCTTCGGCCTCTTTCCTCGGCGCGTTCGCCGGTCCGAAATTCGGCATCGAAGGCGTCCGCGAGCGGCTCGGCGTGTTCGACCGTCCGCTGCTCATGAGCATCTTCAAATCGGTCATCGGCTACGACCTGCCGAATTTGCGCGAGCAGTTTTTGCAGCAGGCGCTCGGCGGCGTGGATTTGATCAAGGACGACGAAATTTTGTTCGAAAATCCCCTCACGCCTCTGGAACGCCGCGTCGAAACGTGCGTCGAAGCGGCCCGGGAAGCGGAAAAAACGACCGGGCAAAAGCTGATTTACTTTACGAATTTGACCGGTCCGACGTTCAAGCTGCGGGAAAACGCGCTGAAGGCGATCGGCGCGGGCGCAAGCGGCCTGCTGTTCAACGTGCTCGCCTACGGCTTCGACGCGCTGGCCGAGCTGGCCGCCGATCCGGCCGTCTCCGTTCCGATCGCGGCTCACCCGGCGATGGCCGGCGCGTTTTATCCGTCGCCCCACTACGGCATCGCCGCGCCGCTGCTGCTCGGCAAGCTGACGCGGATCGCGGGCGCCGATCTGTCGCTCTTCCCTTCGCCCTACGGCTCCGTCGTCATGCCGAAGGAGGAAAATCTCGCCGTCCAGGCAGCCCTCGTCGACCCCGCGCTGCCGCTTAAAAAGGCGTTCCCGGTTCCGTCGGCGGGCATTCATCCGGGACTCGTGCCGCTCATCATCCGGGATTTCGGCGGAGAAGTCGTCGTCAACGCCGGCGGCGGCGTTCACGGCCATCCGCAAGGGGCCGCGGCCGGCGGACGGGCCTTCCGGCAAGCGATCGACGCGGTCGCCGCCGGGGCGTCTCTCGAAGCGTACGCGGCCGACCGCGAAGAACTGCGGCTCGCGATCGAGCGTTGGGGGGTCCGCCACGCATGAGCGCGACAGACGTACGCCCTCCGGTGCTGTTTTGCGACTTCGACGGCACGATCACGATGAGCGACAACATCGTCGCGATCATGAAGCATTTCGACCCGCCCGGCTGGGAGCCGATCGTGAAGGACATCGTCGCGGAAAGGAAAAAGGTGCGCCAAGGCGTCGGCGAAATGTTCGCCCTGCTGCCCTCGTCCATGCGGGAAGAAGTGACGCGGTTCGTTCTCGAAAACGCCGGCATCCGTCCCGGATTTCCGGAGCTGCTGGCTTGGTGCGAAAAGAACGGAGTCGAATTTTTCGTCACGAGCGGCGGCATCGATTTTTTCGTGTATCCGCTGCTTGCGCCGTTCGATATTCCGCGGGATCATATTTTTTGCAACGGAAGCGATTTTAGCGGGGAACGCATCCGGATTACGTGGCCGAACCCGTGCGATGACGATTGCGACAATGCCGGCGGCTGCGGCATGTGCAAAACGACGATCATTCGCCGCTATCCGCGCGAACAGTACCGGCGCATTCTGATCGGCGACAGCGTCACGGATTTTCCCGGCGCGAAGCTGGCCGATCTCGTCTACTCGCGTTCGCACCTGACGGAAAAATGCCGCGAGCTGGGGCTCCCCCACGTCCCGTTCGAAACTTTTCACGACATTGTGGCACATTTGGAACAAGGAGACTGGAAACGATGAGCGAAGTTGCCAAGCAACCGATTCTTCTGGAGGACAAGCAGCGGGTTTACCGCGAGCTGTCCGTCGTCAAGTCCGATTTCGCCGCCCGCGGCTGGTTCCCGGGCACGAGCGGCAACCTGTCCATGCGCGTCGGCGATTTCTCGCCGGAAGCCTTTACGTTCGCCGTCACCGCAAGCGGCAAGGACAAAGCCGCCTCGACCCCCGAGGACTTCCTGCTGGTCGACCAGACCGGCAAACCGTGCGAGGAAACCCGGCTCAAGCCGTCCGCGGAAACGCTCATCCATTGCGAAATTTACCGCCTGACCGGCGCCGGCGCCATTTTTCATATCCATTCGGTGTTCAACAGCATCGTGTCCGAGCTGTTCTGGGACCGCAAAGCCGTCCCGGTCGAAGGCGTCGAGCTGATCAAGGCGTTCAACATTTGGGACGAGGAAGCGGTCATCGACGTGCCGATCGTCTCCAACTTCGCCCACATCCCGAGCATCGTGCCGGAAGTGACCGAGCGGCTCGACCCGCGCATTCCCGGCATCCTGCTGCGCAAGCACGGCATTTACGCGTGGGGACGCGACGCCTTCGAAGCGAAAAAGCATCTCGAAGCGTTCGAATTCCTGTTCGAATACGTGTACCGGATGCAGTTGGTGCGCGGGAAATAAAAAGAAGCGAAAAAACGGCCGGAACCGGCCGCTTCATTGTCCGCAAACTCGCTTTTCGGAAAATGAGCGGCCGTTCCGGCCGTTCTCTTTCGAGGTGAACGCCACTTGCGCTTTACGTCCCGGTGTGGCCGAAGCCGCCCGCTCCCCGCACCGTTTCGGAAAGCTCCTCCACTTCGGCAAACCGCACTTGCGGCACCGTTTGAAACACCATTTGCGCGATGCGCTCGCCGCGGTTGATCGCGAACGGTTCCCGGCCGAGGTTGATCAGCAGCACCTTCACTTCGCCCCGGTAATCCGCGTCGATCGTGCCCGGCGAATTGAGGCACGTAATGCCGTGTTTGTAGGCCAGCCCGCTGCGGGGCCGCACCTGGGCCTCCAATTCGCGGGGCATCGCCATCGCAAAGCCCGTCGGGATCAAAGCCCGCTCTCCCGGCCCGAGAACGACCGGCTCGGTTACGGCCGCGTGAAGATCGAACCCCGCCGCCCATTCGGACATTTTTTGCGGGAGCGCGATGTCTTCATTCCCCGGCAGCCGCTTCAACTGTACTGGATACAATGAATTCCCTCCCGATTCCTTCAAGCGCTTTCTCCTGTCCGCCGACCAGCGCGATCGAACAAGGTTCCGCCATTACTTTTTCCAGCATGCCTTTAACGTCTTCCATCGAAATCGAATCGATGCGTTCGAGCATTTCGTCGAGCGTGAAATGCCTTCCCAGCATGAGCTCGTTTTTCCCGATGCGGTTCATCAGGCTGCTCGTGCTTTCCAGGCTCAAAATGAGATTCCCTTTAAGCTGTTCCTTGCCCCGGACAACCTCCGCCTCGGTCAGGCCCTTGTCTCTCAGCTCCTGGAGCATCTCCATCGTCAAATCGTAGACGTCCCGCGTCTGCTTGGGCGCGGTGCCCGCGTATACCGTCAGCAGGCCGCTGTCCGCATAGGACGTATGGTAAGAGTAAACCGAATATGCGAGGCCGCGCTTTTCCCGGATTTCCTGGAACAGCCTGGAGCTCATGCCGCCGCCGATCGAATTATTGAGCAGAATCATGGCATAAAGCTTCGGATCGTCGATCGCGCAGCCCGGAAACGTCAGGCAGAGATGATTTTGCTCGGTTTTCTTCTTATGAAACAACGCGTCGGAACGAAATTTCGGCGCTTGCAGCGCGGCGTCGGAGCCGCGAACGTCGAAATGCCCGAAATGCTTCTCGAGCAGCTCCAGCACGCTTTCATTGACGTTGCCCGCAAGGCTGACGACCGTATTCTCGATCCGGTAACGATCCTTCATATAGCCGCGAAGATCTTGCGGCCCCATCGCGTTCAGCAGCTCGGCCGTGCCCAAAATCGGGTAGGCGAGCGGATGGTCGCCGAAGGAGGCCCGGGAAGCCAAATCGTGCACCGTATCGTCGGGCGTGTCTTCGTACATCGAAATTTCTTCGAGGATGACGTTCTTTTCCTTGGCGAGCTCTTCGTCCGCCATCTGCGACCTGAAAAACATATCCGACAGCACGTCGACCGCGATCGGCAAGTGCTGGTCCAACACTTTGGCGTAGTAGCACGTATATTCCTTGGACGTAAACGCATTGACGTTGCCGCCGATGCCGTCGAACCGGTCCGCGATTTCCTTGGCGGAAAAACGTTCCGTGCCTTTGAACAGCATATGTTCGATAAAGTGGGAGATCCCGTTGTTGTCCGGCGTTTCATTGCGGGAACCGGTCCGGACCCAAATTCCGAAAGCGACGGAACGGCTGGTCGGAATCGATTCGATCATGACGCGCAGGCCGTTTTTTAATTGATATTTGTTCACCCATTCTCCCCCTACTGATCAGTAGTAACACTATACCAAATATCGACAAGCGTCTCAACCGCGCGGACGGGAGAATCCGACACGCGGCCAAACGAGACGCCTGCCGAACGACGCGAACAAAAGCCGGCCAATCGCCGCGCCTATGCGGCCGGACGGTCTTCCGTTCGCGCCGACGAGAGCGTATCCGTCACCGTGCCCGGCTCCAGCCCCTTTTCGCGAACGGCGCGGATGATGCCCGCGAGCGCCTGCTCCGTCGTCGAAGTCGGATGCATGAGAATAAGCGTTCCGGGCTCCGCCTGGGCGGAAACTTTGGCCACGACCCCGGAGGCGGGGGGCTTTTTCCAGTCGATCGTATCGAGCGTCCACAGCACCGTTCGAAGTCCCAGCCCGGATGCCGTTCGCACGGTCAGCTCGTTAAAGTCGCCCGACGGCGGCGCAAACCATTTATTGCTCGTCCCGAGCCCGTCTCTCAGCAGCGCCTCCGTCTTCGCAATCTCGCTTCGTTGGCGCTCGGCGCCAAGCCGGCTCATGTTCGGATGGGTATACGCATGGTTGGACGCCTCGTGGCCCGCTTTCACGATTTCCCGGGCTTTGTCGAGATTTTTGCTCAGCCAGGTGCCGTCGAAAAAAAACGTCGCTTTCGCCTTTTCGTCCGCAAGCGTCTTTAACATCGAAGGCAAATATTCGTCGCCCCAGGCGACGTTGATCATCAAACCGACCATCGGCTTGTTCGGATTTCCGCGATAGACGGGAGCCGGCTCCAATTGATCCAATTGCACCGCGGGCTCAAGTTCGCGGAACACCCACGGAAATCGGCCCGGCTCCCCGCCCGGACCGAGTCCAAGCTCTTTCGCCCGCGCCAGCGTGGCGTCGATGTCCACTTCCCGGCCGTTGTAGCCGGGGATCGCTTTCCACACCCGGTCGATTTTCGCGTCGACCGGCGGTATCGCGAGTTTCGGCGCTTCCGCTTTTATCCATTCCGCAAGATCCGCAGGTCCCGCGTCGGTCTTCTCCAGCCCGCCAAACGCGATGGAGGCGGTTTTGTCGCTTTTTACGGCTTGTACATAAGGCGCGATCGGACCGTAGCGGCCGGCGGCCAACAGCGCCGCCAGGCAAACCAGCAGCGCCGCCAGCCGAATCGGCGACGTCGTTCGCATCGGATTCCCTCCTCGTCCGCGCGCGGGCTCGCGCGCTTCAATCCAGGACAACCCGTGCGAGGCAGCGAGTTTCCTCGCCTCCATCTTATGCCAAATCGACTTAAATTATGTACGAGACCTAAGGCGGGCCGATCTTATCGCAAACATGAAAAAAGAGACTGACGGTATCGGTCTCTTTTCAGCAGGTATTCGGTTCGCCTTAATTGGCAGGAACTTGCGGGGCGCTCGCGTTCAGCAGCACTTTGCGCGACAGGTTGATGCGTCCCATCGAATCAATTTCCGTGACTTTGACTTCGATCTTGTCGCCGATCGCGACGACGTCCTCCACTTTCGCCACCCGCTCGTTCGCCAGCTGGGAAATGTGAACGAGTCCGTCCTTGCCCGGCAAAATTTCCACGAAGGCGCCGAATTTTTCGATTCGCTTCACCGTTCCCATGTAAACTTCGCCGACGACGACTTCTCGCACGATGCCTTCGATGATCGAGCGCGCTTTCTCGTTGGCCGCCGCGTCGGAGGAAGCGATGTAGACGGTGCCGTCCTGCTCGATGTCGATTTTGACGCCGGTATCTTCGATGATTTTGTTGATGATCTTGCCGCCGGAGCCGATGACGTCGCGAATTTTGTCCGGATGGATTTTCATCGTGACGATTTTCGGCGCGTACGGACTCAGCTCTTTGCGCGGTTCCGCAAGCACTTCCATCATTTTGCCGAGAATGAACATCCGGCCTTCCTTCGCTTGCTCTAGCGATTGCGTCAGGATGGAGCGGTCGATGCCGTCGATCTTGATGTCCATCTGAATCGCCGTCACGCCTCTGGCTGTGCCCGCCACCTTGAAGTCCATATCGCCGAGATGGTCTTCCATGCCCTGGATATCGGTCAAAATGGAGAAGTGGTCTCCGTCCTTGATCAGCCCCATCGCCACGCCCGCTACCGGCGCCTTGATCGGCACCCCGGCGTCCATCATCGCGAGCGTGCTCGCGCAAATGCTTGCCTGGGACGTCGAACCGTTCGATTCCAGCACCTCGGATACGAGACGAATCGTATACGGGAATTCGGATTCGTTCGGAATGACCTTGAGCAGGGCGCGTTCGCCGAGCGCACCGTGCCCGATTTCGCGGCGGCCCGGGGGACGCAGCGGGCGGGCTTCGCCGACCGAGAACGGCGGGAAATTGTAGTGGTGCATGAACCGCTTCGACTCCTCGAGTCCGATGCCGTCCAAAATCTGCACGTCGCCGAGCGGGCCGAGCGTGCAAACGCTGAGCGCCTGCGTCTGGCCGCGCGTAAACAGACCGGAGCCGTGCGTCCGCGGCAGCACGCCGGTGTCGCCGGAGATCGGACGGATTTCGTCGAGCTTGCGGCCGTCCGGACGCACTTTGTCATGCGTGATGAGCCGGCGGACTTCGTTTTTGACGATGTCGTACAGCACTTCCTTGACGTCGCCCAGCTTCTCGGGAGCATCCGCGTATGCGTTCGCGAAGTGTTCCACCGTCTCGGCGTTGATCGCGTCGATCGCTTCCTGCCGGGCATGCTTCTCGGCGATTCGCACCGCATCGACGAGGCGATCCTTGGCGTACGCGTTTACGTCCGCTTCCACGGCTTTGTCGACGGCGTGCAGCACGACTTCCATTTTCGGCTGGCCGGCTTCCGCTTGGAGCTGCTCGATCGTCGCCACGATTTTTTTGATTTCTTCGTGCCCGAACATGATCGCTTCGAGCATTTCCGTCTCCGGCACCTCGTCGGCTTCCGCCTCGACCATCATGATGGCGTCCTTCGTGCCGGCGACGACGACGTACATGTCGCTCTTCTCTTCCTGGGCGACCGTCGGGTTGATGACGAACTGCCCGTCGACCCTTCCGACGATGACGCCGCCGATCGGTCCGTTAAACGGAACGTTCGAAATCGACAATGCGGCGCTCGTGCCGATCATCGCGGCGATTTCCGGCGAGCAGTCCTGATCGACGCTCATAACGAGATTGACGATTTGCACGTCGTTCCGGAAGCCCTCCGGAAACAGCGGGCGAATCGGACGGTCCGTCAGCCGGCTGGCCAGGATCGCCTTTTCGCTCGGACGTCCTTCCCGTTTGATGAAGCCGCCCGGAATTTTCCCTACGGCGTAAAGACGCTCCTCATAATTGACGGTAAGCGGGAAAAAATCGAGATCCTTCGGCTCGGACGATGCCGTTACCGTCGACAGAACGACCGTTTCGCCGTATTGGACGTAAATGGCTCCGTTCGCTTGCTTGGCCAGACGACCGGTTTCCAGAACGAGCGGACGACCGCCAAGCTGCATTTCTACACGATGTACCAAGCATATCCCTCCTCTATTCGGCCTTATGTACTTTCGACACACTTTCATTATTTCCTGCCGGAGTCATCTTAAGAACCGTTTCTTCGGTTCGCTCGCTCAATTAAAAAGCAACCCGGTGCCCGTCGGGATCGTTCCCGTGCGACACGACAGGTTGCTTCTTGCAACGCGCAAATTAACGGCGCAGGCCGAGCTTTGCGATCAGAGCGCTATAGCGGTTGACATCTTTGTTTTTCAGGTATGCCAGCAGCTTGCGCCGTTGGCCGACCATCTTGAGCAGACCGCGGCGGGAGTGGTGATCCTTCTTGTGCTCCCGGAAGTGGCCCGTCAGGTTGTTGATGTTCTCCGTCAGGATAGCAACTTGGACTTCCGGGCTCCCGGTGTCCGAAGGGTGCGTCTTGAATTGCTCGATCAGTTCTTGCTTGCGTTCTTGCGTCAGTGCCATCCTCGTTCACCTCCTTGTTCGTTCGAATCGCCATTGGCCCAGCTGGCGCCGGTGAGAGCAAACGGCCAAGCCAAGGTTCCAAAATACCGCTGCATATGCCGGAGCATAGGCAACAACTATCAGTATAGCATAGGACGAATGCCGGTTACAATGGCGCGGTCAAGTTTTGTTCGTTATCGACGAAGCGGGCGATCGGACGCCAGCGTCGCTTTCGCCCGATCGCTAGGCGAGCGAGCGCGTCTCGGCCAAAATTTCGCGGGCTTCGTCCGCGTCCCGTTTGATTTGCAGGCTCAGTTCTTCGAGCGAGCCGAACTTTTTCTCCGGGCGAATGTACTTGACAAACTGCACGGCAAGCTCGCGGCCGTAAAGATCCCCGTCGAAATCGAACAAATGCGCCTCCAGCTTCGGTTCCCCGCCCGCTTCGTCGACGGTCGGCCTGATGCCGACGTTCATGACGCCTCCGTATTCCGCGCCGCCGTCTTTTGCCCGGACCGCATAGACGCCGTGGCGCGGAAGCACGTACGGCTCGTCGGCCGAAAGATTGGCCGTCGGAAACCCGATCAGCCGCCCGCGAGCCTGGCCGTGCACGACCGTCCCCGTCAGTTCGTACGGCCGGCCGAGCAGGAGCGCCGCCCGGTCGCAATGGCCGTCCGCCAGCTCGGCGCGGATGCGGGTGCTGCTCACCTTGGCCCCGTCGAGGTATACCGGTTCGACGACTTTAACGTCGATGCGGCCTCCGGCCAGCTCCCGAAGCGTGGCGGGATCGCCCTGCCCCCGGTGGCCGAACCGGAAATCGAACCCGACGACGACGGTCGAAACGTTAAGCGGCGCAAGCAGGCTGCCGACAAACTGCTCGGCCGTCACTTGCGAAAAGCCCAAATCAAACGAAACGACATAGACGATGTCCACGCCGAGCTCCGCGAAGCGGGCCGCTTTCCGATCCAGCGGCGTCAAAATCGTGTTGTATTGGTCTTTGCCCAATACGACGCGCGGATGGGGGTCGAACGTAAGCGCCGCCGAGCGTTGTCCCCGGTCCCTGGCGAGCGCGACGGCTTTCTTGATCACTTCCGAATGGCCGAGATGGACGCCGTCAAAAAAACCGATGGCGAGCGAGACGCCTTCCGGCTTTGCGGCTTGCTCCGGTATGTCGAAAGCTTGCGCCACAGTCGAAAAAGAAATGTCATAACGTTCCACTTGCTGTCCTCCTGCCATTTCCGACTACCGAACGGCCTGTCCGTTTTCGTCCGCCGGATGAAACACTTTGACCGGACGAAGGGAAGCTCTTTCGGCATCGGCGTCGAACAATCCGAGAAAAGCTCCGTCCTCGCGGTACAGTCGCCACAGTCCCGGCTGCTTCGGCTCCGGATCGAGCGCTTTCGCCTCGATCGTCTTCCCGTTCAGCGCGTTTCTCGCTTCGGCAAAAGAAGCCCTGGCGCTCGGAAGAAAGCCGAGCAGCCGGTCGGCCGGGATAAACTTCTCCTCCAGCGCTCCATCCTGCTTCAGCTGCGCCATCCGTTCCAGCGTCAGGCAATCCCGCTCCGTCAGCCCGGAGCTCTCCACGCGCTTCAGCTCGGCCATGACGGCCGGCACCGCAAGCTTGCGGCCGATATCGACGCATAGCGTCCGTATATAAGTCCCTTTCGAGCAGCGAACCGAAAAGCGAACCTCCGGATGCGGTCCCGCCGCGTTCAATTCCAGCACTTCGATGCCGTGAATCGTCACGGGCCGGGCTTTGCGCTCGACCGTCACGCCTTGCCGCGCGAGCTCGTAAAGCCGCTTGCCGTTCACCTTGACCGCCGAAACCATCGGCGGCGTCTGCTCGATGTCGCCGACGAACGACCGGATCGCCGCAACGATATCCCCTTCGGTCAGATGATGAACCTCCGCTCGTTCGACGACCTGTCCTCCGGCGTCCTCCGTATCGGTCGCGATGCCGAACCGGAGCGTCGCTTCGTACGCTTTCGGCATCTCCTGCAAATATTCCACCATCCGGGTTGCCCGTCCGACGCAAATCGGCAAAACGCCCGTTACGGCGGGATCCAGCGTGCCGGTATGCCCGATCCGCCGGACGCCGATGATGCGGCGGGCTTTGGCCACGACGTCGTGGGAGGTCCAGCCGGCGGGTTTCCAAACGCCGAGCACGCCTTCGTACGAATGGTTGCCGTTCATGAGCGTTTGGCCTCCAAATCCGCCCGCAGCGCCGCCAGCACCCGTTCGATCGCCTCCGCGAGCGGCGCCGCGATCCGGCAGCCGGATGCCCGGATATGGCCGCCGCCTCCGAATTGCTGCGCGACGGCGGCGACGTCGACGAGGCCCGCCGAGCGAAAGCTCACTTTTACGCCTTCGTCCGCAAACTGCTTGAACAGCAGCCCGACCTCGACGCCCTCGATATTCCGCGGATAGTTGACGAGCCCCTCCAAATCTTCGTTCGAAGCGCCCGTCTCGGTCAAATCGTCGGCAGTGACCCACAGCCAGCCGATTTTCCCGTCATCGCTGAACGCAAGGCGCGACAGCGCCCTCTGGATCATGAGCATTTGTCCCATCGTCATTCGCTCCAGCAGCCGCTCCGCCAGCGCGGCGCCGTCCGCTCCCGCGGCAAGCAGCGAGGACGCGATTTCCATGACGCGCGGACTCGTATTCGAATACCGAAAGCCGCCCGTGTCGGTCATCAGCCCGGTATACAGGGCCGTCGCCATTTCCGCGTCCGGGGTCAGCCCCATCGCGTTCATCAGTTCAAAAACGATCTGAGCCGTCGCGGCGGCGTCGAAATCGAGCAGGTTGACCGTCCCGAAGCCGTCGTTCGTCGCATGGTGGTCGATGTTGAGCAGCTCGCGATCCGGGGCAAACCATTTGGCAGCTTCCCCGACGCGGCCGAAATCCGCGCAGTCGACCGTGACGACATGCTTGAAAGGCTTCATGCCGCCGTCGCCGGCCGCCGTCGCGATGTCTCCGCTTCGCCACAAATACGACAGCCGCGACGGAACCGGCCCGTCGTTGTACATCGTAAATCGCTTTCCCAACCGATCGAGCAGCCATCCGATCGCGACGGTGGAGCTGATGGCGTCGCCGTCCGGCTGTACGTGGGCGACGACGAGAAAATCGTCGCGCTCCCGCAAAAAACGCGCCGCCGCCTCGAATTGCCCGGACCGATCGTTCATTCTCCGCTCTCCCGGTTGATTTTTTGCAGCAGCGATTCGATATGGCTGCCGTATTCGATCGAATGGTCGAAGCGAAATTCGATTTCGGGCGTGTGGCGGAGTCTCATTCTCCGCCCGAGCTCGCTCCGGAGGAAGCCCTTCGCCTTGCCGAGCGCGTGCAGCGACGCTTCCTTCTGCTCCTCGCTCCCGAGAATGCTCAAAAACACCCGGGCCAAAGATAAATCGTTCGTAACATCCACCCCGGTAACGGTGATGAATCCGATGCGCGGATCCTTCAGTTCCGTCTGGATCAGGGTGCTGATTTCCCGCTTTATTTCCTCGCCGACGCGTCCGACGCGAAATTTGGCCATGCCTGCTTCACCTCATGCCGCCAGCCCTTACGTCAAGGCTGGACAGATTCCATTACAAAGGCCTCGATCACGTCGCCGATTTGAATGTCGTTGAACTTCTCGAGCGTCAAGCCGCACTCGTAGCCTTCCGACACTTCCTTGGCGTCGTCCTTGAACCTTTTGAGCGTATCGATTTTCCCTTCGTACACGACGATGCCGCCGCGGACGAGCCGCGCTTCGGCGGTGCGGGTCACCTTGCCGTCCGTGACCATGCAGCCCGCGATCGTGCCGACCTTGCTGACCTTGAACGTTTCCCGGACTTCGGCGTGCCCGATGACCTTCTCCTTGAAGACCGGATCGAGCATTCCCTTCATGGCCTGCTCGATTTCTTCGATCACCTTGTAAATGATCCGGTGCAGGCGGACGTCGACCTTCTCTTGTTCCGCGAAGGCCGCGGCCCGCGGCTCGGGACGGACGTTGAACCCGACGACGATCGCCGACGAAGCGAGGGCGAGCGTAATGTCCGATTCGGTAATGGCGCCGACGCCGGTATGAATCGCCTTGACGCGCACGCCTTCGATCTCGATTTTCTCGAGGGAGCCTTTCAGCGCTTCGAGCGAGCCTTGCACGTCGGCCTTCAGGATGACGTTGAGATCTTTGATCTCGCCTTCCTTGATCTTGTTGAACAAGTCGTCCAGCGTAACCTTGGAGTTGGACTTGAGCGTTTCCTGGCGCGTTTTGATCGAACGCTTTTCGGCGATTTCGCGCGCCTTCCGCTCGTCCTCGAACACCATGAACGGATCGCCGGCTTGCGGCACTTCCGTGAGGCCCGTAATTTCGACCGGCGTCGACGGTCCCGCTTCCTTGACGCGTCGGCCGCGGTCGTTCGTCATCGCCCGGATGCGTCCGAACCGGTCGCCGGCAACGAACGCGTCGCCCACTTTGAGCGTTCCGTTCTGGACGAGAATGCGGGCGATCGGGCCCTTGCCCTTGTCGAGCTCGGCTTCGAGCACCGTGCCGCGCGCGCGTTTGTCCGGATTCGCCTTGTAGTCGTTCACTTCGGCGACGAGCAAAATCATTTCCAGCAGGTTGTCGAGATTCAGGCGCTGCTTCGCGGACACTTCGACGAAAATCGTGTCGCCGCCCCACTCTTCCTGCACGAGACCGTATTCCGTCAGTTCCGTCTTGACTTTATCCGGATTCGCGCCGGGTTTGTCGATTTTGTTGACGGCCACGATAATCGGAACGTTGGCCGCTTTGGCATGGTTGATCGCCTCGACCGTTTGCGGCATGACGCCGTCGTCGGCCGCGACAACGAGAATCGTAATATCCGTTACCTGGGCGCCGCGGGCGCGCATCGTCGTAAACGCTTCGTGACCCGGCGTATCGAGGAACGTGATCTTCTTCCCGTTGACTTCGACTTGATAGGCGCCGATATGCTGCGTGATGCCGCCGGCTTCGCCGGAAGCGACCTTCGTCTCGCGAATGGCGTCCAGCAGCGTCGTCTTCCCGTGGTCGACGTGGCCCATGATCGTGACGACCGGCGGGCGCTCGAGCAGATCGTCCGGATCGTCGTTCTCTTCGATCGTCTCGAAGTTCGTGTCCTCCACGACGATCTTCACTTCGGTTTCGACCCCGAACTCGCTCGCGACGAGCAGCACGGTGTCGAGGTCGAGATCCTGGTTGATCGTCGCCATGACGCCGAGGAAGAGCAGCTTCTTGATGACTTCCGACGCGTCCTTGTGCAGCAGCTTGGCGAGCTCGCCGACCGTCATCTCGCCGCGGACGATGATTTTTTTCGGCGTGTTGTCGATTTTTTCGCGGGGCGGCTGGTTGTTGCGGTTTTTCCCGTTTTTGCCGCCTTTGCCGCGCGATTTAAAGTTCATCCGGCCGTCGTCGAACCGTTTGCCGAAATCGTTCTCCTTGCGCTTGCCGCCGGCGCCCCCGTTGCGGTTGAAATCCTCGCGGCCTTTGCCGCCGCCCGGACGCGCGCCGCCGCGGCTGCCCGCGGGAGCCGCCGCCGCTGCCGGCGGAGCCGGAATGCGCGCGCCGAAGCCGCCGCCTTGGCCCTGCGGACGACCGCCGCCTTGACCTTGCGGGCGATTGCCGCCGCCTTGGCCTTGCGGACGGTTGCCGCCGCCCTGTCCTTGCGGGCGGTTGCCGCCTTGACCCTGCGGGCGGTCGCCGAAGCGATTGCCGCCGCCTTGACCCTGGCCCTGCGGACGATCGCCGAAGCGATTGCCGCCCTGCCCTTGGCCCTGCGGGCGATTGCCGCCGCCCTGCCCTTGGCCTTGCGGACGGTCGCCGAAGCGGTTGCCGCCCTGTCCTTGGCCCTGCGGGCGGTCGCCGAAGCGGTTGCCGCCCTGCCCTTGGCCCTGCGGGCGGTCGCCGAAGCGGTTGCCGCCCTGCCCCTGGCCTTGCGGACGGTCGCCGAAGCGGTTGCCGCCCTGCCCTTGGCCTTGCGGACGGTCGCCGAAGCGGTTGCCGCCCTGCCCTTGGCCCTGCGGACGGTCGCCGCGGCCGCCCTGATCATGCGCGCGCTCGCCTTGCCGGCCGCCCGCGCGGTCGCCTTCCGCTTGCGGGCGCTCGCTTTGGCCGCTTTGCGCCGGCTGCGGCTGCTCCGCTTGCGGCGGCTTCGGCGCCGCCTTCACGGCAGCTCCGTCTTCCGCCTTGCGGCCGCCCGCCGGAGCGTCCGGACGAGCTCCGCCGCCGGCCGGCTTCGACTGCGCCATTTTGGCCGCCGCGTTCGCTTTAACGTCGCGGAAAAACTTCTCGACGGCGTGAACCATGTTGTCTTCCATGACGCTCATATGGTTGTTCACGGGCAGATTGACCCGCTTCAGAATCGTTATGATTTCCTTGCTGCTCATGTTGAGCTTTTTGGCGTATTCGTATACGCGAACCTTATCCTTGTTGTCTTGCGTCTCTTGTTTATTAGTCAATATTGTCCACCTCCGAATGTTGAACCCAGCCGCTTCGAATCATGTCGGCAAAGCCTCGATCCGTCACGGCAAACAAAACGCGCTCGGGCTTGCCGACGGCGCCGCCCAGCTCGTACCGCGTATATCCGATCAATAGCGGAACGTTGTAGCTTGCGCATTTGTCCGCCACTTTTTTACGCGTCAGCTCCGATGCGTCTTCCGCCAGCAGCACCAGCTTGGCATCGCCGGAGCGTATGGCTTTTTGCACGATTTCTTCCCCGGATGCCAGCTTCCCCGCCCGCATCGCGAGCCCCAGACGGGACAGCGCCTTATTCGTCGTCATCTTCGTCCGCCAGCTCCTTTGCCGCGTTGAACTCGTCCTGCACCTTGATGAAGTCCGCTTCCAGCCGATCGTAAATTTCCGGCGGCACCGTCGTTTTGAGCGCCCTGTCGAGCGCCTTGTTTTTTTTGGCCAGCTTGAAGCAGGAGGATTTGCCGCACAAATAGGCGCCCCGCCCGGGCTTTTTGCCCGTCATGTCGATCAGGATTTCCCCTTCGGGCGTGCGGACGATGCGGATCAGCTCCTTCTTCGGCATCATATCCTGCGTGGCGACGCATTTGCGCAGCGGAATTTTACGTTGCTTCATCGTCCTCTCCCCCTGTCTTGCAGCTATATGAACGGCCGGATCTGCGGCTAGTCGATGGTCACGCTGTCCTGATGCATCACTTCGCCGGTCAGCGTCCGCGGCCTGCCGTACTCCTGCTCCGCTTGCGTCTCGCTCTTGATATCGATTTTCCAGCCGGTCAGCTTCGCCGCGAGGCGCGCGTTCTGCCCTTTAATGCCGATGGCGAGCGACAGCTGGTAGTCGGGCACGATGACCCGGGCCATTTTTTCCGCTTCGAACACGATCACTTCCAGCACCTTGGACGGGCTGAGAGCGTTCGCGACGTACTCCTCCACGAACTCGGACCAGCGGACGATGTCGATTTTTTCGCCTTTCAATTCGGTGACGATCGTCTGCACGCGAACTCCTTTCGGGCCGACGCACGAACCGATCGGATCGACTTCGGGATTGCGGGAATGGACCGCGATTTTCGAGCGGAAGCCCGCTTCCCGCGCGACGGAGCGGATTTCGACCGTGCCGTCGAAAATTTCCGGAACTTCCAGCTCGAACAGCCGTTTCAGCAGTCCCGGATGCGTGCGCGACAAAATGATTTGCGGCCCTTTGCTCGTGTTTTCGACTTTCGTAATATAAGCCTTGACGCGCTCGAGCTGCTTGAATTTGTCCGTCGGCATCAGCTCGGTCAGCGGAAGGGCGGCTTCGACCTTTCCGAGATCCACGTACAAGTTGCGCGTATCCATCCGTTGAATGATGCCGGTGACGATGTCCTGCTCCTTGTCGACGAACGCGTTGTAAATCAGCCCCCGCTCCGCTTCCCGGATGCGCTGGGTGACGACCTGCTTCGCCGTTTGGGCGGCGATGCGCCCGAAATCCCGCGGCGTCACCTCGATTTCGGCGATATCTTCGAGCTGGTAATGCGGGTTGATCGCACGGGCGGCTTCGATCGAAATTTCCAGGCGCGGATCGAGCACTTCCTCGACGACCGTCTTGCGCGCGTACACCTTGATCAGGCCGGTCGTTCGGTTGACGTCTACCCGCACATTCTGGGCGGTATTGAAATTCCGCTTGTAGCTGGAAATCAGAGCCGCTTCGATCGCTTCGATGAGGACATCTTTGCTGATGCCCTTCTCGCGCTCGATTTCGGAGAGCGCTTCGATAAATTCCATGCTCATGTGAAGATGATTCCTCCTTCGGGATTAGAACACAATGGCCAGGCGAGCCGAAGCCACTTTATCGTAAGGGATGGCCTGTTTGCGGTTTCCGATCGTCATCCGGATCATCGCCCCGTCAAAACCGTCCAGCCTTCCTTCAAATTCCTTGGCGCCGTCTACCGGCTCGTATGTCGTGATGAAGACATGACGACCGACCGCTTTCGCCACATCCTCGGGCTTCTTCAGCGGCCGTTCCGCGCCCGGGGAACTGACTTCGAGAAAATACGCATCCGGTATCGGATCCGTCTCGTCCAGCTTCGCGCTTAAATATTCGGAAATGCGGCTGCAATCGTCGATGTCGATGCCGCCTTCCTTGTCCACGAATACGCGCAGGAACCAATTGCCGCCTTCCTTCACATATTCCACGTCCACCAGTTGGAAGCCGTTCTCTTCCAGATACGGCGTCGCCAGCTCCTCGACGGCGGATTTGATTTTCGGTGCGCTCAAATGTGTGACCCTCCCGATTGCTTCAAATGGATCGTCCGCTTTCCGCCGCCGCGCATACCGAAAAAGGCCCTTGGCAAAACGGAAAGAGTGGGTTTCCCCACTCTTCTGCAGACAGTGATATCCACATGATTACCAAAAATAATATACCATAACCTGTCGCGGGCTGGCAACCTGATTTTACCGTCCGCCCGGGGACCGCTTATCTTCAGAACAGGCTGAGCTGGTTCGATTCCGGCAGTCCGCGGAAGCATCCCATGCCGGCGAGCACCTCGACGATCGTCTTGCTCGCTTTCGATCGCTGCTGGAAGTCCTCGACGGACAAATATTCTCCGTCCTCCCGCGACGCCGCGATATTTTTCGCCGCGTTTTCGCCGATGCCGGCGATCGCCGAGAACGGCGGGATGAGCGAGTCCCCGTCGATGATGAAGCGCGTCGCGTCCGAACGGTACAAATCGATCGGCTTGAAGCGGAAGCCGCGCGCCGTCATTTCCAGCCCCATCTCCAAAATCGAAATCATCGCCTTTTCCTTCGGCGTCGCCTGAAAGCCTTTCGCCTCGATCTCGATCAGCGTCTTCAGGATGGCATCGTATCCCTGGCAGAACAGGTCGACGTCGAAATCGGCGGCGCGCACGGAGTAATAGGTCGCGTAAAACTCGATCGGATAATACAATTTGAAAAATGCGGTGCGCACGGCCGAAATGACGTAAGCGGCGGCGTGCGCCTTCGGGAACATGTACTCGATGCGCAGGCACGAATCGATGTACCACTGCGGAACGCCGCACCGCTTCATTTCCTCGATCCATTCGGGCGTCAGTCCCTTGCCCTTCCGGACGCTTTCGGTAATTTTGAACGCGAGCGAAGCGTCCATGCCCGCCTTGTAAATCAGGAACAGCATAATGTCGTCGCGGCAGCCGATGACGGTCTTGATCGTGCAGGTGCCGTTTTTGATCAGTTCCTGCGCATTGCCGAGCCAGACGCCCGTTCCGTGGGACAGTCCGGAAATTTGAAGCAAATCCGCGAACGACGAAGGCTTCGTCTCCTCGAGCATTTGCCGGACGAACCGGGTCCCCATCTCGGGAACCCCGTAGGTGGCGACCGGCGTGCGGATCTGTTGCGGCGTGACGCCGAGCGCCTCGACCGAGTTGAAGATGCTCATCACCTTCGGATCGTTCATCGGAATCGTCGTCGGATCGACGCCGGTCAAGTCCTGGAGCATCCGCATCATCGTCGGGTCGTCGTGTCCCAGAATATCGAGCTTCAGCAGGTTCGCGTCGAACGCGTGATAGTCGAAATGCGTCGTCTTCCATTCGGAGCTCGTGTCGTCCGCCGGGTATTGCACCGGCGTAATGTCCTCGACTTCGATGTAATCGGGCACGACGACGATGCCGCCCGGGTGCTGGCCGGTGCTGCGCTTGACGCCCGTGCAGCCGGAGGCGAGCCGGTTCAATTCCGCGCCGCGCCACGATTTGCCGTGGTCCTCCTGGTATTTTCGCGCGAAGCCGTAAGCCGTCTTCTCGGCCACGGTGCCGATCGTGCCCGCCCGGAACACGTTTTTCTCCCCGAACAGCACCTTCGTGTAGTTGTGCGCATGCGGCTGGTATTCGCCCGAAAAGTTCAAATCGATATCGGGCACCTTGTCGCCTTTGAAGCCGAGGAACGTTTCGAACGGAATGTCCTGGCCTTCGCCCCGCATCATCGTGCCGCAGTTCGGACATGGCTTGTCCGGCAGGTCGAAGCCGCTGGGCACGCTGCCGTCCGTAATCCATTCGCTGTGCTTGCACTCCGGATTGCGGCACAAATAGTGCGCCGGCAGCGGGTTGACCTCGGATATGCCGAGAAACGTCGCGACGACCGATGAGCCGACCGATCCCCGCGAGCCGACGAGATAGCCGTCCTGGTTCGACTTTTTGACGAGCCGCTCGGAAATGAGGTAGTTCGCCGAAAAGCCGTACTTGATAATCGGCACGAGCTCCTTCTCCAGCCGCTGGACGACGATGTCCGGCAGCGGCTCCCCGTACATCGACTTCGCCGTTTCGTAGCAGGTATTGCGGATTTCGTCGTCCGCCCCTTCGATGATCGGCGTGTACAGCTTGTCGGGGAACATGGCGATGTCCTCGAAACGGTCGGCCAGCTCGTTCGGATTGCGGACGACCACTTCGTACGCTTTGTCCTTTCCGAGGAAGGAGAACGCATCCAGCATTTCCTGCGTCGTCCGGAAGTGCGCGTCCGGCTTGCGCTGGTCCTTCAGCGGGCTGAAGCCGGTAATCCCGTGAATCGTAATGTCCCGGTAAAGCTTGTCGCGAGGCTCGAGGTAATGCACGTTGCCCGTGGCGATGACCGGCTTGCCGAGCTTGTAGCCGATCCGGCAAATGCGGCGCAGCGATTCCTCCAGCTCGGCGCGGCTGCCGACCAGCCCTTTGTCCAGCAGGTGCATGTAAAAATCGAGCGGCTGGATTTCGAGCACGTCATAGAACGCGGCGACGTCCTCGGCTTCCTCCTCCGATTTGTTCAGCACCGTTTCGTACAGTTCGCCCTTCTCGCATCCGGAAACGACGAGCAGGCCTTCCCGCATTTCGATCAGCTTGCTCCGCGGAATGCAGGCGACGCGGTGGAAGTAATCGGTATGCGACAGCGAGACGAGCTTGAACAGATTTTTTTTGCCTTGGGCGTTGAGCGCGTAAATGCCGCAGTGAAACGGCCGCGTCGTTTTCCAGCTGTCGACGTTTACGGAATTGAGCTTGGCGAGCTCCGTCACGCCCCTCGCGACCGAGTCCTTGATCAGGCCGTTCAATATGCCGGCGAGCGCGATCGTATCGTCGATCGCCCGGTGGTGGTTCTCGAGGCTTACCTTGTACAAGGCCGCGAGCGTGTTCAGCCGGTGGTTTTTCATCGTCGGGTGGAGGAATCTCGCCAGCTCGAGCGTATCGAGCACCGGATTCGTCAGCTGCGGCAAACCGATTCGCTTGCAGTTTTCCTGGATGAACCCGATATCGAACCGCGCGTTGTGCGCGACAAGCACGGCGTCGCCGACGAATTCGACGAATTCCTTCAGCTTCGGCTCGAGCTCGGGCGCATCCCGCACCATCTCGTCCGTAATGTTCGTCAACTGCTGGATGTTGTAAGGGATGGGCTCGTGCGGGTTGACGAACGTCGAAAACCGGTCCAGCTCCTTGCCCCCGCTCATCTTGACGCCGGCGATTTCGATGATTTTGTTCGCGGTGACGGACAGGCCGGTCGTCTCGATGTCGAACACGACGTAGGTCGCGTCCTCCAGCCGTTCCGCGCGCGGCATCAGCACCATCGGCACCGCGTCATTGACGACGTTCGCCTCGATGCCGTACATGACCTTGATGCCGTTTTTTTTGCCGGCTTTGGCGGCGTCCGGGAAGCACTGCACGTTGCCGTGGTCCGTCACCGCAATCGCCTTGTGTCCCCATTTGGCGGCCGTCTTGATGTAAACGTCGACGGGCGTGACCGCATCCATCGTGCTCATCGTCGTATGCAGATGGAACTCGACGCGCTTTTCCTCCGCTTCGTCCTTGCGGGCGGGCGGGGGCGGCACTTCCTTCACGTCGCTCGGCATCATGACGAGCTCCGGCGGGTTCAGAAACCGGTCGTATTCGACCCGGCCGCGCAGCTTCAGCCATTTGCCGTTGGCGATCAGCGCGAGAACCTTGTTGTCTTCCTTCGTCTTGCCGAACATCTTGACGGCGATCGAGTCCGTGTAATCGGTGACGAAAAATTGATAGAGCGTGCTGCCGTTGCGCAGCTCCTTCGTCTCGTGGCCGAAGACGAGGCCCTGTATCGCGATTTTTTTCTCTTCTTCGACGATATTTTGAATCGGGACCGGGTCGTCCTTGATCTCATAGCCGTACTGAAGCGACTGCGGCGGCTCGTCGCCCGCGGCGGCCGGCTCGGGGGCCGAGCTTTCCATCAGCTTTTGAATCGCTTGCCGCTCCTCTTCCTGCAGCTTCGCGGCGAACTCCTCGTAAAATTCCTGCCGCGACTCTCCCGCCACGAGCTTGACCCGGCACTTGCGGCCGAACCGCTCCTCGAAAAAGCGGACGGCATGGGCTTCGACGTTTTTCTTTCGGGCCATCTCCAGCCCCAGCTCGTCCATGAGCGTAACCGTCAGCAGGTCCCCTTCCGCATGGTGCCGGGCTTTGGCCAGCCAGCCGTTGACCGAGGCGAACTCCGACTGCATCCACTCGACGAACAGCGGCCAGCAATCGCTGAGCAGTTCGTCCGTCCGCACCGATTCCTCGTAGCGCGTGACCATGGCGATGTTCGCAAGATGCCCCAGCTTGGCGGCGACGCGAGAACTGAACCCTCCGTAAACGGCGGCGGGCACGAGCGTCTTCTTCACGAAGTGAAACGTCCACGTTTTCTTCGCCTTGCTCACTTCCACCTTCTCTATGTAACCGTCCTGGAAATAGGAATTGATCCAATCGACCGGTATTTCGGCCTGTTCCAGCAATAGCTCGAACCTCTTTCTCCGGTCCGTACTCGGCTGCATCCGAAATCCCTCCTTTTTTTCCCATGAAAAAACAAAAGCCTCCGCTTCTATGGAGGCAAGGCGCATGCCTCGCGCCAAACGCACCGTCATGATCCGGAGGCCTTGCGATTGCCGGGCGTCCGTCCGCCGGACCGACTCTCGCAATCTATTTTACCCCATCGGCATTACGCCATCAATGCTAAAAAGCCGGCCCCCGCGTGCGTGTGCACCGGAAAGCCGGCCGTACTCTAGGCTTTGCCGCAACGATTAATAGGCTTTGGCGAAGACGACCGTATGCTTTGCATCCGAACCGCAAACGAGACATTTGGTCTTCTTCTCGGCCGGCTCGAACGGGATGTTCCGGCTCGTGGCCCCCGTTTCGTCCTTCACCTGCTTCTCGCAGGCCTCCGAACCGCACCAGCCCGCCAGCGCGAAGCCGCGCTTCTCCTCGAGCGAGCCTTTCAGCTCGTCCAGCGTCTCGACCGAGAACGAATGCTCCTCGCGGAAAGCGGCGGCGCGGTTGAACATTTCGCCGTGAACCTGGTCGAGCAGCGCCTGAACTTCGGCGACGAGGTTGTCCAGCGGCACCTGCTTTTTCTCGCCGGTGACGCGGGAGACGAGCACGCAGACGCCGTTCTCGAGGTCCCGCGGTCCAAGCTCCAGCCGCAGCGGAATGCCCCGCATTTCGTATTCGTTGAACTTCCAGCCGGGCGATACGTCCGAGCGGTCGTCGACGCGGACGCGGACGCCGGCGGCTTTGAGCTGCGCGTAAAGCTCGTCGGTTTTGGCGATGACCGCTTCCCGCGTTTTCGGCGGGCCGATCGGAATCATGATCACCTGCGTCGGCGCCACCTTCGGCGGCATGACGAGCCCGCGGTCGTCGCCGTGCACCATGATGAGCGCGCCGATGAGCCGGGTGCTGACGCCCCAGGACGTCGTATGGCAAAACTCCTGCGTATTTTCGCGGCTTAAATACTTGATGTCGAACGCGACGGCGAAATTCGTGCCCAAATAGTGCGACGTTCCCGCCTGCACCGCCTTGCCGTCCTTCATCATCGCCTCGATCGAATACGTGTCGACCGCTCCGGCGAATTTTTCCGAAGGCGTCTTCTGCCCCTTGATGACCGGAATGGCCAGCACGTTTTCGACGAAGTCGGTATAGACGTCCAGCATCGTCATCGTTTCCTTGCGGGCGTCCGCCTCGTCCTCGTGCGCCGTATGCCCTTCCTGCCACAAAAACTCGCTCGTGCGCAAAAACGGCAGCGTCCGCTTCTCCCAGCGCACGACGTTGGCCCACTGGTTGACGAGCAGCGGCAGATCGCGGTACGAATTGATCCACTTCGCGTACATATGACCGATCATCGTTTCCGACGTCGGCCGAATGGCGAGTCGCTCCTCCAGCTTTTCTCCCCCCGCCTCGGTTACCCACGGCAGCTCCGGATTAAAGCCTTCGACGTGCTCTTTTTCCTTCTGGAAAAAGCTTTCCGGGATGAACAGCGGAAAATACGCGTTGCGATGGCCGGTGTCCTTAAAGCGGCGATCCAGCTCTCGCTGCATGTTTTCCCACAGTTCGTAGCCGTCCGGACGGAAAACGATGCAGCCGCGCACCGGCGAGTAATCCATCAGTTCGGCTTTCTTGATAACGTCGATATACCAACGGCTGAAATCTTCGCCTTGCGGCGTTATTTCGGTAACAAACGCTTTGTCCTTCGACATGGCGGTTTCTCTGCCCCCCGGAAGCTAGCTTAATTTTTGACCAAACGCAAAATGTCGTTGTACGTGACGACGATCATGAGCAGCATGATCATCGCGAAGCCGATAAAATGAATGAGCCCTTCCCGATTCGGGTCGACGGGCCGTCCGCGGACCGCTTCAAGTCCGATGAAGAGCAGGCGGCTGCCGTCGAGCGCCGGAATGGGCAGCAGGTTGAAAATCCCCAAATACAAACTCAATACGGCCGCCCAGGAGGTAAGCTCCGGAATGCCCTGCTTGGCGATCTGGCCCGTCATCTCGGCCGTCCGGACCGGGCCTCCCAGGTCGTCCAATTTGAATTCCCCGAAGATGAGCTTTCGAAAGCCTTCGAAAATCCGGCCCGTCATATCGACCATCGTCGTCCCCGCGAACGAAATCGTTTCGCCGAAGCCCGCGCGGCGCATTTCCGGACTCAAATAAATGCCGACCTTCCCGGTTTCTTCGTCCGGGGTAACGGCAACGGTCACTTCCGCTCCGTCCCGCTCGACCACCCAGTTCATCGGCTTGCCGGCCGACGCCTGGATTTGCTCGACGAGCGCGGTGCTGTCGCCTTCGACCGGGACGTCGTTCACCTTTTTGATCCAGTCGCCTTCCCGAAGTCCCGCCTGCTCCGCCGCCATCCCGGATTCGAGTCCGCTGACGAACACTTTGGACGAATTTTCTACGGGAACGCCGGCAAGCTGCAGATAAACGGCGAAAAGCACGAACGCGAGCACGAAATTCATCATCGGGCCGGCGAAAATCGCCATGGCCCGCTTGCCCGGGGAGACGCCGTTGAACTGCCGGTCGGCCGGCGCGATCTGCGTCTCCTGCCCTCTCGAGACGATCATCGCCTGCGGATGCAGGGCGTAGCGCTGTTCCTCGCCGTCGACGTCGAGCGCGACGTAAAGCTCCTTTTCCAAATCGAGCGACTTCACTTCGCCGAGAACGATATTGGACCTTTCGTCCAGCTTATCCAAATACAGCTTCGCAACCTTGTCTTCCTTGACGCGAACGCCGATCGTCTGCCCCGGCTGCACCTCGACGACTTCCGGATCTTCGCCGGCCATCCGCACGAAGCCGCCGACGGGCAGCAAGCGCAACGTGAACCGGGTTTCGCCTCGTTTGATCGAAAACAGCTTCGGTCCGAAGCCGATCGCAAACTCGCGAACGAGAATGCCCGCCCGTTTGGCAAAATAGAAATGACCGAATTCATGAATCGAAACAAGCAGGAAAAAAACGAGCACGGTCAATAATACGATTTGAATCATTTCCATATCGTTGTTCAACCCCCGATGCCTGTGACGGCTGTCCTTAGATTATCATTATTCTCCAGGCCGTTACAAGAGAATACGGGATCGGTAGGCTATCAGTCGCAATTTTATCGGAGAACGGCCGCTTCGGCGCGCGTCCGCTCGTCGACGGACAAAATCGTCTCCAGGTCCGGATCTCCGATCGTCCGGTGCTCCCGAAGCATCCGTTCGATGATCGTCTCGATGGCCAGAAAAGGAATTTCCCCTTTCAGAAAACGCGCCACGGCCGCCTCGTTGGCCGCGTTGAACACGGCGGGCGCCGTGCCGCCCGCCCGCCCCGCCTCGTAAGCGAGTCTCAGGCAGGGGTAACGCTCGAAATCCATTTCGCGAAAATGCAGCGTGCCGGCTTTCGCCAGATCGAGCGGGGAAGCCGGCGATGGCTTGCGGGCCGGATACGTAAGCGCGTATTGGATCGGCACCCGCATATCCGGGTTGCCGAGCTGGGCGATGACGCTCGTATCGGTAAATTCGACCATCGAATGCACGATGCTTTCCGGATGTAGCAGCACGTCGATCCTGTCGTACGGAAGGTCGAACAGCCAGTGGGCCTCGATGACTTCCAGGCCTTTGTTGACCATCGTCGCGGAATCGATCGTGATTTTGGCGCCCATCGACCAGTTCGGATGCTTCAGGGCGTCGGCGACCGTCACGTCCGCAAGCTCGTCCCGCGTCCGGTCGCGAAAGCTTCCGCCGGAAGCCGTGATGACCAGGCGCTTGACGGCGCGGCCGTCTTCCCCGTTCAGGCACTGAAAAATGGCCGAATGCTCGCTGTCGATCGGATAAATCGTCACGCCCTTGTCGCGCGCGCGTTTTGTGACGATATGTCCGGCCGCGACGAGCGATTCCTTGTTGGCCAGGCCGATCGACAGCCCGGCGTCGATGGCGGCCAATGTCGATTTCAGGCCGAGGCTGCCGACCAGCGCGCACACCGCATAGTCGGCGCCGGACCCGGCCGCCGCTTCGATGAGCCCCTCTTCGCCGTAAACGGCTTTCGTGCCCGGCGGCAAGCCGGGGCGAATTTCTTCGGCGAGCTCCCGGGTCGCGACCGACACCAGCTTCGGGCGAAACCGGCGGGCTTGCTCCAGCAGCAGCCGAATGTTCCGTCCGGCCGCGAGCCCCGTAATTTCGTAGCTGTCGGGATCGCCGGCGACGACATCCAGCGTTTGCGTGCCGATCGAGCCCGTGCTGCCGAGGACAGCCAATTTCTTCGCCATGCGATTTCCTCCGTCTTTCTTGTATGTATCCGAAACATGAACAGGCCGCGTCGGCAGCTTAAACCGGCAGCAGCGATAAAACGTGCAGCAGCGGGAAGACGACGATCCAGCTGTCGGTCCGGTCGAGCGCCCCGCCGTGGCCGGGGAGCAGCGCGCCGGAATCCTTGACGCCTCTCAGCCGTTTGTAGGCGGACTGGATTAAATCGCCCAGCGTTCCGCCCGCGGCGGCGCAGACGGCGATCGCGAGCGCCCTTCCGATCGAGAGCAGCTCCGGCCGGACCAAGGCGAAGGCGACTCCGCAGGCCGCCGCGACCGCAAGGCCGCCGATCGCGCCTTCCACCGTCTTGTTCGGGCTGATGGCCGGCCACAGCTTGCGCTTGCCGATCGCCTTGCCGACGAAGTACGCCCCGGCATCGGAGCCCCAAATGCAAAAAAACGCGAGCAGCGACCAGAACAGGCCGTGCTCGAGCTCCCGGGTCGCCGACATATAGCGGAAACCGAGACCGATGTAAAAAACGCCGAGCAGCAGCAGAGCCGCGTGCCCGAGGTCTATTTGGTTTTTGCTGAGCACCGTCGCGGCGAGGAATGCCAGCATCGCGAGCCATGCGACCGTCGCGACGGAAGGCGGCTGCCAGCCGAACGGGAGCGTCGGCAGCGCCAGCAGCAGCACGGCGGCATAGCCGATCGCGACATCGAGCCGCGCGGGCGGCATTCCGTTGAGCCGGACGAACTCGAAAAACCCGATAAGGGCCAGCAGCGCCAGCAGGGCGGAATAATACCCGCTTCCGACATACAGCAGCGCGAGAAAGCCCGCGCCCGCGACAACCCCCGTCACAATGCGTTGACCCATCCGGTCAGAGCCCCCCGTAACGACGCGCCCGCCGTTGGTATTCGCAAATCGCGTCATAAAAATGCCGATCCGAAAAATCGGGCCAATAGGCGTCCACGAAACAAAATTCGCTGTATGCCAGCTGCCAGAGCATGAAATTCGACAGCCGGATTTCGCCGCTCGTCCGAATGAGCAGATCGGGATCCGGCAAGTCGCTCGACAGCAGGCACGAACGGAACGTTTCCTCGTCGATGGCGTCCGGGTCCAATTGACCGGACGCGGCCTTGCGGGCCAACTGCCGCGCGGCCTGCACGAGCTCCGTTCGCCCGCCGTAATTCAACGCAAAATTAAGTACGAGTCCCGTATTGTTTTTCGTCTTTCGGACCGCTTCGTCGACCGCGCTCAGCGTATGATCGGGAAGCAAGTCCTGCAGCCCCATCATGCGCACCTGAACGTTGTTTTCGATCAATTCGTCCAGCTCGAGCGACAAAAACTCCTGGGGCAGCTTCATCAAAAATTCCACTTCCGACTTGGGCCGCTTCCAGTTTTCCGTCGAAAAGGCGTACATCGTCAAATAGCGGACCCCGATGCGGTCGGCCGCCTTCGTAATGCGCTTGACCGCCTTCATTCCGCTGTGGTGGCCGGCAATCCGTGGCAAGCCCCGTTCCTTCGCCCAACGCCCGTTGCCGTCCATGATGATGGCGACATGCTGAGGCACGTTATCCGTTTCCGGCAACCCGTCTTCCCGGACGGACCGCTTATCCGCTTCCGTGCCGTCGTCTTGCTGCTTGCGGAACAAACCGCCGCGGAAAGGATTGATCATGGTCTTTCCCCCTGATGAACAATAAACCCCACCGGTCGATGGGGTCGATAACGATTAAACTTCCATTATTTCCTTTTCTTTGGCGGCGAGAATTTTGTCCACTTCCGCCGTGAAGCGGTCTGTCAGCTTCTGAACGTCTTCCTGATGGCGGCGGGATTCGTCCTCGGAAATTTCGCCTTTTTCTTTTTTCTTGATTTCGTCGTTGGCGTCGCGGCGAATGTTGCGAATGGCGACCTTCGCCTCTTCGCCGAATTTTTTGGTCGATTTGACGAGGTCGGCCCGGCGCTCCTCCGTCAGCGGCGGAATGACGATGCGGATGATCGAACCGTCATTGGCCGGCGTAAGGCCGAGATCGGACTTCAGGATCGCCTTTTCGATCGCGGCGAGGGCGGACTTGTCCCACGGCTGGATGATCAGCGTGCGGGAATCCGGCGTGTTGATCGTACCGAGCTGGTTGACGGGCGTCATCGCTCCGTAGTACTCGGCCTGCACGCGTTCCAGAATGGCGGCCGACGCGCGGCCGGCCCTGAGCGTCGCCAAATCCCGCTTCAACGCTCCGATCGCTTTTTCCATCCGCTCTTCCGCGTTTTTCTTGATCGCTTGAGGCACTTTTAGTTCACGCTCCCCTTCACAATCGTGCCGATTTTCTCGCCGAGGACGGCACGTTTAATGTTTCCTTTTTCGGTAATGGCAAACACAAGCAGCGGAATGTTGTTGTCCATGCATAGGGATGATGCCGTAGAATCCATGACGCCGAGATTTTTGTTCAACACGTCCATATACGTCAATTGCTCGTATTTTTGCGCGTTCGCGTCCTTGAACGGGTCGGCGCTGTAGACGCCGTCGACCTTGTTTTTCGCCATCAGAATGACTTCGGCTTCGATTTCGGCGGCGCGCAGCGCAGCCGTCGTGTCCGTCGAGAAAAACGGATTGCCGGTTCCGGCGGCGAAAATGACGACGCGGCCCTTTTCCAGATGGCGGATCGCCCTGCGGCGAATGTAAGGCTCGGCGATTTGCTGCATGGCGATGGAGGTCTGCACCCGCGTCGGCACGTCGATTTGCTCCAACGCGTCCTGAAGGGCAAGCGAGTTCATGACGGTGGCCAGCATGCCCATATAATCCGCGGTGGCCCGGTCGATGCCTTTTTGGCTGCCGGAAATGCCCCGCCAGATGTTGCCGCCGCCGCAGACGATGGCGACTTCCACGCCAAGCTCGACGACTTCCTTGACTTGTTCGGCAATCGACAAAATGGTCGCGGCGTCGATTCCGTAGCCGTTCTGGCCGGCAAGCGACTCTCCGCTGACTTTCAATACGACGCGTTTGTAAACGGGACGATTCAACGTTTGTACCTCCACTGGTTCTATTTCTTTCGATTGCCCTGGCGCCGGAACGGCTTTAAGCCCCTCGAAAAAAGGGAACACGGCGTGTTCCCCTTGGTTGGACGAAATGCTGCTTTATGCTTTCACTTGGGCCATAACTTCATCGACGAAGTTGTCTTGTTTCTTTTCCATGCCTTCGCCCAGCTCGAAACGGACGAAACGGCGGATCGAAATTTGCTCGCCGATCGTCGCGATTTTTTCGTTGAGCAGCGTTTGAACCGTTTTGTCCGGATCTTTGACGAACGATTGCTCAAGCAGCACGTTTTCTTCGTAGTACTTGTTCAGGCGGCCTTCGACCATCTTGTCGACGATCTTCTCCGGCTTGCCTTCGTTGAGCGCCTGGTTGCGGAGAATTTCGCGCTCCTTGTCCAGATCGCCTTGCGGCACTTCTTCGCGGCGGACGTATTTCGGGTTCGCCGCGGCGATGTGCATCGCCAGGTCGCGGACGAATTCCTTGAACTGGTCGGTCATCGCCACGAAGTCGGTCTCACAGTTGACCTCGACGAGCACGCCGATGCGGCCGGCGCCGTGAATGTACGACTCCACGCGGCCTTCCGTCGCGACGCGGTCGCCTTTTTTGGCGGCTGCCGCAAGACCCTTTTCGCGCAGAAGCTCCGCCGCCTTGGTCAGGTCACCGCCCGCTTCTTCCAACGCTTTTTTGCAATCCAACATGCCGGCTCCGGTTCTTTCGCGGAGCGTTTTTACGTCTGCTGCATTCACTGCCACGCCCAACAACCTCCTGATCGTATGTTTCGTTTTTAAAGATGCTTATGTTTCGTAAAAAAAGGGCGGCAAGAAGGTTCTCTTCTGACCGCCCTGTGATCGCTTCGCTTAAGCCGTCGTCTCTTCGCCTTGATGCGCTTCGACGATGGCGTCGGCCATTTTGGACGTCAACAGCTTCACAGCGCGGATCGCGTCGTCGTTGCCCGGGATGATGTAATCGATCTCGTCCGGATCGCAGTTCGTATCGACGATGCCGACGATCGGAATGCCGAGCTTGCGGGCTTCGGCCACGGCGATGCGTTCTTTGCGCGGATCGATGATGAACAGCGCGTCAGGCAGCTTGCGCATGTTCTTGATGCCGCCGAGGAACTTTTCGAGACGTTCTTTTTCCTTGCGGAGAATGATGACTTCCTTCTTCGGAAGGCGTTCGAACGTGCCGTCTTCTTCCCATTTATCCAACTGGTGCAGACGGTCGGTCCGCTTTTGAATCGTCGAGAAGTTCGTCAGGGTGCCGCCCAGCCAGCGTTGGTTGATGTAAAATTGACCGCTGCGCTCCGCTTCTTCTTTAACGGAATCTTGCGCTTGCTTCTTCGTGCCGACAAACAGCATCGTTCCGCCCTGCTCGGCGAGCTGGCGTACGAAATTGTAAGCTTCGTCGACTTTTTTGACCGTTTTTTGCAGGTCGATAATGTAAATGCCGTTCCGTTCGGTAAAGATGTACTTCGCCATTTTCGGGTTCCAGCGACGGGTTTGGTGTCCGAAGTGTACCCCTGCTTCCAAAAGCTGTTTCATGGAAATAACTGCCATCTTTCCTGCACCTCCGTAAAATGGTTTTAGGTGAATCTCCTCCGCCGCTTCGCGTCTTTCGCCGGAACTCCCCTTGCAGGAACCTAGGAAGAGCACCGCCGGCGAAATTGAACGGCGTGCGTTTTTTCACACTGCATGATACTATACCATATCGTGCCTGAAGAATCAATAGCCGCGAAGCGTCCGCAGACGCGGGTACAAATCGCGCAGCCTTTCGTAAAGCTCGACGTAAAGCCGGTATCCTTCCAGCACCCGCCCGCGGTCGGCCTTCGGCGCGACTTCGGCCGTCTCCCGCGCGAACCGGCGCCGGGCGTCCGCATAATCCGCGTACATGCCGACGGCCACCCCGGCCGCCATCGCGGCGCCGAGCGACGTCGCCGCCTCCGTTTGGGCCGGCACCCGGATCGGCGCGTCAAGGGCGGATGCGACGATTTCCCGCCACGCCGGGCTTTTCATGCCGCCGCCGATCGCCGCGTAGCAGGCCGCGGGTTCGGTTCCCCGAAGCGCCTCGGCGATCGAGCGCAGCCCGTATCCGACCCCCTCCATCACCGCCCGCGCCATATGGAACCGGGTGTGACCCGATTCCAGGCCGAAAAACAGGCCTCGCGCCTCCTCGTTCCAGACCGGAGACCGCTCGCCTTGCAAATACGGATGGAACACGAGGCCGTTCGAGCCCCATGGCAGCCGCCCGATTTCTTCCTCCAACCGTACATACGGGTCCTCCTGCGGCGCCCCGCGCGAGCCGAGCTCCCGCGCCGCCCATTGATGGGCGGCCCCGGCCGCCTGCATCGTCCCGATTCCGTAGTACAGCCCGGCCTCCGGTCCGCACATCGTGAAAATCCGTTTTTTTTCGTCCGCTGCCGGCGCCGCGGCCGCGCGAGACACCCAGGCGGTCGTCCCGATATAGACGTACGCTTCCCCCGGCGCGATCGCGCCGGCGCCGAGCGCGGCGCACGAGCCGTCGCCGCCTCCGAGCGCGACCGGCGTGCCCGGCGCGAGCCCGGTTTCCGCCGCCGCTTCCGCCGTTACGCCGCCGACGAGCGTCGCCGACGGCACGATGTCCGGCAGTTTCGCCCGGTCGATGCCGAACGCCTCCGCGATCCCGTCGTCCCAGCGGCAGCCGTGAATGTCGAAAATCCCGGTCAGCGAGGCGTCCGAATAATCGGTGACGCCGAACGTCCCGGACATGCGCCCCGCAAGATAATCTTTCGGCTGCAAAAAGTACGCCGCCTCGCGATATGCGTCGGGACGGCGGCGCTTGAGCCACATCAGCTTGAGCAGCGGATAGCGGCTGTCGAGCCGGTTGCCCGTCCGCTCGTACAAACGGTCGGAGTCAAGCAGCCGGAACGCTTCGCCCGCAAGAGGAGCGCTGCGCGTATCCGCGTGAATGAGGGCCCGGCCGAGCGGGCGGCCGCAGCGGTCCGCCGGACAGACGGCCATCATGTGAGCGCTGAAGCCGACCGCGGCGATGTCGGATGGCCGGACGCGGTCCAGCACGAGGCGCGTCGAGCGGACGACGGCATCCCACCAGTCGTCGGGATGCTGCTCGGCTTCGCCGCCCTCCCCGTAATAAGTCGGATAGGCCAAGGAAGCCCACGCGACCGCATGCCCGGTCTCGTCGAACACCGAGCATTTGTGACCGGACGTTCCCAAATCATGAGCCATAATATAGCGCGGCATTGCCGAATTCACCCCCAGATTCGAATCGTCTACCTCCTAATTGCAAGCGAAAGGCCGGTTCGGCCGCGGAACGTCCAGCTCCAGGCGGCCCGAACCGGCCATGCGATCCACAACGCGCCGGCAGGCTATAATCCGGCTTCCTTCCAGTCCCGCATAAAGCCCTCCAGCCCGATATCGGTCATCGGATGCTTCATCATGGCCGCCCAAACAGGGTAGGACGTCGTCACCGCGTGGACGCCGAGATTCAGCATATCCAGCACCTGCTGCGGCCCGCGGACGCTGGCCGCGATCACCTTCGTCGGAAGGCTAAGGCGCGAGAACGTTCTCGCGATGCCGCCGATCAGCTCGGCTCCCGACCAGGCGACGTCGTCGACACGCCCGAGGTAGGGACTGACGTATTGAACTCCTGCTTTGGCCGCCAGCACCGCCTGGCCGACCGAGTAGACGAGCGTCATGTTCGTCTCGATGCCTTCTTTCGCCAGCCGGCTCGCCGCCTTGACACCCTCCGCGCCCATCGGCAGCTTGACGACGACGCGGTCGGCCCATTGCCGGAAGGCCCGCGCTTCCTCGACCATGGCGTCGGCATTCGCGCCGACGGCTTCGCACCACACCTTGCCGGTCGTCGCGCGCCCGATATCCCGGATCAGCTCCTCGAAGCCGCGCTTTTCCCGGGCGACGATCGACGGGTTGGTCGTCACCCCGTCGAGCACGCCCCACGACATCGCCTCCCGAATTTGCGCGAGATCCGCCGTATCGATGTAAAATTCCACGTTCATGTTCCCTTCGCCGCCTCTCTTGCTTTCATGCCCGCCGGACTTTGGCATGGCATCCCTCAGGCTTCTATTCGTACAAAACGGCCTTGATCTCTTCGTTGTCGATGTTCGATTTGTCGTAGTAGAAAAATCCGGTGTCGATGTTCGGTTCGACGGTTTCGCCCTTTGCCGCCGCGACGGCCGCCTTGACTGTTTCATAGCCGATGCCGATCGGATTTTGCGTAATAGCGCCGGCCATTTCGCCGTTTTTGATCGCGTCGATCTGCTGTTTGCCCGAATCGTATCCGATAATCGTGATTTTGCCTTGCATGTTCATTTCCTTGACGGCGTTCAGGACGCCGATGGCCGAGCCTTCGTTCGCCCCGAAGAAGCCTTTCAGATTCGGATGCGCCTGCATGATCGCCTTCGCCAGGTCCGTCGACTTCAGATGATCGCCGCCGCCGTACTGAATGTCGACGATTTTGATGTTCGGGTATTTCTCCTCGATCCGGTTTTTGAAGCCGTCGCGGCGGTCGACGCCGGTACGGCTCGTCTGATCGTGCACGATCATCGCGATTTCGCCCTCGCCGCCGATCAGCTCGGCCATCTTGTCCGCGGCAAGTCCCGCGGCGGCGATATTGTCGGTCGCCGCGGTCGCGACCGGGATGTCGCTTTCCACGCCGGAATCGAAGGCGACGACCGGAATGTCATTCGCCTTCGCCTGCTCCAGCAGCGGAGCCGAGGCTTTGCTGTCAAGCGCCGCGAAGCCGATGGCGTCCGGCTTTTTGTCAAGCGCGACCTGCAACATTTCGATTTGCTTGTCGACCTGGGATTCGGACTCCGGCCCTTCGAACGTGATTTCGACGTTCAGCTCCGCGGCCGCCTTCTCGGCCCCCTGCTTGACCGCCTGCCAAAACTGGTGCTGGAAGCCTTTGGATACGATCGGAATATACATTTTGCCGCCGTCTCCTCCGGCTTCCCCGGCGCCCCCGGAGGCGTTCTGCGAAGCGTTCGTCCCGCAGGCGGCGAGCAGCGACCCCAACAGCGCCAGAGCCGACGCGCCGGCAACGAATTTCCCGAATGTTTTTCTCATCCCCGTTTTCTCCCCTTTTTGTCCCTGTCAAGGCAACAAGATATGATTGATGAAGGTCCGCAGCCGCTTCAAAAGCGGCCTTCGCTTCCCCGCCCGGCTCGCCGGACGGCGGAAGCCGCGCCGGACCGTTACGCCGATTTCCGGCGGCGCAAAATGTCCGTATATACCGCCAGTAAAATGACCAGGCCAACGACGACCGTCTGCCATTCCTGGGGCACCGACAAAATGCGGAGACCGTTGGTGAGCACGCTCATGATGAGGGCGCCGATCACCGTGCCGACGATCGTCCCCTTGCCCCCGCTGAGCGAGGTGCCGCCGATGACGACGGCCGCGATCGCCTCCAGCTCGTAGCCCTGGCCAAGAGCCGGATTCGCCGAGTTCAGGCGCGAGGCGATGAGAACGCCGGCGAGACCCGTAAACGTCCCGGTGATCGTATAAATGACGATTTTCCAGAAGTTGACGTTGACGCCGGAAAGCCGGGTCGCTTCCTCGTTGCTGCCGAGCGCGAAATTGTACCTCCCGACGATCGTCTTGGACAACACGAGACCGCCGACGATCGCCGCCCCGAAAAAGACGAGCACGGCGAATGGAATGCCGAGCAAGCTGCCGAGCGAAATTCGCGAGAAATTCGTCGCGTGCGGATCCGTAAAATAAATCGGCTTGGCGCCGGAAATGACGAGCGCAAGTCCCTTGGCCACCATCATCATCGCCAGCGTCGCGATGAACGGGGGAATTTTCAGCTTCGAGACGAAGACGCCGGACAGAAAGCCGCACAGCGCGCCGGTCAAAATGCCCCCGACGACGCCGACTGCCACCGGCATTCCCCAAAATGTGATGAACACTCCGGTCATGACGGCGCTTAGCGTCATGACGGTGCCGACCGAAAGGTCGATGCCGCCGGTAATGATGACGAACGTGGACCCGAGCGCCAAAACGCCGATGACCGCCGTCGACATCAAAATGCCGACGATGTTGGAAAACTGCAGGAAATTGCCCGAGGAAAGCGAAAACACGACAACGAGAACGATCAGGCTGGCAAAGGCCAGCAATTGCTGCAGCGCTCCCGGCGGAATGCGGAAGCGGGATGACGCCTTGGTCGTTGCGACGGACGGATTCATATCCGTTTCCCCCTTTGTTGTTTCTGTCGCCCGAAGCCTCCGGCCTACGCCATATGCTTCGTGGCGAGACGCATGATGGCTTCCTGGGACGCTTCGTCGTGCGAGAGCTCGCCCGTAATGCGCCCTTCGCACATGACGACGATCCGGTGACTCAGCCGCAATATTTCCGGCAGCTCCGAAGAAATCATAATGATCGATTTGCCCTGCGCCGCAAGCTCGTCGAGCAGCTTGTAAATTTCGCTTTTGGCCCCGACGTCGATGCCTCGCGTCGGCTCGTCGAAAATGAGGATGTCGCAGTCGCGGGTCAGCCATTTGCCGATGACGACTTTTTGCTGGTTGCCGCCGGACAGAAGCTTCATTTTCTGCCCGATTCCGGGCGTTTTCACCCGAAGCTTCTCGACGGTTCTTTCGGACGATCCGGCGATCGCTTTGTCCTTCATGACGCCGAGCGGCCCGCAAAACGAGCGGAGAGCGGCGATCGTCGCGTTCGTCTTGACGTCCATGTCGACGATGCAGCCGAACCGCTTGCGGTCTTCGGACAAATAGCCGATGCCGTGGCGCACCGCGTCGTACGGGCTTCTGAGCTTGACCTTTTTGCCGCGGACGTAAATGTCCCCAGAATCCACGGGGTCCGCTCCGAACACCGCTCTCGCCACTTCGGTCCTCCCCGCCCCAACCAGGCCGGCAAAACCGAGAATTTCGCCTTTTTTCAGCCGGAAATCGACGTTTTTCAGCGTCTTCCCCCGACTGAGCCCCTTCGCCTCGAGGACGACCTCCCCGCCGCCGGAGGCGATGTCGGAGCGCTTGCTGTAATAGAACTCCCGGCCGACCATCATCGAAATGATCCGGTCGCTCGTCACGTCCGTCGCGTGAACGGTATCGATGTAGGCGCCGTCCCTCATCACCGTGATGCGGTCCGCGATCGTCTTCAGTTCGTCCATCCGGTGGGAAATGTAGACGATCCCTACGCCTTCCCGCCGAAGCCGGTTGACGATCGCGAACAAGTCCTCGATCTCCGAATCGCTCAGCGCGGCTGTCGGTTCGTCCATGATCAGCACCTTGGCGTCGAAGGAGAGCGCCTTGGCGATTTCCACCATCTGCTGCTTGGCGACCGTAAGCTTCGACACCGGCGCCCGCGGATCCACGTTCAGACGCAGCCGGTCCAGCAGTTCCCGGGCCATCCGCTCCTGCCGCTTCTCGTCGAGGAACAATCCGGCAATCCGCGGTTCCCGGCCGATGAAAATGTTTTGCGCGACGGTCAAATCCTGCGCCAGGTTGAGCTCCTGGTGAATCATGATAATGCCCGCGTCCTGCGCCGCTTTCGTCCCGACAGGCTCGAACTCCCGCCCCATGTACCGGATCGATCCGGAATCTTTCGTATAAACCCCGGTGAGAACCTTCATCATCGTCGACTTGCCGGCGCCGTTCTCGCCCACGAGCGCGTGCACTTCGCCGGCCCGGAGCTCGAACCGGCACCGGTCGAGCGCCTTGACGCCGGGGAACGATTTGCTGATGTCCTCCATCCGGACCCGTATTTCGCTCATCTCCAAAGCCACTCCCCTTCCCGCCGTCGAAACCGGCATGGTATTTCAACTTCACGCCTTGATTGTAAGCGGATTCAATTCCGAGAAGAATAGAAAAACTTCCGTAAAAAGTCGAATATTTTACGATCGCTCCCCCAGCTTGCCTAATGCGAAAAAAGCTACTCTCCCACGAACGGGAAGAGCAGCTTTTGATTTTCGTCCTCGTACATGTTCGCCTTCGTAATGATCACGGAACCCGTGTCGATCGTCTCCGGCACCTTCTCGCCCCGGATCGCTTGAACCGCCGTTTTGACGCCCAGGTAGCCCATATTGAACGGCCGCTGCACGATCGTCCCCTGCATGACGCCCTCTTCGAGCAGCTTGACCTCCTCGACCGAGCTGTCGAAGCCGACCAGCTTGACCCGCCCGGCCGCGCCGGCGTCGCGAAGCGCCTTTCCCGGGCCGACGGACGACGCCTCGTTCAGACCGACGATGCCCTTCAGATCGGGATGCTCCTTCAGCAGCTCGAGCGTCGTCTCGTAGGCTTTCCGTTCAATGCCGTCGCTGTAAAACGTGCCGACTACCTCGACGCCCGGCGCCTTCTCCAGCGCGTTGCGCACGCCCCGCTCCCGGTCGATTTGCGACGCCGATCCTTGAACGAAGCTGATGACGGCGACTTTTCCTCCGGTGCCCGACAGCTGCTCCGCCATCAATCGGCCGACCTTTTCGCCCGCCGCCACGTTGTCCGTCGCGATAAAGCTTTTCGGGCGATCGCTGTTCACCGCCGAATCGGCCATGATCAGCGGGATGCCAAGCTTGCCGATCGATTCGGCGGCCGGCGCGAGACGGTTGTAATCCGCCGCCGCGAGCACGATCGCGTCTGGCCTTTCGGACGCCGCCTTCTCCGCCATCGCGATTTGCGCGTCGACGTCGGTTTCCTTGCCAGGCCCGATCACCGCGATATCCGCTTCGAATTCCTTGGCCGCGGCTTCCGCCCCGCTCTCGAACACCTGCCAAAACTCCATCGATTTCGATTCCTTGATGATGACGACGATGCGGGGCCTGTCGCTCCCGACTCCCATATCCGCGAACCGGCCGGTCGCGTAATAAACCGCCCCGCCGGCCGGTTCGCGGATATGGGAGTCGGGAGCGCGGCCTCCCTCCCCCCCTCCGGCTCGCCGGAGACCTTGTCGCACCGTTCTTCCTCGCGCGGCTCCACGGCGGGAATCGTCACCGTTACCGTCGTCCCTTCCTCGGGCTCGCTTTCGTAAACCAGTCCGAACTCGGGACCGAAGTGAAGCCGGATCCGCTCGTGCACGTTCGCGACGCCGATCCCTCGGCCGTCGGCTTTCCGGGCGTCCGGGCGCATCAGCTTCACTAGCATGTCCTCGTCCATGCCGACGCCGTCGTCCGCGATCCGAAAGACGATGCGGTCTGCAACGCGTTCGCCGGAGATCGCGATGCATCCGGGACCGTATTTGTTTTTCAGTCCGTGGTAAATCGCGTTTTCGACGAGCGGCTGCAGCAGCACCTTGATCGTCAAACAGTCGAGAATGGCCGAATCGACGTCGATGCGGTAATCGATTTTATTTTTGTAGCGCATCTTCTGAATCGTCAAATAGTTCGCGATATGTTCGATTTCCGTTCGCACGGGAACAAGCTCCCGGTCTTTGCTGATCGAGCTGCGGAACAAGCGGGCCAACGCGGACGCCATAAGCACGACTTCCTCCGATTTTTTCGCTTCGGCCATCCAGACGATCGAATCGAGCGTGTTGTACAGAAAATGCGGATTGATCTGCGCCTGCAGCGCGTTCAGCTCGCTTCGGCGCTTGAACTCCTGCTCCCGCACCACCTGACTCATCAGCTCCTTGATTTGGGCCACCATCATATTGAACGTGCGCGCAAGCAGCCCGATTTCCCGCTGTCCGTCCGGCGGCACGTATATGTCCAGATTGCCGCGCTCGACCTCGCGCATTCGTTCCTGCAGCCGCTTGATCGGACGGGAAAGCCCGCGGGAGAGCAGCACGGACAGCGCGATCGCGACGAGCAGGCAAAACCCTCCCCACGCCAGGAGCGAGAGATCCATCTGGCGCTTGTTGCCGACAAGTTCGCTCACGTACGAGACGCCGACGATTTTCCAGCCGAAGCCGCTGTCCTGAATCGTATAAATCCGGCTTTGGCTTCCTTCGTCCGTCTCGAAGCTGCCGCCGCCCCGGCGAAGAACGTCGTCGATGCGCTCCGTCTTCAAGCCGCTGTACACGAGCTGCTGCTGCGGATGGTAGACGAGATTGCCGTCATCGCTGACGATAAATACGTAGCCGCGTTGTCCCAAATCGATTTGCGAAAGCATGTCGTTCATCACGTTGAAGTTGAGATCGACGAGCAGGATGCCCACCCCGGTCCCATCGTCCCGGCGCAATTCGCGGCTGAGCGATACGACCCAGCGATACTCGTTCGTGTAAATAGGCTGAATGTGCGACGACGAAACGACGATCCCGCCTTCCGCGGCACGGGCCAGCTTGTACCACGATTGCTCCGGAATGCTGACGTAAGGGTTAAGCTCCGCGTCCCGCCGGTCGGAGACGAACGAGCCGTCATAGCCCGCGATCTGGATCGAGGCGATGTCGTTTCGGGAAAGGAGGATCGAGCGGAAAAAGTCCGAGATTCGCTCCTCCGTTGCCCTGCGCTCGTCCTCCGGCAGCGCATCCGCGCCCGCGACGAACGAGCGGACGTCGCGGTTGTTCAGCGCGAGAGACGATATCGTTCGCATGTTGTCGACATAGGTTCGGATGTTCGCGTTCACCTGCCGGACAAGCTCGGCCGTATAATCTTCCGCGGACCTCCGGACAGCCGCCGTCGACAGCTGGTAAGCGATAAAACCGAGCAGCAGCACCGTCAGCAAAATCAGGCTCGCGAACGCGGCCGCCATGCTCGTCTGAATGCTGCCGAACGAAAGCCTCCTCATGGGCGCCATCATGGCATGGCCGCCTTCTGCCGATGCTCCTTCGGCGTCTCTCCGGTCGCTTTTTTGAAAATGAGACTGAAGTAATGCGGGTCTTTATAGCCGACTTTCGCCGCGATTTCGTATGTCTTCGCATCGGTAAACTTGAGCAGCTCCTTCGCCTTGGCGATCCGTTCGGCGGTTACGTATTCCACGAACGTCTTGCCGGTATGGCGTTTGAATTCTGCGCTGAAATAACTCGTGCTCATGTGCAGATGCCGGCATATGGTCATGAGCGAAAGCTCCGGGTCGCCGTATCGCTCCCGGATAAAAGCTTCCGCGTTCAGCATCTGCAGCCGGCAAAAATCGGTCCGGGCCGCGGATACGGCGGCGATCGCCCGCCGCGCCGCCTCGGTCAGGCGGCGTTCGATTTCGTCCAGCGTCTTGCAGGAGGACAGGATGTCGAACGGATGGGCTTGATGGCCGAACGCCTCCGACTCGTCTCCCCCGAGCTCCGCCACGGTTTGGACGATTGCCATGATCCATTTCTGAATTTGGATCCGGCAGCGCTCGACGGTCGGAAACGCGCCGCGCAGCCGGGCGAACGTTTCCGAGATCGCCGCTTCCGCTTCGCTCGCGTTTCCCGTCCGGATCGCCGTGACCAGCTTCTTCTCTTCTTGCGCCGACTCGAAATAAAGGGCGCTCTCCCTCCCTTCCATGTCGGAAATGCCGATCACCCGGTTGCCGCCGAGCAGCAGACGATATTCGAGCGCCGTCGCGGCTTCCGCATAGGAGCGCGGCAAATCCCGCAGGCCGCAAGCCGGCCGCCCGATGCCGGACGTCACCGTAATCGGCAAATACCGCTCGGCCGCGTCGCGAATTTGCTCCGCGAGATGCTGCGCGCGCGCTTCCAGATCGCGCGACGCGTCGCCCGACAAAACCGCGAGCACCCGCTCCTCGCGGCTTTGAAATACGGCTGGCGCAGCCTCTGCTCCCGTCAGCTCCTGCACGATATTATAGACGGCGAACCGGAGCAGCTCCCGATCTTCGGCGCCGAGCCGGTCGTCGAACCGGTCCGGATCGACCGCGAGCACGACGTAATCCGGTCCGCCCAGGTCGATCCCGAAATAGGCAAGCCGTTCCTCCGCTTCCCCTTTGCGCACGCCCGCAATGACTAGCCGTTCAAGAAAGCGCTCCCGCAAAACCGGAAAGCTTTCGTTCAATTGCCGGCGCAGACGGTCCATATCCTCGAGCCGGTAACGTTCCTCGTCCAGCTGCTGCCGCAGCCGGTCAAGCAGCGCGCAAAGTTCGGCCGCCGTCATCGGCTTCATCAAATAATCCTCGGCCCCGAGCCTTACCGCCTGCCTGGCGTATTCGAAATCGTCATGCCCGGTCAGGAACACGACCCTGCAGCGGGGAAGCTCGTCGGAGAGCCTGCGGGCAAGCTCGAGCCCGTCCATGAACGGCATGCAAATATCGGTCAGCACGACGTCGGGGCGAAGACGGATCGCCGCTTCCAAAGCATCCATTCCGTTTTCGCTATGGCCGACGCAGTTGAAGCCGCGGCCGTTCCAGTCCACCAGCTCGACGATCATCTCCCGGACGGACGCTTCGTCGTCCACGATCAATATGTCGTACATCTGATTCGCCCCTTCCCGCGATGCCCGCCATCCCCTTGCATCGCAGCGCGATATCGCCAACTCGAATGTAAGCACTTACAAATTGTATTTTACACAAAATAAGAACCGGCGGACAACTGGCAATGCGTTCCGCCGGCTCTTATTTTGAAAATGGGACAACACAACTCCCGCGAGAGCTAGTACTTGGCCCGGGTAATTTCTTCGATAATTTCCTCGAACGACGGCTTCCCGACGAACACGCTCGGACCGACGCGAAGCTTGCCGCTGTAGGACCTTGCTTCCCGGATGAACGCATCCTCGTCCTCGATGAGCGCAAGCCCCTTGAGCGCCGTCGCCACTTCCTTCAAGGTGGCGTTCGCGCGGATGTAAAACACCAATTTCTCGGGTGCGGGTGCGGGCGCGGGCGACGCCTCCGGCGACGGAGATGCCGAGGCGTCGGCTTCGCTTGTTCCTCCCGTCTCCGTGCCGCCGCCTGCCGCCGCATTCTTCACGGCTTCCGCGACGGCCCGATCCAGCTCTTGCTGCGAATACGTCTTCTCTCCGGCGGGAACGAGCGCGAAGCCTTGGGCCTCCGCTTCTTCCTCCAGCGTTTCCGATGCGATGCCGCCGCTCGGCAAGCTCATCGATTCCGCGGTCAAAATCAGCTGCAGCATCGCGGCCCCCAGCATAAGCCCGAGTCCCAGACCGATGATCAAGCCCCGGTACTTACGCAAGCCGTTCCGCCTCCCGTTTGGCCAGTTGCAAAATCAATTGCACTTCTCCCTTGTTCATGTTCAGCGCCTTTGCCATTTGTTCGACGGAGCGTCCCTTTGCGTCGAGGTTCAGCAACTCGGCGTAGCGCTCCCGAATCGACTGCGGCTCCGCCGCGATCGCCGCATCGTCCGCGCTTGCCGCCGCAGTGACCGGCGGCTCCGCCTGGGCGGACGTCTCGACGGCCGGCGCAGCCGGCGGCCCGGCCTGCGGAACGCCCGCCAGCCCGGAATCCGAACCGCCGCTTGCGGCAGCCGGCCGCTCCGCGAGCTCCGACATCTGCTTTTCCATTTCGCGGATCCGGCGGCTCAGACGTTCGACCGTCCGGTCTTGCTCCGCTTTATATTTTTCGACGGCATCGACCAATTCCCGGTTTTCGGCCTCGAGATCGGTGAGCAGCCGGTCGTAGGCTTCTTCGGCTTGAAAGCCAGGGGAGCTTTCTTTTCGATCCGGTTTGGGCAGCAGCAGCAAGCCGTATCCGGCGATCGCCGCGCCCGTCAACGCGATGCTTACCCATGGCTGCATACAATGGCCACCTTTCCTGAACCGTTACAGCGTGAAATCGATGTGTTTGCCTTTATACGGATGTCCGGACGCATCGCCCTTTTCCTCCGTCTTTTCTCCGTTCGACCGCTTTTTTCGGGAACGGTCCTTGCTCCCTTGCTGCCTGGGCTCCCGCTCCGATATCGTGCGCTGCGACGAGGCCTCCGTTTTGGTATTGCTCTGCGCCTGCTTCTGCCTCAGCTTCTCCGCTTGCTGACCCAGCATCTCCTGCTCCATCGCGGGCCGCTGCTGCTGAATTTGCTGGAGAGGCGATACTTCCGTAACCCGCGGCATGGACGTTTGCAAATCGATCGGCTTGAAGCCCACCTTAAACACCCGCCTTTTTCGCAAATTAGTCGGTTAAACGTAAGGCACGGGAACGATTTCTCCGTCGATAAAGCGAAACGACACGCGCATGATCGTATCCTTGATAAATCGGGTGTACCTTCCGATGACGATTTTCGTGCCGCCATATATCGTATGGACGACGTCCACCTTCGATGATTCCGCGTCTTCGAGCGTCTTTTCGATTTCGAGCACGGCCTCCTTCGCGTCCTGCAGCTCCTGCGAAGTCTGACGCTGGGTTGCCGTCAGCTTGATGCGCAAAGCGAGCCGGTCCGGAGTCAAATTGCCGGCCGCCGCCATCTGATTGAGCATGGCGAGCGCCTTGTCCGTCTTGTCCAGGCTGTCCGTCAATTGCCGGATGCTGGTCCGGTGGTCGTTCAGCGCCTGCCGCAGTTCCGGCCGGACGCCGACCTCGATCGCCGTTGCGGTGGACATCGCGTTGCCGACCGTTCTCGCGGTGACCTTCTCCCCCGCCTGCGTCAGGCCGCCGACGATAAGGCCTTTGGACCCCAGGCAGATTACGTTGCGGCCGGCTCTGACGTTGGAATGCATGATGCTTTGCGTCACCAGCACGTCTTCTCCGGCCATGACGTTCCCTTCCTGAATGAAGGAACAACGAACGCTGCCCCCGGCTTTGACAAGACCTTTGTTGCTGCCGATAATGCCTCCGTTGATCTCGATCGAGCCGTCGGACTCCACGTCCGCCCCTTCGATGCCGCCCGTTACGCGGATATCCCCGGATGCGCGGATCCGAAAGCCGGTGAGCACGTTCCCCCTGACGACGACGGTTCCGACGAAATCGATGTTGCCGATATTGTAATCCACGTCCCCGTTCACTTCGAATACGGGGAATACGTTCAGCTTGTCTTTGTCGGTACGCGTCACGAGCCCGTCGATCGCCGCGTACATCCCGGTTCTTTCCGGGTTGACGACGACGTTTTTGCCCAGTTTGAAATGGGCTTCCTTTCCCTCTTTCGGCGGAACTTCTTCTCCCGTGACCGTTTTTCCGGGAATTCCCGGGCCGGGCGGATGCCGCTCCGCGATCAGTTGGCCTGCCTTTACGTTGGCCAGGCGAGATACTTCCCGATAATCTACGCTTCCGTCTTCGCGTTCCGTCGGTGTACGATACTGGTTGTCCGATTCAAAAAGCACTGTTATGTAACCGTCGGTTCCTTTTTGCGGAGACAGGCCGGTCGCGACTTCGGTTTGACTCAGGAAAAAATTCGCGGGGCGGTGGGCGATCTGGGCGAGCAAATCTTTTTGAATGCCGTACGTGATCCCCTTCGAAGCCAACATGAGTTCCAAGTCCGGCACCGTAAGCTTGATATCTCCTTCGACCCGTTTGAACGTCAAAAACGCGTGCATTTTATCGTCGGAGACGGTAATTTGCAGCATTTCCGTCAAATCGGCATCTTGGACCATCAAAAGCGCCTCCTTTAACCGTGGTTATTTTTGCAGCAGCTGATCCTTTTGCTTGGCGAGGGCGGCCCTCAGCCTCAAAATCGCTTTCGAATGCAGCTGCGAAATGCGGGAAGGCGACAAGGACATCACTTCCGCGATTTCGCTAAGCGACAGATCCTCATAGTAAAACAAGGAGACGACCGTCCGTTCTTTCGGCGTCAGCCTCTCGATGCCGGCCGTCAGCGCTTCTTTTAAATAGGTTTCATGAACTTTCGACTCGGGATTCAGCGCCTTCTCGTCGATTAGCAGCGACATTCGGGTTTCCGATTCTTCCTCGCGAATCGGATCCTCGAGCGAACATACCGTCGCGACGGCTACCTCCTGCAGCATGTGCTGAAATTCTTTGTTCGTTATGTTCAAGTAGGCGCATATTTCCTCGTCGGTGGCGGTTCGCAGGTTGCGCTGCTCCAGCGCGGCATATGCGTCTTCCATTTTTTTCGCTTTGTCGCGCACCGAGCGTGGAACCCAGTCCCCTTGCCTCAGCCCGTCAATAATGGAGCCTCGGATTCGCCACGATGCGTACGTTTCGAATTGAAGGCCCCGCTCGTAATCGAACTTTTCGATGGCATCGATAAGTCCCATGGCCCCGCTCGAAGCCAAATCGTCTTTCGTCACGTTTTTGGGCAGTCCGACGGCCATGCGGCTGGACACGTAATCAACCAACGGCAAATAATGCTCGATCAGCTGTTTTCTCGCATCGGGATCCCCGTTTTCCTTCCAGCGCTTCCAGACTTCGCGATGGGATAACCGGGCATGATGATCGATCATTCGTGCTCACCGTCCTTATTCGTCCGACATTTGACGTATTGCCTGGACAACTGCCTCTGGCTCGGGAGATTCCACCGAAACCAATTTTTTTGGCGCGAGAGGCTGAAACTCTCCCGCGGGCGCCGCCTCCGCCGTTCCCGGCGCCCTCCCTTCCCTCTGCTCCTTCAACATATCGTTTAGCAAACCGTCGTCGTCCGGCGTGGAAAGGTCCACCACCGAACCTCTGCCGTCCGCGTCCCCGCGTTCCGGCGGCGCGGCGTTCGCCGGCCGAAGCAGTTGGCCGACCGCCACGTGAACGGCCGCGCCGACCAGACCGAACGCCAAAAAGGCGTACAGGCTGCGAAGCGCCGTCGTCGCGAGCGGATTGTTGGACAAAGAGAAAAGAAAGGTCAGAACCGCGCCGAAAGCGGCAAAAACGACGACCCACCGCCATGTGCCTCTCATTCTCAAATCTCCTTTATTCCGAACTGCACGCTTCGGATATTCAAAATGCCGCTAATGCTGTCCAGTTCGATCGTTCTGCCGTAATTTCCGCCGGTATCTTCCGCCACGACCGGAATCGACAACAACGATAGCGCGTGCTTGACCGACTCCACGTTGCGCGGCCCGATCCGCATGCTGTCGCTCGCGCCCGCAAACGCGAACATTTGCGCGCCGCCGGCAAGCTTGGCCACCAGCCTCCGGCGATCGGCCCCCAGCTTCAACAGCCTCGCAAGCAACTCCGGCACGGCCGTATCCGCGTATTTGGCGATATTCAGCGTTCCTTCTCGGGCAATATCCGAGCTGGGCAGCATGATATGGGCCATGCCGGCCACCCGGATCTCGGCATCGTGCAGCGTCAAGCCGACGCAAGAGCCGAGTCCCGTCGTCCGGAGCAAACCTCCCGATGTCGCGACGTTTAAATCCGCCATTCCGATTTTGATCAAATTCGCTTCGACCATCAGATCGGCACTCCTAATGCCCGGAACAGTTTCTCGAACGATTCGGGATCGGGAATAAGGAAAAAATGACCTTCCGCCTCCCGGGAGTCCTGAACGAACGTCGTATCGATCAGCAGCGCGTCGTCCCCCATAATTCCGAATTGCAGCAAGCCGTAGCTTAAAATCGCGCCGGCCATGTCCACCGCGACGGACGGCACGGTAGGCGTCATGTAAAGGCCCGTCAAATCGGCGAGAGAAGACAAATAAGAGCCGGCCAAAATATTGCCGATTTCGCATAGCGCCGACAGTTCAAGCTCGCTGTACCCGCCTTCTTCGGTCGCATCGAAGCCCGGCAAGCCGACGAGCAGCTGCTTCGCTTGTTTGCGGCTCATCAGAAAAAACATGTTGCCGGGAACGTCTCCCTCCATCCGGAGGAAGATGGCCACCACCACCTCTTCCGAACCTCCGACCTGTTCGGCGATCGACTCGAAGGGAAGCAAATTGACTTTGGGGACGGCCATGTCGACGGGCCTGTCCAGCAAGCGGGACAAAGCCGTAGCGGCGTTTCCGGCTCCGATGTTGCCCACTTCCCGCAGCACGTCCATTTTAAAATCGGCGTCCTGACTGAACATGTTCACGGTTATTCCCCGGCTTGTTCCAGCTGAATAATTTCGGAGCGGCTCAGCACCTCCGACAAGTTAAGCAAAATCAGCAGGCGATCCTCGCCGATTTTGGCGACGCCGCTCAAATATTTCGCCTTGATTCCGCCGACGACTTCCGGCGGCACGTCGATCGTATCGCTCATAATGTCGATGACGTCGTTGGCCGAGTCGACGATGAAGCCGACTTCGAGATCGTTCACGGCGACGATGATAATCCGGGAATTTTCCGTCGTTTCCGACTCGGGGAGCCCGAACCGGCCCCGCAAATCGATGACCGGGATGACGACACCGCGCAAATTGATGACGCCTTTGATGAAGGCAGGCGTTTTCGGAACGCGGGTTATCGGAACCATGCGCTCGATCGTGCGAACCTTGTCTACCTCGATGCCGTATTCCTCATGCGCAAGCGTGAAAACGATGACCTTCAATTCCTCTGCCATGTGGCGTTCCTCCTTTTGGATGCGGAAAATTATTTGATGAGCGAGTTCGGATCGACGATGAGCGCGACCTGGCCGTCGCCCAAAATCGTCGCGCCGGAAACGAACGGAATGTTGGTCAAATATTTGCCGAGCGTTTTCAGCACGATTTCGCTTTGGGAAATGAAATCTTCCACCAGGACGGCGGCCAGCTTATCCCCTTTCCGGACGACGAGCATTTCCGTTTCCGCTTCTTCGTCGTCCCGGTAATCGGGACATTCCAGCAATTCGGCAAGCGATACGACCGGAATGATCGATTTGCGGAACTCGATGACGCGATTGCCGTGCAGCTCCCGGATTTGCTCGCGGCGGATCGCCGCCGTCTCCACGATCGAAGACAGCGGAAACGCGTATTTTTCCGAGCCGAGCTTGACGAGCATCGCCGAAATGATCGACAGCGTGAGCGGCAGTTGGATGGAAAAGGTGGAGCCGTGGCCGAATGCCGACGTTACGGTAACCTGGCCGCCGAGCGATTCGATTTTCGATTTGACGACGTCCAACCCGACGCCCCGGCCGGAAATGTCGGAAATTTTGTCGGCGGTGCTGAAGCCCGGCGCGAACAGCAGCATGTATACCTCTTCGTCCGTCAGCTTCTTGCCCGCTTCCGGCGTGACGACGCCGCGCTTGACGGCGGTGTCCAGCACCTTATCCCGGTTGATGCCTTTGCCGTCATCCTCGATTTCGATAAATACGTGGTTGCCGCTGTGAAAAGCGCGAAGCTGGACGGTGCCGGTTTCAGGCTTGCCGGCGGCCGCCCGGTCCGCGATCGATTCGACCCCGTGATCGACCGAATTGCGGATCAGGTGCACGAGCGGGTCGCCGATCTCGTCGATCACCGTCCGATCCAGTTCCGTTTCCGCGCCCGTAATGACCAGATCGACTTTTTTGTCCAGCGATTTCGCCAGGTCCCGCACCATCCGGGGAAACCGGTTAAAGACGCTTTCGACCGGAACCATGCGCAGCTTCAGCACGATATTTTGCAGGTCGCTGCTGACGCGCGCCATATGTTCGACCGTTTCCGTCAAATCGTTGCGGCGCACTTCCGAAGCGAGCTGTTCCAGCCGGACGCGGTCGATCAGCAGTTCGCTGAAAAGATTCATCAGCTTGTCCAGCCGCTCGATGTCCACGCGAATCGTTCGGCCGCCGGCCGCTGCGGCGCCGGCAGCTTTGGCCGGAGCCGCCGGCGCTTTTTTGGCCGTTTCGGCGGAAGCCGCCTGGGACGCGGGTTGGGCGGCGGCTTGCGGGGCCGCTGCCGCTGCCGCGGCGATTTCGCGGGCGGATTGAATCGCTTGAACCGTCGCTTCGTTTTCCCGCTGCTTGGATTGATCGAGCTCGGCGAGCGAGGAGCGATCCACCGCCATGATTTTGACTTCTTCGATTTCGGATACGCCCGAAATGCTTTTCTTCAGCTGGTCCTCGTCGATATGGGAAATATAGTACACCGAGAAGCTGCGTTCGAATTTGTCCTGTTCGATGTCCTGGACGGAAGGATGGGATTTGATCACCTCGCCGTTGCGCTCCAGCACTTCGAACACCATGTAGGCCCGAACCGCCTTGAGCACGCAATCTTCCCGGACGATCACCTCGATGTGGAACACCCTCAGCCCGTTGTCGACCGACTGCTCCAATATCGAAAGCTGATACTGGTCGAGAAGCATTTCCGTCGCGACCAGCGGCGCGTCGTTCGGCGGCGAAGAAGCGGACGATTTGCCGGAGGACCCGCCCACGTCTCCTCTTACGATCGCCTTCAGCTGTTCCACCAAATCGGAGACGTCCGCTTTGCCGTCTCCCCCGCCGACGACGTCCTGAACCATGCCTTCGAGCGAGTCGAGGCACTTGAACAACGCGTCGAAAATGACTTCGTTCATTTTCAATTGATTGTTGCGAACCAGGTCGAGCACGTTTTCCATTTCATGAGTCAGCGACGCCAAGTCCTCGAACCCCATCGTCGCGGACATTCCCTTGAGCGTATGCGCGGAACGGAAAATCACTTGAACGATGCTGATGTCTTCCGGCTCCTGCTCGAGCCGAAGCATATTTTCGTTAAGAGACTGCAAATGGTCGTTCGCTTCGTCGATAAAAATGGACAAGTACTGATTCATTTCCACTGTCCGGACACCTCCTGGTCGGCTGAACCAGCCGCTCTCGTATTATCGTTTTCCGCTTCCGCTTACCACTTTCGCGAGAATCGGGGCGATCTGCTGCAAGTCGAGCACATGCGTCGTCGCTCCGAGCTCAACCGCGGAACGGGGCATACCGTAAACGACGCACGTTTGCTCCGCTTCGGCGATGGTCGTCGCCGCGCCGTCGTCGCGCAAGGCCTTCATGCCTTTGGCTCCGTCGCTGCCCATGCCGGTCATGAGAACGGCATGCCTTTTCAGTTCTTTCATGCCGACGACGGACTCAAACAGCCAATCGACCGACGGCCGATGGCCGCTTTGGGGCGGCCCGTCCGACAACTCGATCCGGTAACGGCCCGCGCCCTCCCGCTTTACGGCCATATGCCGGCCTCCCGGCGCGATGTAAGCCGTCCCCGTCAGCAGCGGTTCGCCGTCCTTCGCTTCGCGGACGTCGATCGCCGCGAACGAATCGAGGCGCTGCGCCAGCGAGTGCGTGAACTTGGGCGGCATATGCTGCACGACGAGAATCGGCGCCGGAAACGACTGCGGGATGCCCGACAGCACTTCATGCAGCGCTCGGGGGCCGCCCGTCGACGTCCCGATCACGACGATTTCCGTAAAATCGGTGCGTCCTTTCGGCCCTTCCCTCTCGCGGCTTTCCGCCGGCGGGACGGGTGACGGGGAAGCCCCGCCGATCTTCCGCAAAGGCGATTCCGGCCTGGCCTCCGTTTTCCCGGGCGCTGCCGGCGGCGTTGGCGGCGTCTTGGCAGACGCCATCGCTTCTCCCGGCTTTTTCGCGCGCCCTTGTTCCCCTGATCCGTCCCTGGGCGTTTTGGACATGAGCCTTGAATCCGGCCGGTTCGTCGTCTTCGGCGAAGCCGGCCGTTCCGGAAGCGGGCGGGATACGGGCGCTTTTCTTGAAAGCGGCGGTTTGGCGCCGACTTCGGGCGCGGGCTTGCCCGGCGCGGCGGGGGCGGCCGTCTCCGGCTTTCTCCCTTCCGGCGGCGGAAGATCCCGCGCGGACGGCGCGGATATTTCCGTTTCCTCCGGTTCCCGCTCCTCCATATCTTTCAACGCGCGGAAATTGACGCTGCCGGCCATTTCGGCCGCCATATGAAGCTTCTCCAGAAGCTGTTCCCCGACTTTCCGGATGTCCAGCTTCACCGCGCCGTCGGGCTTGCGGATAAAATCGAGGGCGCCGTACTGCAACGCCTTGATCGTATCGCGGGTTCCGTTGTCCGTCACCGCCGACAGCATGATGACGGGAGTCGGCCGCACGGACATGATTTTGCGCAGCGCCTGCAGCCCGTTCATGTGCGGCATTTCGAGATCCATCGTAATAATATCGGGCTGCAGCTGCGTTGTCCGTTCGACTGCCTCCACGCCGTCACGCGCGATGCCGACGACCTCGAAAGCCGGATCGGCTGCGATGAAATCGCTGAAAACTTTGCGCATGAAAGGGGAATCGTCAACAACAAGCACTTTATAGAGCGACATGGTGCTCCCCCTTTACAAGTCTCTAAGATGTGAACCCGAACGGCTTACCTGCTCCAAAGCCGGCGAATTTTTTGCATGAAGCGCACGGCCGTCCCCCCGCGATCGTCATCGGGCTTTTCCGCGAGATAGCGAGAGGCGATGTTGTCGATGCCTCTGCATGCCGGGCTTTCCGGGAAAGCGACGGCAAGCGCCGTTTGGCGCTTCACCGCTTTGGACACGCTTGCGTCATCCGGAACGAAGCCGAGCAGCGGGATGTCGAGCCCCAAAAATCGGCTGGCGACCTGCCGGATGTTGTCCGCCGTTTGCCGGCCTTCGCGATCGTCGGATACGCGATTGACGATCAGCTTGAACGTCACGTCGTGGCCCATCGATTTAACCATTTTGATCAGGGCGTAGGCATCGGTTATCGACGTCGGCTCGGGCGTCGTGACGATGAGCGTCTCGTCCGCCGCGGTGATGAAGCGCACGGTTTCCTTCGATAACCCCGCTCCCGTATCGAACAGAAGAAAATCGACATGTCCGTGAAGCTTTCCGATCTCGCCGGCGAAATACTCCAGATCCTTGTCCGACAAGCGAATCAGATCCTGAAACCCCGAGCCCCCCGCGATAAACTGAAGGCCGCTCGGTCCCGTTTGAATGATTTCCCAAATCGTTTTCTCGCGCTTCAACAAATGGAACAGGTTATACGTCGCCGGAATGCCCAGCAGCACGTCGATGTTGGCCATGCCGATATCGGCATCGAACAGCAGCACCCGGAAGCCTCTTTTTTGCAAAGCCATCGCGAAGTTCAGGCTGAAATTCGACTTCCCGACGCCCCCCTTTCCGCTCGTAACAGTAAGGATCCGGGTGGAATGAGGGGACTGCTTGTCCTTGGAATAAACCATATGCCTGAGCGCTTGCGCTTGATCAGCCATCGGACGCATCCCCCAGCAACCGGTTTACCCACTCGTCCGGTTCGAAGGCGCGAATATCGTCCGGGACGGTCTGGCCGCAGGTGATATAGGAAATCTCGAAATCGAATTCCCGTGCCAGATTAAGCACGGATCCGTAGGAATCCGTCTCGTCCGTCTTCGTCAGCAGAAGGCGCCGGACGCCGTATTTCGCGAATTGGGAGGCAACCTCCTTCAAGTCGGAATATTTATGGGTAAGGCTGAGCACGAGCAAGTTTTCCGCCTGCTGACCGGGCGCCAGCAAGCTGTTTACCTCGGAAACGAACAGCTCGTTCCGGTAGTTGCGGCCGGCCGTGTCCATCAGTAGCAGATCCCGGTCCTCCAGCTTTTTGTAGGCGCGGGTCAATTCCGATGGCGAAAATACGACTTCCAGCGGAACGTTCAAAATATCCGCATACGTCCGGAGTTGATCGACGGCGGCGATCCGGTACGTATCCGCCGTGATGAAGCCGACGGAGCGCCGGTGGATGAACGCCTGATCCGCGGCGATTTTCGCGATCGTCGTCGTCTTGCCGACCCCCGTCGGGCCGACGAAGTTGACGATTCGCGTATTCGGAGAGATCCCCTGACCGACAGACGGCAATAACCATTCCCGCAAAAGCTCCCGAGCCGTTTGCCGAAACTCCTCGTCGTCGGGATCGGGATGTTCCTCCAGCCGTTCGATGACCGTTTGAGCGAACTGCTCGACATAGACGGGTTCAACGCCCTGGGAGGCCAAGCGCTTCGAGAGCTTCAAAACCGCGGCCGGCATCGCTTGCGCATTTTGCTGCCGGTTGATGCGGATCATCATTTCTTTCATCGAACGAAGCTCCTGGAGCAGGGCCGAAACTTCGTCCTCTTCCTTCTCCTCTTTTTCAATCGTCTCGAAAGAGCTTTCGGCCCGTTGCGCCAATACGGGCGGTTCGGATTTCCGCGCCGGAGGAGATTCGGCTGCCTCCGATTGCCCGTTCAAAGCCGATTGCATCGCAGCCGCGAACGAGCTGACGGCAACCTCGCGTCTTTGCTCTTCCGCTTCGGGCAACGCCTTGACGGCCGTCGCCGCGGCGGATGGCGCCGAAGCTTTCGGCGAGACGGCATCTCCCGTTCCCCTGCTGTATCGTTCCCGGACCGCCTGCGGCGGAAGCACCTCCTTCGGCTTGCCGTCGCTCGGCTCTTCGGATAGCGCGGGCGCTAATTTTGCCGGAGAGGGTGGGACGAATTTCGGCGAAGCGGTCGGCGGCCGGGGGGCGGGCTTTGCCGCCCCCTCGTCCACCGCGGCGATGACCTCGACACGTTTCTTTCGGAACATGCCAAGAAATCCGCCGACGCGGATTTCCTTCGTGTTCAAAATAACGGCATCTTTTCCGAGCTCGCTGCGAATTTTTTGCACCGCTTCGGGCAAATCGCCCGCAACATAACGTTTTACCTTCATGCGCTCACCACCCCGATGCTCTGCACTTCAATGCTCGGCTCTAGTTCGCTGTACGATATGACGGGTACGTCCGTAAGACTGCGTTCGATCATCTGGCGCAAATACATCCGAATGTTCGGCGAAGTCAAAATGATCGGCTGCTGCCCGGTTTGGACGGCTTTGTTCACTTGCTCGGAAAGCCGATGATAAATCGATTGCGAAGAAGCCGGATCCATCGCCAAGTAGCTTCCCTGATCGGACTGCTGGACGGAATCGGCGATCTTCTTCTCGACGGCCGGGCTGACCGTGATGACTTTGAGCGGTTCGTTCGGGTTCGTATATTGCAGCGTGATTTGCCTCGAAAGCGCTTGGCGAACGTATTCCGTCAGCACATCCGGGTCTTTGGTGAATTTGCCGTAATCGGCCAACGTTTCGAATATGGTGACCAAGTCGCGAATCGAAATTTTCTCTTTCAGCAGCTTGGAAAGCACCTTCTGCACGTCGCCGATCGACAGCGTCGAAGGAACAAGCTCTTCGATAAGCGCGGTATGATTTTCTTTGACGCTGTCGAGAAGCGATTTCGTTTCTTGCCGGCCGAGCAGCTCGTGCGCGTATTTCTTGACGATTTCCGTCAGGTGGGTCGCGACGACGGAAGGCGGATCGACGACCGTGTAACCGGCAAGTTCGGCCCGTTCCTTCATCTGCTCGTCGATCCAGAGCGCCGGGAGTCCGAACGCCGGCTCCTTCGTCTCGATGCCCGTGATCGAATCGTCCTCGAACCCCGGACTCATCGCCAGGTAATGATGAAGCAGCAGCTCGCCGCGCGCCACCAGATTTCCTTTGATTTTGATGACGTATTCGTTCGGCTTCAGTTGAATATTGTCGCGAATGCGGATGACCGGGACGATGAGCCCCATGTCCAGGGCGCACTGTCGCCTGATCATGATGATCCGGTCCAGCAAATCCCCGCCCTGCTGCGTATCCGCTAGCGGGATAAGCCCGTAACCGAATTCGAACTCGATCGGATCCACTTGAAGCAGGCTGATGACGCTTTCCGGGCTGCGCACCTCTTCGATCTCCTTTTCCTCGACGAGCAGATCCTCCGCTTTTTGCTTGCGGTTCATGCTCTTCTGCAGCCGATACGCCGCGATCGCGAGGATGGCCGCAAACGGTATCGTGGCGATCGGACCGATCGGCGTCGCGAGGCCGAGCAGCGCGATCGTGCCGGCTACGATATACAGCAGCCGCGGATAACGCAGCAATTGTTCCGACAAGTCGTCCGCCATGTTTCCTTCGGAAGTCGCGCGGGTCACGATAATGCCGGTCGCCGTGCTGATGAGCAGCGCCGGCACTTGGCTGACAAGACCGTCGCCGATGCTCAGGATCGAATAGGTGTTGAGCGCTTCCTCGAAGCTCATCCCGTGCATCGCCATCCCGATAATAAAACCGCCGACAAGGTTGATGACGACGATAATGATGCTGGCGATCGCATCCCCTTTGACGAACTTGCTCGCACCGTCCATAGAGCCGTAGAAATCGGCTTCCTTCTCGATTTTTTCGCGCCGTTCCTTGGCCTGCTGCTCATTGATCAAGCCTGCGTTCAAATCGGCGTCGATGCTCATTTGCTTCCCGGGCATCGCGTCGAGCGTAAATCTCGCCCCGACTTCCGACACCCGTTCGGCGCCTTTCGTAATGACGATAAACTGCACGACGATCAGGATAAGGAAAACGACGAACCCGATGGCCAGCTGGCCGCCGGCGACGAAGCTCCCGAACGTCTCGACGACCTTGCCCGCTTCGCCCTCCGACAAAATAAGCCGCGTCGTGGAAATGTTGAGCGCCAATCGAAACACGGTCGTAACGAGCAGCAGCGTCGGGAAAATGGAAAATTGCAGCGCATCGGTCGTGTTCATCGAAAGCAGCAATATCATGAGCGCAACGGAAATGTTGATGATCAGCAAAACGTCGAGCAGCTGATGAGGAATAGGGACGACCATCATCAGGACGATGCCTATAATGCCGACAAGAATGAAAATGTCCCGGATTTTCATGACGTTCCCTCCCTCCTGCGGATTGCTTGCGCGAAAGACGCGCGGTTACAAAAAGCGAGGCCGTTATGCATTGCGGCGCCCTTTGAGACGATATACGTAAGCTAACACCTCCGCGACGGCCTGGAACAAATCGCCTGGAATCGTTTCGCCAATTTCCGTGCGTTCGAACAGGGCGCGGGCGAGCGGCTTGTTTTCCATGGTGATGACGTCGTTCGCCTTGGCGATTTCGCGAATTCTCAGCGCCAAGTAATCCTGGCCTTTGGCAACGACCCTGGGCGCATCCATCTTCGTGCCGTCGTACTGCAGCGCCACGGCGAAGTGCGTCGGGTTGGTGATGATGACGTCGGCTTTCGGAACTTCCTGCATCATCCGCATAATCGCCATCCGGCGTTGGCGTTCTCGAATCCGTGCCTTGACTTTCGGATCGCCTTCCATATTTTTGTACTCGTCTTTGATGTCCTGCTTGCTCATTCGAATGCTTTTCTCAAACTGATATTTTTGAAAATAGAAATCTCCGATCGCCAGAACGAACAGCAGCACGGCGACGATCAGTCCCATCCAAATCGTCAAGTCCGCGGCAAACGAATAAATATCCTGCAGCGGGACATGAGACAAGGCCAGCACGCTGTCGCGTTCGGCCCATAATATAATAATGACGACAACGGCAACGACAAAGAGCTTTAGCGAACTTTTTACCAGTTCGAAAAGCGAACGCGCGCTGAACATGCGTTTGAAGCCTTGTATCGGATTCAACGGACTGAATTTGAATTTTAACGGCTCCGTCGTAAACAACCAGCCGAATTGCATATAACTGACTGCGAATACGACGACGAGAGCGCCGATAAAAATAGGAGCAAGAAACATTAACATCTGAAAGGTGTAGCTGGCAAATAATTGATAAACGTTTAACTCGCTAATATCCGTCGTCAACCGATGCATGAACACGTCGCTAAACATTCCGATAATTCGATCCCAAAAATAATTCCCCAATGCCAGAAACAAGGCGACAGCTACCAGCAGTTCGACGGATGACACCATTTCCTGACTGTGCGCGACTTGTCCCTTTTTACGGGCGTCGTTACGCTTTTTAGGGGTGGCCTTTTCCGTTTTTTCCCCGGAGAACAATTGTAAATCCATCGACAGATGAAACCGGGCCATCGGAAAAGCACCTCCTTCAAAGCGTTGCGTTTACGTTTCGCCGTTTTGCAAAATGACGAACAGCTTTTCCAGCGCGTTATACATCTGATCGAACAACATTTGAAACACGATGCCGATTCCGGGCATCAGCAAAATTAGAACCCCAAGTCCCAGCAATATTTTGATCGGAATCCCGATAACGAAAATATGGAACTGCGGCGCCGCTCTCGTGAGCAAAGCGAGACCTACGTCCGTCAGAAACATTGCCACGACAAGGGGAGCCGCTACTTGCAATGCAAGCAAAAACGTATCCGCAAACGTCCGGGCCAAAAATTGCGTCAAACTGCCTCCGTATACCGTTTGAAAAAAATGATTGTCGAGCGGCAGCCAGCGGTAGCTCTCCATTATGGCGGAAAGCAAATAATGATGGCCGTTTATATTTAAAAAAACCAAAACCATAAGCATAAATTTCAGATTGCCGAGAATCGGCGCCGATACTCCCGTCAACGGATCGACGATATTGGCCACTCCAAGTCCCATTTGCATGTCCATGAAAGAACCGGCAGTATGAACGATCGAAAAAAACAAATAAGCGACAAAGCCGATGACGAGCCCCGCCAAAACCTCTTTCAAAATTGCAAGTATGTAATTTGCATCGGCCGTAACCCGGTCGTCGAAGCCGACGTTTAAAAATACGATAATCGAGATAAAAAAAGCGAGCCCGATTTTAAACGTATTCGGAATCGTCCGGGTCGAAAATACCGGAGCGACGACCATAAACGCACTGATGCGGCATAAAACAAGCAAAAACGCCGGAAACAACTGCATCGCTTGTTCCATACGACATCATCCGATATAGCTCGCCAGATTGCCAAGCAATTGTTCGGTAAAGTCGACCAGCGTGTTTAAGATCCACGGTCCGAACACGAGCACGGCAACGAAAACGGCGATGATTTTGGGAATGAAGGCCAGCGTTTGCTCGTGAATCTGGGTCGTCGCCTGAAAGATGCTGATGATCAACCCGACGATCAACCCCAGGCCGAGCATCGGCGCGCTGACTTTCAATATGACGAACAGCGCCTGCCCTGCCAAGCCGATGACGAAATTGGAACTCATTGCTTTTCCCCCAATACTTGCGTCAAGCTACTCTACGTCTGGAAGCTGGTTAACAGCGACTGGACGACCAAATACCAACCATCTACCAGGACGAACAGCAAAATCTTGAACGGCAGCGAGATCATGACCGGCGGCAGCATCATCATCCCCATGGCCATCAAGGTGCTGGCGACAACCATGTCGATGACGAGAAACGGGATGAAAATCATGAATCCCATCTGAAACGCCGTCTTCAGCTCGCTTATCGCATAGGCGGGCACAAGCACGGTAAGCGGAATATCCTGAAACGTTTCCGGCCTTTCGGTTTGCGTGTAATTCATGAAAAGCAGCAGGTCTTTTTCCCGCGTATGCTTGTACATGAATTCCTTCATCGGAACGGCGGCCTGCTCCAGCGCCTCCGTTTGCGTCATTTCCCCGGCCAGGTAAGGCTGCAGCGCCTGTTCGTTGACCTGCGACAAGGTCGGAGACATGATGAAAAGCGTCAAAAACAGCGCAAGACCGATCAGCACCTGGTTCGGCGGCATCGTCGCCGTACCGAGGGATGTCCGGACAAATCCGAGAACGATGACAATACGCGTAAAGCTGGTCATCAGAACCAGAATAGCCGGAGCCAGACTTAGCACGGTAATGAGCAGCAGCAGCGAAAGCGCCGAAACGCCGACGCTTTCCTCGCCTCCGCTCAAGTTGATGTCGACGATCGATGAATCCGTTGCGAAAGCCGGAACGCCGGCCGTTAGCCAAACCGCTTGCAACATCAGAAAGCTGTAAATCAATTTTTTGGTCATGTTTTATCCGTCCGATTTCCGGAGTCGCCGTCATCCAGCAGCTGCTCCACCTTCTGGCGACGCTGCGAAAGCTCGCGCATCCGTTCTTCCAGCGTCTGCTCGAAGATTCGCTTCGCCGCGCCCGGATCGTCGGCCGCAGGCGGCTCCTCCGCTTTGCGCCGCGATACCCATTGCTTCAGAAACGCAGGCATGGCGATATCCGGGGTTGCGTTTTCGCTCTCATGCTTGTCGAGAAGCTCCGCGACCAGTTCCGGATCCGTAATCCCTTCCAGCAGCGTTACGTTCTCGCCTACGCCAAGCACGTAAATCCGACCGTTCCATTCTACGATTTGAATCGATTTGTTCGTCCCGACCGCGAGTCCGCCCAACGAGCGCAGCGATCGATTCATCCACCAGCCGCGATTGCGCTTGCCGACAAAACGGAGCAGCACGATGATCAAGCCGACGATGAGAACCAGCACGACCACGATGCGCACCAAATCCCAGGGCGAGCTGCCGGGCATATCGGCGGCCATCCATCCGTTTGACATGCGAATGTCTCCCGGGGTTAGCCGAGCGTCTTCGTAATGGCTTCGATAACGCGATCCGCCTGGAACGGCTTAACGATAAAATCTTTCGCCCCCGCCTGAATGGCATCGATAACCATCGCCTGCTGGCCCATTGCCGAGCACATGATCACTTTGGCGTTGGCATCGATTTTGCGGATTTCCTTCAAAGCGGCGATGCCGTCCATTTCGGGCATCGTAATGTCCATCGTGATCAAATCGGGCTGCAGCTCCTTATATTTTTCGATCGCCTGCGCGCCGTCCTGCGCTTCCCCGACGACCTCGTACCCGTTTTTCGTCAAAATGTCGCGAATCATCATCCGCATGAACGCAGCGTCGTCAACTATCAAAATCCGTTTAGCCATTTGAGGTTCCTCCCACTAGAGTCATTGAATTTTATGAACGCGATCCCATTGACTGACGATGTCCGTTACGCGGACCCCGAAGTTTTCGTCGATGACGACGACCTCGCCTTTGGCGATCAGCTTGTTGTTGACGAGGATGTCGACCGGCTCGCCCGCGAGCTTGTCCAGCTCGATGATCGAACCTTGGGACAATTCCAAAATCTCCTTGATTTCTTTCTTCGTTCTGCCGAGTTCGACCGTTACCTTAAGCGGGATGTCCAACAGCAAGTTCAAGTTGGTCTCGTCTCCATGAACGCCCGGACCTTGGAAGTTGGCAAACTGTACGGGCTGGACGTTCACGTTCCGATTCATCCCGACGCTTCCCCCAAGCGATTGAGGGTGTGCCTGCACGGGCTCCTCGAAGCTCGGTCTGCTTGCCGGCTGCGGGGCCGAGTGCTGCGGCGGCGCTTGCGGCTGCGGCGGAGGCGACGGAGGCACGGCGGCTGCCGGCGGCTTGGGCGGAGGAGAAGATTCCGCGGAAGACGCGCCCATCAGCGAGCTTACCAGTTCTTTCGAAAACTTGACGGTAAGCAGCTGCATGATCGTGGAGTCGATCAGGTCGCCGATTTTGAGCCGGAACGACACTTTGACGAACACTTCTTCGGGAGGAATGTTGTTCAGGCCTTCTCCGCTTTTCACATCCATAATGTCGATGCCCGGCGGCGAAATGTTGACGAAACGGTTAAAGATCGTCGACATCGACGTCGCCGAAGAGCCCATCATTTGGTTCATCGCTTCCTGCACGGCGCTGATATGGATTTCGTTCAGCTCTTCCGTGGTCACATTGCCTTCCCCGCCCAGCATCAAATCGGCGATGACCTGCGCGTCGTGCGAACGAATGACGAGCGAATTGATGCCTTCAAACCCGTCGACGTAGTGAACGTGGACCGCAACGTGCGGCCGCGGGAATTCGTCGATAAACTGGGCGCGGTGAATCATCGACACCGTCGGCGTCGTGATGTCTACCTTTTTGCCGAGCAGCGTGGACAGCGCGGTCGCGGCGCTGCCGAACGTAATGTTGCCGATTTCGCCCAGCGCATCCTGCTCCAAAGGCGATAAATAATCCTCCACTTTAAGCTCGGCGCTGTCACCGGACGCGGGCGCGCTATCGTCGCCTCCGGAAGACTGGCGCAGCAACGCGTCGATTTCCTCTTGCGACAAGTAATCTTTACTCGTCATCGATTTCTTCCACTCCTTCGCTGACGATTTCGTCGATTTGAACGGCCATTTTGTCGCGAACGGTTCCGGGGCTGCCGACAAACTTCAGCTTGCCGCCCACCTTGATTTCCAGCCCGGCGTCTGTCCCCTTCTGCAGGGTAATGACATCGCCGACGGCCAAATTCAGAAACTCGTTCACGGATATGTGCGAGCTGCCCAATTCGGCGATAATTTGCAGCTTGGCTTTATGCACCCGTTGCTCCAGCATATGGACTTCTTCCGGCGCTCTCGTTTTTTTCTGCGAAACGAACCAATGATGAACCGACAGCTTCGACATAATGGGCTCGATCACGACGTGCGGGATACACAAATTGATCATCCCGGTCGTATCGCCGATTTTCGTGCTGAGGGAAATGAGCGCGATCGTCTCGTTAGGAGAAACGATTTGCATGAATTGCGGATTCGTTTCGAGCGCTTCGAGCCGCGGCTCCAGGTCCACGACGGTTTTCCAAGCTTCCTGCAGCGTCTCCAGCGCCCGGCTGAATATTTTCTCCATGATGATGTTCTCGATTTCCGTCAGGCTGCCGATTTTGCTGGGAGCCGAACCGGCCCCGCCCAAAAGGCGATCCAGCATGGCGAACGCGACATTGGGGTGAACCTCGAGAACCATCCGACCTTCAAGCGGTTCCGCCTCGAAGATGTTTAAGATCGTCATTTTCGGGATGGAACGGATGAATTCGTCATACGGAAGCTGTTCCACCTGCACGACATTGATTTGAACGAATGTCCTCAATTGCGCGGAAAAGTAGGTTGTCAGATACCGGGCAAAGTTCTCGTGTATGCGCGTGAGGCTGCGGATATGATCTTTGGAAAACCGCACGGCCCGTTTGAAATCGTAAGCGCGAACCCGCTTCTGGGCTTCCTCCTTTTTGAGCTCTTCGGCATCCATTTCTCCGGAGGATAGCGCGGCTAGCAGCGCATCAATCTCGTTTTGCGAAAGGACGTCTACCAATCTTCTCACCCCTTTCCGATGGAATGTGCGAAACGGCTAGGTTCAAATTGGCGTCATAATAAAGTTGGTTACCTCGACCTGGGTCAGCTTGCCCTTGGTGAGAACGGGATTGATATCGTTAAGAAGATCGGCGGTCAAACGGTCCTTGCCGGCCGTTCCGCTCAGCTCTTCCGGCTCCAGCTGCCATAAGGCGCGATTGACGAGCGCTTTGATCTTCGTTTCTTTCACTTTGTCGAATTCTTCCTTTGCGGCTTCGGAGTCCAGCTGGAACGAGAAGCTGAAAGACACCACGTAATTGGTATCCGCAATGTTCGTCTTAATATCGTTCAATTCGGATGTGACCTTGATAATCTCGTCGGCGGACATCGGTTCAGCCTGGACGTTCTCCACGCTCTCTTGAGCCTGCTTTTCCGGATCGCTCGAATCCTTTCCTCCGAATAAAGTGGACCAAGAATAAAGAACAACGATGGCGATGAGCGTAATCGCTAGCAATAGCGAAACGAGCCAAGGCAACATTTTTCTCATGACGTAGCTCCCTCCGTTTGCGCGCCCGAAGCCGGTCCCGCGACCGCCGCAAGCGCGCCGATACTGCGCAAATATTGCCGGATGGACCGGATCACATCCGAAGAATTTTCCATCACGATGTACTTCTTTCCCGTCGTAAGGGTAATGAGCGTATCCGGCGTTTGTTCGATCGTTTCGATCAGCAAAGCATTGACGTAAAATGAAGTTCCGTTCAAACGGGTGACGGAGATCATAAGGGTCCTCCCGTATCTCCGGGGGGGAGGATCGCGCCCTCCCCGGAGATGCTTTAATTACCGTTTCAGGTTGACGACCTCTTCCAGAATGGAATCGGAAGTGGTGATGATCCGGGAGTTCGCCTGGAAGCCCCGCTGGGCGACGATCATGTCGGTAAATTCGTTCGTCAGGTCGACGTTGGACATTTCAAGCTGACCGGGAACGAGCGTTCCTCTTCCGGCGTCTCCGGCGGTGGTCGTGATCGTAGCAAGGTCATCCGGATCGGCGTAAGGCGTCAGCCGGTACAGGTTGCCTCCGGCTTTCTCGAGACCGTTCGGGTTTCTCACTTTGGCAATCCCGATTTGCACGCCGATATCCGCGGTTTCGCCGTCGACGTCCGTCCCCGTTATGCTTCCGTCCGACTCAATCGTGAACGCAACGTAAGTGGCCGGATCGATTTGAATGGGGCCGCCCACGCCGGCGTCCATGACAAACATGCCATCCGCGTTCACCAAGTATCCTTCCGCATCGACCGAGAAGTTCCCCGCCCGCGTCAGGAAGGCGGTGGCGTCGGTGCCGTCCGCGCTGACAACGAAAAAGCCGTCGCCGTCGATTCGAAGGTCGGTCGGCACGTTCGTCGTCTGGGCGCTGCCCGGCGTATGAACGGTATCGATGGAAGATACGGTCACGCCAAGACCGATTTGACGCGGGTTGACCCCGCCGATCGTACCGGCGTCGGGCGTCGTGCCTCCGGCAACGGTTTGGCTCAAAATGTCCTGGAACATGACGCGGCCGGATTTGAATCCCGTCGTGTTGACGTTCGCGATGTTGTTGCCGATGACATCCAGCTTCGTTTGAAAGCCTCTCATCCCGGATACTCCGGAATACATGGAACGTATCATTTGTCCCTTCAACCTCCCGAATGTGTATGACCGCTTCCGTCGTTCTGCGGTCAGGGGCCTCCTATCGAAGGTCCAGCCCCGTCTTAGGCGACAACGACCGCGCTGTCGATTTTCGTGAAAATGTGGTCTTTCATGGAACTGCCGTCCATGGCCGTGACGACCGTGCGATTCGGCACGTTGACGATCATGGCGATGTCCCGGTAAAGAACGAGAGAATCTTTCGCGCCTTTTGCCGCGGCTTGCTCGACCGCGCTTGCGATCCGGTCAAGCTGCTCGGGCTGCAAAACGATGCCTCTTTGCAGGAGCCGCTGTTCCGCGTGCTGGCTGAAATGCAGTTGTTCCCTCGCCAGCAGCTGCTTGAAGCTCGTTCGCCCCTTGTTGCCGGTCAAATCGCTCCGCTCCGGCGAAGCGGCTTCAGGACGGCTGCCTTTCAGCAATCCGGCCGGCCCCGGCGTCAAATGGCCGATGAGCATCCGATCGGTCATGAGGCGCTCTCCGTCGTTTCGCCGTCGTCCTCGTTTGCCGTCGGGAACGCGATGGAAGTCAGCTTCTCGACTTCGACTTCGTCCGTCCCGATCTTGGCGTACGGAACGCCGTCCCTCATGACGACCGACTCCACGATTCCCGATTTGACTTCGGTCGAACCGTCGCTGTTCGTGGAGTACCACTCCGCCTGCATGCCGATTACGCCGGAAGAAAGACTGGGAGAATAGCGCAAAGCCTGCATTTGCGTCGCGACGTTCATCATCTGCTCCAAGGAGGAAAATTGCGCCATTTGGGAGATGAATTGCGCGTTGTCCATCGGCTGCAAAGGATCCTGATTGGACAGCTGCGTGATCAAAATTTTAAGGAATTCGTCCTTGCCCAGCTCCGACGAAGTGTTTCGCGAAACGGCCTTTTGCACGTTTTGCGAGGAATAGTACGGCCAAACGTTCGTCGTGCCGACGCTGCTGGAAGCCACTCGCTTCACCCCCTTCGTTCGTTTATGCGGTCACGTTCAGCGAGCTGCCGTAGCCGGCCTCCCTTAAACCGCTCGAACGATTAAGTTCCTCTTCGAATTCGCCTGCGTCTTCAAGGGAAGCGTCCCCGCCGGTCCCGGCGGAACCGCCGCTATCGCGGCCCGAGTTCGATTCGCGGCGCTCTTGCTCCTGGTACGCTGCCGGATCCTGCAATTCCGCGTGCTGCACCGTGACTTCGATGCGCTCGACCCGAATATCCTGATTCAGCAACGAGGTGCGAAGCAAGCCCAGCTGATTTTCGATCAGCTCTTTGGCCGACTCGTTCTGAGCGACGAACTGCGCCGTCATTTGCCCATCCTGCATGACGATCCGGACGTCGACATGTCCCAAATGCTCGGGATGCAGCGAAATTTTCGCTTCGGTCATTCCGTTGCCGTTGAGCAGGACGAATTGCTTGACGAGGAAGCCTCCGATTTCGCGGGCAAACTGCTGAACGGGCACCTGGGTCGGAACGCTTGGCTGCACGGCGGCTTCTTTTACCGCGCCGGAAGCCCCGTTGAACAGCGGCAACGCAAACGAATTCGCTTCATTGTCCGCTTGCCCGGCTTCGGTCGCGCCGCTTACGATCGCCGCGTTCGAATCCGGCAATTCGGCGTCCGCTTCGGCGGCCCAATTCCACATCACAAACGGCTCGCGGAATGCCGCGACTTTGCGCCCCGTTTCCGGCGGATTCGCCGCCTCGGCGACTGGTTGCCGCTGCAATGCCGTTTCCGGCGATTCGACTGCGGACTTGATGCCGTCGGCGACGCTCGCTGCTTTCGCCGAATTTGCGTCCGATAAAGAAGGCGCCGTTTTGCCCGGTTGCTCCTGCGCCGTTTCCGGCGTACCCGGAACGTCCGGCAAAACATCCTGGGCAGGGCCCGCGACAACCGCGTTCTTCGCGGCGTCCGCTTGCGACAACATAGCCGCCGCCTTCATCACTTGGTCCGCAAACTGCGCGGCCGTCCCCGGCGTAACGTTTTTTCCGTCGAGCTGCTTCGACAATTGTTCCGACCGGACAAGCAATGCCGACAGCACGTCATCCGGAAGCGCTGCAATTTCGGCTTCGCCAGCCTGTCCGTTCAGCGGAATTCCGGAAGCGTCGGGATCGACCGTCGCCGCGGGCTGCAACTGTACGAGAAACGCCTGGATCGCCGCCAGCAAATCGGCGTTTTCCTGATGTTGCTCGCTATCGCTCTCCGCTTGATCGCCTTGAAGCGACGCTTGCAATTTCGCGATAAGCTCTCCCAGAAGCGAAAGCAAAGCGGATGCATCGACTTCGCCTTCCGCCTTCTCTCCCGACGGATCGGACGAATCGGCCGCTTCGGTCAGCGTCCCGAACAGCAAAGCCGCGCTAATCGGCATCGCCTGAGTTCCGGATTCGATCGCCGGTTCGCCGCCGATCGCTTCGACAAGCGCTCCCGCGAATCCGCCGGCGTTCGTCGCCTTGCCCGATCCGCTTCCTTGCGATGCCCCGCTTCCGCCTGCCGAATTCGCAGTCCCGGTCACGGTCGGAAATAAATTAACGTTCATAGCCATAATCTCACCTCCTTCCTCGAGAAATCGAAGGCATCCAGCGGGATGAAGCTACCAATTATGGATTTGCGGGCATGAGCTTGGCAATCAAGCTTGCCGCCGTTTTGTTGTCTTCGGTCGACAAGGAGGACATCGCCGACAAAATGCTCGAGCGCGTCGCATCTTCAAGCGCTCCCAGAATGCGCAGCGCCTTGCTTTGATCCGTCGACGCCATTTCCAGCAACAGATTGGCCGCGCTGGCGGGATCCATCGACGTGAACGTCTGCTTCAGCTGCGCCGTATCGAGCGTCGACGTATCGGAATTGCTTTGCTGCTCAAGCTCCCGGATTCTCGCCTGCAGCGCCGCGATTTGCTGATCCGCCACCGAATCGGCGTCTTTCAGCCGGGTCGTCACTTCGGCCGCGACGGCGGGCGTCATCCTTTCCAGAATCCGGCCGCGGGCGTTATCGTTCATCGCTCCGAGAACGAGCGCCGCTTCTTCGAGCGTCATGCTTTCCAGAATCGGAGCCGCCTTGCTGGCCGTCATCTTCCCGTACATATCCGCCAGCGATCGAATGCGCGCCTCGTATTCCTCCGCCGTGATCGCCTGCTGCTCGTTTTGTTCGGTCAGCGCCGCGATTTGGGCTTCCAGGTTTGCGATTGTCTGCTGCTGGGCGGTCGCCTGCGCCGTCGTCTGCTGCAATGCCGCTTCCTGCTCGGCGAGCTGAGCCCTTAGTTCGTCAACTTTCTCCTTTGCATTGTCAACTGTGAGCTGGTCGGTATCGACCTCTCCCCCGCCTTCCGCTGCACCCGAAGGTTCCGGGAGCACCGCGTTCAAAAGCGGGATTTTGTTGCCGACTTCAAGCGCCCCCTGGCGCCAGTTCGGGTTGAACACGATAAGCAAAATGCCTAATAATACAGCCGTAAACAATATGGGGGTCAGAAAAAAGAGGAACCGCTCGAAACCGGAATACCCGCTTTTTTCCACGTCTGCATTCGCCACGTTATCCCCTTCCTTTCAACCATTCGACTCGGGTTGCGGCCTCCGGCTCTATCAACCGCGGGCGGCCGCGGCCGAGCGCATAATCGCCATTTCGTCCAATTCGTTCTGTTCGCGCTGCAAAGCTTCATGGCGAAAACGCTGAAGCGCCTTGTCTCTCGCATTGTGCCAGACTTTTTCGTCCACCATTTTGTCGGTTAGCCGGTCTCTTCGTTCGGCCGTTTGCCTTTCGGCCTGGCGGACAATTTCGATCTGCTTGCGGATCCCTTTGTCGAGCCATTCGATCGTCTGCTGCATGCGCTGCAATTCGGACAGCGCCGTCGGTCGTTGGGCTTGCTCGAACAGCCTGCGTTCGGCTTCCTCCCTCTCCCTTCGCAGCGTTTCCAGCATGTGCTCTTCCTTGCGAAGATTTCCGATTGCGGAAGCGTACTCCCATTCAGCCATCGACTTCTCGCTTTCCTTCAGATCGACGATCTTTTGCAAAGGATAACGAAATTTCACCCATCATGACCTCATCTCTTGTAAAAATCGATGACCAAACGCTCCTGAACTTCCGATAGCGTGACTTTTTCGGTCGTCTTTTGCCGGGTAAACCGGTTGATCGAGTCGATAAACTGGATCGATTTATCAATTTCCGGATTCGATCCGCGCTGGTACGCCCCAATATTGATCAGGTCTTCCGAATCTTTATAAATAGAGAGCAATCGCTTAAGCTGTTCCGCCGCGTCCTGCTGCTCGCCGGAAACGATGTCCTTCATGACCCGGCTGACGCTCGCCAGCACGTCGATCGCGGGAAAATGTCCCTTGTTCGCGAGCTGCCGGCTGAGCACGATATGACCGTCCAAAATGCCGCGGACCGCATCCGCGATCGGTTCGTTCATGTCGTCGCCGTCGACGAGTACCGTATAGAAGGCGGTAATCGATCCGTTCGGGCCGGTGCCGGCCCGTTCCAGCAGCTTCGGCAGCGAAGCGAAAACCGAAGGCGTGTAGCCGCGTGTAGCCGGCGGCTCGCCGATGGCGAGTCCGACCTCGCGCATCGCCATCGCGTAGCGGGTGACGGAATCCATCATCAGCATGACGTTCAGCCCGCGATCGCGAAAATATTCGGCGATCGTGGTGGCGATCAGCGCGCCCTTGATCCGGATCAGCGCCGGCTGATCGGACGTCGCCACGACGACGACCGAACGCGCGAGCCCTTCCGGGCCGAGGTCCCGCTCGATGAATTCGAGCACCTCGCGGCCGCGTTCGCCGACGAGCGCGATCACATTGACGTCGGCCGACGTGTTGCGGGCGACCATGCCGAGGAGCGTGCTTTTTCCGACGCCGGATCCCGCGAAGATCCCGACGCGCTGGCCTTGTCCGACCGTCAGCAACCCGTCGATGCAGCGGACGCCGGTTCCGAGAGGTTCGACGACGCGCGGCCTGAGCAGCGGATTGCCGGGACTGTTATGGGTCGAATAATGCGCCATTCGGCCGGGCAGCCGGCTTCCGTCAAGGGGACGTCCGAGCCCGTCCAGCACTTTGCCGAGCAGTTCGGACCCGACCTGCACCGTCAGCGGCCTGCCCGTCGTCACGACTTCGCAACCCGGGCCGACCGAATGCAGATCGCCCAACGGCATCAACAGCACTCGATTGTCGCGAAATCCGACCACTTCGGCCAAAATCGGTTCTCCGCCCTTCAGCGGATGAATCGTGCATACGTCGCCGATGCCTGCGTCAGGCCCTTCGGACTCCACCGTAAGACCTATGATCTGGGTCACCTTGCCGTTGACCTTGACAGGGTCCAAGTGCTGCAGCGCCTCCGAATACTTGGAAGCGTCAAGCGTTCTGCTCATCGGTTTCCCTCTCCTCGGAAGATTGGGCCGCCACCCGAAGCAGCTCTTGTCTTATCGAAGCCATCTGCGTGTCGATTCGGGCGTCGATGCTCCCGAAGGAGGAACGAATGACGCAGCCGCCTTCGGCGACCGAAACGTCGGGGACGATTTGCAGCTCCGCCTGGGAATCGACCAAAAGCGCAAGTTCTTCCTTCGACGCCCGGACAAAGGCGAATTGCGACGGCGCGACGCACAGCGTGATCACGCCCTGTTCCTTTCGCCTTGTCAAAGCTTTCTTGATCAGCTCGATCGTCAGCTCGGGCTGCTGCTCGAACTGGCGGGCAAGCACTTTCTCGGCGATTTTGCAGCTTAGTTCGACAAGGAAATGCTCTGCGTCCCGGATGATATCGTCTTTGGCCGCATAGGCCTGACGAACGATAGTTCCCGCGTCCTGGAGTCTGGACTCCCATTCGCCGCGTACCGCGCGCTCCGCATCCTCCGCGCCCTGCGCGTAGCCCGCGTCGTAACCGGCCGCTCGCGATTGTTCCACGACTTGTTCGTCTTCCTGACGCCGTTGCTGCCACCAGACATCCGCCTGCTCCTGAGCCTCCGATCGCAGCCGGTCGGCCGTTTCGCGAGCTTCGGCAATGATTTGTTCCGCGGTTTGCTCGGCATCCCGCAAAATTTGATCCCTTAACGACACTGTTTCGACATCAATCGTCGAATCTCCTTCGTTCGCATTGTCGGAATCTGAAATATTTTTGGGACTTGTTGCCTTTCGCAGCAGCTCGATTCGTTTCAAATCTTCCAACGGTATGACATGGGAGGATTTGATCAGATTAGACAATGATATCGTCGCCTCCGCCTCGAGCGATAATGATCTCGCCCGCTTCTTCCAGTCTGCGGATCGTCGCTACGATGCGCGTCTGCGCTTCCTCGACGTCCCGAAGCCGAACCGGCCCCATGTATTCCATTTCTTCCTTGAACGTTTCCGACATGCGTTTGGACATGTTGCGGAAAATCGCTTCGCGCACTTCCTCGCTGGCGACCTTGAGCGCGAGCTGCAAATCGGCATTTTCGATGTCCCGGATAATGCGCTGGATCGAGCGGTTGTCCAAATTGACGATGTCCTCGAACACGAACATCCGCTTTTTGATTTCTTCGGCGAGCTCCGGGTCCTGGATTTCCAGCGCGTCCAAAATCGTCCGCTCCGTCCCCCGGTCGACGCCGTTCAAAATTTGCACGATCGATTCGATGCCGCCGGCGTTCGTGTAATCCTGCGTTACCGTCGCCGACAGCTTTTGCTCCAGGACCCGTTCGACCTGGGCGATCACTTCCGGTGACGTGCTGTCCATCAGGGCGATCCTTCTCGCCACGTCCGCCTGCTTGTCCTGCGGAAGCGACGAGAGCACGGCCGAGGATTGATCGGGCTGCAAGTAGGAAAGCACAAGCGCGATCGTTTGCGGGTTTTCGTTTTGAATAAAGTTCAAAATTTGCGTCGGTTCCGCCTTGCGGGCAAAATCGAAAGGCCGTACCTGCAGCGTAGCCGTCAAACGATTGAGAATGTCGCTCGCTTTCTGCGAACCGAGCGCCTTCTCCAGAATTTCCTTCGCATACGCGATGCCGCCCTGCGAAATGTATTCCTGCGCGATGCAGATCTGATGGAACTCCGCCAAAATCTGCTCTTTCTCCATCGAATCGACTTTGCGGACGTTGGCGATTTCGAGCGTCAGCTGCTCGATCTCGTCGTCCCGCAAATGCTTGAACACTTGAGCGGATACTTCCGGCCCGAGCGTAATGAGCAGAATGGCCGCTTTCTGCCTTCCGCTTAATTGATACTGACCCGTTTTAGCCATAACCCGCCACCTCTATTCATCCACAAGCCACGTCCGGAGCAAATTGACGAATTCGTCCGGCTTGCGCTTGGCCAATCCTTCCAGCTGCTTTCGAACTTGGCTTTCGCTCGAAACGCTGTCGATGTCGATCGTCGGAAGTTCGACGCGCGGCACATCTTCAGGCACCGCTTCGGCTTCCCGAGCGGCTTTGCGTCTGCGGTAAACGAAATATCCGCCGCCTGCGAGCAGCGCGAGCGCCAGAACGCCCAAGCCCGCCAGCCAATAGGTCGATGCCGAAATGCCGGACGATTCGTCTGCGGCCGCATCGAACGTCTGCGTAATGACGGAGACCCGGTTTGCCATCGCCTCCGCGGACAAGTCTTGTCCGGAATCGGCCAACAGCGTGCGCACGTCGTTGACCAGCTTTTGTTGGATCGCCTGCTGCGTTTCCGGCGTCACCTTCGAAGAATCGAGCGCGACGCTGACGGACAGGTCCTTGACCTGGTAAGGGGCGAACGTCGTGTTAGTCGTGACCCGGCTCGGCTCGTAGTTCGTCGTCGTGGACGTCCGTTCGCTCGTCGTTCCCGTCGAACCGCCTCCGGACGGATAATTCGTAATGTCGGTCTCTCCCGTACCGGCTACGCCGCCAGCTGCGCCGTCGGTGCCTTCGTAGCTTTCCGACGTGTTGGACTCGCTGATGATGATGCCGCGGTTGTCGTTGTTTTCCAACGGTTGAACCAATTGCTCCTGCATCGTCTTCTGGTCGAAATTAAGCGAGGATACGACGCTGACGACCATGCTGTCCATCCCGACCAGCGTGGAGAGGAATTGCTGGATATTGTTTTTGATCCCGTTCTCGAATTTGCGCTGCACTTCGAACTGCTGGTCGAGAAGCGTTCCGCTGACCGCGCCGGTTCCGCCGATCGCGGCGGACGGGGTGAGCTGCGAATTTTGGCTCGTGATGGTAATGTCTTCCACACTTAAATTCGGGACGGACGTCTTGACCAGATTGAAGTAGCTGTCGATTTCCTCCTGGGAAGGGCGGAAGCTCGGTTTGAACGTCAGCATGACCGACGCGGTGGCGCGTTCGCGTTCCGAATCGTTCAGAAAGACGCTCTCTTCGGGGAGATTGACAAGCACTTTCGCCTTCTGAATGCCTTGCATGCCGAGCAGCAGCTGCTGAATCTCTCCGTTCAGGGCGTTGCGATACTTGACTTCGAACTCTTGATCGGTCGTGCCGATCATCGACGAGTTGTTGCTCATCTCCGCAAAACCCAACGAACCGTTTTGAACGAGACCTTGGGAGCCAACGGCGATTTTGACTTTGGAGGCGTCGGCGCTCGGAACGGAAATGCTCGTGCCCCCGCTGCCAAGCTTGTACGGGATGCCGCTTCCGTCCAAATACTCGGTAATGGCCGCCGCATCGGCGCTGTCCAAATCCTGAAACGCCAGCTCGTATTCGGTCCTCGTAAATACGTAAGTCAATACAATGATCGTAATGACCAAAAAAGCAGCCGATGAAGCCAGCATCCATTTCTGCTTCTTGCTGTACTGGTTCCAAAAGCTTAACCACTTCTCCCGGATCCGGGCCCATCTCTCGCTCACGATTTCACCTCACTGCTAGCTTTGCTGCAACAAAATGGCGCGACTATACCGACATCCGCATAATTTCCTGGTAGGCTTCTATCACCTTGTTGCGGACTTGGGAAGTCAGCTCCAAACTAAGCGAGGCTTTGGAAGCAGCGATCATCACTTCGTTTACGTCGGCTTCGCCGATAATGAAAGCGTCGTTTACTTTATGTACGTTGGCTTCCTGGGCGGCAACGCCGTCCAGCGCCGATTTCAAAAATGAGGCAAAGCTCTCCGTCGCTTCCGCTGGCGTCGTCGTCGGCTTGCTCGCGAAGGGAATGCCGGATGCCGCTTGCCCCACTGCCCCGATCAAATGGTTTTGAATCATCGTTCGTCCCTCCTGTCTTCCGGATGATGTTCAAGCGCCGCCGTTCCGGGCGTTAGCCGCGCCCTATTTCCAGCGACTTCGTAAACATCGCTTTGGAAGCGTTGAGCGCCGTAACGCTCGCTTCGTAGGAACGCGTTGCCGAAATCATGTCGACCATTTCCTTCAAAATATCCACGTTCGGCATGCTCACCATTCCGTCTGCGTTCGCGTCCGGATGAGAAGGGTTGTACACCGTCTTGAACGGAGTCTGGTCTTCGGTGATCGCCGTCACTTTGACTCCTTGATTGGCGAGCGTTCCGAGCTGATTGTTCAGCATATTGCTAAAGCTCGTTTCGCTCGGTTCGACGACGACCATTTTACGGCGATATGGGACAAATTCCCCATTGACATATGAGGCTCTCGTCGTTTCGGCATTGGCAATGTTAGACGATATGACATCCATTCTTAATCGCTGAGCCGTGAGGGCGGTCGCGCTGATATCAAATCCCGCAAGCTTCAATTGTCATGCCTCCTTCTTCGATTCGCACCGCTATCATTGCCCCTTGATGCCGATCCGGTACATCGAAATGTCGTGGTTGATCTGCTGAATCATCAGGTTGTAGCGAAGCTGATTGGCTGCGAGCGTGGACATTTCCTTGTCGATATCGACGTTGTTCAAGCTATTGGTGATGGCCGTCGTGCCGTCCGTTACGACCTGCGCGGCCGGAATGGCGCCCGATGCCCCGATTGGGATATGTCTCGGATCGGTCCGGATGCCGGAAATGCCCTGTTCCGCTCCGGTTCCCATAGCCTGCGACAACAGTTCCTCGAACACAACGTCGGACCGCTTGAAATTCGGCGTATCGACATTGGCGATGTTGTTGGCCAGCACCTGCTGCCGGAGAGTAGCGGCTTTGACGGCTCCTTCGAGCCTTTGAAACGAAGCGCCGCTCAATAAATCCATAATGCCACCACCTTTCTCGATTTTATCGGCCAATTTTTTAATTCAACATCGACTAACATTTTCCTGCTTGATTCGACAATTAATTCGTCATTCGTCCCAATCAAGCGCCAGGAGATGACAAATTAAAATTTTCTAAGAACAATCATCTCCGACAGAGTGAAATGTGACAATAAGAAAAAAGTCCTAATCTTAGGAACAAGATTGGACTAATTCCGAAAATTAGGACTTTTTTTATAAGGATTTAAAGTTTTCGCGAGGCCAGCTCATCTTGCAATCGGGAGTTCAATATGCGGATATAGGTGCCTTTCATGCCCAGCGATCGCGTGTCGATGACTCCGGCGCTCTCCAGCTTGCGCAGCGCATTGACGATGACGGATCGCGTAATGCCGGCGCGGTCGGCGATTTTGGAAGCGACGAGAAGCCCTTCCTTGCCTTCCAATTCCTCCAAAATATGCTCCACGGCCTCAAGCTCGCTGAACGAAAGCGAATTGACCGCGATCGTAACGACTGCTTTCCCGCGCGCCTCCAGCTCCCGCTCTTCGGCCCGCTCGCGCAAAATTTCCATCCCGATAATGGTCGAGCCATACTCCGCCAGGATGAGATCGTCATCGCCGAACTGCCGGTTTTCCCGGGCGAGAACAAGGGTCCCCAGGCGGTCTCCGCCGCCGATAATCGGGACGATAGTCACGATTTGACCATTGAACGCGGCCTCTACCGGAACGAGCATTTCAGACGGGGAAGCGTTGGATTCCGTTTCGACGATTCGCAAAAATCGATCGTTCGTCTCGTTCGGAAACCGCAATTCGTCTGATTCTTCCTGCCTAAGCCACGCTTCGGGAAAGTCCTGGGACGGGGCGGCCCCGAGCACTTTTCCCCTTCTGCTGACGACGAAAACGCCGCCCTGCAGCGTCTCGCCCAGCACCTCCGCCATCTCGCGGAAGTTAAGCGGTTTTCCCGCCGCCTTTTGAAGCAGCGTATTCAGCGTACGGGTTTTTCCGAGCAACGTCATCTTTTTGTATCCTCCTACATAACGACAAGCAACGCCTTAAAGAATGTACTGGCTCAAGTCCCGGTTGCTTGCAATGGTTGACAATTTTTCCCTCACATATTCAGGAGTAATGGAAAATTGGCCGAGCGAGAGCTCCGGCGCCTCGAAAGACAGATCTTCAAGCAGCTTCTCCAGCAGCGTGTGCAGCCTTCTCGCGCCGATGTTTTCCGTGTTCCGATTCACGTCCTGCGCCATTTTTGCGATTTCCGCGATCGCTTCCGGCGTAAACTCGACTTCGATTCCTTCGGTCGACAGCAACGCGACATACTGCTTGGTCAGCGCGTTCTCCGGTTCGGTCAAAATGCGCACGAAATCTTCGTCGGTCAGGCTCGACAGCTCGACCCGGATCGGAAAGCGGCCCTGAAGCTCGGGAATGAGGTCGGACGGCTTGGCGATATGAAAGGCGCCGGCGGCAACGAACAAAATGTAATCCGTCTTCACGGGCCCGTATTTGGTCATGATCGTTGAGCCTTCCACGATCGGGAGAATATCCCGCTGCACCCCTTCGCGCGAAACGTCCGGCCCTTGGCCGCGGCCTGCGCTTGCAATTTTATCGATTTCATCGATAAAGATTATGCCGGCCTGTTCCGCCCTGCCGACGGATTCCGAAATGACGTCGTCCATGTCGATCAGCTTGCCCGCTTCTTCGACCGCAAGCACCTTCCTTGCTTCCTTTACCGTGAGCTTGCGTTTTTTGCGGCGTTTCGGCATGAACTGGCTGAACATTTCCTGCATGTTTTGTCCCATCTGTTCCTGGCCCGTTCCCGCGAACAGATCCATCATCGAAGGGCCGGCGTCCTCGACTTCAATTTCCACGAGCTCGTTCTCCAGCTCGCCTGCGGCAAGCTTCGCCTTGGCTTCGCTACGCTTGGTCGCGAGCGACGGATCCTGCGGCTCCGCTTCTTCCTGCTGCCCGGCCTGCCCGCCCCCGAACAGCATTTCGAACGGGTTGCGCTGCGGCTTCGGCTTCGCGTTCGAAGGAACGAGAAGCGCGACCAGCCGGTCGTTCGCCGCCTGCTCCGCCTTGTCCTTCACTTTCTCCATCCGTTCTTCCTTGACCATGCGAATGGCCGTTTCGACCAAATCGCGAACCATCGATTCGACATCCCGTCCGACATAGCCGACTTCCGTAAATTTCGTCGCTTCGACCTTGATGAACGGGGCCTGCACCAGCTTCGCGAGCCTGCGCGCGATTTCCGTCTTGCCCACGCCCGTCGGTCCGATCATCAATATGTTTTTCGGCACGACCTCGTCGCGAAGCGCTTCGGGGAGCTTGCTTCGCCGGTACCGGTTGCGAAGCGCGACCGCGACGGAGCGCTTGGCCTGCTTTTGACCGACAATGTATTTATCCAGTTCGGCGACGATTTGGCGCGGCGTAAATTGTCCATTCATCCCCTGTTCCCTCGCTTTCGCAAATCAAATTTCTTCGACGATCAGGTTGTCGTTCGTATACACGCAAATTTCCGAGGCGATTTGCAGCGCGTTGCGCGCGATTTCTTTCGCTTCCAGTTGGGGCGAGAACCGCTGCAGGGCGCGAGCCGCCGCCAGCGCGAAGCTCCCGCCGGAACCGATCGCGAGAATTCCGTCGTCCGGCTCGATCACTTCCCCGTTGCCGGAAAGGAGCAGCATTCCGGTCGCGTCCACGACGATCATCATCGCCTCGAGCTTGCGCAGCACGCGGTCGGAACGCCAGTCTTTCGCGAGCTCCACCGCCGCCCGCTGCAGATTGCCGTGATGCTCCTCGAGCTTTCCCTCGAATTTCTCGAACAGCGTAATCGCGTCGGCGACCGATCCCGCGAATCCGGCCAGCACTTGTCCCCGGTACAGCCGGCGCACCTTCTTGGCGGTGTGCTTCATGACCATGCTGTTGCCGAACGTGACTTGCCCGTCGCCGGCGATCGCGCCTTTGCCGTTATGCCTCACCGCGCAAATCGTCGTGGCGTGAAAGCTCATATCCATCCCTATCGCTCCTTTGCATGAATGGCGGCATGGCATTCGAGCCCGTGGCCGCCCGAATGATAACGGTCCGAGTAACGCGGCAAAGCAGCGGGTTCGCTTCCGCTGCCTTCTGCCTTGTTCAAGTCGCGAAACCGGCGCCGCTTGCCAATTCGGACTTGAAGCTTTCGATTTGTTCGAGCGCCCTGGCCGCAATGGCCTCGTTCTTTTCCTTTTTGCCGCGAATTCGCCGCTCCAGCGGTGGAAACAAGCCAAAGTTGGCGTTCATCGGTTGAAAATGGCGAAAATCCGCGGTCGTAATGTAATGCGACATGCTGCCGAGCGTCGTCGCCTGGGGCGGTACGACCGGCGCCAGCCCCCGGGCGAGCCTTCCCGCGTTGATGCCCGCGACAAGTCCCGAAGCCGCGGACTCGACATAGCCTTCGACGCCCGTCATTTGCCCCGCGAAAAACAGCGTTTCGCGGACGTTGGACTGGTACGTCGGGCGGAGAAGCTTCGGCGAATTCAAAAACGTATTGCGGTGCATGACTCCGTAGCGCACGAATTCGGCGTTCTCGAGCCCCGGGATAAGCGAGAACACCCGTTTCTGCTCTCCCCATTTCAGATGCGTCTGAAACCCGACCAGGTTGTACAGCGTGCCCGCCGCGTTGTCCTGGCGAAGCTGGATGACCGCGTAGGGCTGCTTGCCCGTTCGCGGATCGATCAGTCCCACGGGCTTGAGCGGCCCGAACAGCATCGTCTGCTTGCCGCGCCCGGCCATCACCTCGATCGGCATGCAGCCTTCGAACACCATGCTTTTCTCGAAGTCCTTCACTTCCGCCGTTTCGGCCGTCGTGAGCGCCTCGTAAAAAATCTCGAACTCCTCCTCGTTCATCGGGCAGTTCAAGTAGGCCGCTTCGCCCTTGTCATACCGCGACGCGAGGAACACCTTGCTCATGTCGATAGAATCCTTTTCCACGATCGGAGCGGCGGCGTCGAAAAAATAAAAGTACTCTTCCCCGAGCAGCTCCCGGATTTGCTCCGAAAGCTCCGGCGACGTGAGCGGCCCCGTGGCGATGACCGCGATGCCGTCCTGCGGGATTCGCGTCACCTCGTCCTGCACGACGGTCACGAGCGGGTGCTCCCGCAGCCTTGCCGTGACCTCGCCGGAAAACCCGTCCCGGTCCACCGCAAGCGCTCCGCCCGCGGGCACCGCGTGGCGATCCGCCGCCGACAGGATGAGCGAATCGAGCCTCCTCATTTCTTCCTTCAACACGCCTACCGCATTGGTCAGCCCGTTCGCCCGCAAGCTGTTGCTGCACACCAGCTCGGCGAATTGGCTCGTATGATGCGCCGGCGTCTGCCGCTGCGGCCGCATCTCGCATAACGTGACGGGAACGCCTTGCGCGGCGATTTGCCAAGCCGCTTCGCTGCCCGCAAGTCCCGCTCCGACGACCGTCACGGTCGTTTTCGTCGTCAATTTCCTTTACCTCCCGCAATGTTCGAAGGCGCGCTGCCGCCGGGCGCCGCGCCCGCAAACCCGGCCTCCGTCATTCGGCGGCCTCATCCGTTTCCGGCGCCGCTTCGTTGTGGGCGCATTGCGTGCACTGCCACATGACGTTGCCCTTCGTTCGCTTCTCGACCATCAGGCCGCCGCAGTCCGGACAAGCCTTGGCCACCGGCCTATCCCACGATACGAAGTCGCATTCGGGATACTGGTCGCATCCGTAGAACATTCGTCCCTTCTTGCTGCGGCGTTCGACGATATGGCCTTTGCCGCACTTGGGGCAGGCGACCCCGGTCGCCTTGACGATCGGCTTCGTATTGCGGCACTCCGGGAACCCGGAGCACGCGAGAAACTTGCCGAAGCGCCCCATTTTGTAAACCATGGGACTTCCGCATTTATCGCAAATTTCGTCCGACGGCTCGTCGCGGATTTCAACTTCCTTCATTTCGTCCTCCGCGACCTCCAGCCGCTTTTCGAACGATTTGTAAAATTCGCCGATGACGTCGACCCAATTTTCCTTCCCTTCCTCGACGTGGTCGAGATCGTCCTCCATATGCGCCGTAAACTCGGCATCGAGAATTTCCGGGAAAAACTCTTCCATCAATTGGATGACCAGTTCGCCGAGCTCCGTCGGGACGAACTTCTTCTCTTCGATCGCGACGTAATTCCGCTTTTGAATCGTTTCAAGCGTCGGCGCGTACGTGCTGGGCCGGCCGATGCCGAGCTCCTCGAGCGTCCGCACGAGCCGGGCTTCCGTAAACCGCGGAGGCGGCTGGGTGAAGTGCTGCTTCGGCTCGATCCCTTTCGTCTCGACTTCGTCGGACGGTTCGAGCGGCGGCAGCAGCCGGTCCTCCTCGGTCGTGCCGTCGTCGTTGCCCTCGACGTATACCTTCATGAATCCCGGGAATTTCATTTTCGAGCCGTTGGCCCGGAATACGGCCGGACCGTTGCGCAGATCGACGGTCATCGTGTCCAGGACGGCGGACGCCATTTGGCTGGAAACGAAACGTTCCCATATCAACTTGTACAGCCGCAGCTGGTCGCGCGTCACATACGGCTTGACCTGATCGGGTTCGCGCAGCACGGACGTCGGACGGATCGCTTCGTGCGCGTCCTGGGCGTTGGCGTTCTTCTTCGCATAGACGCGGGGCGTTTCCGGGTAATACTTTTCGCCGAATTTGCCCAGGATGTACTCTTTGGCTTCCTCCTGGGCAACCGGGGAAATCCGGGTGGAGTCGGTACGCATATAGGTAATGAGACCGACCGTGCCCTCCTTGCCGAGATCGACGCCCTCGTACAACTGCTGGGCGATTTGCATCGTTTTGGCCGCGCGGAAATTGAGCTTGCGCGCCGCTTCCTGCTGCAGCGAACTGGTGATGAACGGCGGAGAGGGATTGCGCTGGCGCTCCTTCTCCTTCACTTCGCCCACGACGAACGCGCCGCCTTCGATCTGCTCCAAAACGGCATTGACCTCGGCTTCGCTGCCGAGCTCCTTCTTCTCCTGATTCAAAGCGTGGAATTTCGCTTCGAATTCGGAGCCGTTCTTGGAAAGGACGGCCGTTATGCTCCAGTACTCCTCCGGCACGAACGCCTTGATCTCGTTTTCCCGGTCGATGATGAGCTTGACGGCTACCGACTGCACCCGGCCCGCGCTCAAGCCTTTTTTCACCTTTTTCCACAAAAGCGGGCTGATTTTGTAGCCGACGAGCCGGTCGAGCACGCGCCGCGCCTGCTGGGCGTTGACCAGGTCCATGTTGATCGGGCGGGGCGTCTTGAACGCGTCCTTGACCGCTTGCTTCGTTATTTCATTAAATACGACGCGGCAGGCGTCGTTTTCGTTCAATTCCAAATAGTGGGCCAAGTGCCAGGCGATCGCTTCGCCCTCCCGGTCGGGGTCGGCCGCCAGAAAGACGTGCTTTACCTTCTTGCTTGCGTCCTTCAATTCCTTCAGGACGTTCCCCTTGCCGCGGATCGTTATATATTTGGGTTGAAAATCGTTCTGCACTTCTACGCCGATTTGACTTTTCGGCAAATCCCGAATGTGGCCCATGGACGCTTTGACGATATATTTGCTGCCCAGATATTTGCCAATGGTCTTGGCTTTGGCCGGCGACTCGACGATGACCAATGAGTCTGCCACGTCCACTCCTCCTCTCAACGGTCGACAGGTCCTTTCGTCCGCCGTTTCGGCGGCCTCGCAAAGGACAGTATATACGGATCCTGAAAACTGGTGTCATAAACTCTTAATCTGTAGCATAATGCATTCGCCGCCCTGTTCGCAACAAAGCGCAATTTCCGGCGCCCGGCGAACGCGGGCAAGGACTTCCGATTCATGTGCTTCGGAAACATCGTATATCATCCCGTAGCTCGCGGTCAAATTCCGGACGAAAAAGGATTTCCGGCGAGCCTTCGGGAAAGTCGCTTTCGCCTTTAAATCGCGGCGAAAACGGAGCCCGGCCGGCTTTCGATTTTTTGTTTGAGCTGCAGGGACAGAAGCAACTGATGGAGCCGCCCGGCGCCCAAGGCGCTTGCGGCGAGCAGCTCGTCGATCGATTTCGGGCCGTCCAGCAGCAGATCGTACAAAACCGCCTCCTCCGGCGGCAGTTCCGCCCGCTCGGCTTGTTCCGCCGCGTCCCCCGCCTGCCCGGCTCCGGCTTTGTCCCGCTTTGTTCGGTGCTTGCTTCCCTCGCCGAGCTGCCGCTTGTATTCTTCCAATATATCCTTGGCTTCGATAACCGGCTTCGCCCACGATTCCCGAAGCAGCTTCAAGCCGCCCTTGCTCCGCGGAGACGTAATCGGGCCGGGCACGACGAACACGTCCCGGGACGCATCGTTCGCATAGGCCGCCGTATGGAGAGCCCCGCTTTTCTCGCCGGCCTCGACCACGACGACGCCAAGCGATATGCCGGCGATAATTCGATTGCGCAGCGGGAAGTAGTAAGGATACACCGGCATATCCGGCGGAATTTCCGATAAAACAAGCCCACTCTCCGCAATTTGCCGGTATAGCCCCGCGTTCTCCCGCGGATAAGGCGAGTCGACGGGGCCGCCGAGCACCGCCACGGTGCCCGCCGGTCCCTGCAGGGCGCCGGCATGGGCGCAGGCGTCGATGCCCTTGGCCATGCCGCTGACGACGACCAATCCGGCCTTCGAGCAGGCAAAGGCGAGTTCCTCCGCAACGCGGCGCCCGTAGGATGTCGCCGACCGCGTTCCGACGATGGCCACGGATGATTTTCTCGCAAGCGCAAGGTTCCCGATGTAGTACAAAACCCACGGAAACCGGTGCGTATGGCGCAGCTGCATCGGATAGCCCGTGTCGAGCGCGGTGACGATCGATATTCCGGCCTTCTCCCGCCGCCGGATCGCCGCCTCGATCGCTTCCGGCCGCAGGCGGTCGGCCAGCGCTTTGGCCTCCTTCGCCCGCAGGCCCAGGTCCCGCCAATCCGCGGGCCGCCTCGACCGCGCGCCGTCGATGGCGCCCTCCGTGAACAGCCGATCGATTTTGTCGTGCGTAATGCCTTCCGTCTCGTGCATGGCGATGACGACCTCGCGGTCCGGATGAAACGTGGACATCGTGCAAATCCCCCTAACATGCGCGGCCTGGCGCCGCACGGAATGAAAAAAGCAGCCCCCGCGCTCTCCCTGGAGAGAGCCGAAGGCTGCTTGCCTGTCCGCTAAATCGGATTATGCTGTTATTTTACGATCAGCTTTTGCATTTTTCAAGCAGGCCGCGTTCCTCAAGCACGCTGACGAGCGTGGAGCCCATTTCGGACGGCGTCGGAGCGACGCGGATGCCGCACTCTTCGAGCTTGGCGATCTTCTCGGCGGCGGTGCCTTTCCCGCCGGAAATGATGGCGCCGGCGTGGCCCATGCGCTTTCCGGGAGGCGCCGTGGCGCCGCCGATGAAGCCGACGACCGGCTTCGTCATGTTCGCCTTGATCCATTCGGCCGCTTCTTCCTCGGCCGTGCCGCCGATTTCGCCGATCATGATGACGGCGTAAGTATCGGGATCTTCGTTAAAGAGGCGAAGAATGTCGATAAACTCGGAGCCTTTGACCGGGTCGCCGCCGATGCCGACGGCGGAGGATTGGCCGATGCCGCGGTTCGTCAGCTGGTGAACCGCTTCGTACGTCAGCGTGCCGGAACGGGAAACGACGCCGACGTGGCCTTTTTTGTGGATGTAGCCCGGCATGATGCCGATTTTGATTTCTTCCGGCGTGATGACGCCCGGGCAGTTCGGCCCGATCAGGCGCGTCTTTTTGCCTTCCATGTAACGTTTGACCTTGATCATGTCGATGACCGGAATGCCTTCGGTAATGCAGATGACCAGATCCAGCTCGGCGTCAACCGCTTCCATGATCGAGTCCGCCGCGAACGGAGGCGCGACATAGATGACGGAAGCCGTGGCGCCCGTCGCCTCGACCGCTTCCTTGACCGTATTGAAGATCGGCAGCGTCACCTTCGTGCCGTTCTCCAGGTCGAAATCGATCGTTTGGCCGCCTTTGCCCGGCGTAACGCCGCCGACCATTTGCGTGCCGTATTCCAGAGCCCCTTTGGCGTGGAACGAACCCGTCGCTCCCGTAATGCCTTGGGTGATCACCTTGGTGTTTTTATCGATCAAAATGCTCATGACTTCACACTCCCCGGTTCGTTCTCCCTTGTCATTTCACGAGCGACACGATTTTTTGCGCGCCGTCGGCCATCGAATCCGCAGCTACGATATTGAGCCCGGAGTTGTTCAAAATTTCTTTGCCCAGTTGGACGTTCGTGCCTTCGAGGCGGACGACGAGCGGTTTGTCCAGACCGAGCTCGCGCGCGGCCGCCACGACGCCTTCGGCGATGACGTCGCATTTCATGATGCCGCCGAAAATGTTGACGAAAATACCCTTGACGTTCGCGTCGGACAAAATGATTTTGAACGCTTCGGTTACTTTCTCTTTCGTCGCGCCGCCGCCGACGTCAAGGAAGTTCGCCGGTTCGCCGCCGTAATATTTGATGATGTCCATCGTCGCCATCGCGAGTCCCGCGCCGTTGACCATGCAGCCGATGTTGCCGTCGAGGGCGATGTAGCTCAGGTCGAACTTGGACGCCTGGATTTCCTTTTCGTCCTCTTCGTCCAAATCGCGCAGTTCCAGAATGTCCTTGTGGCGGAACAGGGCGTTGGAGTCGAAGTTCAGCTTCGCGTCAAGCGCCATGACGTCGCCCGCGCCCGTGACGACGAGCGGATTGATCTCGGCAATCGAACAATCCTTGTCCACGAAAGCGGTATACAAAGCCATGATGAACTTGGCCGCCTTGTTGACCAATTCGTTCGGGATGTTGATCGCGTAAGCGAGACGGCGAGCTTGGAACGTTTGCAGGCCGACCGCCGGATCGACGACTTCCTTGATGATCTTCTCGGGCGAGTGCGCGGCGACTTCTTCGATTTCGGTGCCGCCTTCTTCGGACGCCATCACGACGATGCGCCCCGTGCCGCGGTCGACGACGAGGCCGACGTAATATTCTTTCTTAATGTCGCAGCCTTCTTCGATAAGAAGACGCTTCACTTCTTTGCCTTCGGGGCCAGTTTGGTGGGTGACGAGCACTTTGCCGAGAATTTGCTCGGCGTACTCGCGCACTTGGTCAAGACCTTTCGCCACTTTGACGCCGCCCGCTTTGCCGCGGCCGCCCGCATGGATTTGCGCTTTGACGACCGTGACCGGCGTGCCCAGCTCTTCGGCGGCTTTGACCGCTTCGTCGACCGAGAACGCGACTTTCCCGCGAGGGACGGTGACGCCGTACTGTCTCAAGACTTCCTTGCCTTGATACTCATGAATATTCATGATCCTGCATCCTCCCGTTTAACACGCTTCTGAAGAACATGTCGGCACTTACGAATCGTACCGAAACCTTCCCTATTGTATCACTATTTGTCCGATCGTTCCTCTGTTTTTCATCAATTTTTTAGCTCCGTTTGGCAATGGTTTCATCTCGGGATTCGATGAAATAGCAGGCAGCCGGTAATAGATTTTCCAAAAAGGAGGGATTCATGCTCGCGCCCCTCCCGTCCGCGAGACGGGAAAGCGGCGCTGAAGCCCGAAGACGCGAACGCGCCGAGCGATTGACAGCCCGGTTCCGGCGCGCTAGACTGGGGATAAACGCAGCGGAGCCGCGAGGTCCGTCAAGGAAAAGGAAGCACCTTTCTTTGTTAACGAATGACGTTAAAAAAGAAGGAGGCTTTTTTGGCATGTATGCGAAAATGCTCAGCGCAAGCGTCGTCGGCATCGAGGGGCGGCTGATCGAAGTCGAGGTCAACATTTCGTCCGGGCTGCCGCAGGTGTCGGTCGTCGGCCTGCCCGATCCCGCGGTCCGGGAATCGGTCGAGCGCGTCCGCTCGGCCATTCAAAACAGCGGCATGACCTTTCCGCTCGACCGGATCACCGTCAATCTCGCGCCGGCCGACGTGCGCAAGGAAGGGAGCGCCTACGATCTGGCGATCGCGGCCGGCATTCTGCTCGCCAGCGGCCAGCTGGCCGCGGAGAAAATCGAAGGCGCCCTGCTCATCGGCGAGCTGTCGCTGAGCGGCGAGATTCGGCCGGTTCCCGGCGTTCTGCCGATGGCGGAGCGGGCCCGAAGCGAAGGGCTGCGGCGGGTGATCGTTCCCGAGGCCAGCGTCGGCGAGGCGCAGCTTATCGAAGGCATCGAAGTGTTCGGAGTCCGCGGGCTCGGCGAATGGGCCGGCGGGGGAACGACGCGCTTCGGCCGTCCGCCCGGCCGCGGCGCGGCGCCGAGCTCCGGCGACGCGATTTCGGATCCCGCGGACGATGCCGATTTGTCCGACGTCATCGGCCAAGCCCATGGCAAGCGGGCGTTGCTCATCGCCGCGGCCGGCAAGCACAATATCCTGTTCGTCGGTCCGCCGGGAACCGGGAAAACCATGCTCTGCCGCAGGCTGCCGACGCTGCTTCCGCCGCTGGACGACGAGGAGGCGCTGGCCGTCACGAAAATCTACAGCGTTTGCGGAAAGCTCGGCGGCCGCCGGCACGGACTGATCCGCCGGCGTCCGTTCCGATCACCCCACCATACGATCTCCATCGCCGGACTCATCGGCGGAGGCCCGTCGCCCAAGCCCGGAGAGGTGACGCTTGCGCACCACGGCGTGCTGTTTCTCGACGAGCTGCCCGAATTTCCGCGCGGCGCCCTGGAGGCGCTCAGGCAGCCGTTGGAAGACTTTCGGGTGACGATCGGAAGAGCCCGCGGAGTAACGCAGTTCCCCGCCCACTTTTTGCTTGCGGTCTCGATGAACCCCTGACCGTGCAGATAAATACCTTGACTATTATATAGAGCGCAGGATAATCCTCCCGGTCTGGATGCTCGGTCATGAATGGACCGGCGACACGACTGCATCCCGGATACGGAAAAAGAGGGTCGAGAAAGGATACACCATTCGTGCGCTGGCTTCTTTGATTGGCTTGACAGAAACCAGCCTCATCAGTATCGAGAACGAGAGGTCGACTCCATCGCTTCAGACGCTCAGACTATTGGCCGAGGCGCTCAATGTATCGGTGGCTTACCTCGGATGTTTCGAGGCACTGCCGGAACGGAACTTCCCGGAGAAACTAACAAAAGCAAGAACATGGCATGGGCTGACCAAATCGGAGATGGCTGATAGAATCGGCGTAGACGTAAAAACGCTCCGTGGATGGGAGATGGGAATTCACGAACCGCTTCCAAGGTTCATGCCGATCCTCGAAAGTTACCTCGAGATCCTACATCCTAATCAATAGCAAAGGCGGGGCGTCAATCCCCCGCCAATTCCTCGCTATAGAACGATTCGATATCGTCAATGACCGCTTGGATACGAGCGACATCTGAACGAGCTCCACTTTCCCCCAGGACGCATACCTTCTCCAACTGCATACCCTTTAAAAATTCGATAACTGATTCAATTTTGACTTCCACAAGAAAACGCCTCCTTCATTGAATTGGTCGAATCTTACCTCCCCAATAAAACGAAGTCAACGCCATCCGTGCAAATAAACTCTTTCATTTGCTCTTATGCTATTTCACCAGAAAGAGAATGTATTAAATGAAGCAACGCAATACAATGATTGCGAAGAAGGCAAAACGAAAACGCCCCGGAGGTGCTTCCTCGCGAGGCGTTCTGTACCGGTGCTTCCGGATTTGAGATAACAATATCATTGTTGGGTTAATCTGTCAATCCTCTTCCCAGTTTGGCAGTTCCACTGTCTGCCCCTTCAATTCGTGGGTACAGTCGTTCAGGTATTGGATTTTTCCATCCCGAACAAAGCTGTGGCAGATGTCCGGCGGATCGGGATAGCGACCAACTTCAACCTTGATCGATGGGCTGAATGTGGGCGCTTCGACATTCCCATTGAACTGCCAGCGGTCATCGGCATAATGCATGCATCCGCAACCAGGGCATTCAAATATCCAAGCCGGTACGGTACCCCTCGAACTGGTGATTGTTGATTTCTTGACCTTCGGCATTAGATGATGCCTTTCCGGTGCATGATGGTCACGAACCGATAGAAGTCGTAGGACCCACCCTCGGGATTATGAACCAACCCCTTCTGGACTGCTGCGTCCACAGCTTCCTTCGCCCATTCCGGGATTTCCTTCATTTTGGCGAGATTCTGCAATTCCTCTACTTGCTTTTTCAGTTGTTCCACTTCCTGCTTCAACATCTCGTCGTCCTCCCCTTTCAGCTTCGCAGATACAATCTGCTTGAATTTCGCCCATTCGCCTGGATTATTGACAAACCAGCGGTGGCAGTCCTTCCATCCGACAACCTCTTTATGGAGCCACAGATCGTTCTCGTCGAGGTTATGGCGGCGAAGCAAGTCCACTGTCAGGTCGACCAGCGCATCATACGTCTCATCCGTCATCCGACCATCCCAATCGATGTGGCAGCACTCAATGCCAATGGTGCAATTGTTCGGATAACTTGACAGCCGACGCAGAGCATCATCCGTGTAGGTCGTGCTCCCGACATGGTAGCCCATCTCCGATTCAGGCAGGCAACGGATGACTTCCCCGGCAAGGCCGATGATGTAATGCGCACTGCCATAGCCCGTTTTCCCGAGCTTCCGGTTCTCAAAAAAGTTCCGGTTTGCCTGTGCGCTGCTTCCGGGATTGGCGACCCAATGGATGACTACGCCGCGCAATGGCTGTAGTTTAGTTCCGGGTCGGGAAAACTCATTCCTCGTTAGAAGCATTTCCTGCATCGGACTTCCCTCCCTTCAATTGCGGCGGATCAACAGATTTCCGTTGTATCTGTCCGGCCGCAGCGGCGACGAGAAAACCATTCGCAAAGGCTAGCGCATAAATGCGCCAGTCGCTCGCGTCGCCACCAAGAGCTAACTGAGCCGTCAACAGAATGATGGATGCAATCATAACAGCGTACAGGTCGGTAGGCAGGCCTCTCGAAAAGCGATCCACTAACGACTTGGTGTACTGAACGATAAAAAACGTAAGCAAAGAAGCTCCCCCCATTGTGGAAAGAGCCACCCAGGTGAACAATTGCCCTTCCATGGACAATCACCTCCATTTTTTATTTAAGGCTGAGCGCGGCGGAAATGATGGCCGCAATAACCGGTCCGAGAATTGCCCAGACCTTCAGCGCAAAATCCCATCTTTTATTCATAGCCAGTTCTTCGTTCTTTACCTTTGCGCGGTTCATTTCGACGTCACTGTCTATGAGCTTACTGAGCAGTTCCCTGCTCGCTCTGGATTCTTCAGCGAAGGACTTCTCAAGGCGCACTTGCCCGGTCTCAATGTTTGCCAGCTTCGCAGTATTCTCGGCCGATGAAATCAATAATTTCGTTGTGTTGTCCTCAAGTTTCTGGATTCGTTCCTCGTGCTTGTTCAATCGTTTGTGTGCGCTCTCGTCGATCATCCCGATCCCCTCCCCTTTTGAACGACAGCCGCGAGAATACATGCTTTCTCAGGTTGTACGTGTTCCCGTGGCTAAGATATCCGATGTAAGATTGTACTGTGGCATTCACTTCATCGAATTCCACCTCCCCCATGGCGTATAACTTCTCTATATACTTCAGCCGGGCTTTCATTTTCTTTAGCGTTCCCTTCCGCATTTTCCGGTGGGTCGCCCAGATTCGAAAACCGCAGAATTCTATTCCGGTTGAAATCGGTCGAATGGCCGTCTTGTTGTTCAGTGTCAGCCGAAGCCTCTCGTTTAAGAAACGCTCTATCTCGTGCCGAACCTGATGCAAGTAAGTCTTGCTAGGATGCAAGATGACGATGTCGTCCATGTAACGTATGTAATGGCGCAAGCGGAGCGTGTGCTTTGCGAACTGATCCAATTCGTTTAAGTAAAGATTCGCAAAAAGTTGACTCGACAGATTTCCAATCGGCATCCCGATCCCATCCACCCTGTCGGCTTCGAAGCCATGGTCGCCCAGAGGAACGCCGAACTTCGTGTGCTCACTTCGAATGATGGTCTCAAGCAACCAGAGCAAATCCGGATCCGCGAACTTTCTCTTCAGAATGCCGAGAAGAATGTCATGGTCGATTCGATAGAAATACTTCGAAATGTCCAGTTTGAGATAATAGGGCTTCACCGTTGTTCTTGACAGCTTCCTAAGCCAATATTGCAAGCGGTTTGCAGCCTTCTGAACACCCATGCCCCGCCTGCAGGCGTATGAATCGGAGATGAACTGCTTGTCCAGCAGCGGTTCGATGACGCGGTATATCGCCCACTGGATGACCCGATCCCGAAATGGCAGCGCCATGATTAGTCGCTTCTTCGGTTCGTATACATAAAACTCCCGGTACCGCCCAACTTGATAGGTCTTGTAAATCAGGTCATTCTGGGCAGCAATCAGGTTCTCTTCCAAGTTCCGCGTGAACTTCAAGACATCCATGCGGAAACGTTTCAGCTTCGCGGCGTTGCGGTACGCAATCTCCAAATTCTCAAAGCTGTATATTTGTTCATATAGGTTGCTGTATCTACGAATCACGACCCCCTCCTTCCTCTGTGATGGAGTGCGAGCGTGTCACTTTTCGACCATGCTACTCAATGACTTCCCGCTAATTCATGTATTTTGCCAAATCGGCAGGGAGACGGGTCCCTTTTCCCCGTGTACTGGACGAAGCCCCCGTAGGGCTTTGCCTTCTGACTTTCGGGAAGAGCGGAGCGGAACCCGATGTTCGTGTTCACGTTCGAGCGAAGGTTGTTCAGGTTGAGGGCGAAAACGCCCGCATTGCCAGCGTTGTTCCAGTTGCCACCACGAATCGGCAGTTATATGACCCGTCCCCCAGAAAATTCATTGCTTGATGCTCTTCTGCCAGCCGCCGATCATTCGACCGATTTCGCTGAGCATCTTGATCCAATTCTCGTATTTATTGAACGGTAAAAACCCTAAGTCTTTAGCCAGCCTCACGTAATAGCGTAGTGTGTCCAACTCTACATCCAAATCCTGAATTGTGGTTTTCTTGTAATACCTTCGATTGGCCGTAATCATCAACCGGATCAGTCCCAGCATACACTGCTTCGTTTCTGACCCAAGCGTAAACTTCTCCGACTTCGGGTACTGACGAAGGCAGATATACCCGTACTGAACCATGTCGTAGGTCTTCTGCAAAATCTTCAATTCTTCGCTCAATTTTTCATCCCCTATAGCTATTCTTGAAGAAAGAGCCTGCTATCGCAGGCTCAAACAGATTCCAGTTCCCCAGATTCCAGATTACGAGATAAAAGCGGAGCGGAACCCGAGGTACGTGCTCACGCCCGAGCGAGGGGCGCCCAAGTTGAGGGCGAAAACGCCCGCAGGGGAGCCATAGGCCCAGCTGCCACCACGAATCGGCAGGCGTTCGCCCGTAGCATCAAACCAATATCCGTCATTCCCATAGTCGCTCGAACCTGTGCCATCGGCAGTCGCGGGAATGGCAAGCGGACCCCAATCCAAACTCGGCGTGTTCGGAACCGCGCCAGATCGCATGGTCAAGATTTTCTGACCGCTGGTCATTCCGGTCGTAATGTTCACGCCGGTGTTCACCCATTCAGACTCCAGATCGTTAAAGTTATTGTCGATCATGACATAAGCGATGCCATCAATGATCTTCAATCCTTGGACCCATTCCCAAACGTTACCGTTCAGGTCATAGATTCCGTCCGGCGTCCCGTCATGCGACCATGCTGCCGGTCCGGAACCGGTTGCAACTCGCCCCGTCTTGCCAGCCCCAGAATCGAAATATGTTTCTTTGCCGCGTTCATAAGCCGCTGAAATATCGGAGCCGTAGTTGTTGTTGCCTCGCGGTTGGTACCCGTTGGCCTTGCACCAGAGAGCAATCGCGGCCCATTCGACGTTCGTCATCAAATGCCATCCCGGACCCTTCGCGGTGCAGTAACCTTTCGCTGTGTCGTAATTAATGGAAGTCTGCGGGTCTTGTCCTGGGATCGAATAAGCCCGACCATCATGGACGATGTTCTGATACTTCGAAATCCAGATTTCCGATTTGACTACACCGTCTACGATAAAAGCAGGATGCGGCGAAGCTGCTCCACCAGCGACCACATCCGAAATATTGAACTTCGGTACCATGACCATGATCGATGGGTTTCCTTTGTCGTCGTACATTACGGTGTTCTTTCCGCCGCTGGCCGCTTCGACTGCTTGGCGATAGGTGTCTTTAATGCTGAGAACGAACGGCATTAGACCTCAACTCCTTCATTTTGTTGTTCTTGTCCATAATTGGCAGGCAGCCCCCACAGGCGAAGCTGAACCTTGCTCATATCAAGTGGCAAGTCGCGCTCTGCCATGACCGGGTCTCCTTGGTCATCGACCTCGCCCGTATCGTACAGTTCGCGCTCGATCGGCGGAACAACGATGGTGGCAACATACCATGCACCAAGCCCCTCGGTCATTGTCTGCAGTTGGTTGTCCAGGCAGACATCGACCACATGCTGAACCGATTTCTGGCGCTCCTGCAGGTCAATCGTGACGGTGCCGACCGTCAAAACGGTACCCGCCACTGAATACGTTGCTTTCTGACCTTGGGATACTTCCGAAATGATCATGCGGTTCATCCTCCTTTAAACTCTTGGATTGACAAGCGTCCACATGAACGTGACCGTTGATGCGGAACCTGTCATTTTTACTTTAAATCCATTCTGCGTCTTGTCGTACACTTCCAGCCTGCCGACTCGGTCCATATCGCTCGCCGAGATCGGGTTGACGATCACGTCATAGTTCGGCGAGTTGATCTGAGCGAACCCGCCATGACTGACTTCGACGAACGGCTCTGCCGAACGGAAATAACCGTTTGACGCTGCGGCCGTAATGGTCGCTTGCCCCTGCAGAATCCTCTGCTTGAGCAGTTTGTCAATTTCCAGCCGATTACTCAGCGCAAGCTGGATGGCAACCAGCACATCCAGTCCAACATCGAGATGTGCAGTTAACATGCCGGATTCCATCCGGTTCAGGTTGGTTTCATTAACAGGCGTTCCCTCGACAAGAACGTCGCCGGTCTGCTGGTCAATGACCCTATCCTCCCACTCGATCGGCTCGTAGGATTGATTTCTTAAATCTTCAACTGACATCCGCTACACCTCCTGTATGGTAAATTTGAATTCAAGCAGCAGTCCCTTGCCTTCCTCGTGGACTTGCGAGTCCGTGCGTTCAGCGAGCACTTCCCCGGCGCTTCCCAGAAGCCGCGCTCTATTAACTGTGCCGTATGGGTCCTTTTGCGTTAAGTAGATTTGCTTTCGCACAGTTGTCCCTTCGATGATTGATCTTCTGATCTTCGCCGGATAGTTTGTGCTTCCAATGCGGAAATCAGCGGAAACGACCCGGTCATCAAGGTACTGCGCCAACTCTTGCAACACTATGGCCGTCAGCAACTACGCCACCTCCTCTCCGCAATAGGCTGAACCGCAGGCGAATTCGTGACCAGTGCCTGTCAGAGCTGTACCCATCGCAACAGCACTGGTTGATACCAGAGAACCGATGGATGATGGAATAGGTGCTTCGCCGGACTTATAGATACCGGACAAAGGAAAAGTTGATATTGCAGTGACGTGATTCTCCTGAATAACCGCCTTAGAGCCGAGCGAAAAACCAACACCACTCGCCGCGCGGATATGTCCGCTGTATAGTCCGCCAGTTTTCTCAAAGATGCCGTCCCCGCTGACAGGTACAGACTCAAGCTCGATCGTTCCCAACAAGGCGCTTCCGGCACTGTTCCATTTCGGCCACCTTCCTGCCATAGCCGTTCCTGCCTTCAGTTCGAGGTTTACCTCGTTCCGCCGCAAGTGATGAGCGTACACTGTATAACCCGAATCCTGTAAAGATGGCAGGATTCGGAATGAATAACCCGTATGCGCTGGCTTTCGCTTCTCCAGAAGGACGATCAGCGGACCGAAATCGTGCTGGTCAACTTCCGACACGATAGTAAACGGCAGAATCAGTCGCCCCCAGGCAAGCGACAGGTTAGGTTCAAGCGCCTGCAAAGTATTCAACAGCCCTCGTCGTCCAAGGCGTTTCTGTGCCAGAACCTGTTGTCTCCTCGTTTCAATGTTGACTCCTTCATTCACCGGCAGGCCATACTGTTCTTCCCATTCTTTCAGAGTGAATGTAGCTGTCAGAATGGAGAACTGGCGCAAGATTTCGTCGAGCGTAAAGCGCAAATCGTCGATTTCCTTCCCTCGCGAATCCATCAACGCCTGCATGATTTGGGAGTTTGCATAAAAAGACTCGTCAAGATAACTCAGCATTCGCTCCTTCGCTGTTGTCATGAGTACGTCACGCTCCCAAGCTCAGCCAGTTCATTGACCTCTAAAGTGATATCAACGCGCCCTCCATCAAGAAGCAGGTCGCCCACGTTCGAAATGCCTGTGGCTTGAATGACCACTGACTCGGCTTCCCTTACCTTGATCTTCCCGCCCGGATTCACCGCCAGAAGGTAGCTGTTCAATGCGTTCTCGGCGCTTGCCTTCGCTTGATCCAGCGTATATCCCGGTTCAGCTTCCAGATTCGGAATGGTCGCATTGACCAGCCTTGTCTCGGCAGTGTCCACCGTTACGCGCGAGCTTGCGGGCGCTCGCCCTTCGCCAATTCCCCGCCGGTCGGGGTCGAGATGTTCCTGAACCGCATCGACTGTGCCTGCAGGAGCTGGGCGCCCGTCCGGATCCAGAATGATCACTCGCACCGTTCCCTCACCCTGCCATAGCGGCTCGACGAGGACGTTCCCTACGCCGGGAACCTCTTTCGCCCAGGCAATATAATCCGCAATGTTTCCGTCGCCTTCTTCTTTGCGATCTTCCTCAAGGATGCGCTGGCGCAGGGTCTCGTCGTCCTCTTCGTCAAGCCCGCCCTGTGTCGCCGCGATGTTGACCACCGAAGCGACACCATCTAATGGTTCGGTTAAATGCTTAATGGCGCCAATCGGCACGTTGCCCGCCTTCCCGGCTTCGACAGCCTCAACGGCAACCAGTGCCTCGCCGTTGCCGTCCAGAACCACTTCCTCAAGGGTTCGGAACAACGCGGCTGGCGACGATTCTGTGCTTCCTGTGCTGACTTGGTACCCCGAAGGAACGACTGCACCGGGATCGCCTATGAACTTCACACCATCCCCCGCAGTTTTTGCGGCTACTGCTGCGCGGCGTGTCAGCCCGCTTTCCTCCGCTTTCAGGTCGAGATACTGCCCGAACGTGGTGGCGACAAACCCGCGTCGGAGAACTTCCTTCGCCCACTCTGCAGCCAGTATCAGTTCAATGGCAACCGGAGCGATGGTATCCCAAGGAAGCGATCCTTCCGATTTGTCCAAATCATCCGGCATGCGATCCAGCATCCGCTGGCGAATCGCCTCTTCTGTTTGATCTTCTAAAAATGGCGGCAGTTCAACCATTCAGCCTCACCTCCAATCTCCGAGAATCGCCGACGACAGGCACGATCGTAAAGGACACCATCACCTCATCGCCGCGCCATACATAGGCGAAGTCGCGGACAGTTTCAGTACGAGGGTCGACCAGCAACGTCTCGGTGATCGTTCTGGCGATTTCCGCCTCTGCCGCTTTCTTGGTCGGTTGCCGTTTCGCTTCTCGAAGCTCTCCTCCGTAATTCGGTCCATAGGATAGGAAAGCGAACCGCTCCGTCATAACCGCTTTGATGCACCACTGCGCCCAGGCATTCAGTCCATCGGCTTCTGCCACCCTTCCGGATCCGTCAATAACGAAATCCCCTGATTCAAGATCGAACAGCCAGCTTCTTCTATAAGCCGGAGCCGATGATTGTCGGTTTTCTTCGACCAATTCCGGAGCATCGAAAACAGGAAAAAGTGATGGCAATCAGATCACCTCCCCTAGTTTTGAGCAAATGGCATATGCTTTCTGCGCCAATCCTTCGCAGCGGCTGCAGCGCTCTCGAAATCTTCAAAGAGTCCTATATGGTGCATTCGACCGTTAAGCATCGCTTTTGCTCTCCACTTCTTCAACTTTTTATCCCAATGAACCCCTCGTGCTTTACCGCGTTCCGGCAAATTCTGTCCGTTTTGATCATGAGTGACGACCCTTAGATTCTCTTCACGGTTGTCCAACTTCTTCAGGTTGCGATGATCTGCTTCACGATTGTCGCCAAATTCCAACCCCATGATAAATCGGTGCATGAGCATAACTCCTGACTTGATCGTCCGCGCGGCGTAACCTTGTGCTGTGAGTTTCCATCTCCACCGATTAAGGGTCTCGAAATTTTTTCTGTCGATCAATGCCCAGCCCCTGATTTCTCCTCCCTTGCCCCATAAAGGAATTCGCGCTGTTCTTTCGTCAATCAGACATTCCTCAATCGGAACGGTAGGCTGATTCCTTGGCGGCAAAGTCCCTTTGTGATGAGCCTGATTGTAGTGGTGCCTGCAAAGTCCTCGCCCTACGGTCCGCGAATTGCATCCTTCCATTGAGCACGTCTTATTAGGCATCGCCGCTCACCACCCTGCAAAGAACAACCGGATCCGTTCCGTCATTCACCCAAGCTACCAATACCCGATCCCCTGCCTTTAATGGCTTGAATTGATCAGGAGTGACGATTTGATGGTCATGTGCGCCGTTTCCTTGATATTGCGAATGTTCGCCGCTATTCAATTCCGTCGTCGTCATGAAATCCTCGGGAAACGTCAAAAATCCCGATACAAGATAATCCGATGGAGGGATGGGTACCGCGAAGCGATCCAGCAGCAGGCTCTTGTCATCCTGAATGGAGCCGAGCTCCAATTCATTCGGACGTTGTGCCCGTTCCTTGGCTCTGCTGTCTATTGCTTTCGCCAAGCGGTTAATGCCAGCGTTTCCTCTCATGCATCCTCCACCTCCATCGTCATCGTCCGCGTATCGGCATCGTGCTGAATGCCCGATACAATAAAATATCCGCTAAGTGTCCCGGCGTTAATGCTCACCTTGTCACCGCGCCGGATAAACGGCAGATCGGGAGCGACCACCTTCCTGCGCTTGCGCGGCTTCCCGCGCTCGTCCAAAATCTCCTGCGCCGCTTTCTTGGCGGCCGCCTCGGTATCGTATTGCTCCAGATACACAATGTCCTGCAGGACACCGAACTCGGTGCGACCGTCGAGCGTTGAGATGACAGGAGAGCGACCCTCGGTGTCCTCCGCCCCGATGATTTTCACGCGGGTAATCAAGTCCTCTATGTCCTGCTGGTCACTCATCGTCTGGACGTTGTCCTCCTGCCCGAAGTGGTAGATCGTGCTATTTCGCCCCGTCCGGACAACATCGATCTTGCCGCCGCTGGATCGGATGATAAACTTCCCACCTCCGCGCTTCTGCGCCTGATCGAGGACGGACAGCATCATGTCCGCCAGCGTCTTTCCTCGGAACGTCTGCTTTGCCAGCGCGACGTCTGGCCCCTCGACGGTACCGAGCGGAATGCCCCATGCCTTCGAAATGTCCTCGATAATAACGCGAGCCTGTGTTCCGTTCGGGTAAAAGCGGTCATCCTTACTCTTCATCAAATAAATGAGATGGTCATATGCGGTAACCGAGAACCACCCAAGCGGATCCTTTTGATAATCCCAGCCGAAAATGACTCCCTGATGAATTTCCCGGAAGCCCTCTCCCCACGCCGCGTGAAGCAACGTACGCCCGCCTAACGGAAGTTTCTGGTGCAACCACCCGTTCCCCAAGGACTGGTTCTGTATTCGCGCCTGCAGCCGCACAGCAAGCTCACCGGGCTGCTCTTCCCAGCTTAACCCACGAAGCGCCTCCTGCAGGTGAATGCGACCTCCATCAGGCAAGAGAGCCATAAGGTCATACTTGATATCTGAAACATAGATCATGACCGCCCGCCCCCCTTATACCGGCAACCGGAGGACTTGTCCCGGTCTGATGAGGTTAGGGTCTGGACCGACCAGCTTCGTATTCTCGGATATTTCGTATATTTCACGCCAACGCGAACCGTTGCCGAGCGTTTTCTTGGCGATCCCCCAGAACGTATCGCCGGGCTTAACCGTGTAGGTCTTGGAAGGCGCAGGCTTCGGTCTGGTTGAAGATGCTGAAGCAGATAGAATCATGACGGTCGCGCCTTTGGATTTGTCGCCATCGGTTCGAACGACCAACTCCCGAGCCTGAACCAATTCGATCTGATACTGCGCATCACCATGACCGCCGCCCCATGTATGCTCAAACGATTCGATATACACATCGTGGTTGATCGGTGTTTCTGTCACCATGAGCCGAAGGCGTGTCCCGGCATCTCGCCAACTGGACAGAACGCCTGCAATCTCCTTCGGGTCACGCCACGACTTCACAATCGCAAGGTTCTGCCTTCCCTCGCCGGGGAAGAATCCCTCCCACGAAAACCGAACAGGCGTCTGCCCCTGTGGCAGTTTCACTTCCCCAAGCTCGATAACCTCATAGGTTTGCATACGAGCGGCGGTGGCGGCGGTGATGCGTTCAGGATTAACCGGGAAATGCAATCGATTCCCTTCTGAATCCGATAAATAAAAATCCACGCGTCCACCACCTCCTTAATATGCTGTTTGTGGTAAATTACTGAAAATATCTCCAAGTGCACTTCCTAATTCTTCTGCAACGTCATCGGCGATTTCTTTCTGATTGTCCCGGATGATGCTTAAGACTTGCTGAGCGTCGACTGCCGCATCAATGCGATAGTTTGGCTTTGATTCCACCTTAATAACGACATCTATTTTTCTCTGTGAGTTATATGGCGAAAGCGGTGTAGATGCTGGTAAAGGAGAAAAGTTCGATCTGCTTAATGGTCCTAAGGAATGTAATGAGGGACCAAACGTTGGTGATGGGCCAAACATCTGCGCGGCATTCGCGAACGCACCCGCTGCCACCGAAAGAATGTTCACATCCAAAACATGTTTTCCGTTCTGTAGCGGATCGGGAATTTTTTCAGTAACCTTTTCCTTGATTTCTTTGGCTTCTTTAGCTTTTTCGCCTTTAGAAAATAAACCACCAACCCAATCTCCGAGCATGCCTCCACCAAAGCCACCTATAATACCACCTGCAACGCCGCCAATGGCTGTTCCGATTACTGGTACCACAGAACCAGCAGCCGCTCCAGCAGCCGCCCCGGCCGCAGCGCCGCCCCATCCCCCTATCGAACCTCCAATGGCACGATTTCTCTCCTCGCCTGGCTTTGCCGATGCAATCTGAAGTGCGTCCATACCTAGCCCGATTGGCAAAAATAATTTTCCTGCTCCGCGAGAAAGGTTTCGGAGGAATCCTCCTGATTTTGGCGCACTTTTCACAATTTCATCTGCTTTGGACGCATCCGATGCGCCGCCTCCGAATAGTTTGCCGATAACAGGTATGCGCCCTAATTTACCTTTTGCAGATGAAGCAGTTTCAGTTATTCTTGACCATAGCCCTGCCCTCTTCGTTGTCTCGGCGGCTTCCTTGGCTTTTTCCACAGTGCTGATAGTGGACGGTAGCGGCCTGCCATGCTGGTCAAGAATCGGGCTCATTTTGGGAGCGTCCGGTGTCTTCGGAATACCGGTATCGGAACCGCGCGGACCCGTCCCGCCTGAAGGTCCATTTCCTCCGCCACCCCTCTTGCCACGAAACCAACCTACAGCTTTTTTACCGACATCCCATGCACCTTTCCCAACTTTAGCAGGCCCTTTCAATAGCCCTCCAATCTTGGAAAGAAGCCATGCGTCTAGCAACAATGCAATGCTGCCTCCAACAAGGCTGTCATTTCCGCCTCCAAAAAATGATGGCTGAATATTCTTAAATGCCTCGGCAGCTTTCTGAGCGATTTTCCCGGCATCGAATGCTTCCAGAAATGAAGTCAGGAACGCATTCCCTGCCGTGGAGCCAGCTTGTATGAACGGCGATTCATTTATTTGGCTTTTGGGGTCGGCCACGCCTAATGCAGACATGATGAATCCGCCGATGGCTCCACCCATTGTGCTTCCGATTTTCTCGGAAGCTGATGTAACCTTGTCTTTCCCGCTGTTTTGCCACCATTCGTTGAAAAGTCGACTCAGATCGTCAAATACGAACTTAATCTTTCCTTCAAAATCAAGTTTCTGGAAATCGGGGTTGTCCAAGTACCTCCGCTGGATGTAGCCAAAGGAAGTCTCGAATTTCCGAAGAACCCAATCTGCCGCGTCTCTTGCTGTTCGTTCGAGAGCGTCGCCCCAACGCTTAACCTTGTTCTGATTTTTATCGAACCACTCCTGAATGCTTTGCAAGCGAGGCAGGAATGATTTCTGAAGCCCTTGCCCCCAGCGAGTTAATATGTTCACATTGAACACGTCCATGATTTGCGAGAGAAGCCCCCTCGCAGTACGCGTGGCGGTTTTCTCCATCATGCCGTCAAATTCGCCCATCCCTTTCATGATGGCCGTTATGGCTCTCTCGGCATCAACTTTCCCCTGCTCGGATAGTTTTCTAACATCTGCAATGCTCATTCCCATAGAATCAGCGAGATACTTCCATGCCTGAACCCCTGCATCCGTGAGTTGGTTCATGTCTTCAGCAGTTACCCGCCCCAAGGCTCGCATTTGACCAAGGGCGTATACAATCCGCTCTATTCCAACCGAACCAGTACCCATCGCCGCCGAGACGTTCCCGATTTTCTCAAGCATAGGAATGACTTCGTTCTGATTAAACCCTCTTACAAGCAACCCTTGTGCCTGTTGAATAACGTCAGACTGAGAGAAAGGCGTGGCGATTGCAAACCCCTGTATCTCCTTGATGAATGCATCCGCCTTTTCAGCGCTCTTCAGCATGGTCTCAAATCCGATCCGCGCCGTTTCCAAATCATCCGCCAAAGATACTGGTTTAATGATTCCGCCGTAACCAGCACCAAGACCCGCGATCAGTCCGCCAGTGGTAAAGGCCAGCCTACCGATCGCCCTCAGAGGACGTGTTGCAAGGTCGAGAACCCTAATCGTAATCCGGTATGAACGACCAACCAGTGACTGAACCCGAGAACCTACCCATCTGATAACTGCAGATGCGCGGTCAACGGCATACAGAGTCATTTCCCAGCGCGACCTGTCCATTCGTTCCAACTGCTTCTGTGTACGACGGAGGGTAATCTCGAACTTCGTAACACGTTCCTCGGCTCGAGAGAGCGCAGGCTCCGTGTTGTCTTCCACATCGACAGGAATCTCGATCCTGAATGTCTCAACGCTTTCAGCCACCTACGCTCACCTCCTGTTTTTGTTCTCGATTTCGCGCCGGATTCGATCTTCCTCTTCAAGCGTCAATCGCATTGAAGCGAAACAAAAAGCCCGAACACCTTCAGGCTTCTGCATAATCTCGTCGGGCGTTCTGCCTGTCCGAATGAAAATATGGTGCAGGAGAGTTGTGCGCCCCCCTGCACTTATTAGTTTTTTGCGACTTCTTCCAAGTCCTCGCCGTATCCGCTAAGCTCGTCGATTTTGGCAATGACGGCATCTTTCTCGCCAGCCCGAAGCACCTTGTCGATAAGCGCCGGACCATTCAGAACGTTAAGCTGCTTCCAGGCATCCTTATTGCCCCATACCCGCTGGCGATCTTCTTCCACGGTCGCCTTGTAAATCAGCAAGGAACGGTACTTCGCTGTGTCGGTTTCGTCAGGCATTTTAATGCCGCCAAGCTGCCGGTTCTTTTTGTACGTGGTCGCTTTTTCCTTGCAATCGTTGTACTCGGTCTCCAGCAGCCCACGCACACGGAAGGAAAACAATACCCTTCCCTTGCGCACGATTTCGATCTTGAGCGTTTCCTGCTCCACGTCGCTCGCCGCATCGATCAGGCCGCGAAGGATATCTTCTTCACTTGCAAGAAGCGCCTCCGGCGCCATCTTTTCCTCTTGTTCAGACATCGGTCAATCCTCCTTATTTGTGCGCCCGCAGCACGCCAGTGAAATTCAGAACAGCGTCCGGCGAACCTTTCCGCAGGCTTGCCAGTACCTTCTGGAGCAACGAAGCGTCCCGAACAATGGTCTCCGTGAACGTCAGCGTAACCGAGAAACTCTGCGGGATCGCCCAGGTGATCTTCTCGCCTGCAGGCTGGTAATCGCTGTTGGTGACGTTGATCTGCGCCTGCCACGTATTGACCTCGGCGAGGAAGTTCCCATCGCCGTCGTACAACTCGCCGTCACTGCCGCGTAAAATGTTACGCGGGTCGAATGCTCCTGCGTCCAACAATTGCTGTGCGTCCGGCGCTTCGTTCACGCGGAAGCTCCAAGAACGCTGTAAAATGTCGCCTGTCTGGACGTTCGCCACGTCAATGCTTCCATCCGGCACACAACTGCGGAATACATACCTTGCATCAGTTGGCATCTACGCCACCTCCTTATGCGCTTTGTCTTGCGAACTGGAAGCCGAAATCGAGGTAAACCTTCTCGATGCTGTCCAAGTCCACCAGATCAACGAATTTAAACCATGCCGAATCTCCGACCGGCGCATTGTCCGGATCCACAATCAACTGGCCGGATTCCAAAGCGCCATCGCGGATCATGACGCCGATGATTCCGTTCACGATGGTCACGACGAATGCGCGACCGTCCTCGCTGTTGTCCCATTTTCCGAGATACGGATGCAACGTGAACACAGCGCGGTCAATCAACTCGAACCGAGTGCGAACCCGGCGAATCTTCTTCCATCCCTCGTCCTCGTCAGCAGACAGTGACACCTTCGTGTTGATGCCGTAATCGATCTGTGCCAGCCCCTGCGGATTGAGGGAGAACGTCAGCATGCCGGACTGAACCGCCTCTTTGTACTGCGTGTTGGTCATATCCCCGGTCACGCCGATGGAGCCGATAACTGCTGCATGCGTCAGGCTCTCCTTATAGGAGCTCGAAGCAATCATACCCGCCACGCGGCCAGCCGCTTTCGCACCTTCGATATCGCCAGCGGCTGTCGAGAAGCCATTCCCGACATACACCATCGCGAAATCGTTCAGAGCCTTGGCGTTCGTTTTGCGCGTCTCGAACTCAACGCTTGTCGGTTCCCCGACCACGCCGATGATTCGCCCGCCGCCGCCGTTAATCATGCGATCGACAAACGACTGCAAGCTGGCATGAACCGTCGCGTCCTCAGAATCGACAACGATGGTATCGAAGAACTTGTTCTCCAGATACACGAATGCATCCGTATAGTCCGAACCGGCAATCGTAGGATCGGTTCCGCCTGCAAGGGCTTGGTCGCTAATTGCCGCAAGCGTTCCGCTCCCATCCGCAACCTTGGTGGCTGTCAGGTAGTCACTTCCCGCATTCACAGCTGCCACGATAGCATCTGGCTCAGTTGCGCCTTTTGCAAACGTAATACGCTCCAACTGCGTCGTGCCCTCAAGGACAAGCAACTCACGAACGGTTGCATCCTGCAGAGAATCCCGAACCGTAGCTTTGAAAGCGCGGGATGTTGGATATTTGGTGGTCAGCGTCACGACATCCGCAGGCGTTGCCGCTGTGTCTTTCAGCGTCAGCGTAGCTTCGTCTCCACCCGAACCTACACGAACGACAAACGCCGTAACCGCGCCGCCATTAAAGATTTCATTCACTGTGTCCGGGCCGTTACCCGTTCCGATTTGCCGCTTGATGTTCCCCGGCGCCTCGATTGTGACCACTTTCCCCAATGGCCCCCAGTTCGATTTCACGACCGCTGCGGCAATACCGACCGTACCTGTGACCACTCGGGAACCGCCAGCATTATGCCAGCGAACATACACATCAGGGCGAACCTTCTGCTCGCCTAATACAAACACTTCTCCCGGCATCGATTACACCTCCCGTTTTTTGAAGCGCCGAATGGCATCTTCCACTTCGGACTTCGTGAATTCTTGCTTCCCTGCAAGCCTAAGCGCACCGGCCATCAGGTCGACCGATACGCCAAACGATGCGGACGCGGCCAGCACTTCCGCCTTCGAATACTTGTTTTCCGGCTCTTTGGCCGTTTTGGCTGTTTCTGCTTTTTCGCTTGCCATTATTTCACTACACCTCCGCCATGATCGGAATTGATGGTCAACTGCCCCAGTTTCTCGGCAATTATCGCTTCGTTGAGTACGCCGAACCGGGCGGAAAGGCGAACCTGACCTTCCCGGAATGAATCTTGCGAACTATCCGCAGATACTCGCGTGACGAACATCGGAGAACCGTCGTCCATCCTGATCCGCTTTGCTCTCGCCGCAGCCTCCACCAGTTGACGTATCCAATTCAACCGTGTAGCAGGCGAGGGAGCCAGTATGTGCCCCGCAACGGAAACGGTAACCCATATGCCCCAATTCGTCCTCTCGACCGCCGTAACGCCCGACAAGCGCCAGTACAGGGCAGGCGTTGAATCCGAAGGCGACCACGAAGCAGGGTCGACTTGCAACTCGGCATATTTATCGCCTGCCCATGCATTCAGAGAAGCAATCGGGTCAGGAGAATACGTCGTCTGCGCTGGGAAAGCCAGCAAGTCGAACGAAACAGTCACGCCGACAATCAATTCATCACCGTCGCCCCGGTTCGATGCCTCAAAGGGGTCGGAACGATTCCAACGGAGCGCGGTGACCGGCTCGTCGGCAGGATGAAAGACTGCGCCGTCCAGGAGGGAACGAAGCCGATCCTCTATGACTTCAGGAACAACGGCCGAGGAAACCAGACACCACACATTCAGAATGAGCGCCCCCTCGACCTTTCGCTCCGGATCCCATGACCGATCAGCCACGTAATCCACCCGAGGATACTGCGCATTCGCCCAACCTTCATCGGTATCTTCCGGAGCCTGCCCCCAGAAAATCGCAGGCAATTCAGCGAATACGGAAAGCTGGTCGGAGAGGGTCGCGTCTTGCTGGAGCTTTTGGTAAATCAGTTCTTCCAAGTTCACGCCACATCACCCTCCTTTATTTGAACCGTTTCCCGTATATTCGCTTGATGCCCGGCATTGCCTTGGCTTGAATCTTCCTGACGAACGGTCGCGGCTTCACCGTGTTTCCCGGATCACGACCCGACAGTTCCGGTTCCAGATACTTGATATATGGCACATTGGAATAGATGCTCGCATAAGCCGTGGTGACCTTCCCATGATTCTGCGATCGAGGTCTTGCCTGCCACGACTTACGCAGCAAGCCTGTCCGATTTGCAGGCGGCTCGCCGGGAGCAGAGGCGTTGTAATACTTCGGCTTCCGCCGTGAATCCCGAATCGCCCCAGAACCCGTAAATGGAACGCGGTACCGACGACCGCTGCGCTGTCCGCGAAGGACAAACTGCGAGGCGTTCCTCAATGCGTTGCTTGCCCGATACGCCCGCGACTGCGTGTCCTTTTCGACGTCCCGAACAATACGCTCGCCCGCCGCTTTGATTTCACCGTCACGCATCTTCCCGTTCCTCGCACATGATGATCGTCCATGCGTTCAATTCGCCGGGATTCTCCATGCCCTGAACGTAAAACTTGCGGCCGTTGTAAAGCAGGCGGTCGCCCTGTTTGGTTTGAGGCGCACCCGGCTGAACAATCTGATGAGTAACCGGATGCTGCATTTGCTTCCATTGCAGGCGATCATGAGGCGAGGCATCGGCCAATACGCCCCGAAGGGTACCGACTGCCATCCATGTAGCAGCCCTTGCGCCCTTCCCGTTTAACCCCGTCTTTTTACGTTCGACCTGAAACGTCTTAAGCAGTTTCGGAAGGCTCATCGACCGATCACCTCGCTTTATTTATTGTCGTGCATGCCTGCAGAGAAGTATGGGCTCCCCTTTGAGCCGCTATTGATGGATGGAGCGTTTGCGCTTCTGGCTTTGCGCCGAAGGTCTGCCGCTCGCTTCGCCCATAGTTCCGCTCGTTGCGTATGCTCCAGCGTTAAAGGGCCGACCTTCGTCGTAAGCTCGCGCGCGAACCTCGAAGCAATGGCTTCTGCCGCTTTAGCGAGCGCCCCGATGAACTTCGATTCCGACTGCAGGCAAAAATCCGCTTCCTCGTCGCTGATTAGCGGATCGGCGGCATCTGTATCGCCAAGCTCGAAGCGCAGGCGGTCGCGCGGGCTGGATTGCGGATTTCCGCTATACGTCCATGCCATGACTTACTCCGCCCCGCTGTTTGCTTGAGCGAGTTCTGCAAGCCGGGCGATTATGGACTCCCGCGCCCCTTTGCGTTCTTCCTTCTCCAGAACCGCCTGCAGGCTGACGCTGTCGTCAATGCCTTTCACCGCTTGCTCAACCTCATCGTTGGTCATCGCCAGAAGGGAGGATACCAACTCCTGATCGACCTCTCCATCGGATGGTCGGTCGGTTGCAGGCTCGCTTCCGCCACTGGCGGCCTGCAGGCTCGCACCGATCTGCTCTGCTACGCGATCGGCAAACTCCTCAATGTTCGGAACCGCTCCGATTCGTTCAGCCACCGCTTCAGAGAGCTTATCCAGCGCCTCCGCGCCATCCTCCACCTCTTCAACCTCCGGCAGATGGATGATCCACCCGAGGGAAAGGAGCGCCCGCAAAGACTTAAACGCCTCTGCGGGAATGCGACTGCCGCGTTCGTACACTTCGCCGTCGGCTTTAATCGTTCGCATTGCAACATACATTGCACCCGCCCCCTTAACCTACGCAGTTGCTGAAGAAGATGCCGAGGTCTTGCGCGACGACCTTCATGTCATACGCCATGCGCACTTCAAACCAGTCGCTGTGCGCCCGCTCGTCGCGTCCTCTCCAAACGCCAGATTGGAATGCTGCATTGCCGAGAAGGCCGGTCCAGCTAAACGTGTAGCCGCCAGAAGGTTGATCCAGCCCCGGACTTGGCGCGGCATAAACAAGCAATGCGTCCGTCTTCGGCAAAATGAACTCGAACGAATCTGCAACGCCCTCGGCAGCGGTATTGTGAACCCCGCCCGGAATCAAAACACGTTCTACGCCGAACAATTCAGCAAGCAGGTCCTGCGTGATAACCCCGCGAGCCGTGTACTTGACCCGATCAACCACGTCAGGATGGTTCTTCAGGATGCGGAATGTTTTCCGTCCCAGAACCAGCACGTTCGGCTCAAAGCCCGTATTCTCGGCAATGATATCCTTCTTCTCGTCGATGTCCTCGATCGGCGTGGAGTTCGCCTGATCCCATTGCAGGAATTGTCCGGCGCTCGGAGCGCTCGACGTACCTGCAAGGTCAGTGCCCCATACACCCGTTTTGAAATACTTGCTCGCCCAATCGCGGTCGCGATGGATCAGGTGCTGTTGAGTCAAGAAGCGAATGCGGGATTGCTCCGGGTCATACGGAGCCGTAGCGTTGGCGCGTTCCCGATCGTCGAGGTTCGAGGACAGGCCTTGCTCCTCGGCGTAATACGGCTTCTTGTCCAGGTCGAACCCGGCGACGCGGGATTGACCGCCCAGCGGGCGCTTGCCCACTTCGTCGCGGAAGAAGTGCCCGCGCGGGAATTCCAGATAAAAATCGCTGGCCTTCGCCACCGGAACAACCGGGAAAACTTTGTCTGCAACGAATTTGTCGTTGCTCTGGATATAGGCCACGCTGACATTCGTCAGCAATTGATCGACGTGGCCTTGATTCGGTGTAGGATTAGGCATGCTTTGTCACCTCTCTTGTTTTATTAGGCCGTAAGCCCAGCATGAATGATAACGACCGGAACGATCTGCCCGGCAGCCCCTGCATCTTGAAGCGCGATAGCCAAAACCTTGTCGCCTGTGATCGCGCCGGTGCCCGTATCGGCAGTTGCAGCGTTCGCCTCAACCAATTGACCGGTTGCGTTCGGCGTCAGCAGGTCGCCCGCCTGGAACGCGGCGCCAGCTACTGCCTTGGAAACATTGGCGACTTGAATCGTGGCTGTTTGCCCCAGTTTCGGGTCATCGACCAGAATGCCGACTGCAAACTCGCCAGCGCCAGCCAGAACCGCATTTCCATCCGCGTCGAGTTTCACTGCTTTGTACTGACTAGCCGACAGATCGGCTCCTGCAGGCGCAGTGATGAATGGACCGTATTGTTCGTATGCCATGGATTACACCCCCTTGCGGTAAGCTTCCACCAGTTCCGGATGCTTCTCGGCAACCTTGGTGATCGCTTGCTCTTTCGTCAATTTGGAATCAGACTTCATCATTTCCTCGGCGGCTTTCTCGATCTTCGCCCAAGTATCGCTTGCGCCGCCGCTTCCGCCGCCCTTGCCAACTTCCTCAAACAACTTGCCGGTTGCGATAGCCTCATCCGCAGCCTTCAAAACCTCTTCAAGCTTGGCGAATTGCTCCGGCGACTTCTCGGCGATTTCCTTCAGCACCAGGCCGAACTCCTCCGGCTGGATCGGCAGACCGCGATAGCCCGAAGCCTTGGCGATGAATTCCTTCTTCACGCGGGCTTCCTGCTCGCGCTTCGCCACATCCTCGGCTTCCTTCGCCCGCTTTTCCATTTCCTCGAAGCGTTTGCGCACTTCCGGGTTTACACCCTTCCACACATCCTCGGGATCGGGGTTATTCGCCTTCTTCAGTTTGGCTTCTGCTTCCTCCGCCCGTTTCTTGAGGTCTGCAACCTCCTTCTCCTGCTTGTTCAGGGCATCCAAAATAGCGGAGCGTTGATCCTCCGGAAAACCCTTCAAAATCTCTTCCATCGTCGGCATTGTGCCTCTCTCCCCTTTCTTTTCCACCTTGGCGGCGGTTAGAATTTCATCAATCGCGGACATCGCCTGTTCGAGGCGCTTCATGTTCGCATCGGAAATCACTTTCCCAGCCTTTGCAACCTCTTCGGCAAAACTGTCCATGTCGGACAGTGTGTCCTTCGTTTTCTGCATTGCGACCTCGTCCATTTTCTCTTCCAGATCAGGAAGCAAGTCCATCAGGCTCCCCATGTACTGGATCAAAGAACGCTGAATCAGTTCGCCCTTGTTCTGGGCTTCAGAATCCATGATCGAGCGAATGCTCGTTCGCAGTGCGTCTTGCAGCCTCCACCACTGCTCGTCCATCTTGGAGTCGCGGAGCGCATCGGCAAAGGATACCGGGTCGCTGTTTCGTTTGAAAAGTGCGGCAATCCTATCTCTCAGGCTCAAATTACCACCCCCTTTCCCGCCGCCCTTTGACATCCCTGTCATTTTCATACCCGATTTCACTTCTGCACCTTCAGGCGCTGGCTTCAACTCGGATTCAGCAAGCCACTTGTGAATCTTGCCATCGCCGAAGTCAATTCCATAGACTGGCTCATCTGCGATAAGTGCGATTTTCCCAACACTGCCCTTCATTCCAGGCATGTGATTGACTGTTGCCTCTACGAGGTCGCCTTTGTTGTACTTTGATTTGCCAGAGGCCTCGCGCTTGAACAAAACGACGCGTGCTCGCGGATTCGCAGGAGAATCGACAAGCGAGCCTTCATGAACCCGAATGTCTCGTAACTTTCCAGGCATCTACATCGTCACCTCCTCCCTGATGGCCTTCCCGCCAATGGAGAAGGCGTCGTACTCCCCGCTTTTGACTTTCGCCCATACTTCCGGTTCATCTATCTTGAACCCGACCCACCAGCCAATAGGGAGCGTTCCTGCAGGAATGCCCAAGGCTTGCTGTTTTTCGCGGGTAAAAACCATAGATTCGACCAGCCTGCCGATCCCGTCCCATCGTTCGTGCATTTCGCCAGCCTTGCGGGCGTAGAGGACGAAGTCGTAAGCCATGCGTTCAAGCTCGTCCGGCTCGATAATGTCGTCATGATGGTCAATGACCAGAGTGCCGTCCTCTTCCTCGGACACCGAGAGCCACCCGAACACAAGGTGCTGGTCGTCGTTGAGTTTGGCAATCTGCACATCCGCCTGCCAATCGTCTCCTTCAGGAGAGCTCCCTGTCTTGAAGAATGCGCCCAGCCCGAGAAGCGGAAAGGTGTGCGAAGTCGCTTCCCCGAACTTAACGTGAAGCCATGGGAACGTCACATTCACCGATTCACCATGGGCGAACACTGCGTCCATATCAGGATCGACGTAAGCCAGCGTAATGTGCGGCGTGTAGCCGTGCGCCTTGCTGGGCGGATACCCGACAGCCTCCAAGCACCGAACCAAGTCCTGACGGAAATCAGGAAGCTCGGGAGCATCAAACGACGAATAGATGACATCCTTCCCATCCGATGTGCCGGAAGCGAAGAAACGACCCAACCCGCCGACCATTCCAGTCATGGGATTGTATCGCCCAGCGAAGTCCGACAACGCATCCAGCACCTTCTGCTTGTTGTCGTCATCCATGCTGCCAGCGCCCGGCACGTAAGCCAGCGTCAGATGCATGTCCTCCGGCTTTTCCCCACCTTCAATGGCGAGTTGCTCGGCAATCGGTCGTGGGAGCCAGAAGCCGACCCAAAGGCCGTTGTGCCCCTTTCGTATATCCTCGAACATTCGCTCTCTCACCCCCTTGTCGTTATTCTTCCAGGTAGATCACCGTGCATCTGCAATTATGTGTTATGATGTTCTCAGCCAAATACCATCCTTGCTTAGTTTGGAGGTTATAGACATGAGTAGAGCCTTCCCACCGTCGCACCTCGACAACGTCCGCAAACTTTACGAGAGCGGAATGTCTGTCCAGGAGATTGCAAAGCAATTCAATACCGTCCCGTCCACCGTTTACGGATGGCTTCAGCGAGCCAGAGCCAACATCAGACCGATCGGTCAAACTAACCGAGTCGCGTTTCTGGCGCGGTACGCCCACATAGCCGATGACATCATCCAGCGATACCGCGCTGGAGATTCCGTCCTTAAGCTCTCCAAAGACTTCGAGATGACCAGAGGAACCGTAAGCCGAATCCTCTCGGCTCATGGCATCGAACCTCGAAACGCCAGTGAAGCGACCAAAATCCGATTGTCCAAGATGACCGCCAGTGAGAGAATCGAACTTACTTCTGCCGCACATGAAGCACGTCGAGGAAGCCGATCCAGCCAACGGCATAAAATCAACGCTGCCAAAACCCAGCAGAGGAAGCCTAAAAGGAACACCACTTCGCATGCTGAAGATTACGTCGCTCAAAAGCTTGCCGAGTCGGGATTTAAAGTTTCCCGCCAGCTTGCGATAGGACCATACAATGCCGACATCGCCGTCAATACCGTCGCCGTGGAAATCTTCTGCGGCAATTGGCACGCTTCTCCGAAGCATGCTACCATCCTCAAAGAACGAACCCGGTATTTGTTCAACAGCGGTTGGAACGTGCTGATAATCCGGTTCAAAAGCGCGAGCGAGACGTTGAGCGTCAGTGGATTTCACCAACTGGTCGCCTTCCTGAATTTCTCCGGCAGCGACCCAGCCGCGCCGCGTCAATACCGGATGATTGGGAGTGACGGAAAGCTCATCGCCATCCGCTGTGCGCAATGTGATGATTCGTCCTTCAAACCATCGTTTAACGCCTCCGACAAGGTTCGGTGCGATCACCTTAGTTCCGGGGAGTAAGCAATGTGGATGAAGCGGCGGTGTTGGCACATAAGGCAGCTTCTTGGTCGCGCCAAAAAAGCTCTCGTTCATCTCGATGATCTTCCCGTCCAGCGGACCGCAATACGAACAAACGCGCTCATCATCAGCGGTTAGGAATTGCTTCCGAACCCTACCGATCAGCCCCTGCTCTTGCGCCTGACGAACGGATTGGTCTGCTCCGTGGTTGTATGCGAACGCAAGTTCTGTCCTCGCAATCCGCATCGCACGATGCCGATGAATCCGGTTGGCATAATTAAGTGCCTGCCGCTGTGCATCTTCGACCGGAATACCATTCTCAATTTGTTCTTGGAAGAAGCGGCGCACCGCCTCCGCCTCTCGTGGTACCATGCCGATCATCGGACGCAGAAAACGGCTCAATTCATCCGCGCTCAACTGCTTGCCTGTAATCTCGCCAAGCAAGTACATGCGCCGCGAGACGAACCGTATAGCCTCGTGTTGGCTTTCCGTAAGATTTACAGCCAGTTCACTGGTGCGGTTCGTCATCCAGTCCGTAATCGCCCGAGCGGCAGGGTCAAACACAAAGCGGTCAATCTCGATGTGCGAGGCGGCCGCTTCCATGGCATCGCGCCATTTCGGAGCAATCTTCTCGTTGACCATGACCGCGTAATCGTTGCGCCATTCGTTCAACGTCTGCTGCGAGATATCCCCGCCCATCAAGACGTTGGTCAATTCGCCATATTTCAGCGATTCTCTCTGGGCGTTCCAGACTTCGAACAGAACACGCTGCAAGTCCGGCTCTTCCTGATTGAGGTACTCGTGCATTACTTTCAGCACTTCGGCATTATCCCGCAGCGCCTGCAGTCTCAGTGACTTGGTGACAACCGTCCCTTTCCGCACCAGCAGCATTATTCCTCGTCCTCCATGCGCTCGGGAAGGTGGGCGACTTGCCGCACATAACTCTCGAGCTCCGGATCCGGAACGATTACGCCGACGCCTGTCATGTCCTTGATGAATGCACCAAGCTCCTTCAGGTCGGGAGATTCGATATCCCCATGAACGAGCCTCGGCAAGTCCTCCTGCGGAAGCCCTGGATTCAGGGCAAACAGTCTCGGTATTGCGTATCGGTTGAACACAGCGGCAATGCTATCAAGCCATGCGCCGAGAGCCACACCGAATAAGTCCGTCTTGGAACTGGCAAGGGCGAAACTCCCGACCTTCTCATGCCCGAGCAGGATGAAATCCGCCAGAACCGTCATGGCAATGCGTCGGTCGTACCGCTCGATCACAGCCCCGACATCGATCTGGCGCCTGCCGCCCGTAGAGAGCAAACTGAATTCCCAACCGTTCGGCTTCACAACGCCCTCCATCTGGTCGCGGCGAACACCCTGCACCATTTCCTCAGCTTCCCGGCGCAGGCGAACCATATCCGGGTCACTGCCGTCCCAAATGTTCAGATTCTCCGGCGGCGTAAGAACTGGCAGACCGGCAAGATCGCGCTCAATGCCGATGCCCTCAATTTCCTCGATCCGGCGTTTGAAGTACCAGCAGTTCCCTGACCATGAGCACTTCCCGTTCCGTCTCGTATAAACGATGCCGTTATTCGTGGATGGACAATATACTTTCCCGGTGTACCGCTTGCGCCCCCATTTAGCACGCATGTTCGAGAAAGGCTTGCCGGCCGTTACAACCCAGACTCCTTCACCAAAACCAGTTCCATCTTGCCAACGAACAGCAGGTCGAAGTCCAGCAAGGAGAATAAGATGCATCAAGTCGTCAGCCATATTCTTGCTCGACGTGTATATGACTTGGGTTCCGCGATAACCATCCGCTGTGTCGCCAATGACCGTTCCGTCACCATCGGCATAGGCTCTCAGGAGCTCCTTGATTTGAGAGGACGACCACTCGAAAACATATAGCGGAACATGACGCGTCTGTTGCTTGCCGAATGGAGCAAGGTGGTCGTGGATATCCCTGCGAGTGAATGTCCATCTCACCTTTTTGCCGTCCTTTTGTTCAAAGCACGACCACGGAAGCTGCGAAACCAAACGGCGAATTTCGTCGGCAACTGGACCTTCGTTCTGCGTTATTCCGGTTTCATGGCGAACTCCATCAGACCACGTATGCCCCTCAGACAGCCAAAAACCCAAGAAAGGCGACCAGAGCGATACTGGAATATCGTAATCGCCGACCTTAACAGTCGACGCATCGGATGCCGCCCACTGTCCTGACGCGCTAAATGAAACGCTCTTCGGACAATCAGATGCTTCGATGAATTCGAAATTGGCTTTATGATCTCTGCGAACCCACATGCGGTGGTTTGGCGTCACGAGTTGATCGACAAATCTGCTGTATGCATGGATCAACTCGCCATCATAGTCGTACTCCCATACTGCTACTGGATTTTGATATTCAACGCATCCAGTTACGGGATGTAAGGTCGCTAACCGGTCTGCCGTTGTGATGTCGCCGACGAACTTCCAACCTCTTTCGGTAAGCAGTTCAGTATCCGACGAAAAACAACGGTAAGCATTCCGCAGGATACTCCTACCCTCTGGACTTCCTTTCTCAATCTTCGTTCGGAACAGCAGAGCCTTGTCCATGGGAATGGTGCGCGAAATGAAATCCGGCGGCGGTTGTTGTCGCATTGCCTGTATCCCGCCCGATTCATCAAACTCCCATTCCAAGAGCGTCTCCTGCGCCCGAATCGGGAGTTTGCGCCAGCCGATTCTGCCATCCCTGTACTTGCTGTTCTTCGTTGGGTCTTTGTTTTCGCCGAGTCTGCGCTTGTACACCGTCTCATGGAAGCTCCAGCCGTAAACGAGGAACGAAAGAATCTCGCTGATGGTGTCTCCCCACGTCTGGCTCATATCTTCCAAGCAGGATTCCAAGAACTCGGCAGCCTCCAAGTCCGCATTATTCTGCGAAACCGGATCCACTCGCCAACTGACCTGACGCATCAGCATCTCGATGGCAAACATGATCGCCCCGACAACCGGGTCGTTCTCTCTCATTTCTCGATAAACCCGAATAGCGTTCATGCCGCTCAATTCGGGTAGGAATTCTTCATGGATACGCCCGCCCCAGCGTTTCAGGCCGGTGCGTCCAACTTCTGAAAATGTTTGATAGTTTGGCAACAAGCTCACCTCCGATGTTGCCTTCTCACTATATAGGTGGCAAACGTAAGGGCAGGATCGCGAACGGCGCCCGAATCAAGGGAAAACACTGCGCAATTTCGCCTCTTCCCACGGTTTGATAATGCGGTAATACCCATTGAGTGCCGCGTTATTCTGCCTGTGAATTCCCTCGCAGAATAGTCCGGCGGCGTGAAGCATGACCGCAATGTCCAACTCGTTCGAAGCAACGATGTAAAGGCGCTCCTTCCCGTCCTTTCCGTTCGTTCTGACGATTGTCGGTAGTTCTGGAATCCAACCCATCACGAACGTCTCCAATACGACGTCGTTCCAACCCCACTCGGAGCCACGCGAGAAGGCGGTTTATTCAGGAATAATTCATTCAGTCCACCAGATACCGTATCGACGATATCATCATGCGGAGCTTCATCAGGGAACCCCAGCAGTTCCTCCTCGGCCTTGCTGATCCACGTCGAGCTTGCCGGATGATAGACGCGGTGATTCTCGTAATGAACCGCAGCACTTCCCGCGCGGGCAACCTTGGACTTGTCCGGCTTATCCTCTGCAATCGGGATGCCGGAATGGTTCTTCATTGTCTGAAACAGGGCCAGTCCTGCCGACTTTGCCTCCAACACGACACGCTCCGGCTTGTGCTTCAGGTAATTCTGCTCCAATACGGCTGGCTGTTTCGGCACTTCGTACTTGTCGTGGTGCAGATCGAGCCATAACGCATCGCCATCCCGCGTCAGCCCCCACGTGGAAAGAGCAAAGAAGTCGGAACGCGACTCTTCCGTTGCAGCAGGGTCGCAATACTGGATGATTCGAATGATGTCTCGCTTCAGGACTTTCTTCGGCGGCTTATCATCCCCCGGATGCAGGATGTAATGGTCGCCCATGTCCTCGTAGTAACGAAAGTCCTTGCTCTTGAATATCTTCCCTTCTGGCGGCGTACCCTTGCCCTGGTACATGCTGTGCCATCCGTTCGAACCGACGTCCCTCTTGCGCTGTTCAAGCGCCTCCTCCGGCCAGCGTTCCGGCCAGAGCGCCCGCGACTTATCGTGTAGCTTCACGCGAGAACAGAACATCTCGCTACTGTAACCCCAATTCTCTGGCGGAGCTCCTATCTCTTCCGGTTCAAAGCCTAGCGCTGCGAGGCGCTCAACGAACCCCTCCAGCTTCTGCCGATCCCAGGAAAGGACGAGCGCGAAAGCCGCCTCTTCTTCCCATTCGCCCTCCTTATATTCGCTCAAGGCTGGCGTATGAATGGTTACCCAGCCGCCATCGCGGTCTTTGATCAGGTCGGCGGCGATATCGTCATGGTGCCAGCGTGTCGTGACCATGACCGCCCGTCCCGTTTTGCTCAACCGGCTCATGACCTGACGGCGGAATCGACGCTTGGTGCGCTCCCGGTATGTCGGCGAACTTGCTGTATCCTCGGAGTGAGGGTCGTCCACCAGCACAACGTGTGCGCGGCGACCGATGATCGGACCGTCAAACCCTGCGGCCGCAAACGTGGCATCCTTATCCCCTCGATCATCGCGCCAGAGAAACCATTCACCCTCGCCCCAGCCTTTGACCCGGTCGGGCTTCGTATCAGGGAATATCTCCCGGTAGATTTCATTTCCCTCGACGGTGTCACGAACCGCGACGCTGTTCAGTTTCGAGAGTGTGGCCGTAACGGTGACGTGAAGCAAATGCATGTTCGGATTCCGTCCGATTTGCCATGCCGACCATATCTGGGAACACCATACGGTCTTTGCATGCTCCGGCGGAGCCACAATGAGCAGTCGATTCAGCGATTCGTCCGACAGAGCGGCAATCCAGAGTTCATGATGCCGAGCCGGGCGGACAGGTTTCCCCGTGTCGTCGCGCCAAACCATTTCTCCGAACCAGCCAAGGTCTTGTCTGGCATCTTCGAGCGCCGCCTGCCAAATCACCTCTGGCGGCAGGCTTTGAATGTTACGGCTGACGGAGCGCGGAACGGATGACATCGCGCATCTGCTCCTTTTCGTCAGGATTTTTCAGAACCTCCTCAATGCGGACGAATATCTCCTGACGGTTGGTATTGGTCACATTCACGTCCTGCTTCACCTCGGCATGTACCTTGTCCTTGCGTCCCCAGCGGTCGGGATACTTGCGCTCAAGCCTCCATGCCGCTGCCTGCCAGTTCTCCTTTGCCGCATTGGCGATGATCAGAACGTCCCGAACCTCGGCATCCGCCATAGCCTTTTCTATTGCGTCCGAAAACGCAACGAATGGAGCCTCTGTCGCCTTTGGCTTACGGTTCGTCCCAGCAATGCGGTCTTTCTCTCGAGCTCCCCGTTTCATCCAATCGTAGAGGGTGTTCTTCGAAATTCCGGCATAAGCTGCGGCAGTTTCGATGTAATTCCCCATTTTGATGGCTTCAACGATCTTCTGCTGGACTTCCGGGGTCAACTTAATCGGTCTGGCCATTAAGCAGCACTCCTTTCTGTCCCGTCAATTTCTCCCAACGCTTCACAATGACGTCGCAGTAAACAGGATCCAATTCCATCAGATAGGCAGAGCGCCCCGTCTGTTCGGCAGCAACTAATGTCGAGCCGCCCCCCCCAAATAGGTCAAGAACAATATCTCCGGGTCGGCTGGAATTCTGCATCGCGCGAGCCGGGATACCGACAGGCTTCATCGTGGGATGATCCGGGTTCTTGGCCGGCTTCTCGAAGCACCAAATGGACGTGTGTTCGTCATTCCCGGCATACACCACCTCGTACTTGGGTACCCGAAGCACCACGCTTTGTACGCCCACCGTGACGGTGAGAAGGGCGCTGCCATCCGCTTCCGGTTTAATGGTGAGGACGTTGTCACTCTCGATAACGGTGGTTTGCTTCCGTCCGCCGAACCACCGATGCTTCGCCCCCGGCTTCCAGCCGTACAGAATCGGCTCATGCCTCCATTGATAGTCCTGCCTTCCGAGGACAAGTGAATCCTTCACCCAGATGATGCATTGTTTCATGAGCCAGCCGGCCTCCACCATCGCCGTGCGGAAGTTGATGCCTTCGCTATCCGCGTGGCAGATGTAAATCGCTCCTCCGGGCTTCGTCACAGCAAACATGCTGGCGAACGAATCGATCAGGAATTGCTTAAACTCGTCATCTGCCATGTCGTCATTCTGAATCTTCATGCCCGTGCCGCCTTCATAATTCACGTTGTACGGTGGATCGGTAAACACCATATCAGCTTCCGCGCCATCCATGAGCTTCTCCACGTCCGTGATAAAGGTCGCGTCTCCGCACATCAAGCGGTGCCGCCCCAGCACCCACACATCACCGGGCTTTGTAATCGGCTCTTTAATCTCGCTCGCTTCGGCTTCCGGGTCAAAATCGTCCTCGTCCGTTTCCTCTTCCACATGAAACTGCGTCATGAGATCGGCAATTTCATCCTCGGTGAAGCCGGTCAGTTCTATGTCGAGGTTCCCGGTATCCAATTCCTCCAGCAAATCTTTCAGCTTCGGAAGGTCCCAATTCCCCGATATCTTGTTCAGCGCGATATTGAGCGCCTTTTCCCGTTCGTCGTCCAGGTCAACCACAGAACATAAGATTTCCTGCTCTCCCTTCCCCAGCAGAATCTTGAAACGCTGATGCCCGCCGACGAGGTTCCCCGTCCGCTCGTTCCAGACGCACGGTTCCACGTACCCAAACTCATCGATGGATCGCTTCAATTTTTCGTATTCGGGATCGCCGGGCTTCAGGTCAAGCCGAGGATTGTATGCTGCCGGATTGATCTGGCTGATAGGGATTTTCCGTATTTCCATCGGTTCGCACTTCCTCTCTTCGCGTAATCCTCTTTACTTACAGGTGGCAAACATAAGGGCGGGCGCTCAATTGGGGTTCAGTTTCCGCCTTGCCCGCTTAATTGCATCCTGGACGGTTCCCTTCTTGATGTGGAGGCAGTCGGCGATCCGTTCATAGGACATGCCGCCGCCGTGAGCCATCAGGAAAATTTCCTTCTCTCTTTCCGTCAGAGCTTCTAGAGCGGAGTCGATTCTTTCCCAATCCTGCTCTGCCCCCATATGGGAACATTCGTTTGCTATCCGCCCCAAGGTTTCTTCGATGACTTGCGGGTCCGTCGGTATTTCTCTTTGTTGCCCCGCGCGGCGCTCGATGCCCCTCCGCCGCCCCGGCATGCACCCTGTCTCCATCCACTCGATAGCAAACCGGAGGTCGCTAATCATCCCGCCAATGAGGGCTCTGTCGTTCGGATACTCCGCGCGGCGAAGCATACGGTAGGTCAGTCGCAATGATTTCTTATATTCCTCGATCAAGTCCCTCACTTGGCATCAGCACCCCCTCGTTATTTCTTGTCAGCCTTCCAGCCGGATCGTTTCACGCAGCGCAGGAATGGACAGAACACAATCCCATCCCGATACACCGCCCATACACACTTGTCGCAGTAGCCATCTGGCACTTTCATTGAACCGCCTCCTCGGAAACAAAAAGAGGACGCTGAACACAAAGCTGCCGCTAAGCAACCTCGTTCAACGTCCTCCCGCTTTCGGTATCAGACGAATATTTATAAGTCCTTCACTTGGTCAAGCACTTCCCGCAGCACCTCTTCCGGCGATTTGCCGATTTCCTCGAGCCACAACGGTATGAGCGGCTTCCTCGTATGCCCGTACAGGGCGCACTTGGTGCAGAGCGCCACCATCCTCCCCTTGTAGATCACCTCAGCCTGTCGGATCAAGTCCGGGTACGCCGCGCACGATTCCCCGCAGCGCGGGCATTTAATAATCCGCGAAACCCGATGGTCGTGCGACGCCCCTTTGATATTGCTGGCGAGTGGCATCATGGCGACCATGACCTCGCCCGGATTGTCGTTCACTTCTGCCTGTTTGATTGTTGCCATTTCAGTCATCCTTTCTCGAAGTGGAATAATTGGCTATTCGGATTATCGTATTGAACGCCGAATAACCATACAATTTTCTCCCGTTCTAAATTGCAGTCCCTGTTATTTACCGGAAACGAAAACCATCCTTCGGAAGTCTAGCCTATTCGTTCATTTGTTTTTCGTATTCAAGGATGCGTTCGTACGTCAGCCATTCCGGTTTTTGCCTTTCAGGGAACGAATTGTGAAGCTCCTTCATCTTCTCAATATGCTCCTTTACGCTCCCGCCGGACAGACGAGATTTATTTCGGTTCCCATACCCAAGGTAATAGTCACAATCGCTACGTAGCCTGTCCAGCATCATGTAGTTAAACCTATACGGGTTCTCTTCGTGCTTCGTCTTGAAGGTTACAACCAAGTCGCTCTTGATAGGTGAACAAGGTTCGCCGTCGAAGTCGTTCCCGCAACTATACAACTTAGGGTTATCGCTTCCCAGCGTTACGTCCTTCCACAGCACCCCAGTTTCGATACACTTATAAACGGGTCTGTCCCAGTCGTCAACTCCGACATATTCCATGGTTCTTACATTTTCATTGCTTTCCATATCTACCAGCTCCATTCGTTTGTTTTAGGGGTAGGCTCCCCAATGGGATACAAGTCAATTAGAACTCCCGTTCAACTCAATAATCCGAATACCCGAATAATTTTCGTTCAATTTGACGTCTACCATATATCGTCAAGCCTAACTTCCATCTTCGGCCTTCCGTCAGGCATCGTATCCGGTCGTTCTGTCGGCGGGTTCAAATACCCGGTATGGAACACCTTCACGATGTCCACGACCTCGTAACGATCCAACACGTACTCAATCGCACCGGCGGCATCGACTACGCCCTCCACATAGACAATGCGCACGCCGCCTTCCGGCGGTTCAAACGCAACGTCGTAAATGCGGAGAGGTTTCCCCCAATACAATCTCCGTCGTTCCCTCCCCCTCTCCCGTGCGGCGCCGATACGCCTGCGCCACGATCGGACCCATTCTTCATGTTTGGATCGGCGGGATATCTTGATCTTCGGAGGCGGCTGGTGTTTTACAGTCACCCTGTTGGTTTTCGTCGCCTTGCTGTTTTGCTTCCAGTCCTCTAACCTCACCAGTTTACTGTCCACTTGTCCGCCTCCTTTCTTCTGCTTTCCTGAGTTTTTCCATGACCTTGTCCAAATGCTTCCCGACCTCAATCTGCGAGATTTCCCGATCTTCCTCGCTCTCTGCCGATTCGCCCATGATGCCAACGAACTGCGCCGTCTTAAACCCGAGCGCCTCCATCATCTGCTCGTCGCTACCTTCGCCGCAAACGAGGTAATAGCTGATGACGGAATCTTTCTGACCCATCCGATGTGTCCGATCCTCGCACTGTGAATGGATTCCGGGCGACCAGTCGAGCTCCCCGAATACGTTAATGTTTGCCCGCTCTTGCAATCCGTCGAGGCCGGCCGCAGCCCGCAGGGAAATGATGAGTAGGTTAGTCTCGCCTTCGATGAAGCGCCTCTTTGCCGCTTCCTTTTCCGCAGGCGTTTCTCTTCCTGTGATGAACGCCGGGCGGTAGCCACGAAGCCGTTCTTCCCATTGGGCATAAACCTCATGATGATAGCCGTACAATATCACCGGCTCGCCCGCATCCAGCAGCATCTTCACGAATTCTGCAACATACGGCGCCTTCGCCACCCCGGTCGCCTGCCGAACGCGCTGACCGATTTCTCGCTTGATGCGCCCCTTCTCGAAATGATTCTCAGCCTGGTCATGCTTCCCGATGAGCCGAATCACCGTCCGCATTTCCTTTAAGAACACATGCTCATCCGAGTCGATCTGCTGGACAATTCGCCGCTTCGGCGGAAGCTCGGTCAACACGTCATCCTTTGACCGCCTGAGCATGAGTCCTTCTCGGCGCAAGTGATCCCCGAGCATTTCCGGATCCGCCACCACATCACTGCCGTATCCGTCGCACCATTCCCGCGTGAACGATTCCCAATCGCCCAGGCACTGGAAGTCGAGAATGTTCATCACGTTCCACATTTCGCCGCCTTTGCCGTAGATCGGAGTTCCAGACAGCCCGATCACCTTCTCTGTGCTCTGCGCCAGCAGGGAAGCCGCGCTGTACTTCTCCGTTCCCGAGTGCCGCAGTTCCTGAATCTCGTCGAACACGACGAATTCAAACCCGAACGAAGGAAGGTATTGCTTCCAGCCGCGCAACAATCCGTAGTGGATGATATAAAACTGCGCTGGCGGTAGGCTGTATGGCTTCAAGCCCCGAATAATATGCACGTTCATCTCTGGCAATAAGGAATCGGCTACAGGCTGTGGTTGCATGAACTTGATGATCTGCTGTTTCCACTGCGTCTGGACACTGGTCGGTGCCACGATCAAGCCGGGAAACCTCTCCAGCGAAGCAATCCAGCCGAGCGCCTGAACCGTTTTCCCAAGACCCATATCGTCAGCGAGCAGGGTCGGTGCGTTATGAAGCAGAAACGCCACGCCCTCCTTCTGGAATTCTGCCAGCTTTCCGTTAAAGTACAGGCTCGACGGTTCCAGTTTCTGCGGCGATTTCAATAGTTGCTGGCGCTTCACCGCATGATCCACCGCCTGCTGATAATCGCGCTCCCATTTGTCCGGGTTTTCGATCTTAAGCGGGTACCGCATCATGAGCCAGTTCAATTCACCATTCGTGCGCTTGTTCGACTTGAACCGGGCAATGCCTTTCCCGCGCCCTTCCGCGCCGGGGAATAGACGCTTTGCCATTTGGCAGACGATCGGCTCCCCTTCGATAATCCATGAATCCGTCCGCTCATCATACCGGAGCGTTCCGTAGGTGTAGTCGGCTGGCGCCGGGCGGTTGAGATAGGATGGTATGTCCGCCGTTTGCAACATTCGATCACCTCCTTACTTGCTGGCAATGCCCCAGAGCTTCCGCAGGCCAATCGACCGGCAGGGCTTGCCGTTGAATTCTTCCGGCACGTCTTGGTACCGCTCAATAACCAGGATAATTCCGTTTATTTCCTCGAATGCCGTGTAACGTTGCAGTTGCCGCTTTACTTCTTCGGAGTAAGGCTTTCCCTTCTTCACTTCAATGCCGATCCCGCCAGCGGCGAGGAAGTCTATGCGATTGCGCGGCGCGAGTTTGTACTCGTGGTGATAAGGAATGCCGTGTGCGTCCAGCGCCCGCTTGATCTCGTTATGGATGTCCACTTCATACTTGATGGATTGAACCCGGATGGTTCGTACAGCCTCCAATACCTTGTTCAGTTGAGGAAGGGCGCTATTCATACGCCTCAACCTTTTCCTCAACCTTCACACCCTCGAACTGCTTCTTGATATTGGCGTGGTAGAATTTGCCGACGCTCCCGCCGTTCTTCCGCTCGAGCTCCATCATCGCCTGGTACATTACGCGGGGAACTTCCTTATAGGCATAGGTTCCGCCGGAATGGAACTGGATGCGCAATTCCTGCGTTTCCTCGTCGTATCCGACAGCAGCGATATTGCTGGATTGGACTTTCTCCATGATCATGGTGCGATTCGCCTCCTAAAACAGTTCTTTTTCCTTCATCTCGAAATTGTGAATTTTTCCATTCGCAATCTTTATGAGCAGTTCCCCATGGTTCGGAACGATTACCTCCTTGGCCTTCCCACCGCTGATGAGAATGACAACAGGCCCTTTTGTGACGACCTCTGCCGAGACAGTATTGTCTGGTGCAACCTTAAGCTCTCTTGTTTTCATGGCTCACTCTCCCGTATAATCAGAGTGAGAATGTTTGTCTCTTTCCCCGTTGCCCTGCCCGGCGCGGGGAATTTATTTTTCAGCGATTGGAACAATCCTGCACTTGTCACGTGCGAACTCTGCAACGTACATCATAGCGGCATATGCGAGTTGCATATCAGTCATAAAGTCTTCCGCGTCTTTTTCGCCTTGTGGGCTGTTTTTCAGTATCCAGTTTGCGATGGCAGGTGCCACAGCACGAACGTTTTCAGCGGCATTTTCCCATGTTTCCTTAGGAAGTTCGTAAGATTTCAATAGGTTCACCCCTCGTCTTATAGGTCAAATTTAAATTCCAATTGACCGTCGTCTAATATTTCATACGGCTCCACATTTCGACCATTCTCTATGAGCGGAAGAAATATCAATCCCGGTTGATCCACTGGCGAATATGATATAATCGCGCCAGTTTCCGACATCCGCAGGACGTTGACCAATCGCTTACGCTTCACATCCCATGCTTGCGGCATGACGCTTCTCCTGTCCTGCGAGGGTAGGATTTAATTCGTATCAAAATCAACGATTTCAACCCCCCCCCGAAAATTCAGCCAATGCGAACAAATCCATCTGCCCATTATCGAAATTCATCAGCAGCAGTTCTTCCGCCCTGCAGTTTTCTCCATGACCGCCAACGACTTGTTTATAAGCGTCGAAGTATTCCCGGTTCCAGTTCGGATACAACTCATCCAGCAATGGATCATCGTAATATGAAATTATGGCTTTTCCCCGGATACCGTTCAGCAGTTCAGCAAGGTCTCGGTGATCTTGCTCGCTGAAGTCGCCAGCATAATACTGTTCGCGCCCTATGTAGGGCGGGTCGATATAAAACAGTGCATCCTCGTCATCGTACTTGGTGATGATGTTGCGGAAATCGTCATGCTCGATCATTACGCCTTTCATCCGTTCCGCAAAATCCTTAATCAGCCGACATGCGCTGATGTAGCCGTTGGCTGGATTCTGATTCGACTTCGTGCTGTGCCGCCAACCTGTATCCGCTACATCCTTGGCGTTCCCTTTGGAAATTCCCGAGCGGTTCATGTAGAACCAGCGAACCGCCCGTTCGAAATCATCCTCCGGCAAGGGCTCTTTCTTCCACCGCTCATAAAGCTGGCGGCTGTAAGGAATTGCTTCGCAAGATTCCCGTAACTTCTCTGGCTGAGATGAGGCCACAAGCAGGAAGTTGACTACGTTCCCGTCGATGTCGTTGTATACCTCATGCCCGATCCGCCCCTTTTGAGCAATGACGTGAGCCGCGCCTCCGAATGGCTCAATATATTTTTTGTGTGAGGGCATCCGACTGATGATGAATTCCGCATATTTCGACTTCCCGCCAAACCAGATGAGAGGGCTCCTGACTTTTGTTATTGACATGGCTTCCCTCCTCCTAAGCAGTAGTGCGTGTTGTCACACGCCACACATGCCCTCGCATTCATTCAGAAATCCATCGTCGAATAAATCCAGTTGATTCTCGTTAAGATCTACCTGGTCAAGCGGAAGGCAAGAACGGTGCAGAAACACTTGACCACGAAATCTCTTCAGCTTCCGTATTTCATAATCGATAAAAACTGCTTCTTTCCACGATTCAGGATCGTCACGCTTCATTTCCAGCCACAGGCGATCATCATGGAACGGACAACCGATGCAGGATGATTTCGGCGGTATGGGATATCCATGCCGCTGGAGCCAAGAGTAACACCCCCCCCTGCTCATTCCGAGTTCGACCAACGGCCAGCGATGTGTGATCCATGGTACCCTGGATGGTTTGATGCGCTGAATTTCATCCGCCGATATTCCGATCCATTCCGTCACCTGTTCTTTAACCCGCTGTCGAGGACGATATCCGAGTTGATGCCGAATTTCGCGAACAATCTGCTCGATCTTGTATTCTTTAGTGCATTGTCGCTTCATGATTGAAACCGTGCCGTCTTTGTTCTTAACAAAGAATGGGATGTTGGCGAATCTGATAGTATCCGCGAATTTGACATCTGTCTCAATTGCCGCCAGCAAGTCGTCGCGTATGTTGCTTTTCTGTGTCTCGATAATCGGTATGCCGAATTCATCTGCTTTTGTGCGGAGCCAGTTCAGGTGCCGATATACCTTCTTTGGCTCCCAGCCTGTATCAGCAAAAACGGCGAATGCGGGCTTCGGTCCAATTTCGCCATGACCCGCCATGAGGAAAAGCGTTGTAGACTGAACACCAGCCCCTAAGCTAATAACTTCCACTCGCAGCCCCTCCTTCCGCCAATTCGTTATCCTCGTTATCATCCAACAGTTCAAGGCGGTAACTTTCCGGATCCGAATTCCTGATGATCGTAATAATTTCCCACCCGCCCTGCAGGCTGGGCGATACCACCGCGCGGACATCCTCTGTGACATTGATGACCGATGCTCCATTCCGCACATCCATGCCCGACTTAATCGCCGATCGGATCGCGCTTCTTAATGCAGCCTGAATCTTGGTGACTTTCTCGTTTCCGACCCTCTCTCGCCAGCGTTTGATCGCGTGTGATGAGATGATGATCGGGGCTCTGTACTTTGTCGGCACATTCCGCCACCTCTCCCCCTGCAGAAGAATCTGCTCCCATTTGCTTATCTGCCTGTTTCGCAATGACCATCAGTGCGCAGAGGAAGTATCCGAACATAGTGCCAAAACTTAAGCACACCGTAGCCAACGCCGCGATTTCCCAGGCTGAAACCTCCATTCACATCACCTCCGCCAAATAGTCCAGTACGACACCCCGACCTTGCCTAGCTTTGGCGAACTGAGCCATTTCCTCGAAAGGGATGCTTTTCCGGCCGCCTTCCCGAGCCTTCACCCAATAATCCTGCATGGACGAGTACGGCACGACGTAAATCTCCCGATGTTTAGCGAACTCGATCAGGAAGAATGATATCCCTCCGTGATCCTGCCACGCCTTCAGGAAGTCCATCTGGTGCTGTTCGATGTTCCCTAGCGGGAACCGAGTGCGTTCCATCGTGCTCTTGGCATCGAAAGCCAGCGCCCGAGAACCCGAAACACCTACAAAATCGACGGTGCTCTTCTCTTCCGGATAAGCGCTGACAATCTCTTTCCCTCGGCGAACCACCTTAAACGGTGTGGCGACCTTCTGGATGACTGCCCAGCCTTTGGCGGCATATTGACTGTTCGCATACTCGATCATCTGCTCCAAAGCCATGCCCCGATTGGCGTAACTCACTCTCATAAAATCGCCTCCTGCATTATTTCTGCCGCCGCCCTTTAGTTCGTTTGAACCACCAGTCGACATACTCATTGCCGCGTTTCAGGGCTTCGCTAAACGATAAACCGCTCGCCAGCGTTTTCTCCTTGACTGGCTTTGTTTTCCCTTCCGTCCACCAGCCCCACCACAGACACCAGCCGTTCTCTTCCTTCAGGAGAAAGAACTCCCGTCCCAGATCCAGCGTAATGCTGTACGCTTCGCCTTCCCTTAAGGTCATCCAGCCCGCCTTCCTTGTCTCACTCTGCGCTTCCATTACCCTAACTCCCGAGCGATGGCGTAGATGACGTTGACGGTGACTGTGTTCCCGGCTTGCTTATAAAGCTGGCTGTCTGACATACGCTCAACCCTTTTCTCATGCGATATCCCCCTTTTCTCGTGACGGTTCGGCTGATTTTTAATGAGCAAATCCGCTTCCTCGGCTGTGTAATACTTCGCCCGGTCAAATGCCCAATCGGGGAACCCCTGCAGGCGCCATGTCTCTCTTGGCGTTAACTTTCTGATTCGGCAACGCGGTACTTCGTGTACAACGGGTCTCCATATTTCTTGAATCTGATGTAATGCTTGTTGCACAGCCCGAGTCCCTTCTGAGGCTTTCCGCATAATTTGCAGAGCATCTTCGGCCTGTGCTCCTTTAAGTGACAACTCCTGCATAATGCGATCAAATTCTCCGGCGAGTTGTTCTGCCAATTCTCGTCCCTGTGATGAACATCCACATTCTTTGTCGATCCGCATTTCTCGCATTTCTCCGGTTGTTTTTTTCTCCTCGCCCGATGATGCGAAACATACCAACTTGGAGAGTTCGTCGTTTCCTTCCCGGTTGAATCTTTCGCCGCACATATCTGATCGCAATATTTCCGCCTTTTGAAGTGCGTCAATGATTCTAAATCCCCATTCGCAAAACGCCTTCTCTCCAATCTCTTGCCACAATGAGAGCAATATTTCTCTGGTTCTTTCTTTCTTGGCATCGGCATCCTTCGTCGCCCCCATTTTCTCTAAGAGGAAATTCTTACTCGATCCGCCTCCGGCTCCTTTCAAGCAATGCGACAGCCCGTCCTTCCTCGTTTCAAAGCCCCTGCTGTGGATCAGGCCACTTTCCACTTCCAATGCAACGCCATGCAAGTCCTGTGCGGTCAGCGTAAACATCGGCTCGCCCGGCTCTTTCATCCTCCGGCCGTTCTGCCGTTTATCCACCCGGTCGGGAGTAAGAACGGCTCGCGGTTCCTCAACGACCATCGGTACTTTATCGAGCCGGGCAGCCTGCAATGTCCCGGTCTTATCGTGATGGATGGAGGTCGTCGCTCCATGCGTCTTATGGATACACATCACGCCTGTCCGCTGTTGGTGGTTATCCAAGCCCTTGTGGTAATTCGCGTCGATGCAGTTCACGCTATCGCGGACGCGGAGCTCGTCTCCCTGCTTGGTGACCAGCACCTTCGTTACTGCGTTCCCATGCTGTGCCAGTTGCGTCGGCGCGATTCCTTCCGGATCGTAAACCTTGCCAGTTCCTCCCGAATCATCCGGCAGATGACCGACCAGGTATAATCCTGTCTTTGCACCGCCTCCGCCGCCTTCCGCCTTAAGTGTCCGTGCAAGCCCAGAAGCGTCATAGACCCGATCCGCGTCAGCCAGCCCGCTCGTCAATTCTTTAAGCTCGCCAGCAGCTTCTCCGTCTTCTCTTGCGAGAGGAAATACTTTTCGGGTACCTCCGCCTCTAAGATGTCCGATAATGAACAGGCGTTCCCGGTTTTGCGGTACCCCGAAGTCCTTAGAGTTAAGACAATCCCATTCCGCGTCATACCCGATTTCATCCAAGGTTCTGAGGATGGTCTCGAAGGTATCCCCCCCCCGGTGGTTGAGCAGTCCGGGGACGTTCTCAAGGAATAAAAGGCGTGGTCGGAGAATAGATGCGAAGCGGACAATCTCAAAGAACAGAGTTCCGCGTGTATCGTCGAAGCCCGCCCGCTTTCCAGCAACCGAGAAAGCCTGGCACGGAAATCCTCCACAGATAACATCGATAGCTCCGATTCCTCGAATAGCGTCATCTGATACGGTTCGAATGTCATGCGCTGTCCACTCCCCTCTTGTATCATGAATGGCTTCGTAGGATGTTCTGGCGAACTTGTCGATTTCAACGTACCCGGCGCACGTATGCCCCGCCATTTCCATCCCCATCCGAAACCCGCCGATCCCGGCAAATAAGTCCAGGAAAATCATGCGTACTTCCTCGGTTCCGCTTGTTCAGGAGCCACGACCGTCATGCTTTGACCGGGATGATAGTCGTCGCTTTCCGGATTTACCGCCCGTTGGTTGCATTCAGGGCAAGGGCTGAACATCACACCAAAGCCCAAACTTTTCAAGACCACTTGTGAACCATTGCATGTTTGACACATTCCGCTACACCTCCCCCGCGTTTAGTCTGCGGCGATTCTTCCCGCCGACCCTGACTGTTTTCACGAACGGTTCAATCCGATCCATCAGCCGCGCGGCTTTAACCGGATTCGGAAACTGCTCGTCCTTCGTTTTTTCCAAGTGCTGCCGAAGCTCTGCTGTTGTCAGGTTCGATGTGAACAGGGTCGGGAGTCGCTCCATGCGCCTCTGCAGAACCGGACCCAGCACCTCGTCCCGCGTCCAAACCGTCAACGGTTCCGCCCCGATATCGTCCAGAATGAGAACCGATACTTCACGAAGGGCGTCCAGCTTACTCTCGACCTCGCCTGTCTTGATCGCGTTCTTGATCTCGCCCAGGAAATCAGGAACGTACACCATCAGCACGTCGACGTTCCGCGTCGCCAGTTCATGGGCCGCAGCGCCAACAATGGCGCTTTTGCCAACCCCGAGCGCACCGTGCAAATAAAGCCCTCGCTTTGTTTCCCCGCGTTTGAACCCAAGGCAGAAACGCATGGTTTCGGCGATGGCCTCCTTCCGATCCGCATCCCTGTCCAGCTTGTCGAAGGTCATCTGCAGGATGTGGTCGGGAACATAATGGCTCTTGATGAGATTTTGAATCTTGCGCTGCTTCTCGTGCGCCGTTTGCAATTGGCAGGGCGTGTATGTAAAACTCACGCGACCGTTGTCCGCTTGTGGGATCAAATAGTGCCCAACCAACTGCTGCGGGCAATTCTCCAGCCCTGGACAATTTGAGCAGGCGTCGACACTGCGAGAGAAGTGGAATAGCTGGTTCTGGTCGATTTTATGATCAGGGTACTGCTCGCGGAGTCTTACAACCGCTGGATGCCGGTCGATTTCGCCTTGCAACTGCGACAACCGCGCCATGAAATTATCCGGCATGAGTTTATTAATCTCGTTCGCTATGCTGTTCATGACCGTTCACCTCCAGTTCTCATTTGAGCCAGCAGGCTATCAAGTTCCGCGTCTGTTTCTCCCGTGTCTCGAAGTCTATCTTCACCTCTGAAAGCCTCAGGCAAGGGAACGGTATTCCTCGGCTTTTGCTTCCACGATGAGCGAGCCGCCGCTAGATTCCCCGCCCCCTTCTCCCATGGCTCGTCAATTCCGTCAGCTTTCCATGATTTCAAGATTCCGCCCACGTATGACAGCTTCCGTTTTCCTTGCACAACAGCAGCTTTCATGGCTTCGCACACCCAGCGCTCGCCGTAATCGTCGATCAAACAGTTCAGATTGTCGGCAATGAACGAACTGATCGTTCCAAAGCCCTCGGTTTCAAAAATCCGAAACGGGTTCATACTACTACCAGATTCATCTTGTTTATTTTCGTTTAGTTTAAATAATGCTGAACCCTTTACCTCAGGGTTTACCTCACGCTTTACCCCTCGGTTTACCTCATGCTTTACCTCAAAATTTGAGGTAATCGGTATTATTCGATATTTTCCGGCTTGCTTTTTACCCTGATTTCTATACTCAATGCGCCCTTTCTGAATGAGCATGTTCCGATGTTTGATAAGCGAGTTCTCTGAGATGCCTACCTTCGCCTGAAGCAGGGGATTGGCCACTGCAAACCACTCCGGCCATCCGCTCTTATTTGCGATCGCCATAAGGTGAAACCACAAAGTCTGTGTGGATGCTTCCAGCGGGTTTGTTTCGAGCCAATCAATGAAGGCGTTCATTTCTTTCAAGTAATTCACAGGGCATCATCACCCTTCACCATCAATAGGACGGTAGCCAAATCCTCGTTTTACATCATTCGGTAGGAGCAACTCCTCAATATCCCGGTAAATCTTCCAAGGGTCGTCTACTATTTCTGACCCCGTATAGCGGAGGACGGTGTACCCGAGCTTAGTGAGCGCCCTGTCTCGCTCCTTATCCTTTTGAGCCTGCTCCTTCGTTTTTTCATGCCATTCATGTCCGTCGCACTCAATAACAAGATTTTTAATAAGTCCTGACGCGTGGAGAGGTTCGTATCGGATCAAAAAATCAACCCGATAGCGCTCAATCCTCTCCTGCGGCATGATTGAAATATTGTGCATTCCGAACACCTTCACGAGTTCCTGGAGAATTAGCCACGTTATCTGTTCGATTGGTGTCCACTTTGAAGATATTTCCTCGTTACGTTCCGCCATTCGATCATTTAATGCGCGTATTTCCCTCTTCCAGTAAGATAAGTCCTTCGGCATGCTGCACCTCCTTGTTCACCTCGGATAAACCGCCTTTTTCTTGTATTGAATCCGCTGATGCTTCTCGCGCTTCCTTCGCCTCAATTCCGCCGCCGCTTCGAGCTTCAGGTGAATAGGACAGTTCTCGTAATCGGAGCAGATCAGGAGCAACTGTGCCCTTGTGGCAGCCTTCCAGTTCATCTGACCACCTCCGGCATTTCGTCCCACGTTCTCCCATCCAGCAGGCGACCCGCCGCCTTCCTGCCGATTCTGCAAACCGATGTGTCGGGGTTGAAGTTGAACCAGGGCTTCCCTTTGATTCCTGGTTCATTACAACGAAGCTCGTGAACCTGTGCCCACTCCCCCCACTGCTTGAAGAAGAACGGCACCCCGGCAGCTTGGCATTGATCGCGGATCGACCGCACCCAGTCTGGATGCATCGGACGGGCATTGGGGCCGGATTCACCGCCAACGATGACCCAATATACTCGTGGAGCTGGGATTGCCTTCCGAATGTCTCCGTCCCAACCAGGATAGATCCAACCTTTCAAATCTACCGGCCCCAAAAGCGGCTCCATCGATAGAAACCGAACCGCCGCTGGCGTCTGCAGGAGCAATGGGATGCGCTCATCTGCTGCGCGCTGGTTTTCGACCGATACTCCTAGCCAGACGTTCGGAAGGAACGGCACATCGCCAGCCCTGTGTTCGCCCTTGATAATCTTTGCAAAGAATGGTCGGTCGGGCGTTCCAAGATCGCGCCAGTACCTCCCAGCGAGTAACGCCGCCATCCGCTGCGGACGCTTGGTCAGCACTTGGAACGTGTGCTGAGGGCTTTGCGCCATAATCTCGAATACGCTCCAAATGAAGTCATCCGGCACATCGTCATGAAATAAGTCCGACAGTGAGTTCACGAATATCCTGCGCGGCCGCTTCCAGTGGAACGGTTGAGCCAAACGATCAGGGAACAACTGAACCTCCTTAAACGGTTTGGCATACTGCTCCGGTAGTTTCTTTCCCGCCGTATATGCCCTGTGTCGCCTGTCGTGAAGCTCGTAGGCATAACAGTTCCGGCAGCCTTCGGAAACGCGTGTGCAACCCACGACAGGGTTCCACGTCGAATCCGTCCATTCGATGCTGCTCTTATCCCCCATGCTCGATCACCCCCAAGAATCGACTAGGAACCAATTCCTGCACCTTGCCGCCGTACCCCTCGCGTTGCTGAAGGTGTGACAGGTGGAGCCATTGCCGCGCTCGCGTGACCGCCACATAAAACAGCCTGCGCTCCTCTTCGATGTCGCCGCGCTTGGAAGGAAGAATTTCCTCGTTCACGCCGATCACGAATACGCGCTCCCACTCTAATCCCTTCGCCGCATGGATGGTCAGTAGCCGGACACCGTCCGCTTCCTCCTGGGCGAGACGTTCCTGCATGTCCCGTGTCCGCATCCAGTGAAGGAAAGCGTATGGATCGAACGGTTCCCCCATTTCTTGCTGGCGGACTTCCCACCGAGCAATGAACTGCTCCGCCCTGTCCAACTCCTCAATCCGATTCCGGATCCCAGCCTGCTCGTAGCGTTCCTTAAGACCAAGTCCCCGAACGATTTCATTCCACGTCTCGCGGACGCTGTGCCAGCAGGGAAGGGCTTTGATTCCTTCCTTGAATTGTTTCAACCCCGCAAGCTCTGGAAGCCGTAAAGCGGCGATATCCTCGGGGTCAGCCTGCAGAAGGGCAATGTCCCCAATGCGCCTCTCCGGCCAGTTGATGATCCGGTTCATCGGCAGTTCATCCTTCGGATTCGCCACGAAAGCGAGATAGTCGACGATGCGGCGCACATCGTAAGGATTCATGGCATCGTTCCGGCTGCCAACCACGAATGTCGGTATGCCAGCCTGCTCCAATGCCGCCTGCATGATCTGCAGTTGAAAGTTCGTCCGGCAGAGGATTGCCATATCCTTGGTCGATTCACCGGCGGCAACCTGTTGCTGAATCTTCTCCGAAATTGCCTGCGCTTCAAGCGCATCGTCCAGATACTCGTTAACGGAAGGGTCGTCGCCTTCTTTGTCCGTCCTTAATTGCAGAGGACTCTGATAGGCAGCCCGCTCTATGGTGCGGTTCGCCAATTCGATAACTGGCTTTGTGGAACGATAGTTCTGCTCAAGCCTTACGACCTCACAACCCGGATGCCGCTCTTCGAACGTCAGGATGTTCTCAATTCGGGCGCCGCGCCAACCGTAAATGCTCTGCGCCGGGTCGCCAACCACAAACAGATTCGCCGGCCGTAACAGGTTCAGGATTCGCTCCTGACGATCGTCGGTGTCCTGATATTCATCTACATACACGTAGGAAAAGCGGCCAGACAGTTCAGCGGCGATGTCCGGGTTCTCGGAAAGCAGTTTCTCCGTCATGGCAAGAAGCCCCTCGAGATCCGTCGCATTGTTCGCCTTAAGGCGGTAGTGGTATTCATCAACGACCGCCTTCATTTCGGCATTTCCAGCGTTGCCCGACCAGGGATTCACCTGTGATGCTCGAACCTTCGAAGTGTAGCGAAGATCGGCAATGACACTCTCGATAAGCGAGCGCCTGTCCTCTTCGTCGTAAACGGAAAAATCCCGGTCACGCCCTACTTTGTGGGCATGTTGCCGAAGTACCGACACGCAGAAGGAGTGGAACGTGCCAGCGGTCAGTTTCTTGGCAAACTCTTCACCGATTAAGCTGGCGACCCGTTCCTTCATTTCCTTGGCAGCTAAGCGAGTGAATGTCAGGGCGAGCATATTGCTCGTGCCCACCCTCTCATTCACCTGCAGGTTCCCGATCCGGCTGGTCAGTACCGACGTCTTACCGCTCCCTGCCCCGGCCACGCACAGAATGCATGAACTCGGGGAAGTCGCGGCGCGGTACTGTTCAGGATTAAGCCTTCTCAATACCTCGTCGACCCTGCTCACGCAATCGCCCCCTCGGGCATCTTGCCAAGCTGATGAACCGTCCAGCCTTCAATGTCAGCGACATCAATCACCCCGGCAAGGATGATGTTGTCGAGCCGTTCGCACAGAACGTCCAGCCCCTTGAGAACCTTCTGAAAGTTCCCTTTATCCAGATTCTCGATGTTATCGATAGCCAGAACCTTGCATCCGGGGTTTGCTCGATCAAGGATGGCGACCAGCAAAGCAATCAGTACAATCATCTGCTGACCGGTGCTCAATGCGTCGAAGTCCACCTCGCGGTCTTTGTTATCGATCCAGCCGAAACGGAACACTTCCTGTCCGCTGTCGCTTTCCGTCTTGAAGAAGAACGGATGATCAAACCCCATCGCCGTGAGGTTTGCCGTAACTTCCTCGCGGATCGGGTCAAGCGAGTTCACCAACATCTCACCTTGTATGCCCTTCGGACCCAGCGATTCAGCTAGATACTTGGACGCAGCGTAGAAGTTCTCTGCCGTTGACGAATCGATCATGGATGCCTTCATGTTGGAAATCGTCGTCCGAGCCTTTTCCTGCTCCTGAAGCTTTTCCTTCAGCGCGGCGATGTTCGTCTGCAGACCAGTAAGCTGCTTCTCTAAAACCTCAATGCCGGAAACGGTATCCGCTGGCTCGGCTTCGAGCCGCTGGCGTTCTTCTTTGAGGTCGGCCAGCCGCTGGCGTTGAAGCGTTTCTGCAGATCGGGCTTTCTCGATTTGCGTCTCCAATTCCCGGACTTGAGCGCGAATTTGATCATTCTTCTTGTTCGCCTGATTCGATTCCGCATAAAGCTGATCCCGTGCCTTCTGCAGAGTGGCAACCCGCGCTCGGCATTCCTTCCGCTTATCCGTCAGTAGGTTCAGGTGCTGTTTGTGGTTCGCAGCCTCATGGAGATGCTTCTGCTCTTCCTCTTTCGCCCATCCAATGAAAGGCGTGAAATCCTTCGGGCAGGCAATGTTTGAGGCGATAACGCAAATGCCGCCGCGCTCCGATGCCTGTTTCACAGTCTGGCTCATCGCCTTGGCCTTCGATTCAGCGAGCGCCGCCTCGCGCTGAACCTCTGCCATTTCCGTCTCGATGGCGGAAATTTCGTCCTCAATGGAGGCTATCGATTTGCCGATTTCGTCTATTTGCTCTGAAGCGTCCACCTGAACGATTTGCCCGAGCAGTTCCTTGATCTGCTGTTCTGCAGAAGCGTAGTCGAACGGAGCGTTGTCCGCTTCCATGGCTTCGACCTTTTGCTTGATTTCAGCGAGCCGGGCAAGGCGGCGGTCAATGGCCTTCTTCGCTTCATTCAGGCGGGCAATTTCCGCCGATACCTGGTTCAATTCCCCCTGCAGGCGCTCGAGCTCCGCCCGGTTTTCATTGATGTTCCGATCCGTCTCTTCAAGCTGGTTTTTCAGTTCGGCCAGTTTCTGCACAGCCCCGGTCGCTTTCCGCTTCTCGGCATTCCAATGTTTTTCTTTCGCCTTCGCCCATTCCAGCATGGCCTTCACGCCGGACTCTGCATCCATTCCTTCCCGCCATTCAGCAAGGGCGTCCGCTATCGTTTGTTCTTGAGCTTTGTACCGATCTGGATTATTTTCGTAGAGTTCCTTAGAAAGCAAATTTGTGAACAGGTGGCTTCCGACTCCTGCTCTTGTCCATGCCTCTCCGTCAATTCCGGCCAGACCGTAGAAGAAGCCACGACGCTCAGCGTCTGACATCTTCAAGAATTCTCCGAAGTCGAGCATGACCGGGAAGTTCCCCATTTCCTCGGCGATTCGCGCCTCCTTATCCTTGAGCGTTGATTCCCCACGCGAAGGACTGACGTTTACCTCTTGGCTGACCGTAACTTCGCGGGTACCGTCCCGCTTGGTTTTGGATTTGCGGATGAACGAGCGGTCGAAACGAAAATTCTCCGTTTCCAAGCCCACCGTCATCTGCTCATCCGTAGAAACCCGGAACGTGTCCTGCGGACGCTTCCCAGGCGAGCCGGGAACGTACCCCAGAAGGGCCGTCCCGAGCGCCTGAATCCGCGAACTTTTCCCGATCCCGTTCGGGCCGACGAATATGTCCTTACCCGTAAGCTCTTCCACGACGTTCTGGCGCTTGAAATTCGCCAGTGTCAGCTTTTGAATACGTGCCATGCGTAAAGCCTCCTTATTCCGATTGATATTTTGTCAAGTATTCAACTGCAACTTCTCCGGGGTAATCCTTTAAATCAACTACTTTCCTGCCATAAAGAGTGCGCTCATCGGAAGCGACGGTATAAATTGTTTTATCGTTTCCGATGATAAATACCACTTGATCACCTTTTTTCAGCCCCATGCCGTCCACCTAAAACAACCGTCCGCTCTGCTGTGCCCTTTCTGCTTCCTCGTTGACCATTTCCGCCGCGCGAGCCATTTCCTCGTCCATTTCCTGCGAAGCGAGTACATCCTCCTCGTCGACCTCGCCAGTGGAGTCCACGACTTGCGCCTTCTTGTTCCCGACAATGACCTCTTCACCAGCGTCAGCGGCGGCCGCGATATCCTCGAGCTCCTTCCGGCTGTGATCATGCTGCCAGCCGATGACCGTAATTAAACCCTGCCGTTGCTTGTCGGGTCCCTGCAAGCCTTTGATTTTGAGCGCCAGCGCCGGGTGGTGCTTCAGAGCGTTCCTCTCGCAGATCGTCTGGGCTTTCCGCTCCCCGAAGTTCTTGTTTGCCAGCCAAGTCGATACCGCCTTCAGAACCTCCTTGTGTTGCATGTTCGCCCAGATGCCAAGCTCACCCTCAATCGGCATGAAGATTCCGGTCTTTTGCTCTTCTTTGTCCAGTTGGCTCTTGAAGCACAGGCGGCCGGCCGTTTTATCGAATTGCACCTTCTTCTGCAAGTCCTGAAGGAAGTACGTGGTGTAGTTGTAAAACATCATGTTGCTGCTGATAGTCAAAGTCCCGGTCGGACTATAGCCAACCGCGATCTTTTTCACATAAACGCCTTTCTGCGTCCCGGATTCGGGATCGATAAGCGGGAAAGGATTCGGCACTGCCATGCTCCCTGCCTCGCCATCCTGAAGGGGAACCTTGATGGAGTCCGGCGTGATGATCGCAAGGCTTGCAATCTGGTTCGCGCGGTAGTAGCCATCCGCCGTGATCATCGCCTTTCCTTCAATGACCGCGATTTCCCCCTGATCTTCGCGTAGCGCAAGGTTCGCCTGAACCGCGTAAATCTTGCCGTTACCCGTCCGTTTGACAAATACGTCACCGTCGCCCAACTTGGCAATTTCCTTCTCGGGCTGCTTCGCCAATTGATTCTCTGCCACTGCCATTCGCCATCTTCCTCTCATGTTTTTGTTTATCCTCAATGGAATAATCCAGAAGGACCCTCAATGCCCGGACCATGCGTTCGTTGTCCGGTTCATAAACTGAATGAATCTCAAACCCCTTCGGTGTTCTCACCGCTTCCGAGCCTCCCCTCCCGACTCCCTCTTGTCCGCACCGTTCTCGGCATGGTACAATAGGTGTGTTTAAAACTTTTGCGATTTTTCGTTTAGAGCGTCGTGGCTGCGGCGCTCTTTCTCTTTCCCTTCACATAGCCCCGGCTTTCCAATTTTCGCCGATGCTCGCGGTATACATCCAGCAGGCTGAATTTGTATTCCTCGCAAATGATGCCTACGTAATGGTCAATCGCCACCCTCGCATCAAGCGCCTGCATAATGCTCCCGTAAATCTCCTGTCGTTCCGCTTCGGCCAAAGATATGGGGATATCGATGATGTTGGCTTCCTCGGCAGATTCGAGCGCCTCCTCGAGCTCCTCCTGCATTTTTGCCCACACGCTCGTCCTGTGAAGGTCGACCGATTCTCCGTCAAGCCAAGGCGAAGCGTAAACCCCTCCTGTGACCTCTGCCGCCGCTTCAATGTAAAGCCTGTGGTAATCGAGCGCCGTAACCATGCGCTTCAATGCGTCCGCGCTGGCCGGTCGCGTTCCCCTTTCGATGGCCGAAACCATTTTGTTGCTGATAAAACCGATCTGCCCAACCTCGTCCTGCGTCATGTCACGTTTATCTCGGGCTTCTCGGATTGCCTCCCCGACTGCCAAGCATGCCTTCCTCCTTTTCGATAAGGTGAAATTAATCCAAGAATCCCCAGTGATACCGAATCTCCTGCGCTCCGATCGCTTCGAGTTTCTCGTAGACTTCGTCTTTGCAATATTCCCAAGAATAGGAGCCTTGCCAGCACCCGATGGGCGGCATGAAATAATGCTGACCACCATACTTGAATTCAAATCCCGCGCCAATTACGCATGAACCTTTGTCGCCATAAGCATCCGCCTTCTCTTTCCACCAAAGCTGGATGTCGATTACCTCCTGCGGTGCGTTCGACTTTCTCGGATTAACCATGACAACGCCCAGCTTCTCCCTCTCCGTTCGGTTCAACTGATCACCACCTTTCCGGTATGTATGAGTCATAATAGATTGATGTGATACAATTTGGATAAGGGTGCCGTCTTCGCTGGATCCAATGAGGTGAAGAAAACTTGAAGCTGATTTGTAAATCTTGCGGCAACGAGTTCGAGCAGGAACCCGTGCCGCAAACATTCGCCGGAACCGTTGTCGCGTCTGAATCAACCCGCATGATTTCATCTGTAAGTCCAATCTGTCCGTCGTGTTCTGAAAAATCCAAATCCAGCGAAGAGTGAGGGCTCGGCGGCACCCTCCCCCTTTAGTTGAACGCCTGTTCGATTTTTTTCACGAGTTCCTCCGCTTTGTGCATGTTGTCCACGATGCTGTTGTGTGTTGCAACCAACTGCGCCAGCGTTTCCTCGTAGCGGTTCAGCAGTTCAGCCGTGATAGGCGTACCTTCCTGAACGACTTTGCCATCCTGACCGGTGACCTGATCCCGGATTTCCCGCTTCTCGAAGACGATTTTCTCCACCTCGATCACCTCCTTCCTATGCGATCAAATGACCGATTTATTAAAGATCAATGCGGTTTCCCGCGACCGTCCCGCCGCTTGGGCGGGAGGTTTCGTCCGGTTACCAGCCGGAACTCATCAGGCGGGAGCGTTCAACTCTTCCCATTCGTGCCGGGAAACATTCAAGATGTTCCATCCCAGGGCTTCCATCTCGGTGGACCTGTCGTAGCTCTCCACGTCTTGCGCCGCCCTTGTTACGGCACTGCTAAGTCCAAACAACGTGAGGTCTCCACCTTTAATCAGGTGTTGCAGGACGTTGTCAGCTTCGTTTTGGTTCAGGTTCCACTTGGCTGCGGACAACTCTACGACATCCTGAACACGTCCAGTGATTTCAGCCTCGGTCGCTTCCCTCATTCTGTCGACGACGAGTTTAAACTTCGTTTCGTCAACAGCGGCGCGAACCGTATCCTGCACCTTCATCATGAAAGCCTTGTCATCAGCCGCAAGCGTCTCATCACGGTACAGTTCAAGATCCTCTGCCTGGTTGGCTCGTCCAACGTGATAACGACGCTGACCAAGGTCGTTCACCACCATGCCGTTACTGCAGACGAGTCGGTAAACGAGCGGCTGTACGCTCACTGCACCATGTCCGACCTCGCTATTGCTGATCAATATCCCGGCCTGGACTGTGTCTCCGGGCTTGACGTCTGCCTGAAGTCGAGGGTTAACCACCTTGAGATACATACGGTTCTCGGTCAACTCGCAACTTTCAACTCGCGCCCCGGACATTTCCCCGATGATTGGCAGCACTGCCATCGCGATTTCATAGTTGTCTATGCGACGATAGCGGTCGCTTAAGAACGCTCGCGCTGTTCCGTCCAGCGTCCGAACCATCCGGCGGGTCGGTTGCCGTTGGAGCCAGACGTTGACGTTTGCGGCGAGTAAATCGGGATATTCTGCCCGCATCCGATCGTAGTACTTAGCAGGTATGCCGAGATGCGTCCCGACCTGTCGATGCGCGATGTCGTTAAGCGAAAACCGGTCGATGTTCGTGTGCTCCCCAGTCGCCCGAATGATGTCGAGGTTCGGAGTTCCGTCCTCGATTGCCATGCGGAGGTTGCTCGTTTCCAGTACAAAATCCCGTTTTTCATTGTTCTGCCGTTCAAGTTCGGCAGCCAATTCTTGCAATGTTTTTCCAGCTTTCATTTCTCCTTCTCCTCTCATTGATTGGGGTATCGGCCAGCTTTATCGAGCCAGCGTATAATAGTTCTGCGTTCCAGCGAATGCGATATTTATGACCTTCCAACCTTCGCTAAGCAGGAAATTGACTTCTTTCTCATTGGTGGTCTTGCGCAACTCCTTAACCTCGCTCATGTCCATCAACAACGGCAGCCACCTCCTCGGCTTCGGCGAAATCGAACACTTCCACTTCCCGACCATCATCCGTGATGACGATGCGGCCGTTCCCCAGCGTACCGAGAAGCCCGTAAGCCGCCCAATCGCATCCGATTCCCTGAACGTGCCGCCCGATGCATTGCTGGTATGAAGCGCTCGCGGCATCGTCCGGTTTCATTCCTGCCTTCTCAACGAAGTCCATCGGGGTTTGAATATTCCCGCAGCGCGAGCACTTGAATGCCCATTTACCCGTCTTGTTGCCGAACCGTTCCGCCGCTTCCTTGCGCCATTCCGGCAGTGTTTGCTTAATCATTGATAACTGCTCCTTTTCCAACCCTCCATGTTGTGTTACAATGGAGGCATCATATTTGAGGTTTAACGAATCAGTCGCCCAGCCCGGCGGCTGTTTTCTTTTTTCTTCCGAACAATTGATTCATGCAGATTTTTCGCACTCTGGCAGACTTCGTGATTGTGGCGAGTTGCAGTAAGTTGATTCGTGTAATGCGCCTCATGCTGGATTCCTTTTCTTGGATGAGCACTGTGGTCACCTCCCTTCGTTATCCCGCCAACCAGGCATCCCATGTTCCCGTGTCAACCCTGCGAACAAATTCCTTGAAACTCAGGCCATATCGACTTTCGACGTCAAAATATTTGTAGTACCTTTCCAACTTCTCCAAGCGCTCAATTTCCGGCTCGACGGTTGTTGATTGCTTTTCCTTTTCCACGGTTAGCCTCCTTTTGTCCAGCTTACAGACCTGAACTAATGCAAGAACGGAGGTACAAAAAGACCGCGTTCTTCGTTCACTTCTCGAACATGATCCTCCCAAAGTTTCGTCTCCATGCGCTCTTCTTCCGGGATGAAACGAAGATTCAGGAACGCCCCGCATTTGCAACGCGCATGCCCGTGTTCGTGCATCCCCAATTCGTGAAGGATCGACTTCGCAGCTTTGAATTCCGTGCCGCATACACAGCACGTCGCCGGGTAAAATTTTTCGTCCAAGTTTTCACCTCCGCCCCCAGTAGATTTCCTGACCGTTCCGCTGTCGGCTTTGTAGACCCGACCGACTTCTAGTCGCCAAGTTCCTCGGTTACCATAGGTATAGCAGGGTGACCGCAAGCCAATCCTACAGATATCAAATAACGAATGCCTGCGGCGAGCGTCGTAGCGTCGACCTGATTCTCAAGCCCGACATAGTCCATCACGTTGTAGGCGTCGCAATCCGCCGGAACCAGCCCGCAGCGGTTGTAATTCGGAACGGAAACCAAATACCCGGAAGCGGTATCGGTCAGATACAGATGAAGGCTCGTGCCGCGCCCGCACACTTCGAAATACTCGCCTGCTCGCGCCCGAATCTTGACCGGCCAGTTGCTGCCGATATTGCCGGATGGAATGGTCGCCAGATCAACCACTTGGCTGGCCTTGCGCATTTTAGCGAGAGCTTCAGCACGAAAAGCATCTTTCTGTTCTTGGGTTAGCAAAGGATTTCACCTCCTTTCATTTAAGATAAGGTCGGGCTTTCCTGATTGCTTTTGCAACCACTATCGATAAAAAAAATGGTGTCGAAATCAACATCGAGGGCGTCTGTTATCTTTTTCGCAATTTGAGGCCCAGGATTCCGCGTTCCGTTAACGATTTGAGTTGCATAAGGCTCAGAGATGCCGATTTCTCTGCCGAGGCTTCTTTGTGTGAATCCCTTGATGAGAAGCAGTTTCTTAAGTTCGCCGACATCTTTGACTAGGATTTTCAAGGTTAATCTCACCTCCCAGAAATCGTGGTTGCTATTGTATTTATTCATTTGTTACCACCATATTAATTGTTCTTGTGTGCAATTGCAACCACTTTTTTATTGATTTGATTACTTTCTTTTAATTTTCATCTATAATTTGAATTGGGTGGTTGCAAATGAAAGCAGAAGAATTTGGCAAGTATTTAAGGAAACTTCGAAATGAAAAGAAAATGACGGTTCGACAATTGGACCTCTATTCTGGCGTGTCTCATTCTTATTTGTCGCAAATTGAGAATGGAAAAAGGGGCGTTCCATCCCCTGAAATTCTAAAAAAACTTCATAAACCGCTTGGGGTATCTTTCGAAGATTTAATGAGAGCGGCTGGCCATATTGATGTTGAACTCCCGCAGACGATCATGGAGAGCGCCACACCTTATGAACCGTCACGAATGTTGCGCGTTCCCGTGCTTGGCACAATCCGTGCTGGGCAACCCATTGATCGATTAGAATCGATTGAGGGATACGAACTCGTGGAACCAGAACTATTAAGAGGACGGTCAGGATTTGTGCTGCGCGTGCAAGGTGATTCCATGATTGGGGATCGTATATATGAAGGCGACCGCGTCGTTGTGGTTACCCAACAAGTAGTCAACAGCACAGATATCGCCGTTGTGGCCGTCAACGGATGTGAAGCCACACTGAAGCGCGTAAAGTATCAAGATGGAATGGCGATCCTCAGTTCGTCGAATCCAGCGATGGAGACTATGGTCTACCCTGCTAAAGATGTTTTTGTGCTGGGTAAGGTGATCGAGGTTCGGCATAGTTTAGAATGATATCAGTTTGGGAGGTGACAACCAATGTTTATGGTCACGGTGTTGCTAGGCATTCTGATCATTGTTGTTTTATTTAAGGATGGAATAAAAAAACTAATTACAAATGGAATTTTACTTTTCGTCGCATTTGCATTATGGAATACGGCATGGTGGGGAATGATCATTGCAGTTTTGATTTATATTGGAATTATTTATGAGATTTTAGAACCCATTTTCAAGTCGATTGGTTCAACGATTAAATGGTTTAGGAACCGTTCAAATGCAAGCAAGCCAGAAATTGATGCGCAACCGGATCAGGCGGTTTATGGACAAACTGCGGCGGCATCACCCTCGATTAATGAATACATAGATGTATGGTATTACTCGCTTAACGGAAAAACATCAGAGCCGCTTACAGAACCGCAACTTCTAAACCTTCTGCGCAAAGGCCACCTTCCGCACGACACACCGATCCGCCACCATATGGTGAATGACTGGACTCCTGCGAACCGATTGTGGGCTGTTAGATTGAAGTAATCTCGAGGTGAAAAAGATGGATAATTTTTCGGATAAAATTAAATCCCTCTCTAAGAGAGTGTCAACACTGAAAGATCGAATCTTGACTGAGGAAGCAACAAAAACATCAATTATTATGCCTTTCTTTCAACTGCTTAATTACGACGTATTTAATCCAGAAGAATTCGTTCCAGAGTTTGTAGCCGATGTAGGTATAAAGAAAGGTGAGAAGGTAGACTTTGCAATCTTGCAAAATGGTGAACCTGTAATATTGATAGAAGCAAAGTCTATCCAAGAAAAGCTAACCAAACACGATTCTCAGTTGTTCAGGTATTTTGGAACGACCCGTGCCAAGTTTGCTATTTTAACGAATGGTATACATTACCGCTTCTACACAGATTTAGAGAAAGAAAATGTGATGGATACTGCTCCATTCTTTGAGTTTAACCTACTAGAAATTAAAGATAGCCAAATATCAGAATTAATCAAATTTCGCAAGGATGACTTTGATGTTGAGAACATTCTAACTACCGCATCAGAACTGAAATATACAAACGAAATAAAAAATTTCTTAATTCAACAATTCGACAATCCATCTGATGCCCTTGTTTCTTTGGTTATTTCCGATATCTACCCAGGAAAGAAAACAAAGCAGGTCATCGAAAAATTTGGAGATTTGGTCAAAAAATCATTTAAGCAAATGCTTAGCGAAATGCTAAATGATAAATTCAAAGCGGCCATCGAAACGACGAATGCATCAGCCGAGATTTCCAGTGCCAAAGAGGTTGAGCAAAAAAATCTCCCACAGGAAGAAGCAAACGTACAAATCGTGACGACAGAGGAAGAAATAGAGGGATACGCAGCAGTCAAAATCCTCTTAAGTGAAACAGTCGATCCAAGCCGCGTCTTTTACAGAGATAATATGAGCTACTTCAACATCCTCATCGACGACAATATCCGTAAATGGATTTGCAGGCTTGGGTTCAACACAGGTAATAAATACATCCAATTTAACGATGAAGAACGAACGACATTTAATATTTCAGGACCAACGGACATTATTTCTCATAAAGAAAAAATAATTGAAACTGCTCTTAAATTCATTTGAACCATGATATCACTTGCCGATGCCCTGATGGGCTTTTCTTTTTAACACATCATCGAACATATATTCTGATTGGAGTGAAACAAATGCTAGGACAAACCAATGGCTTCTATGCCATAAAGGAAGTGAGAATCTATTGCAGGGTCTCGTCGGAGGATCAGCAGGAACGAGAAACCATCGAGAATCAGGTCGACTTCGCATCGAAATACTGCGACCTTCATAAGTTCGATATTGGTGACTGGTACAAGGATGACGGAGTTTCCGGCAAAATACCGCTTGAGGAACGTCCAGATGGCAAGCGGCTTGTTGAAGATGCACAGGCAGGAAAGGTTAAGCTCGTGCTCATCTACAATATTAAGCGTCTGGGGCGCACAGCACGCGATATCCTGAATTCGGTCTACAAGCTGGAGCAGTACGGCGTAAAAATCCGCAGCATGACGGAACCGTTCGATACCGGTGACCCCCATGGCCGGTTTATCCTGACTGTGCTCGCTGGCGTTGCGGAGCTCGACCGGGAAACCACGCTCGAAACGATGTGGCATGGGGCGAATCGCGCTGCGCGTAAAGGAAAGTGGCTCGGCGGTATCGTCCCTTATGGGTACTTCGTCAACGAGGATCGGTTTCTCGAGATTAACGAGGAACCGCTGCCGGGCAAGCCGGACATGACTGAAGCCAGCGTGATACGCCTGATGTATAACCTCGTCGCTCACCAAAAGTATTCAACGATTCAGGTCGCCGACTACTTCAATGCCCTGACGATCCCGCCATCCTACACCAAGGATGGTCGCAAGGTGAAAAAGGGCAAACGGAAAGAAGCGACTGCCGGTGTTTGGACGCCGGGGCGCATCGGAAACATGATCAAGAACACCACCTACAAGGGCATTCATACTTACGGAAAGCGAACAAAGAAAGATCGGGAATTGATTGAGCGAAAAGTTCCGGCCATTGTCGATGAGGAAACATGGGATATGGCACAGCAGACCCTGCGTGAAAATCAACTGGAATGCATGAAGAACGCCAAACGCTTTTACCTATTGCGCGGATTGATTAAATGCGGCGTGTGCGGGCTGACGTACCATGGTACCGCCTATCCCGGAGCCAACAGAAGGGCGAAGGCTTACTACGTATGTGGCGGGAAAACATCTTATAGAGGGTCGCTGCTGGGGAAATGTACCTCGAAGAATGTGCCTGCCGAATGGATCGAGGAATCCGTCTGGAAGGAATGCGTGGATTTCATCAACAACCCAGGCGATGCCCTGCAGGAACTTGCGGCAGGCATGGAGGAACGTAAATCGCACAAAGAATCGCTGACAGCAGAAAGAGCGATGGTAGCCAAGTCACTGCTGGACAAAGACTCGGACAAGCAGGGCATCCTCGATCTGTTCCGAAAGAAAATCATCGGCGCCGCTGACGTGGAACGGCAACTGCAGGAGATCATGAAGGAAAAGCAGGCATTGGAGCAGCGGATCAAGGACTTGGATGAAGCGATCGAGGCAGAGGACGGACTCGTGCAGCAGTTTGATACGGCGGAATCCCTGCTGGCAGACCTGAAGCAAAAAATCGAAGGCGACCCACCGTTTGAGGTTAGAAGGGAAATCGTTCGGGCGCTTGTGCGAGAGGTCATCGTTAATACGATCACGCCAGACGATGACGGAACGGGTCGCGGCCGGCCGCAGGCATCCGTCACTGCTCGCTATTCCTTCTCAAAGGTCAAGGTTGTTCCACGAACGCTTGTCCGTGCGGCTACTTCGGGTCCGACGGGGATCGCGCCTGCACCTGTTCGGGCGCGGCCGTCGCCCGTTACCGCTCCCGCTTGTCGGGGCCGCTGGCCGACCGCATCGACCTCCAGGTGGAAATGCCGCGACAGACGGCCCGGGAGCCCGCGTCCGCCGAGGGCTGGACATCGGCCATGGCGCGAGCCCGCGCGGAGGAAGCGATCGAACGGCAAAAAGCCCGCTACCGGGGCGGCGCGATCCGCTGGAACAGCGAGCTTTACGGGCGAAAGCTGGCCGAGCACGCCAGGCTTTCGCCGGCTGCCGAGAAGCTGCTCGGCAGCGTGTACGAGCGGCTTGGTCTCAGCTTCCGGGCCCACGACCGCATTCTCAAAGTGGCGCGCACGATCGCGGACCTGGACGGCCGCGACGCCATCGAGGCCGAGCACGTCGCCGAAGCGGTTCAATACCGCTGCCTGGACAAGCCCGCCGTCCCCGATTGAGGCGAGCGTTCGCCGTCCTTCTCAAAACGCTCCGGCAATGTGCCGCAGCTCGCCGACGCCTCCGTCGCCCGCGAACGTGACGGCTACGACATCGAAGCGAATCGGCTTGGAACCCGCGCGGGACATCGACAAGTAAACGCCCGCAACGGCGCGAACCCGGGCGCATTTGCGGGCGTTTACCGCCTCGACGGCGGTCCCGAAGCGGGATGATTCGCGTCTGGAACGCACCTCCACGAAGACGAGCCTCTCCCCGTCCTTCGCGATCAGATCGATCTCCCCCGTCCGGCAGCGCCAATTCCGTTCCAGGATGACGAATCCTTGGTCGGCCAGATAGGCGGCGGCCGCCTCTTCCGCTTCCCTTCCCGCCTGTTTTCGGCGATCGGCGCGTTTCCCGGCGCGGGGACGCCCGTTCGTCGACCCGTCGTTCATCCTTCTACCTCCCCCTCCGGTCCGCGATCCCTTCGCCCGCGGACTTGAGTCCGGCTTTCCGGTCCGTGCGATAGACGAAGCTGAGCACCTCGGCCACGAGCCGATACAGCTCCGGCGGAATTTCCTGCTCGAGATCGAGCTTGGAAAGCACTTCGACAAGCGAGGCATCCTCCTGAACCGGCACCCCGCCTTCTTTGGCCCGGCGCAAAATTTCCTCGGCCATGGCGCCTTGCCCTTTGGCGACGACGATCGGCGCTTGCGCCCGCTCCGGGCTGTATTTCAGGGCTACGGCTTTTTTGGTGAGCGTTCGCTGCTCCGGCTCTTTGCGGGGATAGCTGTTCTGGGCGCTCATGCGCGAAAATCGACCCCCTTGTAGAGCTTGGACGCATAAGGCTCCTGCAGGGTCTTGTCGGCCGAGCCATCCCGGCGGACAACGTCCGGCTTGGACGGCTCCCCCTCTTCCGCGATCGGCTTCGGAAACGGCGCCGCCTTAAGCGACAGCAGCTGATAGCCCGCCGAGCGCAGGCCTTCGGCCGCTTCTTCCTTGGCCGTTTCCACCAGCTCCGCCACCCAGGGCCGGTCGTTGAGCAGCCTGAGCGAGACGACCTTGTCCACGACGGCCACATCGACGAGCGTATCCCCCAGGTGCGACATCTTCAAATCAAATAAAAGCCGGCAATTATCCGAATCCCACTCGCCTTTTCGGCCGCGGCGCGTTTGGACGTGAATCGTCGCCGTCGTCTCTCCGTCCGCGTTTTTGAGCGGGACGAAAAACGTCATGTGGCTGAGCAGCGTCGCGTTTTGGCGTTCCGGAGAGAGCAGCAGCTGCTGGCCGGCGATTTGCTGCGCCAGATTGCCCGCGGCTTCGCGAAGCGCCTGGGGAACGTCTTCCTGGCTTGCCAGCGCCAGCAGCGCGCCCTTCAGCGTCTCTCCGGCTTTGGCCGCGTCCTGGGCCGGAGACGGATCGCCGCCGCCCGGCGCCGGCCAGCCGTTGGCCGCTTCGGCCGTCATCAGCGCCTGACGCTCGTGACCGACGCCCAGCCACTGCAAAAAGCGGCCGATCCACGGCTCCGCGCGATCCGCGCTTTCGGCGGCCGGGCGCTGCGCGGCCGTTTCGAAGCCGGCGTCGCGTCCCGTCTGCCCGACTGCCGCCCTCTGCGCTTCGTCCGTTCGCGCCGTTTCCTGCGATGCGGCCGGCGCCGCGTTCCCCTGATTGGGCGCCGCCACGGGAGCAGGAGGGCGTTGCGCCTGGTCGGAGACCGCTCGCCGCGGCGATCCGTCGGCTCGTTCGTCCGGGCCGGCCTGACGGGCGGCGTCCGTTTCGGCAGTTTCCGCGCCGCCCATCGCCGCCGCCAATGGCGTCCGGCCGGCGGCCGTTTCCCCGGCGGGGCGCGGAACCGCCCCCGACGGCGCTGCGGGCTGCTGCGGCAAAGGACCGCTCCCTGCAGCCCGCCCGGCGCGCTCCGCGCCGTTCTCCGCCTGCGGGAGCGCCGCGAAAGCTGCGTTCGGACCGGCGGCATCGGCCCGTTCCGGCTTCGCCCCGGCCGGATTCGGGCCCCCGCTTGCTCCGCCGTCGGCGCGTCGGCCGGCCGGCGCCTCGCTCGCGTCCCCCGTCCAAGGGGCCGCGCCTTCGTCCAGCAGCGCCGCTCCTTGCGCCAGCAAGCGCTGCAGCTGGCCGATCGTCTCGGCGGCCGGGCTGCCGGGCTTGACCGAGGCGGCGAATTCTCCGGCCAGCGTTCGCATTTCCGCCAGCTGCGCGTGCATCGGCTGGCCGAACAGCGCTTGCCGCAGCGAGGCGATCGTCGTTTCCGACGGCTCGAGGCCGCGACGGAACGCCACGCCCGCGGCGTTCATCCATTCCTGCGCGCCGACGTTTGCGGGCTTGGCTTCGGCTGCCTGGCGAAACCATCGGGCGGCGTCCCGGTCGAGCGCGAACCCGTCCCGCTTCAATCCGCGCACGAGCTCGTTCGCCCAATCGTGCTCCGGCAGGCCGAACGATTTGAGCGCGTTTCGCACCGTCTCGTCCGGAACGGATTCGGACGTCTCGGCAAGCGGCTTCAGCACGATAAGACCGTTTTGCGAATCCGGCATCACCTGCAGCAGCGTCCCTTTTCCGACGGGCATTTCGGCATCGAGCGTGGCCCTTACCTTGACCCCGTTGACGTTGATGACGGCTTCGCGTTCGTCCAGCATTTGCAGCAGGACGCCCCTGACGATTTGCCCGATTTTCAGCTCGAGCGCGCGGACGCTTTCCGTCGGCTGCGTCTCACCCATCATCGCCCGAAGCATCGATCCGATATTGGCGTTCATGCGCGTCCCCTCCTTCCCCCGAAAATCCTTACCCTATGTATCGGCAAAGTCCGTCGCAAATTCAAGTAAACAGCTCCTGCTGAACCGACAAAATCCCGCCCAAAAACGATTTCCGGTGCAGCGGCGTCGACCCGAGCGCCAGCAGCGCCTCCCGGTGCTCCTTCGTCGCATAGCCCTTGTGCCCGGCTATGCCGTAGCCCGGATACAATGCGTCCCACACTTCCTTGCAGAGCCGGTCCCGGGTCACTTTGGCCAATATCGAAGCGGCCCCGATCGATTGGCTTCTCGCGTCGCCTTTGACGATCGCCGTTTGCGGGATGTCGAGACTCACCGTCTCGGCATCGACGAGCAAATGCTGCGGCGCCTGGCCTAAGCCCTCGACCGCCATCTTCATCGCAAGGCGGGACGCTTGCCGGATGTTGATCCGGTCGATCGTCTCCGCGTCGACCCGGGCGACCGACCACGCCGCCGCTTCGGCCACGATCCGGTCGTACAGAAGCTCTCGTTTTTTCTCGCTTAATTTTTTGGAATCGTCGATTTCTTCCAGCTTCGTTCCCGGCCGAAAAACGACCGCCGCCGCGACGACGTCGCCGAACAGGCAGCCTCTCCCGACCTCGTCCACGCCGGCAACGGCGACCAGACCGCTTTCCCACAGCTTTCGTTCGAATTCCAGCCGATCCGGCTCTTCCCGTGCATGATCCTGCGGCAACTTCTTACCCGCCTTCCCCAAGCGATTGCTCTTTTCTTTCTTGTATTGTCCGTCATCGCGCCGCCGACGGCAAGCTTTTTTAGATTAAAAAAACGCCTGGATGGCGAAATCCGGATTCTCCTCTGCGGATACCCGGGATTTCCCCATCCGAACCGCCTCTTCGCGGCGTCTCGCCGTCGCGTTGGATTTCTTCCATGTTTTTTGCGCAATTCATCTTTGCTCCATGCTTCCTTGCTCGCGACCTCTCGGCCGCGAGGAATCCTGCAATTGCGCAGGCTTTTTCCGAATTGGAAATCGGATGAACATCCGACGGTGGGAATCGCCGGCAAATAAAAAGGCCGGCTGCCCACAGCCGGCTTCAAGAACTTGCGGACGGCTCGTTCCCCGGAGCCTCCAGTGTAATGCGCCCGAGCTTGCCGGACCGCAAATCCCGCAAAAGCACGCCGGACGCCTTTTCGTAATCGATGCGCCCTCCGCCCCCCAGGCAGCCGCGCCGCCGGCCGATTTCCTCCAGCACTTCGGAGGCGGCGGCCATGTCGGGCAGCTCTTCGGGCAAATCCGCGAGACCGTACCGTTCCTTCAGCGCATCCCGGTACGACGCCGCCAGCCATTGCAGCAAAAAGCAGGCCACTTCCTCGATCGGCAGCACTTCCTCCTTGATCGCGCCCGTAGCCGCGAGGCGGAACCCGACCCCCGGATCCTCGAATTTCGGCCACAAAATGCCCGGCGTGTCGAGCAATTCGAGATCTCCGCCGGTCCGAATCCATTGCTGTCCTTTCGTCACGCCGGGCCGGTCGCCGGTCACCGCCGCATTTCGCCCCGCCAGCCGGTTGATGAGCGTCGATTTGCCTACGTTGGGAATTCCGACGATAAGCGCGCGAGCGGGCCTCGGACGCATCCCCTTGGCGATCTGCCGCTCGATTTTCTCTTTCAGCAGCACCTTGACCCGCGCCGGAATTTCCTTCACCCCGGTTCCGGTATTGGCGTCTATCGCCAGCACTTCAAGCCCCATAGAGCGAAAATGATCGTTCCAGGCCTTGTTCGCCTCGGCATCCGCGAGATCGGCTTTGTTCAGGAGCACAAGCCTCGGCTTGCTCCCGACGATTTCGTCGATCATCGGATTGCGGCTGGATTCCGGCACGCGCGCGTCAAGCAGTTCGAATACGACGTCGATCAGCTTCAGCTTTTCTTCGATTTGCCGTTTGGCCCGGGTCATATGCCCGGGAAACCATTGAATTGTCATGTCGTCACCAGCCGCGTCCGATGTACTGAATTTTGTTAAGCGGCCAGAAAATCAGCTCGGCCCGGCCGACGACCTCGTCCTGCGAGACGAATCCGATCATCCGGCTGTCCTTGCTGTCCGGACGGTTGTCCCCGAGCACGAACAATTCGCCTTCGGGAACGGTCGTTTCCTGGAATTGCGAATTCGGATAATCGCTGCTGAAGCTTCTTTCGTTGTACAACGCGCCCGCCGCATGAGCTTCTTCGTAAGTTTCCTGAAGATACGGCTCTTCGATCGCTTCCCCGTTCACGTACACCGTATCGCCGTCCACCTGGACGGTATCCCCCGGCGTGGCGATTACCCGCTTGATATAATCCCGGCCTTCTTCGGGAACGTGAAACACGATCACTTCGCCCGCTTTCGGCTCGCGGATGTCGTACAGCACCTTGTTGACGATAATCCGTTCTCCGTCCCAGAAATTCGGTTCCATCGAGGAACCGTCGACGATGAACGGCGAAACGAGCAGCCAGCGGATAATCAAAACAAGCACGGCCGCGATCGCCAGCGCCTTGATCCATTCCACGAGCTCGTTGTTTTTGCGCGGCGCGGCCGTCTTGCCCGGCACGGTCGGGTTGCCGTCGGCCGCGGCCCCGGGTACGCCGTGCAAACGGCCGGCTTCGGGAGTTTCGTATGTAGAGGACGCCCCCGTCGTTTCCGGACGGTCGCCCGCTTTTGGTTTGGATTGTTCATTGTTCAAGTCACGCGACTGATCCATGTCGATTTCGCCTCTTTTCCTGAGTCCGTCTTTCTATGGTCAGGCCCGGCGGGCCGTTTTTTTGCGAAAAAGCAAAAAGGAGGACTTGAACAAAAGCCAAGCCCCCCTTTTGATTAGCCTTATCGAATTTCCTTGATGCGAGCTGCTTTGCCGCGCAGGCCGCGCAGGTAGTACAGCTTCGCGCGACGGACTTTGCCGCGACGCGCCACTTCGATTTTGTCGATGCGGGGCGAGTGCAGCGGGAAAGCGCGCTCGACGCCGACGCCATACGAAATTTTACGCACGGTAAACGTTTCGCTGATGCCGCCGCCGCGGCGTTTGATGACAACGCCTTCGAACAGCTGAACCCGTTCGCGGGAACCTTCGACTACTTTGACGTACACTTTGAGCGTGTCGCCCGGACGAAAGCTCGGAATGTCCTTACGCAATTGTTCTTGCGTGATCGCTTGAATAAGATTCATGGATACCACTCCTTCCACCATAGACGTTCGTACCCGCTCCACGAATCCTTACGATCGCTTCACGGCGTGCAGAGGACCGTCCGATTATCGCCGGCGCCGGATTCGAAAAAACCAGGCGTCCGACTTACACAACAGTTGAAATTTTACCACATGCGCCCGCCAAACTCAACCTTATCTTTCAAGATCCGGCCGATTTTTTGCCTGCTCCAGCCAATCCCGTTCTTTGTCCGACAGTTCCGCCCGTTCCAGCAGCTCGGGGCGCCGTTTGGCGGTGCGCAGCAGCGACTGCCGCCGCCGCCATCTGTCGATTTCCGCATGATTGCCCGACAGCAGCACGTCCGGCACCTTCCATCCCCGAAATTCGGGCGGACGCGTGTAATGCGGATATTCGAGCAAACCGTCGCTGAACGAGTCGTGAAGGGCCGATCGGTCGTTCCCGAGAACGCCGGGGAGCAGCCGGACGACCGCATCGATGACGACCATCGCCGGCAGCTCGCCGCCGGTCAGCACGTAATCCCCGATGGACAGCTCGTCCGTAATGAGAAACTCCCGGATCCGTTCGTCATAGCCCTCGTAGTGGCCGCAAATAAAAACGAGATGCTCCTCTTGGGCGAGCTCCCGCGCTTTCGCCTGCGATAACGGTTCTCCCTGGGGACACATCAGAATGACGCGGGGAGGCTTCGCTTCGGGGCTCGCGGCTTGCCGCGCGGACTCGACGACGGCTTCCACCGCCGCGAAGATCGGATCCGGCTTGAGCACCATCCCTCCTCCGCCGCCATAGGGCGTATCGTCCACCGTATTGTGCTTGTTCGTCGCGAAATCGCGAAAATTGACCGTGGCCAAGCTGACCTTGCCCCGATCGCGCGCCTTCCCCAAAATGCTGCTGCCGAACACCCCTTCGAACATTTCCGGAAACAGGGTCAAAACGTCGATTCGCATGTTAGAGCAGCCCTTCCATCAAACGCACCTTCACGAGCCGGCCGGGCACGTCGACCTCCAGAATGACGTCGTCGATGACCGGGAGCAACAGGTCGCCGCCTTTCGGGCGTTTGACGACCCATACGTCGTTCGCGCCCGGCGACAGCACGTCGGAAATGAACCCGAGCTTCTCTCCGTCTTCCGTCACGGCCTCCGCGCCGATAATGTCCCGCAAGTAGTACTCGCCTTCTTCCAGCTCGACCCGGTCTTCGTTAGAAACCTTCAGTTCCCAGCCTTTGTACTTCTCGACGAGGTTGATGTGGTCGTAGCCTCTGAGCTTGAGGACGAACAGGTTTTTTTGCTCGCGGGCGCTCTGCACTTCCACTTCGATCGACTCGCCGGCTGCCGCCTCCGGCGGACAGAGCAGCAAGCGGCTTCCGTTACGGAAGCGCACGTCCGGAAAATCCGTTTGCGGCCACACTTTAAGCTCGCCGCGGATGCCGTGAGTGTTGACGATTTTGCCGACATTGAGCAAACGCTCTTCCGTCACGGAAACAGCTCCCTTCTTTTCTTTAAGATGAGTCTAAAAAGGTCCGGGCATGCAGCCCGGACCCCGCTTCTTCCCTTTATTCCGATATAATGTCCACGATGACACGCTTCCGCTCCTTGACCGCGGCGGAAGTGACGACGGTGCGCATCGCTTTCGCGATGCGGCCCTGCTTCCCGATCACTTTGCCGACGTCGTCGGGGTGAACGGAAAGCTCGTACACCAAGCCTCGCGCGTCCTCCTTGACCTGAATCTGCACGTCTTCCGGATGATCCACCAAAGCTCGGGCGATAACCCGAATTAATTGTTCCATGGTTTATGCCCTCCGGGAATCCGACATTACTTCTGGAGCTTGGATTCGTGGAATTTTTTCAGAACGCCGGCGTTGCTCAGAAGATTGCGAACGGTATCGGAAGCTTGCGCTCCGCTTTGCAGCCATTTCAGCGCTTTTTCCTCGTCGATCTTCACTTCGGCCGGTTGAGCGACCGGGTTGTAGATCCCGATCTCTTCGATGAAGCGGCCGTCGCGCGGGGAACGGGAGTCGGATACGACTACGCGGTAGAACGGAGCCTTGTGGGCGCCGATGCGTTTCAGACGAATGCGAGTTGCCATAGTAAACTTTCACCTCCTTAATATAATCCGCAGGCTGCGGTCAAAACGGGAACTTCATGTTTTTGCCACCGAGCATGTTTTTCATGTTTTTCAGGCCTTTCATTCCGCCCTTCGGACCTTTGGGGCCCATCATGCCGGAAAACTGCTTCATCATCTTCTTCATGTCCTCGAACTGCCGGATCAGCTTGTTGACGTCGGCAAGCGTCGTTCCGCTGCCGGCCGCGATCCGCTTGCGGCGGCTGTAGTTGATGATATCCGGCTTTTGCTTTTCGGCCTTCGTCATCGACTTGACGATCGCCTCGGTGCGGGCGATTTGCTTCTCGTCGATTTTGAAGTTGGGCATGTTTTTGACTTTGTTCATGCCGGGCAGCATGTCGAGCAGCTGATCGAGCGGTCCGAGCTTGCGCACCTGCTCCATCTGTTCGAGGAAATCCTCGAACGTGAAGTCGGCGGTGCGCATTTTCTTCTCGAGCTCTTTCGCCTTCTCGGCGTCGATGTTCGTCTGCGCCTTCTCGATCAGCGACAGCATGTCGCCCATGCCGAGAATCCGCGAAGCCATCCGGTCGGGATGGAACGGCTCGAGCTGGTCGATCTTCTCGCCGATCGAGGCGAACTTGATCGGACAGCCGGTGACGGCCTTGACCGACAGTGCCGCGCCGCCTCTCGTGTCGCCGTCCAGCTTGGTCAGCACGACGCCGGTCAGCTCGAGCTGCTCGTGGAAGCTTTTCGCGACGTTGACGGCTTCCTGGCCCGTCATCGCGTCGACGACCAGCAGCACCTCGTCCGGCTTCACCGCCGCATGGATTTGCTTGATCTCCTCCATGAGCGCTTCGTCGATCTGAAGCCGGCCCGCCGTATCGATGAGCACGTAATCGTTGCCCTGCTCCTTCGCGAGCTGCACTCCCTGCTTCGCGATCTCCACGGGACTTACCCGATCGCCGAGCGTGAACACCGGAACGCCGATTTGGCCGGCCAGCACTTCCAGTTGCTTGATCGCCGCGGGGCGGTAAATATCGCCGGCCACGAGCAGCGGCTTATGATTTTGCGATTGCAAAAGCTTCGCGAGCTTCCCGGTGAGCGTCGTTTTGCCCGCGCCTTGCAAACCGGCCATCAGCACGATCGTCGGAGGCTTGTTCGACTTGGCGAGCTTCGCCTGCGTGCCGCCCATCAGCTCGATCAATTCCTTGTGAACGATGTCGACGACGACCATGCCGGGAGTGAAGCTCTTCTGGACTTCGGCTCCGACGGCTTTCTCCTTCACCTTCGCGATGAAATCCTTGACGACTTTAAAGTTGACGTCCGCCTCGAGCAGCGCCAGCCTGACCTCGCGCATCGCTTCGTTTACGTCGTCTTCCGACAGCTTGCCCTTGCCCCGCAGTTTGCCGAACACATTCTGCAGGCGCGTCGTCAATCCTTCGAACGCCATGCCGGATCCCCTCCTTCCGAATCGTAATCGTACCTGTCCGAACCTTACGCGTCACCCTGAGGCTGCCCGCTGTCCGCGATCCGCAGCAGCGAAACGGTCGTTTCGAGCGATTGCCGCCACGGCGAGGGAAGCTCGCTCACCTGCCGCTCCAGCTTGTTCAACCCTTGCCGCAGCCGTTCGTGCCGGAGCGTCAGCGAAAGCTTGGCTTCATAGTCTTCCAGCGCTTGCTCCGCCCGCTTCAGGTGCTCGTACACCGCTTGCCGGCTAATATCGAACTCTTCGGCGATTTCGCCGAGGGAATAGTCGTCCTGATAATAACACTTGAGAAAAGTCTGCTGCTTCTCCGTCAGCAACGAACCGTAAAAATCGAACAAAACGTTGATGCGGTTCGTCTTCTCCAGCGCGTTCTCCCCATGCACAAAGGTTCACCCCTCGCCATTGTCAAGGAAAAGCACTTTACAGCGTTTCAACTCATCTTATGTTACGCAATTCGCCCGGCGATGTCAAGCGATTAACCTTAACACCTCTAAGAAAAATCCCCGGCGGCGTCCTTTGAATAGACGGACTTCCTCTTACCGTTAAAGGGAGGTTAGCGGGATAGCGCAAGAGGCGGCAGCATGCAGGCACTTGGCAAACTTCCTGGCGGGATGAACGAGGGGGACGCGGGTTTTTGCGGGTTTTTGCGGGTTTTTGCGGGTTTTTGCGGGTTTTTGCGGGTTTTTGCGGGTTTTTGCGGGTTTTTGCGGGTTTTTCGGGTTGCGCGGGATGCGCAGTTTGCGTGGGTTGCGCAGGTTGCGCAGGTTTTGCGAAGTTGCACGGGATGGTACTGAATTCGGCAAAGCTTGGTTGGATTTCATCCAATCAAAACCGGCTTTTTCGCAAAACACGTCGTCTTCGTTGGATTTTGTCCAATCTGGCGGAGCCTTTTCCGCTTTTTCGACCAAAATTCCAAGTTCCTCATTGGATAAAATCCACTCTAGACAGCGGTTTCCCCAATTTCTGCTCCCTTGGTTGGACAAAATCCAACATAAGCTCCCTCCGCTTGGGCATTCCCCCTCCTCCGACCGGCCATAGGTCCGGATTCGACGGATGGGACGGAGCACAAGCTTGATCAAGAGGGCGCTTACGGCTGCCGGAGATCTTATTCGTCTAAATTCGGGATTGGATGCCTATAAACGGAATGAAATAACGCTATGGACGATAATTCGGCGCGAAAACGGGGAAACACGAGGAAATAAGGGCGCTCAGCTCCGATACAATCCCGGCACGGGTTTCCCGTTCGCCCGGGCCCCGCCGGTGGTCCCCCGCGCGCCGCGAGCGAGCGCAAACCGGCATGGCGAAGAACGGCGCCGGGACCCGCGGATTTCTCCCGTCCCGACGCCGTTGCCGTCGTGCGCTTCGCCTCTTCCTCGCAAATTTCTCTCATTCAGCTTCCGCGGTACGTGCTGTAGCCGCCGGGAGCGGCGAGAAGCGGAACGTGATAATGCGATTCCGGCTCCGCGATCGCGAAGCGCACCGGAATCCATTCGAGGAAAACGGCGCCCGCCGTTCCCCGAAAATACGTTCCCGCATCGAACATCAGCTCGTACGTTCCTTCGGCCATTTCGCCCTCCGCGAGCAGCGGCTCGTCCAATCTGCCGTCCTCGTTCGTGAACGCTTCCTTCAGCAGCGTCCGAACGCCCTCCTCCGCTAGCCGCCACAGCTGCACCCGCATTCCCGCGGCGGGCCGGCCGATCGAAACGTCCAGCACATGCGTCGTCAGCCGCCCGCTCATGCCGTCGCCTCCCCGTCGCCTTCGATCAGATCGGCGAGCCGAAAACCGGTAATCCTTTCAATTTCCCGCAGCGCCTGCTCGCGCTCCGCTTCCGGAGAATGGTCGATCCGCTTTTGCATGGCGGCCAAAATATCTTCCTTATTTTTTCCCCGAACGGCAAGAATAAACGGAAAACCGAATTTCCCGACATAGCTTTCGTTCAGCCCGCGGAACGTTTCGTATTCTTCCGGGGTCAATTCGCCAAGTCCGGCTCCCTGCTGCTCCGCCGCGGAATAATCGCTGACCGCAAGCCGGGTCCCCAAGTCCGGATGGGCGCGGAGCAGCTCGAGGATCGCATCGGGGCCGGAGCGGCGGACCGTCCGCATCATCGCTTCGTGCAGCTCCTGCCCAGAGGCAAACGGCCGCAGCGCCCACGCGCTTTCCGCCACCCAGGGCGAATGCTCGAAGACGCCGCCCAGCGTTCGGACGAATTCGTCCCGGTCCATCGCGTTAATTTCGTTTACAGAACTTTTTTTCACCGTTTCCTTCATCTCCAATACCCCTCATGCGCGGCTACGACTTCCGCCTCGATTTCGGGGAAGGGGCCGATCACGACGATCGGTTTCCTCCCCCTCGCAAAAACGTCCCGGCAAGGCAAGTCGAGCGTCAAATTCCGCTCGTCGTCGCCGGTCAGCTCGGCCAAGCGATGCTCCGTAATCCCGTACACGACGCGGCCGACATTTCCCCAATATATCGCTCCGGCGCACATCGCGCAAGGCTCGGCCGTCGTATAGAGCGTGCAATCCCAAAGCTCGGCTTTCGTAAACCGCTTCGACACCGCGCGCATGAGCGCGGCTTCGGCGTGCCCCGTGCAATCGCGCTCGGTCATCTCGACATTGCCCTGCTCCCACAGCACCCTGCCGTATTTGTCGGCCAGAACGGCGCCGAACGGCGTGTTCCCGGTCCGCCGCGCCTTGACGGAAGCTTCGATGCTTAACCGCAAAAACGTAAGGTGAACCTCTTTGTCTCCCGTTTTTTCCTTCAACCGTTCCCTGCCGTTGCCCTTCATGCCGTCGCTCCCCCTTCCCCGCTCGCTTCCATCGCCTTCCGGACCGAGCGGAGAATGCCCGCGTATCCCGTGCAGCGGCAAATATTGCCCGACAGCGCTTCTTCGATGTCCTCCGCCGTCGGGCGCGGATTTTCGCGAAGCAGCGCCGTAACGGTCACGACCATGCCGGGCGTGCAGTAGCCGCATTGATAGCCGCCTTCCTCCAAAAAACTCTTCTGCACGGCGTTCAGGCCGTTTTCCGAAGAGAGCCCTTCGATCGTCGTAATTTTTTTGCCTGCGCATTGGTAGGCCATCGTCAGGCACGAATTGACCGGTTGGCCGTCGATCAGCACCATGCAGGCGCCGCAGCGGCCGATTTCGCAGGAACGCTTCGTTCCGGTAAGCCCGAGGCCGTCCCGCAAAACGGAAAGGAGCCGCTCGGCCGGGGCGACGTCAAGCGCTGCGTTCTGTCCGTTAATCTCGCATTCCAGTATAAAAGTTTCCGCCGTGGCCCGGCGAATTGCGTCGCTCATCGAAGTTCCACCGCCTTCGGCAAAAAATTCGGCTGTTCCTGCAGCTGCTCGGGATCGATCGGCAGCTTGCGGACGCGTTTGCCGACCGCGTCGAACACCGCCTGGGCGATCGCCGGAGCGAGCCCGACCGAACCGATTTCGCCGATCCCGCGCGGTCCGTGTTCGTCTCCGTCGGGCAAATCCTCGATCGCGAGCACCTCGAACCCGCCGCCCGCATCGGCAATCGTCGGCACGAGGTACGTGTCCAGGTTGCGGGTCAAATACAAGCCTTTATCCATGACCGCGTCTTCCGTCAGCGTAAAGCCGAGCGCCATGCCGCTCCCGCCTTCGATTTGGCCGAGATAACCTTGCGGGTTGACGACAGGCCCGGCGGACACGGCGTGGAACTGGTTCAGCACCTTGACCCGGCCCGTCAGCGTGTTGACCTCGACCTTGACCGCAACGGAGGCATAGCTGTATAAAAAGTGCGCGCCCACGCGGTCGACGGAAGAAGTCGGAAACGAAAAGCTCGTTTCCGCCGCGATCGGCTCGGTCGATCCGGCCGCAAGCGCCGCGTAAGAAAGCAGGAGCTCTCCGGAATCGGCCGACCGGATCCCGCCCGCGCCCGGAATGAGCCGCTCCTCGGCGATTCCGAGCGCGAGCGCGGCCTGCCGGCGCAGCGCCCCGACGAACGGCGGCCGCAAGCGCCTCAGCGACTGCCACATCATGCTCGTCGCCCGCGATGCCGTGCTGGAGCCGCTGTCCGGCACGGCGTCGGTATCGCCGATGACGATGCGCAAATCGCTCGCCGCAAAGCCGAATTGCTCGATCAGCATCTGCTCCAGCGACGCGAGGAGCCCCTGGCCGAACTCCTCGTATCCGAACGCAGCCTCGATTTTTCCGTCTTCCGCGAGCCGCAGGCGGCCGCCCGCTGGATCGGGAATGCCGACGCCGAGGCCCGCGCCGTGCATGACGAACGCCGCTCCGTAACCGGTTTTGATCCACGGGAGCCGGTCCCTTTCGGCCGTTGCGGCCGCTTTTTCCCGCCATAGCCGGCATTCCGGCAGCGCCTCCCATACGAGACGCGCCCCGTCCGTCGGCGCGATCGGCTGGCCGAACGGCCCCGGATCTTCCGGCTGCCGCATGTTCATGAGCCGAAACGTCCAAGGATCGAGGCCGAGCCGCTCGGCCAGGCGGTCCATCTGGCCCTCCAAGGCGAAGATCGCCTGGTTGCCGCCAAAGCCGCGGAATTCGCCGGACATTCCGTTGTTCGTAAAGACGGACACGCTCTCGACTTCGGCCGCCTCGTAAACATAGGGCCCCAGCACATGCTCTACCGCGAAGTTCAGCACCTCGGCGCTGAGCGTCGAATACGGTCCCGCGTCCGAGACGACCCGGACGCGGTGGGCAAGCAGCCTGCCGTTTTCGTCCGTGCCCGTTTTCATCGTAATTTTCATCGGGTGCCGCTTAAGTCCCGCCCTTACGGATTCCCAGCGGGAATGGTGAACCTTGACCGGACGGCCGCAGGCGAGCGCGAGGAGAGCTCCGTACGGCTGGACGTTGAGCTCGTCTTTTCCGCCGAAGGAACCGCCGATCGGACTCGATACGACCCTGATTGAATCCTCCGGCCGGTTCAGGATGCGCGCCAGCTGCATCCGGTCCATAAATCCGTGCTGGGTCGGCGCGTAAACCGTCAGCCTGCCGTCCGCTTCCGGGACGAACAGGCCGCCTTCGGTTTCCATATAGGTGTGCATCTGCCTCGGCGTCTCGTACGTTTCTTCCACGATAAAGCGGCATGCCGCGAACCCCGCCTCGACGTCGCCGAATCCGTAGTCGTTTCGGTGCAGCACGTTGCCGTGCTCGAACAGCTTGACGCTATCCTCGGCCAGCGCCCGCTCGGGATCGTCGACGACGTCGAGCTCTTCGTATTCGACCTCGATTTGCGCGAGCGCGTAGGCCGCGAGCTCCTCCGATTCGGCGGCGACGGCCGCGACCGCGTCCCCGATAAACCGCACCCGGTCCTCGCAAAACACCGGCTGGTCGGGCTTCGCGATGCCGAAGCGGTTCAGCCCGGGCACGTCCGCGCTCGTCAGCACAGCTCGGACGCCGGGGATCGAACGCGCCTTCGCCGTGTCGATCGATTTGAGGAGGGCATGCGGATGAGGGCTTCTCAGAACGCGGCCGTACAGCATATCGGGCGAGGACAAATCCGTCAAATACGGCAAGCGTCCGGACACTTTGTCCGGGCCGTCGGGACGAACCCGCCATCTGCTCCCGCTCGTCTTCCGATTCAGCATCAGGCTCCCTCCTTCTGTTGCGGGCCGGCGCCGGCCTGTTTCCACAGCTCCGCGACGATAAGGTTGGCGCACGCCGCTTTGCGATATTCGTTCGAAGCGAACGGATCCGGCTTCGGCTCGTACTCTTCCAGCGCGGCCCGGTAAATTTCGCCCAGCGCTTCCGGATCCGGCTTGCGCGCTTCCAGCAGCCGCTCGACGCGCATCAGCCGCTTCGGCGGCGTCTGACCGCCGCCGGCCGCGATCCGCACGCGGCGCAGGACGCCGTCCGGCTCCGTATGCGCGCTTAGCGCGACGGTGACAAGCGAAGGCGTGAAAGCTTCCCTTCGTCCGACTTTATGATAAGCGAACATTCGCTTTGCGTTCGAATTCGCATCGTCCTGCGCGACCGGCAGCCGAAGTTGCGTCAGCAGCCGCGCATCCGGGCTTGCGGAACTTGCCAGCCAGTCGGCCGCCTTCTCCGCCCGTTCGGCCCGCCCGTCGTGCCAAACGAGATCGGCGTCCAAGGCGAGCAGCGCCGGCAGCGCGTCCCCGACGCGAAACGCGACATTGCCGCCGATCGTGGCCAAGTTGCGAACCGACCAGCCGGCGATCGCCCGGACCGCCTCCCGCAGCATCGGGGCGAACTCCCCGATCAGCGGATCGTTTCGGCACTGCCCGAGCGTGGTCAGCGCCCCGACCGCCAGTTCCCCATCCTGAAGCGAAACGCCGGAAAGCCCCGGAATCGAGCTCAAATCGATCAGATGCCGGGGCATAACCGCCGTCCCCGCCTCCCATTGGGTGCGAAGCAGCGTGCTGCCGGCCACGTATGCCGCGTCCGGCCCGAACTGTTCCTTCCATCGAACGGCCGTCCCCGGATCGGCGGGCTGCCATACGGAGGGAGACGGAACAAACTCCTCTTGATGCATTGTCATCGAACTCCCCTCCCTGAAATTGTGTTACGAGATTTCGCGCAAGTCGAAGACATGCGTTTCTAACGGCGGCTAAAAAACTTGTTTCGGCGAAAAAGCGGGTTTTGAATTCGCCGGTTCACGATCGCTGCTCCCGAATGTACGGAACCCCGAGCGCTTCCGGCGCCCCCGTCGGCTTGTTGCGGTTCCGCCAGCCCAAATACATCAGAACGGCGATCGTGACGATGTACGGGATCATCTTCAGAAAATAGGACGGAATCTCGCTGCCGAGCAGTTGGATTTTAAAGCCGATCGTATCCATGACGCCGAAAAAATAAGCGCAAAACAAGGCGCGCAGCGGATTCCACCGGGCGAAAATGATAAGCGCCACCGCGATCCAGCCGCGGCCGGCCGTCATCCCCTCGATCCAGGTCGGGGAATAAACGAGCAGCAGATCCGCGCCGGCCAGCCCGATCAGAACCGAGCCGGCGGCAACGCAGCCGTACTTGAACAACTGGACGCGGATGCCCATGACGTCCGCCGTCGCCGGATCGTCCCCGATCGCCCGCAGGTGCAGCCCCCAGGATGTCTGATGGATGAACAGATGCAGCGCGAGGACAAGCGCGAAGCTCAGCCAAGCAAGCGCATCGAGGCGGGCGAACACGTCGCCGACGAACGGAATCGGCGCCAGAAACGAAAGTTCCACCTTCGGCACGGCGCCGGGAAGAGGCAGCCCCGTCACGGATTTGCCCAAATAGGCGCTCAGCCCCGCCCCGAACAGCGTCATCGCCAGCCCGCTGACAACCTGGTTCGTCCGGAGCGTGACGCACATAAACGCATGCAGCGCCCCGAGCGCCGCCCCGATGCCGGCGACCGCCAGCAGCGTCAGGACGAAGCTTTCGGTTTGCAGAAACACGATGCAGGCCGTCACCGCCCCCATCAGCATCAAGCCTTCCGCCCCGAGCTGGATGATGCCCGAACGCTCGATCAGGATCCCTCCGAGCGTCGCGAACAGGAGCGGGGTGCCGGACGCGATCGCGGCGGTTGCCAGTTGGGCGAGCCAATCCATTTCCCCACCTCCTATCGGCCGTTGCGGCGCAAGCGGAATTTGGCGAGCATGTTGCCGGCGATCAGGAAAAACAGAATGGCCCCCTGCAGCATGCTTGAGATCGAAGACGGGAGGCCCAGCGTTTGCACGCTGTAGCCCCCTACGATCAGACCGCCGAACAGAACCGAAGCGGCGATCAGGCCGAGCGGATGCAGCTTGGCGATCCAGGCGACGATGATCGCGGTATAGCCGTAGCCGGGCGAAATGCCGTACATCAGCCGGTGCGCGACGCCCGACACTTCGGCCATGCCCGCGATGCCCGCAAGCGCCCCGCTGACGATCATGACGACGAGAATGTGGCGATTGAGGCGGATGCCGGCGTTTTTGGCGGCTTCCGGATTGGCGCCGATCAGCCGCAGCTCGTAGCCCCAGCGCGTGTAGCGAATCGCCAAAGCGTAGACGGCGACGGCGGCAAGCGCGATCGCAAGGCCGAAGTGCAGCCGCGTACCGCCCAGCGTCGGCAGCGACTGAGCCTCGGTGAACATCGGCGTGCCCGGAAAATTGAAGCCCTTCGGATCGCGCCACGGGCCGAACACGAAGTAATCGAGCGCCAGCAGCGCCACATAGTTCAGCATCAGCGACGTTATGAGTTCGTTAACCTGGAAAAACGCCTTCGGGATGGCGGTCAGCGCGCCCCAAACCCCGCCCGCGACAACCGCAAACGCGATCATGAGCGGGATGGCCGCATAAAACGGCAGTTCCGGAAAATAAATCGTGACGGCGGTCGCCGCGATCGCCCCGGCGGCAAACTGGCCTTCCGCGCCGATGTTCCAGACGGAAATCCGGTAAGCGATCGAGACGCCGAGGCCGCATAGCAGCAGCGGAATCGCCTTGACCAGCGTTTCCGTAAACCCGAATTCGCTGCCGAACGCTCCTTGGAGCATTTTGGCGTACACTTCGACCGGATTTTTCCCGTTTGCGGCGATGAAGACGGCGCAAACGAGAAGCGCGAGGACGACCGACGCGATCGTCATCCACCAAGGGCTCTCCTTGCCGGCGGGATCGATTTCGATTCGAAACGGAAAGCGTCCGGGCGCGCGCGCCGTCCGCGGCTCCGGCGGCAAGGCTGCGGTCGTTCGCTCGCTCATCCCGCCACCCCCTTTTCCGGCGTTAGCCCGGCCATGTACATGCCGATCGTCTGACGGTCGGCTTCCTCCCTTCCCATCTCTCCGACGATCCGGCCGCCATAGATGACCAAAATCCGGTCCGCCAGCCGCAAAATTTCATCCAGGTCCTCGGAGATGAGAAGGACGCCCTTCGAATCGTCGCGCAGATCGGACAGCATGCGGTGCACGCCTTCGGCCGCCCCGACGTCAAGTCCTTGGGTCGGATGAACGGCCACCATGAGCAGGGGCCGGCGATCGATTTCCCTGGCGAACAGAAGCTTTTGCTGGTTGCCGCCGGACAGCTGCCGAACCGGCGTTTCGAGATTCGGCGTCTTGACGTCGAACCGCTCGACGAGCTTCTGCGCCCACTCGCGGTTCGCGCCGATCCGCAAAAATCCGAACTTCGAACGGTCGGCCGTCCGGTACGACTTGATCAGCAGATTGTCGACGGCGCCGAGGCTGCCGGCGAGGCCGCTCTTCATCCGGTTTTCCGGAACGTGGGCGATGCCGGCTTCGATCGCGGCGCGGACGGATGCGGCGTTGAACGACTTGCCGGCAAACGAGACGCTCCCCTTCTTCCATGGAATCAAGCCGCCAAGCGCCTCGGCCAGTTCCTTCTGCCCGTTGCCGGCAACGCCCGCCACGCCGACGATTTCGCCTTCGTACACGTTCAAGGTCAACCGGTCGAGCGCTTTCCGTCCGTGTTCGGCGTAAACGTCCAGCTCCCGAACGTCAAGCAATAGATTTCCTTTCGGACGCGGCGCCCGTTCGCGCGAATCGGCGGCGACGTCCTTGCCGACCATCCAAAGCGTCAATTCCCGTTCGCTCGTCGCGGCCTTATCGACCGTACGGATCATCTTCCCTTTGCGCATGACCGAAATGCGATCCGCCGCGGCCATCACTTCCTTCAGCTTGTGCGTCGTCAGAATGACCGTTTTGCCTTCGGCTTTCATTTGCTCCAGCGTTGCGAACAGCCGTTCCGCCTCTCCCGGCGTCAGAACCGAGGTCGGTTCGTCCAAAATGATGAATTCGGCTTCCCGGTACAGCGTCTTGACGATCTCCACCCGCTGCTGCTCCCCGACCGACAGCTGCCAGATCGGCCGATCGACCGGAAACGCCAGTCCGAACCGCCGCGCGATCGCATCGATTTCCTCCTGTTTTCGCCGCATCCATTTCGCCCCCCGCCATAAGGAGCCCTTCTCGCCGAGCACGATGTTCTCCGTCGCCGTGAGCGTCTGCACAAGGCGGAAGTTTTGATAGACCATGCCGATTCCGAGCTTGGCCGCGTCTTTCGGGGACCGTATCCGCACGTTTCGGCCATGGATAAAAATGTCGCCGCCCGTCGGACGATAAACGCCCGACAGCATGCACATGATCGTGCTCTTGCCGGCTCCGTTTTCTCCGAGCAGAGCGTGAATCTCGCCGGGCTTGCAGCTGAAATCGACGCCGTCGCTCGCCAGCACGCTTCCGAACCGCTTGACGATCCGCTTCATTTCGAGCGAGAACGTTTCCGCCATTGCCGTTTCCTCCTTGCGCTCCGCCTCGAGGGAGCAACCATGCCTGCACCCTCGCCCTCGGCGCTCTTCTTCCGCTTAAACCAACAAATCCCTTGAGCAAGGGATTTGTCGGTTCGAATCTTCCTTATTGGGGAATCGTGCCTTCCACGCCTTCGACGAACCAGTTCATTTCAAGAACTTCGGCATCCGCAAGCTCCTGTCCCGCGGCGATTTTCTCCGTTCCGCTTTGATCCTTGATCGGTCCGGTAAACACGTTCAGCTCGCCGGCCACGAATTTGGCCTTCGTTTCCTCGACCAGCTGTTTGACGTCGTCGGGGACGCTCGGGCCGAGCGGCGCGATATCGACCATGCCGTCCCGGAACGAGCCGAGGTACGGTTCGTTCGTCCACGTGCCGTCCATGAGCGCCTTCACTTTTTTCACGTAGTACGGCCCCCAGTTCCAGACCGGGTTCGTCAAGTACGCTTCGGGAGCGTACCGCGTCATGTCGGAGTCGTTGCCTCCGGCCATCGCGCCCCTTTCGGCCGCGGCCTGCAGCGCCGCGGGCGAGTCCTGATAGGCGAGCAGCACGTCGGCTCCCTGGTCGAGAAGGCTGATGGCGGCGTTTCGCTCCGTCGTCGGATCGAACCAGGTGTTCGACCAGACGACGCTAACTTTGGCGTCCCGGTTGACGCTTTGCACGCCCAGCGTAAACGCGTTGATGTTGTATATGAGTTCGGGGATCGGGAACGCGGCGATATAGCCGATCTTGTTCACCTTCGTCATTTTGCCGGCGGCGATCCCGCTCAAATAGCTCGCTTCCCAGTTTTTTCCGAAATACGTGGCCATGTTGTCGTTCGTCTTGTATCCGGAGACGTGCTCGAACTTAACGTCGGGGAACTTCCGGGCGACGCTCAGCGTTTGATCCATGTATCCGAAGCTGGTCGTAAACACGATGTCGTGATTTTGCGCCAGTTCGGCGATCACCCGTTCGGCATCCGCGCTTTCCGGAACGTTTTCGACCGTGTCCGCTTCGATGCCGAGCTCCTTTTCCATGTACAGCCTTCCTTGGTCGTGCTGGTACGTCCAGCCGCCGTCCCCGGGAGGACCGATGTACACGAAGGCAACCCGCGGATTCTCGATGCCCGAAGCCGGCCCCGGCCCGGAAGGCGATTCGCTTGCCGCCTGCGACGACGGCGCCGCCGGCTCGCCGGAAGCGGACGAATTTCCGTTATTGCCGCCGCCGCACGCGGACAGCGCGGCCGTCAATGTCAAAATCCCGATAGCGCCCAGCGACCATGACCTTTTCATCCTTTTCATTTTTTTCCTCCCCGACTCTCTGTCTTCGTCTTGGAGTCCAATCTCGGATGTAGTTCATACTATAAGGTCGCGTTATTTTCAAGTCAACTTAAATGACATTTAATTGGACGTAAGAATAAAAGGACCCCTCACGCATTGTGCGCCGTGCACTCTCTTCCGATATAAGTCAAGTTTCCTGACGTTTTATCTCCATTCGCAGACGTTTTGGGCCTCGAAAACATCAGCCTCGCCTAACGCCGGCATGCCCGCGGCTTCGGTTCGCCGGCCCGCCGCCGAAGCGCGAAGACCGCTTCTCACCGCAATGAGCTCGGCCGCAATGCTGACCGCGATTTCCTCGGCGCCCTCGCTGCCGATCGACAGACCGACCGGAGCGTGCACGAAGTCCCTCTTCGGCAATCCGTCGAACAAATGCCGGATCCGGCTTTGCGAGCCCATCACTCCGACGTATGCGGGACCGATCGCCAGCAGCAGCTCCAGCATTTCGCGATCCCTTTGCAGCTGGTGTCCGCATAAAAGCGCGTAATCGCCGGCGCCGATGTTCAGGCGTTCGGCAATCGCCCCGGCCGATCCGACCGCGAGCTCCAAGCCGGGAAACCGCTCTTCGCTCACGAGCGAAGGCCTCCAGTCGGCCACCGCCACTTGAAAGCCGATGCGGCCGGCCAGCCGCACGATCGGGTCCGCATCCCTTCCCGCGCCGAACAGAATCAGCCGCGGCCGGGGCTCGAACAGCTGACTGAAAAAAAGCGCTCCGCCTCGCTCCAGCTCTCGTACCCGCGAATTTCCGCCCTCGCTGCCCGCGGCCGACGCGAGCTTATACCGAAGCCCGCCATCCGCGCGGATTCGCTCCAAGCATACGGTTTCTCCCCGAGCGTTGCGTTCGGCGATTTGCCCGAGCAACCTTCGCAGCTCGCCGCCGACCGGCTCCAGCAAAATCCGCAGCGCGCCCCCGCAGCCGACCGCCTCCCCCCACACCGCGTCCTCCTCCGGACGCAGATCGTAGGCGACAATCTCGCTCCGGCCGCTGCGGAGCAGCCCGCGAACCCGCTCGCGAAGATCGGACTCCAGGCAGCCGGGGCTGACGCTCCCGACCGCGCTTCCGTCCTCCTTCAGCAGCATCATCGCGCCGGCTTTTCGATAAGCGTGGCCTTTCACCTCGACGACGGTAGCCAGGACGGCCGGTTCCGCGTTCCGCCGAAGAAAGGACAAAATTTCGTAACCGTCCATCCGTATCCCCCCTACCCGATTCTTGCGAGCAATTTCGCAAGCGACCGGTCCGCTCCTTTGAGCGCGGCCGACTTGTCGATCGTCCGCACGACTTTGCCCGACATGACGATTTCCCCGTCGATCATCACCGTATCCACATCGCCGCGCGTCGCGGCATAGACGACGCGGGAATACAGGTCCGCGTCATGCGAAGGATACGCATGAAAGTCCTCCAGATCGAGAAGCTGAAAATCGGCCAGCTTCCCGGGTTCGATGCTGCCGATATCCTTCTCGAGTCCGAGCACTTCCGCCCCGCCCATCGTCGCCATGCGCAGCACCGTGCGCGCGTTCATGACGGTCGGCCCGTGCTGCACCTTTTGAATGAAGGCGGTCAGCCGCATTTCCTGAAACATATCGAGGTTGTTGTTGCAAGGCGCGCCGTCGGCGCCGATTCCGACCGCGACGCCCCGTTCCAGCAAATCCGGAATTTCGGCGATTCCGGAGGCGAGCTTAAGGTTGGAACCCGGACAATGCGTCACCTTGACGCCGCGGTCCCGAATGATCCGCTTTTCCTCTTCATCCAGCCAAATGCTGTGCGCCAGAATAAGATTCGGCCGGGCCAGGCCGATATGGTCGAGATAAACGACGTTGCGCATGCCCCTTTCCGCTTCCACGATGGCGATTTCCTCGCGGTTTTCGGAAGCGTGGGTATGCACCCGAACCCCGTATTGCGCCGACAAATCCCGCACGCCGACAAGCAGCCGTTCCGTGCACGAAACGACGAAGCGCGGGCAGAACGCGTACTGGATGCGGCCGTTGGCCGCCCCGTTCCATTTTTCCAGCAAATCGACGCTTTCCTGCAGCGATCGGTCCGTATCCTCCTGCAGGGCAAGCGGCACTTCCGTCCCGTGATCCATCATCACCTTGCCGGATATGGCGCGAATCCCGCTTTCCTTGATCGCCTGAAACGCCGATTCCGTATAATGCACCGTTTCCATATCCAAAATCGTCGTCGTCCCGCTCCGGATCAGCTCCCCCGTGCCGAGCAGCGCGGAATAATAGATCGAATCCTCCGAATGCGCCGCCTCGAGCGGCCAAATCCGCTCGCGCAGCCAGTCGATCAGCGCCAGATCGTCCGCGCGCCCGCGAAACAGAGTCTGGCACAGGTGGATATGCGTCTGCACGAAGCCGGGCAGCAGAACCTTCCCGCCGGCTTCGACGATGCGGTCCGCCTCCTCCCGGATGTCGGCGCCGATTCGTTTGATCCGGTTCCCCTCGACCAGAACGTCTCCATGCACGATATCGCCCGATTCGTTCATCGTCATGATGATCGCATTGCGAACAAGCGTAGTCGCCATTGTTGCTCCCCCTTTTTTTTGAACGGTCAGCGAACGCGCTCCGAACGGCTTCCCGCCCCGCCCGACAACCGCTTCCGGAACAGAAACGCCATCTTGAGCCGGAGCAGATCGTTTATCCGCTTAAAATCGACATCCAGCAGCTCGCCCAGCTTCTCGATCCGGTATGTGGCCGTGTTGCGGTGAATGAACAGCTTCTTTGCGGTTTCGTTCAGCTGGCCGTCGTTTTCCAAATACGTTTCCAGCGTTCGCAGCATCTCCTGAACATATTCCGGATCTTTGTTCATCAGGCCGCCGAGCAGCCGGTCGCAATAAAATTGCATTTTTTCCGTGGGCACATTTTCGAAAATGAACGCAAAATCGAGCGTCTCGTAACGCAAAATCCGGTCGCCGATCCCCCAGTCCCGGGCCAAGCGCTGCGTTTCCGCGCATTCCCTGAACGCATCCGCAAGCAGCGCGGGCTGTTTCTTTCGGCTGCTGACGGCCGCCTTCGGTTCCGCTCCTTTGTAGCAGGCGAGGCAATGGTCCAGCGCCGCGGCCAGCCCCCCTCCGTCGTCGGCTTCCGCCTCCGGAAACAACGACAAGAGCCCTTCTTCCATTACGATATGCGTCCCCTTCAACTCTTGAAGGCGGGTATGGCAAACGTATTCCTCTTTCAAAGCTTCCAGCGTTTCGGCGCGGGCCGCCTCGCTTGCCATGCCGGAGACGTCCGTCAGCACGCAGCGGTAGGCGTTCCGGAACAAATCGATATCCCACCGGTCCGCATACTCCGAAAGCGCCTCGGCCGACAGGCCGTTTTTCAGGTGGCGCTTGACGAGCTGCCCGAAATCCTTGCGCACCGACAGCTCGTAAACATTTTCGTAGTTAAAATTCAAATGAAAGGCAAGAAGTTCGGCCGCCTGGACGTATAGGCTTTCCTCGATCGCGGATAACGCCATTCGCGGGGTAAAAAACAGCACGTAACCGGTGCAGCGCTCCGAATGTTTAAGCGGCACGCCGAACGCCTGCCAGCCCCCTTCCTTCACCCACGTCGGATGCTGCGGCCATGGCCGGCCGCGCGCCAGCTCCGCTTCCGGCAGCCCGGTCGTGTTGTAGACGAGCTTCCCCCGGGAACCGACGATCGCGATCGGGTCGCCGATCACCTCCGCCACCGAATCGAAAAGCTGACGGACCGGGTTGGCCTGGAGCGCGAACCGCATCAGCCGGACCTGCTTGTCGAGCACGTCCTGCAGCACGCTCGTATTGCGCTTCATTTCCGCATGGAACAAACCGTTCATCTGATCGGAAAACGTGAACTGAAACGGAAGCTCGATGAGAGGAAAGCCGAGCTTGTCGGCCCGTTCGACGAGCGGTTCGGGGACAGAGGACCAGAAGCGGCCCAGTTTGATGCCGAGTCCCGACGAGCCTCGGCGGTCGAGCCTGTCGATCAGGTCCGCCGCTTCCTCGGGCCGATCCTTGATCAAATAGGCGGTCGTAAACAGCATTTCGCCCTCCTTGATCCAATCCGTAATGTCGGGCGCGTCCATGACGTTGACGGACTTGACGATCCGGTTTTTGCCGGCATCGCCCGCAATCAGCTTCGCTTCCGTAAGCGGATAGACGGATAAGGCTTGCTCGACGGTCAAATACATCGTACTCATGGATCCCCCTCCGCCTCGTCATCATTAATAACATTTTAGGTTCGACATCGCCTCAATGCAATAGTTTATGTAAAGTTACATAACATTTAAATTGATTTTTGTCGGTTATTAATACAAAAAAAACCATCCCCGATCGCGGCGCGATCGAAAGGATGGCATTGGAGAGGCCGCCCGTTACTTGGCAGTCGCGGGCTTCGGCGCCTCGGAGGTTTTGGCGAAATCCTCGCTAGGCTTCGTCTTTTGAATGAAGAAGGAAAGCGCCAGCGCGGCAATCGTGAACCAGAACGCGTACAGGAACGCGTGATTGATGCCCGCGACGGTCGCATGCCGGGTCGCTTCGAGCACGGCTGCGGTGTCGGTCTGGGCGATGCCTTGCGAGATCATCGCTTCCGTCAGCTCGCTCTTCGTTTTGTTCGACATGATCGAGACGAGCAGCGCGGTGCCGAGCGCTCCGGCGACCGTTCTCAGCGTCTGCGACATGGCCGAGCCGTGGGCGTTCAACCGCTGCGGAAGCTGGTTGAGGCCGGCCGTTTGGATCGGCATCATGAGCAAGCTCATGCCGAACATCCGGATCGAGTAAATCCAGATCATGTGCGTGTACGACGTGTCGACCGTCAGTCTGGAAAATTCCCAAGTCGTCGCCGCCGTAATGGCAAGGCCGACGACCGCGAGCCAGCGCGCGCCGATTTTATCGAAAATCGCCCCCGTAACCGGGCTCATCAAGCCCATGAGAATCGCTCCGGGCAGCAGCAACAAGCCCGACTTCATCGGCGTGAAGCCCAGAATGTTTTGCAAATAGATCGGGGTCAAAATCATCCCGGCGTACATCGCCATCGTCACGATAACGTTGATGACCGTCGTCAGCGAAAACATGTTGTACTTGAACACCCGGAACTCGAGCACCGGCACCTTCGTCCGAAGCTCGCGGAAAACGAAGAGCAATAGCGACACGGCGCCGACGACCAGCGACAGAATGACGGTCATATCGCTCCAGCCGTCCTCCTTGTTGCCGACTTCGCTGAAGCCGAACAGCAGGCCGCCGAAGCCGAGCGTCGACCAGATAACGCCCCACGTATCCAATTGGGGATTCGTGCGCTGGCCGACGTTTTTCATGAAGATGCCGCCGAACACGAGCGCGATGACGGCAAGCGGAAGCAGCAAGTAAAACAGCACGTTCCAGTCATAATGCTCGACGATCCAGCCGGAAAGCGTAGGACCGACCGCCGGCGCGAAAATCATCGCGATGCCCATGACGCCCATCGCCTTGCCGCGTTCTTCCACCCGGAAGATGGTCAGCGTGACGACCGACATCAGCGGCATCAAAATGCCGGCGCCGGCCGCTTGCACGATACGGCCGATCATCAGCATCGAAAAGCTGCCGGATATCGCGCAGATGAGCGTACCGATCGTAAACAGCCCCATCGCCGTATTGAACAGCTGTCTAGTCGAAAATTTTCCTACGAGATAAGCGCTGATCGGGATCAGCACGCCGTTGACGAGCATGAAGCCCGTCGTCAGCCATTGGGCGGTATTCGTCGTAATGCCGAGATCGTCCATGATTTTCGGCAGCGCGACGTTCAGCAGCGTCTGGTTCAAAATCGCCACGAACGCCCCGATGATCAAAGCCGCCATAATCGGCGCCCTTTTAAATTGTGCAGCAGCCTGACTCATTGTTCATTCCCTCTCTCCACGTTCTGTAATTTCTCTACGATCGCCCGGTGGATGCGCAGCAATTGATCGATGTCCCCTTCGGGCAGCTCCGTCAGCGACGACATTCCCAGCATTGCGGAATCGTTCGCTTTCCGCAGCAGCTCCTCGCCTTTCGGGGTCACATTCAAGGCAACGGTGCGCCGGTCGGTTTCCGGCCTCTCGCGGGCGACCATGCCCGCCTTGACCAGCCGGTCCACGATGCCGCTGGTCGCGCTGTTGCCGATATGAATAAGTTCCGCCAACTCGGTCAAGCTGATGCGCGGATGCTTCTTCAACGTCTTCAAAGCGTGGAATTGAATCGGCGTGACTCCCATGCCTTCCGCCGCCCGCCAAATCGCTTGATGAAACACCTGGTTTACTTCGCGAAACGATTTGAACAGTTTGCTTATTTGCAGCTCATCCTCCATTCCAGACAACTCCTTATTACTAAAAGATATGCCTATAAATATTTCGCATACGAAATATATTACTAATAGAACACTTTGTAGTCAATTATTATTTTTGGAAATAATATTCAAAGCGCTTTCAGTCGAACTACGAAAAAAGCCATTCCCGATAGTCTTTTCGACCTTCGGAAATAGCTTTTGTTAAACGGGGTTTTCGGATTCGTTCTTTATTCGTCCGACGATTCGCTCGGCTTCGAATCCGCCTGTTCGCTCTCGGCGAGCCCGGCGAACAGGGCATGCACGAATTGCTCGGCGTCGAACTGCTGCAAATCGTCCATTTTTTCGCCGAGGCCGACGAGCTTGACCGGAATCGAGAGCTCCTGGCGGATGGCAATGACGATCCCGCCCTTGGCCGTTCCGTCAAGCTTGGTCAGCACGAGGCCGGAGACGCCGCTTTTTTCGCCGAACAGCTTCGCCTGCTGCAGGGCGTTCTGCCCCGTCGTCGCGTCGAGCACGAGCAGCGTCTCATGCGGGGCGCCCGGAATTTCCCGCTGGATGACGCGATAAATCTTGGACAGCTCCTCCATCAGATTCGCCTTGTTTTGCAGCCGGCCGGCCGTATCGCACAGCAGCACGTCGACGCCCCGCTGCTTGGCCGCTTGCACGGCGTCGTACATGACGGCCGCCGGGTCCGAACCGGCCTGCTGCCGAATCACGTCGACGCCGACGCGCTCGCCCCATACTTCAAGCTGTTCGATCGCGCCGGCGCGGAACGTGTCCCCCGCCGCCATCAGCACCGACTTGCCCTGCTGCTTGAAGCGCCAGGCGAGCTTGCCGATCGTCGTCGTTTTGCCGACGCCGTTGACGCCGACGAACAGGATGACGGTAATTCCCGTAGGATTCATCCGGATCTCGGCCGACTCGTCTTCGCTTTTGAGCAGGGCGACCAGCTTTTCCGACAAAATCGGCTTCAGCTCCGACGCTTCCTCGATTTTGCGTTTTTTCACTTCGGCCCGCAGGTCGTCGATCAAGTCCATGACCGTGTTCACGCCGACGTCCGCGCCGATCAAAATTTCCTCCAGCTCCTCGAAAAACGCTTCGTCGATTTTAGACCGACGCGAAAATAAATCCATCACCTGGCCGACGAAGGCGTCGCGGGTTTTGGCCAGCCCTTCGCGAAACTTGCTCGTCACCGCTTCGGTTTTCGAGGCGATGCTTTCTTTCAGCCTTTTGAAAAAGCTCATAACGTCCAACCTCCAACCTTCGTTCGATTGCCGAAAAAATCATCAGGCCGTGGCCGTGACCGAATCCTCGTCTTCGTCCAGACGGACGGACACGAGTTTGGATACGCCGCCCTCCTCCATCGTGACCCCGTACAGGCGGTCCGCTTCCTCCATCGTTCCTTTGCGGTGCGTCACGACGATAAATTGCGTCACTTCGGAAAAATCCCGCATGTATTGGGCATACCGGGCCACGTTCGCTTCGTCGAGGGCGGCTTCGACCTCGTCGAGCACGCAAAACGGAACCGGCTTGACGTTCAAAATTGCGAACAGCAGCGCGATCGCCGTCAGCGCCCGCTCGCCCCCGGAGAGCAGCTGCAGGTTTTGCAGCTTTTTGCCCGGGGGCTGCGCGACGATGTCGATGCCCGTGTCGAGCGGGCGGTCGGGCTCGCTTAAAATCAGATCGGCGCGGCCGCCTCCGAACAGCCGGGAGAACACGACGATAAAATGCTTGCGGATTTCGTCGAACGTCGTCCGGAAACGCCTCGACATTTCCTCGTCCATTTCCCGGATAATTTCATGCAGCTTCGACTTCGCTTCGATCAGATCTTCCTTTTGCGCGGACAAAAACGCGAAGCGCTCGCTGACGCGGCGGTATTCCTCGATGGCGCCCATGTTGACGTCGCCCAGCGCGGACACGCGGCGCTTCAGCTCGCGCGCCTCGTTCTGCGCCGCCGCGATATCTTCCGGCACGGGATATTTCTGCTTCGCCCATTCGAAGCCGATTTCATACTCTTCGCTCAGCTTGCGCAGCAAATTGTCCAGCTCGACGTCCATCCGGTTGACGGCGATTTCCGTCTGCCGGAGCTGTTCCTCGACGTTTTTGAGGCGGGTGCGCTGCTCCTTCGTCTCGTTCTCCTTCAGTTCGAGCTGCCGGAGGCGCTCGGCGCGGTCGGAACGCTTGAATTCGATTCCTTCCGTGAATTCCCTTCTCGCCAGCCGCAGCTCGTTGAGCCGTTCCTGCTGCCGAACCTGCTCTTCTTCGGTGCGCGCCGTCTCCTCCAGGTTTTGCGCGAGCGCATCGGCCAGCTGCTGCCTTTCCGCCTCGAGCCGCTGCCGCTCGCTCTTGTGCCGCCCGAACTGGTCGTCGACCGCCTGGCGATCCTGCTCGAGCCGGGCCGTCTTCACCTTCAGCTCGGTCACTTCCGCCTGCAGCTCTTCCTTCTCCGTCTGGCTTCGGCGGCGAAGCTCTTCCGCTTCGCGCATTTGCTCGTTAAGCTTCGCTTCCTCCGCCGTCAACGCGGCAAGCCGGGCGTCCGCTTCGCTTCGAGCCGCCTCCAGCCCGCTCGCTTCGGCGCCGAGCGCGGCGGTCTCGCCTTCCTGCGCCGCCATTTGCTCGCCGAGCTGCTTTTCCTCGTGCGTCAGCTGCTGAAGCTCGGCGGTCAGCCGCTGCTCGTTCAGCCTCTCCCGCTCGCCCAGCTCGCGCAGCTGCTCGATATTTTGGGCGACGATCGACAGCTCCTTCTTCAGGTCGTCGACTTCGCCTTTCGAGGCGGCGCGGTCGCTTTCCGCCTGGCCGATCTCGCGTTCCAGCTCCTCGAGCTGGCGCTGCCGGCCGAGCAGGCTGGACGACTTTTTCTGCAGGCTGCCCCCGGTCATCGAGCCGCCGGGATTGACGACGTCGCCGTCGATCGTCACGACGCGATAACGGTATTGCAGCCGCGAGGCGATCCGGTTCGCATGCTCGAGCTTTTGCGCGATGACCACGTTGCCGAGCAGGCTGCCGACGATGTTCGCGTACCGGGCTTCCGACTTGACGAGCTCGGAAGCGACCCCGACGAAGCCCTCCGCTTCGCCGGCGATTTTTCGGTCGTGATCGCCGAGCTGGCGAGGACGGATGACATCGAGCGGCAGAAAAGTAGCCCGTCCGGATTGCCGCTGCTTCAAATACCCGATCGCCGTCCGCGAGGTGGCTTCGTTTTCCATGACGATGTTTTGCATCGCGCCGCCGAGCGCCGTTTCGATGGCGGTTTCGAGCTGGGCCGGAACCCCGATCAGCTCGGCTACCGCCCCGTGCACGCCTTGCAGCTGGCCCCGTTTCGCCGCTTTGAGCACTTCGCGGACGCCGTGCTGGAAGCCGTCGTAATCGTTTTGCATTTCCTTGATCGTATCCCGGCGGGACACGAGGGCTTCCCGTTTTTGCTCGGCGCGGCGGAACGCCGCCTGCGCTTCTTCCAGCCTGCGCTGCAGGTCGGAAGACCTCGCTCCCTCGGCGACATATTGGTCGCGCGCCTGGATGACGGCGGCCGCCCCTTCGGCAAGCCGGCTTTCCACTTCTTCCTTGCGGGACGCAAGCAGCGCCGATTGTTCGCCGAGCTTCGCCCTCTCCTCGGCCGAGCGCTGCACGCGCCGCTCCAGCACTTCCCGCTGCTGCTCGCAATAGCGGATATCGTTGCGCGCCTGCGCCATCGCGTTCATCGTTTCGAACAGCTCGGCTTTCAGCTTCTCTTCGGCCTCGCCGCTGCCGTCGGCAAGCGCCAGCCTCGTCTCTTCCCGTTCGAGGCGCTCCTTCAAAGCCGCGAGCTCCGTCTCCAGAACGCCGCGCCGCTGCGCGAGAGCCGCCCCTTCCGCTTCCGCCTCGGCAAGGCGAGACGCGGTTTGCTCCAGGCTGCCTTCAATCGTTTCCCGGTTACGCAGCAAATTCGCATGGCGTTCCTTGAGCAGCTCGGCATAGCCTTCGCTTTTTTCCGTCTCTTCGCTCGTATGGAGCAGCTCGTCCTGGAGCTTTTCCAGCGTTTCCTCGAGCCGGTGCAGCGACTGGCGGTCCTCCTCCAGCTTCGCGTCGTGAAGCGCGACTTCGGCGGACAGCGCCAATTCCTCTTCCTTCAGCTTCGCGAGCCGCTCGCTCGTTTCCGACCACGTCTTGTGCGTCGTCTCGATCTGGTGGACGTAAAGCGCGATTTCTTTCGCCTTCAGCTCTTCTTTTAACGTTTTGTACGTTTCGGCCTTTTCGGACTGCTTGCGCAGCGGCTCGACCTGGCCTTCGAGCTCCACGACGAGGTCGTTGATCCGCAGCAGGTTCGCTTCGGTGTCCTCGAGCTTTTTTTGCGCTTCTTTTTTGCGGGATTTGTACTTGACGATGCCCGAAGCTTCTTCGAAAATGCCGCGCCGATCCTCGGATCGCGTACTGAGAATTTCCTCGATGCGGCCTTGTCCGATAATGGAATACGCTTCTTTGCCGATCCCCGTATCCATGAACAGCTCGGTAATGTCCTTCAGCCGGCACGGCTGCTTGTTGATCAAATATTCGCTTTCGCCGCTGCGGTGAACGCGGCGCGTGACCGTCACCTCGGAAAACTCCAGCGGCAGCGCTTTGTCGGTGTTGTCCAGCGTAAGCGAGACTTCCGCGAAGTTGACCGCCTTGCGGCTGTCGCTCCCGGCAAAAATAATGTCCTGCATGTTGCCGCCGCGCAGGCTTTTGGCGCTTTGCTCCCCGAGCACCCAGCGGATGCCGTCGGAGATGTTGCTCTTGCCGCTGCCGTTCGGGCCGACGACGGCCGTAATTCCGCGTCCGAACTCGAGTTCGAGTCGGTCCGCGAACGATTTGAAGCCGGCTAGCTCGATCCTTCTCAAAAACATAGCGGCTTAAATCACCTCCTGCGTTCCCCCGATTTCATCCGGCCGGGGCTGCCGCCTTCCTGCAGCCGCTGCAGCGCTTTGGCCGCGGCTTTTTGCTCGGCCTCTTTTTTGGAGCGGCCCGCTCCTTCGCCGAGGCTGCGGTCGCCGACGTAGACGATCACGACGAATTCCCGATCGTGAGCGGGTCCCCTCTCTTCGACGGTACGGTAATCGAGCTGGCCCAAATTGAGCTGCTGGATTTTCTCCTGGAGCTCGGTTTTGTGATCTTTAAGCGACGTTGCCGTGTCTTTCGGCAAATGGACGAACAGGTGCTCGTCCAGAAACGACCGGGTCGCTTCCAGCCCCTGGTCCAAATAGAGCGCGCCGACGAACGCCTCGAACGCGTCGGCGAGCAGCGACGGCCGGGTGCGGCCCCCCGTTTGCTCCTCCCCTTTGCCGAGCAGCACGACCTTTCCGAAATCGAGCGCCTCGGCAAAACGGACAAGCGACGGCTCGCAGACGATGCTTGCCCGAAGCCGGGTCAATTCCCCCTCCGGCCGATCCGGGTACATCCGGTACAGCTTCTCGGAAACCGTAAGCTGCAAAACGGCGTCTCCGAGAAATTCGAGCCTTTCGTTATGCTGCGTCCGCGCCCCGCGCTGCTCGTTCACGTACGAAGTATGCGTGAACGCCTGACGAAGCAACGCGGGATTTCGGAACCGCAAATTCAGCCTGTCCTGCAAACGACGAAAATGATCGTCCATGAGGGCACCTCCCAAACCTGACCCGGGGTTAATGATGGGTGTAACATTGTAATTGGCGTTTGATGCGTCCGTACTTTTCATCCAGGCACCGTCCGCCGCAGCCTTTTTAAGCTATTTGCCCGAATTCCCCATTTTTCGTTGGATAAAATCCACTCTGGGTCGCGCCTTTTGCCTTTTTGGCTCTGCAGATTGGATAAAACGCAACGAAGCCTTCCAATCGCCAGCTGCCCGCCAAGCAAAAACGCAGGCGGCTCGCGCCGCCTGCGTCACACGTTCGCGCCGTTAGGCTTCATATTTACGCATAATGATCGTCGCGTTGTGCCCGCCGAAGCCGAAGGAATTCGACAGCGCGACGTCGATGTCCGCTTTGCGCGCCTCGTTCGGCACGTAGTCCAGATCGCACTCCGGATCCTGGTCCTCGAGGTTGATCGTCGGCGGAATGACGCCGTTCTGCAGCGACAGCCCCAGAATGACGGCTTCCACGCCGCCGGCCGCGCCGAGCATATGCCCGGTCATCGACTTCGTCGAGCTGACGGCGAGCTTGTACGCGTGCTCGCCGAACGTCGCCTTGATCGCCGCCGTCTCCGACTTGTCGCCGACGGGCGTCGACGTGCCGTGCGCGTTAATGTAGTCGACCGCTTCCGGCGCGATGCCGGCATCCTTGAGCGCCCGCGACATGCAGCGGGCCGCGCCGTCGGGATCCGGCTCCGTCATATGATGCGCGTCGCCGCTCATGCCGTATCCGATCACTTCGGCATAGATGCGGGCGCCGCGGCGCCGAGCATGTTCCAATGATTCCAAAATGAGTACGCCCGCGCCTTCGCCCATGACGAACCCGTCCCGCCCGGTATCGAACGGACGGCTTGCCTTTTCCGGTTCGTCGTTGCGGGTGCTCATCGCGCGCATGTTGGAAAAACCGGCCATGGCGATCGGCCGAATCGTCGCTTCCGCGCCTCCGCAAATCATCACGTCGGCGTCCCCGCGCTGAATCATCTTGAAGGAGTCGCCGATCGAATGCGTGCCGGTGGCGCAAGCGGTGACGGCCGTCGTATTCGGCCCTTTCGCGCCCGTGGCGATCGAAACCTGGCCGCTGGCCATATTGGCGATCATCATCGGGATAAAAAACGGACTGACGCGGCGCGGGCCCTTTTCCATCAAAATCGTATGCTGATCTTCCCAAGTGCCCAGCCCGCCGATGCCGGAGCCGATGCTGACGCCGACGCGGTCGGCTTCGGCGTTGTCGCCGATCCGCAAATCCGCGTCCTTGATCGCCTCGCCGCTCGCGACCATCGCGAACTGCACGAAGCGGTCCATTTTGCGGGCGTCCTTTTTGTCGATGCCGAATTGTTCGGGGTTGAAATTTTTGATTTCGGCCGCGATCTTCGTCGGGTAGTCGGTCATATCGAAAGCCTCGACAAGGCTGACCCCGGATTTGCCGGCCAAAAGATGATTCCAAAACGTATTTAAATCGGCGCCGAGGGAGGTGATAACCCCCATCCCGGTCACGACGACACGCTGTTTCAAAAGAAGTTCACCTCTTCGGGTACCTGAATGGCCATGTCAAACATCCGCGCCGCAAACCGCAAAAAAGGCGCCTAGATGCGGAGAAGTCCCGTTCCACGAACGGGACTTTTGTCGGATCATTACGAATGAGATTTTATGTAATTCACGACTTCTCCCACCGTTGTGATCTTCTCTGCATCCTCGTCGGAGATCTCCAAGTCGAATTCATCTTCGAGCTCCATCACGAGTTCAACCACGTCGAGAGAATCAGCGCCCAAATCGTCTTTAAAGGATGCTTCGTTGGTCACTTCCGCCTCGTCGACACCCAGGCGTTCGACTACGATGCGTTTAACGCGTTCCTGTATATCGGACATCCGGTTCACCTCCCTTAACGTATTATACGTGAATCATGGACAAAAAGCCATAGCGCAACCGTTTACTTGAAGCGGCCAAACCCCGGACGCCGTTACATGTACATGCCGCCGTCGATATGAATCGTCTGGCCCGTCAAGTACGACGCCGCATCCGACGCCAGGTAGACGACCGCGCTGGCGACGTCTTCCGGCTTGCCCATGCGTCCGAGCGGCACCTGGCTTAAAATGCCTTCGCGCGCTTCCTGCGGGAGCTTGTCCGTCATATCCGTTTCGATATAGCCGGGAGCGACCGCATTGACGGTAATGCCGCGGGAAGCGAGCTCGCGGGCGGCGGATTTGGTGAGGCCGATGACGCCCGCCTTGGCGGCGACGTAATTCGCCTGCCCCGCGTTGCCGAGCACGCCGACGACGGACGAAATGTTGATGATTCTTCCGTAACGCTGCTTCATCATCGGCCGCGTTGCCGCCTTGATGCCGTTGAACACGCCCTTGAGGTTCGTCTCGATGACGGCGTCGAAATCTTCTTCTTTCATCCGCATGATTAGATTGTCTCGGGTGATGCCCGCGTTATTCACCAGTATATCCAATTTTCCGAACGTTTCCAGCGTCGTCTGCGCGAGCGATTCGAATTCCGCCGCCTTGCCGACGTTCGCCTTGACGGTGACCGCCTTCCGGCCGAGGGCCTCGATCGCGCGCACCGTCTCCGCCGCGGCCGCTTCGCTGCCGGAATAGTTGACGGCCACGTCGGCTCCGGCTTCCGCGAGCGCGATCGCGATCGCCCGGCCGATGCCGCGGGACGCGCCCGTAACGAGCGCGGATTTGCCGCTCAAATCCCAATTCGCCATCCGTAACGCCTCCTTTCGATGCCAAGCGTAATCGCGGTCAATTCCATTCCGCCTCTTCGGCGGCTGCCGCGCTGTTGATCGACACGATCTTGACCGTCTTGTCGATCTTTTTGATCAGGCCTGCTAGCACCGTGCCCGACCCGATTTCGACGAACGTGTCGACGCCTTCGCCGAGCAAGAAGCGCACGCTGTCTTCCCACAGCACCGGCGAGACGACTTGCCGGACGAGCAGGCCGCGCAGCTCCTCCCCGGACGTGACCGGACGCGCGAATACGTTCGCGACGACCGGCACGGCCGCGTCGCCGAACGCGACCCCAGCGAGCTCCGCTTCCAGCTTGTCGGCGGCCGGCTGCATCAGCGACGAATGGAACGGTCCGCTGACCTCCAGCGGGACGACCCGCTTCGCGCCGGCTTCCTTGCCGCGCTCCGCGACGGCGGCGACGCCTTCGGCCGTGCCGGAAACGACGATCTGCCCGGGACAGTTCACGTTCGCGAGCTCCACGAGGCCGACCGAAGCGGACACGTCGCGGCACAGCGCTTCCAGCGCGTCGCGCTCCGCGCCCAGCGTCGCGGCCATCGCGCCTTTCCCGCCGGGCACGGCCTGCTCCATGAACAACCCCCGCGCCCGCACGAGGCGGATCGCATCGTCGAACGCCAGCACGCCGGCGGCGACAAGCGCGCTGTACTCGCCGAGACTGTGTCCCGCGACGTAATCGGGCCTCGCGCCGCGGGCCTTGAACGCTTCGAGCAGCGCGATGCTCGTCGCCAGCAGCGCCGGCTGCGTGTTCGCCGTTTTTTTCAATTCTTCGTCCGGCCCTTCGAACGCCAGCTTCGATACGGAGAAGCCGAGCGCCTCGTCGGCGCGGTCGTAGATCGCGCGCGACGATTCGAACCGTTCGTAAGCGTCCCGGCCCATGCCGACGGCTTGCGCCCCTTGGCCGGGAAACACAAACGCTGTTTTACCCATCGTGACGATTCCTCCTAATTCATGCGGGGGTCTTCCGGCGGCTTGCGGCTTACCAAACGAGCACCGAAGCGCCCCACGTCAGCCCGCCTCCGAAACCGACGAGCACGAGGCAATCCCCTTCGCGGACCCGTCCTTCCTCCACCGCTTCGGCAAGCGCGAGCGGGATCGAAGCCGCCGACATGTTCCCGTAGCGGTCGACGTTGATTTTGCACTTGTCTTCGGAAAGGCTCAGGCGCTCCAGGGAAGATTGAATGATCCGGATGTTGGCCTGATGCGGGACGAGCAGATCGATGTCCTCTTTGCTCTTGCCCGCTTTCCGGAGCGCTTCTTCCGCCGCGTTGCCCATGATCCGGACGGCGAACTTGAACACTTCGCGTCCGTTCATGTAAATAAAATGATTGCGGTCGGCGATCGTCTTCTCCGAAGACGGCAGGCGCGAGCCGCCGCCGCGAAGGTTCAGCAGTTCCCCTCCGCTTCCGTCGGCCCCGAGCTCGAACGAGCGGAAGCCGCGGCCCTCCGGCACCCGTCCCAGCACCGCCGCTCCCGCGCCGTCGCCGAACAGAATGCACGTATTGCGGTCGGTGTAATCCGTAATCCGCGACAGGCTGTCCGCTCCGATCACGAGCGCGTACCGGTACATGCCCGACGCGATGAATCCGGAAGCGTTCGCCAGTCCGTAAATAAAGCCGGAGCATGCGGCGGACAGGTCGAATGCGGCCGCCTTTTTCGCGCCGAGCTTCTCCTGCAGGATGCAAGCCGTAGACGGGAAAAACATGTCCGGCGTAATCGTCGCCACCACGATCAGGTCGAGCTCTTCGGCGGTGATGCCCGCCGCGGCGAGCGCCTTCAGCGAGGCTTCGTACGCGAGGTCGGACGTCGCTTGTTCGGGCGCGGCGATCCGCCGCTCGCGAATGCCGGTCCGGCTGACGATCCATTCGTCGTTCGTGTCCACCATTTTTTCGAGCTCTTGATTCGTCAGACGGCGTTCCGGCGCGTACATGCCGACGCCCAGAACGCCTACGGGATATCCATTCATCCGTTATCTCTCACTTTCTGCCGAATTCCCCCGCGAGCGCGGGGATAAGTCCGCTTTCGATCGCGGTCCGCGTCTGGCGGATCGCGAATTTCGTCGCGACCGCGTCGGACGAGCCGTGGCTTTTGACGATGAGACCGTTCACGCCGAGCAAGGGAGCGCCGTTATGCTCCTTGGAATCCATCAGCTTCCGGATGTTGCGGAAGTTGGGCCGAAGCATGGCGGCCGCCAGCTTGGACTTCAGGGAGGACGTCAGCTCCTTCTTCAACACGCCGAAAACCGTATCGGCTACGCCTTCCATCGCCTTCAGCAAAATGTTGCCCGAAAAACCGTCGCATACGAGCACGTCGCAGTTGCGCGTCAGCACGTCGCGGGATTCCACGTTGCCGATAAAGTGAATCGGCGCGCCGCCGAGCAGCTCGAACGCGGCCTTGGTCAGCTCGTTCCCCTTGCCCGGCTCGGTTCCCACGTTCAACAGCCCGACGCGCGGCTTCGGCAGGCCGTGCACTTTCTCCCGGTACATGCTGCCCATCAGCGCGTACTGAAGCAAATGCTCGGGCTTGGCGTCCATGTTGGCGCCGAGGTCGAGCGCAAGCACGCCGACCCTGTCCAGCGTCGGCAGCATCGGCGCCAGGCCCGGACGCTCGATGCCGTTCATCCGGCCGAGCACGAGCAGGCCGACGGCCATCAGCGCGCCGGTGTTGCCGGCCGATATCATCGCGTCCGCCGCGCCTTCCTTGACCATTTTTCCCGCGACGACCATCGAGGAATCCGTCTTGCGCCGCACCGCGCGGACCGGCTCGTCCTCGCCGCCGATAATCTCCGTCGCGGCCGCGACGGAAACGTTGGCCGGCTTCCGGCCGGCCAGCAGCGGCTCGATCGCGTCGGGCTTGCCGACGAGAATCAGCTCCGTATCCGGCCACTCGGCCGCCGCGGCCAGCGCCCCTTCGACCGGCGCCTCGGGGGCGTGGTCTCCGCCCATCGCGTCAATGGCGATTCTCATGGGCGCTTCCTCCTTCGCGATCCGGTTCCCCCGTCGAACGATAAATGACAAAGTTCCCTTGAAACACCATTTCTTCACCTACGTAAGTAAATACTTCGACTTTGCCCTTTCCCTTCTGGCTCCCGCTCGAGCGAACGTAAGCCTTGGCGATGCACTTCTCTCCGAGCCTGGCCGGCCGGATAAAGCGAATGTCCGCCGACGCGGTAAGGGCGATTTCGTCGTTGATCACGGCTACCGCCAGCGAGTTGGCCTGCGCGAACACGTGGTGGCCCCGGGCGATGCCGCTGCGGGAAAACACGTGTTCCTCCCGAATCTCGAAAATGGAAATGCCGCTCTTGTCCAGCTGCAAATCCACGATATCGCCGATCACCTCGTGCAGAGGCAGCGAACGGACCGAATCGTACGATCGTTCCGCCATCATTTTCAGCCTTTCCCGAAGCTCGGGAATGGCCAGTTCCATCCGGTCGAGCCGGATCGTCTGGATGCTCACTTTGAGCAAGCGGGTCAGCTCCCGGTCGGTAAGGAACGGATTTTCCTCCAGCAAGCGGCTGAGCTGCTGGTGGCGCTGACGTTTGGGAAGCCGTTCCACGTTCGCCACCGCCTTAAAGGTTCATACTGATACCAGGTACTAAACCAGAGTATAAAGAAAAACGCGCCCGGAAGCAATGACCCCTAGACGCGTTCATTCGATTATTGCTTGATGACTTCGCGAGCTTTGTACGTACCGCATACTTTGCAAACGCGGTGCGCCAGCTTCAGCTCGCCGCATTGATCGCATTTAACCATGCCCGGAACGACCAGTTTGAAGTGCGTGCGGCGCTTGTTTTTGCGGGATTTCGATGTTTTTCCAAAAGGGACTGCCATGTTCCCACCTCCTTATCCGAGTCGAGTGCTCAAAGCTGCTGCCCCTGTATAGGCGTTCATTAACGAGAGAAAGTCAGTTCGGCCTCGTATCGTACCAATCCTTCAACGCCGCAAGCCGGGGATCGATTTTCTCCCTGTTGCATCCGCAAGTTCCGTGATTGAGATTGTGCCCGCACTCGGAGCATAATCCCTTGCAGTCCTCACGGCAAAGCGGCGCATACGGCAGATGAAGAAGCAATTCTTCCTCCACATACGGGCGAAGCTCCAGGCTGTCGCCGTATATCGGCACAAAATCTTCGTCGTCCTGCTCCCCGCGCTCGGCCATTTCTTTCGATACGATCTTGAAGGATTCCCGAAACGAAACCCTGCAATCGTACTCGATCGGATCAAGGCAACGAGAGCACGCAAGCTGCAGTCGGCAGTCGAGATGGCCCGAAACTTCGATCATTCCGTTCGCGTATTCCGCGGTAAGTTCCGCGGAGACGGGACTCAGCGGCTTCACGTCGCGCAGATTTTCAACCGTTTTCGCCGCATCGAAGGACTCGCTTAAGCGTACGGGGACCTTGCGGGCCGCGAGTTCTTGAACGTTCAGCAACATAGACCATCACTCCAAACAAACAAAAATTATTATATCGAGGTTATTAACGTTTTGTCAACATTTATGCAGGTTGCGCATGCCGGTCGCGTCAGGCCAAAAAAGAAAAGAGCCGCTCGCCATACTAGAGTGTTGCGCGGGAGCCCTTCTCCTTATACGGCTTTTGCCGGATATTTTCTTGCCTCGGCCGATTGCGGCGATTGCCGTTCCCTTCGGTCGCGGACGGGATTCGGGAATCGGCCTGCGCCGTTATCGGATCGCCGGGCGCAGGTCCGCTTCCCGCTTCGTTCCCCGGTTCGGCCGCATGCCCGGCATACGCCGCGGTTGCCGTTCGGGCGCGAAGATGTGTATATTGAAAAAAAACGCTTGCGGCCAAAACGCGGTCCATACGGAAGGAGAACGCGATGCGCACGGTCGGAATCGTCGTCGAATACAATCCATTGCATAACGGCCATCTCTATCACATTCGGCAATCAAGGAAAATAACGGGAGCGGACGCGGTCGTCGCCGTCATGAGCGGCCATTTTTTGCAGCGGGGGGAGCCGGCGCTCGCGGACAAATGGGCGCGCGCCGAAATGGCGCTCCGCGCGGGCTGCGACCTCGTGCTGGAGCTGCCCGTCGCGTACAGCGCCCAGCCGGCGCAGTGGTTCGCGTACGGAGCCGTCGGCGTGCTCGCGGCGACCGGAGCGGTCGACGCGCTGTGCTTCGGCAGCGAAAGCGGGGAGCTGGCTCCGCTCGTAAGCATCGCGGAGCGGCTCGCGGAGGAGCCGGAGGCGGTCGGGGCCCGGCTCGGCGAACTGCTGAAAACGGGACTGCCGTACCCGACCGCGTTCAACGAAGCGGTCCGCTCGTATTTGGCCGGCGAGGGCTTGATCGCGGACGCCGGCTTTCGGCTGGATCAGCCGAACCATACGCTCGGCCTGCACTATTTGCTTGCGCTCCGGCGGCTCGACAGCCGAATCGAGCCCTATTCGATCCGCCGCGAAAAATCCGGCTACAATCAGACGTCGATTACCGACGACCGGATCGCCAGCGCCACCGCGCTGCGCAAGCTGCTCGCCGAGCAGGCGGACTTGTCGGCCATCGCGCCGTTCGTGCCCGAGAGCACGTTGGACGTTTTGCGGCGGGAGGCGGCGGCCGGCAGGGCGCCGATCACGTGGGAAGCGTTCGCCCGCCCGCTGTTCCACCGTCTGCTGCAATCGAGCGAGGCGGAGCTGGCCGCGTTCGCGGAAGTGACGGAAGGGCTGGAGTTCCGCATCCGCCAGTCGCTCCGTGCGCTTCCGTCCTACGCCGTCGAGGCGCTGCTCGAGACGCTGAAGACGAAGCGCTATACGCGCACGAAGCTGCAGCGGACGCTGCTGCGCATTTTGCTCGGCCACCGCAAGGAGGAGCTCTCGCCGGAGCGGCTCGCGTCCGGCATCGAGTATATTCGCGTTCTCGGCTTCGGCGAACGGGGCCGGACCCTGCTGCGCCGGATGAAAACGTCCGCGTCCGTCCCGGTCGTCCAAAGCGCGGCAGAGGGCGATTGGGCTTATTTGCGCTTGGACGCGCAAGCGACCGCCGTCTATTCGCTTGCCTTCGACCCCGCTTCGCCCGGCGGCGCCTGGCGCGATTATACGGAGCCTCCGGTTCGCTTTTAAAGACAGGCGCGGCGCCGCTGCCGGATCGTCGGTGCGGCGCCGTTTTTTTTTTGCGCCCCTTTTGCCCTCCATGCTCGCTCCCTTGGTCTACCTCCCCGGTTCGCAGCGTACTTATAACTGAAGCCCGCTTGTCCCGCGGCGTGCAACCCGAGCATCGCTGCGGCAGCTTAACCCAGCGGCTCAAGCGCGGACACATCGGCCAATTGAACGTTTTTTCGACAACATTACGCCCTGCGGCCCGCTCGCGAATTCACGGTTCGGCGGGTTATCGGGCTTCGGAGAAAAAGGAGGTGCGACGTGAGCGAAGGCATAAAGAAAAAATCCGTTCTCGTGTCCGTTTTGCTTGGCGCGTGCGCGCTGCTGCTTGTCGCCAGCATCGTTCGCTCGCCGGGGGAAGCGTTCCGCGCCTCGCTCGGCGGGTTCGAGGTGTGGTGGCAGACGGTGTTTCCCGGCTTGCTGCCGCCGCTTATTTTGGCCGAGCTGCTGGCGGCGTCCGGCCTGCTCCACGGGCTGGCGGTTATTGGGGAGCCGGTTACCCGGAAGATGTTCCGGCTGCCGGGCGTATCCGGTTGGGCCATCGCCCTGGGCTGGGCGGCCGGAGCGCCCGCGGGCGCGAGAGAAACGGCGCGGCTCAGGGAAAAAGGATTCGTGCGCGACGAGGATACGGACACGCTGCTGCTCGTTTCGCACGTGCCGAGCCCGTTTCTGGTCGTGCTCGTGATCGGCAGCGGTTTTTTGCATTCTCCTCTGTACGGATGGGCGATTGCGGCGGGGGTATGGCTGTCGGCGGCCGCCGCGGGGGGGCTGTGGGCGCGGCTGATGAAGGCGGCGGCCCCGGCCGTGCCGCCGCCGCTGCCGGTCGGCTCCCCTTCCGCCGCGCTGCGCCGGGCTTATCGCGCCGTCCGCGAAGCGCGGCAGGAAGACGGGCGGCCGTTCGGGCAGCAAATTTCCGACGCGGTGACCCATTCCGTCGCGACGCTGATGGCCGTCGGCGGCCTTATGATGCTGAGCGCCGTGCTGCTGCGCATGATTCAGGTCGCGTTTCCCGGCGCCGACGCCTGGCTGGCGGTGCCCGGCGTCTACGAAATGCACCTCGGCGCTTACGAAACGGGCCGCTCCGCCTTGTTCGAGTCCGAGCCGGTTCACGCCGCCGCTCTCCTTGCCGCCGTGCTTGCCTGGACGGGCTTCAGCGGCCTGCTGCAGGCGCGGGCCGTTTTCGGCGCCGGCCGCCCGTTCCCCTGGCTGCGCTTTATCGCCGGACGCCTGCTGCATGCCGCCCTCGCGCTCGCCTTCGTTTATCCGCTCGCCACGGCCGTCCGGCAAGGGTGGCTCGCGCAGCTGGTCCCGGCTTGGGCCGCCGGCGGGCCGCCGGGCGGAACCGAAAGCGCCGGTTTATCGTTCCCCGGCGGCTGGGCGCTTTCTTCGGCGACGCTGGCGACCGCGGTCGCATCCATCGCCGTTTTTTTGCTGCTGGCCCTGCTCGCCGCGCTCATTCGCCCGCCCAAGCGCCCGCCGGAGCCTTGATGCGTTCTTCCATATCGTCAAAAAATTCGTCAAAAAAATACCGCCCGCGGCGTTCGTTCGCCCGGACGGTATTTTTCTTTCGCTTGCCTCCGCCGAAGCGCCGCCGCCGGTTCCGATCTGCCGGCGCCGCCGCCTACGACGTTCCGAACTTGCGTCTGAGCGCGGCTTCCACGGCAGGGGGCACAAGCTCCTGCACCTGCCCGTTAAACTGAGCGATTTCCTTGACAATACTCGAGCTCAAATACGAATACTTCGGATTCGTCATCATGAAAATCGTTTCGATGCCTTCGTCGAGATGCCGGTTCGTCGACGCCATTTGCAGCTCGTACTCGAAATCGGTCACCGAACGAATGCCTCGAACGCTCACTTGCGCATTGCGGGAGCGCATATATTTGACGAGCAAATCCCGAAAACTGTCGATCTCGATGTTCGGGATGTCCTTCGTCACTTCCCGCAGCAGCTCGGTTCGCTCCTGCACCGTGAACAGCGCGTTTTTTTTCGTGTTGTTCAGCACCGCCACGATCAACCGGTCGAACTGCTTCGCCGCCCGCCGGATAATGTCCAAATGGCCGAACGTGACCGGATCGAAGCTGCCCGGATAGACCGCGATCCGGTTCGGATGCTCGCCTTCCTGCCTGGATGTGTTCCGCGTCATTTACGCTTCTCCTTCATATCGATAGATGGATAAGGCAACCTCGCCGTACGCCGCGTGCCGCCGCCGTCGAAACGGGCCGAACCCGTCTCCGTAATCGAAGGCCGATTCGTGCTCCACGACCGCCGTCGCGCCTTCGGCCACAAGCCCCCTGGCGGCCAGGTCGAGCAGCCGCTCCGCGCAATCTTTCATTATATAGGGAGGGTCCAAAAAAAGCAGATCGAACTTAAGCCCCTTCTTCTCCAGCAGCCGGATCGCCTTGCCGGCATCGTTCCGGTACACTTCCGCCCGATCGGCCAGCCTCGTCGCCTCCAGATTGCTTCGGACGACCGCCACGCTCTTGGGACTCGCGTCCACGAACACCGCATGCCCCGCCCCGCGGCTTAGCGCCTCGATGCCGAGCCCGCCCGTTCCGGCGAACAGATCGAGCACCCTTTCCCCGTCGAAATACGGCCCGATCATGCTGAACAGCGCTTCCTTCACCTTGTCCGTCGTCGGACGCGTCGCGTCGCCGGGAACCGCCTTGAGCGGCCGTCCCCTGGCTTGTCCCGATATGACTCTCACGTTTGTTATCCCTCGCACGCATCGCCTCGCAAGCGCATGGCTTGTCCGAGGCGTCAATGGTGCTATGTTACCACATTTCGCCGCATCGCAAAAGCGCAGCCTCCGGCCGCCGAACCGGCGTTTCAAAATTTTCTTCGGTTCGGCGTATATTTCCGCGCAAAGCGGTCACAATGATAGTACCGGCGCTCGCAAGGCGCCGGGGACAACCGCGGAGAAGACTTACGTTTCCCCATAAGCTCTTCGTCCGGTTTCTCCTCTCCCATGAGGGCCACGTCGCGAGACGTGGCTCGATTTTTTTGTTTTTATCGAATTATTCGCCATGCGACTGTTGAGGCATCGTTAGGATTCGTTGATCGAATAACGAACTGGCTGCTCTCTTTAAAGACGCCGTCTATAAATAATGCGCCACGATTTGCAGCCACACCTGCCGGAGCTAAGTAACTCAACTGAATCTCGCCAATGGAATTATCCGGATTTATCGCTACGGTAGAAACCGCAGCCATGCCCGAAACAAGCGTAGCCGTACCTTGATATGTGATGGTATGGATGTGGTTGCTATGAAGCATTGCGCGAACGCCAACTGCTCCAACCTCATCATATGGCATTCGGTCTAATTTATTATTACGAATTACGCACCCGTGTAAATCATTGCCCATTGCAATCGACCCGCCGGGACCGGAGTTTTTGATCGTGTTGTTTTCAATAATCCCGTTTCTTGCGTAGCTTATTCTCATGGATAGCTCAAAACTATCATAAAGATGGTTGTTTTGAACATGTACATCCTCACCTGTGACAGCTATCCCTCTAGCTGCCCCGATTATCTGATTTCCTTCGATGTTATTGGCAATAGCGCCGTTTTCGATTCGAATGCCAACCAATAAGCGGGATCTGTCAGATCGAATGATATTTCCTTTAATCAGATTATGATTGGCCCCGTTCACTCGAATGCCATGGCTTGTATCGGTGGTCGGTATAGGCACTGAAAACGAAGCGATCTGATTCGCCTCAACGATATTATAATTAACCCCGTAACTGCCCCCTTTTTCTAGTGAAATGCCCGCATACAAACAATTAACAAGAATATTATTACTCACGATATTGTGCTCGATCGGACCGTAGTTGTCGTTGGAATTAAGGATAATTCCTTCGTTTCCGCTGTTTTTAACGACGTTATGCGAGATGTCATTGTAACTGCAACCGGAAAGAATGTAAATTCCCATCTGTCCGGGACCGAATCCATCTTTACACACAATTTCATTGGATTGAACAATGTTGTACGATGCCTTGTAGAGGGAAATCCCCGAATAGTCATTATCGCGGATGATGTTTCCGATCATTACGTTCCGATCGCCTGAGATATGGATTGTACCAAAATCAGCTTCGCTGGGTGTCGGCTTGTTATTCACCGTGTAAAAATCATTGTGAAGGATATAATTGCGGCTTGCGTTGACAAATACCGCACCGCCGTAATAATTGCGAAACTCGTTGTCTTTCACCTTGCATCTTTTCGAAGTGCCGGAGATTGTAATGGCACGGCTATAGCCTGGAGTTGCAGGTCCTATAAATGTAACCCCGCTGATTTCCACTCCATCTACATTGTCAATCAAAAACAAATCACCATTAAATTCTGAGGAATCGAATACCGCTCCTTCTGTCGATAGGAATTTCATGCCTGATTTCGGTTTAATCGTGCCCTTAATCTTGTAAGGAGCCGGAGAGTAAGGCGTTATAAAGGTCGTTCCAGGCGGATTTTCATCAATCGCGCGGAGTATGTGGGGTAAATTATCTGCATTATCGGAACTCAAGCCATACCAATTCAGATTGATTCCACGATGCGCAATTTCTTTGTCCAGTTGCATAAGGGAGTTATTAAAGTCCTCCACGCTCCAAGGATCATTTTGATCCAACTGCGGGAGTCCCATATTCGCTGTCCTGTCCATTTTGTCACTCTCCATCCGGCAGGCCGATGATGAGCCGGGAGTATCTGATCGGCCGCTGCCTCCAATCAGATTAAATTGATTTAGCATATGCCGAAAAGCTTGCTTTTGTTACATGGCGGTGTACTGCAGCCGCGACTTCATCCATTGCCTTCGCCGAGCCGGCGACAATGCCTTCCAGAAAAAGCAAATCCGTCTCCCATGAGGGCTACGTCGCGAGACGTGGCTCGATTTCTTTATTCCTCCCCTCGCTCCTTTCCGGTAGCGGTAAACGCCTACTCCGCATATGCTGGTTTGAAATCAACCCCAAGGAGAGATGAAATTGGATCCGCGTTTGGCGCAACTGCTGCAAAAGGCAAGCCTGTACGGTACTTTGGCCAAATATTACGAACACATCGACCCGGAAAAACACATCTACTTTTACAAAAAGCACTTTATGTACGAATCGCAGCTGGTTCGGCTTTATTGGTCGCTGCACGCTACGATGGAATAAGGGTTTGCGGGGCTGCCGCGGCAACGATTTCGGCGGCCCCTGTTTTTCTTCCCCCGCCCGAACCCTTGGAAAAAAAGGCATAAATGGCTCGCGGAGAGGCCCGACGCGCCGCCCAAGGAATTCCGCAGCGCCGACGGCTATGCCGCCTTCCCCAAAAAATTTTCGGCCATCGCCGACGAGCAGACGACCATGTCCGAGGTGATGGAGGGCAATCTGAACTGGCCGGCTATCTTCGCCGCCTGCGAGGATGCCGGAGTGAAATGGTACTTGGTCGAACGGGATCAAGGGCCGACGGAAGCGTTCGAAAGCCTGGCCATCAGTTACCGCAATTTGAAAAAAGCGGGATTCGAATAACGGCGAAACCTCAAGGCGCGTTACGCCTTGTTCATGACGTACATTTGCTTGTTTTCCGCGACCCGAACCGGGGCGGTCCATTTGCTGTTGTCGTGAGCGGCGTCCACCGCGTCTTCGACCGCCTGCAGCTTCGCGTCCAGTTGGTCGATGTAATGCAGGGCGACCGCTTCGGGGAGCTGCGGCTGCACGGGACTGCCCCACTCGCCCAAATTGTGATGGGACAGCACGATGTGCTGAAGGGCGACGACCTTCTCGTCGTCCAGGCTCATGCCAAGCGCGACGGCCGACTCGGTAATCCAGCCGTAAGCCAGCGCCAGATGGCCGAGCAGCTTGCCTTTGACGCTGTAGTCCGACACGACGCCGAGCTCCGCTTCCATTTCTTCCGTCTTCGCGATATCGTGCAGAATAATGCCGGCCAGCAGCAAATCCCGGTTCAAAAACGGCCGCTGCCTGCACACGAACTCTCCGAGCTCCAGCATTCGGGCGACATGGTAGGCCAAGCCGGCGTAAAACGCATGGTGCATGCCTTTTCCCGCCGGATAATGCATCAACTTGTCCGAAGCCTTGGCCAGGCACATTTCCACGATCCGTTTGATGTCCTGATCCTGAAAGCTGCCCGCCGTCGTCGCGATCGCGTGAAGCAAATCCACCGGCAGCACCGGGGCGGAACGGACAAAATCGGTAATGTTCAGGCCGTCCTCCCGAACGACCGGACGGATTTGAATGACTTTGAGCTGCGGCTTTTCGCGGTACGACTGCACGATTCCGCGCACTTTGACCAGCATGGGGGCCACGAACGCTTCCTTGTCGGTCGGGGAGGCGTCCCATAGCTTGGCCGGAATTTCGCCGCTTTTGTCCGCCAGCGCGAGATCGAGAAAGTCCTTGGGCGGCGTCCCGTTCGTTTGTTTGATTTCCACGTTTTTCAACAGGTAAAAGCCCGTTATTTCGTCGCCCTCGGCAAAAGTTCGGATAAGTCTCATGTTTTCCTCCCGCTTATGGTCTCCTCGTAATAAAATATCACGATCATCCCGTCATCGGAACCCCGAAAGCCTCTTTTATCGTTTTAACTTTTTCGGGATTTGCCGAATCAGGCGGTTTTTTTCGTCATAGATCAGGAGGCAAAGCCCTTTGACCGAGCGGCGGGTGGCGAACAGCAGCCTGGTCGCCTCGTCCCGCTGCATCGGCTCTCCTACTCTTTGGCCGTTATAGCCAAGATAATATTTTCTCACTATCGGATCCTTGATGAAAATGAATGAAGCCCTTAACCACATTCTAACAGCAAATGTGCGTTTTCGACATTTTTTTGCAACTTTTCAGGCTGACAATTCCGTTCTACTCGTTTTTTTCGGCGTTTCCGTCGCCGGAATCGCCACGGCCGCCTTCCGTTTCGCCCGCTGCGCTTTTGTCGCCGCCGTTGCCGTTTCCGCTGTTTTTCTTCGCTCCCGGAGGATGAAGCGCCTTGTTCTGGATTTGTCCCGCCGCGGCCGCCACGAGAAAGCCGTTGGCCAGCGCCAGCACGCAAACGCGCCAATCCCCCGCATTCGCTCCGTTCGCCAGCTGCGCCAGCAGCAAAATGACAAACGCGACCAAAACCGCGTATAGATCGGTCGGCAGCCGCTTCGCGTAACGGTCGACCAGCTCTTTCGTGTATTGCACGACAAAAAACGTCAGCAGCGACGCCCCGCCTATCGCCGACAAGGATGCCCAGGTGAACAGTTGGCCCTCGTTCATTTTCGATCGACCTCCGATAGCGCTTTTATGACATCCATATGGCCGTTTTCGTCCGGTTACCCCTGCCTTTTTATCCGCATAAGCTGATTTTGATCAACCATCGCCGCAAAGGAGAGAACGCGCGTGCCCGATTACCGGATTATCGTCGATCTGTCGGATCGGCGGCTTTATTTGCTGGACGGGAACGTCGTCGAACGGGAGTTTCCCGTCGGCATCGGCCGGGCTGCCACGGTAACCCCGGTCGGGGAATACACGATCATCAACAAGCAGGCCAATCCCGGCGGTCCGTTCGGCGCGTTCTGGATGGGGCTGTCGCGGCCGCACTACGGCATCCACGGCACGAACGATCCCTCTTCGATCGGCTATGAAGTGTCGCGCGGTTGCATCCGGATGTACAACGAGGACGTGCTGGCGCTGTCATCGCTCGTCCCGGTCGGCACGCGTGTCACGATTCGTTTCTAACCGCTCCCGGGTCCTGGGCTGTGAAGATGCGAAAAAAAGCCGCTCGAACTCGGGGGGGGGGGGGGGGGGGGGGTCACCCTTGTTTTTCCAGGCCCTGCCGTGCCCGTGTGACGCACGACTCTTATTGCCCCCACCCGCTGTGGGTTTGGACTGGAGGGGCGAGTGGGGGTTGGGCTGGGTGGGGGGTGTGGGGGGGGGGTATTGGGGGCAGTGGGGGGGGGGGGGGGGGGGCCGGGGCCCCCTGTTTCGAGCGGCCATTTCCGATCCTTCTGTCCCTCATGCCCTTTTCCCGCCGGTCCGCTGCAGGATTTCTTCCGTGAATTCGGTCATTTTGTTTCGGATCTCCGACCTCATGACTTCCCGCGTAAACCCTACCTTCTCGGTAAATCCGCGGCAGCGAACCTGATAATAATAAATCCCGTCGACGCACTCGTCCTGCATGACTCTTATGTTCCGCTTTCCGAACTCCCGGACGGTGCGCTGAATTTCTCCGCTGATTCGGTCCATCAGCACCTGCAGGAAAACGGCGATAACGGACTTTAGCGGATTGGCCGTGGAAAGGATCGCGCGGTGGCTGTTATCGGCCATCGTCAGCATATGCGGCAAAACGACGTAGTCGCGAACGAGATAACGTTCTTCCTCCGTCTGCTGGTTGACCGGTTTCGCGTTGCGCTGTTCGTATTGCTCCTGATGCTCGGTAAGCAGCATTTTCGATTTCCACCGTTCGTTGCCGTCCAATTTGCTCATCGATAATGACCTCCGATCTGTTCCGCTCTTTCCCGCGCGACGCCCGACTCCAGCAGGGAGGAAGCCCGCATGATCGCTGCATCTCCAAAACGATCCTTGATCGCGTCGGTTGCCTGCTCGATCGCATACGCTGCCGGCCGGTCATCGAATAACGTAAGCTGGTACGCGCTGTCGTCCGACAGTTCGTTGAGCGAAACGAACAAACGGCTAAGCGGCAATCCGCGCCAATGGTCGACGAAAAGCTTGCGGGCGGCGGCTGCCACTTCATGGGTAAGGGAGGTGGCGTGCGGCAGCGTCGTTTGCCGGCCGAAATGCAGCGTTCTTTCGCCGTCCGTTTCGACGGCGCCGACGGAGACGACGCGCCCGATATACCCGTGACGGCGAGCCCTGCGGCATACCTCGACGACAAGCTCCAAAAGCACCACCTCGATATCCTCGAGCCGGCGGTACAAGCTGCTTCGCAGCGCTTTTCCGTGGCTGACCGACTTGAGCGCGCCCCGGATGCCGGGAACGACCGGGGACGGATCGATCCCCCTCGCCGTCTGCCAGTAGTATTCCGCCTGAATGTCGCTCTGCTTGCCCATTTCCCGGCGCATCCGCCGCTTGAACTCGCCCAGCTCCAGCCGGGCCACGTCGCCGATCGTGGGAAGCCCCATTCGGATAAAATGGCGCGTCATCCGATTGGCGACCATGAACATCTGGTGAACGGGCAAAGGCCACAGCTCGGTTTCGATGTTGTCCCGATTAAGTTCGAAAATGCCGTCGGAACGCTTCTTCGCGAAGTTGTCGGTCGCGGTTTTGGCGAGGATTTTCGTCGGTCCGATCCCGACCCGCGACCATACGCCGGTCGAGGCCCTAACCTGCGCCTGAATCTGGCGGGCGATTTCGTAAGGACTCCCGAAAAGCGAGATCGACCCGCTCACGTCCAAAAATTGCTCGTCGATCGAGTACGGCTCCACCAGGTCGGTAAAATTTTCGAATAACTGCGTGATCAACAGCGAGATGGAAATATAGCGCTGCATTCGCGGGCGGATGACGACGAGGTCGGGGCATTTGGCGCGGGCCTCGAAGATCCGCTCCGCCGTCGTGACTCCGCGGGCTTTGGCAACCGGACAAGCCGCCAGAATGATACCCGAACGCCGGTCGGGATCCCCGATCGCGACGGGCTTGTTCCGGTATTGGGGGTAGCCCGATTTTTCAACCGAGGCATAGAACGATTGGCCGTCGACCAGGAAGATGGTGCGTTCACGAGGCATGGCCGTTCACCGGCTTCCTCGCCAAAATATTCGACGCTTTGAATACCCGAAACGCCCGTCTCGAGTGGTCGTAGGCCCGCACGCGCCCGTCGATCACGGAGCGGACCGTGATCTTTCTCTGCGTGAACCGTCCTTCGGCGTCTACGTAAATAATCTCCACCGTGTGCCCGACGTACTTCTCCATGGGCATGGCCTCCGCCTCCATTCCGATAATCCCAAACAGAACTTATGTTCCTATTCTAATACGAACAATCGTTCCCTTACAACAATCAATTTATTCCTGTTGCCGGGCAAAGTTTCCATTTGCTTGCGGGAATTCGACGTTTGTTTGCAAGGGCCGGAGGCTCGGACGGGTTCGATCCGCCAGGGCAGTTCCGAACGGCCCGCGGGACCGCTCCGCCTTTTCCGTTGCGCGCCGGCCCGGTTTGTGCTATCAATGGAAGGAAAAGAACCGCTTCGGCGGGATCATGCAGGGACAAGAAGGGGAGGGACGACATGAGAACAGCGGATCAGATCAAGCGAAAATACAACGAGCTGGCCGCCCGCAAAAAGCAGCTGGAAGAAGCGGCAAATGCCGGAGGCGAAGCTTCCGCCGCCGGCCAGGCGGCGATCGCCCGCCTCGAGGAGCAAATGCTGCTGCTCGAATGGGTGCTGAACGAGCCGGCAGGCAGCTATCACGGCTAGCGGCCGCGCCCTTGGAAAGCGACATCGGCCGGAAACGACCGCGAAATGGCCGCCGGCGGGAGCAGGCAAGCCATTCGCGGGTCATAAGCGGGCGCGGGGTTTCAACCCGGTTCGTTTCGGGGAAATTGAATATAGAACAATTTTCCATACGAACCAAGGGAGGGATAGGACGGATGCGAAACGGACGAATGCCGCTGCGAACGTACCTGACCAAGCTCATGCTGGAAATCGCGCAAACGCTGCGGAAGGATCGGTCTCCCGGAAACCGCTGAAGCACCGGCCGAACGCGGACAAGCCTTCGCGGCGGGCGGTGCCGGCAGTGTTTTGAGGCCGCCCCGGCCCGCGGGCTCCATTGGATTTCATCAGATTGCATCCAAATGAAAAGCGGTCTATTTGAAGGCTTCGCCGCCCCCGATTGGATTTCATCCAACCAAGGAACGGGTTTTGAGGCATTTCGCCCGAAATCCCCGATTCCCGTTGGTAAAATCCTGCATAGGCCGCTCTGTCGCTTTTTTCTTCCTGTAGATTGGAAGAAATCTGAAGAAATCCAACGAAGGGACGAGCCGGCCTCGCTTTGGAAGGCGGGGACGCTGAAAACCGCTTTGCCTTGGATAGATGGGAATATTGGCTATCAAGGACATGAAATTTCCCCGGCAAAGGCGACCGCCTCAAGCATGCATACGCATGGCGGGCCGAGTTGAGTCGCCACGACTCAACTGGAGCGTTGGCGGACATGCGGAGGCGGCGAGATGGGTAATTTTCACCCAACTGCGTGCGGGCATAGGCGCATAGCGGGCCGAGCTGAGTCGCCACGACTCAACTGGAGCGTTGGCGGACATGCGGAGGCGGCGAGATGGGTAATTTTCACCCAACTGCGTGCGGGCATAGGCGCATAGCGGGCCGAGCTGAGTCGCCACGACTCAATTGGAGCGTTGGCGGACATGCGGAGGCGGCGAGATGGGTAATTTTCACCCAACTGCGTGCGGGCATAGGCGTATGGCGGGCCGAGCTGAGTCGCCACGACTCAACTGGAGCGCGTCCGAGCGGTACGCCTGTGACGCAAGCTTGCTCGGACACTTTCACACGGTGAAGAAAAACGACCGCCCGGGAAATTCCCGGACGGTCGCTTAACTGCACACGGTATTCGGCTTAACATGCACAGACCCGGCACGCCCTAGACGGCTTTTTCCACGAGACCCGCGCGGAAGCTTTTCACTTTGCCCATGAACGCCTCCACCCGCTTCGGATCCACATGGTTTTCGAACTTTCCGTCGTATTTGAAGGTGGTGCCGACCACCGCGCCGTCGGAAATCGACAGCTGCTGCTCGACGTTTTCCAGCCGCACGCCGGTGTTCGCGAGCACGACCGTGCCCGGCACCGTCTGTTTGACGCGCCTTAACACTTGCGGGTCGGTTTCGGAACCGGCCGTCAGCCCCGAAACGCAGAGCGCGTCCGGACGATTGTTGAACACCGTCGAGCGCGCGATGCTCTCGATGTCCCGGTCGGCCAAATATTTGGCGGCTTCCGGCACGATGTTGAACAGCAGCTTGACGTCCTGCGCGCCGATGCTCCGCTGATGCCGGATCGTCTCGCCGATGTTCGTGTTCCAGATGCCGAAATCGCTGGCGTACGCGCCGGTAAAAATTTCGCGCACGAACTTCGCGCCGGTCGCCATCGCCAGGTCCAGCGATTTTTTCGCGTCCCAGAGCACGTTGACGCCGAACGGAATGCGGATGTCCGGCATGAGCTCCCCGATGATCCGGGCCATCGCGGCGACCGTTTCCGTCTTGACGTCGGTCAAATACGGCAGGCTGAATTCGTTCGAGAACATGACCGCGTCCACGCCCCCGTCCTGCAGCGCTCGCAAATCCTTGCGCGCCATCGCGATGACGAAGTCCATTCCTTTGTCGCGGTCATAGTATGGATCTCCCGGCAACGGCAGCAGGTGACACATCGCGATAATCGGTTTTTCGGTTCCGATCACATCTTTCAGCCAGGTCATTTGGCACACTCCCCATTCGCAAGTTAAGTTAAAATCGTTCCCTCCGCGCGTGCGGGCGCCCGCTCCGTCTCGATCGCGTTCAAATCGCTGGCGATGCACGTCGCGAGCCCCCGCATTTTGCGCGCCATGTCCGGATCGTCGGGAATGCCGATCCCGATGCAGCCCGCGGCCCGGGCCATCTGCACGTCCACGAACGAGTCGCCCACCATCGCGATCCGCGAAAGCGGCACGTTCATCTTCTCGGCCGCTAGCAGGAGCATGTCGGGATTCGGCTTGCCTCGCTCGACGTCGGCCGGCGTAATGAGAAACCGCAGTTCGTCCCAGACGCCGTACCGCTCGACGGAAGCTTTCGTCCGCTCGTAGTCGTCGGAGGTGGCGATCCCGAACGGAATCGAAACTTCTTTCAGCCGGCGAAAAATGTCGGGGAAGCCGGGCTTCGGAAGCAACCCCTCGGCCGGCTCGAATTCGCGGTCCGACCGCTCGAACGCGGCGGCGGCGTTCCGGCGGCACTCGCCCCAGTCGCTTCCCGTGACCGATTTCAGCACGGACGCGGTGACGACGATTTCCTCCTGAGGCGAAGCGAGGGCGAATATGCCGTTCGGATCGATCCGCGCCGGCTCCTCCCGCTCGTTCAGCGCGACGCCGAACAGCCGGCACCAGCGGCGGACGCCCTCGTCGCCGAGCGTTTCGCGCAGGCAGCGGATCCGAACCTTGGCGAGCGCTTTCCAGAAATGCTGGGAATCGAACAGCAGGCCGTCTTTATCGAACACGACGACGTCGACCTCGTAGCGCTGTCCGTTAATCCGCAAAGCCGTCATTCGGTCGCCCTCCTGTTCGCGTTTGCTTTCTGCGGCCTGCGCGGGGGACATTCCCCGCTTGCGAAGCCTTCGGGGCTACCAAGCCGCCACGGCTCCGTCGGTGCGGGGATCGGTGCCGCCGCAGAGCACCCCGGTGTCCGGATCGCGCCAGATGATCTGCCCCCGGCCGAACAAGCCGGCGTTTTCGGCGACTTCCAGCTCGTGCCCCCGCTCCGCCAGCTCCCGGGCCAGCTCTTTCGGAAACGACGGCTCGATCAAAATCTTTTTGCCCTCGTCCCACCGCCACCTCGGCACGTCAAGCGCCGCCTGCGGGTTGAGCTCTCCGTCCACCGCGTTCACGACGACCTGGAGATGGCCCTGCGGCTGCATGAACGCGCCCATCACGCCGAACGGTCCGACGGCCTCGCCGTCCCGGGACAAAAATCCCGGAATGATCGTATGATACGTCCGCTTCCCCGGCTCCAGCGCGTTCATGTGGCCGGGGTTCAGGGAGAAGGAATGGCCGCGGTTGTGCAGGGCGATGCCCGTGCCCGGCACGACGAGGCCGGAACCGAACTCCATGTAGTTGCTTTGAATGTAGGAAACCATGTTGCCTTCGCCGTCCGCCGCGCACAGGTAAACCGTGCCGCCGGTCGGAACCGGCGACGGGCGCGGCTCGAGCGCGCGGTCTCCGATCCGCTTGCGCTTCTCCGCCGCATAGGCGTCCGACAGCAGCGAGGCGACCGTTCCCGGCGCCATGCGGGCCGGATCGGTCACTTCCCACAAGCCGTCTTCGAACGCCAGCTTGATCGCTTCGATCTGCCGGTGGACATGCTCCGGCGAACCGAACGCGCTCTCGTCCAGCCCCTTCAAAATATTGAGCGCCATCAGCGTCACGATGCCCTGGCCGTTCGGCGGAATCTCCCAGACGTCGTAGCCCTTGTAGCGGGCGCTGATCGGCTCCACCCAATCGGGCGCAAAGCGGGCAAGATCCTCCTTCCGGAGAAAGCCTCCCGTTTCCCGCGCGAACCGGTCGATCCGCTCGGCCAGCTCGCCGCGATAGAACGACTCCGCCGCCGTTTCGGCGATCTCGCGCAGCGTCCGGGCATGATCCGGCGACGCCCAGATTTGCCCCGGCGCGGGCGGCTTGCCGTTCAGCGTGAACGTCTTGTACCACTCGTCGAAAAGCTCGCCCGTCATTTCCGCGCGGTGGCGGTCGTACGCCATGTTCCAGAAGCGGCTGAGCGTCGGGGATACGGCATAGCCCTCCTCCGCGTAGCGAATCGCGGGCGCAAGCAGCTCGCGAAAAGGCAGCCGGCCGAAACGGCGCGACAGCTCCGCCCAACCGGCCGGCGCTCCGGGCACGTTGACCGGAAGCCAGCCGTATTTCGGCATTTCGCGATGTCCCAGCGCCGCAAGCGCGGCGATGGAGATGCCGGCCGGAGCGGGACCGCTCGCGTTGAGCCCGTGCAGCTTGCCGCCCGTCCAAACGAGCGCGAACGCGTCCCCGCCGATGCCGTTGGAGGTCGGCTCCACGACGGTCAGGCAGGCGGCGGTCGCCACCGCCGCATCGACGGCGTTGCCGCCCTTCTTCAGCATCTCGAGCCCCGCCTGGGCGGCGAGCTGCTGCGAGGTGGCGACCATGCCCTTCCGGCCGTACACGGCCGTCCGGCGCGACGGGTTCGGATAGTGCAGCGCGTCGAACTTCATGAACGATCCCTCCGATCGTAAAGTAGGAGTGCTTGCTTACCGCAATAAGGGCCGGAGCGGATCAAAGCAGATCGGCTCCGCCGGTGACGTCGAGCGCTTCGCCCGTGATGAAGCCGGCGTGGTCGGTCGCCAGAAACCAGACGGCCTTGGCGACGTCCTCCGGCTCCTCCAGCCGGCCGAGCGGCGTCAGCCGAATATACTCTTCCCGCACCTCGTCCGGCGTCATGCCCCGAAGCTCGCCTTCCCATTGCAGTTCCCGGTCCTGCATGCCGGTTTTCACGTAGCCGGGGCATACGCAGTTGACCGTGATGTTAAACGGCGCGAATTCGATCGCCGCGCTTTTCGTGAAGCCGATGACGGCCCATTTGGACGCCGCGTAGTGGGCCAGCAGCGGCACGCCGCGCTTGCCCGCCATCGAGGCGGTGTTGACGATTTTTCCCTTCGCCTGCGCCTTCATGTACGGCAAAGCCGCCTGCGTGCAAAGGAACACTCCTTTGATGTTGACGTTGAAATTGAAATCCCATTCCGCTTCGGTCAACTGCTCGATCCGGTTCATCGTGGAGACGCCGGCGTTGTTGACCAAAATATCGATGCGTCCGAACCGCTCCGCGATCGACGCGAACGCCTCCCCGACGCTGTCCTTGCTCGTGACGTCGATCCGCGCGAACGCGTGCTCGCCGCCCGGGGCGGCGGGAAGCCGCGCCAGCGTCTCCTTCCCGGCCGGTTCGCTCACGTCGGCGACGACGACCGTCGCTCCCGCCTCCGCCAGACGAACGGCGATGCTGCGGCCGATGCCGCTGCCCGCGCCCGTCACGACGGCGATTTGATTGTCGAGTTCTCCCATGTTCGTTCCTCCTGTCGGTTGCCGCGGCCGGAATGGCGCGATCCGGTTCCGACGGGCGCGCCGCGGACGCCCGCGAGGGGCCTGCGGCTGCCGTTTTCGCCGGAACCGTACCGCCTGCCCCTGCCGCCGTCCGTGATCCGTTCGAGATCTGCCCGTTATCCGTCCGTGATCCGTCCGTCAGCCGTACAGCCCGTTTACCTGCCGAAACGACGGCTTGAGCTGCTCATAAAGCTTCCGGTAGATCGCATAGCTTTTGTCGTATATCGCCGCATCGTCCTTCCGCGGCCGAAAATCCCGGTACTCGGTCAGAAAGCCGGCGATCTGCTCCCACGAGCGGTAGACGCCCGCCGTCTTGCCGGCCAGAAACGCCACGCCCAGCGCCGAGCCCGGATGCGAAGGGTAAGAGCGGATGTCCGCGTTCAGCGCGTCGGCGGCGATTTGGCACCAGAACCTGCTTTTGGCGCCGCCGTTCGTCGCCCGGATCGCGGTCGGTTCGAACCCCTTTTCGCGAATGATTTCGATGTGATGCCGGAAGCCGTAAATGACCGATTCCAAAATCGCCCGGAAAATATGTTCCCGCTTGTGCGCGAGACTGAGCCCGAACATGACGCCGCGAGCCTCCGGATCGAAAATCGGGGTCTTCTCTCCGAGAAAATACGGAAGAATGATCAGGCCGTCGGAGCCGGGCGCAACCCGCTGCGCGTCCCGATCCAGCCGGGCGAACAAGTCTGGCGATTCGTCCTGAAGAAACTCCTTGGCGTACCATTTGACGAGCGAGCCGCTGGACGCCATGCAGCCGTTGAGCAAATAGCTGCCGGGACACACGTGATAATCGAAAAAAAGCTCGGGCACGGGGCGAATCTCGTCCGTGCAGTACAGGATGTCGCCGGCGCCGCCGAATTTGATCAGCAGCTCGCCGGGCTCCACGATGCCGGCCGCCAGCGTCGACGCCACGTGATCGGCGCTTCCCGCGATGACCGGGATGCCGGCTTTAAGGCCGGTTTCGGCCGCCGCTTCGGCGCCGACCTCGCCGACGATGTCGCCCGATTCGAACACCTCGGGCAGCCACTGCGGCGCAAGCCCGAAGCCGGAAAACGTTTCCGGAAGCCACTTCCGGGAACGGATGTCGAACATGCCGCTTTCGACCGCCCAGTTCATTTCGAGCGATTTTCGTCCCGTCAGCTTGTAATTGACGTAATCGTAAGAGCCCATCACGGCATGGATCCGGCTCCAGACGTCCGGCTCGTTGCGCTTCACCCAGAGCAGCCGCGGCAGCACGTGCTGCTGGTTGGTGAAGCCGCCGGTCGCCGCGAACAGCTCCGCCTGGGGCAGCGCGCCCTTCACTTCCTCGATCTCCCGGACGGCCCGCGCGTCGTTTTGCTGGATGCTGTTGCGCAGCGGCTCGCCGCGCTCGTCCAGCAGCACGATCGCCGGCACCATGCCGCTGACGCCGATCGCCCGGATGCCGTCCCGCGCGTCCGGCACCGCGGCCAGCGTCTCGCGAACCGCCTTCGCGGCGTTGCTCCACCACTGCCGCGGGTCCTCCTCCGCCCAGCCGTGCCGGGGGGAGAGCAAATGGTGCTCCGCGCTCGTTTGGTAGACGATCGCGTCCTCCGACAGCAGGATGACTTTGACGGCCGTCGTGCCGATATCGATTCCAAGCGCATAAGCGGACATCGCTTTCACCTCGTTTCGTTGGCGGCGGCCATCGCCGCCGCATATCGCCGTCTACAAAATGCCGCACGTCGTCAGCCGGATGCCGATGCCGAACGGATCGCGGAAGTAATAGGCGTCGCCTTTCGCCTCCGTCCGGACGCCGCGGCGCTCCAGCTCCCGCAGAATCAGCTCGATATGGGCCGGATCGGGATAAACGATCGTAAAGAATGAAAGCCCCGTCGCGTCGTCCGGCGTCGGCGGCGCGCCGACGCCCGCCCAGACGTTCAGGCCGATATGGTGATGATAGCCGCCGGCGCCGGTAAACAGCGCCGAAGGCCCGAAGCGCAGCATCGGCCGGAAGCCGAGCAGGCCGCAGTAGAACTCCTCCGCCGTTTTCAAGTCGCCGACGTGCAGATGCACGTGGCCGACCTTCGTGCCGACCGGAAGCCCTTTCCATTCGCCTTCCGGCGCTTCCCGCAGCAGGCCCTTGCCGTCGAGCGGGTCCGTGGACATGTACACCTCTCCGCTCGGCAGCGTCGTCCACTCGGACCGGTCGCGATCCCGGTAAATTTCGATGCCGATGCCGTCGGGATCGGTCAAGTACAGCGCCTCGCTCACGTCGTGGTCCGCCGAGCCGAAGCCGGCTTTCGTCTCAAGCAAGCGCTTCAGCACGCCGCCGAGATCGGCGCGGCTCGGAACGAGCAGCGCGAAGTGGTACAAGCCGCTGTTGCGTCCGGGAGGCAGCACGCGCGCGTTCGGAAGCTCCTCGAGCACGACGAGCGGATACGTGCCGTCGGCCGTCAGCCGCACGAGCCCGCCGTAGCGGTTCAGCACGCCAAGGCCGATCGTTTCGGTGTAATAGCGGACCGACCGCGCCAGATCGCTTACTTTCAAATGCACGGCTCCGATCGCCGTTCCGTCGTGCGCGGCCGGGGATCCGTTCATCCGGCTCCCCCCTTCGCCAGCTCCGGCTTTTCGGTTTTGACCGGCGAGAATGCCGGATTCAGCGGACAGGCTTCCTCCCACGGGATGCCCTTGGGCGCAATGACGCCTTCGCTGTAGATTTTGTCGGTCGGAATCGTGGGGTCGAGGCCGATCGGAGGCTCTCCCTTTTCCATCCGCTTGATCGATTGAAGCACCATGCGCCGCAGCGCGATGACGCCGACGTCGCTCGTGCCGAGATGCTCTTTGGACCGGTCGACGATCGGGCCCATGCTTTCGGTCACCGCGTGATCCTGGTTGCTGATGCCGAGAATGCCGGAGAAATTGTCGCCGTCCATCAGCTCGCGGTTCTGCTTGTAGTTGTTGTCCTTGTTGTAGATTTTTTTATAGTTTTCATCGACCCACAAGCCGCGGCGTTCCTTTTGCGTCTCGTGGTTCAGCGGGCGTTCGAGCGTAAAGTGGACGTCGTAGGACCACGTCGTCGTATCGTCGATCGGCACATAGGCGTGGAACAGGTGGTCCTCCTCCGGAACGCGCGGCGTATAGGCGAAGGACGGCATCAAAATCGGCGCTTCGAGAATGAACTGCTGCGCGTTCTCGGTCTGGTCCGTCTGGCCGACGAACATATTGCGGAAGCCGTACGTCGTCGGCTGCACGCTGAGCAGCGGATTGCGGGAGGTCACCAGCGGATGGGACGGATTGATGCCGAGCTCCGTGCTGAGCGCTCCTTCCTTCATGTCCTGCTCCTTCAGGGCCAAATGCGCGAAGGCGGCGTGCATGTAGTCGATTTCGTTTTCCCAAATTTGCATGTAGTTGCATTCCTGATACACTTTCGCGACCATCCGGTGCGACTCCGGCAGCGACGTCCAGATGAAATTCGGAACCGGCGGCCGAAGCTCGGGAGGTCCCATATACGTCCAGGCGATGCCTCCCGCTTCATGGACGGGATAGCTTTTGTTTTTGATTTTTTCCTTGAATTTGCTGTAATCGGGCTCCGAGGGCATGCTCGTGCAGGCGCCTTCCGTATCGAACGCCCAGCCGTGGTAAATGCAGGTCAGCCCGCAATCGTCGTTGCGTCCGAGCGTAAGCGACGTGCCCCGGTGCGGGCAAAACTCGCCCAAAAGGCCAAGCTTGCCTTCCTTGTTGCGGTAGGCGACGAGCCGCTCTCCGAGCAGCTTCACCGGAAGCGGCGCGCCGCCGGCTTGAAGCTCCTCCGACAAAAAGGCCGGAATCCAGTACCTGCGGAACAGCTCGCCTGCAGGCGTGCCTTCTCCGACTTGCGTAATCCTTTCATTGTCTTTTTGCGACAGCATGCGGTTTGCCTCCGTTTCGTTCCGAGTTCGTTATGCGCCTTCCTCCGCGATGACGGACGTATCCAGCATGCCGTGAACGCCCTTCACGCCGTTGACGACCTGGGTAATGCGAAAATCCGCCGCCAGGCTGCAGACGCGATAAGCTTCCATGGCCGAAAAGCCGTACCCGTCTTCGAGCAGTTCCATCATCTGCCGGACGCTGTCCTTGAGCGCCGCGGTCAAATCCTCGTCGAAGCCCATACTGATCAACAGCGACCCGCGTTTCGCGTACGGCCACCTCTGGCCCGTTCCCTTGATCAGGCCGAATTCGAACCGGCCTTCCAGCGACGTCTCGATCGCGGTCACGTTGACCTCGCCGTCGCCCTGCGCTCCGTGGCCGTCCCCTGCGTAAAACAAGGCGCCGTCGCGAAGCACCGGCAAATACAGCGTCGTGCCTTCGATCAATTCCTTGTTGTCCATGTTGCCGCCGTAACGGCCCGGAATGACGCTGGAAATGCGTCCCCAGCTTTCGGGAGGGGCGACGCCGACAATGCCGAAAAACGGACGAAGCGGCACCTTGATCCTGCCGAGGAAGCCGTTCTGCCGCTCCTCGTCATAGGCGATGACGGCCGTTTCGGCAACCTCCGGCTCTTCCCGGAACAGCCCCGAAGTCGGCCCCATGTAGTTGAAGCCGTACGGCGCCGTCGGCCGGATCGGCCCGATCGTCACGGCCAGCGTATCGCCCGGCTCCGCGCCGTTCACCCATACGGGACCGGTCAAAATATGAACGCCCGGCCCTTTGTCGCGGACCTCGGCATGAATCGTTTTCAGCGGCTCGGAAATCCAATCCTCCGGCACCGGATCGGCGGGGTCTCCGCTTACCGAGCGGAGCGTAAGCGAATCTCCCGGGTCGACCGTCAGCGCCGGCCGCTGCGGGCCGCCGATATATCCCCAATGCACCGTCTGCGGAGACGGGTCCAAAACGTGCTCTTTCGCCATCTATTCGCCCTCCTGTGTCGGGATCGCCGCAGGGAGGCGAGCGCCAGCCCCCGCCCCGGCGGGTTCGGGCGGACTCGGCCGTCCCGGCGCCGGGCGCGCGGCGGGACCGGCCTCCTCCCGTTCGTTACAGCCCCGCTTCTTTCATAATCGAATCGTCGATAACCGTGCTGCCGTCGACCGCCGCCTCGATCGTGCCGGACTTGAGCAGCACGTCGTTATACGTCTTGATTTCCGTATACGCCGAGTCGTCGAGGAACGGCTCCAGGCGGATGTCCTCGAGCGTGGCGAGCGCGTCTTCCTTCGACACCTGCGTCGCATCGCCGATAATTTGCGCGGACTCGTCCGGGTTGTCGGCGAGAAATTGCTGCGCCTGCTTAAGCCCTTTGAGGAACTTGACGTACGAAGCGCGGTACGCGTCGTCGGTCAGGGAATCCTCGCGAACGAGCATGAACGTCGTGTTCGGGAAGCCGAGATTGCCCGCGGATTCCAGAATTTTGACCTTGTCGCCCATGCTTTCGACCGCCTTTGCCGGGAACGGCGCCCACAGCGCGAACGCCTGGATGCCCCCGCGCGCCATCAGCGCGACCATTTGGGCCGGCTGCGTCGGAACCGAAGTGTAATCGGTGCCGGACTTGAGTCCCGCCTGCTCCATGTACACGTTCTCGAGCACGAACTGGCTGACGGTGTTCGGCACGACGCCGATGCTTTTTCCCTTCAGGTCTTCCGGGCCGTTAACGTCGCTGCTCGCGACGAGCTGCACGGCGTCCGGCTGCTGGCTGATGGCGGCAAGCCCCTTGATTCCGCTGTCGGCTCCGCGGATCGGGAACGTGTCGGCGGCTCCGAACGCCACCTGGATTTCTTTCGCCTGCAGCGCATCGACCGCGGCCGAGCCGTTGGCATAAGAAGCGATTTCGTATTCGAGGCCCTGCTCCGTCAGAAAGCCCTTTTTGTCCGCAATGAACAGCAGCCCGGACGAGGCGCCCGATTCCCGGGCGATGACGAGCTTCGCGCTTTCCGCCGGCGCGGCGCTTGCGGACGCCTCTCCGGACGGGGAACCGGAGGCGGCCCCCCCGCCGCTTCCCGAATTGCTTCCGCATGCGGCGACAAGCGACATGGCGGCGACAAGCGAAACGATTAGACCGAATTTTCCGAATTTCATGTTGACCTCTCCACCTTTTCAAGATTTATATTTTGTTGAAACCTTGTTAAATGTGGTCCAGAAAATACTTTCGGCCAAACCTGCGCGTCGTGCGGTGGAACAGCCAATCGACGGCGATGCCCATCAGCCCGACCACAATCGTTCCGACGAAAATCCGGTCCGCCTGCATGTAGACGCTGCCGTAGGCGATGATGTACCCGACTCCGGACGTGGAATTGACCATCTCGGCCGTAACGATCGTCAGGAAACTGTAACCCATGCCGACCCGGGCTCCGGACAGAATGCCGGGTATGGTGGACGGCACGATGACGCTCGTAAACAGCTGCCGGCGGTTGGCTCCGAGGGAGCGCGATGCTCGCAGTTTGGTTTCATCAATATTGGAAACGGTGGTTAATATATACAGAAAAGAACCGAAAAAGGAAGAATAGGCGAGCAGCAGGATTTTGGAGGTTTCGCCGGTGCCGAACCAGAGAATGACCATGCTCAGCCAGGCGACCGGTTCGATAAAACGAAGCGGAAAAAGCAGCGGCTGTACCGCGCGGCGCGCCCAATCGAACATGCCGAGCGCCCACCCGACCAGCGTGGCGGCAAGCACGCCGATCAGCCAGCCGACGACGAGCCTTCGCAGGCTCACGCCGACGCTTTCGATCAGCGTTCCGTCGCGAAGCAGGGCGACGAAGGTGTCCCAGGTTTGGGCCGGGCTTGGCAGGAACAGCTCCAGCACCGCCCCCGACGCCGACAGGGCATACCAGATGGCAAGCGCGAGCGCGAACGGCAATAGGCCGAGAATCCATTTCATATACGTCTTCTGTGATCGGATCATGTCAAGTCACCCCCGCAGCATGAACCGGCGAGCCGTTAACCGGAACACCGTTCGAACGGCAAAATCGGCCGTTATCCCCATTAATCCGAGGGCCAGAATGCCCGACAGGGCGGTTTCCGTCTCGTGCAGCACCCGCGCGTTCCAGATGAGCTGGCCGATCCCGTTTTGCGCCGCGAGCATCTCGATGCCGACGATGCTCATGAAGGCGAAGGCCAGCGCGCCCCGCACCCCCTTCAAAATTTCCGGCATGACGGACGGGATGAGCACGCCCCAGAACAGCCTGAGCGGACCCGCTCCCATCGACTGCGCCGCCCTAAGGCGCGAGGCGGACACCCGGTGCACCGCGTCCGAAATGCTGACGGCCACGACCAACAGCACGCCGTAGGCGATGATGATGATTTTGATCGCTTCGCCGATGCCGAGCCAGATGACAAGAATCGGAACGAGCGCGACCGACGGAATGACCCGGAAAAACTGAATCGGCGAGTAAAAAAATTGACTAAGCGGCTTGTAGCGGCCCATCAGGATGCCGAGAACGACGCCGAGCAAGCCGCCGATCGCCCAGCCGGCGAAAACCCGCTCGTAGCTCGCGAGAACGGTAAGGAGAAACTCCCTCGTGCCCAGCATTTCGATAAACGTGCCGATCACCCGGGCGGGAGCGGGCAAAAAATCCGGTCCCGACGCCATCGCCGCGATTTGCCACAGCAGGGCGAAGATCAGGCAGCCGATCAGGCCCGCCGTCCAACTTTTGTTGCGCCATAACGCTCGAACGTTCATCGTTTCAGTCCTTTTCGCCGGACGTTTTTCCCGCTATCGCAAGCTGCGGGGCCGTCTGCGCCTTGAACGGATTGTCGATCTCGTCGAGCAGCCGGTTGTACAAATCCGCGAACTGCTCGTTCATCCGCTCCCTTGGGTAAGGCAAATCGACCTTGAAGTCCGCCTTGATGTTCTCCTGCGGCGCCCGCGCCATGACGACGATCCGGTCCGCCAGCAGCAGCGCCTCCTGAATATCGTGGGTGATGAACAGGACCGTCTTGCCGGACTGCCGGCAAATCGAGGACAGCTCCAGCTGCAGGTGCGTGCGCGTCTGCGCGTCGAGCGCGGCAAAGGGCTCATCCATCAGCAAAATGTCCGGATCGTTCGCGAGCACCCGCGCGATCTGCACCCGCTGCTTCATCCCGCCGGAAAGCTCGCTCGGATACTTTTTCCCGTGTTGCTCGAGCCCGACCTGCTTCATCCACGCGAGCGCCTGCTCCCGGCGTTCCCGTTTCGGCACGCCTTTGATTTTCAGGCCGTAGGCGATGTTTTCCTCGACCGTCAGCCACGGAAACAGCGCCAGATCGTTCTGGAACACGACGCCCCGCTCCGGACCGGGCCCTTTGACGGCTTTGCCGTTCACGAGAATTTCCCCCGCGGTCGCCCCCTCGAAGCCGGCGACGAGATTCAGCAGCGTCGTTTTGCCGCAGCCGCTCGGCCCGAGCAAGCAGAGGAAGCCCCCTTTCTCGAGCTTCAGGTTGACGTCGCGCACGACCGCAACCTTTTCGCCGGTGTGACGTTGATACGTTTTGCCCACGTCCTTGAATTCGAGCGCCCACGCATCGGACCGGGCCACCTTCCCGAGTTGTTCCGCAGCCATAGCCATCCTCTCCCCGCTCCCTTCTGCGAGACGTATTAGTAATGAATGACGACGTCTCCTTCTTCGATCGTCACCTCGTACCGCTTGACGCAAGCCCGCCTGTCCGGAAACAGCGTGTTGCCGCTTTTGACGTCGAATTCCCAGCGGTGCCAGGGACACCGCAGCACTTCGCTTTCCCGGCCGAACACGTACTCCCCGACGGAGGAAGGCAGCGTCGTTCCGGTCAGGTCGCCATCCGACAGCTTCGCCCCCTGATGAGGGCAGGCGTTGAGCAGCGCGCAGTAGTCCCCGTCGTTCGTCCGGACGAGCACGAGCGAGCGCGTGCCGATCTGGACGGCCCGTTTTTCGCCGCAAGCCATTTCGTCGGCCTTGCAAACCACTTGTCTCATGTCAGCGTCACCTCGCAGCGTTCGGCCTGTCCGGCAGCTTGTAGAAATTTTTGGCGTTGTCGTAAAAGATTTTGCGTTTCAGTTCGTTGGAAAAAGTCGTCGGAAGACTGCGCAGCGGCGAATCGAAGTCCCAGTGGGGGTAGTCGGTGGAGAACATGAGCAGCTCGTCGCTCTCCATCATTTCGACCATCCGCAGCATGAACTGCGGGTTCGGATCCTCGATCGGCTGGGTGGCGAAGCGGAAGTGATCCTTGATATATTCGCTCGGCAGCCGTTTGACCCACGGCACTTCGACGCGGAGCGATTTGTAATTGTGGTCCATGCGCCACATGAGCGACGGCACCCAGGAAAATCCGCCTTCGATCATGGCGACGCGCGTTCCGGGGTACTTGTCGAACACGCCGTTCAGGATGAGGTTGACCGCGGTGGCCATGAACGCCTGGGAAAGAAGCGTATGCCATTCGACATAGTAGCGGGGCTGTCCGAAGCAGGAAGTGACCGAGTTGCCCTGGTGCATGCCGATGACGAGGTTTTTCCGCTGGGCGGCTTCATAGATCGCGTGATAGTAGGGATCCCCGAGCGCGACGTTGCCGATCGGCAGCAGCACCTGCACCATTTTCGGATGATCGCCCCATTTTTCGATTTCCCGGACCGCGAGCTCCGGAATTTGCGGCGCGACGTGAATCGATCCGAGAAACCGGTCGTCCTTGCCCAGCCAGTTGTCGACCACCCATTCGTTATAGGCGGCGGCGAGCGCCCCGGCCAGCTCGAATTGGGCCTCCATCGTCGCCGGATAAAACAGCCCGGTCAAGATCGCGTACTGAATGTCGTACTCGTCCAACAGCTGCTCCCGGAGCACATCGTAGTCGGAACCCGGCACGTTGCCGTTGGGCAGCAGCGAATCCAGCCTGGAGCCGCCGATCGGATGCGTATATTTGAGTTCTCCCCATCCGGTCCAATGCTTCATGTAGCTTAAGAACGGCTCCTTCATATAAGGAAGCAATTCCTCGACGGAAGCGAAACGCTCGTGCACGTCCGTGTCGATCACGGGGAACGGCATCGGCTTGCTTCGCTTTTGTTCCGGCACTCCTTCGGTCGATGTGACGGCCATATCGACTCCTCCTCTGCAAGTATGATGCGTTCGGCGTTGCCGGACGGAAGGTCCGGTCCGGAGCAGGCGGCAAACGAAGAAATGATGTCATCTTACATTACACATAAATCACATAACCCTTTTCTCGTTCCGTAAGTTAAATATAATATTTCGATCAAATACTGTCAACAAAAAATCATGTTTCGATCATAAAAAATCAAAAATCACCTTGAACCGAACGAAAAAACCAGAGTTTCATGCGCAAATATGGGCATAATTTCAAAATAAGTAAGGTTTTTAGAACAAAAATTCACTTTTATCGCGTAATGTTTTATTACATATAAATTGAAAGCCGGAATCGATTCTCCGAATCGCCCCTGGACGGATGGCGAGGGGCAGAAATTCAACAATGTTGACATGCAAAAAAAAGAACGGGAACGCCGCTCCCGCTCTTTCCGCATAACCGCCACGCGCTATACGATCGTTATTTTGCCCGCGAATTCCAGCTCTTCCGCCGCCTTGCGCCCGCTCTCCTCCGTCACGATCTCGTCGATTTCGTTGAATTCGCATACCTTGACCAAGGAGGAAACGCCGAATTTCGAAGGATCCGCCAGCGCGATCACCTGCTTGGAACGCTCGATAAGGGCGCGTTTGATTTCTACTTCCTCGAGGCTGAAATCGGTCGGGCCCTGGAATTTGGACAAGCCCGCAAGCCCGAGGTAAAACCGGTCGAAGTTGAATTGCTTGATCGTGCTCAGCGCGATGGAGCCGACCATCGACATTTCCGACATGCGAAAATGCCCGCCGACGATATACACCTTATGGCGGCTTCGGGACAAAATACTCGCCACCTGCAGCGAGTACGTGAAAATGGTGAGGTTGGCCTTTTTGAGCAGTTCCTTGGCAAGCTCGGCCGTCGTCGTTCCGACATCAAGCGCGATGACTTCGCCTTCCGCTATTTGCTCGGCGGCGTGCTGGGCGATCTTCCTCTTCCAATCCCGATTGAGCTTTTGACGTTGGTTGAACAGCGGCTCGACGCCCAATCCGGGCAAGGAAGCGCCGCCGCGCTGGCGGACGATCAGGCCTTTGTCTTCAAGCTCGACGAGATCCCGCCGGACCGTCGCTTCCGAAACCGAAAGCAGGACGGACAGCTCCTCCACCGACAGCGGCGATTTCTCGCCGAGACAGCGAATCAATTGTTCCTGTCTGGAATTTGGCATCAAGTTTCTCCTTATACCGGGAAATCCATCGTTGCTATCATTCTAATAGACAAATGATCAAATTTCAATCAGGTTTCGATCAAAAAATTGTTCATTTCACCCGATCCCGTAAAATCTTCGCGCATTCGCGCGCAGAACCGCCGCCGTCTCCGCTTCGTCCGAACCGCGCAGCGAGGCGATCTCGCGGACGACGTCCAGCACCATTTCCGGCACGGTTTCCTTGCCCGCGAACGGTCCTTCGAACGGCCAGGGCCCGTCCGTTTCGGTCATGAGCTGCGCAAGCGGCACGCGCGCCGCGAGCTCGCGGATTTCCGGCTCGTACAGCACGTCCGGCGCGATCGAGATCATGTACCGGCGCGCGACGATGCGGTTTATCGTTTCCGGCCCGCCTTTGAACCAGTGGAAATGCGCGCGCCGCACCCGGTGGCGCTCCAGCAGCTCGAGCGCCTTGTCGGCGTCTTCGTAAACGGCATGAAGCGCGATCGGGCGGTCCAGCTCCGCCGCCAGCCGGACGAAGGCTTCGAGCTGAACGATATAGGGAGCCTCGTCGAACGAACGGCCCGACGTTTCCGCTTCCGTCCGCAAATAGTAAGGCAGCCCCACTTCGCCGATGGCGAATGCGCCGTCCCCGAGCTGCCCGATCCAGTCGCGCATCCTCGCGAGCTCCTCCTCCGCAAGGGGCGGCTGTTCGGGGTGATGCCCGTATGCGGGAAGGATGCGGCCCGGGAACCGCGCCGCCCACTCGCGAACGACGGCGAACGATCGGAACCCCATGGAAACGGCAACGAGCCCCTCCACGCCGGACGCAAACGCCCGGTTCAGCAGCTGCTCCCGCCGATCGGGCGGATACGAATCCAAATGAATATGAGCGTCAACGGCCATGGCCGACGCCCCCTTTCTCAAAGCCATTTTCGGCGCGCCTTCGGATCGGCTTCGCACGGCGCGGTCAGGCGCGGGTTTGCGGCGGAATTCAAAGCAATCCGAGCGCCTCGCAAAGCCGATACGGCCGGTGCAGCCCGCGCAGCTGCTCTCGCTGCCGGCGATGCCGCGCCTCCCGCGCGGACTCGATCAGCGCGCTGAGGGCCGGCAAATCCTCGGGCGCGGCGTTTCCGATCGCGGACTTGAGCCTGACCGTTTCCTCGGCGTAGACCGCGTTTTGCAGCGATTTCAACAGCCTGATTTTCGCTTCCTGAAACTTGTCGTACGTTCGGTAGCGGAATCGAATCGGAACGTTAGTGCTGAAATTTGCACATTCGCACCTCCGGTTCGACATTCCGGCGCAGCCGGAAATCGCCGCCCTCGAAAAAACGGAACGGCGAGAGATCGTAGCCGAAATTGCGCGAATGCAGGAAGCTCGTTAATCCCCCGCCTCCGGCGCGGCACGCCCGCAAACGCGCGCTCGCCCGATCCGGCAGCTTGCGCCGCCGATCGGGCGAGTACGATTGGAGACGACGTTAACGTTTAACGACCTTGCCCGCCGCCCGTCTCTCCGAGCAACTCGAGCACCTGGCGCTTGAGCTCGACGAAAGCGGGTTCGGTCCAGACGTCCGTCCGCCGCGGACGGGGAAACGGGATTTCAAGCTCCGCAAGCACACGGGCCGGCGCCGGCGACAGGACGTAAATGCGGTCCGACAGCGTGAGCGCCTCCTCGATGCTGTGGGTCACGAACAGCACCGAGCGGCGTTCCTCCTCCCACAGCTTGAGCAGCCACGCCTGCATGTCCGCCCTGGTCAGCGCGTCGAGCGCCGCGAACGGCTCGTCCAGGCACATCAAGCCGCGAGGCATGAGCAAAGCGCGCAAAAACGACACCCGCTGCTGCATCCCGCCGGACAGCACGTGCGGATACTGCTTCGCCACGCCGCCGAGTCCGATGCGGTCGAGCCACCGGTCCGCCAGGGCGGCCGCTTCCTTCGCCGGCACGCCGGCGGTCGTCAACGCTGAGGAAATGTTCGCCGATACCGACAACCACGGAAAAAGCGACGCCTGCTGCGGCATGTAGCTGATCCGCCCGCGCCGGCCGGTCGACAGCTCGCCGTCGATCCGGATCTCCCCTTCGTCGGGCCGCTCCACGCCGCCGATCAGCCGGAACAGCGTGGACTTGCCGCTGCCGGACGGCCCGATGAGCGTCACGAACTCGCCGGCGCGCACGGTCAGCGAAATGCGGTCCAGCACGGGATGGCTCAGCTTGCCCCGCGCGTAGCTTTTGCTGATGCCGGAGAGCTCCAGCTTGGGACGGTTTTGCGCGTTCATGCCGTCCTCCCTCCCTTCGCTTCGGTTCCGGCCGGGCGCCAGCGGATCGAAAGCCGCTCGAGCAGCGCGGCAAGCCCGTAAAACGCGAGCGACAGCACGATGATGCAGATGATGGCCGAAAAAACGCCGGCCGTATCGTAGCCGTTTTTCTTCAAGACAAGATAGTGGCCGATGCCTTCGCTGCCTCCGAGCCATTCCGCCACGATGGCCGAAGAAATGCTGTATGTCGCCGTAATTTTCAATCCGGAAAAGAAGTACGGCAGCGAAGCCGGAAGCTCCAGCCTTCGAAGCACCTCCCAGCGCCTCGCGCCGATCATGGCCAAATATTCGCGCAGATGCGGCTCCGACTGACCGAGGCCGGCCAGCATCGACCAGGCGACCGGGAAGTAGCAGACGAGCACCAGCAAAATCAGCTTGGGCAAAAGCCCGAAGCCGAACCACAGCATGAGAAGCGGCCCGAGCGCGATGATCGGAATGTTTTGCGTAATGATGATGATCGGAGACAGCGCCGTCCGCATGCCGGGAATCAGATGAAAGAGGATCGCCGACAGCACGCCGAAGCCGACGCCGAGCCCGATTCCTTTGAACGCCAGCAGCAGGGTGGAAACGGATTGCTCCGCAAGCCGCGAAGCGTCCGTCCCCATCCGCTCGGCGATGGCCAGCGGGCTCGGCAGCATCCACGGATCGATGCGAAGCAGCGAGCAGCACGCCTGCCATACGAGCACAATGCCGGCCAGCGTCCCGGCCGGCAGAAGGACGCGGCGGTGCGCTTTACTTCCCATCGGGATAATTTTGCAGCAGCCGCGCCATCGAGGCGTTGCTATCCCGATCGACGGACAGCTTGATTTGGGACAAGACGGACGGACTGCCGAGCTCGAACATGGCGGCGTTCATTTGCTTGACGATATCCAGCAGCAGGTCCAGATCGCCTTCCATCGTCGTCTCCAGCGGACCGACGCGGTAAGGGACGCCGGAAGCCTTGATGATGTCGATCGCTTTGTCCACGTACGGATAGACGCTGTCGTCCCCGGACTTTGTTCTCGGTAAAATTTGAATGCTGAGCAGCGCTTGCGCCATCGTCGTTTCCCCGCTTTCCGTTGCGTTTCGTTTTATCGTTTATTCGGGCAAAAACTCGTTCGTAAACATCGCGTCGATGTCGAGTTCCTTTTTCAGCAGATCGTGCTCCCGCAAAAATTCGGCATAGCCGGACCAAACTTCCCGCTTCTGCTCGCCCCAGCGGGGAGCGTCGTCCTGATATTTGCCGGCCAGCCATTCCTGGCTCTCCTTGACCAGCTCGGCGTTCAAATCCGGCACCGCTTCGAGCAAAATGTCCGCGGCTTCGGCCGGATGCTCGATCGCGTACTCGTACCCCTCGGACGCCCCTTCCACGAACGCGCGCACGACGTCCGGCTGCTCCGCGATCATCTTCTCGCTCGTCTCGAGCACCGGCGTGTAATAATCGAGCTGCTCTTTGAAATCGGACAAGTACACCATATTGATCGGAATGCCGCGCTGCTCCGCTTCGATTCCGGTCCACGCGTAAAAAATCCAGGCGAAATCGATGTCCTTTTGCACCGCGGTAAAGAAATCGGCCATGCCCATGTTGACGATGTTGACTTTGCCGACGTCCGCCCCTTGCTCCTTCATCATCGAGCCGATGACCGCTTCCTCGGCCGGCGACCCCCAGCCGCCGTACGTATGGCCTTCGAAATCTTTGGGCTCGGTGATGTTTTTGTCCGCGGGCGAAGCGAAGCCCGACGTATTGTGCTGAATGACCGCCGCCAGCGACACGAGCGGAATGTCCTGCTCGCGGGCGAGCGTCAGCCCTTCCTGCGTGCCGACGCCGAATTCGGCCGCCCCGCTCGCGACCATCTGATCCGCGCCGCTTTCCGGCGGCTGCACGATTTCGACGTCCAGGCCGCGCTTCTCCCACATGCCTTGCGCCGCCGCTACGTACAGGCCCGTATGGTTCGTGTTCGGCGTCCAGTCGAGCACGACTTTGATTTCCTTGAGCGGCTGCGCCGTCGCGGAAGGAGAAGCGGCGGCCCCGCCTTCGTTGCCGCTTCCCCCGTTCCCGCCGGCTCCGCAGCCCGCGATCACGAGCAGCGCCGCGAACGCGGCCGCCCCTTTCGATTTCCAGCCTTTTCTTTGATGTTGCCGTTGCATGGCCATCCTCCCCAATCCACTCTTCCAATGGTAACGGAACGCATGAAAAACGCCCCCCGATCTCGGAGGGCGCACAAGCTGCACTTAGGCAAACGCAACGAAACCGTCGCGATTGCAGCCACCTTCCTACGCTGGAATTATCCAGATCAGGTTATCCGGTCGAAAGCGGATCAGCTTTCCTCTCAGCATAGTTCCCTAAGCTCCCGGGGGCGATATTCGATTGTCCGCACGATTTATCCTTTTCGAATATACCGCTTAATCGACATTTCGTCAACAACGTCAGACGGCAAGTCAGTGTCAAGCTAGCGTGGGCAGTCATTTAAGATGCCTGGAACGCGAACCCCGAAGGAACCTCTTCCTTGTAAGCGCTTTGCTTCGTTCTTTCATCAAACACAAGTGATTTGTCAGAATTTTTTGCCGTTATCCGCGAAGTGCTTTGAGTGCCATACCCGTTGTGCTGCTTTGCTTCGGTCCTTGCAGCATGCGAATCATTCCAGCGATACAACCCTTGACCGGTTGCGTCACGTTCTTGAGCAATTGCCGCATGTTTATCGACTGCTGCGGCGTTGCCTGCTTACTCGCTTGTCCTTCAACCGTTCTTACCACCGTGCCCGCTTCTTGAATCCTCATCATCGTCCTCAGCATCGCCCTGACGCCTCGCTCACTCCACCTGTACCCGCCACGCTTCGTCCGCTTGGCGAATATACGCATCTGCGATTCCGCGCTTCCCATCGGGCGCATACCGCTTGTGTCGATCCCCTTCGCCTGGAGTGTTTTTCGGTAGTCGTCCAAATGCTTCTCATGCCGCTTTAGAAATCTTTTATACGGCTTCCAATCCTCCCTGTCCTCTCCCGCTACCTCTTGTCCCGCCACCCCTTCCAGGACCGCCATAAGCGCGGCTGCATCCTGTTTGGCCAAAGACCGTCTCACGGTCTCCCACACCTGCGGCAAATGACCAACAAAGCGTTTCAAATCACGCGCCACATGAAAGCGGTCCAGCATGTACAGACATTGGTGAAAGTAGGATGTACATTCCCCGATCCACGCCGCGCCGTCTCCGTTCACCACAAGCCACGTGTTCTCGTCGATTTCGTAACGCTCCACCAGAAAGTCCCCGAACCCTTCCCAGAAGTCGCCGCCGCTCGTATGCAGGTAATGCTGTTTGTTCTTCAGCTGTACCCGCTTGCCGTTCTTCTCCCAGCCTTCGTGTACGACTGCAATTGCGTTCTCCATCCCGCGCTTTTTGCTCCGCTGCAGCTTCGTGTACAGCCCATCCACTTCCACGAACAGCACGCGGGCAGCGCGCCGTTTCACCGCTGGCATCGGCTGTTGCGCACGCTCCATCAGTTTTTCCCTGATCGCTTGGTGGCTCAGCACATTGTAGCCCAAAAGCTGCTCCAGCCTCTTTGCGCTGTCCCGGTACGACGGTCCTTGGCTTGCGAATGCGATTGCTGTCTCTTCCAAATGCGGACTGACTTTCCCGCGCCCTTCGAATTGCAACAGCTGATCCAGCAGATACACGTGTTTGCCGCTTCTACGGTCACAGTACAATCTCCGCTTAAAGCGCACATTCCCGAACACTGTGTTGACGCTTGTTTCACGCTCGTCCTTTACTCGATAACGCTCTCGGTCCCGTTGCTCCAGGATCTGCTGATCCAGCGCCTCCAGTACCTGCTTCATCGCACGAGCGAATTCCTCCTGCATTTTCCGGAAAATCCATTGCTCAATCTCTTTCATCGTCGGCATTGTTGTGGTAAAGTGGCTCACAGGAGCTTCCTCCTTCTTGGTGTGTTGTGCGCAAACATCACTTTACCAAGGGAGAAGCTCTTTTTCTATATCCGCTTTTTCCAATTCCTACACCCACAGAGATTTTACACTATCAGACGGCAATATCGATCCGTCGCTCCGCATGACCCTCCGATTCCGCGTTCCCGTCGCCGTCTCCGCCCGGTCCGGACAGCTCCCGCCCGGCGCGGCGGACGAGCAGGATCACCCAGAAGCTGGCGACCAAATAACCGAAGCCGGAAAGCTGGAGCCAGCCCATGATCCCGTCCTCGAAATTGAGCAAACAGGGCAGCAAAACGGATTGAGCCGTGCCAAGCGCGAAGAGGACGCGCCGCTCGTCCCGGGCGAACGCGGCAAGTCCGCTTTTGTTCGCGGCTTGCGCCGCCGCGCGAATACCGCCGCATATGCCGTACAGCATCGCGAGATCCACGGCCAGAACCATGCCGACCAAAGCAAGCGTTTCCGCGGCGGGCGGCTCGTAAGCCCCGGTCAGCGAAAAGTCCATCCGCAAACCGAACATTTGCAAGACGAGAAACGCAAGCTTCATGCCGGCCGCCCCTTTCGCGATCGCGAAACCGCGGTGCCTGAAGGGCATATTGGAGAGACCGAGCAAAATCAATATCAAGCCGACGACATCCGGAAACAGGTCGAACGCGTTGAACCGAAAATCGATCAGCTCCAGCGCGAGTCCCCAGGCGAGTTGCGAGCAGGCTTTTTTCATTCGGACCGCCTCCTCTGCTCCCGGACGTAGCCGCGCATTTCGGATTCCGTGAAGGAAGGCGCGTAATCGGCAAACACGGTATAGACGTAATCTTCGCCGCCGGGCTCCCGAAACCGTTCGCGGAGCAGAAGACGGTACACTTCCGCCGCCTCTTCGCTTCCGTCCGGAATTCGGAAACGATACTTGAGGGAAACCGTTTGATCGGGCTTCAGCATTTTAGGGAGTCCCGCCCCCGCTTCCCCGGGCGCTTCCCCGTCCGAAGGCAGCTTGACTTCGTATTCAAAATAGGTCCCCAGTTTCTCCAGCCAACGGGAAGAAACGCCGACGAGCGTGACCGGCTTTGTCGTCCGAACGTCGGCAAAGCCGGCATGGTCCGAACCGCTCCCTGCCGAGCTCATCTGTACCGGCGGCTCCGCTGCGTTCGAAGGCCAGGCGTTTCGGTAGACGACGATCTCGCCGATCTCTTCCTCTCGAATCGTGCCGTCGTTATAAAACACGCGAACCGAGCGAAGCGCGAGCGGCTCCGGGTCGTCCCGTTTTTCCATTAAACTTTCGTCGGAGTAGCCGGTCAACTTGTAAATCGTTTGATGCCGCAGCTGCTGATGGACTTGCATATCCGAAAACCGAAGCGCCGGCAATTCGTCCGCCTCCGCGTGAATCGGCTTGCGCTTGTCTTCCTTGTTGGCGACGTAGAACAGGTCGAAAGCGAGGTTCGGGGCATAATCGCTCTCGATGAAATGGCGAAGAAAGCCCGCCTCCGGCAGCCTGGAATTTTCCTTATAGACGATGTTGCCCGCCCAGCTGGCCGCGACAAGCGTCAGCGCCAGCGCATAAACGATCGGCTTTTTCACGCTTCATCCCCCCTTGCAGGATAAGAGCGGCAGCTCCTGTTAAAGGGGGTTGCGCTCTTTCGAACATGCATCTTGAAAATGAAACGAGGCGGTACAGGGTCGACGCCCTGTTCATCGACGCGAAGCTAAGATCCGATCCGACCCAATCCAAATCCGTTCCGGTAATCTGGGCCGTGAATTTGCTCGGAGCGGGGCTAATGACGCGTGACGGCGCCTCTTCCTGTTCCTGCATAATTTGACACGGGAGACGAATTTCCTGCCGACTCTTGACGGGCCGTTAGGCAATAAAACGTCGGAGAAGGGCTTTGCGCACTCTTGAGCAGCATTTGTGAGATGAGTTGCGTCACCACGACTCAATTGGAGCGGTAACGTGCTTGCCGAGGAGTTGAGATGGGTAATTTTCACTCAACTGCGTACGGTTGTTTGCGTTTGGCGGGTTGAGTTGCGTCACCGCGACTCAACCGGACTGGCGCCGCGCCGCTTTTCCTAGTAGGATTAAACATAACAGCACCTCGACAGGAGGCACGCAAAACATGTGCGGCAGATATACGATTACCGTCACGCTGGAGGAATTAATCGCCCGGTACATGGCCGGACAGGTCGCCGTTCCGTTTTACGCTCCCCGCTACAACGTGGCGCCGGGACAGCTCGTGCCGGCGATCGTCAGCGACGGGCGGGGCAACAGGCTCGGACAGCTGAAGTGGGGACTTGTCCCGCCATGGGCCGAAGACGCCAAAATCGGTTACAAAATGATCAACGCCCGGGCGGAGACGCTTGCCGATCGTCCCGCTTATCGCGACGCCTACCGGCGCAAAAGATGCCTGCTGCCGGCGGACGGCTTTTACGAGTGGAAGGCGGCGGACGGGGCGAAGCGGCCCTACCGGATTAGTCTGCGCAGCAAGAAACTGTTCAGCCTCGCGGGCTTGTACGAGACGTGGACCTCCCCGAGCGGGGAAGTCGTGCACACGTGCACCGTCGTCACGACCGCCCCGAACCGCTTGATGGCGGACATTCACGACCGGATGCCGGTCATTTTGCGGGAAGAGGACGAGAGCGTTTGGCTTGACCGGCGAATCCGCGAGCCGGAGCGGCTGAACCGGCTGCTTGCGCCCTACCCCGACGAGGAGATGGAAGCTTACGAAGTCGACAAGCGGGTCGGCAACGTCGCCAACGACGATCCGTCCTGCATCGAGCGGATTTCTACCTGAACATCGCCCACAGCTTGATCAGATGCAGCGTGTTTTGCGGGTCGATTTTTTGGCTCAACACAAAGCTGACGAGCTGTTCCTCCTGCAGTTCCGAAAGCGGTTCGTTTAAAATTCTGGACGCCGATTTGACGAGGCGCTTCACCTTCAGCCGGTCCTGGAGGTCGTACTTGGTTACGCCGTCGAGCAGTTGCTTCATCTTCTCTTTCGTCGTCGGGTTTTTCATTTTGAACTTTACGCGTTCCACGAGTTCCGGCTTGATGCCGAACTTTTGCCAGCTGGCCATCCGTCTTCACGTCCTTTCGGCATTCTTGACTATCCTATGCCGAACGGCGGGCGGGGATGACCCGCTTTGCCAAACATCCTCGCAAGCCCATTTCAATCGAGCGGCTCTCCGCTAAGCTGCGACTCCCGCCGCAAAAAATCCCGCAAACCTTCGTAAGCCGGGGACGACCAAAACTCCGGCTTCGCCGTAAGTTCCGCCGCGTCGTCCCGCGCCTGCTCCAGCACCTCGAAATCGTTGACGAGGTTCGCGATCCGGAATTCCGGCATCCCGCTTTGCTTCGTGCCGAAAAATTCGCCGGGCCCGCGCAGCTCCAAATCCCGCCGGGCGATTTCGAAGCCGTCGTCCGTGTCCGTCATCGCCTTCATCCGCTCCTGGCCGTTTTCCGACTTCGGATCGGCGATCAGGACGCAATACGACTGGTGCTCGCCTCTCCCGACGCGGCCGCGAAGCTGATGCAGCTGGGACAAGCCGAACCGGTCCGCGTCCATCACGATCATCAGCGTCGCGTTCGGCACGTCGACGCCGACTTCGATGACGGTCGTCGACACGAGCACGGTCGTCTCGCCCCGGGCGAACGCGCTCATCGCCTCGTCCTTCTCCGCCGACGACATCCGCCCGTGCAGCAGGCCGACGGAAAGCTCCGGCAGCGCCTGGCGCAGCTGGGCGTGCAGGTCGATCGCGTTTTGCACGTCGAGCTTCTCCGATTCCTCGATGAGCGGACAAATGAAAAACGTCTGCCGCCCCAGTTCCGCTTCGTGCCGGATAAATCCGAGCACGCGGTCCATTTTGTCATGCTTGACCCAATAGGTCAAAATCGGCAGGCGGCCTTTCGGCCGTTCCCGGATGGTCGAAACGTCCATGTCCCCGAACACCGTGATCGCAAGCGTCCTTGGAATCGGCGTCGCCGTCATCGACAGCACGTCGGGATTCATTCCCTTTTTCCGTAAAATGCTCCGCTGCTGCACGCCGAAGCGATGCTGCTCGTCCAGCACGACGAGGCCGAGGCGGCGAAAATGAACGTCCTCCTGGATCAGCGCGTGCGTGCCGATGACGATGTCGGTCAGCCCCATCTGAAGCCCGGCGATCATGTCCCGCCGCTTCCGCTCGGTCAGGCTGCCGGTAAGCAGGCCGATCTGAATGCCGTACGGCTCGAACAGCTTGCCGAGCGATCTCGCATGCTGCTCGGCGAGAATTTCGGTCGGCACCATGAGCGCTCCCTGGCAGCCCGCTTTGACGGTAGCGAAGAGCGCCGCCGCGGACACGACCGTTTTGCCGGATCCGACGTCGCCCTGCAGCAGCCGGTTCATCGCGTAAGGCTGGCGCATATCGTGCGTGATTTCGTTGATGACTTTTTTTTGGGCGTCGGTGAGCGCAAACGGCAGTCCGGCCGCGAACGCGCGAATGTCTTCGCTGTCGATTTTATGCGCGATTCCGTCCGGCTGCTTCCGGTTCATCGCCCGGTAACCCTGCAATTTGAGCTCGAACAAAAACAGCTCCTCATACACCATGCGCCTACGCGCTTCCTGCCCTTCCGCCGTGCCCTCGGGCCGGTGAATGCGCCATATCGCTTCCCGGCGCGGCGGAAGCTTGTAGCGCTCGAGCAGCTCCGCCGGCAGCAGCTCCGGAATCATCGCGCCGTATTGATCGAGCGCCTTGGCAATCCGCTGGCGCATCCACGCCTGCGTCAGGCTGCCGCCGACGGAATAGACAGGCTGCAGCGTCCCGGACTTCGCGTTTTGGCGGTCCGGAAACTCCGATTCCGCCACCGTCATCTGCCGCCGCCTCTGGTCCCATTTCCCCGTCAGCACGATCTCCCTGCCGAGCGTCAGCTGCTCCTTCAAAAACGCGCGGTTGAACCATACGCCCGTGACGATCATCCCGTCGACCGCCACCCGGCAAATAAGCCGGGATTTGCGGCCGAAGCGCTGGAGCGACGGCATGGACGCCACCGTTCCCTGAACGGTTGCTTTTTCGCCGTCTTTCGTTTCCGAAAGCGACCGGATCCGGTAATCTTCGTACCGGAACGGATAATACTCCAGCAGATCCCCGATCGTAAAAACGCCCAAGGCGTGAAGCTCCTCTTCTTTCTGGGAGCTCACGCCTTGAAGTCGCTTCACCGGAATGGAAAATAAAGATGAAGACATAGAACCTACCCCATTCGAATCTGGCTACTATCGGTCCGAGGCGGCCGCCCGGGCGAACAATCCGACGGTCCCGGGCCCTGCGTGCGTGCCGATGACGGGACCGATTTCCGAACGGAAAAACCGGCTGATCGCAAACCGTTCGTGCAGCAGCTCGATCAGTTCGTCCGCCATCGCCGTATCGCCAGGCGTCACGACGGCGCTGAGCTGCAAAGGCGCGGATCCGAAATCCGCCTCCAGCAGTTCGGCGATTCGCGCGAAGGCGCGTTTTTGTCCTCTGGCCTTGTCGATCGAAGAGACGACGCCTTCGCCGTCGATCGTCAAAATCGGCTTGATATTGAGCAGCGATCCGAACATCGCGGAAGCTTTGCCGATGCGGCCGCCTTTATGCAAATATTCCAGCGTATCGACCAGATAATAGAGCTTCGTTTCTTTGCGAATCTTATCGATTCTCGCGGTAATTTCATCGACGGAGGCGCCCTGGTTCGCCATTTCCGCCGCCTCTACGACCAGCATGCCGTAACCGTAGGAAGCCGACTTGGAGTCGATGACCGTGACGTTGCCCTCGTCCTCCAGCATCGATTTCGCCAGCAGCGCGGACTGGTACGTCCCGCTCATCGCGGACGACAGATGAATGGAAATGACCGGCCGCCCGGCCTGCACGTGCCGGCTGTACACTTCGTGAAAGTCGGCCGGCGACGGCTGCGAAGTTTTGGGCAATACGTTCGACGCCTTCAGCTTTTCGTAAAATTGCGCAGGCTCAAGATCGATATTGTCGAGATACGATTCGTCGCCGAAATGAACCTGCAGCGGGATCATGTCGATCCCTAGACGCTCGCGCACTTCCCGCGGAATATCCGCCGTGCTGTCCGTTACGATCGCGACTTGCATGGGCAATCCTCCCGTTTCAGTTAATCGATTCGACTCGCCCGTCAATCCGACTCCACCATGAACCAGTACGGATACAGCGGCTGTCCGCCCTCATGCCGTTCGGCTTCCGCGTCCGGGTACCGTTCCTCGAGCCATGCCAGCAAATCGGCCGTAACCGCCTCTTCCGAGCCTTCGCCGGTCAGAATCGTCACGATTTCGTCGCCGGACTTCATCAGCCGCGCCAGCAGTTGCCGGCAGGTATCGCCGAGCTCGTCCGCCGCCGCCACGATCGTCTTGTCCTGGATTCCGATAAACTGCCCGCTGCGAATGTCGATGTCGTCCATCCGCGTATCGCGCACCGCCCGGGTGATCTGCCCCGTTCCGACGCGCTCGATGGCTTGCAGCATGCGCTCCTTGTTGACGGCGGCGGATTCCTCTTCGCGGAACGCGAACATGGCCGCAAAGCCTTGCGGCACCGATCGCGTAGGCACGACCGTAACCGGCCGCTCCGCCAGCTCGGACGCCTGCTCGGCCGCCATCAAAATATTGCCGTTGTTCGGCAGCACGAATACGTGCTCGACCGAAAGCGAACGGATCGCCTGCAGCAAATCCTCGGTGCTCGGATTCATGCTCTGACCGCCGGAAATGACGATGTCGACGCCGAGACTGCGCAGAAGTTCCGCGTTCCCTTCCCCCGCGCTGACGGCAACGACGCCGAAAGCCGCCATTTCGTGCACGTAAGGATGGGGCGCTTGTCCGGGCTGCAGGACGTCCGCTCCGAACGGATCCTGCACCGCCGGAATGCCGGACGCCGCTTCCATGCCGAGCGCTTCGTCCTCCACCGGGAGGCGGACGCCCGGAAGCATCGCCGTCTCCGGCCGAAGCAAATCGCGATGCTGGTCGCGCATATTCAGAATATGCAGCTGGGTCAGTTCGCCGTAGGCAAGCGCCGCGTTCAGCACGTCGCCCGGCCGGCGGGAATGAACGTGCACCTTGATGACGTCTCCGTCGTCGATCAAAATGATGGAGTCCCCGTCCTTCTCCAGCTCTCTTCGGAAGGCGGATTCCGAAAATGCCCGGCCGCCCGGGGAAGCCGATTTCCGGATAAAAAATTCCATGTCGTACGGAAATCGAATCGATTCCGTCGCGATTCGGGATTGGGCGGATCGGCTCGTCGGCGCGATTCCCGAAACGGCTGCCGAAGACGGCGCCGAAGCCGAAGGCGGTTCCGCGGCGGAACGCCCGGCCGACTGCGCCCCGAAGCCCGGGGCTTCGACGGCGCCCGAGAACAAATAGTCGACGAAGCCTTCGTAAACGTAGACTAGGCCCTGACCGCCCGAATCGACGACGCCGACCTGCTTCAGCACCGGAAGCAAATCCGGCGTGCGCGACAGCGCTTCGGCCGCCTTGCGGTGGACTTCCTTCATGAACTCGCCGATATCCGGCGTTCGGCGGGAGATCGCCGTGCCGTGGCGCGCCGCTTCCTTCGCGACGGTCAGAATCGTTCCCTCCACCGGCTTGACGACGGATTTGTAAGCGGTGTCAACTCCCTGCTGCAAAGCGGTCGCAAACAGCGGCACTGTCAATTCCTGGTGCCCTGCGACCGCGCGGGCGAACCCCCGGAACAGCTGGGACAAAATAACGCCGGAGTTGCCCCTTGCGCCCATCAGCAGTCCCTTGGACAGAACCTCCGCCGCCCGTCCGATTTCCGCCTGCGGCCTCGCCCCGAGCTCGGCCGCTCCCGCTTTCATCGTCATGCTCATATTCGTTCCCGTATCGCCGTCCGGCACGGGAAACACGTTCAATTCATTCACTCGCTCGGCATGCTCCGCGAGCCGTTCCGAACCCGCGAGCACCATGGCCGACCATTCCGCTCCGTTCAAGCTGCGTCTGCTCAAATGTAAATTCTCCTTCCAAAGATACGATCGGCATCGATAAAGTTGTTCTCTTTCCCGGTCGTGTCCTAGCGGCTAACGCGTACGCCTTGAACAAAAATGTTGACATGATCGACCTTGAGCCCTACCACTTCATCCAGCACATATTTGACTTGCGATTGAATGTTATGCGCAACTTCGGAAATTTTGGTTCCGTATGCGACGATGACGTACAGATCCAGATGCAGCTGTTCTCCTTCGCGCCTGATCTCAACGCCGCGCGAAAGATTTTCCCGTCCGAGCATTTCCGAGAATCCGTCTTTCAGCTGCTTGCGGGAGGCCATTCCCACCAATCCAAAGCAATCCAGCGCCGCCGACCCGGCAATAATCGCTATAACCTGGTCCGAGACGTGGATTTTTCCGGTTTCTGTCGTCAGTTGCATGGACATGGAAACTCCTCCTTCAATCCTTACCTAAGGATTATCCCCATTTTACTACAAAAAAGTTTCGGTTTGAAGCGCGGAACATCGATTGCAACCCCTCATAGGCTGTGCTATGATAGGTAGAGTGTTTGCATGGTCTTGGCAGGGAGGTGGAGTTAAATGGCACGCAAGTGTTTTGTTACCGGCAAAGGTCCGGGGTCCGGCTGCAATGTGTCTCACGCCAACAATCATACCCGCCGTTCGTGGGGGGTTAACGTACAAAAAGTGCGTATTTTGGTAAACGGTAAACCGAAACGGGTTTATGTGAGCACCCGCGCTCTCAAATCCGGCAAAGTGACTCGCGTATAATCGGCCGCCATTGCGGCGACATGACAAAAGCACCTGGGCTCCAGGTGCTTTTTGTTGTCGTTGGAAAGGTTGCGATTTGCGGCCGGGTGCCGGCAAGGCCGGCGCCCCCCGGAACGAAAGTAGTCCCGGTGAGGCGTCAGTTTTTCTGGAACGTGTTCAGGATTGCCTTGACAAATCCGCCTAAAAATTTCGGCAGTTTGATGGTGTAAAATTTCATCCTTCACCCTCCTCCGGTCCCTTCGCGGCAAAGCAGACATAGGTCCGCGGCGGCGGTCGTTCCGCAGTGCGCACGCTATTGATTCCATTGTATGCATGTGCCTCTTTGTCCTATGACGGCGATCGAAGAGATCGCGCGCCCATCTTGCGGGCGGCCGGCAGCCAGGTCAAAACAGCTCTGCCTCCTGTGAGACGGGTCATATTTACCCAATTGACTCCGGCCTATGTGTCTAGCCGGTTCAGATGAGTCATATTTACCCAACTGAGTGCGGTCATATGCGTCTATCCGGTTGAAATGAGTCATATTTACCCAACTGAGTGCGGTCACATGCGTCTATCCGGTTGAAATGAGTCATATTTACCCAACTGAGTGCGGTCACATGCGTTTAATCGGTTAAGTTGAGCAACTACGACTCCATCGGATCCGCGGAAGGGCGAGCCGATTTGCGGCGCAGATGGAAAAAACATCAAAGGGGAAATGTTCCCGCTGTCCGAACGGCGCGCAAATGTCCAGAAAGATTTCTCGGTCGGCTTCGCGACGAAAGAATAAAACCTTCTTTATATTTCAAGTAAAAACAAGCAAAACGACATAGACGTCCCCGGGACAGAGAATATTATCAAAATACGGCTGAACCCTCCCCGCAAGGAGAGGCACAGCCGTTTTCGCGAAGGCAAGCTTACGGCCTCAGCGCCCGGATCGCGGCCGCCCGGTCGGCCTGCGAAAAGATCGAGTTTCCGGCGACGAGCGCGTTCGCCCCGCTCTCCGCAACAAGCTTCGCCGTCTCCGCGTTGATGCCGCCGTCGACCTCGATATGAACGCCGGAAAGGCCCCGGGCGTCGAGCGCGTCCCGCAGGGCGCGAATTTTCGCCAACGTGGCGGGAATGAACGCTTGTCCGCCGAAACCCGGATTCACCGTCATGATCAAAACGAGATCCACGTCTTCAACCACGTAGTCCAGCACCGACAGCGGCGTATGGGGATTGAGCGCCACCCCGGCCTTGAGACCGAGCTCCCGGATCATATGCACGGTCCGGTGAAGGTGAACGCACGCCTCCGCGTGCACGGTGATCCGATCCGCCCCGGCCTTGACGAGATCGCCGAACAGCCGCTCGGGCGTATGCACCATCAAGTGAACGTCGAAAGGAAGTTTCGTGTACGGGCGAACCGCCGCTACGACCGGAGGGCCGAACGTCAAATTCGGCACGAATTGGCCGTCCATAATATCGATATGAATCCAATCCGCGCCGCCTTGGTCGACTTCCCGGATTTCCTCTCCCAGCTTGGCGAAATCCGCCGACAAAATAGAGGGCGCAATAATAGCCATCTCTTAATACCTCCGTCGAATCTGTTTCCATTCGTTCATAAACTCGGCATAATTTTGATAGCGGCTCGCCGCGATCTCGCCGCTTTCCTTGGCGGCGAGAACGGCGCAGCCCGGCTCGTGCATATGGGTGCACCCGCGGAACTTGCAGCTTGACGCCAGCTCGCGGAGTTCGCGGAAACAGGAGCCGATCTGATCGATGCCGAGCTCCGCGAAGTCCAGTTGGCTGAAGCCGGGCGTATCCGCGACGTAGCCGCCGCCCGCAAGCGGAACCAGCTCCACGTGCCTCGTCGTGTGGCGTCCCCGCCCGAGCCGCTCGCTGATTTCGCTCGTTTCGAGGGTCAGACCGGGCACGAGCGCATTGAGAAGGGACGATTTGCCTACGCCCGATTGGCCGGCGAACACGCTGACGCGGCCCGCTAGCCGCTTGCGCAGCTCTTCGATCCCTTCGCCCTGCTTCGAGCTTGTCGCCAGCATATCGTACCCGATGGCGCGGTACAACGTTCTCGCTTCTTCCATTTCCCGCACGATCCGTTCATGCTCGGGGTCGTTTTGGACGGCGTCCAGCTTCGTCAGCACGATGAGCGCGTCAAGCCCGGCATGCTCGGTATGGACGAGAAATTTGTCAAGCAGCAGCAAGTTCATTTCGGGACGAACGACCGAAAACACGAGCACGGCCAGATCGACGTTGGCGACGGGCGGCCGGATCAGCTCCGTCGAGCGGGGAAGGATTTCATCCACCATGCCTTCCCCGTTTTCCGTTTCGCTGAACTTTACCCGGTCTCCGACGAGCGGCGACACGCCCCGTTTTTTGAAGATGCCGCGCGCCCGGCATTGCACCGGCTCTCCGCCGTCGTCCCGTTTGACGTAATAATAGCCGCTGAGCGCCTTGAAAATCATGCCTTCGGGCATGTATGGCCTCCTCTGCTCATCCTTGATTCTCCTGTTCTCCGCCTTCTCCTTCGCCTTCGATTCCGTCTCCGTTCCCGTCTTCGTTAAACGTTCCCTGCTCGGCGTCCGTCTGTTCGCCGGAAGCGTCCGGATTGTCCGACGGTTCCCCGGACGGCTCTACCGCAGGCGTCTCCGAAGCCGGGACGTCCTCGTACGGGATCGGAATTTCGTCCAATATTTGATCGTCCCGGTAAATCCGGATCAAGCCTTCCTTGCTCGGCGACAGCACGAGCGTGACCGGGAACGTCTCCGTCGTCGTAATTTTTTTCGTGCCCCATTCGATATTGTCGCCGCGCGCGTCGGAATACTCGATTCGGATGACGCTTTGCGCGCCTTCCTGCGCGGGGGGCACCGTCACGTTGTACTTCCGCTCCTTGGCCTCGGCCGGATAGCCGCTGCTGATCCAGATTTGCACTTCGGATCCGGCTGTCACCGATTCGTTCTGCTCGGCCGGGAACTGCTTGAATACTTTGTTCTCCGTCGCGTAGCTTGGCTCGTAAAGGATGTTTTCCTTCGGCAGCACCAGATCGTTTTGCAAAATGGCGGCTTTGGCTTCGCTAAGCGTCATCCCGATCAGGTTCGGCATCGGGAACGACTCTTCGCCGAGGCTGACGGTCAGCTCGATCGTGTCCGTTTCCGGATTGAACTCCGTTCCCTCGCCCGGCGACTGGTGGATAACCGTGCCCGGCTCGCTCTTGTCATGGGTTTCCGTTTTCTCGATCCTGCCCTCGTCGATGCCGAGACCGACCAGCTTGACGACGGCATCCTCGTACGTCCCTCCGACGAGCGGCGGAAGTTCGATCATGAGCGGTCCGCTGCTTACCGTAAGTTCGACCGTGGCGCCTTTTTTGACGGACATATCCTGCTTGTTCTGCTTGATGACGACGTCTTCTTCGTATTCGGAGCTCGGCTCGGAGGCGACCTCGACCCCTACCAGGCCGACGTTTTCCAACATTTGCATCGCTTCCTGGATATCGTGGCCGATGACGGTCGGCACTTCGACGTCGTCCGGACTGAGCGATCCCCGCAGCGTCATGATCGCCCAGATCAAAATCCCGATCAGGATGACGGCAATGACGCTGAGCACCGTCGGCATCACCCACCGGCGCTTCGGCTCCTCTTCTTCCTCTTCTTCATCGGACTCCGGTTCGCCGCGAACGATCGTCTCTTCGCCCGACAGCCGCATATCCGGCTTCAGCGCCGGGATCGCCCTCGTCCGGTCTTCCTCCTCGTCGTCGTCGCTCTCGAACGAAACCGGTGGTTCGTTCAGTCGCTGCGGAGACAGGCACGTCTCCAGATCGTCGAGCATCCGCTTGGCCGAAGCGTACCGCTCCTGCGGATTTTTGCGCATCGCGCGAAGGATGATGTTTTCGACGCTTTGCGGGATGTGCGGATTGACCAGGCGCGGCTGCTCGAACGGCTCCTGCAGGTGCTTGAGCGCCACGCTGATCGGGCTTTCGCCCAAAAACGGAAGACGGCCCGTCAGCATTTGATACAAAACGATCCCCAGCGAATAAATATCCGACTTCTCGCCGGTCGTCACGCCCTTGGCATGCTCGGGCGAAAAATAATGGACCGAGCCGACGACGGAGCCCGTTTGCGTAATCGTCGAGGAGGTGACCGCGCGGGCGATGCCGAAATCGGTAACCTTCACCCGTCCGTTGTTTCCGATAAGGATGTTATGAGGCTTGATATCGCGATGGATGATCTGGTTCTGGTGTGCGTGATCGAGCGCGTCGCAGATTTGCGACGCGATCCGCACCGCTTCCTCCGCCTGCAGCGGCGCGCGCTCGCGAATAATTTCGTTCAGATTGCGGCCGTCCACGAATTCCATAATGATATAATGAGTATCTTCTTCCTGCCCGACGTCATAGATGCTCACGATGTTCGGATGCGACAACGACGCCGCGGCTTGCGCTTCCCTGCGGAAGCGGCGGACGAATTCGTCGTCGTGCATAAACTGCTGGCGAAGCACCTTCACGGCAACGAATCGGTTGAGCAGATTGTCCTTCGCCTTGTAAACGAGGGCCATCCCGCCGCCGCCGACCCGCTCGAGCAGCTCGTACCTGCCGCTCAACGTATGACCGATCATGACGCTCCCCCTTCCGCGGCATCATCCTCGGCGCAATCGATGATGGCCACCGTCACGTTGTCGTCCCCTCCGGCCAGGAGAGCAAGCGTAATCAACCGGTCCGCGATCTGTTCCATATTCGCGTCCGGTTCCTTCAGCGTATCCAGAATGAGCTTGTCTTCCACCAGGGAGCTGAGCCCGTCGCTGCACAGCAGCAGCCGGTCGCCTTGCCGCAGATCGATCCGCCTGACGTCGACCGCGACTTCCCGGTCGGTTCCCAGCGCCCGCGTCAGCACGTTGCGCCGCGGGTGGTTCGCCGCCTCCTCCGGGCTCAGTTGGCCCGATTTGGCGAGTTCGTTCACCAGCGTATGATCCTCCGTCAGCTGCTGGAGTTCGCCCTCGCGCATCCGATAGGCCCGGCTGTCGCCGATATGGCCGATCATCGCGGCTTCCTTGTCCGCCATGGCGAGGACGACCGTCGTCCCCATGTTGGAATAAGCTTCGTTGCCGGAAGCCATTTCGAAAACCGCCGCGTTCGCCTTGCGAACGATTGCCCGAAGGCGATCCTCGCTCGCCTCCGAAGAGAGATCCTCGTTCCACTCGGTCAGCGACTGCGTCAAACTGTCGATCGCAAGGCCGCTTGCCACGTCCCCCGCCTTGTGGCCCCCCATTCCGTCGGCGACTACCGCCGCCGCAATGCCGTTCCGGAGCTGCCCCGTCCAAGCCCTGTCTTCGTTCAAATGCCGGACTCTTCCGACATGGCTTCGCCAAGCCGTCTTCACATCGTTCACCTCGCCTGTGACTCCATATGCTTCGCCCGCAGCTGGCCGCAAGCGGCCGCGATATCGTGCCCTTGCTCCCTGCGGATCGTCGCGTTGATCCGGTTGCGAACCAGGATGCGGTGGAACTCGAAAATATCGTCCCGCGGCGTTCGCACGTAGTCGCGCTCGGGCACGTAGTTTACCGGAATCAGGTTGACATGGCACAGCATGTCCTTGAGCACCTTGCCGAGCTCCTCCGCGTGCTCGGGGCGGTCGTTGACGCCGCCGATCAGCGCGTACTCGAACGTAATTCTCCGGCCCGTCTTCTCGATGTAATATTTGCAGGCGTCGATGACCTCGCTGAACGGGAACCTCCGATTGACCGGCATCAGCTTCGAGCGCAGCTCGTCGTTCGGCGCGTGAATCGAGATCGCCAGGTTGATTTGCGTGTTCTCGTCCGCAAATTTGATCATATTCGGCACGATGCCGCTTGTCGAAACCGTAATGTGGCGCTGCCCGATGTTGAGCCCCTTCGGGTGCGTCATCAAGCGGAGAAACGTCATTGTCGCGTCATAGTTTTCGAACGGTTCTCCCGAACCCATAATGACGATGCTGGAAACCCGCTCGTTTTCCGGGTCGAGCAGCTTTTGCGCCTGAACGACCTGGGCGACGATTTCGCCGGGCGTCAAATTCCGTTTCAAACCGCCGAGCGTCGAAGCGCAAAACGTGCAGCCGATCCGGCAGCCGACCTGCGTCGTCACGCAGACGCTGTTGCCGTAGTTGTGGCGCATGATGACCGTCTCGATCGCGTGATCGTCGTGCAGCCCGAACAAAAACTTGACCGTTCCGTCCTTCGATTGCAGCTTCGTAATTTCCTTCAGCGTGACGAAATTGAACGTCTCGGCAAGCTTTTCCCGAAGCGCTTTGGGCAAATTGGACATGCCCTCGAAATCGTCGACCCGCTTCACGTAAAGCCAGTCGAAGATTTGGCCGGCGCGGAAAGCCGGCTGGCCCTGCTCCTTGACCCAATCTTGAAGCTGTTCGAGCGTATAGTCGTAAATAAAAGGTTTCTCGGTTTTGTAATTGAGCTTATCGGCCAATCCTTTGACCGTCGTTTGTTTTTCCACTTTGTCACCACCATTCTGTCTATTTTACCATAAAAACCGCCGGCTCAGAAAGAACCCGGCCATTCGCGAGAGGCTAAGCTTCCTTCCTGCGGAGCCTGGCGATAAAAAAACCGTCGCTGCCGAACTGATCGGGCAAAAGCTGCAGCATTCCCTCGAACGCGTCGGTCAGAACGCCCGCCTCGCGAAGCGGCCGAGCCGCCTCCTCCGGCCAGCCGGGGTCGAGCGCGAATTCGGGAAAGGACGAGAGAAAATGCCGGATCGTTTCCTCGTTTTCCTCCGGTGCGATCGTGCACGTGCTGTACACTAGCGTCCCCCCCGGCCGGACCAGCGCGCTTGCCCGCTCCAGCAGGCGGCGCTGCAAGCCGGCCAGCGCGGCGATGTCTTCGGGCCGCTTATTCCATTTGATTTCCGGCTTGCGGCGGATGACGCCGAGACCGGAGCAAGGCGCGTCCAGCAGCACGACGTCCATCGACAGCGGCGGCAGGCGGTCGGCCAGATCGAGCGCGTCGCCGGTCATCGTCCGGATCGAGCCGAGGCCGAGCCGAGCCGCCTGCTCCCGGATGAGCGCCTCCTTGTGCGCGTGAATGTCGTTCGCCGTCACTTCGCCGGCGTCGCCCATCCGCTCCGCAAGCTGCGTCGTCTTGCCGCCCGGGGCGGCGCAGCAATCGAGCACGCGATCGCCCGGGCGCGGATCGGCGACGGCGGCGACGAGCATCGAGCTTTCGTCCTGCACCGTGAGCAGGCCGTCCTTGTACCAGGGCGTCGCGGCGAGGCTGCCGGAGCGCACCGCGACGATGCCGTCGGGCGACAGCTTCGACGGCATCGCGGCAATGCCGGCTTCGGCCATTTCGGCCAGCAGCCGGTCTCGGTCCGCCCGCAGCCGGTTGACGCGGGCCGACGCTCGCGGCGGCTCGTTGCCGGCCGCGCACAGCGATTCCGTCCTTGCGGCGCCGTAGGCCGCAAGCCAGCGCCGGACGAGCCAGAGCGGATAGCTGTGGACGAGCGCGATCCGCTCCGCCTCGTCCAGCCCGTCCGGCAATGACGGCGCGACGCCGTCCCGCAGCAGCCCGCGCAGCGTGCCGTTGACGAGGCCCGCGATGCCGGCGTGGCCGCGCCGCTTGGCGATGTTCACCGCCTCGGCGACGACCGCGTGCGCCGGCACCCGGTCAAGGAAGCGCAACTGGTAATAACTGAGCCTGAGCAGGCTGCGCACCCAGGGCTCGATTTTGCGCGGCCAGCCTTTCACCCGGTCCGAGAGGACGTAATCGATCGTATTCAGCCTCTGAATCGTGCCGTACGCGATTTCGGTCGCCAGCGCCGCGTCCTGCCTCGACAAGCCCGCTTCGTTCAGCGTCCGGTTGAGCTCAAGCCCGCTGTACGCCCCTTCCCGGTCGACCCGCTCCAGCACGTTGAGCGCGGTTTCGCGCGCTCCCTCGGGCTTCCTTTTGGCCGGCGTTCTCCTGCCGTGCTCTCCCGCTCCCCCGGGATCCCGGCGGGTTCTGGTTCCCCCGGCAGGCCCGGCTTTTTTAGCGCCGGTTTGTCCCGGCGTGTTTCGATGTTGACCGTCCACGATATGTTCGCACCTCGATTTCGTCGTCCTTCCGCATGCCCCGTTCCGGTCCGCGCAAACCTAGTTTGCGCCGGATCGGGCGGGTGATGTATTTTGGGGTTCCCGATTCGCTGCGATGCGAAAAAACGGCGCCCGTATTAACCGAGCGCCGTTCCGGGGGCGATGCGCGCCCCTCTCGCATACTCCGCCGCGGGCAGCGCTTTTTTGCCTGCCGGCTGCACCTGCGTCAGGACGACGCTGCCGTCGCCCGTCCGCACGCGAATGCCGTCCGCGCCCGCTTCGAGCACCGTGCCGGGCTTGGCTTCGGCCCATTCGGCCGCCAGTCGGGCATCCGTTTCCCCCGGCGCCCGGCAGCCCCATACTTTGAACACTTCCCCGTTCAAAAACGTAAACGCCCCGGCCATCGGATGCAGGCCGCGGACCTGGTTGAAAATGTCCCGGGCGGTCCGATTCCAGTCGATCCGCTCGTCTTCCCGGGTCAAGTTCGGCGCATAGGTCGCTTCTGCATCGTCCTGCGCGATCCGCGGGGCGGTTCCGTCGAGCAGGCGAGGCAGCCATTCGATCAGAAGCTCGGCCCCCGCGTCGCTCAGCTTGGCGAAAATCGAGCCCGCCGTATCGTCGTCGCCGATCGGGACCTCGACTTTGGCGATCATGTCCCCGGTGTCGAGCCCCTCCGCCATGTACATGAGCGTTACGCCGGTTACCGGCTCCCCGTTCATGATGGAGCGCTGGATCGGAGCTCCGCCGCGGTAACGCGGCAGCAGCGAGCCGTGCACGTTGACGCAGCCGAAGCGCGGCAAATCCAGCACCGCCTTGGGCAAAATTTGGCCGTACGCAGCCGTCACGATCAAATCCGGGGCCAGCTCCGTTACGGCCGCGACCGCGTCGGGCGATCGCAGCTTCTCCGGCTGCAGCACGCGGAGTCCCCGCTGCTGCGCGAACGCCTTGACCGGCGGCGGGGAGAGTTCCCGCTTGCGGCCTTTCGGCCGATCCGGCTGCGTGACGACCGCGACGACGTTCAGGCCTCGCTCCAGGAGCGCCCGAAGCGAAGGAACGGCGAAATCGGGCGTTCCCATAAACAGTATGTTCATTTTATTCCCCGTCCTGTTCCGCCTTGCGCGCCTCGTATACCGATTCCGCTATATCGATAAAAAGCACGCCGTTCAAATGATCCACCTCATGCTGGAAAGCGCGCGCCAGCAATCCGGTTCCTTCGTACTGCACCGGGTTGCCGTGACGGTCCTGTCCGCGGATGACGACTTTGTTCGCCCTCCGCACGTCGCCCTGCAGCCCCGGAATGCTAAGGCAGCCTTCCGGTCCGAGCTGCTCGCCTTCCGCCGAGACGATCTCGGGGTTGACGAGCTCGATCAGCCCTTGCTCTTCGTCCGCGTCGACGACGATGACGCGCTTCAAAATGCCGACCTGCGGAGCCGCGAGACCGACCCCATCCGCGTCGTACATCGTATCCGCCATATCGTCGAGCAGCTTGTGGAGATTCGCGTTGAACTTGGTAACCTCCTGAGCCCTTTCCCTCAGCACATCGTCCGGGTGTTTGACGATCAATCGAATCGACATGGTTTCATCATTCCTTTTCAAGCAGACTGGCGTTGCAAACGGCTATAACATCATTTGCGGATCGACGTCGACGCTGATTTGCACGCCGTGTTTTTTGGCGGGGTCCGCGATTTCGCGGAGCGTTTCCGCCGTCCAGGCATGAGCGTCCGCATCCGCTCCCCGATATTTTACCATACATTGAAAACGGTAGCGATCTTTCAGCCGAGGAATCGGCGACGCGACGGGACCGAGAACCTCGAACGCGGGCAAGCCCGCGGCTCCGGCAAGCCCGGCCGATTCCGCCCTCGCCCGCATTTTGGAGGCGAACGTTTCTCCGAGAGACATGAGCAGCGGAACCTGTTCGTGCGAAAACGTGACGGCGATCAGCCTCCCGTACGGCGGATAAGCCATCATTCGCCGATGGCGAAGCTCCTCGAGCGCGAAGCCGCCGTAGTCGTGGCGGCGGGCGGCCGCGATCGAGGCGTGCTCCGGCTCGTACGTTTGAATGACCACCTCGCCCGGAAGCTCGTGCCTTCCCGCCCGCCCCGCCACTTGGGTCAGCAGTTGGAACGTTCGTTCGGGGGCCCGGAAATCGGGAAGGCGCAGCGCGGAATCGGCGGCAAGCACCCCGACGAGCGTGACGTAAGGAAAATCGAGCCCTTTCGCCACCATTTGCGTGCCCAGAAGGACGTCCGCCTTGCGCTCGCGAAACGCGGTCAGCCACTTTTCGTGCGAGCCTTTTTCCGACGTCGTGTCGACGTCCATCCGGATGACGCGGACGCCGGGGAACGCGAGGGCGAGCGCTTCCTCGACCTTTTGCGTTCCGGTGCCAAAAAAGCGGATATGCCGGCTTTGGCACGACGGGCACTCCTCCGGCTCCCGTTCCGCGTAGCCGCAGTAGTGGCAGCGCAGGTTGCGCGATCCCCTATGGTACGTCAGCGCGATGTCGCAATGCGGGCATTGCGCCGTATATCCGCAGGACCGGCACATGACGAACGTGGAGTAGCCGCGCCTGTTCAGCAGCAAAACGGTTTGCTCCCCTTTGTCGAGGCGGTCCTCCAGCTTCTCTTTCAAAAGGTTGCTGAACATCGCCCGGTTGCCCAGGCGCAGCTCCTCGCGCATGTCGACGATCGACACGGGCGGAAGCGGGCGGGCGGCGACGCGCTCGGGCAAGGCAACGTAAACGGGGCGAAGATCGGCTTCCACCCCGCTGCCCGGATATTTGGCAGCGCCGTAAGACTCCATCGAAGGCGTCGCCGAGCCGAGCACGACGGCGGCGCCGTGCTTTCTCGCCCTTTCCGCCGCCACGTCCCTCGCATGATATTTCGGGCTTTCTTCCTGCTTGTACGAAGATTCGTGCTCTTCGTCGATGACGATCAGCCCGATGTTTTCGAACGGAGCGAAAATCGCGGAGCGGGCGCCGACGGCCACGCGGGCGCTTCCGTCCCGGATTTTCCGCCACTCGTCATAGCGTTCGCCGTTCGACAGCCGGCTGTGAAGCACCGCGACCAGATCGCCGAACCGGCTTTTGAAGCGTTCGACCATCTGCGGGGTCAGCGCGATTTCCGGCACGAGCACGATCGCTTCCTTGTTCAACGTCAGGCAGCGCTGAATCGCCTGCAAATAAATTTCCGTCTTGCCGCTTCCCGTGACGCCATGCAGCAAAAACACTTCGCTTCGCTCCTCGTCGATCGCCCGCGCGATCGGCTCGAAGGCCGCCGCCTGCGCTTCGGTCAGCGTCATCGGCGAGGACGGCGCGAACGTCCGGTCCGCGCACGGATCCCGGTTCGCCTCGACGGCTTCGACGGCGACATAGCCTTTGTCGGCCAGCGCCCGAATGACGGAGACGTTCGTCCCCGCCGCGTCCGCAAGCTTCTGCTGGGCGATCGGCTCGGGATGGGCGAGCAAATATTCGAGGACTTCCCGCTGCTTGGCGGCGCGACCCGGAATGTGCGCGAGCGCCTCGCGAAGCCGCCGCTCGTCCGGAGGAACGACCGTGAGCACGGTTTTGACCGACAGCCGGTCTTCCACCTTCTGCCGTTCCCCCAATTTTCCCTGTTTCAGCCATCGCTTGATCGCGTCCGCCGCATCCGGAAATTGCTTCGCGAGCGCAGTCAGCTTGAGCGGAGCCTGCCGCTCGAGCGCTTCGACGAGGCCGGGCGCCGCGGCCCTGTCGGCTTCCGTCCAGCGAGTTCCCGGCATCGGCGCTATGTACTTCTCCGTCTTTCCTTTCAGCGCCGCGGGCAGCATCGCCTGCAGCGCGACCGTGAGCGGGCAAAGCCAGCGGCGGCTGATCCATTCCCCGAGCTCCACCAGTTCCGCTGACAGCGGAGGCAGCGAATCGAGGACGTCCTCGACCGGCTTGAGCCTGCCCGGATCGACCTCCGCCCGGTCCGGAACGGCGACGACGATCCCTTGAAGCAGCCTGCCGCCGAACGGGACCGCAACCCGGCTGCCGATGTCGATCCACCGGGCGAGATGCTCCGGGATGCGGTAATCGAACGGCCGGTCCGTGTCCCGGCTGGGCACGTCGACGATGACGCGGGCAACCTTCATGCGTCGGCCGCCTCCCCGGTCGCAGCCGGGCGGCCGCTGCTTGCCGGGACGGTCCGGCTGTCCGCCGCCGCGGCTGCCGGTTGCCCGGCCTTTGCGGCTTCTCCCGCTTCGCGCCACGGCGGACGCGCGGCCGCGATCCGCCAGATGCGTTCCGCCGCCGCCCGTTTGGACTGGAGCGGCAGCGATTCCACCAGACCCTCCGGCCCGTAGACGCTCACGATATTCGTATCGGCGCCGAAGCCCGCGCCTTCCTGCGAAACGTCGTTGGCGACGATCAAATCGCAGCGCTTGCGCCTGAGCTTGTCCGTCGCATGCTTTTCCACTTCGTCCGTTTCCGCCGCGAAGCCGATGACGAACGGCGTTTTGCCGGAGTGAATCCGATCCGCCTTCCACTCTCCGACCTTCTGCAAAATATCGGGATTGCGGACCAGCTCCAGCGTCAGCGTCTCCGGCCCTTTTTTCATTTTCCGTTCGAGCGGGGCTTTGGGCCGGTAGTCGGCGACCGCGGCTGCCATAACGATGGCGTCCATTTCGCCCGCGCGCGCCATGACGGCTTCGAGCATTTCCTCCGCGGAGCGAACGGACACGAGCTTCGTCCCCGCAGGCGGCGCGCCGTCCGTCCGGGCGCATACGAGCGTCACGTCCGCGCCCAGCAGCAGCGCCGTCTCGGCGAGCGCGAAGCCCATTTTGCCCGACGAATCGTTCGTAATGTAGCGGACCGGATCGATCCTCTCGATCGTTCCGCCCGCGGTGACGAGTACCCGCCTGCCCGCCAGCGGCTTGTCCGTCGCCAGCAGCCGCGCGGCGGCCGCCGCAATGTCATCGGGCTCGGCGAGCCGGCCCTTGCCGACGTAGCCGCAAGCGAGCTGTCCCGTTCCCGGCTCGACGAACCGGACGCCCCGCTCGGCCAACGTCTGGAGATTGCGCACGACGGCCGGATGCTCCAGCATGTGCACGTTCATCGCCGGGGCGATCAGCACCGGCGCCGTTGTCGCGAGCAGCGTCGTGCTGAGCATGTCGTCGGCGATGCCGGCCGCCATTTTGCCGATGATATTCGCGGTGGCCGGAGCGACGACGACCAGGTCGGCGGCGTCGGCCCAGTCGATGTGCTGCACTTTGGACGCGTCCCTTTCGTCGAACGTATCCGTCGCCACCGGATGCCGGGACAGCGTCTGCAGCGTAAGCGGCGCGATGAAACGCTGCGCGCCGTCCGTCATGATGACGCGGACTTCGGCCCCGAGCGACACGAGACGGCCGCAAACCGTCGCCGCCTTGTACGCGGCGATTCCCCCCGTAATCCCGAGCACGATTGTCTTGCCTGCAAGCGGTCCAGACATGGCGTTCCCTCCCCCGTCAATCTGAAAAATGCGCGAAAACTTGTTGCCGCGATGAAAAAAACAACCGCGAGGGTTGTTTTCTCATTCGTTCTCCGATTCGGCTTGCACGGCTTCTTCCGGTTGAATCGTTTCTACGTTTATAAACTCGTGATAGATTTCCTCGAGCGCGACGCCGACGAATTTATGCGATTTGGGCGAGATCAGCTCGGATTGCTTGCCTTCGCGCAAGCTCCGGGCCCGCTTCGACGCCGCGACGACGAGCGTATATTTGCTGTCGACTTTCCTTACCAGTTCGTCAATAGAAGGGTAAAGCATGGTTCATCTCTCCGATCCGTTTTTGGCCGTGGTCAGGTCCTGCAATTCCGCGATCAGCTCATGCTGGAACCGCTCGCGCTTGCAATGCTCGGCCGTTATGATCGCTTGGATCCGCTCGCACGCGCGATCGATCTCGTCGTTCACGACCGCGTAGTCGTACTTGTTAAGCAGATTCATCTCCTCGACCGCGACGGACAAGCGATGGTCGATCTTGTCTTGCGATTCGGTGCCGCGTCCGACGATCCGCTGCTTCAGTTCGCCGAGCGACGGGGGCAGCAGGAACACGAACACGCCTTCGGGAAACTTCTCCTTTACCTTGAGAGCTCCCTGAACTTCGATTTCAAGAATGATATCTTTGCCTTCGGCGATCGTGCGCTCGACGAATTCGCGGGGCGTGCCGTAAAAGTTCCCGACGTACTCCGCGCTCTCGAGCAAGGCGTCGGAGGCGAGCATATCGAGAAACTGTTCCCGCGTCTTGAAAAAATAGTTGACGCCGTCCTTCTCTCCCTCTCTGGGCGGACGGGTCGTGGCCGAAACCGAATAGACGAGCTCCGGCATCCGGCGGCGCAGCGAAGCGCATACGGTGCCTTTGCCGACTCCGGACGGGCCTGACAGTACGATGAGCAAACCTTTTTTCATGGACTTCCCCGTTTCATTCGTCATGTTCGTCATCTTTGGTGGATAGCCGGTGCGCAACCGTTTCCGGCTGAACGGCCGACAAAATGACGTGATCGCTGTCGGTAATGATGACCGCGCGGGTGCGGCGGCCATACGTCGCGTCGATCAGCATATGCCTGTCCCGCGCTTCCTGGATGATCCGTTTGATCGGCGCCGATTCCGGACTGACAATGGATATGATCCTGTTCGCCGAAACGATGTTGCCAAAACCGATATTGATCAGTTTGATCGCCATGCAACTCTTCCCTCCGGTCGGTCCTCGCAGCGCTCTCGCGAGACGTCGGACATTCTTCCATTGTTGCCCGATGATGTCCCTCGCATACTGCAGGATAACGATACAATCAGCCTGCGCAATCGACGCTGTACGCATGTGTGACGGTACTTGGCGCCCGCTTCCGGAAAAGCGGCCGTCCTCTTCGGAAGGGGACGGCCCCGGAAGTCATATTGATTAATTTTACTTGAAAATTCCGGCCCGGACAAGGGGTAGAGCAAACTACCGCGATTTTCGCGTTTCGGCGGATCGGCTCGCGGCGACGTACCGGGTCAGCTCCGCGGTCATCTCGTAAAAAAGAAACGGCGTCATCAAGTAGATTCCGTTAAAGTGCTTCATGGCCGTATCGAGAAGCTCCTTGGCGATCGCGATCCCTTCGGCCCTTCCCTCGGCCCCTTCGAGCCCCCGCATCCGGCGGCGGACTTCGTCGGACAATTGAATCCCGGGCACCTCGTTGTGCAAATATTCGGCATTGCGGCCGCTGGCCAGCGGAAAAATGCCGAGAAAAATCGGAATGCCGATGCCTTTCGTCGCTTCGGCGATTTTTTCGATTTGGGCGGAATCGTACACCGGCTGCGTCATAATGTAGTCGGCGCCCGCCTCCACCTTTTTCTCGAGCCGCTGCACCGCTTTGTCCAGATGCTTGACGTTCGGATTGAATGCCGCCCCGATGACAAAGTTCGCCTTCTGCTTGAGCGGTCTGCCCGAAAACGCGATGCCGGCGTTGAGCTGCTTGATCATGCGAATGATTTCGAATGAGGTCATGTCGTAAACCGAGCTCGCGCCGGGCAAATCGCCGAACTTCGCCGGGTCGCCCGTTACCGCCAGCACATGGTCGATGCCGAGCGCATCGAAGCCCATCATATGCGACTGCGTGCCGATCGAATTGCGATCCCGGCACGCGATGTGAACGAGCGGCCGGATGCCGACCCGTTCCTTGAGCAGCGCGCCGAGCGCCATGTTGCTCATGCGCGTCACCGCCAGCGAGTTGTCGGCCATCGTCAGCGCGTCGGCGCCGGCCGCCTTCAGCGCTTCGGCGCCCGCCATGAAGCGGGAAATGTCCAGATCGCGGGGCGGATCGAGCTCGACGATGACCGTATGGCGCTCGCGGACGAGATCGACGATCGAAGGCTCCCGGGCCGGAGGCGAGGGCGGAACCGGTTCCGGCTCGGCGACCTCGATCCGCTCCGGCTCGCGCGGCTCCGCGCCGTCCGCCGCCGGAGCGGCGTCGGGCTCGTAGCCTTTCAAGGCGCCCGCGATCGCGGCGATATGCTCCGGCGTCGTGCCGCAGCAGCCGCCGAGCAGCCGCACGCCCGCGTCGGCGAACCGCCGCGCGTTCGTCGCGAAGTAGTCGGGCGACGCCGGATAGACGACTTTGCCGTCCACGTATTCCGGCAGCCCCGCGTTCGGGAACGCCGACAGCGGCATGCCGAGCCCGCCCGGCAGCTCCTCCAGCGCGCGCAGGATGCCGACCGGCCCGCTGCGGCAGTTGAAGCCGATGACGTCGGCTCCTCCGGCCGCAAGCCGCGCGAACGCGTCGGGAAGGGGAACGCCGTCGTGCGTCCGGGCCGCGTCTCCGACCGCGAATTGGCAGATGACCGGCAGATCGCTTTGCTTGCGGACGATCGAGACGGCGAGCGACATTTCCGCGAAATCCGTAAACGTTTCGAGCAGGACGCCGTCGGCCCCCGCTGCGATCAGCGCGCCGAGCTGCTCCTCGAAGTCGCGCCGCACCTCGGCATCGCTCGCGTCGCTGCGCTGGCCGGCTTTGACGGAGCCGACGGACGCCACCACGTACGCTTGATCGCCCGCCGCGCGCCTGGCGATCGCCACCCCCGCCGCGTTGATTTCCTCCGTCTTGTTTTCCAGCCCGAATCGGGCCAGCTTCGAGCGCTGGGCGGAGAACGTGTTCGTCTCAATCACTTCGGCGCCGGCCGAAATATAGCGGCGGTGAACGTCCGCGATCAATTCCGGGTTCAGCAAATTGTATTCTTCAAACGATACGCCGATCGGAACCCCCAACTGATACAGGTAGGTTCCCATCGCTCCGTCGCCGACCCGGGTTCGGGCCTTCAGCGCGGCACGCAAATCCGTTCTCACAAGGCTTCCCATCCATTTCATTATTCAGAGTAACCTTACTTTAGCACATTTCGCCGCTCCCTTGAACATGCGAACGCTCATGCCCGGCAAAAACGCATGTTCACGAAACCCGGCGGCATCCCCGGAATGGCGGAACTGCCGGGGATCCCGAATATTTGCGGCACTCAAGCGTGCGTCCATAGGCGAGATGAGTAATTATTTATACGAAAATGAAGTGCCGTAAGAAGGCAAAAAAAAGACCCACTACCCCGAAATCTCAACCCTAATTTTTTTAAAATTTAGAAGTCCGGTGATTTAGGTCAGTTGTAACCGTCTCTTCGGCATAAAAAAAGAGGAAAACAACCCAACCAGCGCCGAAATGAGCAGGTCCGACACTGCCTCCATCATCACGGATTTCGGTTTTGGACATGCCAAAACACCGGTTTGTGGTCGCTTTTTCTTAAACCGGCACAGTCTTTTCAGATTTTGAACGATGGCCGTGAGCACCGCCTGCTCTTGCATGCAGTCCAATCCACGGCTCCGTGCGCGGCCCAGGCCATGCGCGACTTTGCTTTCGGCAAACACATGCTCGCACCGCGTCCGCAACTTTTGCAGATGACGGTAAGAACCNAAGTCCGGTGATTTAGGTCAGTTGTAACCGTCTCTTCGGCATAAAAAAAGAGGAAAACAACCCAACCAGCGCCGAAATGAGCAGGTCCGACACTGCCTCCATCATCACGGATTTCGGTTTTGGACATGCCAAAACACCGGTTTGTGGTCGCTTTTTCTTAAACCGGCACAGTCTTTTCAGATTTTGAACGATGGCCGTGAGCACCGCCTGCTCTTGCATGCAGTCCAATCCACGGCTCCGTGCGCGGCCCAGGCCATGCGCGACTTTGCTTTCGGCAAACACATGCTCGCACCCCGTCCGCAAATTGTGCAGAAGACGGTCAGAACCCATAAGCTGAATTCGTTTGGCTTTGTTTCGAATTTGGATTTCCCGGATTTTGGCCAGCCGTTTGCGTTGTTTCTCCGGATCGTTCGTTTGACGTTTCCAAGCAGGTACATCTTCCAGTGTCAGGTTGCGAAGCGAAACCAGGGGAACAATCCCTTGCTCGAACAACGCTTGCAGATAATCTGTCGTACCGTAGGCTTTATCGGCAGAAAGCGTCCGAATCCGGATTTGCGGATGGGCAAAACGGATCGCGAAGAGCTGCCGCAAGCTCGTTTCACGCTCAGCCGTTCCGGACGCGATGCTCGCTTGCGTAGACAGAATGACGCCGGATTTGATATCCGTCACATCATGCACCAAATACCGCAAATGCGCTTCCTGACCGTTGCTCTTTTTGTACAAGCGGGCATCCGGATCCGTTACGCTGCGGTGGGTCTTGTTCGAGAACGTTTTGCCATGAAAATCTTCATGCGTCGCTTCGTCTTCCAGCAGCCGCTCTTTTTGCGCGGGCGGTGCGGGCGGCTGTCGGTCATCATCGGAATCATGGGCGACACCACCGGTCTCTTCATCTTGCCGGGCCATGCGAGCCAAATAGTCTTCAATCGACTCCACCGGGGCCAGGGTGATTTCTTTCAAGCTGTGAATGGATGCGTTGGCCCGTACCTGGGTGCCGTCGACGCCGACATGCACATCGGGTTGGACCAGTCCCGCGGCGATGCACTGATCGACGACATGTTTCATCAGCTTCTCAAAAACACCGTGCGTTCGCCACAATTTCCGGGTCTTCACCAAGGTCGTCCGATCCGGCAGGGACGGCCGCGATGAGTCCGGGCGCACGACGGATTCGAAATCCAGTCCGCAAAACCACAAATAGCCCGCATGCATGGGCAACAGTTGATACAATTCCCGTTCGGAATGGTTGAACAAATACGAAAGCAGCATCAGTCGAACCATCCGCTCCGGGTCAGCCGCCGGGCGGCCGGTACGTTCCGTATATAGAGGCGCCACCCAATCATGAACGATGGAAAAATCAAGCGCTTCGTTCAGTTGGCGCAGGATGTGCTTTTTCGGCACGAGTTCATCCATATCCACGAATTGGAACATCTGAGGCTGGATAGCCGATGACTTGCGGGCTTTCATACCTAATCACTCTTTCGATAGTCGTGTTACGATATTAATTCGACAAAACCGTGATAAAAGCCTGCTTACGCGGACTTTATCACCGGACTT